>JANPGY010000001.1:0-9953 GCA_031424175.1 Sphingomonadales bacterium
CCACAATCCACCTGTTCTAGCCGGTTTCGAGTCCGGCCCGCCGAACACTCACCGCCGCGATCCGCGCTTTTCGGCTTCGTCCAACCTTTCCATGAGAGCATCCATCTTGTTCGCATAGCTATGCTCGCGATGATGGTTTGCTGCCTCTACCGCAGCCGCATTGCGGTCAGTTGCCTTTGCGAGTTGAGCCGTCGCATCGGCCAAGCGGACCATTGTCGCCGTATCAACAAGAGCGCCGCCGATCATCGCCAAGGCGGGTTCCTGCGGCGGATCTTCTTTCTTAGCGACTTTGCCCGCCTGATTGCCTCGCCATGCGGCAAGGGCGGTCAGCAGCATCATGCTAAACGCTATGGCGTCAGGAACCGTAATACCGAGCATCGAAGGCCGCCCTGTAGATTGAGAAGAGATCAGCGGCGGACAGGAGCGCATAGACGGCCATTCCCGTGGATACCACTCCGGTTTGGAAGAACGTCCCCTCAGTTATGAGCCAGGCTACCTGCGCCCATGACATTGCGCCGAAGCAAGCGCCGACCATGCGAACGTAGGGGGTGCGCGGCCAACGGCCATTGACGTAGAGCGCCGCGATGCGGGCGGCGCCGATTGCGCCGAACAGCCACGACCAAAGTTCCTCTGTCATATGCAAGCGGCGGAAGGCCACAAACGATGCGCCTGACAGAGTATCGCCGGGGAAGGCCAGAACAGCCCCCCATGCCAGCATGACGCACGCGGAGAACCATTCCAGAGCCCGGTCATTCATCTGCACCCGGACCCATGAGGGAAGGTGCGAGATTGCTTGCGCCCTTTTGCGCTCAGGCATTTTCACGGCCTCTGCCAGATGCCAGCCGAAATCCCGGCCTCAAGCGTTTTGTCGATCTTGCGTTGATCGTCCCGCGTCGATCCCTTCGCGCTCAAGAGATCGTCACCGAGTATTCCCCGTATCCCTCTCGCACTTGGCGCGGGCGATGTTCCAGCGCATCCCGTCAAGACGATAGCACTCGTCAACAGTGCGAGCGGCAATGTGAGCGTCTTCAATCGCGCGCTCAGTCTGCCGGTTGATGCCTTCGATTGCATGGCCTTTTCCATCGTTTCGACCTTTCCAGTAGATGCCGCCGATCACGGCCATGATTGCGAGCCCGACCGCGACATAGCGACCGAGAGGGGAGAAGATGAACCCGAGAATGATCCCCATTAGATTCCGTCCTCCACTGAGTGCTTTTTGCGTTGGAGATAGATCACGTAAGCCAGCACACCGCAGGCAATGACGAGCAGCACCCACGGCCCGGCAGATAGAGCCGTGTCCCAAAGGCTTTTAGACGTGTCCACAGCCTCTTGAACTGACTTCGCGGCCTCTACAGCGGGGGCGATAGCGCCGATGGTCCCGAGAGCCCCGCCTGCCTGCACAATGGCAGATTGAGACATGGGCTTGCCGGTCGTGGCGTCCTTCGGAGCGGGCTGTAGCGTTGGGTCAGCCGGTTCCTTCGCTTGCGTCAGCGCCTCTAGGAAGCTGTTCGCATAGCCTGCAATGAGCCGAGCCTTATCGGTTCCGTTGATGATCCGACGCGCGCCGATGAAATCGCAATGGGAACCCGCGATGTAATCTGAGAGCTTCTTGCCGGTGAACATGCCCTTGAGCATTCCGTCAAAGCAGACATGCAGGGCGACCGGCCATGTGAGCGCCTTGTCAGGGTCGCTGATGCCGTATTTCTTGTAATTGCGTTCCCATGTAATCTGCACAAGGCCGCGCCCGATCCAAGGCCAATAGGGCTTCGACATGAGATATTTTGCCGAGCCCATCTCGGTAATCGGCTGCATTTTCCGAGCTGTCTCCCAAGCCGCCGTGGCGAGGATATAGGCCAGAAACCGAGGGTCCATGCCCGCGTGTTTCGTCTCCGCATAGTCAATGATTTTGTTCATCCCATCGACTTGAGATTGACCAAGCTTGCCGCCGAACACGCTCTCGCGCACACGGGCGAAAAAGTAATCGCGGTTCATGGCTTAGCCCTCAAGATGGAGATGGAAGAACGAACACCCCGTGCGCCGGGCGTGCGGAGACTGAGACGCGGCGAAACCGGCCATTGCCGTTGATCGTCGTGACGGTGCGGCCTTCGACGCTGGCGACAATCGAGACATGTCCCCCGCCCCGGCGTCCGGTAATCATCAAAGCGCCAGGTACAGGCCGCGCGATCCGCTGGCCCGCGTGGCGCATATCAATCGCGCGACGGCTCGCCACGGTGCGGTGCCCGGTCTTGCGGAGGATCATGTTGGCGAAATCAGCGCACCAGAGACGCGACGGCAAGCCGAGCGCCGGGCCGGTGGAGCCGACATAGCGGGATGCCTCTCGCACGATGGAAGGCGAGGCGATCATTCCGATGACGCCACCGATATGATCCGAGCGCGCCGCCCTGCCCTTGCGCGCGCCCGTGGCGGCCTTGGGGGCGATCTGTGCGCCATCCGCCGCAAAGAACGTGTGAGCGGCTTCCTGTGCTACCGCAGCGCGCGGGGAGAGGAATGCGATCCACATGATAGCGAGGACGAAGGCGCAGCCGAGTGCGCGCCAGAACTGGCGTTTGAACATTTCAGATTTCATGGGTTGCGGCGCGATGGCCTGTTGGGTGCCGCCGCCCGACAGAGGCAAGCCGAGCGGCGGCGTTTCCGTCACGATGGGAGACGCACCGGACAGAAAGCGGGATCAGAAGTTCAGGCCGACGCGCGGGTCCGGCACTTCGCCGTACCAGATATCGGAAATATCGATCTGGCCCGTGCCAGTCGCCCCCACGGGCTTGACGCCGATGTCGGCGAAATAGATCGTCGGGTTTGTCGGCGTCGCCCCATAGAGAAACGGCGGCGTCCTGATCCAGAAAGTCAGCCCGCCATCCATCGTATCCGTCGAGAAAGCGAACTGGTTCCCGAGGCCAGCGTTGTTCGTGTAGAGCCCGACGCCGCGCCAGCCGTTCCACGAATTGACTGTGACTTTGACGTGCGCTCGGACCCACTTGTTCGCGAACTCGACAGGGATGCTGACGCGATCCCCGTTTGGCGTGAAAATGAGCCGGTCATAAGCCGCTGCGCCGCTCGGCGTGATGACGAGGCGCTGTGAATTGCGGCCATCAGGGAGAGCGACAAGAGACGCCACAGCAGACGAGCCGCCTGTAGTTACCCAGCGCACATTCATTCCATCGGCGACAGTTCCGGAGACCGACGATCCCACGACGCCAGAACCGAGATTTGAAAGAAGCGATGGATTGGCGACAAGGTTCTTGGTGCGTGGCAGGAAGCGGTAATTCGGGGCGATTTTCGCAACTATCGCATTGGCCGAAGCGCCGACGCGCTGAGCGCCTTTCTGATTTGTATGAATCAGATCGTCCGAATAGGTCGTGCTCATGAAGCCCGCGCCGTCATCCAGCAAGGCATCAATATCCAGAAGCCAGACGCGCGGGGTCGAAGCCGCGTAAGACCGGATCCACGTATTGGTGGTCTGGCGCGCGGTCTGGCGACCGGCAGTGTAATTCGCATACGCCGCGCCGACAGGCGGAATGGTGCAGACGATAAGCGCCGGGGCCGAGAGTAGTTTCGTGTACATCGCCAGCAAATCAGCCTGCAAACTCGCCTGCGCCCGCCCATTCCACACGTCATTTGTGCCGAGCGACGCGATGGCAATATTCACGCGGTGATCGAGCAGATTGGCGTGACGCCCGGACGCGATAACTGCCTGCGCGGTCTCGCCGGACTTGCCGAAATTCATGCCGGTGAAATTGCGGGACAGCGTATCGCCCGCATCCACCCACACTTGCATATTGATGAAGGGAAAGAAGTTTTCGAGCCAAGTGACCCATCCGCTCGATACTGTGGATGGAATCAGGCTCGTCACGGCGAACGCACGTTCGATATTGCTGTCGCCTATCACATCAATGCGGAAGCACTCATTGGTGAGAAGTGCGTCATAGGTATCGGCAGCGATCAGGCGCTCGACATCGGTAATGCGTGCCTCATGATCGGTCGCATTTACTGCCCCAACCGCAATATCCTTGCCCCCGGCCACCGCGACGACAAAGCCGATGTTCGGATTGACCGAGCCCGCGAAGTTCATCGAGGTGGTAGCAGCAAGCGGTATGTTGTTGGTATTGTAGAATCCGCCGGGGCCGGTTCCCTGATAATAGATGCCCTGATTGTCGAGATAGAGCGTCAGGAATTGGCCAGCGGTATAGGGGATCGCAAGGCCCGTCGCCACGCCGACGCCGGGCGCGGTCTTGAAGCGGTATTTCTTGAGGGCATGGGTGAACGTGTAGGGCGAAGATGCGCCAGTCTTATCGGACACGACGGCATATCCAGTCAGGCCATATTGCGAGCCGACGTGGATTTCCTTGATTACACCGGACGAGGCCGAAACGGCATTGAGCGAAACTGCCGCCTGCGATACGGCCCACGACGTGCCGGATGTGACGGCAGGGATCGTACCCACGTTGACGACTTGGCCGAGAACATTGTCGATATTGGTTTGCAGCGTCACGTCAGCGGCAGCTCGCGCCGCCGCTTCCGCCGCGACTGATGTGGCCGAGCCAAAAATGCCGGGGTTGAGCGCTGTCGTGCCGACCGTGATTGCGCCGACCGCAAGCGGCAGAACAATCGTGCGACCGGAGTTTGCCGTGCCAGAGAGCACATAGCAGCCGATCTTGTCGAGTTCCGCCGCAGTGTCCGCATCGGTCGCGCGCGTCAGCACCCAAGGCGCGCCAGCCGAGCCCAGCGACGTGACGGTGTAAATGCCGTATTTGAGATCGGCCCCGTTTGCACCCGTGTAATCCCAGACCCAAAGGCGATTGCCGACTGAGAGCGAGACGCCATCAATCGAGGGCAGCGCGCCGTTCGCCGTGGCCGTGAGCGTAGCGCCCACCCCCGCCGTTCCATTGGCATAGGTGTTCGCTGCGAGAGCCGCTGCGATAGCGACGCGCACCGCACCGCCTGCCGCCATCTTGTAGCCATCGGCCTTTGCGTCGAGTTGGGCCTTCGTGACCGCATGATAGTCCTCGGTCGCAACTGCAATCGCGAGTGCGGATGCAAAGGTTTTCAGCCCGGCGATGGTCTGGTTGCCGGTCAACTTCACATTCGCAGCGTCACGGGCCGGAATATCGATCTCGATGGCACCAAGCCGTGTATCCGCATCGGCAAAAGCCGCGCGCATATCCGCCTTGTTCGGCTGGTTCACACCCGATGAAGGAACGGAATCGGTGACGTAATCCCTAGCGGCGATGTCGCCGAGAGTTTTGGTCGTGCCCATTGATGCCTCTGATTTTTAGGTGACGGTGACGGAGATCGGGCCAGTCGGCGGGGAGCCGACGCCAGCAGAGGTTTTCGCGACGACCCAATAGAGATAGGCCCCTGCGGAAACCGTGTCGGTGTAGGTAATGGTCGCGTTGCGTGCGCCTGTCTGGACGGCCCCCACGGGAGACGAAGCGCCGAACGACGTGGCCGGAAGCCCGCGATAGAATTGCAGGCCGTAAAAGTTGGTCGAGTTCGGGGCCTTCGCGCTCAGGTCGGTGTAGCCAACATTGCCCAGCGCGGTGAACAGAGACGGGGCCGAGGGAGCCAGGTTGTTCGTATCGGTCGAGATCGTGACCGGGGTTGAATAGGGTGACGGCGTGCCGAGAAGACCGACCGTTGCGACTTCGACCAGAAGCGTCACGCCGGGTTGAACGATGTTCGATTGCAGCGTGATCCGCCCGCCCGAAGGCACAGCGTCGGTAAATGTCTGCTCGACATAGGGGCCGGGGTTGCCGGTGCCATCATCCGCAAGCCGGTAGCGGAGCTTATAGGTGAGATCGACGCGGGGATTGCCGTCAGCCCCCAAGGGTGTGTCGAATGACGCAATCAGAACCACGGTAGAGACGTTGTTCGCATCCGTATTCAGCACGCCGATAATCGAAACGCCCGAGGGCTGCGGCGGGCCGGATGAAAGCGGCTTGGTCGCAATCGTCGGGAGCGTCGTTTCCATCGTGGCCGCGTCGTAATCATCGATGTCAGCGCCAGAGCCGATGAAATCGATCTCCACCCGGACTTTCGCAGCGGAGACGACCGATTTGACGATCTCGATCACGACGTTGTTCAGGTTCGGCAGCGAGTTCGATTGCACCCGCACCCACCGTTCATAAGCGGCGTTTTTGCCCGACCAATGCAGAATGAGTTTTCCGCGCAGCTCGACTTGCTGGCGCTTCATTTCCCGGCGCAGAAGGCGGGAGGCTTGGCCGGGTGCATGAACCCAATTCAGGTCCAGTTGCGAGCGGCGCGGCCCGCCCGGCCTGATATTCTGGTCTGCCTCATCAATTACAGGATCGGAATCGACCGAGATATAGGCGGCGTCGGGATAGGTATAGCGGGCGAAACCCTCGTTCACCCGGTTTTCCGTGGTCTGCCCGACCTGAAACTGGACCGAAACAATATCGTCGTCGGTAATGACGACTTCCGGCTCGATGAAATGTCCCACCTTGAGGCGATAGCGGCCTCCAACGCTGACGAGGTGCCCGTCGCAGCATTGCAGAAGCGTCAGCAAGGTCGAAGAATTCGGGGTCTCCGTTGTGGTGAAACCATCCGTCCGATAGCGCGGCTCTGAACCGCCCGCCTTCACCGGCTCAAGATCGTCGCAGAGATCGGCGGCGAGCGTCCATTCATCAATGAAAGGCTCGATTGCGCGAGCGAAGGGTTCCCCAAATCCGAAAGGGTTATGGCAAAGCCAGTCCACGATGCAGAGCGTCGAGTTTTGCGACCAATCCCATGTTTCTGGATCGTTGATGTCCTGCGAAGGATCGCGCCAGTCATAGACCTTGCGCCACTCGATAATCGGGCGGGGAGCGGGGGCCGCGTTCGGATAGTAATTCGAGAAATATTTAGCCTCGATAGGATAGCACATCATCGAGAGCGAGGCTTGCCCGTCGAGACGATGATTTGCCGTCCAGAGTGTCGGCACAAAGGCGGTGATCTGCGAATAATGGGTCTCGACCGGGAGCCCCAAGCGCGTGTCGATCTTCACCGCACCGCCCGTATAGCGGCCATCAGCGCCCGCCGCGACATTGCCCGAGAGCCGCCCGCCTGTCGTGGGGCAGGTCACGCTGTCGTCGTTCAGATAGAGGCCAGTGAAAGCGTGAATTTTGTGCCCGGCAATGGCATTGACCACCATCAGCCAGCCGTTGAGTTCTTCCTCGAACATTACTGCACCGGCATATGGCATGCGACCATAGCCGGTAGCGCGATAGGGGATCGACTGGCGCACCACGATGATGCCGGATTCCGGCGTCGGTGTTTTCGGCTTGGGTGCGAACAGAAGCGACAGGCCGATGCCAACCGCAGTGGTGATAACCGCCGAGAGAACAGCGCCGATTGTCAATGTGCCGACGATCACAGTCCCGGCAATTTCCGCGCCGAGGACGGCGACTATCATGGGCGTAACGATAGGATCGGCATGCGCAGGCCCCGTCAGGAGCAAGAGCGCAAGAATGGCCGTTAGGCTACGTGCCATGCGATCAGCGGCTTTGCGTCATGATAGGAAATCCCGTCCAGTTCTTTCGCGACCCACCACCGTGAATCGAAGATGCAAACCGCCGCCCCAGCAACAGCGTTTTCCCCGGCCCCATCCGTCTTGATGAGCCCGACATCGCCGTATTCAGGTTGTTCGGTGCGCGACATGCCGACCGAGCGCATTCCATGCTCAACGGCAGCGGATATATCGCCATATTCAGCGAGGATTTTCCGGGCGCGTGAGGCGCTGGAATAGTTGAAATGCGCGAGAGGATTTCGCCCAGTTCGCAAGAGCACCCAGCCCCCCGCGAACTGACAGCAATCCATTTGCCCCCAGCGCCATGCTTTCCGCATACACCCGGCGATATAGTCTTCGAGCGTCGGGATTGACGGGTCGCGCGCCGGGCGCGCGCCGGACAGGGCCGGACTGCTGTTTCGACCATGCGGCGAGAAAGCGGGAGCGCTCACGCGCGTCAATGGCGTCGGCATTCAGCCTCCGTTCGATTTGAAAGACCTGCCAGACGCGGAAGGCGAGCCCGAGCACGAGTCCCAGCGCGAGGAAGCCGAGCCACATCAGAACCTCGGCCATGTGACCCTCCGGCCTTGGTAATACATAGGCGTCCGCTCGCATCCGCGATCCCCCGGAGAGAGCCGCTGTTGCGCGCGATCCGTCCACGTCGCGAGGCTTGTTGCCGAGCGCGCAACAGACCCACTCGATGCCAGCAAAGTGATTGCGCCGCGCGCATCGGCCCCCGCCGATTCCGGCATGTCGATTTTATAGGTCCATGCCTCGGCGAACCCGCGCCACGACGGCAGGATTTTCGTCGTCGGTTGCCAGAGATCATCCATCGGGCAAAACCCGAAGACAGTCTCGGCCCCCAGCACAGGCGGTGCGTCTATCGCGAATTGCGGAAGCAGTGCGGCGTTTACGCCGTTCATGCTGAATTCGATCTGATCGGCGGACCCGTTGAGCAGGACCTCAATCGAGTCGGGAACATCGGTCATCATGCCCGCGCCGATATAGGTCTCGTCGGCCGCCACCACGTCCTTGATCTGCTGTTCGATATCGGAGACGCCCCACCAGAGATGCAGGGCCGGATCGGTGTCGACGCGCAGGAAAAACCCAAGGTTGAAATGGCCGCGCATGGCCTGAATTTCGGCGTCCGAGTAGATCGCCATCAGAAATATTCCACAAACTTGACCGAGGACGACCCGCGCCAATAGGCCTCAAGGTCTGTCTCTATCGGCGTCGAGGGGTCGACGCGCATCAGGCACATTGGCCGCGAATAAGTGATATCGGTTCCGATGGTCACCGCTTCACGCAAGGTGGGTCGGAAGGTGATCGTATAGGACTTCGATTCCCCGGAGACGCCGAACGGTGCGGAAACCGTTTCGACGCAATAGGCGCGATATCCCTTCGTGGGATGCTTGATCGAGAACCACTCGCCGCCGAAGAGTTCGCCGCCCTCGATGGAGACTTGCAGAGTGGCCGAGCCGCTCGCGGCCGCTGCGAGAACCTTGCCACTGATGCCGGGAACGGCGAACCCGGACCCATCGGAGAAATACGAGCCGTCAGAGAAAGGCGTCGAGCCGGAGGCGAAGGTGCCGGGCTGGAAAAGGTCGGTCATGAACGGCACGGCAATGGGCCGTTTGCCACCTGCAGTGATTGCAGCGAGCCAGCTCCAATACCGGAGATTGGCCTTGCTGGCGTCGACCAGCTGGATATCCGAATATTCGACGGTGATGATGCCGCCGCCCGAGATATCGGCCGAGGAAGTCATGCCGGACAGAGAAACCCCGCCCCCGATTGCGGTTGTGACGAGGCGCGGCATCTTCATGCGGCCCGGAACAGCCTTGTCGAGATCGAAGAAGATCGGATTGGCGACAGTGAAAGCCATCAGCCGTACCGCTTGTTATAGGTCTGCTGCATCGTGCCTGCGTTCCGTTGCATGTGGCGGATCAGCTCGCGGTTGTTCTTTTCCAGCATCGATTGAATGAGGGGCAGTTCATCCTTGCCAGCGTTGCCCTGAATGATGAGGTCGCCGCCGTGATAATTGACATTCGCCGGGCCATTCCGGGCTTCTGCCCCCGAAGCGATGGACTTGACGCCCGCTTGGATTTTGACCGGGATGGTGCGCCCATCCTGCAGGGGGACATAGGCTTCGGGCGTCGAGCCTTCGCCGAAGATTGAGACCTGAGCCGAGTTCGCGATGCCGCCCGCTGCATATTTGCGAAGGGGCAGATCGCCGTGCGGTGTCATGACGCCGCCGTTGGCGTAGAGGCCGCCGCCCTGCCCTGTCGGGACGAAACCACCGCCACCGCCGCCGAAGATTTGCGAGAGCCAGCTTCCGCCGCCGCCTGATGCACCGCCGCCGATCCCGCCAATGCCACCGCTGACGATGACGTTGCCTGCCTGCACATTCATGTTGGCCGCAGACATGGCCCCGCCG
>JANPGY010000002.1:0-6659 GCA_031424175.1 Sphingomonadales bacterium
CTATGACAGCAAGGGCATGGTCCACGCGGCCGACACGCGCGAGCAGGCGCGGGGCGAACTGGTGGACGGCTGGGATCGAGCGCGCCAGGCCGAGCCGGGCAAATCCCGCGTCATCCTCACCCATACCAACGCCGAGGTCCGCGAGCTGAACGAGGAGGCGCGCGGCCGACTTCGCGCGACCGGCGACCTTGGCGACGACGTGACGTTCAGCGCCGATCGAGGCGCACGCCAGTTCGCGAGCGGCGACCGCTTGATGTTCCTGCGGAACGAGCGGTCGCTAGGGGTGAAGAACGGCACGCTTGGCACGATCGAGCAGGTATCGGCCGAAGGCATGAAGGTTCGGCTCGACAGCGGCGTGCACGTCGCGTTCGACGCGAAGGACTATGCTCATGTCGATCACGGCTATGCGGCGACGTTCCACAAATCGCAGGCGTGACGGTCGATCGCGCCCACGTCCTCGCCACCCCCGGCATGGACCGCCACAGCGCCTATGTCGGCATGTCGCGGCACCGCGACGACGTGCAGCTCCATTATGGCCGCGACGACTTTGCCGATCAGCGCCAGCTCGTTCGCGCCCTGTCGCGTGATCGGGGCAAGGACATGGCGGGTGACTATGCGCGGCCCGAGCAGGACCAGGCGCGCGCGTTCGCCGATCGGCGCGAGATCCGGTTCCCGGAACGCGCGCGCCAGGTGGCGGAGAAGGTTCGCGACAAGGCCAGGGGCATGTTCGACGGGTTCCGCCCGAAACCGGCTTCGGAAAAAGCGACGTCGCCGGAGCGCAGCGCCGACGATCGGCCGCTTGCGCCCTCGCAGGCGAAGGCGATCGAACGCTATGGCCGCGCCGCTGCTGATATGGAGCGGATGCGGGCGAAGGGATTGCCGGTGCTGGCGCACCAGGAGCGGGCGCTGGCGAAGGCTGGCGATGCGCTCGACCAGGTGCGACCGCATGGTGTGCGCGACCTTGCCAGCGCGATCGAGCGCGATCCCCGGCTGGCCCGCGACGCGGCCGAGGGGAACACGGGCGGCGCGGCGAAGGCGATGGAAGCGGAACGTCAGGTCCGCATCGACCCGGAGAAGCGCGCGGGCCGATTCGTGGAGCAGTGGCAGGGCATGAAGGAAGCGCGGGCCAGCATGGAGCGTGCCGGCGATCGTGCGGGCGCGGAGAAGCTGGGCAAGCGCATGGAGAGCATGGCGGGCGGGCTGCACCGCGACCCGCAGCTCGAATCCGTGTTGCGGCGTCGCGCGCCCGAGCTGGCGTTGAGCATGGAGCGGGGCCGGTCGATCGGGCAGGAGCTGGCGCAGTCGGTCGCGATCGGACGCGACCGTGATCGCGGCATGAGCCGGTAAGGGGGACAGGTGGCGGACGAGGACGACAGCCAGGGAACGGACGCGGCCGAGGCGTTCGAGACCATGCGCGGCGAGCTGGCGTTGTTGCGCCGGGCCGTGGAGGGCTTAGCGGCCGAGCGCGGCGCGATCGACATGCCCGACTATACCGAGACGTTGGGGCGAATGCAGCAGGGCGTGGACGCCACGGCTGACCGGATCGCGGTCATCAACGACGTGATCGCCCGGAGTCCGGCGCTGGCGATGACGCCCGAGCAGATGGCGCAGCGGATCGCCGCAGCGGGCAACGCCGCCCGGCGCGAGGATCAGGCGGCGCTCTCCAAGGCCGGCGAGGACAAGGCCCGCGTCATGGCCGAGCTTCGCGCCGTCGCCGGGTCCGCTTGGACCAGGCACGAGCAGAAGAACCGGCAGCTATGGTTCGGCCTGGGCGGAGTGGCGGTTGGCATCCTCGCATGGGCGATCATGCCGGGCCTCGTCGCGCGCGAGATCGCACCGACGAGCTGGCAATGGCCCGAGCGCATGGCGGCGCGGACGCTCGACTTGCCGATGTGGGAAGGCGGGCAGCGGATGATGCGGACTGCGGCGCCTGACGCCTTCGCCAACATCGCGGCGGGTGATCGGATCGTTACCGCCAACCGCGAGGCGATCGAGCGGTGCACGAAAGCAGCGACCAAGGCGCGTGAGCCGGTGCGATGCGTGGTCAGAATTCCTCCTCTAAAATGATAACTGTCGTTCGCATTGATCTTCATCCTACTCAAAGCGGAGCGCGTCTACCGGAGCAAGGTTGGATGCTTTTAACGCCGGAAGCACGCCAAAGATAACGCCAACCCCGAACGAGAACAGCAAGGATAGCGCGATCGCCCAGAGTGGGATATTGGCGACTGAGACGAACGGGATGATAAGCGAAAGGCACAAGGTTATCAGGACGCCGGCGGCCAAACCAATCATCCCGCCCATGCCAGATATAAAAACCGCCTCGGCTAAGAATTGTAAAAGAATGTCGGAGCGCTGAGCACCTATCGCTTTCGAGATACCAACCTCCTTCGTCCTTTCTGTTACCGAAACAAGCATAATATTCATTATACCAATACCACCAACAAGAACAGAGATTGCTACTACCCCAACTAAAGCAAATGAAACAGCGGATGTTATATTGTCAACCGTCTCCCTTAGTTGTTTAGCTGTCTGAACCTTGAAAATATCTTCACCGCCAACCTTTTCACGATGAGCATTATGCATTGCTCCACGAATATCATCGGCCACCTCGTCTAAAGATATCCCCTGATGGACATTAATGTTGATCACAATATCCTTCTCGGTTTGGCTTCCAATCAAAGACTCGCCGACAGAATAAGGGATAAGTACATAATCGTCTTGGCTAATACCAAAGACGTCCCCACGCTCTTGCATAACGCCGACGATCTTGAACCACTCGTCTGCCACCTGTATAAACCTGCCTATAGGCTTATCCTTGATGCCTAGGTGATCGAGTAAGGCCGTACCCACGACGCAGACCTTCCGGCGTGAAATGTTGTCGCCGGCTCCCAGAAACCGGCCTTGTTCCACATACAGGCGATTGGCGTCCTGATACCGTTCGGTCACCGCGGCAACATTGGATGCATTTGAGTTTCGACCGCTTTTGACGACTGTTCCGAACAGCCCGAAGGGAGAGAATGTCGGTGAAACGTCGCCGCGCGTTCCGACCGCCCGCAGGACACGCTCGAAGTCCTTGACGTCTAGGTGATTCTCGACTCCCCTGAGTTGCTCGTCGAGCGGGGTGTAGGACCTCACACTGAGGCTATTGGTGCCAAGACTGTCGATGTCATGGGTAATGGAGCGAGAGAGACCTTCCACCACTGCGGAAATCGATATTACCGATGCGACGCCAATGACGATGCCCAACGCGGTCATTATGCTTCTGAGGCGATGTGTCGCTACACCGATCCAGGCAAAGCGGAGAATATCAGCGGTTTTTGCTGCGGACATCACTGACTACTCGGCCATCGAAAAGGGAGATTAGCCTACTGCATCGGCTAGCCACGTCGGGGTCGTGGGTCACCAAAACAATCGTCATGCCACCAGAATTGAGCTCGTCGAAAAGATTGAGAATCTCTTCGGTCGTCGTCGAGTCCAAGCTACCGGTCGGCTCATCAGCGATTAGGATCGAAGGCCGAGAACATAGCGCGCGCGCGATCGCAACGCGTTGGCGCTGACCGCCGGACAACTCGTTCGGCAGATGCGCGCTCCTGTGCGTAAGACCAACGCGCCCCAGCGCGTCATCAGCCAGCAGGTTGCGTTCTCGCCAAGGAACCCGCTGGTAGACTAAGGGTCGCGAGACATTGTCGCGCGCAGATATACGGGCGATCAAATTGAAGTTCTGAAACACAAAGCCAATATGCCGGTTTCGTACCGTTGCGAGTTCGGCATCGGTCAATCCTTCAACGTTCCGGCCGATTAGCTCATAGGAACCAGCGGTAGGGACGTCGAGACATCCGACGATGTTCATAAGAGTAGACTTGCCGGACCCGGACGGTCCCATAAATGCGACATACTCTCCTGGTCTGATAGACACATTAACGTCCACCAGAGCGTGAACAATTTCACCGCCAGCGATGAAGTCTCGGGAAACTTCCTTAAGAATAACGAGCGAAGACCCCTCCAAGGGCTCATTTGGCTCGGACATGGTCACCGTCAGAAAGATTATGAAGTACCTTTGCAGGCCCCGCGACTATCCTTTCTCCGACCCTCAAGCCAGATACAATCGACTGGTAACGGTCGTCGGCGACACCGAGACCCACCTTTTTTCGCAGCGCGACTCCGTCTCGGACCACGAACACAAAACCAGTTCGAGGGGCGGCACCAAGCCCGACTTCGTCAGTTTGAATCGCCTCGATGGGAATCGTAACCGATGGTGCTGCGGCCGCAGAGAATATCTCGACGCGGCAAGTCATTCCTGCCCGAATCTGCGGCCGTGAACCGCCTTTCATCAGGACACGTACGGAGTATGTCCTGGCTTGCGAGGACGCCTGATCGGCGACCCCGAGGGATCGTGAGTCTTCGCGTCCGGGCATCAGCGCTACCCTCGAAACTGTCCCCTTAAACGACTGTCCTGGAAAGGCTGTTGCGGTAAGCGTAACGTCCTGCCCCACATCGACGCTTCCGATGTCTGCCTCGTCGACATTTACCTCCGCGACGATGGCATCTGTGCCGGCGATGGTGAGTAGGCTCGATCCCGCGAGATTAGTAGAACTTGGAACAACTGTCTCTCCCACCCGTGTGGAAACGGCAACGACGATCCCAGATACGGGCGCGAGGATACGGGTCTTTCGGAGATTCTGATTAGCAAGACCAAGCAGGGCCTGATTTTGCTGTACCTTGGCGCTCTCTGCCGAGAGCACGGCGCTAGCCGTTGCAACGCTCTCATCAGCGTCGTCAACAGCACTCTTGGTAACAAAGCCGCGCTGTTGCAGTTGTTGCAGTCGTCGAAGTTTGAGGCGGTTGTTGGAAAGGGTTGCCGCGCGCTCCTGAACCGAGGCCCGTTGCGCCGCGAGCGCAGCCGCGCGTTGCGCTACGTCGCTCGTATAGGTTGCTGCGTTAATTTGAACCAGCGGTTGATCCTTGCGGACACGCTGGCCTGGCTCGACGTATATCGCGTCGACGGTTCCCAAAACCTCAGGCGAAAGCCTCACTTGGTCAGAGTATAGGAATGTTCCTGACGCTAAGGTCGAGCTACGGATGGGCCGGACGGTTGCTGTCGACGAAAGTACGACTTCGCCTCCTCCGCCGCGAAACAAGACTTGGATGAGGGGTGTCAGCAATATCAGTGCAAGCGCCGCAAACGCAACAAGGCGACGCCGGTTCATCCAGTGCTGCTGGCAAGTGCGACAACCGCTACATAGCAGAGAAGCGTCGGCAAAACTGCGATGACGATGGATCGACCCAGGGATACGCGGAGCCAAAGGCTAAGACCGATTACCTGCAATATCACTGGCCACATCTGCAGAGCGCTGAGGCGGTTGCACGCGCCTGCCCATTCCGCCTGGCATAATCGCGGTGCCAGAGAATTGATTGACGTGGTATCAAGCTGGTCAAGCATGATCCCTTGCGGCGACATCATCGTCGCCATTACCCCAAGCGGTAATAGTAGCAACAGAGGTACATATGAGAGCGATGTAAAGTAAAACCAGTTCCCAGCACCTCGCGTACCCGCGTGCAATTTGTCTATAAAAAGGTAATAGGTGGATAGGGCTGCAATCCAAACTGTAAGCTTGAATACTTGACCGATTAATGTACTACTAATAAGAAACTTAGTGGATAGCATTGTTGCTGCGATAGCTTGTTTATCAGTCGGTATACGCGCGAGTAGGCGTTCTTTTAGCCATTCAGCGTCCACTGACGTAAAATAGAAAATAGTCAGTGCTATTGAGGAAAATATAAGCAGGGCGAAGGGGAGATATCGCCTCCACCCAGCGATACGTTCCGCATCCGAGTATGCTCGTGTCGGAGAAAGGATAATATCAGCAATCATCTACCGGCCTACGATCGTACGAATGAACGTGGAGAAGGCCAGACCGCGCCGTCGCTTCTCAACGATCGGCGATTGCGATCCCGCTGCCACGATTTGCGGATATGCCGAGAGGAATACAAAACCCCCGATAGCATGACAACATCATGTTTCTTTAAGATCGAGAATGCTTCGATACGTGCCTGCGAGACGCCCGAAGACGCTCCAGAATGTCAGGCCGCCAGCAAGCACGAGGAGCGCTGAAAGTCCGACCGCTTCAAAATTTCGACCGGCGCTCGACGCAGCAGCGAGGGCAAAAGCGACCGTCAGGACGCCAGCCAGCTTCGAGGTGATATAGAGTGTTGCAGCAAGCCTGTCCTCCTTCAACCGCCCCAGCCGTCGCCGCTGAAACAGGAAAAATAAGATCGGGCCGATCTTGAGTGCGGCAAAAAACAGCGTCGCATTCGTAAACCAAATATTCAAATCCGACCCATGCGCCATCATCAACTGTTCCCATTGTACGAACGCCTCATCCGGATTGCGGCCGGGACGCCATACCATCCATCGCTCCTCGCCGGTGTCCCGCGCAGGCACCGCAGTTCGCCCAGGGCCGAGAATCCTCACGGAACGACCGAACTGCGGCAGCGATTGCGCAGCCGGTGAGACAGGACACTAGGTTACCGACTCATAAAGCGCATCCAGATTTTTACGGATGCGAGCTTGATGAGGGCGAGATAGTTTTCGGCGTGTTTTTCGTAGCGGGTAGCGATGGCGCGGAAGTGTTTGAGCTTGCTGAAGAAGCGCTCGACGA
>JANPGY010000003.1:0-37018 GCA_031424175.1 Sphingomonadales bacterium
TCGAAAACATGTTCGGCAAACTCAAGGACTGGCGGCGCATCCACACCCGCTATGACCGATGCGCCCACACCTTCCTCTCAGCCATCGCCATCGCCGCTACCGTCATCTTCTGGCTTGGACCTCAATGAGTCCTGAGCCTAGTTTCGGATCGGGCTCTAAGCCTACTGAAGTTACGCTATCGATGACGTCGCAAATCATTTCCCTCAGTGCTGTTCGTGTCTGTCGGAGAACAGCACAGTCCTGAGGCGTTTCAAAAACTTCCAGCTTCCGGTTCACAAACCTTGGAACCGTTCGCCCCTCATTGTCGGGTTTGCTCCATGATCCGTGGCACAAAGCGTTCCTGATGTCTTTTGCCTGTTTCAGCCCGGAGATTTGGTTGCTATAGTCATGGCATTTAGTTCTTTGATTTTTCGAAAGTGCCTTGGCGTGGAGAGTGATAAGCCCACTAAGCGGGTGGGTCAGCGTCTTTTCAAGCGTCTTGATCCAAATATTGAACGCTTCGGGATCACCCGTTGGGTCAAACGAATTTGTGCCAGTGAGCGCGTAAGCTGCCTTTTTTAGCATCTCTTCAAGGAAGCTAAAACTAGCAATCGTGCGGCCCAACTCTTCCCAAAATTGCGAGGATAGAAACTGTGTTGGAAAGTTAGAATTGAGCTTGGCACGATCAAACAAATAGCATTTCTAGTCATCCGTTTTGCTCATACGTTTATTCCCCGCGCTTAGTGCAGCAAAGCATGGTGCATGCGTCGATGACGTTAGGCAATGTCAGCTTTCGGTGTTCAGTGCTTTGAAAGCAGGCTGTCGGCCTTCTCCAATCCCAGTCGCCACGTGACCCCGCCCCATCCCTTTGCTAGCACCATGGCCATGCCCTCGATCACCATCCCCCTGCTTCGCCTGCCGCACGGCGTCGGCCTTCCGCTTCCAGCTTATGCGACTGACGGTGCAGCGGGGATGGATGTCGTTGCCGCGGAAGACGTCACGCTGGCCCCCGGTGCGCGGCACGCCGTTGCCACGGGGTTCGCCATGGCCATTCCGCAGGGCTATGAAGTGCAGGTCCGCCCGCGCTCCGGCCTGGCGCTGAAGCACGGGATCACCTGCCTCAACAGCCCCGGCACGATCGACAGCGATTATCGCGGCGAAGTGAAGGTGATCCTCGCCAATCTCGGGCAGGAGCCGTTCGAAATCAGACGGGGGGACCGGATCGCACAGCTCGTCCCCGCCCCCGTCCTGCGTGCGACGCTAACCGAGGTCAGCACCCTTGATGAAACCGCGCGCGGCGCGGGCGGCTTCGGATCGACGGGGTGAAGCGATCGCTTCGATGACGATGCTTACTGACGCCGAACTCGAACGCTATGCCCGCCACATCGTCCTGCGCGAAGTGGGCGGGGCGGGGCAGATGAAGCTGCGGGCGGCGCGGGTCGCGGTGGTCGGCGCGGGCGGCATCGGCGTGCCCGTCCTCCAATATCTCGCGGCGGCCGGGATCGGTGCCGTGACCGTGATCGACGACGATCATGTCAGCGCGTCAAACCTCCAGCGCCAGGTGCTCTATGGCAGCGGCGATACCGGCTCGCCCAAGGCGCTGGTCGCCACGCGTCGTCTGTTCGATCTCAATCCCTTCGTCGCGGTGACGCCGGTGACCGAGCGGATCGATGCGGGCAATGCCGATGCGCTGCTCGCCGGTCATGACGTGATCGTCGACGGGACGGACAGTTTCGCCACCCGCCTTGCCGTCGCCGATGCAGCGTGGCGGCTGCGCATTCCGCTCGTTTCGGCCGCGATCGGCATGTTCCACGCGCAGGTCGCCGTGTGGCGCGGCTGGGAAGCGGGGCGGCCATGCTATCGCTGCTACGTCGGCGACGCGTTCGATGCCGATGATTGCGACACCTGCGCCCAAGACGGCGTGCTGGGTGCGATGACGGGCATGGCCGGCAGCTTTGCCGCACTGGAAGCGATCCGCGCGATCACAGGCTTTGGCGAAGACGCACGCAGCAAGCTCCACCTGATCGACGGGCTCGCGCCCTCGATGCGGACGATCCTGATGCCCAAAGATCCCGCCTGCCGAACCTGCGGGGGCGGATAGGGGCCGTTCGGGTTACGCCTTCGCTATTTTCGCAGAAGCTTTTTTGGCGGGAGCCTTTTTTTTCGCGGCAGGCTTTTTGCTCTTCTTCGGCGGGGCCATCGCCGCCCGCTCGTCGATCAGCTGTGCCGCCTCCTCGAGCGTCAGCGCCTCGGGCGTGATGCTTTTGGGCAGAGTCGCGTTGGTCGTCCCGTCGGTGACATAGGCACCGTAGCGGCCTTCCATCAGCAGCAGCGCAGCCCCGGTGCGGGGGTGTTTGCCCAGGTCCATCAGCGGCGCGCGTGCCGCCCGTGCCGGTCGCCCGCCCGACGCTTCGGCTTCGGCGAGCTTGACGACGGCGGCGTTCATCCCCGTCTCGAATACGTCCGCGGTCGATGTCAGCCGCGCATATTTGCCCTTGTGCGCCAGATACGGGCCATAGCGCCCGATGCTCGCGGTGATGGGCTCGCCGCCTTCGGGATGCGTGCCCACGGTGCGCGGCAGGCTCAGCAGCTTGAGCGCCCAGTCGAGGCTCAGTCCGCCACCAGCCGCATCGGGCAGATCCTTCGGGATCGAGGCGCGCCTGGCATCCTTGCCTTCGCCCAATTGCACATAGGGCCCGAAGCGTCCCGTTTTCGATTCGACCGGCAATCCGCTTGCCGGATCGGTTCCGAGCACGCCATCGCCGCTGTCGCCCGCGGGCGCATCGCCGCCTTGACCGAAGGGGCGGGTGAACTTGCATTCGGGATAGTTCGAACAGGCGACGAACGCGCCGAACTTGCCACCGCGCAGCGCGAGCCGCCCGCCCTTGCCTTCGGGGCCGCAGCGCGGGCAGAGGCGTGGATCGCTGCCATCGTCCGTTTCGGGAAACAGATAGGGTGACAGAAATTCGTCGAGCGCCGCCGTCACGTCGGACGGCTTGGCCTCCATTACCTCGACGGTCTTGGGCTTGAAATCGCGCCAGAACGCTTCGAGCACCGATTGCCATCCGGCCCGCCCGCCCGACACATCGTCTAGGCTTTCCTCCAGCCCTGCCGTGTAATCATAGCTGACGTAGCGTTCGAAATAGCGCTCGAGAAATGCCGTGACGAGCCGACCGCTCTCGTTCGGGGTGAAGCGGTTCCTGTCGACCGTCACATAATCGCGGTCCTTCAGCGTCTGCAGGATCGACGCATAGGTAGAGGGCCGCCCAATGCCGAGTTCCTCCATTTTCTTGACAAGAGAGGCTTCGGAATAACGCGGCGGGGGCTGCGTGAAATGCTGTTCCGAATGGACCGCCTTTTTGGCGGGCGCATCGCCGTCCTTCATGCGGGGCAAGCGGCCTTCATCGTCGCCCGCGCCATCTTCGGCACCATTGCGCGGATTGTCGTCGCGCCCCTCTTCGTACAGCGCGAGATAGCCGGGAAACAGGACGACCTGCCCCGTGGCGCGAAGCCCGGTCTGCCCGGTGCCGTCCGCCAGCTCCACCGCCGTCCGCTCGAGCCTGGCCGATGCCATCTGGCTCGCCGTCGCCCGCTTGAAGATCAGCTCGTAAAGCCGCGCGTGATCGCCCGATCCGGCGCGGTCCTTCGCGAAATCGGTTGGGCGGATCGCCTCATGCGCTTCCTGCGCATTCTTGGCCTTGGCCGTGTAGATGCGCGGCTTGTCGGGCACATAGCTCGCGTCATAGCGGTTCGCGATCGCACCGCGCGCGGCCGAGATTGCACTGGCGTCCATCTGTACGCCGTCGGTGCGCATATAGGTGATCGCGCCGTCTTCGTAGAGCGCCTGCGCCAGCCGCATCGTATGGCTTGCGGCAAAGCCGAGCTTGCGCGCCGCCTCCTGCTGCAGGGTCGAGGTGGTGAACGGCGGCGGCGGATTGCGCGTCAGCGGTTTTGTTTCGACCGAGACAACCGAAAAGCGCCCCCCCTCGACTGCCGCTTTTGCCGCTGCCGCATCGGCTTCGTTTCCGATCGTCAGCCTGTCGACCCTTTCGCCCTTCCACTTCACCAGACGGGCGACAAACGACGTCCCGTCATGTTCCATATCGGCATGGACCGACCAATATTCCTGGGGCCTGAACGCCTCGATCTCGCGCTCGCGCGAAACGATCAGCCGCAGGGAAACCGATTGAACCCGCCCAGCCGACTTCGCCCCCGGCAGTTTGCGCCACAGCACAGGCGAAAGCGTAAAGCCGACCAGATAGTCGAGCGCCCGCCTGGCGCGATAGGCATCGATCAGATCATGATCGAGCTGGCGCGGCGCAGCGATCGCCTCGGTCACCGCCTTTTTCGTGATCGCGTTGAACGTGACCCGCTCGACCTCCCTCGGAAGCGCCTTTTTCTTCGCAAGCACTTCACGGACGTGCCAGCTGATCGCCTCGCCCTCGCGGTCCGGGTCGGTCGCCAGGATCAACCGGTCAGCGGTTTTCGCCAGATCGGTTATCGCCTTGAGCTGCTTTGCCTTGTCCGCATAATTTTCCCATTCCATCGCAAACCCTTCGTCGGGGTTTACCGATCCGTCTTTCGGCGGAAGGTCGCGGACATGGCCATAGCTGGCCAGAACGCGGTAATCCTTTCCCAGATAGCCTTCGATGGTTTTGGCTTTTGCCGGCGATTCGACGATGACGAGTTGCATGGAGTTGGCGCTGTTCCTTCACGTACACGCGCGAGGGTGGTGGGGTGGCATGGCCCGCGTCAATCCCCGAACAATGCGCCCGCGCCATTTATCCGGTGCTGACCCGCCCGCCCGCATGGCGTGAAAGCCGCCCTGCCAGTTCGAGTTCGAGCAGCACCGTAGCCACTACTGCCGGGTGCAGGCCCGATTGCCGCACGAGCTCGTCAACGCCCACTGGCGTATGTCCGAGCAGATCGCCGACCACAGTGCGCGCCGGATCGTCAGCATCCGTATCGGCCGGGCCGATGCTCCAGCGCTGGCGGTCCTGCCTGACGCCGGTGGACAACGGCCGAATCGCCTCGAACACATCATCGGCGGTCTGCACCAGCGTCGCCCCGTCGCGGATGAGGCTGTTACAGCCCTGCGCGCGGGGATCGAGCGGACTGCCGGGAACGGCCATCACTTCCCGCCCCGCCTCGTTCGCCAGCCGTGCCGTGATGAGCGACCCCGATTTCGGCGCAGCCTCGACCACGACGGTGCCGAGCGCCATGCCCGCGATGATCCGGTTGCGCGACGGAAAATGCCGTGCGAGCGGTTCGCGGCCGGGCGGCTGTTCGGCGATCAGCACGCCCTGCGTCGCCACGCGCTCCTGCAGATCGGCGTTTTCTGGCGGAAAGGCGATGTCGATGCCACTTGCGATCACACCTGCGGTCGCGATGCCGACGGATCCCTGATGTGCCGCCGTATCGATTCCACGCGCCAGCCCCGATACCACGATGCAGCCTGCCTCCGCCAGCGCCAGCGCCAGCCCGCGGGCATAGCGGCACGCCGCGGCGCTGGCGTTACGTGCACCGACAATCGCGACCGCGGGTCTTTCCAGCAACGACGGATTGCCGCGGATGATCAGCGCGGGCGGTGCCGTTTCCAACTGGGCGAGCAAAGAAGGATAAAGCCCCTCGCCGACGAAGAGATAGCGTGCGCCGAGTTTTTCGACCGCCCTGATCTCGTCTTCCACCATCTGGGGATTGGCGATGCGTGGTGCCCTGCCGCCGCCGCGCGCGGCCAGATCGGGGATCGCTTTCAATGCGGCGGCCGCGGTGCCGAACCGTGCGATCAGCTGGAAATAGGTGACGGGTCCGATATTGTCCGAACGGATCAGCCTCAGCTTGTCGAACCGGTCATCGTTCACGTGGATGCGTTCTCGCCGACACGCGGTTCCTGGCCCGCCAGAAGCCTTCCGATGTTTTCACGATGCTTCCACAGAACAATCAGCGTCATCGCGAGCAGCGTTATCAGCAACTGGATTTGCCCCATTGCCCCGGCTGCGACCGGTGCCGCAATCGCCGCCGCCATGCCGCCGACCGAGGAATAGCGGAGCAACGCAAGCGCGGCGATCCACAGAGCGGCAAATGCAAGTCCGATGGGCCACGCCAGCGCCAGAGCAATGCCGAGATAGATCGCCACCCCCTTGCCGCCACGAAAACCGAGCCAGACTGGAAAGCAGTGGCCAAAAAACGCCGCAAGGCCGGCAAGTGGGCCCAGATCCGCCCGGATCGCCTGCGCGACGAGCACTGCCGCCGCGCCCTTCGCAGCGTCGAGCATCAGCGTCAGCGCGGCGAGCCCCCTGCGCCCGGTTCGCAGCACGTTTGTTGCGCCAATGTTTCCCGATCCGATGGCGCGAAGATCGCCTGCGCCCGCCATGCGCGTCAGCAACAGTCCGAACGGGATCGATCCGAGCAGATAGCCGATTATCAGTGCGGCCGATGGCCCGATCCACAACATGCCAGCCTGCCTCGCCCCCGTGATCCCAATCGGATACAACGGATCAACGACTGCACACAATCCTTCCGTCCGCCATGGTTGCGCTGACAGGCCATGATGTTAGGCGGGCGGCGATGCCCGATCCAGCCGCGCCGATCCTGTTCTTCGATTCGGGCGTTGGCGGCTTGTCCGTGGTCGATGCGGCGCGTCGCCTGTTGCCCGACGCGCCTTTCGTCTATGCGGCGGACAGCGCAGGATTTCCCTATGGCACCAAAAGCGAGGGGGAAATTGCAGCGCGCGTTCCTGACCTCCTCGCGCGGCTCGCCGAACGGTTTCGGCCCCGCCTGATCGTGATCGCCTGCAATACCGCCTCGACGATAGCGCTTTCGCATGCCCGCGCCGCGCTCGACGTGCCGGTGGTCGGCACGGTTCCGGCCATCAGGCCCGCGGCGCTGCTTTCGAAAACGCGCGTCATCGGCGTCCTCGGCACCGCGGCAACGGTGCGCCAGCCCTATGTCGATCGGCTGGCCGCCGAATATGCAGGCGATTGCCTGATCATCCGCCACGGCTCCGCAGCACTCGTCGAACTGGCGGAAGCAAAGCTGCGCGGTGAGCGAATCACCCCCGGCGATATTGCCGCAGCCGTGGCGCCTCTGGCCGCGGCCGGCGATCTCGACACGATCGTTCTCGCTTGCACGCACTTCCCGCTTTTGCTGGACGAGCTTGGGCGATCGCTTCCGGGAGTGCGGTTCGTCGACAGCGGAGAGGGCATTGCGCGCCGCATCGTGCACCTGACGCACGACCGTCCGTTTTCCCCGATTGCGGGAAAAGCGGTTTTCACCGGCGGCGGTGATGGCATCGGGGCACTGCGACCTGCTTTTGCCGCACGCGGCTTTGCAGAGATCGTGAAACTTCAGGATCTGCCACCGCGAACTTGAGACAAATGCCCGCCAGTTGCGAGACGTTCGCACTGGAGTCGCGGCGCGAGTCGCATTATTTGCCCGTCACGATGGATTACGATCGCATTTTCAGTGCCGCGATTGACCGGCTTCACGCTGAAGGCCGTTACCGCGTTTTTATCGACATATTACGCAACAAGGGCAGTTACCCGAACGCGCGCTGCTTTGCGGGGCATAACGGGCCGAAACCGATCACGGTCTGGTGTTCGAACGATTATCTCGCAATGGGCCAGCATCCCATGGTCATCGCGGCGATGGAGGAAGCGCTGCATGACGTCGGTGCAGGTTCTGGCGGCACGCGCAATATCGGCGGCAATACCCATTATCACGTCGATCTTGAAGCCGAGCTTGCCGATCTGCACGGGAAGGATGGCGCGCTGCTTTTTACCAGCGGCTATGTCTCGAACGAGGCGACGCTCGCCACGCTCGGAAAACTGCTCCCCGGGTGCGTCATTTTTTCGGACGAGCTCAACCATGCGAGCATGATTGCCGGGATCCGCAATTCAGGCTGTGAAAAGCGCGTGTGGCGGCACAATGATCTTGCCCATCTCGAAGAATTGCTGGCGGCGGAAGATCCGGGAATGCCCAGGCTGATCGCGTTTGAAAGCGTCTATTCGATGGACGGCGATGTTGCCGACATCGCGGCTATCTGCGACCTTGCCGATCGCCATAATGCCCTGACCTATTGCGACGAAGTCCACGCCGTTGGCATGTACGGCCCCCGCGGTGGCGGCATTACCGAACGCGATGCTGTGGCAGACAGGGTTACGATCATCGAGGGAACGCTGGGCAAGGCGTTCGGCGTGATGGGCGGCTATATTGCGGCCTCGCAGGCGATCGTCGACTGCATCCGCAGCTATGCGCCGGGTTTCATTTTCACGACGTCGCTCTCGCCGGTTCTCGTCGCGGGCGTGCTGGCCAGCGTCCGTCATCTGAAAGCATCGAGCGAAGAACGTGACGCGCAGCAGGCCGCAGCCGCGACACTGAAAAGACTGTTTGCCGACGCCGGACTGCCCGTAATGGATACAGTGACCCACATCGTGCCGCTGATGATCGGCGATCCGGTCAAGGCCAAGCGGATCAGCGATATCCTGCTTGCCGAATACGGCGTCTATGTGCAGCCGATCAATTATCCCACTGTCCCACGCGGAACCGAACGGCTGCGGTTCACCCCCGGCCCTGCGCACAGCTTCGCCATGATGGAAGAGCTGACCGAAGCGCTGGTCGAGATCTTCGGGCGGCTCGAACTGCGCAAGGCGGCCTAGAACGTCGCGAGCAGCAAGGTGAGCGTGCCCAGCCCGGCGGACAGGCCCAGGCGCAGTCGGAACATGACGTCGCTTTCCAGTCCCTGACGGTTGAGCCGCCAGTCGACTGCGATCGACACGAGGATCGATCCGCCAAGCTGCGTCAATATGCCGTGCCAGCCGCCGCCACCCGTCAGCCACGTCAGGGCGGTGCCGAAAGCCAGCAGCGACGGGACGACCGCGGCAACGAACAGCCAGCGCGGTGCCGCGGGCCGCGACGCAGCGATACCCCACCAGATACCACCAAGAAAGCTGAGGATCGTCGCCGCGTAGAAATAGCCCAGCGTGAGCGCGAGGATCCGGTGCGGCGGGTGGAGCGCGATCAGCACGATCGCTGCCTGTGGCAGAAGGCCCGCAACGCCGAGCGCGATGGCCGTACGCGGCAGGGGTGCGGATTCGGTTGCTGTCACAATATGCTCCTCATGCCGAAAGCGTCGCACTCCAGGCGTACCCCCGGTAGAGCGATTCGAACCGGCAGGTTAGCCCCAGCGTTTCGAGAAAGGCTGGCAGGGTCGCGCGCGGCGCAACGTCGAACCGCGCAAGCCATGCCTCGAGCCCATGTTTGAACCAGCGCGGAAGCCGTTCCTGCTGTCCGAAATCAACGAGGTGGAGAGCGCCCCCCGTTGCCGCCGCGCCGTGACGGAGTGCCGCCTGCCAATCGGGAATCATCGACAGCGCGTAGCTGAAAAAAACCCGGTCGAACCGCATGGCGCCAAACATCTGTTGAGAATCGAAACAGGTCGCATCGCCCTGCGCCAGCGTGATCCGGTGATCGAGGCCGACCCTGCCGACGCTCGCCCGCGCCGTCGCCAGCATCTCGTTCGAAATATCGAGGCCGAACAGCCGGGCCGCCGGATAGCGGCGCGCCACCGCGATCAGGTTCCGCCCCGTCCCGCAGCCGATCTCGAGCACGGTTCCGCCATCGGGCACGTCCAGTCCCGCAATCAGCCGATCGCGGCCGAGCAGATAATATTTGCGCGTCAGATTATAGAAATGCCGCTGGTGCCGGTAGATGGCGTCCATCTGGGCTGCGTTGTTCATGCGTCGGGCCCGCCCATCGCGACGATGGCTCCCGCCTTGCTGGAACAGGCGAATAACTGGGGGGTCATTGGAACGATTCCGTCTGTCGGGTCAATGCGGGAAAGCCCGCCTCGTGGGGCAGATCTTCAATCCTTCAGCACATACAGATGTACGCCGCCATAGATCGAAGACCGGTCACGCCGGGTGTAATCGCGCGACTCTTCTGCGCGATAATCCCATTTGTCGAGGATCGCGTCGGGTACCCGCCCCGGCAGCAGGCTTGGCGCGGCGGCGGTACGGAACAGAACGCGTGAACCCGGGTTCGCGGTTCGCGTGATCTCGGTCCACAATGACGTCAGCAGCGCGTCGGTCATCCAGTCCTGCGCGTCGAGCAGGATATAACGGTCGCGGCTGGCGTCGGGCAGGCTCGCCAGATGTTCGATGAAATTGGCATGGAGCATCTCCACCCGATCGATCCGCGAAACGATATCCGGGTAATTCCGCTCTTCGAGATAAGGCGGCACCGACGCGCCGGATGCCTTTTCATAGCCGCGGCCAAACGCCTGTTGCGCGAAATAATTATCCCTGACGTCGAAATCGCAGGCGAGTTTTTCGAGCCGCTCTTTCAGTACGGCACGGATGCCGCCAGGGTTATCGCCTGCCAGTGCCTTATACTGCGCGGGTGGAATGCCGAGGCCGAAAAGCGATGCGGGCTGATCGACAAGCCAGCGCACGAATTTCCGGTCAAGCACCGGTGCCAGCCTTGTTTCGAAAATATGCTGCTGCTGGGCGACCGACTTTGCATCGAGGACGGCGCGCAGATCGACCCGGTAGAGCCTTGCCAGCAGATGCGCCGTCCCGATGAAATTACCGAGCAGCCCGCGCCGGTAGATATTTCTGGCAAAGCCGCCTATCCGTCGGCGGCAGATGATATCACGGCCTTCCCAGTATCTTATGGTCGCGTCGTCGAGATGAGGGCGGATCAGATCGCGATAGGCCTGCACATTCTCCTTCCGGTCCGCCGCGCCGAAAAACCGGTAGAAACTGGCATGATCGGGCAATCGCCGCATCGCTTCGATCTTCAGCCTGTTATAGGCGACATGCGCGGTGTTGAGGTCGACCGCGGTGATCGCTTTCGGGTTCGCGGTCAGATAGCTGAGTACGTTGCAGCCGCCGCTCGCGATCGTGACAATGTGGCAGTCGGGCGTGATCGCGAGCGCTTCGATATCGACGACCGGATCTTCCCAGATCTGCGCATAGACAAGGCCGCTGAATGCGAAGGTGAACGCACGCTCGAGCAGCCCTGCCCTTGTCAGCTGCCTGTGCTGATGCACGGCGGCTTTCACGGCCGTGTTTTTCGGTTTCTTCAGCACTATTGCCGACATGTCATGCGCTTCCGTTCCCTGTTTTCAGGTATAAGTGATGGTATGACGTGGTGACGACACGACTAGCGGGACGTGTTGGCTAGACCCGCCGGACCGTCCAGTCTGTTACTGGCACCTTCGCTGTCATCGACCTCGCTGCCGTCATCGACGTCCGCCGCTGCGCCATTGGCATCGGCGCTTTCATCGGGCACATCGACGATGTCCGGCCCGGTGTCGGATTCAGCCGCATCGGCCGTGCTTTCCTTACCGGTGCCGGTGCCATTCGTGGCTGTCTGGCCACAGCCGGCAAGCAGCGCCAGTGCGGCAACAAGCGGAAAAAACAGGGTCTGCATGACTGCACTTGTTGCCAAGCGGGGCGCGAGAGTCAACGCGCGGGCAGTGGCAATCGAAGCCAGGATCGTTAAAGAGCACATGTCGATTCGACACATGCCCCGCCCCCGCGTCATGGATATCGCATCTTGAGCATTCGCCCCGATCCCCTTTCGATCGCAATCGCATCGGACCATGCCGGATTCGACCTGAAGGTAACGCTTGTCGAATGGCTGCGCACACAGGGGCACTCCGTCAGCGATCTTGGGCCGCAGGACACCGCGTCGGTCGACTATCCCGATTATGGCTACAGGCTCGCAACTGTCATCGCCCATGGCCGGGCGACCTTCGGCATCGCCGTCTGCGGATCGGGCATCGGCATATCGATGGCTGTCAACCGCCACCCCGCGGCGCGGTGCGCGCGGATATCCGACAGTCTGTCTGCGCGTCTGGCGCGCGAACATAACGATGCAAACGTCATCGCGCTCGGCGCGCGGCTGATCGGTATCGATGCCGCCAAGGACGCTGTTGCGGTGTTCCTTGCCACACCTTTTGCCGGTGACCGTCACGTCGGCCGCGTCGAAAAGCTATCGAACCCCAGGTTCGCAGAGGAGCCCGCATGAGCAGTCATCCCGTCCCCGATTTCAACACGACGCTTCACGAGGTCCAGCCCGACGGATTTTTTACGCGGACACTTGCTGCGACCGACCCGCAGGTGTTTGCGGGGGTCACGCGCGAAATCGATCGCGAGCGATACCAGATCGAGCTGATCGCAAGCGAGAATATCGTATCGAAAGCGGTGCTCGAAGCGCAGGGATCGGTATTCACCAACAAATATGCCGAAGGCTATCCCGGCAAGCGCTATTATCAGGGCTGTGCTCCCTCTGACGCCGTTGAGACGCTGGCGATCGAGCGCGCGAAGCAGTTGTTCGGATGCGGCTTTGCCAACGTCCAGCCGCATTCGGGCGCGCAGGCGAATGGCGCGGTCATGCTCGCGATGGTCAGGCCCGGCGACACGATCCTCGGGATGAGCCTCGATGCCGGCGGGCACCTGACGCACGGGGCGCGCGCCTCAATGTCGGGCAAATGGTTCAACCCGATCCAATATGGCGTGCGACCCGACGATCACCTGATCGATTTCGACCAGGTCGAGGCGCTGGCACGCGAGCACCGGCCGAAGCTGATCATCGCCGGGGGCAGCGCCTATCCGCGCATCATCGATTTCGCCCGGTTCCGCGCGATCGCCGACGAAATCGGTGCCGTCTTCCTCGTCGATATGGCGCATATTTCCGGGCTCGTCGCCGGTGGAGTCCACCCCTCCCCCTTCCCGCACGCCCATATCGTGACGACGACGACGCACAAGACGCTGCGGGGGCCGCGCGGCGGCCTGATCCTGACGAACGATGAAGCAATTGCGAAAAAGCTGAACTCGGCGGTGTTCCCCGGCCTTCAGGGCGGCCCGCTGGTTCACGTCATCGCAGCAAAGGCGGTGGCCTTTGGCGAGGCACTCCGGCCCGAATTCAAATCCTATTCACGCGCGGTCGTGGAGAATGCAAAAGCCCTTGCCGCGCGCCTGAACGAACGGGGCTGCAACCTTGTATCGGGGGGCACCGACACGCACCTCGCGCTCGTCGACCTGACGCCGTTCGGGGTAACCGGGAAGGACGCCGACGAGGCGCTGGAGCGCGCGGCCATCACGTGCAACAAAAACGGCATTCCCAACGATCCGCTGCCGCCGGTCAAGACCAGCGGTATCCGCGTCGGCAGCCCCGCCGGCACGACGCGCGGCTTTGGCGTGAAGGAATTCCGCGATATCGCCGATATGATCGCCGATGTGCTCGAAGGGTTGCGGCAGAAGGGCGAGCATGGCGATCCCGATGTCGAGGCTGCGGTCCGCCTGCGCGTCCGCGCGCTGTGCGAGCGGTTCCCGATCTATCCGGAGCTTTGATCTTGATCGTGCGGCGCTTCCCGCAGACGGGGGCATAGGTGCGCTGCCCCTTTTGCGCGCATGAGGACAGCCAGGTGAAGGACAGCCGCCCTACAGAGGAAGGGGCGGTGATCCGGCGGCGGCGGCAGTGCGAAGGGTGCGGCGCCCGCTTCACGACGTTCGAGCGGATCCAGTTGCGCGATCTCACCGTGCTGAAAAGCGAAGGCAGACGGGAGCCGTTCGACCGTGAGAAGCTCCAGCGTTCGGTCAGCATCGCATGCCGCAAGCGACCGATCGATTCCGCGCGTGTCGATCAGATCGTCTCGGGCATCCAGCGCCGGCTCGAGACGCTTGGCGACGCCGAAGTTCCGGCGGCAACGATCGGCGCGATCGTGATGGAGTCGCTGAAAGGCCTCGACACCGTGGCGTACATAAGATTCGCCAGCGTCTACAAGGATTTCACCGAGGCACGCGATTTCGAGGAATTTGCGGGGAGCGTGAAGGATGAGGGTGGCGCATAGAGTTCGGCTGGATAGGGGGTACGCCGTTTTCGCTCGGCGCTCATTGCCGGGCCGCGAGCCGTCACGATGAAGGCCCGAGGCCCCGCCATCGTCCTTGTCCGCCCCCAGCTCGGCGAAAACATCGGCAAGGCCGCCCGGGCGATGCTCAATTTCGGACTGACCGATCTGCGCCTTGTCGCGCCGCGCGACGGCTGGCCGAATCCGCAGGCCGGGCCTGCGGCAGCGGGTGCGGATGAGGTGATCGCGGGCGCGAGGGTTTTTGACAGCGTCGAAGCCGCAACGGCCGATGTCACCCATGTCTATGCGACGACGGTCAGGAAACGCGGAGTCACCAAGCCCGTCGTGACGCCGCAGGAGGCTGCCGCCGCCATCCACGCGGGCAACGAAAATGCCGCAATCCTGTTCGGCCCTGAACGTGCAGGGCTCGAAACCGACGATGTCGCGCTGGCGCGCACCATCATCACCGTCCCGGTCAATCCGGCGTTCGGTTCGCTCAATCTCGCACAGGCGGTTCTCGTCATCGCTTATGAATGGTCGAAGACGCAGAGCCTTGCCATGCCGCCGAGCGTCGATGCCGATCCCCCCGCCCCCCAAAGCGAGCTCGACGGGCTGTGGACGCACCTCGACACGATGCTGGCCCATGCGGGTTTTTACTTCCCGCCAGACAAGGTGCCGACGATCCGCCGAACGGTGCGCACGATCGTGACCAAGCCCGGTTGGAACGCACTGGAAGTCCGCACAATGCGCGGCATGCTCAGCGCGCTTCAGAAGCCGCGGCGGCGCGATTGACTTCCGCGCCCGGAACGCTATCCGCCATGGCCTTGCAATTGACCCCGCACGTCCGGTGAAGCGGTGGTCCTGCCCGGTCCTCTCGATCGACGTAGCGCAATTCCGGTCCACAGCGTGCTGAAAACGCACAGGCAATTGAGGAATATCGATGTCGAAGCGTCTGAGCGCAAAGCACAAGCTCGATCGCCGCATGGGCGAAAATATCTGGGGCCGCCCCAAATCGCCCGTCAACAAGCGTGAATACGGCCCCGGCCAGCATGGACAGCGCCGGAAGGGCAAGGTCAGCGATTACGGCCTTCAGCTGAAAGCTAAGCAGAAGCTCAAGGGCTATTACGGCGAAGTCACCGAAAAGCAGTTCAAGGGCTGCTACACCGCCGCCGCCGCGATGAAGGGCGATACGTCGCAGAACCTGATCGGCCTGCTCGAACGCCGGCTCGACATGATCGTCTATCGCGCCAAGTTCGCGCCGACGATCTTTGCCGCACGCCAGCTTGTTTCGCACGGCCATATCCGGGTGAACGGCGTCAAGTGCAACATCGCGTCACGCCGCTGCGACGTGGGCAGCGAAATCACGCTGGGTGCCAAGGCGCAGGAAATGGCGCTCGTCATGGAAGCGCAAAGCCTGCCCGAGCGCGATATTCCCGAATATATCGTGATCGACGGCACCGCAAAGGCAACTTTCAACCGCGTGCCGACGCTCGACGAAGTTCCCTATCCGGTCAAGATGGAACCCAATCTGGTGGTCGAGTTCTACTCGCGCTGATAAGAGCCGAGAATAATCCAAGCGGCGCGAAGCAAGCGCGGCTTATTCTGGACTCGTTCGGCTCGGCCGGCCTCGGGGTGCGCCCCGAGGACCGACGGCGTGGCTTTGCCACGACGCCCGCTCTTTCTTCTTCGAGCGCCAGCGAGAAACTGCGCTCGTGAAGAGCTAAAGCAAATCCCTCTGTGCGCCGGGCTTGTGGCTCGCCCTCGTCTCCACCCGTAACGCCTTTTTGACTGGCGAGATCAGCGGCGGCAGCCTGGGTTCAGCCCCTGGAACAATTCGGCCAGCGTCACGAACTGCAGTGCCGGAAACCGCCCGAACTCGGTTTCGATCACTGGCTGCGACGCCGCCTCGCAAAGCATAAACTAAGACCTCCCGCACGCAGCGGCGCAATGCTAGGGCGCCTGCCATGACCCCCCTCCCCCCCGAATGGTCACCTCACGAAGCGGTGTGGATCGGCTTTCCTTCCGATCTCGAGTTATGGGCCGAAAATCTTGAGCCCGCGCAGGAGGAGGTGGCGGCTTTTGCGCGGGCCGTCTGGGCCGGTGGCAGGGGCGAGCGCGTCAAGCTCGTCTGCGCGAACGAGGCGGCTGCCGGGCGTGCGGTTGCGGCAGGAACGGGGGCCGAGATCCATATCCTCCCCTTTTTCGACATATGGCTGCGCGACACCGGGCCATTGGTGCTGATGCAGGACGGCGCGAGATGCGCACTCGATTATCGCGGCAACGGATGGGGCGGCAAATATCCGTCACCGCTCGATGACGCGCTTGGTAAACTGCTGTGCGCGGCGGAAGGGATCGAACGTCAGGGCCGGACGATGATCCTCGAAGGCGGGGCGATCGACACCGATGGCACCGGGCTCCTCGTCACCACCGGACAATGCCTGCTCAATCCCAATCGCAATCCGATGATGTCGCGCGGGGATATCGAAAGCCAGCTTCGGGTGGACCTCGGCGTCGAGCGCATATTGTGGCTCGGTGACGGGCTGGCCGGCGATCATACCGACGGGCATGTCGACAATCTCGCGCGCTTCGTCGGCCCGCGTACGCTTGCGCTGCCCGAGCCGGAGGGGCCGGACGATCCCAATGCCGATATTTATGCCGATGCCTGGGCGCGCGCGAAGGATTGGGGGGTGACGCTCGTCCCCCTGCCCTCGCCGGGGCGCGTGGAAGGGGACGATGGCGTGATCGCGGCGAGCTACATGAATTTCTATATCGGCAATGCCGCCGTGGTGGTGCCGCTGCATGGCATGCCGAATGACGATGCCGCGGTCAGGGCGATCGCGGCACTCTTTCCCGATCGGGTGGTAACGGGCCTTCCGACACGCCATATCCTGACCGGCGGTGGCAGTTTCCACTGCATCAGCCAGCAGATCCCCGCATGACCAGAACGATCACCGTCGCCGCGATCCAGTGCGACCTTTCCGCCGATTCCGCCGCGAACAATGCAACCGTGGAGGCGCATGTGCGCGAGGCGGCGCAGCACGGCGCCAAGGTCATCCTGCCGCCCGAGCTTTTCGAGGGGCCCTATTTCTGCAAGACACAGGAACTCGGTCCCTTCGCGACTGCCGCCCCCCTCGCCGAACACGCCAGCGTCAGGGCAATGCAGGCACTCGCCGCCGAACTCCAGGTCTATATCCCGACGAGCTTTTTCGAACGCGACGGCCAGCATTACTATAATTCGCTTGCGATGATCGACGATGCAGGCGCGGTGATGGGCGTCTATCGCAAAAGCCATATTCCCGACGGTCCGGGCTATAGCGAGAAATTCTATTTCCGCCCCGGCAATACCGGTTTCAAGGTGTGGGATACGCGCCATGGCCGTATCGGCGTCGGCATCTGCTGGGATCAATGGTACCCTGAAACCGCGCGCGCGTTGATGCTGATGGGCGCGGATATCCTGCTGTTCCCCACCGCGATCGGTGACGAACCTGCGTCGGAAGACCTCGACACGAGCCGGTTGTGGCGGCGCGCGATGGTGGGCCATGCGGTATCGAACGTCGTGCCGGTGGTTGCGAGCAACCGGATCGGCACCGAATGCGGGCAGCGATTTTACGGCCACAGCTTCATCGCCAATGAACGCGGCGATCTGGTCGCGGACTATGGCGCGGAGGAAAGCGGTGTGCTGGTGGCTAAGTTCGATCTTGCCGAAGTCGCCAGGAACCGCGCCGCCTTCGGCTTTTTCAGGGACCGGCGGCCCGATCTTTACGGGCGACTGGTCACCGACCAATGAGTCGGGAAGAAGATGGGATTGAGAACGCTGGCGATCGAGTGGGAAAGCTCGCTTGCTTTCCGTTGGGCCTCCAGCAATTCTTCGTGAGATAGCTTCGTGGTCGTCAGTTCAAAATCGTTGCCCTTGAGTGTGAGCTTTTGAAACTCCCATTCCAAATTTCCGAGCTTTCGATGTCGGTATCCGCCACCGTGCACGATCAAATGCCGATGTTGTCCTTGCCTGCCTAGTTCAGGAACCCAAGCCTTGAGATGTACCTTGGGGTCGTCTGGCAATTCTGGATCGTTACTCATTGACACAAGGTATTTTATTTTGTTACCAAAATCATTCGGAAATGGCGATTTTCCGAGTTCGGTGGTCGTGGCGGAATGGTAGTTCACAATTAGTGTGTTGATCATACGTTCGATGCCTGCCCAAACGGTGATATAAAGCCCGATCCCAGCTAGAAAATTATGCTCATATTTCCAATGTAGCTCTGAACTCTTCGCTCGTATGCGGCGCAAGTCAGAAAACACCAAAGATCGAATAAATTTCGACCTCCGCAGTTGACGTTGGACAAAGTTAAACTTTGACAAAACCGACAGCCCGCTCAAACACCGCCTCGAACATTTCGCGTGTCAGCCGCCCGGTATTCGTATTGTATCTTGAGCAGTGATAGCTGTCGATCAGCACGCGGCCGTCGGGCATGACGTGTTCGGCGAGGTGGCCAAATTTCGCTTTGGGCAAGCGCCCGCCCATCACCTTCACCGCCGACTGGTGCGCGATCTGGCCGAGCGCGATGACGATGCGCACATTGGGCAGCGCGGCGAGTTGCTGTTCGAGGAACGGGCGGCAGCTGTGTATCTCAATCGGGGTCGGCTTGTTTTCGGGCGGCATGCATTTGACCGCGTTGACGATCATCGCGCCTTTCAGCATCAGGCCATCGTCGATCTTCGACGCATAAACGCCTTCGCTCAGGCCGAACTTGGCGAGCGTCGCGAACAGCAGGTCGCCCGCATAGTCGCCGGTGAACGGGCGGCCCGTGCGGTTCGCGCCATGTTTTCCGGGGGCGAGGCCAACGATCGCGAGCCAGGCCTCAGGGTCGCCAAAAGCCTGCACCGGCGCATTCCACCAGTCCGGGAATTCTGCCCGGCAGGCGTGGCGATAGGCCATCAGGCGCGGGCACCGCGGGCAATCGCGCGGCGGTTCGGTATCGGGGATCGGGCTTACGGGAACCATCGCGCCCGCCTAAGCGCTGAGCGATGGGCACGCAAACCTATCTGATCGCGCTGGGCAGCAACCGGCCAGGCCGATACGGCCGACCGCATGAGATCGTCGCGCTGGTCAGCGGGCGTCTCGCTTTGCTTGTCCATGCCTCCGAGTCCGGGCAAGACGCACCGGGCGGATATATTCGGGACTGTACAGGCACGGCGGGAACCCGCTGTTCGCGCGTCATCACATCCTTGCCACTCGGACCGGGCCGACGGCGTTACGCCAATGCCGTCGCCATCGTCGAAAGCGATCTCGCGCCCCCTGAAATGCTTGCCCGTCTGAAAGCGATCGAGCGTGCCTTCGGGCGCCGCCCCGGTCGGCGTTGGGGGGATCGCGTGATCGATCTGGATATCATCGCCTGGTCGGGCGGTATCTGGTCGTCAAAGGGCCTCGGTATCCCGCACCCCGGCTTTCGCAAGCGTGGATTCGTGCTCGGGCCACTGGTCGACATAGCACCGGACTGGCGCGATCCGGTCAGCGGTCTTTCCCCCCGTCACCTCGTTTCGCGGCTTGCCAGAAAAATCCCCGATCGGGGTTGAGGGGCTGAACCCGGCGCGTCGCGGTGCGTTCCCCCGGATGTAACCGATCGCGAGGTTTTTACATGACTGACGACAACTCCCCCTCTCGCCGCGCCATCATCGGCGGCGTGGCCGCAGCGGCGGCGGCAACAGCCACGACATCGGGACGGGCCCAGTCGGCGGCTGCTTCGGCGTCCGGCCCGGTCTCTAGCGCGCCGCGCCCGCCGATGCAGGATCCGCAGGGCAAATATCCGCGCCCGCCTTTCCCCGGCCAGTCGCAACCCTTCCCCGGCCTTGCCGGACGGATGAACCCGCGCCCCGACCATGGAGAGACGAGCTATCGCGGGTCGCAGCGTCTGCTGGGTCGCAAGGCCCTGATTACCGGCGGCGATTCGGGAATGGGCCGGGCAGCCGCGATAGCCTATGCCCGTGAGGGGGCCGATGTCGTCATCAGCCATCTTCCCGAAGAAGAGCCCGACGCGCGCGAGGTGCGCGACCTGATCCTTCGCGAGGGGCGCAAGGGTATCTCGATCCCGGGCGACCTGAAGGAGGAAACATTCTGCCGCCAGCTTGTCGAGCAGGCGGCGGCCAGGCTTGGCGGACTCGATATCATGGTGATCAATGCCGCGCGCCAGCAGACGCATCCCGACGTCACCACACTGGCTTCCGAAGAGTTCGACATGACGATGAAGACCAATATCTATGCGATGTTCTGGATGACCAAATATGGCGTGCCGCTGATGAAGCCGGGCTCGGCGATCATCATCACCTCCTCGGAACAGGCGGAAAACCCGTCGAAGGAACTGTTTCACTATGCGATCACCAAGGCAGCGGGCCGCAACTGGGTGAAGTCGATGGGCAAACAGCTCGCGCCAAAGGGGATCAGGGTCAACGGCGTGGCGCCCGGGCCGATATGGACGCCGCTGCAGGTATCTGGTGGATCGACGCAGGAACGGCTGGTGCGCTTTGGTGCCGATACGCCGCTGGGGCGCCCGGGCCAACCCGCCGAACTCGCGGGAATCTATGTGCGGCTGGCCGAGGATGACGGCAGCTATACCAATGGGAGCATCTACGGTGCCAATGGCGGCGGCCAGGGCGGTTGAATCCTGCGGTCAGGGGATTGTGGTGCCGCGCTGGTGGGCTCGCCGGGATTCGAACCCGGGACCTACAGATTAAAAGTCCGTTGCTCTACCAACTGAGCTACGAGCCCGCTCCGCGCGGCGGTGGGTGAATCGCGATGATGCACCGGGACAGAGCCCCTAAGTCTGAACACCGTCCATGGTCAAGCGGTTGCCAGAAAGCTTGGCATCCATTAACACTCAATTTGTGACAGGTCGGCCCGAAAGGGCTGATAATAGGGAAGCCACTGCAAATTTGGCGCTGTTCCCGCAACTGTGACCGGCGAGCGTGTTCGCATCATGCCACTGGGCCATCTTTTACAGATTGGCCCGGGAAGGCGCGGACAGGCATTGACCCGGGAGCCAGGAGACCTGCCTGTCACGGTCGGTCCTTTGTCCGTGCGGGAAGACGCGGGCGATCGGGGGGAATGCCCTCGCGTGACGACATCGTGTGTGTTGTCATGGTCGAGGAGATTGTAGTGAGTAATCTGAGGTTAGCGGGCGCAGCTTTTGCGCTGATACCCCTTCACGCGTACGCACAAACCGCAGACATCATAGTCACGGCGAACCGCGTCGCGCAGAATGCGCGCACGTCGGGACAAGCGATTACTGTCATCGACCGCGAACTGATTGAAACCCGCCAGAGTGTCTCGGTCGCGGAACTGCTGGCGACGACGCCGGGCGTGACGGCCGTTCGCAACGGCGGCTTCGGGGGCATCACCAGCGTCTTCATCCGCGGCGCACCATCGGATCAGACGCTCGTCCTGATCGATGGCGTGCGGGTGAACGATCCGTCATCACCGAGCGGTGCCTATGATTTCGGCAATCTGCAAACCGCGAATGTGGACCGGATCGAGGTTTTGCGCGGGGCCAGTTCGGTGATCTGGGGAAGCCAGGCGATCGGCGGCGTCGTCAACATCGTCACCGCCCCGACTTCCGACACCCTGACAGTCCGTGCGCGCGGCGAATATGGCGATCAAGAAACCGGCGATCTCTCCGGAAATCTGGCTTTTCGCGCAGGGCCGGTACGCGCGTCCTTCGGCGGTAACTGGTTCTCCACGGCGGGCATCTCGGCACAGGCAGACGATACCGAGCGCGACGGATCGGATCATTATCAGGCGAGCGGCCGCGTCGAGATCGCGCTGGGCGACAACGCGGGGTTCGACTTTCGGGGGCTTTACGCGCGCACTTATGCCGAGCTTGACGGATTCAACCCGACGTCGGTCACCCGCCAGATCAACGGCTATGCCGGAGCACATGGGACGCTGCTCGACGGTGCGCTTGCGCTCAGGGCCGCTTATTCCGCAGCGGACATCCGGCGCGATTCGACCTTCGAGGGGCGGAGCGAGCGTGCTGAGCTCCAGGGGGACGCGCGGCTCAGCACCGGGGTACGCGTCATATTTGGCGCTGAAAGCGAATGGTCGCGCGCGGACAGCAGCTTTTCGGACGGCCTGCAACGCACCCGCCTGTCGAGCGTCTACGGACAGCTTCTCGTCGCGCCGATAAAGGGGTTGAACATCGCAGGCGGCATTCGTCGCGACGATCACCGGACCTTCGGCGGCGAGACAAGTTTCGGCGGAAATGCGGCCTATGCATTCGGCGGCACGACCATTCGCGCAAGTTATGCCGAAGGTTTCAAGGCACCCGCGCTCGATCAGTTGTTCGCCAGCTACGGCAATCGCGCGCTTACGCCCGAGCGTGCGCGCAGCATTGACGTTGGCATCGAGCAGCAGCTTATCGACGAGCGATTGATCCTACGCGCCACGGCATTCGACCGCAAGACGCGCGACCAGATCGTCTTTTTCAACTGTTCGACCAATCCCGATCCGATCTGCACGGGTCGCGGGACGTTCGGCTCCTATTATCTCAACATCGCCCGCGCGACAGCAGACGGCGTCGAGTTCGAACTGCTCGCCCGACCCGTCGATGCCGTCACGTTCAGCGCAAACTACACGCATCTGCGCGCAATCAACCGGACCGACCCAAATGCCGACAAAGATCTGTTGCGCCGCCCACGTGACACTGCGAACGCATCGATCGACTGGGCTTCGCAAACGTTCAGTCTCGGCGCGACCGTCAGCCTTGTCGGCGACAGCTTTGACGATGCCGCGAATACGGCCGCGCTCGACGGCTATGTGATCGCGGCGATTCGCGGATCGATCGGCCTGACCGACGTGATTTCGCTTTATGGCCGCGTGGAAAACCTGTTCGACGCCCGTTATCAGGTCGCGGCAGGCTTCAATACGCTTGGCCGTAACGCGCACATCGGTGTGCGGGCGAAATTCTAGGGTTGGATTGATGGCGCGGCACGCTAGGACCGGGATGAAGGATTTGGGCATGACGAAGACACGCGAACTGATCTGGACAGCGATTCTGGGCCTGGTGGCAGTGCTCGGCAGCTATGCGCTGGCCTGTATTTTCCCCTTTGCCGCTGTCGCCGCGCTTGCCGCCGTGACGCTCGATCTGCGGCGAGGCGCCCTGCTCGTCGGCGCGACCTTCATCGCCAATCAGGCGGTGGGCTTTACGCTGATGAACTATCCGCACGATACTCAGGCCGTCCTTTGGGGCGGGTTCATCGGGCTTGGCGCGTTCACCGGATTTCTGGCGGCCCGGCTGGTGCGGAGCCCCACATTGCTTTCGCCCCGGACAATTGGCGCTCTCGCCGCGGCGATTATCGGCTATCAGGCGATCATGTTTACCGGCGCGCTCTTGCTTGACGGCTTTGAAAGCTCGACACCGGGGATCGTTGCCGCAATCGCCTATAATGACGCGCTTTGGTTCGCCGGTCTTGCGCTCGTATCGCTGATCGCCGACCGCATTGGGGAACCGCGTCGCCGCGCATCCGTTTCCGCTCCGTGACGACCGGCATCGGGCCGCGCGCCGTAGAGTGTGACGATGGGCAAGGGACTTCTGCTGTGGCTGGTCGGCGTGCCGATCCCGGTGATAATCATCCTTTATCTGTTTTTTTTCCGCTGAACACAGCGGTATGACGCTCGAGACGGTCTCGAGTGTCCGTAGTCATGGTGGCACCCAGGGCATCTATCGTCACCGGTCCGCAGAGACTGGCACCGACACGGTGTTTTCGGTTTTCGTTCCCGGCCATGCTGCCGATGTCCGGCTTCCAGTGCTCTGGTACCTTTCGGGGCTGACCTGCACATCGGCCAATGTAACCGAAAAAGGCGGGTTTGCAGCAGCCTGCGCTGAACATGGCGTCATTTTCATCGCGCCCGATACCAGCCCGCGTGGTGAGGATGTGGCCGATGACCCGACTTATGACTTCGGCCAGGGTGCGGGCTTTTACATCGATGCCACCGAGACTCCATGGTCACGGCATTTCCGGATGCGCAGCTATGTCGAGCGCGAACTGCCCATGCTGATCGGTGCTCATTTTCCGGCGGATATGAAGCGCCAGTGGATCACGGGCCACTCGATGGGCGGGCACGGCGCCCTTACGATCGCCCTTCGCAACCCGGATCGGTTTTGCAGCATCTCGGCCTTTGCGCCGATCGTGTCCGCGGTGCACTGTCCATGGGGCGAGAACGCACTGAGCGGCTATCTCGGCAAAGACAGGGCAGCATGGCGCGAATATGACGCCTGCGCACTGATCGAGGACGGTGCCCGCGTTCGCGCGCTCCTTGTCGATCAGGGCGATGCGGACCAGTTCCTCGAAAGCCAGTTGAAGCCGCATCTGCTCGTTCGCGCCTGCGACGATGCGAACATCGATCTGACGCTACGGATGCAGCGGGACTATGACCACAGCTATTATTTCATCGCCAGCTTCATGGCGGATCATATCCGCTGGCACGCAGAGAGGCTGAATACATGAATGATTTCCCGTTCATCGTGGGACTTGGCGGCACGATGACCACAAACAGCACGTCGGAGCGCGTGCTGCGCCACGTGCTTGGAGAATGTGAGAAAGCGGGCGCGTCAACCGAATTGTTCGACGGCAATGCGCTCGATATGCCCATGTACGGCTTTGGCGCGCCGCGGACGGACAAGTCGCGCGCGCTGATCGCATCGCTGCGCCGGGCGGACGGCGTCGTCATCGCATCGCCGGGCTATCACGGCACCGTATCAGGGCTCATCAAGAATGCGCTCGACTATATCGAGGACATGGCAAAAGACGACCGGCCCTATTTCGAAGGGCGCTCGGTCGGCCTCATCACCGTGGCTGCAGGCTGGCAGGCAACCGGCACCACGCTCGCCACGCTGCGCAGCATCGTCCATGCGCTGCGCGGCTGGCCCACGCCGATGGCCATGACGATAAATTCGCAGATGCCCGTATTCGGAGAGGACGGCGCGGTCAGCGATCCGGCGCTGTTGAACGGGCTGTCGACGCTGGCCAGGCAGGTCGTCGGTTTCGCACGGATGAAGGCGCTCGACGATCTGGGACGCGCGGTGGGTGCGTCGGAAACGGCTTGATCGGCTGCCGACGGCGCAAGGGAAAAAACGATAGACAAGCGTCTCCCTCATGTCAGGATGGCGGCAATCTGAGACCCGCACGCCGCAACCCGACCGAAAGGACATGATTTGCAGCAGGCCCGCGCCGGACATGGCCGTATCACGCCACCCTCGAAAATGCTCGCGCTGACTGAAATCCCGCGGGCGATCGGCGAACTGGCTGCACTGCCGCTCGCCGTACCGCTGCTTTGGGCTGCAAAACGGGGCGATGGCCATCCGGTCCTCGTCATCCCCGGTTTCATCACGAGCGACCTTTCGACGACGGTATTGCGGCGCTTCCTGAAGAGCCATGGCTATGACGCCTATGCGTGGGAGCTCGGCCGCAACCTCGGCCCGCTTGCGATCGGCAGGCAGGGCGAAAAACTGATCGCCCGCCTCGAAGCGGTTCACAAAGCCACCGGAAAAAAGATCAGCGTCATCGGATGGAGCCTCGGCGGTATGCTTGCCCGTCAACTGGCGCGGCGGCGACCCGATCTGATCCGCCAGGTGATCAGCCTCGGCTCGCCGTTCACGGGCGATCCGCGCGCGACCAACGCGTGGAAAGCCTATGAATATTTTACCGGCCAGCGTTTGACGGATCCTGATACGCAGGCCCAGCTGCGCGAAAGTCATGAAGTGCCGCCCGTCCCTTCGACAGCGATTTATTCAAAGGCCGATGGCGTCGTCGCGTGGCAGAACTGCCTCGAGCCCGAAGCCGCGACGACCGACAATATCGAAGTGCCCGGCAGCCACTTCGGTCTCGGCTTCAACGGTCTGGTGCTTTATGCCGTGGCGAACCGGCTGGCCCAGCCCGATGGCGGGTGGAAACCCTTTGACCGCAGGGGGCTGCTTGCACCGCTCTATCCGTCATCAGGGCATGTTGAATGAAATGCTCCGATAACTGAACAGTGCGACAGGTGGCGACAAGCGGATGCGCACCGTATATCAGATCGATCATGCAACCCGCCCGCCCGCGCGCCATCGCTTACTGGCTGTTTTCCGTCGCATCGCTCGTATTCGCCATGGTCGTCGTCGGCGGGATTACGCGCCTCACCGAATCGGGGCTTTCGATTACCGAGTGGAAGCCGGTTTCGGGCACGATCCCCCCGCTGACGGCGGCCGATTGGGACCGCGCGTTCGACGCCTATAAGCGCGTGCCCCAATATGCGGCGATCCATGGCGGGATGACGATCGCGCAGTTCCAGTTCATATTCTTCTGGGAATGGGTCCACCGGCTGCTGGGGCGCGTCATCGGCCTCGCCTTTGCCCTGCCGCTGCTGTGGTTCTGGCTGCGCCGAGCCATTCCCCGGGGCTACAAGCCGCGCCTCGTCGCGCTGCTGATGCTTGGCGGCGCGCAGGGTGCGATCGGCTGGTGGATTGTGCAGTCGGGGCTGTGGCAGGGCGTTGCCGTAAGCCACTACAGGCTCTCGGTTCACCTGCTGCTCGCGCTGACGATCCTTGCCGGCCTGGTCTGGACGGCGCTCGATCTCGTCCGGCTCGCGCGCGATCCCGCCGCGCGTCCGGCGCGTCTGACGCCGCTTGCGTTTGGCGTCGGCGCAATAGTTTATGTGCAACTGCTCTACGGTGCCTGGGTCGCCGGGATGCGCGCGGGCAAGATCACGCAGAACTGGCCGCTGATGAGCGACAGCTTTTTTCCGCAGGGAATCGACTGGTCGCGCGGCGCGGCTTTTGCAATCAGCAGTGATCCGCTGCTCGTCCATTTCATCCATCGCTGGTGGGCGTGGGTGGCGCTCGCCGCGCTCGTCCTGCTCGCGCGCCGCGTCAAGCTGGCTGGCAACCGCAGGGCAGGCATCGCGATCCACGCGGCGCTGGGCATTCAGATCGCGCTTGGCATCGCGACGGTGATGACGGGCGTGGCGCTGTGGCTCGCGGTTCTTCACCAGGCGGTCGGCGCGCTGCTCGTCGTCAGCACGAGCTGGGGGGCCCATGTGATCGGCAGGGCAAAGGCGGCGAAACCATCCGCCGGCAGTGTTTCCGGGTATTCGGATACCCCCGGCCTCAGCCCCGGAATTGCTTGACTTTTATCGCGTGTTCCACGACTGCGCGTTCGCAGACGCTGCTCCGGGACAGGGGCGGCGCATTTTCGTTTTGATAAGGGTTTAAGCTCCATGAAGGCGCTGATGAAGACCACCAGGGCTGCAAAGCCGTATGAGGTGGAAAAGAAATGGCATCTGATCGACGCCGATGGTCTCGTCGTCGGGCGCGTGGCGAGCATCGTCGCCAATATCCTGCGCGGCAAGCACAAGCCGAGCTATACGCCGCACGTCGATTGCGGCGATAATGTCATCATCATCAATGCCGAAAAGGTGCGTTTCACCGGCAGGAAGCTGACCGACAAAATCTATTACAGGCACACCGGCCATCCCGGCGGCATCAAGGAAATCACGCCCGCAAAGGTGCTCGAGGGCAAGTTTCCCGAACGGGTGCTCGAAAAGGCGGTGGAGCGGATGATCCCGCGTGGCCCGCTCGGGCGCGATCAGATGCGCGCGCTGCGCATCTTCGCAGGGTCCGAACATCCGCACACGGCGCAGGATCCGCAGATCCTCGACGTCGCAGGCATGAACCGCAAGAACAGGGTGGGCGCGTAATGGCCGAAACATCAGACAATCGCCAGTCGCTCGCCGATCTCGCCGCGCTCACCGGCCAGGCACCGCCCCCGGTGGCCGCCGAAGCGCCCGCGCACCCGAGTGAAAACGAGGGGGACTTCATTGCCGGTGCGCCGGTTACGCCGCCCGTCGCGACGATGCCGCTGCGCGAGCAGGAGATCGACGCGCAGGGCCGCGCCTATGCGACGGGCCGCCGCAAGGATGCCGTCGCGCGCGTCTGGATCAAGCCCGGTTCGGGCAAGATCACCGTCAACGGCCGCGATCAGGATACATATTTCGCGCGGCCGACATTGCGCCTCGTCATCCGCCAGGCATTCGAAGTGGCGGACAGGATCGGCAGCTATGACGTCATCGCGACCGTAAAGGGCGGTGGCCTTTCGGGCCAGGCCGGCGCGGTGCGGCACGGCATTTCACAGGCACTGACGAGATTCGAGCCGGTGTTGCGCGCACCGGTGAAAGTCGCAGGCTTCCTCACGCGTGACAGCCGGACGGTGGAACGCAAGAAATACGGCAAGGCAAAAGCCCGCCGCAGCTTCCAGTTCTCCAAACGGTAAACCGTTTTTGCCGGTTCGGATCGGACAACAAGGGGCTCCGGGAAACCGGGGTCCTTTTTTTTGCCGGTCAGCCCGCCGCATTTTTCGCGACGCGCCGGTTCTTCGCGATCCCCACACGCTCGAGCGGATTGACCAGCGCCTCATAACGCCCGAACAGATGCTCGACGCGGTCACGATCTGACGCGAAAGGTGCGGACCGGTAGAGCCTGTCAACCGCGAGATCGAGCGCGGCATGCGCACGGCGCAGCGTGGCGGGCATGGTATCGGGATCGTAAAGATCGGCGAGGCTCGACGCCGGATGCGCCGCGCGCGCATCGAGTATGCCTTGCGCGAGAAGCTCGATCCTGCTGCGCTGCGCCGGGGTGGCGTCGGGCCAGGGGAAGGTGTTGTAGACGACCCCGACTGAATACATGTAGTCGGATTTCATGCGGCCCGTGATGGCTCGCATCCAAGACATGTGCATGGTGCTTGTCAGGATGCCAAAGTCCCAAAGTGTTGCATCGGCGAGTAGCCTTAGTTTGTCGCTCGGAATTGTTGGCGGCTCAAGCCAGCCGATTGGCGCATAGGATCGACGTTCAGAGCTTACCTGCGGAATAACAAGAAACGGTCGCTCAGGGATCACCGTAACATGAAAGCTTGTCGGCATATTGGTCAACGATGAGGTAGAACTACCCGGTGTAGGTCGTTGTCCGTCCGGTTTTCCTTTCGGGAATAGATCGCCACTCCTAAACTTTCTTACACTATTCAATCGATCTTTGATGAAAACTGATCGCTTTAATCGACCGGGTTCTGCACCTTGGAGTGCCAAGATCCAGCGAATGCGGGCCTGCCGCGCGTGCCGGCGGCCGAACATATCCGCCTGGGCCCCGATGGCACGATCGAAGGCCTGAGCTAGGGAAACGTGTCACACCGATCGGCTTGTCACGCTGATGTATCTCGTTGACCCGTGCCCTCATCGTGTGGCACTGACGCCATGTTACGCGGGTGTAGCTCAATGGTAGAGCAGAAGCCTTCCAAGCTTATGACGAGGGTTCGATTCCCTTCACCCGCTCCAAATCTTTGGATTCGCTTAATCCATTGGAAAGTATGGATTAAATTGTGCCTTTTGAGCCTGTGTAGGTCTCGTGTAGAAAAGTTTAGGGGGCTGTCGCGGTTAGGCGGCGCAAGAGTTTACCGATTTTCTAACCCGCTCGTCGAAATGGTCGGCCAAAGCCTGCAACCTCGTGGTAGATTGTTCAGTGGTTTCCGCTAACAAATCCGATACCGTTGGCCCGCTTTCACCCTTTGAAATCGCAAACCCTGTTTGATGGCCGTAATTGGGTGGGGAGCTGCCTGGCAGCTTTCGGGAACGAGGAGTGCGTAAACGGCCATTCGCTGGATTGGTCCTTGGCTCGGCTAGGCAGGTTACGGCAAGACGCTAATGATCTGCCGATGCACACTGCTCCACCTAGGTCGTGTGGACGAAATTGTTGGAGGATGATTTTTGGGATTCCCATCGAGAATCTGATGTGATTCATAGGATTCCAACCGGATTGGAGGTTGGGATCGATGTCGACGCGCATGGGCGAACAGGATTGGGAACACACGCTGGTGGTGTTTCGGGCGTGCCTGCCGCGGCGCGGGCGCAAGGGTGCGGACGACCGCCTGTTTTTGGAAGCCCTGCATTTCTTCACTGTTGAGAATGTGCGCTGGCGTGCGTTGCCGGAGCGGTTCGGCCATTGGAATACGGTGTGGAAGCGGTTCGACCGGCTAAGCAAGGCAGGCGTGTTCGAGGCTTTTTTCGAGACGCTGGCATCGATGAGCGCGTCGGCCCATCTGATCCAGATGTTCGACTCCACGATCGTGCGCGCGCATGTGTCGGCAGCTGACGCAAAAGGGGGCAGAAAGGCCAGGCGCTCGGGCGTTCGCGCGGCGGCTTCACAACCAAAATCCACGCCAAATCGGATAGTTCTGGAGACATCATCGCCTTTGACCTGACCGGCGGCGAGGCCTCGGATGCGACCCATTTCCAGACCTTGCTCGACATCGGCCCGGACATCACGCCGCGTGCCGCGATCGGCGATAAAGGCTATTCCAGCAAAGCCAACCGCGCAGCAGCACGCGCACGCGGCATCGCGCCGGTCATCCCTCACAAGGCCAACGAGAAGAACAAGCCCGCCTTCTTCGCCAAGACCCTCTACAAGGCCCGCGCCCGCATCGAGCAAGGCTTCGGCCGCCTCAAACGCTTCAAGCGCGTCGGCCTGCGATGCGAAAAAACTGCCAGAAACTTCCGCTCAATCGTTAGCTTCGCTGCAGGCCTGTGCTTGATCAAATTCGTCCACACGGCCTAGCTCCCCTGGTGCTCCACGCTAGGTCATGATCACCGCTGGAGTCGATTCGGCGTCCACTTCACACGCATGCACAATTTCGCGGAATGGCATTTAATACGTCGGGTTTGGTCATTCGCGCCGATCAAAATTCAACGGTCAAATATGCGCCCAAAAATCAGCTATACAGCAGGTCGCTCACTGCCCTCAAATGCCGTGGTTCCATCACCAAACTCGCGGTGACAGCACGCCTCCGAGATTGGGGTCGGCGCCAAACAACCGGCCGCCGATAAAATGCGGAGGCAAGGTCGACAGCATCAGCAAGTATCAGTCTTGCAATATTGGAAATAGTCGATCAGATCGCGGCTGGGGAATTACTGCTGTTACTGCGCTCCGTTCGCCTGCCTCCCGCAGGCAATGGTTGCAGCGTGACAGGCGATTAGAGTGGCAGATCTGGGACAATGACAGCCGAAATCGCTATTCTCAATCGCACGGCAGTTGCATTGGCGGCCGATAGTATTGTCACCCTGGCCGGGCCGCGATCTTCGAAAACTTACGATTCCGCCGAGAAGATCTTTCAGCTTTCGCGTTACCACCCGATTGGGTTGATGATCTATAATAACGCGCTGTTCATGAACGCCCCACTTGAGGTGGTCGTTCGCCGCTACCGCGAAACCCTTACCACAGTCGGGTTCGAGGGGATCGTGCAGGTCTGGCCCGACTTTGAGAGATTCCTGCTGGGGTTCGAACGCGAAAAGGCCGACGAACTTGAACATTTCCAAGGCATGGTCAGCTTCGAGTTGAAGCGGTTTGGCGACATGCTGCTTAAGCACATGTTCGACTCGGTGACCGGCGGAAAGAAGAAAAAGGAAATCGAGCCGCCCGAGCAGTTTCTCGCGCGCCGGATCGAGGAGCGAACCGCTGAGGCCGACCGCCGCATTCTTACGCCAGCCTACCTCGACGACATCACATTTACGCAATTCGTCGCGGAATATGGCGAAGAGGTCGAAAAGGCCGCCGACGAGAGGTTCCCAGTCTTCGGGATTGCGGTAACCTCGGACCTGCGCGACTCGCTCAACGGTTTGATGCTGGCCATCCTGCGTTCGGATATTCGTTCGGGTGCTTACACCGGACTGGTGTTCGCGGGGCTCGGCAGTAAGGAACTGTTCCCGACGCTGGTCGCGTTGGAGCTCGATGGTGTATATTTCGGCCGTGCCCGGACAATGAATCATACGCTCGTCGACATCGATCGGCGTGGCGAGACGGCGGCCGTCGTGCCGTTCGCTCAGAAGGATATGCCCGAACGCTTCATCCTCGGCATCGACAAACGCTTTGAAGGCGCGCTCGAAAAGATCGCGACCTCTATGGTCAGCGACGTTGTCGGACAGGCTGGCGATGCCTTTGATGACGATCAGGGCGAGCTGATCCGCGCCGCCGCCGCGCGGCAGTTCAAGGACGGCCTCGATCAGCTCAAACGTAATTCGGAAGAGACGCTTAAGACGGTCGTCAATCACATGTCGAAAAAGGAACTAGGCGAAGTCGCCTTCTCGCTGGTCGAATTGACCTCGCGCAAGAGGCGCTATTCCACCGATATGGAAACCGTCGGCGGACCGATCGATGTCGCCATCCTCACCCGCAACGAAGGCTTTGTGTGGGTGCGGCGCAAACATTATTTCGATGCCGACCTCAACCCTCACTACACCCCACGATGAGAGAGCTTGCATGACTGACCCGCGGCCACAGCACCACGCCCAGCACCCAGCCCATCGCCCGACCCATAGCGGGTCGTCGGTGGAGCAGCGCACGGTTGACGACATTGTTGCGCGTGTATCGGCGGCGTTTTCTTCGGAGCTAAATGCGATAGTGAACCGCCGCCGCGGCGCCTAGAACCAAGAGTCAGCGCGACGCCTGGATCAGCGCGCTACCGCGGCCGGAAGAAACCGCGGATCGAGTCGGTCGACCGCACCGCAATCTGGGCATGGGTGTGGGTAAAGAACCCGCCGCCGTGATAGAGCTTCGTTCCCTCATGAAACAGGCCGCGCACGGTGTCGAACGGCTCTAAGTCCGGGATTTCGCCCCGCAGCCTTTTCTCGCGCGCATCGGCGTCAAGATTGTCGTGCAGGTGCTTGATCACGGCGCAGTCGAGATAGCGCAGCGGCTTGTCGGCCGCGCCGCCGTCCTGTGGCGCACCGCGATTTTCCGGCATCGGCTTACCGGCCCGGTCGAACGCGGCTTTGAGCGAGGCATGCGCTGCGGCGAGCAGGTCGAGATGGGTCCGGATCGTGAGATCGAGGCAATTGCCGAGTTCGATGACCGCGCCGATCACTGCGGGCGCCGCATAGGCGCCATCCGCTACCCGCTGCTCGGCCCATTCACGCGCGCGATCGACGTCGCCCTCCCAGAAATAGGCGCCCGGTCCGAGCCAGTCATAGTCTTTGGTGCTGATCCGCATGGGATCGCCCCCGAGAATAGCTTCGGCGACCGCCCCATCGCAGCCATGATAGCCAAGGACGAACCCGGAGCGGTGCCGGATCAATCCTCACCCTCATTGTCGCCTTCGCCGCCGAATTGCGGACGCAGCTTGCCGGCATGATCGAGCAGGCCCTCCTCGATCAGCCAATTCTCCGCCATCTCATCGGACTGTGTATGCTCGTCGGTCCGGCGGAGCAGCATGTCCATGATCGCCTTACGCTGCCGCTCGTCCATCACGACCCTCCATTGTCGGATGCCTTGCGCGAACGCGCATAAGCTGCCGTGATCATCTCAATCATCGTGTCGCGGCTGTCATCCGATAGGCTGCCGTCCGCGTAGAGCAGGCTGGTGATCTGCGTCAGCGACTGTCCGCTGTTCGGCTGTAACCCGCCCCCGACAAATGGATCGACGCTCAATCCCGACCAGCTCACCAGCGCAGCGAGGCTGTCGACGTCGGGCCGCTTGCCCTGCGCCATGCGAGTGAGGGTAGACGCGCTGACGCCCGACTGCTCGGCGACCTGCTTCCAGTTGAGCCGCTGCGCCAATCGCGCGCTGTCCAGCGCCGCAAAAAAAGCCTCGCTTCTAAATTCCGATTTCGACATTCAATTTCACTCTTGCAATCATGATCTACGTGAGCCATGATTGCGACATAGCAATTGAAATTCACCTTTGCAACGGAGATGCTGATATGACCGACCCTGCTGATCCTGCCGAACGCGATACACGGTATATCGAAGTCGCCGACGCTGGCCTCAACTTCCGCCCCATCGCAATCTCAGATCCGACCCCGACCGGCGAACAAATCCTGGCGCTCTGCGACGCCGCGCCCCGCGAAGAATATGTCGTTCTCCAGTGGCTCGCCTCTGGCGATATCGAGGAGGTCCGCGCCGATGAGACCGTCACGATCAAGGGCACTGACTCGGCGCGGTTCATCGTCGCTAAGGCCGACCGACTGTTCCGGTTCGCGCTTAACGACCGATCGATTTCCTGGCCGAAGCACCGGATCGGTGCTGCAATCATCCGCACGCTTGGTAAGATTGACCCAGCCGCGGAGCTGTACCTGCGCCGCGAAGAGGTCGAGGACGAATTGATCCCCGGCGACGGCCATGTCGAGCTTGCCGACCTCGGCGTCGAGAACATTTACTCGAAGCGCGCGGAGTGGAAGCTCAACGTCCAGGGCGTGCCGATTACGTCGGACATGCCTACGATCCGCGTTCACGACGCCCTGATTAAGGCCGGCTTCGATCCAGACCAGGGCTGGATCATCGTGCTCAAGGCCGCCGACAGCAAGAAGCAGGTCTCGCTCGAAGATGTCGTTGATCTTCGCGCGCCGGGCGTTGAAAAGCTTCGCCTCACGCCGCGCGAGATCAACAATGGTGAGGTCGACGAAGTGCTCCGCCGCGATTTCAAGCTGCTGACAACCGACGAGACTGGACTCGATGCCCGCGGTCTAGAATGGGAGACCGTTGTCGACGCTGGCCGCCGGTGGCTGCTCCTCCATAACTATCCGCTTCCCGCCGGTCTGACCGCGCGCAGCGCGACGATCGCCCTCGAGATTCCGCCGAGCTACCCTTCGGCGGAGATCGATATGTTCTACTGCCTGCCGCATTTGTCGCTGGAGAATGGCGGAATGATCGGCCAGACCGAGGCTCGGGTGTCCGTTCGCGGCCAGAATTTCCAGCGCTGGTCCCGCCATCGCGGATCGGCCGCGCCGTGGCGGCCGAATGTCGACAATGTCCTGACGCATCTAACGCTGGTCGATGCGGCGCTCCTGCGGGAAGTAGAACGTGACTGACGGCTATGAACTGGCGGTTCCGGGCATGACCTATGACGCGCTGCTCGCCCATCTGCTAGCAGCCGACGGCAACGAGGCCGCCGCCATCCTGCTGTGCCGTGACGCCGCGCCGATTCGCTCCCGCCTAATGGTGATCGATACGATTCCGGTGCCCCACGACGTCTGCGCCATCCGCCGGCCCGACTATATCAGCTGGCCTGGTGAACTTCTTTCCGCAGCGGTGGATCGTGCCGAAGACGAGGGACTGTCGATCATCCTGCTCCACTCGCATCCTAGCGGGTTCCCGCACTTTTCGCGCACCGACGATGATAGCGACCGCGCTGCGATCGGCAGCATTTTCGATGGCTGGAGCGGCCCGGAGCTAAGGGCAGGGCATGGTTCGGCGATCATGATCGCGCCCGGCATGATCCGTGCCCGTCTTTACAAGCCCGACCTTCAACCGCGCGACATCACACGCGTCATCGTGCCAGGAGATGATATCCGGATCTGGGATGCGAGCGGGCCGCCGTCTCCGCCCATGGCGTTCGGGTCGGGCATGACCCGCGCGCTGTCGATGCTGCGTGCCTGCGTTATCGGCGTATCGGGTACTGGCTCGATCATCGCCGAACAGGCTGCGCGGATGGGCTTCGGTGCGCTGACACTGGTCGATTTTGATCATGTCGAAGCCAAGAATCTCAACCGGATCCTCTATTCCACGGCGGACGATGCCGCGCGCGCTAGGCCGAAGGTCGAGATGTTCGCTGCGGCACTTGCCCGGGTGCGTCCCCGGCTTCCGGTGAAACCGGTGGCCGAAAACATCTTCCAGCGCGACGCGGTGATTGCCGCCGCGCAGGCCGATATCCTCTTTTCGTGCGTCGACTCCTCCGAAGGCCGCCAAATCGCCGATCTGATCGGCCAGGCTTTCATGATCCCCCTGATCGACATGGGCGTGACCATTCCGACCCGCCGCCTTGCCGACGGGTCGCCCGCGATCGTGGAAGTGATGGGCCGGATTGACTATGTCCAGCCTGGCGGCGCAACGCTCGGCGACCGGGCGATCTATACCCCCGCGTCGCTTCGCGCCGAGTATCTCGCGCGGACTGATCCCGAGCGGTTCGCGGCCGAGCAGCGCGAGGGCTATATCAAGGGTGCGCCCGAGGAAGCGCCCTCAGTGATCGCGCTCAACATGCGTGCTGCCAGCGCGGCGATGCTGGAATGCGTGGCCCGGCTGTTTCCGTTTCGCCACGACGGCAATGCGCGCTATGCGCGCACCCTGTTCGCGCTCGCCGACGGCGATGAAGAAACCATGTCCGAGGCAGATTTCGACCGCGCGCCGAACCCGCTACTCGGACTTGGCGCCACCGAGCCGCTGCTCGGCCTGCCTGCATTGGGGTGATCTATGATCGGTGCTTGGTGGAACAGTTTACGCGGATGGTTCGCCGGGCTGTTTGCTCGCAAGCCGAAGCCGCGCCGCGCAGTGTTTTTTGAGGGTGACGAGCTTCCCGAGCACTTGCCACCCTATGATCTTTCGGTCGCGCGGGAGGACGATACCCTTTGGTCGGCAGGCCTCGTCTGCCCTTGCGGCTGCGGCCGCCGGTTAGAGGTCATGCTGCTTCCCGGCGTCAAACCGCGTTGGGATCTCAAGATCGACGACAAGGGACTGCCAACATTGCATCCCTCGATCTGGGTCAATGACGGGTGCCGGGCGCACTTCTTTCTCAGGAACGGCGTGATCGTCTGGTGTTGAGTCGATCATAGGCGCGGAGATCGGTAAAACGCCTAAGCGCACAATTGGGTGGCCCTGGAAGAGCGAACGGAAATTTGAATTTAGCGGTTGTTCAAGTTTTTTAGGGACCGCTTCTGGCTAATCAAAGCTCAAAGCTGCCTGTCCGCTACCGGCCAACTGCCGTCATTCGCGTCTCGTTAGAATGCACGGTGAACGAACGACCGCTTTCAGGAATGACGATGCGACTGGCGAGCGACCGAAATGTTGGCGACAGCTGACCGGCAGGACTCGAGAGCGAAAGCCGTAAGACTGCAACGCGCCCCTTACCGGTCATTTATCGGTTCTCTCGGAGATACCCCCAGCTGCAGTTGGTCAAAAAAATGCTGTCAGATTTAGGGAAGCATAGCTTGTGTTTCTCGTGCCTGGCGCAGTCGGCGCACGGATGAGAAATTGCCCTTTCGCCAGATAAACTAGCACTACTTTGGCAGGTTGAAGGAACCGTTTGGAATCGTCGTTGATTCCCGTTTGTCAGTGTAGGCTGACGGACTTACGACGATGGTAGTGGACGAGAGGTGGCGGACCAATCTGGAGCGATGGCTGGCGCCGTTTCT
>JANPGY010000004.1:0-7790 GCA_031424175.1 Sphingomonadales bacterium
TTCGCTGTCCAGATGATCGTCCAGCTCGGCGGCCAGCATCCGTTCCGAAAGCGCCTTCTTCAACTCATCAAGCAAACCGTCCCTTGCAAACAGCTCGCCCGGATCACGACCAGCCAGCAGCTGGTCCAATACGTCCTTGTCAATCGCCATATCGATGGTCCTTTCCACTCCATCCTATGGCCCCGCGCACAAAATTACCGACAGTCCCTTGCCGACCCCGCCGATCAGCAGGTCGTTCCCGCTTCCACCCGTCAGCGCATCGTTGCCGCTGCCCCCGTTCAGCGTGTCGTTTCCGGACTGCCCGTCGAGCACGTCGTCGCCAGTGCCGCCCGACACGGCGTCGTTTTCGGCGCCGCCGAGGATCGTGTCATTGCCATCCCCGCCGCTGAGCGTGTCGACACCCGCATCGCCGACAAGGATATCGTTCCCGGCAAGCCCGTTCAGAACATCGTTGCCAGAAAGCCCGGTCAGAACATTGTCGCCCGCATCGCCGGTCAGCGTATCGGCAAAATTGGTGCCCCTGAGGTTTTCGATGCCGAAATAGGTATCGCCGACAGCGTCGCCCGTGTTCGTGCCCGGGGCCGAAAGGCTCGCACTCACGGCGGCCGTCGCAGCAATGCCCTGCGAGGTTATGTCATAGGCTGCGGTGTCGTTCCCTGCGCCGCCGTCGAGGCGATCGCCGCCCAGACCACCGATCAGGGTGTCGTTGCCGTCTTCACCGTAGAGCTGATCGTTGCCCGCGTCGCCGTAAAGGACGTCGCTACCTGACGCGATCGCGCTGTTGTTCGTGCCGCCGTACAACACGTCATTGCCGTCGCCGCCCGAGGCGATGTCATCACCCTCGTCACCCCGGATCGTGTCATTGCCTCCATCCCCGCTCAGCTGGTCTCTGCCTGTGCCACCCGAAATTGAATCGTTGCCGTCACCACCCGATATCGTGTCATTGCCGCCATATCCCGACAGGACGTCGGCACCGGCCAGCCCGCTGATCATCTCGGTGATGGCGCTTCCCGTGATGATGTCCCTGCCCGCAGCCCCGGCAAGCGTCGTGAGCACGCCATTGCCGGTGATGTAATCGTCGCGGTCGGCAATCGCGAATGTGAAAGTCTTGGTAACGCCAAGGCCCCCGACGCCGCCGTTACGGTCCGTCGCGGTCACGCTTACAGTGACGGTGGGCGTCGTTTCGTAATCGAAGACAATTCCGGCCTTCAGGCGCAACACGGGCTTCCCGTTTGCGTCGATGCCGATCTCGAAACGGGCGTCGTTCACGCGATAGGCAAAAGATGCAAAATCCGCGCTGTCGGCAAATCCCGTATCCGCGGCATCGACGCCAGCCAGCGTGCCGAGCACGATGAGCGGGATCGCGACGGCCGACTGCGGGTGGTCGCGCTCGGCGATGATTGCGCCGCTTGCGGTCAGGCGCACATCGGTGGGCGCATCGTTGACTGACGCGATCGCGACCGAAACCGTCTGGACGGCGGTATTGCCGTCGGCATCGGTGACCCGCACCTGAAAACTGTCGTCGGGATGCCACGCATCGCTGTGATAGTTCGCCGCGGGCGCATAGCTCCAGCGTCCGGTCGTGCCGTTGAGCGTCACCGTGCCGTGGCTGGCGGGCGCGACCAATGCGTAGGACACGATATTGCCGTCATAATCGACCGCGCCAACGCTGCCCGATAAGACAACATCCTCTTTTGTCGATCGCTTCTGATCGACGACCTTGGGCATGGCCTTGCCGCCGACGACCCAGAGATCGTCGCTTGCCGCCTGGAGCGCTGCCGGAACCGTCGCCGGGCGCGTCGCGCCGAGTGCGGTCATCCGGTCGATCAGGCCACCGGACACGCGCGCATAATCGAGATAGATCGTGCGGTCATTGGCGGTGATTGTCCTGACCAGCGTTGCAGCACGTGCCGCATAATAGTCTTTGACCGTCACAATCGCGCCACCGCCCGTCGCGGTGACTTTCAGATCGTTCCCGCTGCGCACCAGCCACAGCGCGTCGGCGTCGGCAGCGAACACGAGAGTGTTGACCCCGCTTGCATCGACGACCGTGTCGGCCCCCGAGCTTGCGTCGAAGAAATAGCTATCGTTACCCGCGTCGCCGCTCAGCAGATCGTTGCCGGTGCCGCCCGACAACTCGTCGTTCCCGACGCCGCCATAGAGTGTATCATCGCCAGCGCCGCCAAACAGGCCACCGTTCAGCTTGACCGCACCGGTCGTCGCGTCGCGCACCGCACGGTCGTCGCCAGAGCCTCCGATCAGCGTATCATTACCATCGCCGCCGTTGAGAAGATCGGTGCCGCCGTTCCCCGCATCGGATGCGTCGTCGCCGTAAAGAACATCGCTGCCGCTGCCGCCGAGCAGGATATCATTGCCGAGACCGCCATAGGCTGTCCCGCCACCACCGCCGGTGTCGATCACATCATTGTTTTCCTCGCCGAACAAAGTGTCGGCGCCGTCGCCGCCCGACAGATTGTCATCGCCCGCACGGCCATGGAGCGTATCGTTACCGGCACCCCCGTCGAGCACGTCACTGCCGCCGCCGCCGTCGATCGTGTCATTGCCGCCCATGCCGGCCAGCTGGTTGGCGTTGGCATCGCCCGTTATCGTATCGCCGAACCCGTCCGAGCCCTTGACGTTTTCGATACCGGTATAGCTGTCGCCCGCCGCACCGCCGGTGGCCCCGCCGCTGCCCGTCGCCAGGTTGACGGTGACTGCGCTCGTGGCCGCAAGATAGCGGACAGTGTCAACACCCGCCCCGCCATCGAAACGCGTGCCCACGCCCGCCTCGAAAATATCGTCGCCCGCGCCGCCCGCGAGCGTGGATCCGGTACCGGCGACGATGACGTCATTGCCATCGCCACCATTGGCCGCGCTCAGCCTGGCCTTGCTAAAAATAAAGTCGTTGCCAGCGGTCCCGAAACCTGCGCCGCCGCTGGCGACGATCAGGCCGCCCAGATCGACCGCAAGCCCATCGAGCAGCTGCAGCGTCTCGACCCGGTGATCGAGCGTCTTCCAGTCCCTGACGATCGAGGTTGCGCTTCCGCCGGCATCGCTAACTGTGATGCTCAGATCGGCTGTGTTGGGGCCGGTAAAGGCAAAGTCGAGCCCGGCAAGCGACGTGCCATTGTCGATCTCGATGACATCGCTGCCACCGTCACCCCCCAGCAGGGATTCGCTCGCAGATTCACCCTTCGCCGCGATCGCATAGGGCTGATCGACGATCGTCGATGCGCCGGCACCGCTGATGATGTAGGTGTCGTTCCCGCCGCCGCCGAGCATCCGGTCGGTGCCGCCGCCACCGGCCAGTACATTGTCACCGCCGTCGCCCCCCAGCGTGTCGGCCCGGGAACTGCCGATCAGGTTTTCGATCGACGCGTAGCTGTCGTCGAGCGCATCGCCGGTATTGGCGGCGGCAAAGTCGAGATAGGCTCTGACACCGGCCGTCGACGACGCATAGCCCGCGGCATCCTGTCCCGATCCGCCGATCAGCACATCGCCGCCCGCGCCACCATCGAGCACGTTGAAACCGTCGCCACCATGTAGGACGTCATTACCGGCACCGCCTTTCAGCGTGTCATTGCCGGTGTTTCCGTTCAGGATATCGTCGCCCACGCCGCCGTCGATCATATCGTCGCCGGCGTTCCCCGTGATCCAGTCCTTGCCTGCGCTGCCGGACAGCGTGTCATTGCCGTCAGTCGCGCTCGTCGTTCCACCAAGCGTGGTGTCGGCCTTGATCGTGCCCGTGCTGACGAACGACAGGTTATCGATGTTGCGCCTGGCGGTCGCATCGGCCGAGTAATAATCCTTTATCGTGATCCGGTCAGCAACGCTGTCGAAACTGGGCGCACCGGCACCCTGTCCGGCCAGCACCGCCAGTTGCAGATCGCTGCCCACGCCGCGCAGCTCGACATCCTGGATGTCGATGCCCACGCCGAACTCGAGCGTGTCGGTGCCCGCGTTTTTCGCCTGCAGCGCGCCGGCGACGGGCTGGTTGTACAGTCTTACCGTTTTGACCGTCGTGCCGCCCGATGTCGTTTCGTCATAGACGTAAGTGCCAAGATATTTCCGTCCGTCGAAGACAATCTGCCCCGCGGCATTTCTGACGACCTTCGACGTCGCGTCCTGTATATATCCGTTCATGTAGCTGCCGTTCCGCCAGACGGTGTCCCATGTCCCGGCAAGCTCGTCGTAGACAATGTCCTGGCCATCGCCCCTGCTGTACTTGATGATGTCGTTCCCCGCGCCGGTCACGATCGTGTCGTTGCCCTTGCCGCCGACGACCTTGTCGTTCCCGGTCCCGCCCATGACGTAATCATTGCCGTCGTCACCGAACACAGTGTCGTCGCCTGCGCCACCGAGCACCCGGTCGTTCTGGGCGCCCCCCGACACGAAATCGTTGCTGTCGTCGCCCGACACGAGATCGTCCCCGAGCCCGCCGAACCCGAAATCATTGCCGCCCAGCCCGTAAAGCTGGTCGTTGCCGTCAAACCCGTAGAGAAAATCCGACCCCTGCGTGCCGACGAGAACGTCGTTTCCCGCGGTCCCCAGCTTGAAGCTCGTAATGTCGCCGATCCGGATTTCGTCGCCATTGGCAAAGCGCAGCCACTCGACGCGCCGTGTGCTTTCGAACCAGTCCTGGATGGTCAGCTGGTCGGTCCCGTTCCACCTGTTCGTTCCCGCCGTCTGGACCCGGATCATGAGATCATTGCCCGGCGTCCTCGTATCGCCCGAGCGCTGGAGCACGAGGTCGCTCAGCCTGATGCCGGGCCCGAACACGATGGCATCCTCGCCGCCCTTGACGTTGCCGTCGACGCTGTAGTCGCCGCCGCCGGCCCAGTTCTTGGCGACCGTCCCCGCATCGAGGCCCGCCAGTCGCGTCGCGACGCTGTCGCCGATCGCGCCCGCAACCGCGCCATCGCCCGCATCGTCGAACACGGTGTCGAAGCCGTCGCCCGCGTGATACACATATTGGTCAGAACCCGCACCGCCCCGGCTCGTGTCGCCGCTGCCGCCACCGTCGAGGATATCGCCGCCCGCACCGCCCAGAAGCGTGTCGGCCCCGTCGCCGCCGATGAGCCAGTCCGAACCGGTGCCGCCATAAAGCCGGTCGTCGCCCGCGCCGCCATCGAGCATGTTGCCATTGCCGCCCGCGCTGCCCAGTGCCGCCTGCGTCGCCCCCGCATCGCTCGCGCCAAAGCCCACATTGGCGACGTTACCCGCAAACAGCATGTCGTTGCCCGCGCCGCCGAACAGCCAGTCGTCGAGCCTGCCACCGACGAGCGTATCATTGCTGTCACCGCCGAGCAGATCGTTGCCCAGATCGCCGCCGCGGATCATGTCATTGCCCGCACCACCGTCGATCACCGCGGCGACCGACACCTTGTAACCCGTGCTGCCCGCAGCCGGGGCCGCGCCGTTGATCGTCAGCCCGGCAGGCAGCGTCGTCAGCATGTCGCCCGCAATCGTGATCACATCATCGGCAGCCGTGCCGGTGATCACCGTCTTGGACGCCGCCTCGATCGTGTCGCCGATCGAGCCCACGACATTGCCATCGGCGTCCATCGCCACGAACAATCGACCATGTGTCTCGTCATCCAGCACCGTCAGAACCTGTGACGGCAGCAGCGTGCCGCCATCCATCGTGCCATCGGCCTTTTCATCGAGCCAGGCGTTCCATCCGCCGGTCCAGTCGGTATAGTTCCGCTTGTCGAGCCCAAGGTCGAGCGCGCGTGCCGTCGTTGCTGTCCACCCTGCCGCCAGCGTGTTGACCTTGCCGTCGCTCGACCTGCTCGCGTCGATCAGCGCTTCGTAAGTAAGCGGGTTCTCGCGGTATTTGCTCCAATCCTGCGCGATTGACACATTGCCAGCGAGTACCGACGCATCGAACACACCCGATGCACCCTTCCTGTTGCCTGTCGATCCGTTCGCAGCCGCCAATGTCGCAGCAATCGCGCGCTTCACATAGACATCGCCGCCGGCAAGCCGTGCGATGATGTCGCTCAGGCCGTGATATTCACCGAAGTTGAGCAGATCATTGCTCGCGCTCTTGCCGCTGAATCTCGCCGTGATGTCGCCCTTGTCCGAGCCGCCACCGATCGGGCGATAGACATAATCCTTCTTGACCATGCCATAGCTGCCCGCCTGCACGCTTTGCGCGTCGATCAGCTTGCCACCGATAGCGGCCAGGACGCCATTATAGGTGCCGGCAACGGTATCCGCGATGCTCTTGGCCGCGTCGATCGAGCCCGTCTTGCGCGTCCACGCATTGGCCATGACGAAGCTTTTGGTCTGCTCGTCCCAGACGACATCGGCACCGGCACGCGGCGTCCCGCCAAACAGCGAGCCGATCAGGCCGCCGAGGATAAACCCGACGAATGCACCGATCGCAGCCCCGATTGGTCCGGCAAGCGAGCCCAGCGACAATGCCAATGTACCGAACGAAGACGCGGCGGTGCCAGCAGCGATCGCGGCCGCTGCGGCGCTTGCGGCACTTGTAAAGATACCGGCGACGATGAAACCGGCGGCCGCGCTGCCCAAGCTCGCGCCAAGCTGTCCGCCGATCGTGTCGAAGGACACCAACTGTGCTGCGAGTGTCGACCCTAAGAAGCCGCCGAGCGCGCTCCCGATCGTCGCGGGATTGACGTTGGTAAAGACGCCGACCTTGCCGATCGCCTGCCCGCTTGCGTTGAAAATTGTGTTCCCGAGGTTTGCTACGTTCGTCACGATCTGCTGGATCGCCGCTCCGCCAGCCGAGTTGACGACACCTCCGGCAATACCGTGGATGCCGACCGCTTTCACGAGCTCACCCGTGAGATAGGAGCTGATCGCTCCAACACCTGCATTGGTGAGGTCGTTAAGCAGCGCCGACTTGGATTGCAGACCCTTGATGACGGCGGTGTTGGTCGCCTGCGACACTGATGGAGGATTTCCGACGGCGATATCGAGCTGCTTGCCCAGCTCATTGAGAACCGCACCCAAGCCGATAGAATAAACCTGCTGCTGGAGCTGATCACTGCCACCCAGCTGCCGACCCAGCGTCGAGCCGAATATGCTGCCGACCTGCGAAAAGGGGATCGTGCTCGAAGCATCGTGTAACGCTGACTTGAAGGCACGCTTAACAAGGTCGCGATCGCTTTCGCCTCCTTGCCGCATTACCGTCGCATCTGTCGCGTAAGAGCCGTCCGCGTACGCGATCTCAAATCCGACATTAACCGCGCCGGTGCTATCATCGGGAGAGGTCAGAAATGCGCCTCTACCGTCTTGATAATACACCGCCGATGTGTAATGGCCGGTCGCATCGTCGGCACTGACGAGGACAGAGCCGTCTGCCAAGATCGTCACCGGACCTGGATCATACTGTGCCGATGTTTTGACATAACCATATGTCTCAAGCGCACGCTTGAAAACGTCCACATAAGGTTCGACGTGTTTTAAGCCAAAGATATACCCATCACCTTTTCCATTATCTTTCAACCAATCATGATGAAGTGCGTAAATTTGATTGTTGCGAAAGTTATCAATCTTTTTCGCACCAACCTTTTTAATAGTTATGTACTCCTTGACCAGAGCCTCCGCTTGCTTATTTACATCCCACCGGTTTGGATTACCGTCAGTATAGCCGCTCCACGATTTATCAGTAAATTGACCTAGGCTCAGGACTCATTGAGGTCCAAGCCAGAAGATGACGGTAGCGGCGATGGCGATGGCTGAGAGGAAGGTGTGGGCGCATCGGTCATAGCGGGTGTGGATGCGCCGCCAGTCCTTGAGTTTGCCGAACATGTTTTCGA
>JANPGY010000005.1:0-255918 GCA_031424175.1 Sphingomonadales bacterium
AGGAACTGTCGCGCAGCGACAATCAAACCAACGACTGACCATTGCCAGCGACAATCACCGCTGGCATCATGCCCAAGCCGCGACAATCACTTCTCATCCTGATTGACGCCAGACTCTCACCCGGATTGTCGCGCTACAAGCAGGCTAATGTAGCCTAACCCAGTGTCCGCAAAACCGGGTGCAGCTCAAACTTCAAGTTCAACAATACACTTGGCGCAGTATCGAACGTCTGGGTGCCTCAATCGGCGCTGATCAGCAACAACTACAGAGTTGCTGATCGAAATTGGCGCGCGTACGTCCCTCACGAATGCGAACGTATAGGCATTGTAAACTCGTGCTCCATATCCCAACGAGACAAAGATCGAAGGCAAATAGAATGTTCTCTAAAACCCTGATCGCCAACTGGGGTGAAATAGCTTGCCGGATTCAGGCCGCCATCACTTCGTTTCGCACGGCCTCGCCAAACCTGGCCTCTGCCTGATGAAGGTCATACGCAGCCTGCATGGCTACCCACAGACGGGCAGGCGTCCCGAGACTGGCTTCAAGTCGCAGCGCCGTCTCTGGACTGATGCCCCGGCGTCCCGCGACGACGTCTTGAATGCGCTGGGGGGGTACGCGCAGCTTGAGCGCAAAAGCGTTGGCGGAAAGCTCGCGCGCCTCGAGTTCTTCACGCAGGATCACCCCGGGATGGACGTGCTGGAAAGCAAATTGGGTCATCTCATGTCCTCAATGATAATCGACGATCTCGACGTCTTCGGCATTGCCGTCGCGGAACCGAAACACCAGCCGCCACGGCCCATTGATCGTCATTGCCCATTGCCCTTGCCGGTCGCCCGACAAGGCGTGAAGTCCAATGGATTTCAGCGGCGTAATATCGTCGAGCGATGCGGCTGCGTTCAGCAGCTGCAACCGCGCGTTTGCCTTGGCGACATCCATGCCGGTGAACTTCGACTTGTCGTCGCGCGCAAAACGCTCTGTGGTGCGATTGGCAAAGCTGACGGTCACGGAGATATCCATAACATGCCTCACGTGACACGTCCAGCATTGCACGGTAAAGGGTTTGCGGCTGATGTTCACTAAAATCCTGATCGCCAACCGGGGTGAGATCGCGTGCCGGATCATTCGGACTGCCAGGAAAATGGGCATCGCGACGGTTGCGGTTTATTCCGATGCCGACGCGCGCAGCCCGCATGTAATGCTGGCGGACGAGGCAGTGCATATCGGGGCTTCGCCTGCCGCCGAGAGCTATCTGCTTGCTGACAGGATCATCGCCGCGTGCAGGCAAACGGGGGCCGAAGCGGTGCATCCGGGCTATGGCTTTCTTTCGGAGCGCACCAGCTTTGCCGAGGCGCTCGCGGCTGAGAATATCGCTTTCATCGGCCCGCCGATCGACGCCATCGCAGCGATGGGCGACAAGATCGAATCGAAAAGGCTCGCGCTGAAGGCGGGCGTCAACGTCGTTCCCGGCTTCGTCGGCGAGATCGACGATACCGCACATGCCGTGCGCATCGCGGGCGAGATCGGCTATCCGGTGATGATGAAGGCCTCGGCAGGCGGGGGCGGCAAGGGGATGCGGCTGGCGTATAGCGAAGCCGACGTCCGCGAAGGCTTTGAGGCGACGAAGCGCGAGGGGCTGGCGAGCTTTGGTGATGACCGCGTCTTCATCGAAAAGTTCATCCGCAATCCGCGCCACATCGAAATCCAGATTCTGGGTGACCGGCACGGCACCATCCTTTACCTCAACGAGCGCGAGTGCAGCATCCAGCGCCGCCATCAAAAAGTCGTCGAAGAAGCGCCGTCACCGTTCGTCACGCCGAAAATGCGGCAGGCAATGGGCGAGCAATGCGTCGCTCTCGCGCGCGCGGTCGGTTATTCCAGCGCGGGAACGGTCGAGCTGATCGTATCGGGCGCGGACCCGAGCGGCGAGAGTTTCTACTTCCTCGAGATGAACACCCGGCTTCAGGTCGAACATCCCGTGACCGAGTGCATCACGGGGATCGATCTGGTCGAGCAGATGATCCGTGTCGCGGCAGGCGAGCCCCTGGGCTTCGCGCAGGCGGACGTGAAGCTCGACGGTTGGGCGGTGGAAAACCGGATCTATGCCGAAGATCCCTATCGCGGTTTCCTGCCGAGCACGGGGCGGCTCGTCCGCTATGATCCGCCCGCGCCCGGCAGCGGCGTTCGCATCGATGACGGCGTTACCGAGGGTGGCGAGGTATCGCGCTTCTACGATCCGATGATCGCCAAGCTCATCACCTGGGCTCCCACGCGGATTGAGGCGATCGATGCGCAGATCGGCGCGCTCGACGGCTTCGGGATCGAAGGCGTCAGCCACAATATCGATTTCGTGTCGGCGATCATGCAGCATCCGCGCTTCCGGTCGGGCGAGATCACGACCGGGTTCATCGCCGAGGAATATCCTGACGGTTTCAAGGGCGCGCCCGCGTCTACCGAACTGATCGACGCACTCGCGGCCATTGCCGCCTTTGCCGCAACGGCGGAGGCCGATCGCGCACGGCGGGTCAGCGGGCAGCTCGGCAAGCGGCTGCGGCCACCGGCGGACTGGCAGGTGACCATCGCGGGCAAGAAGCATGATGTCTCGGTCAGCCCCGATGCGGTCGCCGTGGATGGGCAGGAATTCGATCTCGAACTGGAATATACGCCGGGGGACCGGATCGTCGAGACCATGTTCAATGATGCACCGCTGACGGTCCGTATCGCGCGCCTGCCCGGTGGCTTCAGGCTGACGACGCGCGGGGCCAGCCATGTTGCGCGCGTGCTGCCTGCGCATGTCGCGCCGCTGAGCGCCCATATGATCGAAAAACTGCCGGCCGATCTCTCGCGCTTCCTGCTTTCGCCGATGCCCGGCCTTCTGACTGCGCTGCACGTGGCGGCGGGGGACCGGGTGGAGGCGGGCCAGCCGCTCGCGGTGATCGAGGCGATGAAGATGGAAAATATCCTGCGCGCGGGAAAAAGCGGGACCGTCAAAAGCGTGTCAGCCGCGCAGGGGGAGAGCCTTGCGGTCGATGCGGTCATCCTGGAGCTCGAATGATGCCACGCGCCGTCATCGTGTCGACCGCGCGCACGCCGATCGGAAAAGCCCATAGGGGTGCACTGAGCGATACCGGCGGCAGCACGCTTGGCGCGCATGTGATAAAGGCGGCCGCCGGGCGGGCAGGGGTTTCGCCCGATGAGATTTCCGACGTCCTGCTCGGTTCGGCGCATCCCGAGGGCGCGACGGGAAACAATGTGGCGCGCGTGGCTGCGATCGAGGCCGGGTGCGGGTTTGGCGTGCCGGGCATGACGCTCGACCGGAAATGCGCGTCGGGTTTGCAGACGATTGCGCTTGCCGCCCAGCGGATCATGGCAGGGGAGGAGGGCATTTACGCCGCGGGTGGGCTCGACAGCGTATCGCTTGTCCTGCCCAATAAGAACCTCAGGCATTACTACTCGCCCTGGGTCGAAGCGAACGCGCGCGATCTGATGCTGCCGATGATTCCCACAGCGGAAACGATCGCCGCCCGCTATCGCATCAACCGCGCCGAACAGGACGAATATGGCGCGCAATCGCAGCAGCGTATGACCGCGGCCTGGGCGGCAGGGCTGCTTTCGGAGGAGATCGCGCCGATCACCGTGACCCGCCATGATCGGGATGCGGACGGAAAGATCAGCGCCAGCGTGCAGATCACGCTCGACCGAGACGAGGGAATGCGCGACGGCACGACGGCCGAGCGGCTGGCGGGCCTGAAACCGGTGCTGGAGGGCGGGACGATCACCGCCGGAAATGCGAGCCAGCTTTCGGACGGCGCAAGCGCGTGCATCGTCATGTCGGAAACCGAAGCGGCGCGTCGTGGACTGGAGCCGATGGGCCTGTTCAAGGGCTTTGCGGTCGCCGGGTGCGAACCTGGCGAAATGGGGATCGGGCCGGTGTTTGCCGTGCCCAAGCTGCTTGAGCGGCACGGGCTGCGCATCGATGACATCGATCTGTGGGAGATGAACGAGGCGTTTGCGGTTCAGGTGCTCTACTGTCGGGACAGGCTCGGCATCGATCCCGCGCGGCTCAACGTGAATGGCGGGGCGATCGCCATCGGCCACCCGTTCGGCATGTCGGGATCGCGGCTGACGGGTCATGCCTTGATCGAGGGGCGGCGGCGCCGCGCGAAACACGTCGTCGTGACGATGTGTGCTGCCGGGGGTATGGGCGCGGCGGGGCTGTTCGAGATCGTTTGACGATTGGCGTGGCAATGTGCCTGCATGTTGCCATTAAAGCGGCTCGCGGTGCCGGCTGCAGGAATCGAACCCGCGACATCCAGTTTACAAAACTGGCGCTCTACCAACTGAGCTAAGCCGGCGCCGCGATCGGCCCATAGCCTCAGCCGACCCCAAAGGTCCAGCCTTCGGTGTGTCTTACATCTTTGAAGCCCTTGGGGCTCCAGAGCGCGGCGTCTTCATGCCGTGCGCGCAGCCAGGCGGCAGTCAGGATCGCATCGGTGCTGTGATCGTCATAGCGGGGGAGGGGGACGTGAGCGCACGATCCCAGTGCGGCGAGCGCCCGGTCAAGCGTGTCGCCGTCGCGGATTTTCGTGCGGCCCTTTGCCATTCCGGCATCGACGGCGGCAATGCTGGTGTAAATCTCGACAATCAGCGAGCCGCGCGGCGGGACGGGATCGAACGGCCAAAAGGGCAGGGCACCGGCAAGGCGGTGGAAAAGCCGCATGCCCGTGAGGCTCGACTTTCCCACCTGCGCGGCTCCGACCAGATTGAAGCAGCTATAGGGATTGACGCGTTTCTGCTCGAGTTCCCGCTGCTCGACAGCGCGAAGGCGCCCGCGCCCAATGCCGAAGAGATCGCCCGTCCGGCCCCCGTGCCGCCGGAAATGTCGCGAAGCCTCGACATGATCGACGAACGCGCCTGCCTCCAGATTGGGTTGATGCGCGCAGTGACGCTCGACCAGCGCCCAGAGCGACCGTGCATCGGGCGGGCTTTCAGGCCAGTCCGGGAAAAAAGCGCCGCGATCTGCAAAGGGCAGCGATGGCGACAGATCGAAACCGACCAGCGTCTCGGCGGGCATATCATTGATGAGCCAGTCGAGCACGTCGGGACGCGACCAGATATGGCCGGGCCGGACAAGTTCAGGCGCTCTGCACCCCAGCGAGCAATATGCGACGGCAATGCCGGGCTGCCGTGGCCCCACCGCCCCGGACCAGTCGATCGCCGCGAAACCTGTAAACGGGGCTGTCCTCACGCCTATGCACGTTCGGGCTCTGTGGAGGGATCGGCCGGTGTCGCGTGCCGCAAACCATCCCAATATGCCATGCGCTCGGCGACCTTCGCCTCAAAGCCGCGGTCACATGGCTCATAAAACTTCACCGCTGCCATGCCGTCGGGCCAATAGTTCGCGCCCGAAAAACCGCCTCTGGCATCATGATCGTAGACATAGCCTTTTCCGTAGCCGAGCGACTTCATCAATCCGGTCGGCGCGTTGACGATGTTCATGGGGGGCATGAGCGAGCCGGTGGCACGTGCGGCTTTCCACGCGCTTTTCTGAGCCTTATAGGCCGCGTTCGATTTGGGAGCGGTCGCCAGATAGAGGCACGCCTGCACGATCGCGAGTTCACCTTCGGGACTGCCCAGAAAATCATAGGCTTCTTTGGCAGCGAGGCACTGGACCAGCGCCTGCGGATCGGCGAGGCCGACGTCTTCGCTGGCAAAGCGGACGAGTCGGCGCAGCACGTAAAGCGGTTCTTCCCCGGCAACGAGCATCCGCGCGAGCCAGTAGAGCGCGGCCTGCGGATCGGATCCGCGCAGGCTTTTGTGAAGCGCGGACACCAGATTATAATGGCCCTCCCGATCCTTGTCATAGACGGGCATCCTGCGGTGGAGCAGCGCGGCGAGCGCCGATGGATCAAGCGGCTCGGCAACACCGATCGAAAACAGCGTTTCCGCCTGGTTCAGAAGGAAACGCCCGTCGCCGTCCGCACTGGCGATCAGCGCGGCGCGGGCATCAGGGGTAAGCGGGAGCGCGCGCACCTCCAGAGCCTCCGCGCGGGCGAGCAGTTCATCGAGCGCCGCTGCGTCGAGGCGGCGAAGCACGAGCACCTGCGCCCGGCTGAGCAAAGCGGCATTGAGTTCGAAACTCGGGTTTTCGGTCGTGGCGCCGACAAGTATGACGGTCCCGTCTTCGACATAGGGCAGGAAGCCGTCCTGCTGCGCGCGGTTGAACCGGTGGATCTCGTCTACGAACAACAATGTGCGCTGCCCCGAAACGGCAGCGTCCCGGGCGGCAGCAAAAACGCGCTTGAGGTCGGCAACGCCTGAAAATACCGCGCTGATGCTTTCAAAGCGCAGCCCGACGGCTGTGGCAAGCAGGCGTGCGATCGTCGTCTTGCCGGTGCCGGGCGGCCCCCAGAGTATCATCGACGCGAGCTTCCCCGCGGCAATCATGCGGCCGATCGCGCCATCGGGGCCGGTCAGATGATTTTGGCCGACAACATCGGTCAACGCGCCAGGGCGAAGCCGATCGGCAAGAGGCGCGACTGGCGCAGGTGCTGCGAAAAGATCGGCCACGCGTGCCAGATAAGCGCGTGCAATGAATTTTGCACGCACGGCACTTGACTATTACAAGATATATCATAGATGTAACTCATGATGACGAAAGGAATGCAAATGTATCATATGTATCGAGGACGCCGTGATTGCGGGTCTCGGGGAATTGTGGCGATGTGGGGATCAGGCGAAAACGGCGGCGGCCGTTCGTTTGGTCATGCCCAGGGGCTGGGTGGCGGCAACCGGCGCGGCGGTGGCCGACGGGGGCGGCTGTTCGACAGTGGCGCGCTGAGGCTGCTGCTGTTGACGTTGATCGACGAGTCACCGCGTCATGGCTATGACCTCATCCGCGAGATCGGGGAACGGACGGGCGGTGCCTATGCCCCGAGCCCGGGCATGATTTACCCGACGCTGACGCTGCTCGACGATATGGGGCTGATTACCGCGACCGCAGAGGGGAGTCGCAAGCAGTTCGCGATCACCGAAGCCGGGAAAGCCGAACTCGTCGAAAAGGCGGCAGAGGTGGCGGCATTGATGGCACGCCTTGCCGAGATCGGTGCGGCGCGCGCGAAAAGCGATGGCGGACCGGTCGGCCGCGCAATGGGCAATCTGCGCGCGGTTTTATCCAACCGCTTGGGTGCGCAGGACGTGGAGCCCGACACGCTGCATGAGATCGCAGCGTTGCTCGACGATGTCGCGCAGAAGATCGAGCGGCTGTAAACTGGGAAGCCATGCCGATCAGCGTTTGTGCCGGGCAATGATATCAAGATATTTTGCCGCGACGACAGCGTTGATCGCGTCCCAGCCATAGGACCGGCTGGCCTCGAGCCCGGCCCGTCCTGCTGACAGACGGGCATCGATATTTTCAATATAACATTGCACGGCATTAGCGAAGCCACTGATATCACGGGGTTCGATCAGTCGTCCGGTCACGCCATCGGACACAAGGCTCGACGTGCCCGTCGCATTGGCGCCCACCACGGGAATGCCGCTCGCCATCGCTTCGAGCGTTACATTGCCGAACGTCTCGGTCACGCTGGGGAACAGCAGGATATCCATGCTCGCGACCGCCCGCCCCAATGCTTCGCCTGCCAGGAACCCGGCAAATATCGCATCCGGTACCTGTTCGGCAAAACTCGCGCGCGCAGGCCCTTCGCCAATGATCAGAACCTGATGGGCGATCCCGCGACGCTTGAGTTCGCGGATCGTCTCGCCAACGACGTCGAGCCCCTTTTCAAGCACGAGGCGACTGCAGAAGCCCACGACCACATCGTTGTCGGCGATGCCAAGCGAACGTCGCCACGCGCCGCTGCGGCGCGCGGGATTGAAGACGTCGCTCTCCACGCCGCGCGACCAGATCGAGATATCGTCGTTCATACCCTCGGCCCGGAGCACGTTCGCCATGCTTTCGGACGGCGTGACGATCGCGTCACAACGGCGGTAGAAGCGCCGGAGCATCATGGTGAGCGCGGGCTCGATGAAGCCGAGATTATAGTAGCGGAAATAGGTATCGAAACGGGTGTGGACCGACGCGAGCACCGGCAGCCCGTGTGCACGCGCATAGCGTGCAGCGCTGTGACCGAGAATCTCAGGCGCGGATATGTGGATGACATTGGGGCCAAAAGCATCGAGATCGGAGCGCACGGGGCCCAGCCCCAAGGGAATGCGATATTCGGGCCGGAAAGGCACGGGAATGGACGGGCTGCCGACCAGATCGCCCACCGGTTCGAATGCCGGCCTGACGACAACGGGCGAATAGACCCGCACCGCCGCCCCCTGACCGAGCATATAGCCGACGAGCCGGTTCAGCGATTTGTTCGCGCCATCGCGGGTGTAGTTGTAATTTCCACTCGTCAGGGCGATGCGAAGGTCAGCGATCTGCATGATGCGGGTCAGTCAGCCGCGTCCAAAACGTCGATTCGCGCCCACACAGGCAGGTGATCGCTGGCCACCTTGGCCTTTGCGCTGACATGCGCCGCCGCGCCGCGCACGATCAGCCCGTTCCCCGCCATGATCCTGTCCAGCCGCGCCAGTGGCCGGTTCGCGGGGAAAGTGCGCCCGGTCAGCGCTATTTCATGATGAGTTCCGAAATCGGCAAGGCACCCGCCCGAGCGGCGCCATTCGTTAAGGTCTCCCATCAGCACCGTGGGAAGGGCCGGCAGCCGATCAAGCTCCCCGAGAATGGCGCGCGCCTGTTCGCGGCGGCGAAGGCCTGAAAGATCGAGATGCATCCCCACAATGCGGATGGCATGGCCGTAAAGCTGAACGTGCGCAAATACGGCGCCGCGCGGCTCGACGGTCGGCAGGTCGATATGGCCGCAATCAAGCACGCAAATCGATTCTCGAACAAGAATGGCATTGCCGTGCCAGCCCAGGCCCCCGGCGTGCCGCGCCAGGGGGACGGCGCGGAGGCCGCGTACTGCAAGCATCGCCGGGGACAGGACTGACGCCCGCGCGCCAAATCGCCGGTCCGCTTCTTGCAGCGCAATGATGTCTGCCCCGGTTTCCGCGATGACATCGAGCACGCGCTGCGGGCTGCGTACACCGTCAAGCCCTTTCGCCTTGCGGATATTATAGCTGGCAACTTTGAACATTGCCATGCTCTCTAGCTTTATGCGAGCAATCGCCAACCCACGATCAGCAGGACGGCAGCGAGGAGAGGGCGGAGGTAGCGATCGGGCGCGCGGCTGCCGAGGAGGCTGCCAAAAATGATGCCTGGCACCGAGCCGATCAGCAGCGCGCCGAGCAGCCCAAGATCAACCCCGCCCTGCAGCCAGTGCCCGATCCCCGCGACCAGCGTGAGCGGGACCGCATGCGCAATATCCGACCCGACAATGCGCCGGACCGAAAGCCCGGGATAGAGAACGAGCAGCGCGGTAACGCCGATCGCGCCCGCCCCCACCGAAGTGATCGAAACGAGCACGCCGAGAATAATTCCGAGAGCGACCGTCGATTGTGCCTGCCGTGTGGCTTCACGCGTACCGAAGCGCCCCATGGCCCAGCGGACGATGCGAACCTGAAACAGGATCGCAACCGCGGTGACGATCAGCGTCGCGCCAAGTGTCAGCCTGATCGCGATCTCGGTGGCGGGCGTCGGTTTGCCAAGCCAGTAAAGGCCCGCGATCGTCAAGATCGTGGCGGGAACGCTGCCAAGCGCAAGACGACGCACGATCCGCCAATCGACCGTCGCGCGCGACCCGTGAACCACACTGCCGATCGATTTGGTCACCGAGGCAAAAAGAAGATCGGTTCCCACCGCCATCGATGGATGAAAGCCGAACGCGAGGACAAGCAGTGGCGTCATCAGCGAGCCGCCACCGACGCCGGTCAGGCCCACGAGCATCCCCACCAGTAATCCGGCAAGTGAATAAAGCGGATTGATCGTCAGCGCGCATTCCTCCGAAGCCCGCTTAACATATGGTGTGGCACCGGAAAGCAACTGTTAGTTGGAGGCAGGCAAGCCCCGCTGCGGCCGGTGCGTTGGTGACCCGCGGCGCGGCCCGGACAAAAGCCCGCCGGATTGCTCCGGCGGGCTTTCAGCCTGGCAGACCGAAAAGACGATCAGCTGTTCAGATACTCACCTGCGTCGGCATCGGTGCCGTGGCCCGACGTCACGACATCGCCGAGCGCGTCATCGCCGGTATCGCCCTCGATCGGCTGGCGCAATTCAGCGGCGTGTTCTTCGGCCGCACTGTTCGGCGCGATGAGCGATGCCTGCCAGTCGCGCTGCTGCGCACGGAGCGCCGCATCCCGGCTGGACGCCGCGATCCGCATCCGGTTCATGCCCGCGCCAGTGCCGGCGGGGATCAGGCGGCCGACGATGACATTTTCCTTCAGCCCGGTCAGCGTATCCTTCTTTCCCTGCACCGAGGCTTCGGTAAGCACGCGCGTCGTTTCCTGGAACGAAGCCGCCGAGATGAAGCTGCGCGTCTGCAGCGACGCCTTGGTAATCCCCAGAAGGATCGGCTTGCCTTCAGCCTTCCCCGCGCCCGAAGGGAGCTTTGCGTTGACCTCCTCCATCTCGATCCGGTCAACCTGCTCACCGACGAGCAATGTGGTATCGCCCGAGACCGTGATCTCAACCTTTTGCAGCATCTGGCGAACGATCGTTTCAATGTGCTTGTCGTTGATCTTCACGCCCTGGAGACGATAAACCTCCTGGATTTCGGCGACCAGATATTCGGCGAGTGGCTCGATCCCCATGACTTCGAGGATGTCGTGCGGATTGGGTGAGCCGCCGATCAGGTTGTCGCCGCGTTTGACGTAATCGCCCTCCTGCACGTCGATCACCTTGGATTTCGGGATCAGATACTCCTCGAGCTCGCCGCCATCCTCCGGCTGGATGCCGATCTTGCGCTTCGCCTTGTAATCCTTGCCGAAGACGACCCGTCCCGAAGCGCGTGCGATGATCGCATTCTCCTTGGGGATCCGCGCCTCGAACAGCTCGGCGACGCGCGGCAGACCACCGGTAATGTCTCGTGTCTTTGCCGCCTCGCGACTGACGCGCGCGAGCACGTCTCCCGCAAAGACAGTGGCACCATCCTCGACCGAAAGCGTTGCTCCAACCGCAAGCATATAGCGCGCGGCATCGGCGGCATTTTCCCCGAGCAGGGTGAGGCGCGGCCGAAGATCTTCCTTCGAGCGGCCCTGCCGGTATTCGGTGACGACCTTGTTTGCGATACCAGTGGCCTCGTCGACCTGCTCGGTCAGCGTCTGGCCCTCGATCAGATCCTGATACTTCACGATACCGCCGGTCTCGGTGATCACCGGCATGGTGAACGGATCCCATTCGACGAGCCGATCGCCCTGCTTCACCTGCGCGCCGTCATCGAACAGAAGATAGGCACCATAGGGAATGCGGTGGACCGCCCGTTCGCGGCCCTCGCTGTCGACGATCGCGATTTCGCCCTGCCGTGACAGCGACACGCGTCGGCCCGCCTTGTCGCGGATGATGCGCAGTTCGCGATATTCGAAGCTGCCATCGGCCAGTGCATCGACGGAAGACTGCTCGTTGAGCTGCGCCGCGCCGCCGATGTGGAACGTCCGCATCGTCAGCTGGGTGCCAGGCTCACCGATCGACTGCGCCGCGATGACCCCAACCGCCTCGCCGATGTTCACTGGCGTGCCGCGCGCCAGATCGCGCCCGTAACAGGCACCACAGACGCCCCCAGTCGATTCGCAGATCAGCGGCGAACGGATCTTCACCGCCTGAGTGCCGATCGCCTCGATCGTGAGGATATTCGCCTCGTCGAGCAGCGTACCCGCGGGGATTACGACCGCGTTCGACTTGGTGTCGACGATATCCTCCGCCGAAGTGCGCCCGAGGATCCGCTCGCCGAGCGACGCGATGACCGAGCCGCCCTGAACGATCGCCTTCATCTCGAGCGCGCGTTCGGTTCCGCAATCGAGTTCGACGATCGTGCAGTCCTGCGAAACGTCGACGAGGCGACGCGTGAGATAGCCCGAGTTCGCCGTCTTCAGCGCCGTGTCCGCGAGGCCCTTGCGCGCGCCGTGAGTCGAGTTGAAATACTCGAGCACGGTCAGGCCTTCCTTGAAGTTCGAGATGATCGGCGTTTCGATGATCTCGCCCGACGGCTTGGCCATCAGCCCGCGCATTCCTGCAAGCTGCTTGATCTGCGCCGCCGATCCACGCGCGCCCGAATGCGCCATCATGTAGATCGCGTTGATCGGCAGTTCGCGGCCTGTTTCAGGATCCTTCTTCACGCTGCGGATCTCGTCCATCATGGCGCTCGCCACCTGGTCGCCGCACCGGCTCCATGCGTCGATGACCTTGTTGTATTTTTCCTGCTGGGTGATCAGGCCGTCCTGATACTGCTGCTCGAAATCCTTCACGAGTGCGCGGGTCTCATCGACAGTCGCCATCTTGGAATCGGGGATGATCATGTCGTCCTTGCCGAACGAAATGCCCGCCTGGAAAGCATGTTTGAAGCCGAGGCTCATGATCGCATCGGCAAAGAGCACCGTCTCTTTCTGGCCCGCATGGCGATAGACGATGTCGATGACGTCGCCGATCTCCTTCTTGGTCAGCAGGCGGTTGACGACATCGAAAGGCACTTTGTGGTTGCCCGGAAGGCTTTCGCCGAGCAGCAGGCGGCCGGGGGTCGTCTCATAGCGCTTGAGATAGGTCTTGCCGTTCTCGTCGGTCTGCGGGACGCGGCTGATAACCTTTGTATGCAGCGTGACGGCTCCGGCGTTGAGCGCCTGGTGCACTTCGCTCATCTCGCCAAGCATCATCCCCTCGCCGGGCTCGTTTTCCTTGAGCATCGAGAGGTAATAGAGGCCGAGCACCATATCCTGTGACGGCACGATGATCGGTTTGCCATTGGCAGGGCTAAGGATGTTGTTGGTCGACATCATCAGGACACGCGCCTCAAGCTGCGCCTCGAGCGACAGCGGGACGTGCACGGCCATCTGGTCGCCGTCGAAGTCGGCATTGAACGCCGAGCAGACCAGCGGGTGAAGCTGGATTGCCTTGCCCTCGATCAGCACAGGCTCAAACGCCTGGATGCCGAGGCGGTGAAGCGTCGGCGCGCGATTCAGCATCACCGGATGTTCGCGGATCACCTCGTCGAGGATATCCCAGACTTCCTTGCGTTCCTTTTCGACCCACTTCTTCGCCTGCTTGAGAGTCATCGAAAGACCCTTGGCGTCAAGCCGCGCATAGATGAACGGCTTGAACAGTTCGAGCGCCATCTTCTTCGGCAAGCCGCACTGGTGCAGCTTCAGCTCGGGGCCGGTCACGATCACCGAACGGCCCGAATAGTCGACCCGCTTGCCGAGAAGATTCTGGCGGAAGCGGCCCTGTTTGCCCTTCAGCATGTCGGACAGCGACTTGAGCGGACGCTTGTTTGCGCCCGTGATCGTGCGGCCACGGCGACCGTTATCGAACAGCGCGTCGACCGATTCCTGCAGCATGCGCTTTTCATTGCGGACGATGATGTCCGGCGCGCGCAATTCCATCAGTCGCTTCAGACGGTTGTTGCGGTTGATCACGCGGCGATAAAGGTCGTTAAGATCGGACGTCGCAAAACGGCCTCCGTCGAGCGGCACGAGCGGGCGGAGTTCGGGCGGGATGACCGGCACGACCTGAAGGATCATCCATTCGGGGCGGTTGCCCGAATCGATGAAGCTTTCGACGACCTTCAGCCGCTTGATGATCTTCTTCGGCTTCAGTTCCGATTTGGTGACCGCCAGCTCGTCGAGCAGATCCTTGCGTTCGCCTTCGAGATCGAGCTCCTCGAGCATGCGACGAACGGCTTCCGCACCGATGCCGGCCGAAAACGCATCCTCGCCATATTCGTCCTGCGCTTCGAGCAGCTCGTCCTCGGTGAGCAGCTGGAACTTTTCAAGCGGCGTGAGGCCCGGCTCGATGACGATATAGGCTTCGAAATAAAGCACGCGCTCGAGCTGCTTCAACTGCATGTCGAGCAGCAGGCCGATGCGGCTCGGCAGCGATTTCAGGAACCAGATGTGCGCGACGGGCGCGGCAAGCTCGATATGGCCCATGCGCTCACGGCGGACCTTCGAGACGGTCACCTCGACGCCGCATTTCTCGCAGACGATCCCCTTGTACTTCATGCGCTTGTACTTGCCGCACAGGCACTCATAGTCCTTGATCGGGCCGAAGATGCGCGCGCAGAACAGGCCGTCACGCTCGGGCTTGAACGTGCGATAGTTGATCGTCTCGGGCTTCTTGATCTCGCCGAACGACCAGCTGCGGATACGTTCGGGCGAGGCGATGCCGATCTGAATCTGGTCGAAGGTCTCGGCCTTGGCGATCGGGTTCGCAAAGTTCGTCAGTTCGTTCATGTCAGCGCTCCTGAGCCCAGATTGCGGGCTGGAAATTTAGTCAATCAATCACCGCCGTCAGTCCGAACGCGTTCAGACTGACGGCTTCAAACGGTGTTATTCCGCCGCAATCGCCGTCGGGGCCGCGTCTGCATCGGGCACCACGTCGTTCATGTTCAGTTCGACGTTCAGCCCCAGCGACCGCATTTCCTTGACAAGCACGTTGAAGCTTTCGGGAATGCCGGCCTCGAACGTGTCGTCACCCTTGACGATCGCCTCGTAAACCTTGGTTCGGCCGACGACATCGTCGGATTTCACCGTCAGCATTTCCTGCAGCGTATAGGCCGCGCCATAGGCCTGCAGCGCCCAGACCTCCATTTCGCCGAAGCGCTGCCCGCCGAACTGGGCCTTGCCGCCCAGCGGCTGCTGGGTGACGAGGCTGTACGGCCCGATCGAGCGTGCGTGGATCTTGTCGTCGACGAGATGGTGAAGCTTGAGCATGTAGATATAGCCAACCGTCACCTTGCGATCGAACATGTCTCCCGTGCGCCCGTCGAACAGATCGGACTGGCCCGACGTATCGAGCCCCGCCAGCGCCAGCATCTCCGAAACATCGGCTTCGCGCGCGCCATCGAAAACCGGCGTCGCCATCGGCACGCCGTTTTTCAGCAGGCCCGCCATGTCGACGATGTCCTCGTCCGAACGGGCGTCGATCTCGTCATGATATTTTGCGCCGTAAACCGTCTTCAGCCGCTCGCGCACTGCTTCAGGCGGCTTTGCGCCCTTGGCATCGGGATTTGCCTCCCGCCATGCGTCGAGCGCCTCGGTGATCTGGCGACCCAGACCGCGCGCGGCCCAGCCGAGATGCGTCTCGAATATCTGCCCGACGTTCATCCGAGACGGCACGCCGAGCGGATTGAGCACGATATCGACTTGCGTCCCGTCGGCGAGGAACGGCATGTCCTCGTTCGGTAGGATGCGGCTGATCACGCCCTTGTTGCCGTGACGGCCCGCCATTTTGTCGCCCGGTTGCAGCTTGCGCTTCACCGCGACGAACACCTTGACCATTTTCAGCACGCCCGGGGGCAGATCGTCGCCGCGCTCGAGCTTTTCGACGCGATCCTCATATTTCGCGTTGATCAGCCCGACGGCGTCGTCATACTGCTGCTTGACGGCTTCCAGGTCAGACTGGCGCGCATCGTCTGCTACCGCGAATTTCCACCATTCATGGGGCTCGACGGTTTCAAGCAGCGCAGCGTCGATGGCGGTGCCTTTCTTGATGCCCTTGGGCGCGGCCGATGCAGTCTGTCCCAGCAGCATCTCCCGCAGGCGGCTCCATGACGCGCGGTTGAGGATGGTGCGTTCGTCGTCGCGGTCTTTCGCGAGGCGATCCTTTTCTTCGGCCTGGATGGCACGGGTCCGGTCGTCAATGTCGATCCCGTGGCGGTTGAAGACGCGGACTTCGACCACGGTGCCGGTCACGCCGGGGGGCAGGCGCAGCGAGGTATCGCGAACGTCCGACGCCTTTTCACCGAAAATCGCGCGGAGCAATTTTTCCTCGGGCGTCATCGGCGACTCGCCCTTGGGCGTGATCTTGCCGGCGAGGATGTCCCCGGGTTCGACCTCGGCACCGATATAGACGATCCCCGCTTCGTCGAGGTTGCGCAGTGCTTCCTCGCCGACGTTGGGAATATCCCGCGTGATATCCTCCGGCCCGAGCTTGGTATCGCGCGCCATCACTTCGAACTCTTCGATATGGATCGACGTGAACACGTCATCCTTCACGATGCGCTCGCTGATCAGGATCGAGTCCTCATAATTGTAACCGTTCCACGGCATGAAGGCGACAAGCGTGTTGCGCCCCAGCGCCAGCTCGCCGAACTCGGTCGACGGACCATCAGCGATGATCTGGCCCTTTTCGATGGCATCGCCCACCTTCACCAGCGGACGCTGATTGATGCAGGTATTCTGGTTCGATCGCTGGAACTTCATCAGCGTGTAGATGTCCACGCCCGAATGGCCGCTGTCGACTTCGCCGGTCGCGCGGATCACGATCCGCGTCGCATCGACCTGATCGACGATTCCGGCGCGCTTGGCGCCGATCGCCGCGCCCGAATCGCGTGCCACTGTTTCTTCCATGCCGGTGCCGACGAACGGCGCCTCCGCACGTACCAGCGGCACGGCTTGGCGCTGCATGTTTGATCCCATCAGGGCGCGGTTCGCATCGTCGTTTTCAAGGAACGGGATCAGCGAGGCGGCAACCGAAACAAGCTGCTTCGGGCTGACGTCCATCAATGTCACCTGATCACGCGGCGCCATCAGGAATTCGCCCGCCTCGCGCGCCGACACCAGATCCTCGGCAAAGCCACCGTCCTTGCTGAGTTCCGCATTGGCCTGCGCGATCGTGTGCTTGGCTTCTTCCATGGCGGAAAGATAGATGACGTCCTGCGTCACCTTGCCGTCGACGATCTTGCGATATGGCGTTTCGATGAAGCCGTATTTGTTCACGCGGCTGAAGCTGGCGAGCGAGTTGATCAGCCCGATGTTGGGGCCTTCGGGCGTTTCGATCGGGCAGATCCGGCCGTAATGCGTCGGGTGAACGTCCCGGACTTCAAATCCCGCGCGCTCGCGTGTCAGTCCGCCCGGCCCAAGTGCCGAAACGCGGCGCTTGTGCGTCACTTCCGAAAGCGGGTTTGTCTGGTCCATGAACTGCGAGAGTTGCGACGACCCGAAAAACTCACGGACGGCAGCGACGGCGGGCTTGGCGTTGATCAGGTCGTTCGGCATGACCGTCGACACATCGACCGAAGACATGCGCTCCTTTACCGCACGTTCCATGCGGAGAAGGCCAACGCGATACTGGTTTTCGAGCAGTTCACCCACCGATCGCACACGGCGGTTTCCGAGATTGTCGATATCGTCGATCTCGCCCTTGCCGTCCTTCAGGCCGACGAGCGTCTTGACGACGGCCATGATGTCTTCGGTACGCAGCGTCGTGTGATCGTCGGGCGCATCGAGTTCCAGCCGCATGTTGAGCTTGACGCGGCCAACCGCCGACAGATCGTAACGGTCGGGATCGAAAAACAGGCCGCCAAACAGTGCCTCAGCCGTCTCGCGCGTGGGCGGTTCGCCCGGGCGCATGACGCGGTAGATATCCGAAAGCGCCTGATCGCGGTCTTCCGCCTTGTCGACCTTCAGCGTGTTGCGGATCCATGGCCCCGTATTCACATGATCGATATCGAGCAGTTGGAGCGACTCCAGCCCCGCTTTGTCGATCTTGTCGAGATTTTCAGCGGACACTTCGTCGCCCGCCTCGATATAGATTTCGCCCGTCGCGTCGTTGACGAGATCCAGCGCAGAATAGCGGCCGAAGATTTCCTCGGTCGGGATCAGGAGCATTTCCAGCCCGTCCTTTGCAGCCTTGTTGGCGGCGCGCGGGCTGACTTTCTGACCGGCTGCAAATACGACCTCGCCAGACTTGGCGTCTACGACATCATAGCTGGGCTTCTGCCCGCGCCAGTTTTCGCTGACATAGGGTACCTGCCATCCTCCGGCACCGCGCACCCAGGTGACGGTGTTGTAGAATTCGCTCAGGATTTCCTCGGCGGTAAGGCCCAGCGCGTAGAACAGCGCCGTGACCGGCAGCTTGCGCTTGCGGTCGATACGGACATTGACGATATCTTTTGCGTCAAATTCGAAATCGAGCCACGAGCCGCGATAGGGGATGACGCGCGCCGCAAAGAGGTATTTGCCCGAAGAGTGCGTCTTGCCGCGGTCGTGATCGAAAAGCACGCCCGGCGAACGGTGCATCTGGCTGACGATAACGCGCTCGGTGCCATTGATGACGAACGTGCCGTTCTGCGTCATCAGCGGCATGTCGCCCATGTAGACGTCCTGTTCCTTGATATCGAGAACAGAGCGGGTTTCGGTTTCCGAATCGACTTCGAACACGATGAGGCGCAGCGTGACGCGCATCGGTGCCGCATAGGTGATCCCGCGCTGGCGGCATTCCTCGGTGTCGAACTTGGGGTCTTCAAGCTCGTAATTCACGAAATCGAGTTCGGCGGTGCCGGCGAAATCGCGGATCGGAAACACGCTCCGCAGTGTTTTTTCCAGACCCGAAACATAGCCTGTCGCCGGATTGGACCGCAGGAACTGCTCATAGCTTTCGCGCTGAACCTGGATCAGGTTCGGCATCTGGGTTACTTCGTGGATGTTTCCGAAAACCTTGCGGATGCGCGGACGCTGCGCAGTCGAATGGGCATTGGGAGCGGGTGCGAGTTGCGTGGCCATGAAAACCCTTTTCGAAACAGAAGGAGCGCCCGCGACACAAAGCGCCATGGCCGTGCCGACCTGCCTTCAAATTTGTGTCGCGTTGGAGAACCGCCGGTCATTCCTGTGGCACGCTGCGCGACGGCGTGTCATGTCTCGACCAATTCGGCGAGACTGCATGTAGGAGATGCGCACGCTGCTGTCCAGCCCCGAACGCGCCGGAGAGGGGTTCTGATACCAGATCGCATCGCATACCCCGTTACGCAAAAAAAAAGGCGGCTCCCATCAGGAAGCCGCCGTCAGTCATTTCACGGTGGCCCACGGGCGGGCCCGCGAACCGCCATTGTGGCTTATTTGAGTTCCACCGTCGCGCCGGCATCTTCAAGCTGCTTCTTGACCTTTTCGGCCTCTTCCTTGTTGACGCCTTCCTTGACCGCCTTGGGCGCGGCTTCGACCAGCGCCTTGGCCTCCGTCAGGCCGAGGCCGGTGATCGCACGTACTTCCTTGATGACGTTGATCTTCTTGCCACCGTCGCCGGTCAGGATCACGTCGAACTCGGTCTGTTCTTCGGCAACCGGTGCGGCAGCGCCACCACCGCCGGCAGGGCCGGCAACCGCAACCGCGGCTGCCGCCGAAACGCCCCATTTCTCTTCAAGCAGTTTCGAAAGATCGGCGGCTTCGATAACCGTGAGCGCCGACAGATCGTCGACGAGCTTTGACAGATCGGCCATATTTCATTCCTTATGTTGATAAAAGCAGACAAAACCTTGTTATTAGGCGGCTTCTTTTTCCGCATAGGCGGCAAGGACACGGGCAAGCTGCCCGGCAGGTGCCTGCACGACCTGAACGACTTTGGTTGCCGGTGCCTGGATGAGACCCAGCAGCTTTGCCCGCAGTTCATCCAGCGAGGGAAGCGTCGCAAGTGTCTTGACGCCGTCCACATCGAGGACAGTATCGCCCATGGCACCGCCCACGATCTCGAACCTGTCGTTCGTTTTTGCGAACTCGACGGCCACTTTGGCGGCGGCCACGGGGTCGAGCGAGGTGGCGAGTGCCGTCGGACCGGTGAGAAAATCACCGATGCCCGCATAAGCGGTATCCACGATCGCGAGTTTGGCGAGCTTGTTTTTCGCCACGCGGTAGCTGGCCCCGGCTTCACGCATCCTGATCCGCAGCGTCGTCGACTGCGCGACCGTCATGCCCAGATTGCGGGTGACGACCACGGCACCGGCGGCACCGAAGGTTGCATTCAGCTCACTGACCAGATCCGCCTTTTCAGCACGATCCATGCCATTACTCCCAATCGGCGCAGACGGAATTGCCCACGCCGCATCTCGTGCCACATATGGATAGCGTGGAGTTCACGCGAGCCACTGACGGCCCGCCCGAGGGGTCTGGTTACCCGCGCACCCGCATGTGCAGGCGGCAAAAACTGTTCCCCGTCTCGGCTGGACATTAAGCTGTGGCAAAGCCGCAGCGCCAACTGTCTCGGACGGCCTGCTGACGGCGAACCGCTGCAGATGTGCGCTGCCTCCTAAGCCCCGAACCCGCCGTGTCAAGGTGAAACCAGAGCGGCGTCACGCCCAAATAGATCGGATATTTCACCAAATCTTGGGAAAGACGACGCAAACTCCCGCCGATCACTGGAAGCAGAACTGCGGAAATCAGGCATTTGTCAAATCTGGCACGGACAATGCTGAGCAGGGGGCAGACGGGCAGGCCGCCCGACACCGGACAGGAGTTATACCGATGACACCCGCTTCTCCCACTTTTCTAGGGCGTTCAGACACTTTCCTCGGCATCTGCGAGGCGCTGGGCCAGGATCTGGGCTTCAACGCCAATATTCTGCGTATCGCAATTGGCATCGGCGTTCTATTCGCCCCCGTCGCGGTAGTGGCGAGCTATGCGCTGCTGGGTCTCGCTGTCTGGGTGTCGCGGATCATGGTGCCTCTGACGCAGCGACCGATCGTCGAAGCGACGGCGCACGCGTATCCCGTCAACGATCGCGAGTGCGACGACGACAAGGATATGGAACACGCGCTGGCCGCGTGATGACATGCGAAAGCGGGGGCGGGTTCATTCGCCCCCCTTTACCGGATTCAACCGGCCATTTCGGCCACGTCGACCTTGATTCCCGGGCCCATCGTCGAGCTTACGGCAATCTTCTTCAGATATTTGCCTTTCGCGCCCGATGGCTTCGCTTTCGTCACGGCATCGAGCAGCGCGTCGAAGTTTGCACGAAGATCTTCGTGCGGGAAACTCGCCTTGCCGATGCCCGAATGGATGATACCCGCCTTTTCAACGCGATACTCCACTTGGCCACCCTTGGCCGCCTTGACCGCTTCGCCGACGTTCATCGTTACCGTGCCGAGCTTGGGGTTTGGCATCATTCCCTTTGGCCCAAGGATCTTGCCGAGGCGACCGACGAGACCCATCATGTCGGGCGTCGCGATGCAGCGATCGAACTCGACCTTGCCGCCCTGCACGATCTCGAGCAGATCCTCCGCACCGACAATGTCCGCGCCCGCCGCCGTTGCTTCATCGGCCTTCGCGCCGCGCGCGAACACGCCGACGCGCACGGTTTTGCCCGTGCCCTTTGGCAGCGTGACGACGCCGCGCACCATCTGGTCGGCATGACGCGGATCGACGCCGAGCGCCAGCGCGACCTCGATCGTCTCGTCGAATTTCGACGTGGCATTTGCCCTGGCGATGGCGATTGCCTCATCCACGCCGTAAAACTTTTCACGGTCGACAGCAGCGGTGACGGCCTTTGCCTTCTTGCTTTGAAACGTCATGATTCAGCCCTCCACCACTGCGAGGCCCATTGCACGGGCGGATCCCTCGATGATCCTTGTCGCCGATTCGATGTCGTGCGCGTTCAGATCCTTCATCTTGGTTTCGGCGATCTCGGCCAGTCTCGAGCGCGCGATCGTTCCTGCGGAAACCTTGCCTGGCTCCTTCGAACCCGACTTCAGCCCGGCCGCCTTTTTGATCAGAAAGCTCGCCGGTGCCGATTTGGTCGCGAATGAAAAGCTGCGATCGGCAAAAACGGTGATCACCGTGGGGATCGGCACGCCCTTTTCGATGTCGCTGGTGGCGGCGTTGAAAGCCTTGCAAAATTCCATGATGTTCACGCCGCGCTGACCCAGCGCCGGACCGATCGGGGGCGAGGGTTTCGCATCGCCTGCCGGCACCTGCAGCTTGATATAACCGGTAATCTTCTTAGCCACGTGTCACTCTCTTTCTTTCGGCGTCGCGAACGATCGCGATGCCCGATCAAGTTTAGCGGTTCGAACGGCCCGTTCAGGAGCCTCCCGCAGGGTTTCCAGCATCTGTGGAATCGCGCGCCACTAGCTAAAAGCATCGCAAATGGAAAGGGAAAACCGCCACTGATACAGCCGTGGCGCTGACCTCCCCTGTTACTCGCCCGCCCCCTTCGCCGTGAAATCAAACCTGATGCGCACCCATGCACCGATCTGTGGCTTGCCATCGATGCGCGGCGGAAGAACGAGGAACTGCCATGATGCAAGCCTGAGCGCTCGCGACAGTCCGGGCGAGCTTTCGCCAAGACCATAGCAGTTTTCGACATGATAGCGCGGCGCGGTGCGACAGGCGATCATCGCCCAGCTCCCGGCAGGCGCACCGCCGGGAAGATAGGCCGCCAGCGCGGCGCGGCCGGGCTCGACATACCAGTCCGCTGGATAGAGTGACCTGCCGCCAGGCCCCTCGCCGGGACCATAGGTGCCCTTGCCTTGAGAACCGGCGCTGCCGCCGGGCTTTTTCAGCCTGCCGATGTCAAGCACTGCGAATTCGCTCGGGCTGACGGTAATCATGCTGGGCGACGGCTTGGGCGGCACGGAAAGCGGCGGGCGCCGGATCACAGGCTTCGGCGGCATCGCCACGGGCGGAGCGGTTGCCTGTTTCACGGCGCTTTTTGTGCGGGTTTGATCGGCTTTTGGCGCAGCCGCTTTCGGGGCGGCCAGATCGAAGATGACGGTTTCCTGCCGCTTTGGCGGTTTGACGGACGGCACGCCGACGATGCGGAGCATGGCCAGAAAAAACAGCGCGACGATGCCGATCGCAAGGCCCGCCGAGATCGCGCGGTGGCGGAACGATCGACGGTGCCAGCGGTGCGGTGCGGAGTGGACCGCCGCAGAGGCCGGGGATCGGACGGACATGACGTTCAACGCCCACCCCTATACTGCCATATGCCGCGCCGCCCGGTCATTGTTGGATGCACCAGACACCGCAGGAGGCATCGACGCGGCCGACGCCGATCCTATTTGCTGCGCTCGACCTGTTCGAATTCCAGCTCGACCGGCGTTGCACGACCGAAGATGCTCACCGAAACCTTGACGCGGCTGCGGTCGAAATCGAGTTCTTCGACAACGCCGTTGAAGCTCGCGAACGGGCCATCGAGCACCTTAACCGAATCACCGATTTCGTAATCGACCTTGATCTTCTGCTTGACCGTTGCGGCGGTTTCCTCGGGCGTGTGAAGCATGCGCGCGGCCTGCGTTTCGCTGATCGCCTGGGGCTTGCCGTTCGTGCCGAGAAAGCCGGTCACCTTTGGCGTATTCTTGACAAGGTGATAGACGTCATCGGTCATTGCGAGCTTGGCGAGGACATAGCCCGGCATCACCTTGCGCTCCGACATCACTTTCTTGCCGCGGCGCACTTCGGTAATCGTTTCGGTCGGCACCTCGACTGCCTCGACAAAGGCATCGAGGCCGAGACGCGTGGCATCGGCCATGATCGCGTCTCGCACCTTGTTCTCAAAACCCGAATAGGCGTGGATGATGTACCAGCGCGACATTGAAAACCCTTCAGATCGTCCCGAACCAGATCGGGAGTTTAAGCGAGCAGCGAAAGCAATGCCTGGACGATCGCCGAGAACATGCTGTCGAGCCCAAGGAAAAAAACCGCAAGGATGACAGTCATGAGGATAACCATCAGCGTCGTCATCATCGTTTCGCGCGTCGTGGGCCACACGACCTTTGCCGTTTCGGCGCGGATTTGACGGATGAATTCACCGGGATTGACGCGTGCCATGATCGTTCCTGTGTCCTGTTTGTCCAGCCAGCCGCTCGCGACCGGCAAAGGCCGGTCAGCGGAAGATAACGATATCTGCGTGACATCCCGGTAGCGGCGCGGTGATTGCGATGCAAGGGGGGACAGAGCGGACCATGCCACCCGATCAACCGTGCACCCGAGCACCAACCTGGCAGGGGAGCTCGGACTCGAACCGAGGGCCTTCGGTTTTGGAGACCGACGCTCTAACCAGCTGAGCTACACCCCTGCAGCGTTCCGACCAATATCAAGCACGCGCATGATCCGCAAGGCGATTGGCCGTTCCGCCATGCTCAGGCGCCGTCAGGCGACCGCGCGATCAACGTCGAACAGCTTGCGTGCTTCGGGTGCGGGCATCGGCCGTCCAAACAGGAAGCCCTGCACAGTGTGGCAACCGAGCTTTGTGACGACCGCCAATTCGGCTTCGGTTTCAATTCCTTCGCCCGTGGTCGTTATTCCGAGGCAGTCAGCCATTGCCACGACGGCGCAGATGGTCGCGCGCGCTTCGCGAAGGTCTTTGGCCGCACTGACGACGAGGCTGCGGTCGATCTTGATCGCACTGAACTTGGCTTTTGATATATGGCCGAGCGAGGACTGGCCGGTGCCGAAATCGTCGAGCACGACACGAACGCCCAGGCTGACGATCTGATCGAGCGTTGCGATGATACCTGTGCATTCGCGCATGAACACGCTTTCGGTGACTTCCAGCTCGAGCCGGTGCGCGGGCAAGCGGCTGTGCGACAAGGCCGAGACGATCGATGTGACAAAGCCTGGCTGAATCAGTTGTTCGGGCGATATGTTGACGGCAAGACGGATGCCTGCGGGCCAGCGCAACGCTTCCTGGCATGCCGTGCGGAGCACCCATTCGCCCATCGGGCCGATCAGCCGCGCATCCTCTGCCACGGGCACGAACCGCGCGGGGCTGACCTCGCCAAGTTCGGGATTCGTCCAGCGCAGCAATGCTTCGAACCCTTCGATCCGGCCGTTTTCCAGCGCGACGATGGGCTGGTAATGAACCTGCAGCTCATTGCGTTCGAGCGCTTTCCTGAGCGCGATTTCAAGGATGCGACGCTCCTCGGCATGAACATGGAGCTGCGGCTCATACGCATTGACCGAGCCGCCGCCCTGGTCTTTCGATCGATAGAGCGCAAGATCTGCCGAACGGATCAGCATTTCAGCCGTGCGCCCATCACGCGGGCCAACCGCCGTTCCCACCGAGGCACCGATGTACAGGGTGTGCTGATCGATCTCATAAGGCTGTGACAGCGTGTCGATGATCTGGCGCGCGAGGCGGCTCAGCCTGTTGGTGTCACTCGCATCTGCTACGACGAAGCCGAACTCGTCGCCGCCAAGGCGCCCGCACGTGTCCTTGCCCGTAACGATGCTGCGCAGCCGCTCGGCAACGCGGGTCAGCAGGCGATCGCCTACGGGATGGCCCAGCGTATCGTTGACAGCCTTGAACCGGTCGAGGTCGATCATCATGAAGGCGCATTTGGTGCGCCAGCGATCAGCCTCGGCCATCGCCGTGCCGAGCGCTTCGTTGACCGACAGGCGATTCGGCAGGCCGGTGAGCGTATCGAAACGCGCCATATGGTTGATCTTGTCGGCCGATCGGCGCTGTGCTGTCACGTCCTTTCCGACGCCGCGGAAGCCAAGGAAGGTCTGGTTGTCGTCGTAACGCGGCGATGCCGAAAGCTCCCACCAATGCGATTCGGTTCCGACCGCGACGGGCAGGATCAATTCGGAAAACGCCTCGCGCTTTTTCAGCTTTTCGGCGAGCTCGCGCAGGCCGGCTGAAAAATTTCCCGCTTCCCAGGCATCGCCAGCCAAAATCTGGAGCAGCGGCTTTCCTTCAAGACTTTCGGGCTCGACACCGAGCGCATAGGCAAATCGCGGTGACACATGGGTGAGGCATTTCGCGGCGTCGATACGCCACATCCAGTCGCCGCCCGAATCGTCGAATTCGCGAAGGAGCAGACTGACCACTTCATTCTTCTCGGCAAGCTGAAGCTCCGAGGATTCGTGAATGATGAAAGTGCGGGCGGCATAGAGGCAAGCAACCACAAGGCCGACCGTGAACGTGATCGCAACAAGGGCGATCCACCCAAACCCGAGCAGATACATGCTGAGCGCAAGCGACAAGCCCACCGTCATAAGGAAAAATGCGCTGGCGAGGGGCAACGCCGCCATTCCAAACGCCGCGGCGGTAATCATTGCAAGGCATATGGCCCAGATCATCAGCAGGTCCGCCGTGTCGGCATAACGGCCAAACAGCAGCGGTGCCGCGGCCCAGGCAATGGCCAGTGGCGCGGCCATCAACGTTTCGTGATAGAGCGCGGCCTGCGATGCCGACTGGACATGCGGGCGCGGTTGACGCAGTCCGGCAAGGGCAATTGGAACTATCGCGCCGAGGAGGATGCCTGCCCAGCTCAGCAGCATCCAGTAAGGTGCTGAGCCCCGCAAAGTCGTGACAATACAGACAAGGCCGAACAATGATGCGGCAAAGCGCGCCGGCGACAGTCGGCGGACGATATCAAGTTGCGCCGCGCGCACGCGGCCCCAATCGGCTGTCTTTGGCTCCGAGAAGCCGAGCACCACGCTCCAGCGGGGCACCGGGATGCCGCGGATGCTCTCGTTTCGTTTCATTTCTGTTTCGTTATCAGGCACAGGTTAGCGATCAGTAAGCGGCGAACCGAAAGTGAAGATCAGGCAGCAAGCGCGTAAGGCTGGATTTCTCCCGAAAGATATAGGTTGCGCGCCTTGGCGCGGCTCAGCTTGCCTGAGCTGGTGCGTGGCAATGTACGCGGCGGCACCAGCTCGATCACGCAGTTCATGCCGGTGATCGAGCGGACCTTGTCACGGATCGCATCATGCAGGCGACGTCGTTCCTGCTGATCGGTGGTGCGGCAATGCACGAGCACTGCCGGCGTTTCCTCGCCACCCGGCGTGGTAATCGCAAAGGCGGCGATATCGCCCGCCTTAAAGCCGGGAAGCTGCTCGACCGCCCATTCTATGTCCTGCGGCCAGTGATTTTTGCCATTGATGATGATCATGTCTTTCGTGCGGCCGACGATGTAGACGTAGCCATCGGACAGATAACCCATGTCTCCGGTATCAAGCCAGCCATCCCTGAGGCAGGCCGCCGTTGAGATGTCGTCGCGGAAATAACCGGTCATGATCGACGGGCCCGATGCGAAAACCTTGCCGATCGCCCGTTCGGGCAGCGGCGCGCCGTCGTCACTGCGGATCTCGACCAGCATGTCGCGTGCAGGCCTGCCACAATTGACGATCGCGCGGTAACGCCGTGGCCGATCCTCGCGGCGCGCATCGCCCGAAAGCTCGGTTTCTTCGACCAGCTCGACGACAATGCCTTCGCCTGGCGGCATGATGGAAACCGCAAGCGTGGCCTCGGCAAGCCCGTAGCTCGGCAGGAAGGCTGACGCTTTGAATCCTGCATCGGCAAATGCATCGACAAACGCCTGCATCACATCGGGGCGGATCATGTCGGCACCGTTGCCCGCGACACGCCAGCGCGACAGATCGAGCCGGTCGGCAACGTGCGACTGCGAAGAGACCCGCCGCGCGCAGATGTCATAGCCAAAGGTCGGCGAATAGCTGAGCGTGGTGCCCGGGTTGCGGCTGATGAGATCGAGCCAGGCCAGCGGGCGGCGGGCGAAATCTTCGGTCTTGAGATAGTCTGCCGAGACCTGGTTGGCGACGGGCGAAAGCAGGCAGCCGACGAGCCCCATGTCGTGATACCATGGCAGCCATGAAACGCAGCGGTCGGTGGGCTGCAGCTTCATGCCATGCGCGTGCGCCGCCAGATTGTTGAGCAACTGCCCGTGCGTAACGGCAACCCCGTGAGGAAAACGGGTCGATCCGCTGGAATATTGAAGATAGGCAATATCATCGGCGTTCGCTGTCGGCAGGGGGATGGCACGGGCGGGCTGGGCGGCGAAATGAGACCAGTCGAGCGCAACGATGCCGGCCTGTCGTGCTGCATCGGTCGCCATCTCCTCGAGCTCGGCAGGGTGAAAGAGGACCGTCGGATCCGCGCTTTTGATCTGCACTGCCAGCTGATCGACATACGAATCCCGTCCGCCGAACGACGTCGGGAGCGGCAATGGAACGGGCCACGCGCCGGCATAGACGCAGCCGAAAAACAGGGCAGCGAACCGGGGGCCTGTCTCGGCGACAAGGGCAACCCGGTCTCCTTCCCCTACGCCATAACCGATAAGTCGAAAGGCCATGTCAAGCGCGTCCCTACGCAGTTCGGAATAGGGATAGGCCCGCGCCAACTGGCCCCGGGGATCGTGGAAATTAAGTCCGCATTCACTCATTGCGGCGTAGTCCAGCGCTTCGCCCAGTGTAACAAAATCCGAAAAGCGGCGCGGCAGGCTGCAGTCGGATGCCGTCGACACGATCGGTTCCCTCAAGGTTTCAAGCACTTGTTTGCTCATTCTTGACCCTAGCTTTTTCTTGCGCACTCATGCCCGTATAAGCGGCGAAGATCGAGCATTATCATTGGCGCGTGAGTGTGGCAGAAACGTGGCGCATGAAGCCGCGACGTGCGACCCTCCCGCTTGACCAGGAAGCGCTCCGGCGCCTGGCGCTGCATTATGTCGGGCGGTATGCGACGACCTGCGGCAGGCTCGCGGCCTATCTGAAGCGTAAAATCAGCGAATATGGCTGGTCCGGCGATAACGATCCCGATGTCGAGTCGATCGTAACGCGCTGTGCCGACGCGGGCTATGTCGATGATGCCGGTTTTGCCGAGGCGCGCAACGCCGCGCTGACGCGACGCGGCTATGGATCGCGCAGGATCGGGCAGGCGCTGGCCCAAGCGGGGATCGCACGCGACGTTGCCGCCCGGCTCGCGCATGATGACGAAACCGCATCGGCCGCCGCCGAAGCCTTTGCCCGCCGTCGGCGGATCGGGCCGTTCGCATCATCGCCCCCCGACGACGCAAGCCGACGCAAAAGCTTTGCGGCGATGATTCGCGCCGGGCACAGCGTGCAGCTCGCCCGGCACTTCTCCCGTCTCGATCCCATTGATTCCGAATAGGATCTAACCTTGCCCGACCAGTGCAATATTCGTTTTTTCAACCGGAAATTAGCTGTTATGTGGGCAAGGGGTAGCAGGGGAGCAGGGTAGCATGAAAGCGTTCGAGATATCGGACGCCGCCGAGTTCAATGGTGCAGACGTTCAGGCTGCGAGCGAAGCCTCGGTCGGTGATCAACACGCCGGAAATTGTCATGACGGTGTTGTGAAATGGTTTGATGCGACCCGTGGCTTCGGGTTTGTGGTCGCAAAGGCAGGCGATATCCTTATCCATTTTTCACAGTTGCGCGAGCATGGTCGCCGTACGCTTCCGGAAGGAACGACGGTTTCCTGCACCGCAATGAAGGCAGCACGCGGCCTTCAGGCAACGAAGATACTTTCGATCGATCTTGCAACCGCGACCGGCCCCGATCTCGATCGGCGCACCGACGATCGGCGGCGGCGTACCGATATGAACGAGATGCTGCAGAGTGCCGGGGAATTCGAGCCTGTCGTCGTGAAATGGTTCGATCGGCTGAAAGGCTTTGGTTTCGTCAACCGCCCCGGCCAAAGCGAGGATATTTTTATCCATATGGAAACATTGCGCCGCGGGGGACTTGTCGAGATCGAACCAGACAAGCCCCTGCGTGCCCGCATTGTGAAGGGCGAGAAGGGGCCGCTGGCGGTTGTGGTGGAGCCAGTCTGATGATGGTGAGACGGTTCTTGTGGGTCGCACTTTCATCGGCGGCCTTGCTGACCGCTGGATGCCAGACCGCTGGCGTCGTGGCCGCGACGCCAGCGCAGGGGCTGACCCAGGTCAGGATCACTTCATCAAAGGCGCAGCATGTCTTCAAGGCCGAAGTTGCGCGCAGTGAAGAGGAGCAGGAACGCGGGCTGATGTTTCGCCCGTCGATACCCGCTGGCGGCGGAATGCTGTTCCCGTTTCGCGTACCGCGTGTCGCGAGTTTCTGGATGAAGAACACCCAGGCACCGCTCGACATGGTTTTCATCCGTCCGGATGGAAGCATCGCGCGGATCGCGGAGAATACCATTCCCTATTCGCTCGATCCGGTCACGTCGGGAGAGCCGGTGAAAGCCGTCCTTGAGATTGCCGGTGGCCGGGCGGCTGAACTCGGCATTGCCGAGGGCGACAAGGTCTATTGGAGGGAATAGCGAGAGCGTCGAAACCATTGCGCCTTGGGCGTCGGGTGGCTAATTCGCCGACCATGGCAATTTTCACCTGGTGGAACGGCTCGACCTTCGGAACCTGGCTTTCGCTGCTCGGCGCGACGCAGGTAGGCAGAGATTGTGATGGCAATCTTTACTACACGGGCAAACCGCTCCCCGACGGGCGGTTACGCCGTTTCGTGCGCTACAAGGGCGCAAATGACGCCAGCCGCGTGCCGCCCGAATGGCACGGATGGCTGCATCATCAGTACGACGCCCTGCCCGACGCGAGCCTGCCGCCGCCGCGCCGCTGGGAAAAGGAAGCCAGGGCAAATCTGACCGGCACGCGTGATGCCTACCGCCCGGCCGGCGCCTTGGAGGCAGGCGGCAAGCGTGCCGCGGCCACCGGTGACTATGAGGCTTGGAGCCCCGATGCATCATGACGCCGCGCGGCTGGCTTTGGCTCGGCAGCGGCTTTCTGGGTGCCGCGGGGCTTGCCGTGGCGGCGACCGCAATCCAGAGCGGCGGCGATAGCGAAAGCGCACCGGTGCGCGCGGACAATCTGACTCAGGGGCCGGCGCCCATGGGCGTCAAGCCAGTCAGGCCGCAGGCAGCAGCGGCTCTGGGCGCGACGCCCATGGCAGAGCGCGTTGCGACGCTGGGCGTACTCAACAAACGAAACGGGCTGTCGCGTGACCTGACCATGAAGCCGGGGCAGGCGGTGCGGATGGGTGACCTGGTCATCCGCCTGAAAGCGTGCGACCAGACCGAGCCATGGGAAGCCGAACAGTTGACCGGTGCCTTTGTACAGGTGATCGTAAAGAACCCGACCGGGCCGAACTGGCGCAAGGTTTTCTCAGGCTGGCTGTTCCGCGAAACGCCTTCGCTCAACACGGTCGAACAGCCTGTTTACGACGTCTGGGTCAGGGCCTGCGCGATGCGCCATCCCGACGTCGGCCCGGAGACAGTAGTGCTCGGCACAACATCTGGCGCGAAACCGGTATCAAAGGCCATAAAGTCGGGAGCCGAGACTCTTTCAGACGCCGATGCGCCTGAAGAATCCGCCCCTGATAGCGCTCTTTCCAACGCAGCCATGTAGACAGCCCGGCTGATTTCGACGGCACCGAGCGAGGCAAGGTGCGGTGTCTGGAACTGGCAGTCCAGCAGGGTAAAACCGCCCGCCCGCAATCGCACCACGAGATGCGCGAGCGCAACTTTCGACGCATCGGTTTCCCGGCTGACCATTGATTCACCAAAGAATGCACGTCCAAGCGACAGGCCGTAAAGCCCGCCGACAAGTCTGCCATTCTGCCATGTTTCGATCGAATGCGCCTGCCCGCGGGTATGCAATGTGACGACCGCGCGCTCGATCTGATGGTTGATCCAGGTATCGCGCCGGTTGCTCAGGCTCTCCGCGCAGAGCTTCACCACGGGTTCGAAGGCCTTGTTCGCGGTTGTTGTGAACCGTTCGGAAAGCAGCGTCTTTTTCAGACTGCGCGAGAGGTGAAAGCCATCGAGCGGAAGGATGGCGCGTGTCTTTGGTTCTACCCAGTAAACAGAGGTCGAATCGCGGCTGTCAGCCATCGGGAAAACGCCGACCGTATAGGCGCGCAGCAGGAGTTCGGGATCGAGCGGGGGGATGTGGCGGGCCATCGCTTGCAAGATGAGGCGCGCCGCGCCGTTGTTCAACTCTTGATCTGCGCCAACTTGCGCTCGACGCCAATCCATAATGCGGCAAGCGCGTCGGCAGCGGGACTGCGCGGCGCGAAGCTTCCGACCGGCGCGCGGCGGACCGCCATCTGCTCGATTGCGCTGGCCATGGGGATGACCGGCCAGCCGGGGTGCTCCGCGATCGCGGCATTGTGCAGCGCCCGTCGGCGATCGACCATCGAGAAGACAGGAAGAATCGGTGCACGACCGCCGTTGGTCCGGTTGAGACAGGCAACGACATCGTCGAGCGCGCGGCGGGCGAGGGGCGAGGGAATGACGGGGGCGAGAATCAGGTCCACCGCACGCATGACCTGTTCGCTGGTTTCGGTGAGCCCGGGCGGGCAATCGAGCACGATGCGATCGTAACGCCGACTGAGGCCTTCCAGCAGTCGCGCGAGCCGCTTGCGCTTGCCGAGATCGAAGAAAAACCGGTCGAGGCTCCGCAGCGACGGATCGGCTGCAAGTATGTCCAGCCGTTCGATTGACGTCGGAAGAATGAGGTTTTCCGGTGGCACATCTCTTGCGAAGACGGCGTGGGCGCTGCCCTTGTTAGACGTGCGGCCGCCGAGCAGCCAGGTCGACGCCGCCTGGGGATCGAGATCCCACAGCAGGGTTCGGCGGGAAGACGCGGTCGCCGCGCTCCACGCGAGATTGACCGCGAGGGTGGTTTTTCCAACGCCCCCTTTCAGCGAATAGACTGCAACAGCCGTCATCGCCTTGGCTTAGCGCGAAGCCGGGAGTGTGGCGAGCCATGATCCGAGATCGGCGGCGCTCTGGTCGGGCGTTTCCTCCATCGGCAAATGTCCGGTGCCGGCATAGGTGATCCGTTTTGCATGCGGGATGAGGCGCGCAAACCATGCGGCGGCGACAACGGGGATCAGCCGGTCCTCCGCGCCCCACATGATCAGCGTCGGCGTGGTAACCGCGCGAACGTCGGTTTCGCTGAGAAATTTGCGCGGCGTTGCGAAGCGGTCGAGCGTTGCCTGCCGGTTACCGGGGTAGCGCAGCAATTCCCAATAGCGATCGACCATCGCCGGTGTGACGATCGCCTGGTTCGATACAGACTGGTGCAGGCTGGCATCGATCATCGACCGCGGGGTGACGATCTTCATGATATCGCGCACCCCCGGCGTCAGCGCGATGCGGAAACCGATGGGAAGCGAGCCGCTCGCCGTCTGCGGTTCGGGCACGCCAGTGGCATCGATCAGGACAAGACCGGCCAGCTTTTCAGGGTGTCGGCGTGCGTAGTGGAGTGCAATTTCGCCGCCCATCGAATTGCCCGCGAGGACGAAGCGCGAAACACCCAGTCTGGAGACGACCTGATCGACTGTCCCGGTAAACGCATCGATGGCATAATTACGCGTGGGACTGGGCCCGGTAAGGCCGTGGCCGATCTGATCGAAGCGGATCATGCGATAGGAAGACGACAGCCGCGCGGTCCACGCATCCCATGTATGGAGATCGGCGTTCGATCCGTGGAGAAGGATGATTACAGGGGCGCTGCGTGGCCCCTCGTCACGCAGGTGAACCCTCAGCCCTCCGCCGAGATCGATATACTGCGACGGCGCGCTGCCATATTTCGTGCGCATCGCCGCGAGATCGGTATCGGGCGCATAAAAAGCGATAGCCGTGCCGATAAGGGCAACCAGTATTGCCAGACCGAACCATTTCAGGATTTTGAACATCCGATCCTTCCGCAGCCGATTTAGCGCCTTTGACGGTTGGCTACAAAATCTCGCGCCGCCGCAATAATGTTCGATAAGCAGCGTCAAGCTGTCAGCGAGCGCTGCATGTAAACCGTATCGAGATATCGCCCGAACTTGTAGCCCACGTTGCGCAGGCGCCCGGCATGCACGAACCCGCACCTGGCATGTAGCGCGATCGAAGCCGGTTCGCCGCCGCCGATGACGGCGATCATCTCGCGAAAGCCGGTGGCGCTTGCGGCCTCGATCAGGGCAAGCATCAGCGCCAGTCCCACGCCGCGCCCCATGTGGCCTGCACGAACATAGATGCTGTTCTCGCACGTATGCCCATAAGCGGGCCGATCGCGAAAGGGCGTTGCATAGGCATAGCCCAAACGGTTTGCGTCTTCACATGCGACCAGAAACGGCAGCCTGCGGTCAGTGAGATCGGTGATCTTGCCGTGCCAGAAGGCAAGGTCTGGCGGATCGATTTCGAAGCTCGCCGTGCCGTGAAGAACGTGGTGCGCGTAGATCGCCTGGATCGTTGCGGCGTCATCAGGCCGCGCTTCGCGCACGATCAGCATGCCGCTGCGCAGATTTTCATGGCCGCTGTCAGGCGTCCCCGGCTGCCTGCCGCGCCAGCCAATCCTCCAGCCATTTGATGGAATAATCGCCGTTCTGCACATCGGGCGCGTCGAGCAGGCGACGGTGGAGCGGAATCGTCGTCTTCACGCCTTCGATCACGGTTTCTTCGAGCGCGCGGCGCAGGCGCAGGATACAGGCTTCACGCGTGCGCCCATATACGATCAGCTTGCCAATCATGCTGTCATAATAGGGCGGGATCCGATAGCCCGCATAAAGGCCGCTGTCGAAGCGGACGTGCATTCCACCGGGGGCATGGAAAGCCCTGACGAGGCCTGGCGACGGGACGAAGCTGACCGGATCTTCGGCGTTAATCCGGCATTCGATGGCGTGGCCGGTGAACTGGATATCCTCCTGGCGAACCGACAATGGCCGCCCTTCGGCGATGCGGATCTGTTCTCGGACGAGATCGACGTCGGTAATCATCTCTGTCACCGGATGTTCGACCTGGAGCCGGGTGTTCATTTCGATGAAATAAAACGCTCCGTCTTCCCACAGGAACTCGATCGTTCCCGCTCCGCGATAGCCCATGTCGGCCATGGCCCTGCTGACGATCCCGCCCATATGGTCGCGTTCGGCAGGCGTGATCGCAGGCGAGGGCGCTTCCTCGAGCACTTTCTGGTGGCGGCGCTGCAGCGAACAGTCGCGTTCGCCGAGGTGGATTGCATTGCCTTGCCCGTCACCGAAAATCTGGAACTCGATATGGCGCGGGTTGCCGAGATATTTCTCGAGATAGATGGTGGCATCGCCAAAAGCCGCTTTCGCTTCGGAACCTGCCTGCTGCATCAATGTCTCGAGCTCGTTTTCGCTCGTGCAGACCTTCATGCCGCGTCCGCCGCCGCCGGACGCGGCCTTGATGATGACCGGATAGCCCACGTCCGCCGCGATGCGCTTCGCCTCGGCCAGGCCCGATATCGGCCCGTCAGATCCCGGAACGAGCGGAAGGCCCAGATTTCCCGCGGTTCGCTTCGCCGCGATCTTGTCTCCCATCGTGCGGATATGTTCGGGCTTGGGGCCGACGAAGATGATGTTATGTTCTTCGACGATGTCAGCGAATTTGGCATTTTCACTGAGGAAGCCATAGCCGGGGTGGATCGCATCCGCGCCGGAAATCTCGGCGGCGGATATGATCGCCGGAATATTCAGATAGCTGTCGCTCGCGGCGGGCGGCCCGATGCAGATCGCCTCGTCGGCAAGGCGGACGTGCATGGCATCGGCATCGGCGGTGGAATGAACCGCAACCGTCTTGATCCCCATTTCGTGGCACGCGCGGTGGATACGCAGCGCGATTTCGCCACGGTTTGCGATCAGCAGCTTCTCGATGGCAGGCATTATTGAATGACGACCAGCGGCTGATCGTACTCGACGGGCTGTTTGTCCCCGACACTGATCTGGACGATCCTGCCAGCGCGCGGCGCGGCAATCGGATTCATCACTTTCATCGCTTCGATAATGACCAGCGTTGCGCCCTCAGCAACCGTATCGCCGACGCTGACAAAGGGTTTGGCTCCCGGCTCCGGAGACAGATAGACCGTGCCGACCATCGGCGATCTGACGATATCGCCAGATGGTGGGGCAGGCTCTTCGGCGGTAACCGCAAAGGACGATCCCGATGCGGCAACGGCAACGGGAAACGGCGGCGGGGGAACCTGCGCGGCGGCAAACTGTGCGGGCTTGCGGACGACCCGGATCTTGCGTTCCCCGTCCTGCACTTCGATCTCAGTGAGTTTCGTTTCGTCAAGCAGTTCCGCGAGCTGGCGGACAAGCGCGGCATCGACCTGCATCGCGCTGGATGTTTCGGTCATTCAAAGACCCCTTTTTATGATCGCCGCTCCGTTTGTCAGAGTCGCGCCGCCGCGTCCAGCGCCAGCGTATAGGACGCCGGGCCATGCCCCGCAAAGCTCGCGATAGCGGCCATGCCCACATAGCTGATGTGGCGGAAAGGCTCGCGTTTCTGTAGATCGGACAGATGAACTTCGATCACGGGAACGGCGATCGACTTGATCGCGTCGTGAAGGGCGATCGAGCTGTGGGTGTAACCGCCCGCGTTGAGCAGGACGGCTTTCGCACCGATCGCATTGGCTTCGTGCAACCAGTCGATCAGATGCCCTTCGTGATTCGACTGGCGCATGTCGATCATGAGCCCAAGCAGGCGCGCCTGATCTTCGAGCATGTCCGCAATATCGTCCAGACTGGTCGTGCCGTAAATATGCGGTTCGCGGATGCCGAGCAGGTTCAGGTTCGGGCCGTTGAGCACGAAGACAACGGGGTTTGTCATGCCAGCAGTGCCGCGTACCGCGTCTGCACATGTCGCCTGGCTTTATCCGCCAGATGGTGATGCCACAGGCCCCGGCCTGTCAGCATGGGAAGCATTTCAGACGTGCCATGATGTTCCCGCCTGTTCTCCTGCATGTCCGCATCCCTATATGCCCGGTCATCGACATGCAAAGGCAAGTGATGAGCACAGACCGAACTTTGAACATCCGCGTCAATGGCGAACACCGGCGCGTCAATGCCGGCATCACCGTGGCCCAGCTCGCAGCCGAGCTCGGGCTCGAGCCGACGAAAGTAGCCGTCGAGCGCAATCTGGAGATCGTGCCGCGATCGACGCTGGCGCAGGTCAGCGTCGAGGACGGCGATGATTTCGAGATCGTGACCTTCGTGGGAGGGGGTGATCATGAACCCGCGGACGAATGGCACGTAGCCGGGCGGACATTCCGGTCACGGCTGATCGTGGGTACGGGAAAATACCGTGACTTTGCCGAAAACGCCGCAGCCGTCGCAGCATCGGGCGCTGAAATCGTCACCGTTGCGGTGCGGCGGGTGAATATCAGCGATCCGAACGCACCGATGCTGACCGATCATATCGATCCGGCGAAGATCACCTATCTGCCGAACACCGCGGGCTGTTTTACCGCCGATGATGCGATCCGCACACTGCGGCTGGCGCGCGAGGCGGGCGGCTGGGATCTCGTGAAGCTAGAAGTGCTGGGCGAAGCAAAAACGCTCTATCCCGATATGATCGAGACACTGCGCGCCACCGAAGTGCTGGTAAAGGACGGTTTTGCGCCGATGGTCTATTGTTCCGACGATCCGATCATGGCGAAGCGGCTCGAGAATGCGGGCGCTGTGGCGATCATGCCGCTCGGCGCGCCGATCGGCTCGGGGCTCGGAATCCAGAACGAAGTGATGATCCGCCTGATCGTCGAGGGGGCCAAAATCCCCGTTCTGGTCGATGCCGGCGTCGGAACGGCAAGCGACGCCACGCGTGCGATGGAACTGGGATGCGACGGCGTTTTGATGAATACGGCGATTGCAGAGGCGAAAAACCCGGTTCTGATGGCCCGCGCGATGAAATTTGCCGTCGAAAGCGGACGGATGGCTTATCGGGCGGGGCGCATGGGAAAGCGGCGCTATGCCGACCCCTCATCCCCGCTGGCGGGACTGATCTGAGGGGGTGGGACGGGCGTATCGGAACCGTCACGCAGCCGGTTCGTTATTTTCCCGACATTACGTCAAGGAGTCGAACCATGGGCGAATTTACCGACAAGGTCGCAGCCGCAGGCAACAAGCTCGCCGGGGGCGTCAAGGAAGCCGTTGGTGATGCGACCGATAACGAACGACTGGAGGCCAAAGGCAAGGCGCAAAAGACCAAGGGAACGGTTCAGGATGTGTCGGGGAGCGTCAAGGGTGCTGTCGGCGACAGGATCTGACGTTGCTGGCTGAGACGAAGCGGGCCGCGCGGGATGTCTCGCGCGGCCTTTTCTCTGAAGGTCGCGCTGCGGCCCTCATCGAGCAGGTATGAAATGGCTTTACCGTTCCCGTAATGCCGCAATCGTCGTGCCGGGGCTGATCCGTTCCACGTCGGTTTTCAGGTGGAGCAGTTTGATGCCTTCCTGCCCGAGTGCACGATCGAGGGCGGGGGCGAAATCCGCTGTCGTTTCAACGGTCTCAGCCCAGCAGCCATAGGCGCGCGCCAAGGCGGCGAAATCGGGATTGCGCAGCGCGGTGCCGCTGGTGCGGGCCGGATATTCACGCTCCTGGTGCATCCGGATCGTTCCATAAGCCCCGTTATCGATCACAAGCACCAACATTTTCGCGCCGTGCTGGATCGCGGTCGCGAGTTCCTGTCCGTTCATCAGGAAATCGCCGTCGCCTGCCAGCGCAACGACTTTTCGCTCGGGATGGCGAAGCGACGCAGCAACGGCGGCGGGCACACCATAGCCCATTGCGCCCGCGGTCGGCGCGAGCTGACAGACAGGGCCGCCATAGCGCCAGTATCGATGCCACCAGCCCGAAAAATTGCCTGCGCCGTTGCAGATGAATGTGTCGGCCGGGAGCCTTTCGCGCATCGCGGCCACGCATTGCCCGAGATCCAGCACGGTATCGAAGGGCTTCGGCTCCGACCACGCCAGCCATTCCCTATGCGCCTCGCGCCCGTCCTTGAAGGGGATGATGTCGTTCGTCCACAGCGCCGCCATCTCGGCGAATTCATGCGGGTACGCGCAGATCGGCAGGTCGGCGCGATAGACGCTGTTCAGCTCGGTCGGGTCCGGGTGGACGTGGACGAGGATCTGATCGGGATGGTCGGGCGTGATCAGCGTATAGCCGTCAGTCGTTGCCTCGCCGAGGCGGGCACCGACCGCAAGGATCAGATCCGCGGCCCTGATCCGCTCGACGAGCTTCGGATTGGGGCCATAGCCGAGATTGCCCGCCCATATGGGGGAGGCATTGTCGATCGCATCCTGACGGCGAAATGCGCTCGCGACAGGAATGCCGAGACGCCCTGCGAAGATCGAGAAATAATGCGCGGCACCCGCATCCCACCCCGCGCCGCCGACGATGGCGACGGGGGCAACCGCATCCTTCAGAAGCGCAAACACCGCCTCCATCGCGGCACCATCGGGATCCTGCTCGGGCGGCTTGACGAACGGCCGGTCCCGCGCCTCGACGACATCGCGCAGCATATCTTCGGGAAGCGCGAGCACGACCGGGCCGGGCCGCCCCGACAAGGCCGTGGCATAGGCGCGCGCGATATATTCAGGAATCCGTGCCGCATTGTCGATCCGCGCGGCCCATTTGGCCATGGGCGCAAACATCGCCGCGAAGTTGAGTTCCTGAAATCCCTCGCGGTCTCGCATTGCGCGATCAACATCGCCGACGAACAAAATCATCGGCTGCGAATCCTGCATCGCAACGTGGACGCCGATGCTGGCGTTGGTCGCGCCCGGCCCGCGCGTGACAAAGGCTATGCCCGGACGCCCCGTCATCGTGCCATCGGCGCAGGCCATGAACGCCGCGCCGCCTTCCTGGCGGCAGGTGACGACATCTATCGCGGGAACGTCGTGCAGCGCGTCGAGCACGGCAAGAAAGCTTTCACCCGGCACCTGGAAAATACGCGTGCATCCCTGAAGGACAAGATTGTCGACAAGGATGCGGCCGCCGGTTCGTTGGGTCATCATCGGCCCATAACCGGCGCGTGATCGGCTGAAAAGAGCGTGCGCGAGGCTGTTCTGTCCTTCGCCTAGGCGGTGTGAATAGCCTTTGTAACGAGATAGCCTTCCAGCCCTTCCGTTCCGCCTTCGCTTCCGAAGCCCGAATCCTTGACACCGCCGAACGGTGCGTCGGCCGTGGAAATGGCGAAGCTGTTGATGCCGACCATCCCGGCCTCGATGGCATCGCCCAGAATATTGGCGCGGCGGCCATTTTCCGTAAAGGCGAATGCGGCAAGGCCATAGGGCAGTCGGTTCGCCTTTTCTATCGCATCGTCGAGCGTATCGAAGCGCGCGGTGACGGCAACCGGCCCGAATGGCTCATTGGCCATGATGTCAGCTGAGTCGGGAACGTCGGCGAGCAATGTCGGCTGGAAGAAAAAGCCGCCTTCGCACCGTTCGCCCCCGCTCATGACGCGCGCACCCTTTGCCCTGGCATCGTCGACCAGCGCGCCGATCGCGGCGGGTCTGCGGACATTCGCAAGCGGGCCCATCCGCGTTTCGGCATCGAGCCCCGATCCGGTTCTCACCGCGCTTGTCCGCTTCGCAAATCCTTCGATGAAAGCATCGTAAATATTTGACTGGACATAGAAACGTGTTGGAGAGACGCAGACCTGACCGGCGTTGCGGAATTTTTGCGGGACGACCATGTCCAGCGTCTTTTCAAGATCGCAGTCGTCGAAAACGAGCACGGGGGCGTGGCCGCCCAGTTCCATCGTCACACGCTTCAGCCCATCGGCGGCGAGTGCCATGAGATGTTTGCCGACGGGCACCGACCCGGTGAAGCTGATCTTGCGTATCACGCGCGATCCGATGAGGTGGCGGCTGACGGTATCGGGCACTCCGAATATGATCTGGAGAACACCCCGCGGAAGTCCTGCATCGTCGAGGCAGCGCGCAAGCGCCGTCGTGCAGCCGGGCGTCTCTTCGGGCGGCTTGGCGATCACCGAACAGCCTGCCGCAAGCGCGGGCGCGAGCTTTTTGGCCATCAGATAGACCGGGAAGTTCCACGGGCTGAACGCGGCGACCGGCCCCACCGGCTGTTTGATCACGATCGAACGCTGTCCGCTCGGCCGGACGAGCACGCGCCCATAGGTGCGAACCGCCTCTGCCGCATACCAATCGAACATCTGCGCGCTGCCAAGGATCTCGCCCTTCGCCTCGGCAAGCGGCTTGCCCTGCTCGAGCGTCAGGATGCGCGCGAGCGGCTCGATCCGCTCGCGCAGCAGCTGTGCCGCCTTGCGGAGGACGGCCCCGCGTGCATCGGCGTCGGTGCGGCTCCACACCTTGAAGCCCGCGGCCGCGGACGCCAGTGCCGCATCGAGATCGGCGGGGCCTGCCAGCGACAGCGCCGCGATCATTTCCCCTGTCGCGGGGTTGACGACCGCATGTTCGTCTCGTCCTTCACCCGATTGCCACGCGCCATCGATGAACAGCGCGAGTTCGGCATTATAATCGCTCGTCATGCCGGCGCTCCCACGATTGTTTTCACTTCCATGAATTCGCGCAGGCCATAGACGCCCATCTCGCGGCCGTTGCCTGATTGCTTATAGCCGCCGAAGGGGGCGTTGCTGTCAGGGCCCCAGCTGTTGATCGTGACGAGGCCGGCGCGCAGCCTCGGCGCAATCTCGGCAGCCTTTGCGGGGTCACCCGAAATGGTCGCGCTGAGGCCGAACGGTGTTGCATTGGCGATTTCGATCGCCTGATCGAGTGTGTCGTAGCTCATCACCGTGGCAACGGGGCCGAATACTTCTTCATTGGCGATGCGCATATCAGGCGTGACGCCAGAAAACACCGTGGGCTTTACGAAAAAGCCCCGGTTCACGTTTGCGGGCAGGCCGGTGCCGCCGGTTTCGAGCGTCGCCCCCTCATCGATCGCCGACTGGATGAGGCCCTGGATCTTTTCATATTGCGCCCTGTTCACCACCGGGCCCAGATGAGGCCCCTCGGCCAGAGGATCGCCGACCGTGGCCGAATCCATGATTGTCTTGACCATCGTCACGGCCTCTGCCTCGCGGTTCCGGCTGACGAGGATCCGCGTCGGCGCGATGCAGCTCTGCCCCGAATTGGCGAGCACGCCCTGGACAGTCGGCGGCAGGACGGTCGCGAAATCGGCGTCGGGCAGCACGACATTGGCAGCCTTCCCACCCAGTTCGGTGTGGATGCGCTTGACGGTATCCGCACCCGCCCTGGCGATCAGGATGCCCGCCCGCGTCGAACCCGTAAAGCTCACCATATCGACATCTGGATGCGCGGAGATCGCCTCGCCGGTCGTCGGTCCGTCCCCCTGCACGAGGTTGAAAACACCCGCCGGAACCCCGGCGGCGTGAAGCACTTCGGCAAGGATACGGGCGTTGCCGGGGCATTCCTCGCTGGGTTTCAGCACCATGGTGTTGCCTGCCGCGATCGCGGGCGCGACCTTCAGCGCGATCTGGTTAAGCGGCCAGTTCCACGGCGTAATCATGCCGACGACGCCGATCGGCTCATGCACCACCCGCGTGGTGCCGACGCGGTCTTCGAACTGGAAATCGGCGAGCGCCTTTGCGGTGATGCCGAAATGCGCAAGGCCCGAAAACGCCTGCGACGTCGAGGCAAAGGACACGGGCGCGCCCATCTCCTCGGCCATGGAGCGCCCGAAATCGGGGATTCGCTTCTTATACTCATCGGCAATGCGGCTGAGCAGCGCGACGCGTTCAGCGACGCTGGTCTGCGAAAACGTCTGGAAGGCGCGGCGCGCGGCGGCTACCGCGGCATCGACATCGGCCCTCGTTCCGATGCTGATTTCAGAACATGCTTCCTCGGTCGCCGGACTGATGACCATGCGACGTTCGCCGCCCTTGCTGTCGACCCACGCGCCATCGATATAGTGCTGGGTGTAATTGTTCATCGCCGACTCTCCCGACATGCGTTTCGTTTGACGACCTATGTCGGGCAGCGCCGTTACGCTGGCAACCCCGTCAGCCCTGCGCGGTGGAAATTTGCGCGCCCGGTGAGATTGCTCCGCAACGGCTGCGTCCTTAAGGACAGCAGGCATGAACAAGCTTTATCCCGATGCTTCGGCGGCGCTCGAAAATTTGCTTCATGACGGCATGACGATCTGCTGTGGCGGCTTTGGGCTTTCCGGAATGCCCGAGCGGCTGATCGACGCGATCGAGGCTTCGGGCGTGAAAGGCCTGACGATCGTGAGCAACAACGCGGGCATCGACGGCGTGGGGCTGGGCAAGCTGCTGCGTTCGCGACAGGTGAAAAAGATGGTCTCGTCCTATGTGGGAGAGAACAAGGAGTTCGAGCGCCAGTATCTGGCGGGCGAACTCGAGGTGGAATTCTGCCCGCAGGGAACGCTTGCCGAACGGTGCCGCGCGGGCGGGGCGGGAATACCGGGATTTTACACCGCAACCGGCGTCGGCACGCAGGTTGCCGAGGGCAAGGAAGTCAAGGCGTTCGACGGCAGGGACTATATCCTCGAACGCGCGATCTTCGGTGACATTGCGATCGTAAAGGGCTGGAAAGCCGACGAGAGCGGCAATCTGGTGTTCCGCAAGACCGCACGCAATTTCAATCAGCCGATGGCGACCGCGAGTCATATGACGATCGCCGAGGTCGAGGAGATCGTCCCCGTCGGGTCGCTCGATCCCGATTGCATCCATGTGCCGGGCATCTATGTGAAGCGGCTGATCTGCGGTGCACCCTATCACAAGCAGATCGAGTTTCGCACGGTCCGTGCGCGGGAGGCGGTATAATGGCCTGGACCCGCGACGAGATGGCGGCGCGCGCCGCGCGCGAGCTGCAGGACGGGTTTTACGTCAACCTCGGCATCGGCATCCCGACGCTGGTAGCCAATCACGTTCCCGAAGGAATCACCGTCACCCTGCAGTCCGAAAACGGGATGCTGGGCATTGGCCCTTTCCCCTATGACGATGCGGTCGATCCCGATCTCATCAACGCGGGCAAGCAGACGATCAGCGAACTCCCTTCATCCAGCTATTTCGGATCGGAACAGAGCTTTGCGATGATCCGCGGCGGGCATATCGATCTGACGGTTCTCGGCGCGATGGAAGTCGCTGAAAACGGCGACATCGCCAACTGGATGATCCCTGGCAAGATGATCAAGGGGATGGGCGGCGCGATGGACCTTGTCGCCGGGGTGAAGCGCATCATCGTCGTCATGGAGCATGTGGCGAAGAACGGTGACGCGAAATTCATTCCGGCATGCACGCTGCCGCTTACGGGCAGGAACGTGGTCGACATGATCATCACCGATCTGTGCGTATTTCGGCGCGCGGACCACCAGAGCCCGTTCAGGCTGATCGAACTCGCCCCCGGCGTGACCGCCGATGAGGTGGCGGCGAAGACGACGGCGGCCTACGAGCACTGACGGCACGACTTGCGGAGCCCGCCACGCCCGCGCAATAGACGGCCATGGCCAGCAGACCGCGCACGCTCTACGAAAAGATCTGGGACGAACATGTCGTCGAACGGCGTCCTGACGGCACGTGCCTGATTTATATCGATCGTCACCTCGTTCATGAGGTGACGAGCCCGCAGGCATTTGCCGGGCTGAAACGCGAGGGGCGGGGGGTGCGCCGCCCCGATCTGACGCTTGCGGTGCCCGATCACAATCTGCCGACTACGCCGCGGGTCCATGGGGACGGCAGCCGCATGCCGATTGCCGATGCGGATAGCGCTGCACAACTGGCGATGCTCGAAGCCAATGTCGCCGCTTTCGGCGTGCCCTATATCGATGCCGTCGCGGCGGCGCAGGGGATCGTCCATGTCGTCGGCCCCGAGCAGGGTTTCACGCTGCCGGGCACGACGCTGGTCTGCGGGGACAGTCACACCGCGGCGCACGGGGCGCTTGGCGCGCTCGCGTTCGGCATCGGGACGAGCGAAGTCGAACATGTGCTCGCCACGCAGACGCTGCTTCTCGCACAATCGAAGACGATGGAGATCCGCGTCGAGGGTGCGCCGGGCTTCGGCGTCAGTGCGAAGGATATCGTGCTTGCAATCATCGGCCGGATCGGCGCGGCGGGCGGCACGGGCCATGTGATCGAGTTTACCGGACCGGCGATCCGCGATCTCAGCATCGAAGCACGGCTGACCGTGAGCAACATGGCGATCGAAGGCGGCGCGCGATCCGGGCTGATCGCGCCCGATGAAAAGACCTTCGCCTATCTGAAGGGTCGCCCGATGGCACCGCGCGGGGCTGACTGGGAGGCGGCCGTGGCCTATTGGCAAACGCTCCCGAGCGATGCGGGCGCGACCTATGATCGCACCGTGATTCTCGACGCATCGGACATTGCGCCGAACGTCACCTGGGGCACCAGCCCCGAAGATGTGGTCGCGATCACCGGCACCGTCCCCCATCCGGAGAGCTTCACCGATCCCGGCAAGCGCGAGGCGGCCCGGAAATCGCTCGCCTATATGGGCCTCGCGCCGGGCACGGCGATGCAGGACGTTACGATCGAAAACATCTTCATCGGCAGCTGCACCAATTCGCGGATCGAGGATCTACGCGCCGCCGCCGCAGTGCTGAAGGGGCGGCGCAAGGCCGATGGCGTCAAATGGGCGATCGTCGTGCCCGGATCGGGTCTGGTCAAGCGCCAGGCCGAAGCCGAGGGGCTCGACCGCATTTTCACCGAGGCCGGGCTCGAATGGCGCGAACCGGGCTGTTCGGCCTGTCTGGGCATGAACCCCGAGAAAGTGCCGAGCGGTGAGCGCTGTGCCTCGACGAGCAACCGCAATTTCGTGGGGCGGCAGGGCCCCGGCGCGCGGACGCATCTGCTCAGCCCGTCGATGGCGGCAGCAGCGGCAGTGACGGGACGGCTGACCGATGTGCGGGAGTTGATCGCATGATCCCCGTCACCATCATCGAAGGCCGCGCCTATCCGTTCGGGCGGGCCAATGTGGATACCGACGTCATCATTCCCGCGCGCTGGCTGAAGACGGTCACGCGGGAGGGGCTGGCGGCGGGCGCGTTCGAGACGGTGCGCGCGGAGGCGGGCAATATCTTTGACGACCCGGCGTATGCAGGTGCGCCGATCCTGATCGCGGGCGATAATTTCGGCTGCGGATCGAGCCGGGAACACGCCGCATGGGCGCTTGCCGACATGGGGCTGAGAGCGGTGATCGCACCATCCTATTCGGATATTTTCGCGGGCAATGCCTTCAAGAACGGTATCCTCGCAGTCGTCCTTCCGCAGGTGGCGATCGATCGACTGCTGACCGTTGCGGCGCAGGGCGATCCGATCCATGTCGATCTGGAGGCCCAGACGGTGACGACGCGCTATCAGGATCGATTTGCCTTTGCGATCGACCCTTTCCGCAAGCAGTGCCTGCTCGACGGCACCGACGAGATCGGGCTGACGCTTGCGAACGAAGCGGCAATCGGTGACTATGAACGCCGGAAGAGCGCGGCGAGGCCGTGGCTGGATGCAGGGATTTCGGCGTGAAAGCAATGTTGTCCACGGCAGTCGGTGGCCCTGAAACACTCGTCGTGCGCGATATCGATGCGCCCGTGGCGGGCCCGGGCCAGTTGCTCGTCGCGGTCAGAGCCTGCGCGATCAACTATCCCGACGTTCTGATTATCGAGGACAGATATCAGTTCAAGCCGCAGCGCCCTTTCGCGCCGGGAAGCGAGATTGCGGGAGTTGTCGAGGCGCTGGGCGAGGGCGTGAGCGGATTTGCCGTCGGCGATCGCGTGATCGCGGTAACGGGACATGGCGGCCTTGTGGAAAAGATAGCGATTGCAGCATCTTCGGCTTACAAACTCCCTGACGAGCGCAGCTTCGTCGATGGTGCGGCGCTGCTGATGACCTATGCCACGTCGATCCATGCGCTCGTCGATCGCGGCAAGCTCTGCGCGGGGGAGACGCTGCTCGTGCTTGGTGCCGCGGGCGGTGTCGGCCTCGCTGCGGTCGAACTCGGCAAGGCATTTGGCGCGCGGGTAATCGGCGCGGTATCGAGCGCCGAAAAGGCAGCGGCGGTCCGCGCGGCGGGCGCGGATGACGTCGTGCTCTATGGCCATGCGCCGTTCGACCGTGACGCATCAAAGGCACTTGCCGATACCTTCAAGGCCACGCTCGGCAGAAACGGCGCGGATGTCATCTATGACGCAGTAGGTGGCGATTACTGCGAGCCGGCGCTGCGTTCGATCGCATGGGCGGGGCGCTATCTTGTCGTCGGTTTCCCGGCGGGTATTCCCCGGCTTCCGCTCAACCTGACCTTGCTGAAAAGCTGCGATGTCTGCGGCGTTTTCTGGGGCGCTTTCGCGGCCCGCGAGCCCGCTGCCAACGCCGCGCATGTCGGGCATCTCTTTCGGCTCTGGGCAGAGGGCAGGATTAACCCCAGAGTGACTGAGACTTTTGATTTCGAACACGCGGGCAGGGCTATTGCGCACCTCGCCAGCCGGAATGCGATAGGCAAGGTCGTCGTGACCATATGACAGACGCCGGGCCACGGCCCGATCCTGTCGGGACCAGCCGGGCCAGGCATTGATCTTGCGCTTGAAGTCGGGCTCTCGAGGGGGCACATCATAAGCGATGGATGCGGTGCAGCCGCAGCACAGCCATTCGTCATCTTGCTATTGGAGCGCCACGCATGAGCACATTCGATGAACGCGAACGGGCGTTCGAGGCCAAATATACGCGCGACGAGGATCTGGCCTTTCGTATCGCCGCCCGGCGGAACAAGCTGCTCGGACGCTGGGCAGCTGCGCAGATGGGGCTGACGCCTGAAGAGACCGATGCGTACGCAACCGCCGTCGTGCAGGCCGATTTTGAAGAGGCCGGCGACGAGGACGTGATCCGCAAGCTCCTTGGCGATATGACCGCGGCTTCGGTGCCCATCGACGACGCCACGATCCGTGCGATGGTCGCTGAAAAGACTGTCGAGGCGCGCCGCCAGCTTATGGAATCGCAATAATGGCCATGGGCGCGGCCGAAATCGAAGCGATGATCGTCGCCTCTATCCCCGATGCGCAGGTAACGATCACCGACCTTGTCGGCGATGGCAACCATTATGCCGCGCGGGTCGTCGCCCCCAGCTTTGCCGGACAGTCGCGCATCGCGCAGACCAGGGCCGTTTACGCAGCACTTGGTGGACGCATGGGCGGCGAGCTCCATGCGCTCCAGCTTTCAACCGCTTCGCAATAGGATCGAATCATGACCGACAGCCACGCCCGCATTGCCGAAATCATCGCGAAGGACGATGTCGTCCTTTTCATGAAGGGAACGCCGCTTTTTCCCCAATGCGGCTTTTCGTCTAAGGCCGTTGCAATCCTCGAGCATTTGAATGTCGAGTTTGCGAGCGTCGATGTTTTGCAGGACATGGAGGTTCGCCAGGGCATCAAGGCGTTCAGCGACTGGCCGACCATCCCGCAGCTTTATGTGAAAGGCGAGTTCGTCGGCGGTTCGGATATCATGACCGAGATGTTCGAAGAGGGCGAATTGCACGCGCTGATGACTGAAAAGGGACTGGTTCCAGGCTGAACAGTTTTGGCCCGACAGGGTCAGATCAGCAGAAGAAAACTGGCCCGCATATTCTGGAGATGGCGGGTGAGGGCGGATCGGCGCGCGAGACCAAAGCTGCAACCGATCCGCCACTCCAGCGGAAAACACCGCCGTTGACACATCCTCAGCTATGCAGACCGCGTGCCAGATTCAGCAACTGTCGGTTTTCTGCGGCCCAACATGGTTTACGCGCATTAACGCTCACTGCAGTCTGTAAAGTTTTCCGGCGTTGCGGACCGGCATTGGCCGCGCCACATGGACAGGATGGACGCGCAGGCCGCAGATCGTGCACAGCAGCTTTCGCCGCGGGTCCGGCGCGTGCTGGCGGGCAATCCGTCTCCGTTCACCTTTACCGGAACGCAGACCTATATCGTCGGCACCGACGATCTGGCGGTCATCGATCCCGGACCAAACGATCCTGATCATATCGCTGCCATCATCGGGGCGGCCGGGGACAACCGGATCCGTGCGATCATCTGCACGCATACGCACCGCGATCACTCACCGGCTGCGGGGCCGCTGAAGGCCGAAACGGGTGCGGCGATCACCGGCTGTGCGCCGCTGACGCTCGATGATGACGGCCCGCGCGCCGATGCTTCGTTCGATCCGACCTATGCGCCGGATCAAGTGCTTCGCGATGGCGACCGGCTGTCGGGCAATGGCTGGACGCTCGGGGCTGTCGCCACGCCGGGGCACACATCGAACCATCTCTGCTATGCGCTGATCGAGGAGCAGGCGTTGTTTACCGGCGATCATGTCATGGGCTGGTCCACCACCGTGGTCTCGCCGCCCGATGGCGATATGACGGCCTATATGCACAGCCTCGCGCTGCTCCGGGATCGCAACGACGCGATCTATTACCCCGCACATGGGGAGCCGGTGGCGAACCCGCAGCAGCATGTGCGCGCGCTGATGGGGCACCGTAAACAGCGCGAGCGACAGATATTGAAGCTGCTTGGCGATGGCTGGGGCCTTGTGGAAGCGATGGTTCCGATCATGTACAAAGGCACTGATCAGCGTCTCTTTCCGGCAGCGGGGCGATCGGTGCTCGCGCATCTGATAGACCTGCAGGGGCGGGGGCTGGTCAGGCAGGAGGGGGCGGCATGGCGGCTGGCCGCCTGAGCGGCGCTTTTGCCGCCCTGGCGCTGGCAGTCATCGCCCTGCTCGCGTTTCTGGCGTGGCGCGGCCAGACGCGCGCCGCCGACGCCGAGGCGAACCTCCCCTACGAAACCGCAAAGGTGCTGACCGCGACATTGGCACGATCGCCTGCATTACGGGTTTCCACGCTGAGTGGACACCTTGCCGTTACGGCTGCGGATCCGGGATTTGGCGGGTTGCTTCAGAGCACCCAGAAGCGGGTCATGCCCTATACCGTCGATTATTTCGTCGATCTCGCGCGGGTTGGGCGGGCCAGCTACCGCTGGAATGGAGCTGCCCGCACCATGATCGTCGAGCTGCCTGACGTGACCGTGGCCGAGCCGAACATCGATGAGGCCCGCGCCAAAGGTTCGGCACCATCGGGGATTTTCGTCAGCCGGGGCGCGGCGGACCGGCTGCACCGGCAGATTTCGGCGCGTGCGGGGGCGGTTGCCAGTGCAGAGGCGGTAAAGCCCGAAAACCTTGCAAGGGCACGCGAGAACGCGCGCCAGGCGGTCCGGCACCTGACGCAGGCACCGTTACGGGCCGCGGGGCTCGGCGCGGTTTCGGTGAGCGTCCGCTTTCCGTTCGAACGCAGCGGCGCGATCGGCGAGCAATGGGACGAATCGACCCCGCTCGACACCATCCTCGGCGTCGGCAAAGCGGCGCGATAGAGCCGCCGAAAGCCGTTGCTCCCTTGCGCGCCGGGCGAACGGGCTCCATTTGAGCCATGCACGACGGGGATGATCGAATGAATTCAGTTTCGGGGAGGGCCCAGGGCGTCGATATCCGCGCCGAGATCGATCGCCTGCGCAGGGAGAAGAACGCGGTAATCCTCGCGCATTATTATCAGAAGCCCGAAATTCAGGACATTGCCGATTTTGTCGGCGACAGCCTTGATCTTTCGCGAAAGGCCGCGGCGACCGATGCCGATGTCATCGCATTTTGTGGTGTGCGCTTCATGGCCGAAGTCGCGAAGATCCTTTCGCCACGCAAGACGGTGATTCTGCCCGATATGGACGCAGGCTGCAGTCTTGAAGACTCGTGCCCGCCCCGGGCCTTTGCCGCCTTCCGCGCCGCGCACCCGGATCACATCGCGCTGAGTTACATCAACTGTTCGGCGGAGGTGAAAGCGTTGAGCGACATCATCGTCACATCGTCTTCGGCGGAAAAAATACTGGCTCAATTGCCTGAAGATCAGAAGATCATCTTCGGCCCCGACAAACATCTTGGCGGCTATCTCGCACGCAAGACGGGGCGTGAGATGCTGCTGTGGCCCGGCGTGTGCATCGTCCACGAAGCATTTTCGGAAACCGAATTGCTGAAGCTGAAGGCAAGCCACCTCGGCGTGCCCGTCGCCGCGCACCCGGAATGCCCGGCGCATATCATCGATCACGCCGATTATGTCGGCTCGACGAGCGGGATTCTCGCTTATGCAAAGGCGATGCCGGGTGACATGCTGATCGTTGCGACCGAGCCGCACATCATTCACCAGATGGAGCGCGCGCTGCCGGGCAAGGTCTTTGTCGGCGCGCCGGGAGCCGACGGCAACTGCAACTGCAATATCTGCCCGTATATGGCGCTGAACACGATGGAAAAGCTCTATGTGGCCCTGCGCGACCTCGAACCGCGCATCGTGATCGAGGAAGGGCTGCGGCTGCGCGCCAGAAAGAGTCTGGACCGGATGCTCGATATGGCGGGAAACACTGTCGGGCAGGGGGATGTGGGGGCCATCGGGCTGTCGGACGGCTGACCGGGGCGATGGACATGCAGTTTGCAATCGCCGACTTCGATGTAGAGACATTCGTGCGCCAGGCGCTTGCCGAAGACCTTGGCCATCCGCCACGTGACGTTACCTCCGAAGCCGTGATCCCGCCCGATGCGCGATTCCACGGGGCCATGGAAAGCCGCGAGGCGATGACGGTGGCCGGGCTGCCGCTGGCAGAGGCATTTTTCCGTTCGCTCGATGCCGACTGCGTGATCCAGTCGTTGGTGGGGGAAGGGGATACCGTCACGGCGGGGGCCGAGCTGATGCGCGTATCAGGCAAGGCGCGGGCGCTGCTCACTGCCGAACGCGCAGCACTGAACACGGTGCAGCACCTGTCTGGTATCGCCACGATGACGCGCGCCTATGCCGATGCGATAGCGGGAACGGGCTCCACATTGCTCGACACGCGCAAGACGATCCCCGGCCTGCGCCTGCTCGAAAAATATGCCACGCGGATGGGCGGGGCGACCAATCACCGCATGGGGCTGTGGGACGCGGCCATGATCAAGGATAATCATGTCGCCGTCGCCGGATCGGTGGGAGCGGCGACACGGGCGGCGGCAAGCGCAGGCATAGCGCGGATCATCGTCGAGGTCGATCAGATCGATCAGATCGAAGAGGCGATTGCGGCGGGCGCGACTCACCTGCTGCTCGACAATATGGACCTTCCCACGCTTCGGGCTGCGGTCCTGCTCGTTTCGGGGCGTGTGCACACGGAAGCGTCGGGCGGCGTCAGGATCGATACGATCAGGGCTATCGCGGACACCGGGGTGACCTATGTTTCGGTGGGGCGGCTCACGCAAAGCGCGCCGGCGGTGGACATCGGGCTCGACTTCCACCCCGTCCAGCAGCCCGCCCCTATCCCTCGATAATCGCCGTGGCGGGATGATGCCGGTCGAGCCAGCGCTTGATGATCCTGAGGTTGCGCGTGTTGGAACGGAAGAAAAAGTCGGGGATCGCGCCGACAAAGGGGATCATCCCGAGCAGGGCATCGACCCCGATATTTCCGGCCATCCGCGCATAGGCGTGCTTTGGCATGCCAAGGTTGCGCGCCTCCCAGGCCAGCCAGCTTCCCATGAGCGCGGCGACAACGCTGCCGCCCACCGGAATGACGTCGAGCAAGACGTCCAGCCCGACGCGGCGATCGGTGCCCGGAAGGACGAACAATCCTTCGAGCAGTCGCTCCATGGCTTCGATCCGGCGGCGAACGGCGGCGGGATCGGTACCCGAAAGCCCGGCCGTATCGAACATCCCCAAACCGCGCAGACCTGTGTCAACCATGGCAAGCTCCTCGTTACCACGATATAGGGCCGACGTCGGCCTTCGCTACCCGGCCGGAGACCTCAGGCGCGCCAAGGGGTGCACCGCGAAACTGTTTTCGCGGAAACCGGTGAGCGACGGATCGACAATCGACCAGCGCAGTGGCGCGGCGAGCGGGATGAACGCCATCCACCGCGCCGAAGCCTCGTCAGTCCTGGCAATCTGCGCCGCGCGGTCTGCCAGATCGGCAGCGGCCCGCGAAGCCACCAGCGCCGCTTCGGCATCGTCGCTGCACGGAAGGCCCGCCCTGCAGCTGATGCGGGTGAGATACCAGTTGGCGCTACGACCGGGCGCGACCTCGTCGATCAGGCGGAGATCGGCATCGCGGTCATGCCAGCGCACGCGCTCGGCGATGATACCGACGGAGCGCCAGTCGGCCCGAAGCCGCGCGAACAATATCGTCATTCCGGCACCGTCGGGCAGCGCGACCTTCAGCGGCAAGACGGGCCCGTGCGTGGCGATCCAGGCAGCGATGCGACGCCGGGCTTCAAGCTGACGATCCGCCATCGGATCATTGGCCCAGCGCGGGGCGGCGGGCACGGCCGCACTGTCGAGCTGTGCCGGCAGCAGACGATTGGCCGGTCGCCATCCGGGCACGTCGAGCGCTGCGACGAGGAGTCCCCGGTCGATCGCCATCGATAGCGCATTGCGGATCGCTTCATCGCGGATGAACGGTCTCGCCTTCGTCGCCGCAAGCCCGAAAAGCCCGTCTGCCGGATCGATCCTGACAAGGGCGGCGCGCAACTGCGCGACGCGGACCAAAGGCCAATCGGCGATTGCGCCCCCCGTCACCATACCGCCCGGCTCCTGCATGAAACGGGCAATCGCGAGTACCGCCCGTTCGCCGCGAAGAATGATCTTTGCGGTGTTGGGGCCGCCCGGCACGTCTTCGTCGATCATGGCCTCGCCAGGATGCGGTGTCAGCACGAAGGCCCCGCCGCCCAGCGCTGCGTCCCACGGCCCCGTCCCGGCACCGCCCCTCGAGATACCAAGTTCAGGCTGCGCGAGGAGCTCGAGGAGATTGGGGCGGGGAACGCGCAGGCGGATCTCGACGACGCGATCGGTCATCGCGACTACGCTTTCGATCGCTGACAACAGCGGCTTCAGCCGGTTTTCGCTCCGAATTGAAAGAGCGGCATTGAGGCTGACCGCAACGTCGCGCGCCGTCACCTCCCGACCGCCCGGCCATCTGATGCGGCGGATACGGAAGATAACGCTCAACCCGTCTTTGGTAAACGTCCAGCTTTCGGCCAGTGCTGGCTCGATCTGGCCAGCAGCGTCAAACGCGACCAGCCCTTGGTGGGTTTCACGCATCAGCACCGCGCTCGCACGATCGATTGATGCGTGCTGCGGATCGAGCAGACGCGGCGTAATGCCGACGACGCTGACATGGATCACCTGCTCGCGCGGTGCCTGTCCGCACGCAGCCACGACGAGCGCCGCAAACAGGGCAATGATGGTGCGGACGGCGGGAATCGAACCCGCACTCCTGTTCGGGAAACGGATTTTAAGTCCGGTGCGTCTACCAGTTTCGCCACGTCCGCGCATGGCGATGACAAAGCGGCAAGCCGGGCTGCCGGTCAAGCGGCAACGGGTTGCCGCCTCTTGCAGGACTGCTAAGCGCATAGCCATGGCTGACACTGTGATCGAGATTTCCGGCGCTGCGAAAACCTATGCGTCGGGCGTCCAGGCGCTGAAGCCGATCGACCTGGCGATCCGGCGCGGCGAGATTTTCGCGCTGCTGGGTGCGAATGGTGCGGGCAAGACGACGCTGATTTCGATGATCTGCGGCATCGTCACAATTTCGGCGGGGTCGATCGCCGTCGACGGGCATGACGTGGTGCGCGACTATCGCGAGGCGCGGCGCAGGATCGGCCTTGTCCCGCAGGAACTGCATACCGACGCATTCGAGACCGTCATCGCCACGGTAACGTTCAGCCGCGGCCTGTTCGGTCGGCCACCCGATGCCGGTTTCGTCGAAAAAGTGCTGCGCGACTTGTCGCTCTGGGACAAGCGCAATGCCAAAATCATGGAACTTTCGGGCGGCATGAAGCGCCGCGTGATGATCGCCAAGGCGCTCTCGCACGAACCCCAGATCCTGTTTCTCGATGAGCCGACCGCCGGGGTCGATGTCGAGCTGCGGCGGGATATGTGGGAACTCGTCCGGCATCTGCGCGAAACCGGCGTGACGATCATCCTGACGACGCATTATATCGAGGAAGCCGAAGAGATGGCCGACCGTGTCGGCGTCATCCGCAAGGGTGAACTGATCCTCGTCGAGGACAAGGTGGTTTTGATGGCCAAGCTCGGCCGCAAGACGCTGACCCTCGCGCTCGCCGAGCCTATAGAGACCCTGCCGGACGCGCTCGCCGATTGGCAGCTCGTGCTGAAGAACGACGGTCATGAAATCGAATATGTGTTCGATGCGAATGACGATCGCACCGGCATTCCCTCGCTGTTACGGGCGATGAGCGATCACGGCATCGGATTCAAGGATCTTGCGACGCGGCAGAGCTCACTCGAGGACATTTTTGTCGATCTGGTCAGCGAAAGGCGCACGGCATGAGGTTCAACGCGCACGGCGTCTGGGCGGTCTACAAGTTCGAGATCGCCCGCTTCCGCCGCACGGTGCTCACCAGTCTGCTGGTGCCGGTGCTTACGACATCGCTTTACTTCATCGTATTCGGATCGGCGATCGGCAGCCGTATGCGCGAGATCGACGGTGTGCCCTATGGCGCGTTCATCGTTCCGGGTCTCATCATGCTGTCGCTGTTCACCGAAAGCATTTCGAACGCATCCTTCGGCATTTACATGCCGAAATGGGCCGGGACGATCTACGAGTTGCTGTCGGCACCGCTTTCCGCGTTCGAGACCGTGCTCGCCTATGTCGGGGCTGCGGCTACCAAATCACTGATCATCGGGCTCGTCATCCTCGTTACCGCGAACCTGTTCGTCGATGTCGTGATCCTTCATCCCTTCTGGATGATCCTGTTCCTGGTGCTGATCGCCACCACATTCTGCCTGTTCGGCTTCATCATCGGCATCTGGGCAAAAAGCTTCGAACAGCTTCAGGTTGTGCCGCTGCTCGTCGTGATGCCGCTTACGTTCCTTGGTGGGGCGTTTTACTCAATCGACATGCTGCCACGGGCATGGCGTACCGTCACGCTGTTCAACCCCGTGGTTTACCTGATCAGCGGTTTCCGCTGGAGCTTTTTCGGCAGAGGGGATGTGGGCATCGAAATCAGCATGGCGGCGATGCTCGGGTTCCTCGCACTCTGCCTCATGATTGTCGCGTGGATGTTCCGCACGGGCTACCGGCTGAAAAACTGACAGCCTGTCGGCTACGGCCATTCCTGACAGTGCCAGCACCGCTCCCGTCGCTGCACCAGGAACCGCTCCCGTCGCTGCGTCAGGCACCGCGTCAGACATTCAGGCGATTGCGCATTTCCTTACCCGGTTTGAAATGCGGGACGCGCTTGGCGGTAATTTCGACGACATCGCCGGTGCGCGGGTTGCGTCCGGCACGCTCACTGCGTGAGCGGCTTGAAAACGCGCCGAAGCCGCGCAACTCCACCCGTCCGCCAAGCACAAGCTGTGCTGTAATCTCCCCAAAGAAAACCATCACAATCTGTTCGATTTCACGCACAGTCAGATGAGCATTTTCAGTGGCAAGCCGGTCCACAAGTTCGGAGCGGATCATTGTTTTCCCCTTGCCGGCTACGACACCAGCACGCGCCTTTGTCAGTCACAACTGTAACATTAGGGGAATGATTTCTCAATCGTCGTCGCCTTTAATTTCGCAAATGAAATCAATGGCGACGACAAGTTGAGAATAAGGCGGTCTACTTTTTGTCGCGCGCTTTTAACGCTTCACCGAGAATGTCTCCGAGCGAAGCGCCCGAGTCGGATGAGCCATATTGTGCAACGGCCTGCTTTTCTTCGGCCATCTGCATGGCCTTGATCGAAAAGTTCGGCTTCTTCGAACGGTCGAAACCGATGACCATCGCATCGAACTTCTGTCCGGTCTGATAACGCTCGGCGCGCTGCTCGTCCCGATCGCGGCCAAGGTCGGAACGCTTGATGAAGCCGGTCGCGCCATCGTCGCCTGCCTGAACCTCGAGGCCGCCATCACGAACCTCGAGAACCGTGACGGTAACGATCGCATTTTTCGCCAGGCCCGACGCTGACGAGGCGCTGCCGACTGCCGGCGCACCCTTTTCCAGCTGCTTCATGCCCAGCGAGATACGCTCCTTTTCGGCATCGATGTCGAGGACGATGGCCGACACCAGTTCGCCCTTGCGATGCAGGTTGAGCGCATCCTCGCCCGAAATGCCCCAGGCGATATCCGACATGTGGACCATGCCGTCGACGTCGCCAGCGAGGCCGATGAAAAGGCCGAACTCAGTCGCATTCTTGACTTCACCCTCGACGGTCGAGCCGACCGGATGTTCGGCGGCAAAGGCCTCCCATGGATTGCTGACCGCCTGTTTGAGGCCAAGCGACACGCGGCGCTTTTCACTGTCAACCTCGAGCACGATCACGTCGACTTCCTGCGACGTGCTGACGATCTTGCCGGGATGAACGTTCTTTTTCGTCCAGCTCATTTCCGAGACATGGACGAGTCCCTCGATGCCGGGCTCCAGTTCAACGAACGCCCCATATTCGGTGATATTCGTGACACGCCCGGTGAGTTTGGTGCCGACCGCATATTTGACCTCGGCGCCATCCCACGGGTCGCTTTCAAGCTGCTTCATGCCGAGCGATATACGCTGCGTGTCCTTGTTGATGCGAACGATCTGCACCTTCACCGTATCGCCGATGGCAATGATTTCCGACGGATGGTTGACGCGCTTGTAGCTCATGTCGGTCACATGCAGCAGGCCATCGATACCGCCGAGATCGACGAACGCACCGTAATCGGTGATGTTCTTGACAATGCCGTCGATGATCTGGCCCTCTGCCAATGTCGAAATAAGGCCGGTCCGTGCTTCGGCACGCGTTTCCTCGAGGATCGCGCGTCGCGAAACCACGATGTTCCCGCGCTTGCGGTCCATTTTCAGAATCTGGAAGGGCTGGGGAATATCCATCAGCGGCTGCACGTCGCGCACCGGGCGGATATCGACCTGCGAGCCGGGAAGGAAGGCGACGGCACCATCGAGATCGACCGTAAAGCCGCCCTTGACGCGGCCGAAGATCGTACCCTCGACACGCGCCGACTTGGTGAATTCCTGCTCGAGCTTGTCCCACGCGGCCTCGCGACGCGCGCGATCGCGGCTGAGCATCGCTTCACCGTGGATGTTCTCGACACGGTCGACATAAACCTCGACATCGTCGCCCACCTTGAGATCCGATTTCATGCCCGGCGCTGCGAATTCGCTGAGCTTGACGCGGCCTTCCGATTTGAGGCCGACATCGATCACGGCATGATCGTTTTCAATCGCGGTCACCTTGCCGGTGACAACCTTGCCCTCAAAACCGCCATCTGCACCGATGGATGCTTCGAGAAGTGCCGCGAAATCGTCGCGGGTGGGCATTGCAGCCGTAGCCATAAAGTTCTTGTTCCTCAGAATTCAATTTTTCCGGCCAGGCGGTTGGTTCCGCCGGTCTTTGACCAGAACCCCGCGGCGGCCGAATACCGTTCGCGGCATCCGTTTCGACGAACGATGGAAAGCAAACCATTGATAAGGCGCGAGAGGTTTCCCTCCGCGCCCTGTTATCCGGTTTGCGCGTCCACCAGGGCGATCGCCTGACGAATGCTTTCTGCTATATCAATTTCACTCGTATCGAGCAAGGCGGCATCGTCGGCGCGGCGCAGCGGTGCAGCCGTGCGCATCGTATCGCGTGCGTCACGCTCGTTTATATCAGTCAGGACATGCGCATACTGGACCCGGCTTCCTTCACCCACAAGCTGGGCGAAGCGGCGCCTGGCGCGGATTTCCGGCGCTGCAGTCACGAACAGCCTGGCATCGGCAAAGGGCGCGACCACGGTTCCGATATCGCGACCGTCGAGCACCGCCCCGCCGGGCTGCGTCGCAAAATCGCGCTGGCGCTGAAGCAGATTTGCGCGAACGGCATGATGTGCCGACACGATCGACGCCGCCCGCGACGCGGCTTCGCTCCTGATCATGGGCTCATGGAGCATGGCATCGCTGAACTCGCAGGCACGCAGTGCATCACCTTCGTTACCGGGATCGCCGCCGTGTCGCAGTACCGACAGGCCGACCGCACGATACAGCAGCCCGGTATCGAGATGAGGCAATCCGAAATGTTCGGCCAGCCTGCGCGCGATCGTGCCTTTGCCCGATGCGGCGGGTCCATCGACGGCAATGATCATCGCGGCCGCCGGAACCTGCCGTAAAGCCCGTAAAGGGCAATTATCCCCCAGGCCACCTCGAGGCAGAGCGAGGCGAGATTGTAATTGATCGTCAATGAAACGCCCAGCAGGACCGCACCGATCAGGTTGAGAAGATGGTAGCGCGTGTCCGCGTTCCGATCACCCGTGGTCAGATAGGCATAAGCGGCAAGGATCGCGCCGGCACCGATAAACCCCACGATATCGCCGAACGTGGACCAGCTCATGCTTTCTGTCCCCGAAGCGCGGCGATCTGTTCGAAAAACGTCGGATAGCTCGTCGCGACGGGCGTCACGTCGTCAAGCGTCACGGCATCACGCGCGGCGAGGCCGGCAACCGCCATGCTCATCGCGATCCGGTGATCAAGATGGGTTTCCACGGTCGCACCGCCGGCGAGCTGCTCGCCCCCGCTGCCATCGACGATCAACCCGTCGGCCTGTTCGTCCACCCGCGCGCCGATTGCGTCCAGCGCCCTCGCCATCACGGCGATGCGATCCGATTCCTTCACGCGCAATTCCCCGATCCCGCGCATGATCGTGCGCCCCTGCGCGAACGCCGCCGCCACGAACAGCGCCGGATACTCGTCGATCATCGCCGGTGCGAGATCGGGCGGAACCTCTATTCCTCTCAGCGCCGAATGCGTGACGACCAGGTCGGCCACCGGTTCACCGCCGACACTGCGTTCGTCGGCGAAAACAATGTCGGCCCCCATCATGCGCAGCGTGCTGTAAAGCCCCGCGCGCGTCCTGTTCAGGCCGACATTGCGGATCGTGACGCGCGATCCGGGCACGATCAGCGCCGCCACTGTGGCGAAAGCGGCAGAGGACGGGTCGCCCGGAATGGCCAGCCTTTGCGGCGCGAGCACCGCCTCGCCGCGGATCGAGATCGCGTCACTCTCGCGCCAGATTTCCGCACCAAAGGCTTTCAGCATCCGCTCGCTGTGATCGCGCGTCGGCACCGGCTCGATGATGCGGGTCACTCCCGGCGTGTTCAGCCCGGCGAGGAGGACCGCCGATTTTACCTGCGCCGATGCAACGGGCAGACGATATTCGATCGGAATGGCAGGGCAGAGGCCGCGCACCATCAGCGGCAGACGTCCTCCCGGGGAGGCGGTGAACGCTGCCCCCATCATCGAAAGCGGATCGATCACTCTCACCATCGGCCGCGCTGAAAGCGACGCGTCGCCGGTGAAGGTGCAGGTGATAGGGTGACTGGCGACGAGCCCCATCAGAAGGCGCGTCGAGGTACCCGAATTGCCCATGTCGAGCGCGTGCTGCGGCTGGAGCAGTCCGCCGACGCCGACGCCGTGGACGTGCCATGTGTTGCCGCGCTTTTCGATATCGGCCCCCATGGCGCGCAGGGCAGCCGCGGTGGCCAGGACGTCTTCGCCTTCGAGCAGCCCTTCGATGGCTGACTCGCCCACCGCCAGCGCCGAAAACATCAGCGCGCGATGCGAAATGGATTTGTCTCCCGGAACAGTGATCGAGCCCAGCAGCGGGCCGCTGGCACGGAAATCTCGCGGGGCAGGATGCATGGCGGCACGGCTTTGACAGTCGGGTTTGGCTATGGCAAGGGCGGAGCACCCTGGCGCTCTGGCGCTTGCGCCGCGCTGCTGATCAATCAATCCTCCGGAGCATCCCGACCGATGGTAAAGCCTGAATGGGGCACGAAGCGCACTTGCCCGAAATGCGCGACGCGCTTCTATGATCTGACAAGGGACGATCCCGTCACCTGCATCAACTGCGGCAATGAATGGCTGCCTGAATCGGTTTTGAAATCGAAGCAGCCACTGCCGTTCGACGCTGTGAAGAAGGATGATGCCGTAAAGGATGACGCCGATCTCGAAGCGGTCGATCTCGATCTCGACGTCGATGAGGATGCCGAAAAGTCGCCCGATGACGAAGTTGATCTCGGCGGTGACGACGATCTGGGCGTCGATACCGAACAGGGGCAGGACGACGTCTGATCCGGTTGCAAGACTGCGCTTGCCGTCTTAAAGGCAGGCGCGATTGGTGAGGGGCCTTAGCTCAGCTGGGAGAGCGCAACACTGGCAGTGTTGAGGTCAGCGGTTCGATTCCGCTAGGCTCCACCAAATCTACCGTGACTTCATCCCCGTTCCACGAGCCGCGTGTACAGGTGCCACGTCGCATAGCCGAGCACCGGCAACACGACGGCCAGGCCGATAAATACCGGGATCGCGCCGAGCACCAGAAGCAGCCCGACCCGCGCCCCCCATGCGACGATCGTCGCGGGATTGGCCCGGAAAGCGCGGATCGATGTGTCGAGCGCGGTGGCGGGATCCACGGGCTTGTCCACCGCCATCGGGAACGACACGAGCGAGCACACGAGGACGGTGAGCGCGAACACCGCCCCCGTCAGATTGCCGAGTATGATCAGAGCCCAGCCCGACGGCGTGGAAACGAGGCGATTGGCCAAATCGGTAATCCCGCGGGGAAAATCGGGGCCCATGGTCGCTGCGTAAATGCCATAGGCGAATGCGACCCAGACGCCGAAAATGACCAGCAGGCCGACTGTCAGCAGCAGCAGCGTATCGCGCGCGGGCCCGGACAGGGGGCCGAAAAAATGCCGCCACGTCGATTCGAGTCCCTCTTCACGGCGTCGCGCAAGTTCGTAAAACCCTGCAGCGACCGCAGGGCCGAGGAGCGAAAGCCCGGCAGCAATGGGAAAGAACAACGGAAGCGCCGCATCGTTGAAAAACAGGACAGCGGCGATCAGTCCGAACGCCGGATAGAGCAGCGCCACGAAAATCAGATCGCCACGCTTGTCCTGAAAATCGCGCCAGCCTTCGGCGAGCGCCCAGCGCAGATCGTCGTTGGTAATCTTTCGCACTGCATAGCGAACAGGCGCAGAGCCGGGGGTCAGGACAGGGGCCATGGGGCTTCTCCAACCATTGAGACCAGAGGCTAACGCACTTGTGCGCGGCTTGCAAAGGGGCCGTTCAGGCGCACGATCGCCCAGTTCAGCCAGGCCGCAAAACTCACCCACAGCAGATAGGGCACGCAGAGGAGGCTCGCGGTGGTTGAATAGGAGGCCAGACCGTAGACAAGCGCCGCAACCGACGTCCAGAGGAACACAACCTCGATCAGCGCCAGATCAGGGCGCTTCCATGTGAAGAAAATCGGGCTCCACAGGAAATGACACACGCCGTTGACCGCGAAAAGGATGACGATGTCTGTTCGCGCATCATCGTCGGGTGCGCCGCGCCACGCGAGAACGCCGGCCCAGGCCGCCGCCCCGAGGATCACCGTCCAGGCCGGGCCGAACAGCCAGTCGGGCGGCTGGAGCCTCGGCTTGTGCAGGTTTCGATACCAGGGGCCGATGGTGGTCAGCAAACCGCCACCGCCAAGGAGGATGATCGCCCAGATTCCGGCGAGCCATAATTCGGTCATGTGGTTCCCATGCTGCGACTTGCGGACTGCAGGACGCATGATAGACGCAATCGATGCGCGCGTCTTTCCCGTTTTCCGCAATCGTCGGTCAGGACGAGATGAAGGCTGCGCTGCTTATCGCGGCTGTCGATCCGCGGATCGGCGGGGTGATGGTGTTCGGCGACCGCGGCACCGGCAAATCGACCGCGGTGCGCGCGCTCGCCGCGTTGCTGCCGCCCGTCCCCGCATCGGCGGCGGGCTATCATGAGGGCACGCCGCCCAAGGGAAAAGTGCCCGTGCCCTTCGTCGATCTGCCGCTCGGCGCGACCGAAGACCGGGTGGTCGGCGCGCTCGATATCGAACGGGCGCTCGGCCGGGGGGAAAAGGCTTTCGAGCCCGGGCTGCTTGCACGCGCAAACGGGGGCTTTCTTTATATCGATGAAGTGAACCTGCTCGAGGATCATATCGTCGATCTGCTGCTCGACGTGGCGGCGTCGGGCGAAAACCTCGTCGAACGGGAGGGGCTGAGCGTTCGGCATCCCGCGCGCTTCGTGCTGATCGGGAGCGGCAATCCCGAAGAAGGCGAGTTGCGGCCGCAGCTGCTCGACCGCTTCGGGCTTTCGGTCGAGGTGCGCACGCCGCAGGATCTGGACACCCGCGTGGAGATATTGCGCCGTTGCGACGCGTTCGAGCGCGACGGCACGGGCTTTGCCGCCACCTGGGCCGAAGCCGAAGCCACGACGCTGAAGCGGATCGCCCGGGGCAAGGCACTGTTGCCCGCCGTCGCGATGCCCGATGCGGTTCTGTCGGCCGCGTCGCAGCTTTGCATGGCGGTCGGCGCCGATGGCCTGCGTGGCGAACTGACGCTGATGCGCGCTGCGCGGGCCGTAAGCGCGCTCGAAGGCAAAAAAGTGACGGCTGTGACGCATCTGCGTCGGATAGCGCCAATGGCGCTGCGGCACCGCCTGCGCCGCAGCGTGCTGGACGAAACCGGCTCGACCGTGCGGATCGAGCGGGCGATAGCCGAACTGTTCGATTGATGACGCCCGGTGACGCGGCGCAGGCTGTCGGGCTTTTCGTCAGTGACCCATTTGCCTTTGGCGGCATCGTGCTGCGGGGGGACTGCGAGGCGCTGGTCGAACAGCTTGTCCTGCAAACCGGTGCGCGGCGTCTGGCTCGCACGGTCGACGCGGAGGCGCTTGATGGCGGGCTCGATCTCGGCGCGACGCTGGCGGGTGGCAGCGTGGTGCGTTCGGCAGGGTTGCTGTCTCGCGGCGGCATATTCGTCGTCCATTATGCCGAACGGCTGGATCGCGCGGTGGCGGCACGGCTGGCATGCGCCGTCGATGCGGGCGGTATCGCGCTCATCCTCGTCGATAATGGGGGAGAGGATGAACGGCTTGCCAATGCTCTCGCCGAACGCTGTGCCTTCTGGATCACCAGCACTGCATCGCCCCCCGACGGCGCGACGCGGGAGGGCAGGAATTACGCCGACAGCACGTCGGCGGCTGATCCGCGTGAGGCAATTCGGGCTATTGCGGCAACAGCACTGGCCTTTGGCGTTCATTCGATTCGGCCCCAACTTTTTGCCCTTCGCGCCGCGCTTGCGCTGGGCAGCATCGAAGCCGCCGCGCGGATCGTGCTTGGCCCGCGTGCAACGCAATTGCCGCCCTCATCCGATACGCCTGAGGACGATACGCCGCAGAACGATCCCGGTGGCGAAGGGGATCGTGACGCCGTCGGGCCATTGGAAGACCGTGTGATCGAAGCGGTGCGAGCGAGCCTTCCCGCCGATGTCATCGCAGCGATCGGCGCGGGGGGGCGCGGCACAGGGGGAGCCGGGGCGGGTGCCAAGCGTAAATCGATGATGCGCGGGCGTGCGCTCGCGAGTCGGGCGGGAATGCCACGCGGCGGCAAGAGGCTGGCGCTGATCGATACGCTGCGCGCCGCGGCACCGTGGCAGCGCCTGCGCCGCAGCGGTGATGACATGCGCGTCCACGTCCGCCGATCGGATCTGCGCATCAAGCGGTTTGAAGATCGCGCCGAAGCCGTCACGATCTTTGCCGTCGATGCCAGCGGATCCGCGGCCGCGTCCCGGCTGGGGGAAGCCAAGGGCGCCGTCGAGATACTGCTTGCCGAGGCCTATGTGAAGCGCACGCAGGTCGCGTTGATTGCTTTTCGCGGATCCAGCGCAGAGCTGCTTCTACCGCCCACACGATCGCTCACGCGCGCGCGCCGCGCGCTTGGCGATCTGCCGGGTGGCGGGGGAACGCCGCTGGCGCTCGGGATTGATGCGGCGCGCGAACTGGCCGAGGCGGTCAGGCAAAAGGGCCGGACGCCCTTTGTGGTTCTGTTGACCGATGGCCGCGGCAATATAGCGCGCGACGGTTCACCATCGCGCGCGCAGGCCAATGCCGACGCTGCCATTTCGGCAAGGCGAATGGCCGCCAGCGGCGTTGCGAGCGTCTGCGTCGATACGGCAGCGCGGCCGCGGGCCGAGGCCGCAGCGCTCGCGGCGGCAATGGCCGGGCGATACCTGCCGCTGCCCCAGGCTGGCGGGGCAGCGATCGGCATGGCGGTGAGTGCGCTGAGATGACTCGCCTTCCTCCCGACTGGCCGAACATCGCGGCCAGCCGCTTTGTCCGCGCGGGAATGCTGGACTGGCACGTGCAGGTGATGGGCGAGGGTGCGCCGATCCTCCTCCTCCACGGCACGGGCGCGGCGACGCACAGCTGGCGCGATGTCGCGCCCCGATTGGCCGGGCAGTTTCAGGTGATCGCCTGCGATCTTCCCGGCCATGGATTCACGCGGGGCAGCGTTTCCCGGCCGACGCTGCCCGCGCTCGCAAAGGCGATTGGCGGCCTCGTCACGGCGCTGGATATCGAACCCGTGGCGATCGTCGGCCATTCCGCCGGCGCGGCGGTGGCGTTGCGCATGGCGCTTGACGGAATGGTCCACCCCCGGGCGATCGTCGCGCTTTCCCCCGCGCTGCTGCCTTTTCCGGGTATCGCCCAGCATCTCTTCCCGGCGATGGCCAAGCTGCTTTTCGTCAATCCTTTCGCGCCGTATATTTTTTCTAGAATGGCGCGCGGCGATGGCGTGGTGGAGCGGTTTCTCGAACGCAGCACGGGATCGAGGATCGATGCGGCGGGAATCGCGCACTATGCCCGGCTTTTCGAAAAGCCCGACCATTGTGCCGGTGCGCTCGCGATGATGGCAAACTGGGATCTGACCGCGCTGAAGGACGATCTTCCCCGGCTGGCGATACCCTTCCTCGTTATCCACGGCGAAAAGGATGCCGCAATCCCGCTTGCTTCGGCGCGAGAGGCAAGTGCGCTTGTGCCGGGCGCGGCGTTCGAAACCGTGGAAGGCCTCGGGCATCTCGCGCATGAGGAAAAGCCGATCGATGCGGCAATCCGTATCGCCCGTTTCGTGGAGGCCAGCGCGGCCGACTCTCCGTAACGGGAAGGGCGGGAGGATCATATGGACCCATGGTTGTTCGGAATATTGGACGGTGCGCTCGTCGCTGCCGCCGCGCTCGGCCTTGGTATATGGCAATATGTTTCGGTCACCCGCGAGATCGCGCGCGACAGGGCGGCGCGGGACGCACGCGAAGATCAGTCGCTCGCGTCGGAAAGGGAGGAAGCGCAGCCCGCGGCGCAACATCGGCAAACGTGATCGCGGCGGGATTTGGACAACCGCCTTTCGACAGAATCAGGCCCGCCGGGGCATCCGGTATGGCAGCATCCACTGGGTCACGGGTGACACGAACCGGTCCATAGACAGCGATTCGTGCACACCTTCGCCGACGACGCCCCACATCTTTGTCCGCAGTTTCGAACGTGAATAGAAAGGCGCGTCTTCCCATGTCTTGAGCAGGCGGGCGCTGTCGGCGCGGGTGGTGCGCGGCATGGCGAACAATGTCGGCATGAGGCGGCGGCGGGGGGGGAGGGGCGCGTCTTCCCAATGGCCGTCGGGCTTGCAGCGGAGCGCCAGCGCAAAGGGATCGCCATTACGCCGCACCCCTTCATAGATCACGCCCACGTCAGTGCCGAGATGCGCGCGCGACCATTCCCACGTCTCGAATCCGTCTTCGAGCGGTTCGCTCCCCGTGTTTGAATCGAGATAGCCCGCGCCCTGCCAGTCGAGCGCCGGTGCCGAGAGCTGCACATCGCAATGCGCGCGCGGTGCGAGCGGGTGCCACATATGCCGTCGGGCGGGATCGAGCGCAAAAGCGGTTCCCCCGACAATTTCGGGGGTGAGCGTGATGCGCCCCCTGACCGGAAGCGGCAAAGGGCAGGCGCGCTCGTCTATGTCGATCGTCAAGCGGGTGCCGTCCCAGTTGAGCGCGCTGCGATCGATGCGCAGGTTGGTCGCATCGCGGACGATCTGGACGCGTCCCCGCTCGGTCATCGCCCAGCGCTTGGCGCCGAGCGGGCCGTAAAGCGCCACGTTCAGCGAACAATGATCGAGCGGATCGCCGCGGCCGCTTGCCTTGTAATAAGGTGAAAACACGCTGCCGATAAATGCGATGACGGTCAGCCCGTAGCGGCCGTCTGCGCTGATCGCGTCGACATACCACCAGCTGTAGCCGCCCGGCGGGACGTCGCGGTCGAAGCGAGGTCCGAGAGCAGGGTGTCGCAGGCCAGCCGTGCCGACAGTGCAGCCATCGGGATGCCTGCCCCGGGGTGGCAGCTTCCGCCCGCGCAATAGAGCCCAAGGATCTTCGTCCGCGCGCCCTGGCGGCGGAAGGACGCGGCCCACCCGTGCGAGGCCCGTCCATAAAGGGCCCCACCCGTCGAGGGGTTCATGGCCTCGAAATCGTTGGGGGTCAGTATCGCGAAGGAGCGCATCGAGCCCATGAGGCCGCATGCCTTCAGAGAAGCCAGCATCTGTTCGCGGCATGTTTCGATCTCTCCCGAAGTGTAGACGTGCGTATCCCCGTTGGCCGGGGCATTCATTATGAACTGGAATCGTTCGGTGGCAGGCGGCGCTATCCCGGTCTCACGATCCTGCGCGCAGAAATATATCGTGGGTGCGGCGGCGCGCTTTCCGGCGTGAAGGGCGGCAAACTCGCGGGGGTAATCGCCGCTGAAAGCGATATTGTGCCGCACGAGCGGATGGCCGCTGACGCTGCCCGTCGCCAGGCCGACAATGGCGCTCAGCGATCGATGCGCCGGTGGCACGCCGGCGGCTGCCTTGGCACCGAACAGTCCATCGGCAAGCGCGGCGGGATCGGCATTCATGATGACATGATCCGCCTCGATCCGTTCGCCCGATGCGAGGACGATCCCCGATGCACGACCGTCCTCAGTCTCGACCCGGGCGACGCGGGCGGCATAGCGAAAACAGGCACCTTTCGCTCTGGCGGCCGATTCGAAGAGCGCTGCAAGCCGCGCCATGCCGCCTTCGACGAGCCACACTCCCTGCGCTTCCGCATGGGCCACGAGCATGAGCGTGGCGGGCGTCCGGAAGGGCGATGAGCCGCAATATGTCGCGTAGCGCCCGAACAGCTGGCGCAGGCGCGGATCGGGAAAATAGCGGCCCAGCGCGCGCCACATCGATCGGTACGGGTGGAGAGTCGCCCAATCCCGCATGCCCGATCTGCCCATCCGCCAGGCTAGCGTAAACGGATCGGTTCTGGCCCCGCGCATGAAAGGCTGGTCGAGTGCGTCGAACAGACGTTTCGCCTCGGCGCGAAAGTCGCGATAGCCGATCGCGGCGGCGGGGCCCGCAAAGGCCGCGATCGCCGCCTCCGCGCGTTCGGGATCGGCTTCAAGATCGAGGCTGCTGCCATCGGGCCAGTGATGGCGCGCAAGCGTGGTCGCGGGTTTTAGGAGATCGCCGAAACCGGGCGCGTCGATTTCGTCGAACAGTTCATCGAAGATATGACGGAGCGTGAAAACGGTGGGGCCGGCATCGATTGCCGCGCCGTCGACATCAATCGCGCGCAGCTTTCCACCCGGCTTCGACGACGCTTCATATACTGTGACGTCGAGCCCGCGAGCCGCCAGCCGGGCGGCGCAGACAAGCCCGCCGACCCCGGCACCGATGATGGCAACCCGTTCGCGCATGATGCGATGTTGACACAGCTAGGCGTGTCAAGTCCACTGGACAGATGCAGATATTGAGCACGTGGCGAAACCGGCTTTACGCAAATACCCGTTTCAGGCGCTGGGCTTCGCGCTTTCCGCTGACCCGGCCCGTAGCACGCAGACATGCGCGCGTGCTCTTCGATCTCGTCGCAGGCTTTGTCTATTCGCAGATCACTTATGCCATGGTGACGACGGGAACGATCGCACGCATGGCCAGCGGGCCCGTCTCCCTCGAATCCCTTGCGCGTGGCGCGGACCTTCCCGAACCGGCTATGCTGAGGCTGTTGAAAGCGGCGGCCGCGCTGGGATTGGCCGAGGCGGCTGGAGACCGGTGGATGCTCGGAGCCGCGGGTGCCGCACTGGCGGGCGATGTCGGCATTCAGGCGATGATCGCGCATCACGGGGCGCTTTACTGCGATCTCGCCGATCCGGTTGCGCTGCTGCGGCGTGGCGGGGGCGGCGGGGCGCTGTCCGCATTCTGGCCCTATGCCGAACATGCGCACGGCGGCGTTGCCGATTACTCGGCGCTTATGGCGGCATCGCAGCCGATGGTCGCGGAACAGGTTCTCCACGCCTATGATTTCGGACGGCACAGACGCCTTCTCGACATTGGCGGCGGCGCGGGCGCTTTTCTATCCGCCGTCAAGGCAGCGCATCCCCGACTGGAACTCGCGCTGTTCGACCTGCCCGATGTTGCAGCATCGGCAGCAGCAAATATCAGTGGGCTCGAAGCCTTCGGCGGCAGTTTTCTGACCGATTCGCTGCCGGCCGGCTTCGATTGCCTGACGTTGATCCGCATCCTCCACGATCATGACGATGCCGCGGCGATGACGGTTCTCCGTGCGGCGCGGACTGCCCTTGCCCCGCACGGCCGTCTCGTCATTGGCGAGCCGTTTTCCGAGCGCGGGGAGGATGCGCGGGTCGGCGATGCCTATTTCGGCATGTACCTGCTTGCAATGGGTTCCGGGCAAACGCGGAATCGCTCGGAAATCCGGGATATGTTGCAGGATGCGGGCTTCACCGACGTAAGCTTTTTGCGGACCGCACTGCCACTGGTCGCAGGGGTCGTCGTCGCCAGTTAACATTCATGCGTCAAGAGTTGTTGACATTGCGGAGTGTCCAATTAAAGTTACACCAACGCCGCGGTCCGGTTGGGACGAGGGTTGGGGAGAGTCGCTTTGGACGCACGGGCAATTGTGCTGGAACAGCCGGGACGGCTGACGCTGGCAACGCTCGCGCTCAACGATCCGGCCCCCGGCGATCTGATCGTCGAAATCGCCTTTGGTGGCGTCAGCGCGGGCACGGAAAAGCTGCTGTGGCAGGGTCGCATGCCGAGCTTTCCGGGCATGGGCTATCCGCTCGTCCCGGGATATGAATCGGTTGGCCGGGTCGTCGATGCGGGGCGTGAGGCCCGGGCGCGAATCGGCGAATGGGTTTTTGTTCCGGGAGCCGATTGCTACCGTGACGCCAGGGGGCTGTTCGGCGGGCAGGCGAGCCGCGTCCTGATCCCGTCGGCGCGCGCCGTTCCAATACCCGAGTCGCTCGGCGCCGACGGAATATTGTGCGCCCTGGCTGCGACGGCCTATCACGCCATTGCCGGTCATGACGCGCCTGAACTGATTATCGGGCATGGCGTCGTCGGACGGTTGCTCGCGCGGCTGACGGTCGCCGCGGGCGGCACGCCACCTGTCGTATGGGAACGGGACGAGACGCGCCGCTGTGGCGGTGAAGGCTATGCCGTGATCGATCCTGACGCTGACGATCGCCGGGATTATCGCACGATTTACGACGCCAGTGGCGACGCGGAACTGATCGACGGTCTGGTATCGCGGCTCGGCAAGGGCGGCGAAATCGTGCTCGCGGGCTTTTACGCCGCGCCGATCAGCTTCGCCTTCGCGCCAGCCTTCATGCGCGAAGCCCGGCTTCGCATCGCTGCCGAATGGGCATCGGGCGATATGGATGCGACGCGCGTGATGATCGCAAGCGGCGCGCTCAGTCTTGACGGACTGATCACCGATATTGCCCCCGTCGAGGATGCTCACGCCGCTTACCCACGGGCGTTCGATGACTCGTCGGTCCTTAAAATGGTTTTCGACTGGAGTAACGCACGATGACGCTCGATCTCGGCGCACTGCGCGAAGAAGCCCATCAGGAACCCGATCCCGTCCACACGGGCCCGGTGACAAAAGAGACGCAGATCATTGCGATCTACGGGAAGGGTGGCAGCGGCAAGAGCTTTGCGCTGGCGAACCTGAGCTACATGATGGCGCAGCAGGGCAAGCGCGTCCTCCTGATCGGCTGTGATCCCAAGAGCGATACCACGAGCCTGCTGTTCGGCGGCAAGGCGACGCCAACGATCATCGAGACATCGGCGCGCAAGAAGCTGGCTGGTGAAGAGATTTCGATCGAGGACGTGTGCTTCCAGCGCGACGGTGTCTTCGCCATGGAACTTGGCGGGCCCGAAGTCGGGCGTGGCTGTGGCGGGCGCGGCATCATCCACGGCTTCGAGACGCTCGAAAAGCTGGGGTTTCACGATTGGGGCTTCGACTATGTCCTGCTCGATTTCCTCGGCGACGTCGTCTGCGGCGGCTTCGGCCTGCCGATCGCACGGGACATGTGCCAGAAAGTCATCGTCGTCGCGTCGAACGATCTCCAGTCGCTCTATGTTGCGAACAATGTGTGCAAGGCCGTCGAATATTTCCGTAAGATGGGCGGGAACGTCGGCGTTGCGGGAATCCTCATCAACAAGGATGACGGCTCGGGCGAGGCGCAGGCCTTTGCCAGGGCGGTCGGCATTCCAGAATTGATCTCGATCCCCGCGCATGACGATATTCGCCGGAAAAGCGCCAACTACCAGATCATCGGCACGTCCGAGAGCCAGTGGGGCCCGCTGTTTGCCGAGCTTGCGGAAAACGTCGCCACCGCACCGCCGGTTCGCCCGACGCCGCTCGATCAGGACGGCCTGCTCGGACTGTTCAAGCCCGAGGATACCGGTGGCAATTTCACGCTCAAGCCAGCGACGCAGGCCGATATGCGCGGTGGCGTTTTTGAAACCAGGCCCAGCCTCGAAGTCATCTATGACGCAGTCTGAGGGCGCCTGCTCGTCGGGGGATACCCTGCGCGCCGCTGCGCTCGAAGCAGGGAAGGGCGATGTGCTTGCACGCTATGCGGCGGATTATCCCAAAGGTCCGCATGATCAGCCGCAGTCAATGTGCCCGGCATTCGGATCGCTGCGCGTGGGGCTGCGCATGCGCCGCACCGCGACTGTCCTTTCAGGATCGGCCTGCTGTGTTTACGGGCTCACCTTCACCAGCCATTTCTACGGTGCCCGCCGGACTGTCGGCTATGTGCCGTTCGATTCGGAAAGTCTTGTCACCGGAAAGCTGTTCGAAGACATTCGCGAGGCTGTGTTCCAGCTCGCCGATCCGGCGCTTTACGATACGGTTATCGTGACCAATCTGTGCGTGCCGACGGCAAGCGGCGTGCCGCTTCAGCTTTTGCCGAAAGAAATAAACGGCGTGCGGATCATCGGGATCGACGTTCCCGGCTTTGGCGTGCCGACACATGCCGAGGCGAAGGATGTTCTCGCCGGCGCGATGCTCAACTATGCGCGGACCGAGGCTGCGACGGGGCCGGTTGCCGCTCCGAAGGAGCGATCTGCCAGACCGACGATAACTTTGCTTGGCGAAATGTTTCCGGTGGACCCGGTCGGCATCGGGCAGATGCTCGAGCCGCTCGGGCTTGCTGCTGGCCCCGTCGTGCCGACGCGCGAATGGCGCGAACTTTATGCCGCGCTCGATTGTGCTGCGGTTGCCGCGATCCACCCTTTTTATACCGCCAGTGTCCGTGAGTTCACCGCAGCCGGACGTGCCACGATCGGATCGGCACCGGTGGGTGTGGATGGAACGGCAGCCTGGCTCGATGCCGTTGGCGCTGCGTGCGGAATAGCACAGGCAAAGGTCGACGAAGCGAAAAACCGCTTTCTCCCTGCGATCCGGGGCGCACTCGCCGCCAAGCCGATCCGCGGCCGCGTGACGGTATCGGGCTATGAGGGTTCCGAACTGCTCGTCGCGCGTCTGTTGATCGAAAGCGGCGCGGATGTGCCCTATGTCGGCACTGCCTGCCCGCAGACGAAGTGGAGCGATCCCGATCGCGACTGGCTCGAAGCGCGCGGCGTGCAGGTGCGGTATCGCGCCAGCCTCGAACAGGATCTGGCCGCGGTCGACTGCTTCGAACCCGATCTCGCCATCGGCACGACGCCGGTGGTGCAGCATGCCAAGGCAAAAGCCGTTCCGGCGCTCTATTTCACCAATCTCATATCGGCCCGTCCCCTGATGGGCGTCGCCGGGGCGGGATCGCTGGCACAGGTCGTCAACGCGGCGATGGCCAACAAGGCACGTTTCGAGAAGATGACGGCATTTTTCGAAGGCGTCGGGCGCGACGGCTCGGCTGGGGTATGGGAAGAAAAGCCCGTGGAGCGCCCCGAGTTCAAGGCGAAATTCGCCGCCAAGCGTATCGCCGCTGCCAAGGCAGAAGAGGCGGTGGGCGTATGACGCTGATCCTCGATCATGACCGCGCGGGCGGCTATTGGGGCGCAGTCTATGCGTTCACCGCGATCAAGGGTCTGCAGGTGATCATCGATGGGCCGGTCGGCTGCGAAAACCTGCCGGTGACGTCGGTTCTCCATTATACCGATGCGCTTCCGCCGCATGAACTGCCGATTGTCGTCACGGGGCTGGGCGAGCAGGAACTGGGGCGCGACGGCACCGAAGGTGCGATGAAGCGGGCGTGGGCGACGCTCGATCGCGATCTTCCCGCCGTCGTTGTGACAGGCAGCATTGCCGAGATGATCGGCGGCGGCGTCACGCCCGAAGGCACCAACATCCAGCGTTTCCTGCCGCGAACCATCGACGAGGATCAGTGGCAGGCGGCGGATCGCGCGCTGACATGGCTGTGGACGCAGTTCGGCCCGAAGAAAGTCCCGGCGCTGCGCCCGCGCAAAGAAGGCGCGAAGCCGAAGGTCAACATCATCGGCCCGATGTATGGCGCGTTCAACTGCGCCAGCGACCTTGCCGAGATCCGGCGGCTGATCGAGGGGATCGGTGCCGAAGTCGGGATGGCGTTCCCGCTCGGCGCGCATCTGGCCGATGTGAAGAAGCTCGCCGACGCCGAAGTGAACGTGTGCCTGTACCGCGAGTTCGGCCGCAACCTGTGCGAAACGCTCGGCCGCCCGTATCTTCAGGCGCCGATCGGGCTCGAAAGTACCACGCTGTTCCTGCGCAAACTGGGTGAGCTGACCGGGATCGATCCCGAGCCGTTTATCGAGCGCGAAAAGCATACGACGATCAAGCCGCTGTGGGACTTGTGGCGCTCGGTTACCCAGGACTTTTTCGGGACTGCGAGTTTTGCGATCGTTGCGACCGAAACCTATGCCCGCGGCATCCGTGCCTTTCTCGAAGGCGATATGGGGCTGCCGTGCAATTTCAGCTTCATGCGCTCGGCGGGCGTCAAGCCCGACAATGCCGCCGTGCGTGAAGCAATCCGCACCAATGCGCCGTTGATCATGTTCGGCAGCTATAACGAGCGGATGTACATGGCCGAAGCAGGGAGCCGCGCGGTCTATATCCCGATGGCGTTTCCCGGCGCGGCGATCCGCCGCCACACCGGCACGCCCGTCATGGGCTATTCCGGCGCGACCCGCCTGATCCAGGACGTGTGCAACGCGCTGTTCGACGCGCTGTTCAACATTCTGCCGCTGTCGACTCAGATGGACGCCGTGGAGGCGACGCCCTCGAGGCTTCAGGCCGAACTCGGCTGGGACGACGACGCCAAGGCCGAGCTCGACGCGATCGTCGGGCGCGAACCGGTTCTCGTCCGGATATCAGTCGCCAAGCGCATCCGCGATGCCGCCGAACGGGCCGCACGCCGCGCGGGCGAGACCCGGATCAATCCGGCGCGGCTCGCCGCGGCCGTAAACGAAAGCCGGGGCGCATGACGCGCAACCGGCTCAACCCGATCCTCGCGAGGTCTTTCCTCGCGTCGATGCCGCCCGGGGGCGCTCAGTTCGCTCCTCGTTTTACACGGGCAAATTGGAGACGACGACATGAGCGATAATGGCAGAGATGGCCTCGGGACGTACCTGACGGCCGATGAGGCGAAAGAGTTCCACAAGATCTTTATCCAGAATTTCATAGGTTTCACCGCGGTAGCGGTCGTTGCCCATATTCTGGTCTATATGTGGAAGCCGTGGCTGGGATTTTGATCCTAAATCTTCCACAATTATAAAACCAATAAGGAGCCACGATCATGTGGAGAACTTGGATGATCTTCGACCCGCGTCGTACGCTGGTCGCACTTGCAGTATTTCTTTTCGTGCTGGCACTTTTGATTCACTTCATTCTGCTGAGCACGCCCACCTACAACTGGCTCGGCGCGCCGCACGGCGCGGCTGCAGCCGCACCCGCGACGGCGACCACGCCTTAGCACCATGGGTGGAGCGCAGTGCCCGTGAAGGGCCTGTGCTCCACCCCATGTACGACGAGTAACTGCGTAAGCTGGTCGCCGGACATTCTGTCTGCGGGGGCGGAGGATTGAGTGATGGCGCTGCTGAGCTTCGAAAGAAAATACCGGGTAAGAGGGGGAACGCTGCTTGGCGGTGACCTTTTCGATTTCTGGGTGGGGCCGTTCTACGTCGGCTTCTTCGGTGTCACAACGGCGTTTTTCGCGTCGCTTGGAACCGCGCTCATCCTTTATGCGGCGTCACTCGGGCCGACGTGGAATCCCTGGCTTATCAGCATCACGCCGCCCGACATCGCCTATGGCCTGTCGCTCGCGCCGCTGGCCAGCGGGGGTTTCTGGCAGATCATCACGATCTGCGCTATCGGGGCCTTCGTCAGCTGGGCGCTGCGCGAAGTCGAAATCTGTCGCAAGCTTGGCATCGGCTATCACGTGCCGGTTGCGTTCGGCGTGGCAATCTTCGCCTATGTCTCGCTGGAAGTCATCCGGCCGGTGCTGCTCGGTGCCTGGGGTTTTGCTTTTCCCTATGGCATTTTCAGCCATCTCGACTGGGTATCCAACACCGGATACCAGTATCTCCATTTCCACTATAACCCCGCGCACATGATCGCGGTGAGTTTCTTCTTCACCACCACCCTGGCGCTGGCGCTGCACGGATCGCTGATCCTGTCAGCGGTAAACCCTGCCAAGGGCACCGATGTGAAGACACCTGAATATGAAGATACGTTCTTCCGCGATACCATCGGCTATTCGGTCGGGACGCTCGGTATTCACCGTGTCGGCCTGTTCCTGGCGCTCAGTGCCGGCTTCTGGAGCGCGATCTGCATCCTGATATCCGGACCTTTCTGGACCCGCGGCTGGCCCGAATGGTGGACCTGGTGGCTCAATCTGCCGATCTGGTCATAAAGAGGAGATATTCACATGGCGCGCTATCAGAACATCTTCACTCAGGTCCAGCTTCAGGGCCATCCCGAGCCCGGGGCACCGCTCCCTGACGGAAACGATCCCCGGGTTGGCGGGATGACGACATCGCGGCTGATGGGTTTCATCGGCAATGCGCAGATCGGGCCATTCTATCTCGGCAAGCTGGGGCTGGCGGCGATCGTCTGCTTCTTCCTCGCCTTCGAGATCACCGGACTCAACATGCTCGCGAGCGTCAACTGGAATCCCGTCCAGTTCGTTCGCCAGCTTCCCTGGCTCGCGCTTGAGCCGCCGGGGCCGGAATGGGGCTTTCGGCCCTTTGTTCCGCTGGCCCAGGGCGGCTGGTGGCAGATCGCGGCGTTCTTCCTGACGGCGTCGGTGCTCTTGTGGTGGGCGCGAATCTACATCCGTGCCAAGGAGCTCAACATGGGCACCCATGTCGCCTGGGCGTTCGCGTCGGCGATCTTCCTGATGCTTTCGATCGGCTTTATCCGGCCCCTGCTGATGCAGAGCTGGGCGGAAAGCGTGCCCTTCGGCATTTTCCCGCATCTCGACTGGACGGCAGCCTTTTCGATCCGCTACGGCAATCTTTTCTACAATCCGTTCCATGCGCTCTCGATCGTCTTTCTTTACGGATCGACGCTTCTGTTCGCGATGCACGGCGCGACGATCCTCTCGGTGACGCGCTACGGTGGTGAGCGCGAGATAGAACAGATCACCGATCGCGGCACGGCAACCGAGCGGGCCGCGCTGTTCTGGCGCTGGACGATGGGCTTCAACGCCACGATGGAATCGGTTCACCGCTGGGCGTGGTGGTTTGCAGTGCTGACGACGCTGACGGGCGGAATCGGGATCCTGTTGACGGGAACTGTCGTCGATAACTGGTATCTGTGGGCGCAGCAGCACGGCTATGCACCCATTTATCCGTCGACCGGGGTGGTCGATCCCGCCGCGCTTCCGGGAGCACCGAAATGAACGGTCGAAATCTGATGATCGGGGCGGTGGTGACACTGCCCCTGATGCTGACAGCCTGCGAGATCGGGCCAAAAAAATCCACTCAATGGGGGCCGGACGGTGCAGCGCTGAACCAGATCGTCAATCCGCGGCTCGCGAAGTCGGAAGTTCCGATCCCGCCGACGCCCTATCCGACGCCGGATGACAGCGGACCGCGTGCCGACGAGACGTATCAGAACGTCAAGGTGCTCGGCGGCGTTTCGACCGAACGTTTCAACCATCTGATGGCGTCGATGAACCTTTGGGTTGCCCCGCAGGAGGGCAAGGATCCCAACGAGGTCGGCTGCAATTACTGCCATAATCCGAACAACATGGCGTCGGACGAAAAATATCCTAAGGTCGTTGCGCGCCGGATGATCCAGATGACGCTGAACATCAACGGCAACTGGACGAGCCATGTGCAGGGAACCGGCGTGACATGCTGGACGTGCCATCGCGGCAACACCATCCCGCTCAATCGTTTTTCGAACGATGCCCCCGAAAACATGGCGACGATCCTTGGCAACAAGCGGGGGCAGAACACGCCCGATCCGCGGACGGCCTACGCCTCGCTTCCCTATGGCGGGGTCCAGGGCTATCTTTCGGGTCCGGGCGGGTTCAACGCCCGCGTGGCGGGCGGTGAGCATCCGTCACCGAACCATGTCGTATCCATCAAGGACGCCGAGCGCACCTATGGCGTGATGATGCACATGTCGTCTTCACTCGGAGTGAACTGCACCTATTGCCACAATACCCAGGCATTTGCGCAGTGGAAGCTGAGCAGCAAACAGCGTTCGCTTGCATGGTATGCGACGCGCATGATCCGTCAGGCGAACTATGAATATGTCGGTTCGGTCGCAAACGTCCTTCCGGCAAGTCAGAAGGGGCCGCATGGCGACGTCTGGAAAATAAACTGCGCGACGTGCCACCAGGGCGTGAACAAACCGATGAAGGGCGTGAGCATGCGGGCGGAGAATCCGACGCTGTGGCCTGCGGTTGCGAACGCGGTGCCTCAGCCTGCACCGGCCGCAGCGCCGACGGCCGGCTTGCCCAAGACGATCGCAACAACTGCATCGCGCTGACCAAGAGCCTTCGCCATCGTTTCGGCGATGGCGAAAAATCGACCTCGGCTCAGCGATTTGCCGCAACGGACGTGGCTGCATTCGGTTGAAATCCTCGAAATCCTGACGCGGCGTCAGGCTCGTGATGAGGATTGTCCGATGTTCATGCACAACAAGCGCCTGCAGTATACGGTTCGCGTTTCCGAACCCAATCCTCGGCTCGCGGTCGCAATGCGCGAACAATTCGGTGGTGCCGATGGCGAACTGTCGGCTGCGATGAGATATTACTTACAGGGCCTCGGCGAGGATGACCCTGCGCGGAAAGACCTTCTGCTCGATATCGCGACCGAGGAATTGAGCCACCTCGAAGTCATCGGCTCGATCATCGCGATGCTGAACAAGGGCGTGAAGGCCCAGCTTTCCGAAGGAATGATGGACGAGGCCGATCTCTATGCCACGGTCGGCGCGACGGGAACCAGCGCGAAGGAATCGCTGCTTTATGGCGGTGGCCCGGCTTTTATCGATTCGGCCGGTGCGCCGTGGACTGCAACCTATATCGATTCGCGCAGCGATCCTGCCGTCGACCTCCGCTCGAACATTGCCGCCGAAAGCCGGGCCAAGATCGTCTATGAACGAATGATCAACATCACCGACGATCCCGGCGTCAAGGAAGCACTCGGTTTCCTGATGGTTCGCGAAATTGCGCACCAGAAGTCCTTCGAAAAGGCGCTTGATGCGATCGAGGACAACTTCCCGCCCGGAAAGCTCACCGGCCTTACGCAGTTCGCCAGCCTTTATGTCAACAGCTCGCAGGGCGACGGGGATATGGATGGCCCGTGGAACAGCGGCCCGCATTGGCAGCGGGACGACGGGCTGACGCCCGCGCTCGACGGCGGTGACGGGCATGCCAGTGTTACACTGTCCAGCGCCGATGCGCAGGCCACCCAGGCCATGAAAACGCGTCTTCGATCCGATCCTGATGCCATGACGGGCGCGGGCAGTGTCGCTGAACGGGCAGCATCCACAGGGGCGTGACGTCATGGCTGCATGCGACCATGACAGCAGCGCCAGTCCGTTGAGCTGGAAGGTTGCCAGCTACGCGGTCATGCACTTTTGCGTCGCCATCACTGTCGCGTTCGTTCTTACTCAGGATTGGCGAAAGGCGCTGGCGATCGGCGTGGTGGAACCGATCGTGCAGACCTTCGCCTATGCGCTTCACGATCGATACTGGGTGCGACGGTCTGCAAGGGCCGGTGATCCATGCGCATTCACCATTTGAATTGCGGCACATGCTGCCCGCCAGGCGGTGCATTCTTCGACGGGACGAGCAGGGGGTTGGCCGCGCACCTCGTCTGCCACTGTCTCTTGATTGAAACCGGTAGCGGGCTGGTGCTGGTCGATACCGGTTTCGGCACGCGCGATGTGGCCCGTCGTCAGCGGCTTTCGCTTTTCTTTCGCGGGCTCAACCGGCCGCAGCTCCGCGCGTCCGAAACCGCCCATGCGCAGGTGAAGGCGCTTGGTTTCAGGGTTGATGACGTTCGGCACATCATCGTCACTCATCTTGATTTCGATCATGCGGGCGGGCTGGAGGATTTTCCTTGCGCCGCGATCCACGTCATGGCGCGGGAGAAGGACGTGGCAAATCGCGGCGAAGGCGGCGCGTTCGTCGGTCGTCGGCGTTATCGGCCGCAGCAGTGGAACGATGTCGAGAACTGGCGGCTCTACCCGGCGGGCGGCGGCGAAGCGTGGCGCGGCTTTCGGGCTGTCCGTGCGCTCGAGGGATTGCCACCGGAAATCCTGCTGGTGCCGCTTGCCGGGCATACATGGGGCCATTGTGGCATAGCGATCGATCGCGGCTATGACTGGCTGTTCCATGCCGCCGATGCCTATTTCTTTCGTGGCGAACTCGATCCGGACTATCACTGTCCGCCGGGGCTTGCAGCCTATCAGCGCCTGATGGAGGTGGACCGTGTCGCGCGGCTTGAAAACCAGCAGCGGATTCGAACGTTCGCGCGTGACGATGACGTTACGGTGTTCTGCGCGCATGATGCCGTCGAGTTTGCGCGCCTTCACGGTTCGCCGGGCACCCGCGGACGAGCGATGGACTGATGCCCGGTCAGGCCGCCATCGGTTTGCGCGCAAGCTCGCACATGTTCCAGCACTCGCTCAGCGCCTCGGTCAGCCGGTCGATATCGCCATCGGTGTGCACAGGTGAGGGGGTGATCCTCAGCCGCTCCGTGCCCTTGGGAACGGTCGGGTAGTTGATCGGCTGAACGTATATGCCGTGATGCGCCATCAGCCAGTCGCTGATCGCCTTGGCATGGTGCGGGTCGCCGACCATGACCGGGATGATATGGCTCGGATTATCGATGTGCGGGATGCCCATCGCATCGAGACGCTTGCGGACAATCTCGACGCGGTTCTGGTGACGGACCCGCTCGATCTGGCTTTCCTTCAGATGCCTGATCGATGCGCAGGCACCGGCCGCAACAGCAGGCGGCAGTGCGGTTGAAAAGATAAACCCGCTGGCAAAACTGCGCACAAAGTCGCAAACCGTCTTCGACGCGGCGATATAGCCACCCATCACGCCGAACGCCTTGCCGAGCGTTCCTTCGATGATGTCGATCCGGTCCATCAGCCCTTCGCGTTCGGCGACGCCGCCACCCCTTGGCCCGTAGAGCCCGACGCCGTGAACCTCGTCGATATAGGAAAAGGCACCGTATTTCTCGCACAGGCCGACGATCTCGGCGATCGGCGCGATATCGCCGTCCATCGAATAGACGCTTTCGAACGCGACGAGCTTCGGGCGCGCCGGATCGGCGGCGGCGAGAAGCTGTTCGAGATGCGCGACGTCATTATGCCGCCAGCGCTGGCATTCGGCGCGGCTGTGGCGGATGCCTTCGATCATCGACGCATGATTGAGCGCATCCGAAAGCACGAGGCAGTTCGGCATCTTTGCCGCCAGCGTGCCGAGCGCCGCCCAGTTGGAGACATAGCCCGAGGTGAATATCAGCGCCGACTCCTTGCCGTGCAGATCGGCGAGTTCGGCTTCGAGCAGGACATGGTGATGGTTCGTGCCCGATATGTTGCGTGTGCCCCCGGCACCGGCACCGCAGGCATCGAGCGTCTCGTGCATTGCCGCGATCACTTTGGGATGCTGGCCCATGCCGAGATAATCGTTCGAACACCAGACGGTTACATCCTGTTCGGTGCCATCTTCCGCATAGCGCTTTGCCCTGGGGAACTGCCCGCGCTTGCGCTCGAGTTCGGCGAAAACGCGGTAGTTCCCCGCATCGCGCAAATGATCGAGCTGCCCGCCGAGCAACGTTTCATAATCCATGGATACCTCCCCGCTCAAACTTGCGTGGCCCGGGGCATAGCCCAGCGCCACAATGCCCCGTCTTTGAACGGCAGCACCAGAAACACGTGTTCGACAAGACCGAGCAGCGCAAGTGCAGCCAGCAGCGGGGTGTCGAGAAGCAAATAAGTGAGCGCAGCGGAGCCGATCAGCGAGAGGGGCATGAGCGCGTTGAAGCGCCGCTTGCGGAAATGCGTCTTCAGATAGGCAAGGCGCGTCGGCAGAAGCTCGGGCGAAAAATTCGGAACGCCGAGGAACAGATTGAACTTTGCCGAAAGTCGCATCACGAAAAGGATCACAAAGGCCCAGGCCCCCGTGGCGTTCGTGCTGTTCCATGTCAGCGCGAGCAGCAAGGCCATCGTTGCGGCCAGCGCAATTTCATGGTGGATCACCGTGGCTGCCGAGGCCTTGAGCCGTTGCCATAGCGGCAGTCCGGGCGGACAGGGTGCCCGGTTCGGTCCCGATATAGCACCTGTCAGAAAAGCGATTTCATGCCACCCCCAGATCGCGAATGCCGCGGTAAAGCTCGCATAAGTCGCCAGCGTCGACGGATCGTCACGCAGGATCGTAATCGCCGCGGTTGCCGCCAGTGCCAGCAACCCGCTCGCCAGCAGCAGCCACGAACGCCGATCGAGCGCGACGACGATGCCAGTCGCGACAAACCAGAGCAGCGCAACGTAAAGCAGGGGCAGGGCGTGGCCGCTGAACGTCACCAGGCCGGTGCCATCCGGACGCTGACGGGCGCGACGTTCTTTTCGGGCCGCATGAAAAAGATTTGCGTCAGCGCCACGCCGATCCGCGCCTGCTGCCACAAGCGGACGATCGGGTTGCCACCCGCCATTTTGCGGCTTGCCGCAAGGATCGTGTCCATATGCCTGCGGAACCGCGGGCTGTCACTGTCGAGGATGACCGGAAACACCTGTCGGGTAATGTCCGAACAGACGCGGAAAACCTGATAGTCATAGTCGGTCGGATCGATACCGAGCGCGGTGTGAAAAGCCGGCCTGCCGTGATCGCGCACATACATCGTCGCATAGACAGCGACGAGGAAGAACCGGATCCACAGCCTGTTGAGCCCGGTCAGCAGCTTGGGGTCCGATCGCATCAACAGCGCAAAGGCTTCGCCATGCCGGAATTCGTCGTTGCACCATTCTTCGAACCAGTTGAAGATCGGGTGGATCATCCGGTCCGGATTGCGCTCCAGATGGCGATAGATCGTGATGTAGCGTGCATAGCCGATCTTCTCGCTCAGATATGTCGCGTAATAAATGAATTTCGGCCGAAAAAACGTGTATTTCTTGGTCTTCGTCAGAAAGCCGAGATCAATGCCGATGCCGGCGTCTTTCAGGCTGTCGTTGATGAATCCCGCATGGCGGCTTTCGTCGCGTGCCATGAGCCTGAACAGATTTTTCACGTCGGGGTTTCTGGTCCGTCTGGCGATCTCGGCATAGAGGATGCAGCCGGAGAATTCCGACGTCATCGATGATACGAGGAAATCGATGAACTCCTTGCGGAGCGCGGGCTCCATTGCGTCGATCAGGCCTTCGAAGCTTTCCGTTTTCCTGAAGTGGCGCTTGTTCGGATCGCTTTCCATTTCGGCGATCAGCGCGTCCCATTCGCAGCGCACGGATGATACGTCGATCCTGTCCAGCGCATCGAAATCGGTTGTGTAGAAGCGCGGGCTCAGGACTGTTTCCTGTGCCGCGATCGCCTGGGCATCGTCCCGGCTGAAACCGTGGATCATCTGGTTCATAGCGCTTTTCCGTTCGAAAAACTGATCTCGTATAGTTCGGTCAGGGCGAAACGTGCCTTCAGCTTCGTCCATGCCTGCCCGAATGATGATGCCCGCGTCACCGTCGCGATACGGTGTTCGAGGATACGGCGACCATAAGGGATCTGGATCGCACTGCCGTGGACCCGCACGCTGTCACCCGCCTCTATCGCGATGTCGCCGTCAAGCTCGACATGCGCATGGAGGTGATCGAAACCGTGCTCCACCTCGATCGTGCACGGCGTATCGAAACGTGTCGCGAAAAAACGCATCATCCGGCCTTTTTGAAAGGCGGCAGCAGGGCCGCGAACGCAGCGCGATTGTCGGGTCCGAACGCATTCAGCTCGATCGCCCGACCGGTGGCGCTGTCGACGAGCGACAGTTCGCCGTCTGCCCAGGCGGTAAGGCGAAAGGGTGCCTCGGCACCAATGCCCGCCATCCGCCGCTCGCGCGCGAGACTGCGCATGACACCACGGACAAAACCGGTTTTCTGGCCTGCGGGGATGATCTGCGCAACATTGCCATTCCCCACATCAGTTATGATGACGGCACCATCGCCGCGATCGGCAAAGCGGAGATCGCGGCTGGCCACGATCGCGATATTCGCCGCCGCACGGTGATCGACCGGCGATGCCTGAACCGGCATCAAACCTGTGCGGACGGCAACGCCCGCACCGATGGTGCAGGCGATCATCGCGGCGGCTCCCCAGAGCATCGCTGGCGGGAACGGTCCGCGATGGTGCTGATGGAGCGCGCTCATGCCGCCACCGCCAATGGCGCGACGGCCGTGCCCTGCACCTCCGCCATGCGCGATCCGCTGGCCCGCGCCAGCAGGATCGCGACCCGCTTCGCATCGGGAATGCTGCGCAGCATCGGCTGTGCATGGTTGATGTGAAGGGGCCGTGCGTGCGGCCAGAGCTGGACATAGCCAAGCTCGTTCCCCCGTGTCAGCTTGAGCGGGATATCACCGGTGCCGTCGTCATGCACCCGCAGCTCCGCGCTTTCGATCAGTGCCAGCGGCACATTGATGCAGCTCGGCAGCGCCACGCCGGCGCGGATCACGATGCGCCGGTTGGTCAGCGTGTAAAGCGTCGAGCGCGCCGAAGCCCAGGCAAAGGCATGGAGCAGTGCGAGGACGCAAAGCCCGGCGGCAAGCGTCATCAGCGCGCCCGTCCAAGCCTGAACCGCAAGCCCGAATGCGACCAGTCCCGCAAAGTAGACGATTACGCCGCGACTGTGCATCGCAGTTCGCACAAGGCGTGCACGATCGGGCGCGCCCTGCCAGATGATATGTTCGCCCTTTGGAAGGGCTCCGGGCAGGCCGGGAACCGGCTCGATCTCATATTCATCGATCATATCAGTGGCTCCTGACGGCTTTTGCTGGCGTAGAGATACCCGCCGCCGAAATAGGCGACGACACGCTCCTCTTCGTAGAGCGTGATCACCGCGGCTTCGGCGATCACCGGTGCATCGGCATATTGCCCGGCGGTGATCGCATCGATGTGCACCATGCCGCGCTTGACCTTTGCCATGGTCATCGGCGCGAGCACGACGCGGGTTCCGGTATCGACCGCGAGGTAGCGGATCAGCCGATCGGCCTTGTCCACCCAGATATCGGTCACCGTCCCGGCAACCGCACCATCGGCAGCGATAACCTTCATGCCGCGCGGATCGGGATCGCGCTTGTCGATCCAGATTGCATCGGTGCTCGAGAGCGGGACGATGCGCGGCGTGCCCTCAATATCCAGGTCGGGCAGCTTGGCGCGATCGGCCCATGCTGCCGGGCCGATGCCATCGACCAGCGGATTGCCCGTGGGATAGAGCGGGGAGCCGGGAAAGGGATCGCGCTTTGCGGGCAGGTCGATCGGATCACGTGGATAATCCGCGGTCGAACGCATCCCGCGGCCGAATGGCAGCTGGAAAATCTTGGGGCCCGGATCGTTGATGAGGGCGCGCGAATGCAGCCGGCCGTCATCGTCCTCGAGCGGAAAACCCTCGCGTCGGCTTTCGCGGTTGAGATGGATGACGAGGCCGAAGAAAAACAGCACGAAAGCGTAGAACACAAGCAGGGCCACATCGATATTCCCAACAATCACGGGTGACATGGGCAGTTCCTTTCAGGCGGGAAAATCGGCAAAGCCGAAGGTTTGGGGAGTTCGCGCGTCGGCGGGGCCGCTGACGAGCGGGCCGAGAGCGGCAAGAGTACCGAGTAACAGAATGATCTCAGCGGCGTAGACCGAGACATAGCCGGCAAGCATGTTGCCAGAGGTGGCCGAGACTGCATCACGCATCAGCCCTCCGAACAGGATCGCAGAACCGGCTCCCGTCGCCTGCACGGCACCCCAGGCACCAAGGGCAAGGCCACCACGGTCTTTCGCGCTCGAGGCGATGCGCATCGTCGCGGTCAGCGTGCCCATCGCAAACAGGCCGCCGCCGAAGCCCATGAGCACGGCACCGGTGAACAACAGCATCCGGACGTCGAGCGCGCCCGCGAAAATGATTTCGGCAAAGGCAAAAATTCCGAAGACGCCGCCATAGCCCGCCAGCCGGTGCGGATCGCCGCCACCGCCCAGATTGCGCGCGGCAAACGCAAAGGCGGCAAGCGTCCCGGCCGCCCAGAGCGCGGTCAGCGATGTCGTCGCCCCCACGCCGAGGCCGAGAACCTGACCACCATAGGGTTCGAGAAGCACATCCTGCATGGCAAAGGCTGCAGCACCAAGCCCGACGGCGACGAGCAGGCGGAAATTGCGCCCTTCGCGGACGAAACTGCGCCAGACATCGGAAAATGCAGGAACAGGAGTTGCCGGGACAACCTCGCGTGGCTGGCGCGCTTCCTGCTTCCATAGCGCCGTGACGTTCAACACTGCAGTCAGCAGGCCGACGCCCTGAACCACCTGAACGAGGCGGGTGGGCGAGTAATCCGTCAGGAGGCGCCCGATAACCAGCGCGCTGATCATCATGCCGATCAGCAGCATCACGTAAAGCAGCGCGACGACGCGCGGCGCATTCTCTCCCGTCGAAATATCGGTCGCGAGTGCAAGCCCCGCCGTCTGGATCGTGTGCATCCCGGCACCGATCATCAGGAACGCGATCGGCACGAAGATCTGGCCACCGAGCGCCGGACTATGCCCTTGGCCGGTCATTACGAGCAGCGCGAACGGCAGAATCGCAAAGCCCCCGAACTGAAGCATCGTCCCCGTCCAGATATAGGGCACGCGCTTCCATCCGAGCACCGAGCGATGATGATCCGATCGATGGCCGATCAGCGCTCTCAGCGGCGCGAAGAGCAGCGGTATCGCGACGATCAGACCGACAAGCCATGCCGAAAAGCCAAGCTCGACGATCATCACCCGGTTCAGCGTGCCCGTCAGCATCACCGCTGCCATCCCGACCGAAACCTGGAACAGCGACAGGCGCAAAAGGCGCAGCAGCGGCAGTTCGGGCGTCGCCGCATCGGCGAAGGGAAGGAAACGGACAGCGAGCCGCTGCCAAGCCGGGGCCGGTTGCGCGATCATCCGGCGAGCACTTCCATGGCCTGCGATTTGTAGAAACTGGCGTCTATCCGTTTCGTGCGGCCGATCCGGTCGCCGAGCCGCTCGCGAAGATAGTCTTCCGAAACGGGCACGATCGCCGGAGATCGATCGCCGCGCGGGAAAAGCTTTCCGGCCGCCTGCATTGCGCGAAGCAGCGGCGTGCGGGGTGCAAAAGTAAAAAGAACGGAGGGCGAACGTCTTTGGAGCCCTTCAACCGCCGCAATGACATCCCCCGGTGCGTAATGGATCAGCGAATCCATGGCGACGACATGGTCGAAAAGTCCATGCCCCGTGCCGAGCATATCGCCGACCTGCCAGTCGATTTCCAATCCCTCGGGCGCGCGGGTGCGTGCGATCGCGATCAGGTTGGGCGAAACGTCTATGGCAACAACGCTCGCCCCGCGCCGTGCCGCCTCCACCGCCAGCGCGCCGGTGCCGCAGCCCGCATCGAGAAGGCGCGCGCCGCGCAGATCGGTCGGCAGCCAGGAAAGCAATGTGTCGCGCATCGCGTCCCGCCCGGCGCGCACCGTCGCGCGGATGCCGCTGACGGGAGCGTCCGACGTCAGTTTCTCCCACGCATCGACGGCGGTGCGGTCGAAATAGGTTTCGAGCGACTGGCGGCGGCTTTCATAGCCGAGTGTGGGTGCGATGCCGGCCATCACTCAAAGCCCAGAAATTCGAAGATATCGCGATCCTTCATCGGCATCGCATCGAGCGGATCCGTCCCGGCATAAAGCGTGGCGGCAAGGCGCATATATTCGAGCTTGACCGCCTCGATCTCCGGCGTGCTTTCCATTTCGAAAATCGTGCATTTTTTCAGGCGCGAGCGGCGGATAGCGTCGAGATCGGGAAAATGCGCGAGTGTCTTCAGCCCGGTTGCCGCGTTGAAACGGTCGATCTCGTCGGTGGCGGCGGAGCGGTTGGCGATGACCCCTGCCATGCGCACCTCGTAGTTTTTCGACTTGGCCTTGATGGCGGCGACAATCCTGTTCATTGCAAAGATGCTGTCGAAATCATTTGCCGCAACCACGACGGCGCGTTCGGCATGCTGGAGCGGCGCTGCGAAACCACCACAGACGACGTCGCCCAGCACATCGAAGATCACGACATCGGTTTCCTCGAGCAGATGGTGCTGCTTCAGCAGTTTCACCGTCTGCCCCACGACATAACCGCCACAGCCGGTGCCCGCCGGGGGGCCGCCCGCCTCGACGCACATCACGCCGTTGAAACCCTCGAACATATAGTCTTCGGGGCGAAGTTCCTCGTGATGGAAATTGACCGTTTCGAGGACGTCGATCACCGTCGGCATCAGTTTCTTGGTCAGTGTGAAGGTGCTGTCATGCTTGGGATCGCAGCCGATCTGGAGCACGCGCTTTCCAAGAAGACTGAGCGCCGCGCTCAGGTTCGATGACGTCGTCGACTTGCCGATGCCGCCCTTGCCGTAAATGGCGAAGACTTTCGCATTGCCGATGCGGTCCGACGGGTCGAGCCCGACCTGGAGACTGCCTTCGCCATCGGGACGCGTGGGGGGATCGAGCAGGGCCATTACAATGCCTTCCGGAGAATGAGGGGGATCATGCCGCGATCCCTTCGAGACGGTCTTCGATCGCGTCGCTTGCGGCATGGAGCGCCGCCAGCGTTGCGGGATCGGGGTTCCAGTATTTGCGGTCGCTTGCCTCGAGCAGCCGTCCGGCGACGCGCGCCGTGGCCTTGGGATTCAGCGCCGAAAGCCGTTCGCGCATTGCAGTATCGAGAACGAAGGTTTCGCTGATCGCCTGGTAAAGGAAGGGCGCGACCTGCCCCGTCGTCGCCGACCATCCCGAGATGCAGGTAACGCTCGCTTCGATATTGCGGACGCCTTCGAACCCGTGTTCGAGCATGCCTTCATACCATTTCGGGTTGAGCACGCGGCTGCGGGTTTCGAGGTCGACCTGTTCGGCAAGCGTGCGGACTTTCGTCGCCCCCTGGGTCGCATCGACGATATAGACAGGCGCCGCTTTGCCGCGTGCGCGTGCGACCGACCGGCTGATACCGCCGAGCGCATCGACATATTGATCGATCGTCGTGATCCCGAGCTCTGCCGAGTCGAGGTTCTGATAGGCGAAGTCCACGGTGGCCAGCGCGGACTGGAGCAGATCGGCCTGCCTGACCGGCGCTCCCTTCACGCCATAGGCAAAGCCTTTCTTCGCCTCGAACATGGTGGCGAGCTCGTCGGGATCGGTCCAGTTGCCGCCGTCGATCATCTGGTTGACGTTCGCGCCATAGGCACCCTCGGCGTTCGAAAACACGCGGAGCGCGGCGGTCTCCAGATCGCAGCCGTGCTTCGCCGCATGGGCAAGACTGTGCTTGCGGATGAAGTTCAGATGTTCGGGCTCGTCGGCCTGCGCGGCGAGCAGTGCGGCTTCGGCCATCATCCGCGTCTGCAGCGGGAGGAGATCGCGGAAGATGCCCGAGAGCGTGACGACCACGTCGATCCGGGCACGGCCCAGTTCGGCGAGCGGGATGAGCTCTGCACCCGAAAGCCGGCCATAGCCGTCATGCCGCGGCCGCGCGCCGATGAGCGCGAGAACCTGCGCGATCTGCCCGCCCTCGCTCTTCAGATTGTCAGTGCCCCAGAGCACCATGGCAAGCGTTTCGGGAAAGTCGCCGCCATCGGCGATGTGGCGATCGATCAGCTGCGTGGCCTGGCGGCTTCCCTCCGCGACCGCAACCTGGCTCGGCAGCTTGAACGGATCGAAGCCGTGAAGATTCCGCCCCGTCGGCAGGACATCGACGTTATGGAGGAGATCGCCGCCGGGTGCCGGGCGGATGAAACCGGCGTCGAGCGCATGGACAATGCCGTCCAGCTCGCCATTGGTATCGAGAAGGGCATCGACGCGGGCGCGATCGCTTTCGGACACCGCGTCGAGGAACACGCCGCGCTGCGACGCCGGCATCGGCGCACCGACGACGTGCAGGCCGTGCGGGATCAGCGCGCGTTCGATATCGTAAAGATTGGCGGCGAGAGCGGCCACGTCGCTCGCGTCAAGGCCCAGCACCGCAGATGCCTCCACGATCATCGCGCTGATGACGAGCCGCTCTCCATCGCTTGACGCCCGCCAGCGTTCGACCAGCGCCTTCAGGTCGGCAAGGCCCTTGTAAAGTCCGGCTTCTTCGAGCGCGGGCGTGATGTAGGAAATCAGTGTCGCGCCCGAGCGGCGCTTGGCGAGCATCCCCTCCGACGGATTGTTTGCGGCATAGAGATAGAAGTTGGGCGTGTGGCCGATCAGCCGGTCGGGCCAGCAGTCGCCCGACAGGCCGACCTGTTTTCCCGGCATCCATTCCATCGCGCCATGGGTGCCGAAATGGAGGATCGCATGCGCGCCGAAATCCTGGCGCATCCAGCGGTAAAAGGCGCTGAAGGCGTGGGTCGGCGCAAAATCGCCCTCGAACTGGAGCCGCATCGGATCGCCCTCATATCCGAAAGCGGGCTGGACGCCGACGAACACATTGCCGAACTGCGCGCCGAGCACATGGATATGGCCGCTCGATGCCTGCGCTTTTCCCGGCGCGGGGCCCCATGCCGCTTCGATCTGGCGAAGATAAGGCTCGTTACGGACGTGATCATCGGCCGCTATGCGTGCGTGGACGTTGCAATCGGCCCCGTAGCGTTCGGCGTTTCCGGTCAGGATTGCATCGCGCAGCGCGTCGACCGAATGCGGCACCTTGACGGCATAGCCCTCTGCCGCAAGGCGCGTCAGCGTCGCATGGACGCTTTCGAACACTGCAAGATGCGCGGCAGTGCCGACAGCACCGGCATTCGGCGGAAAGTTGAACAGGACGAGCGCGATCTTGCGCGCCGCACGTTCGGACTGGCGCAGCGCGACCATCGCGGCCACTTTTCCTGCAAGCGCTTCGGCGCGTTCGGGACAGGAAACCATCTCGCGGACGAGGCCGGACGGCGTGAACGTGCAATGGCGCGCGCAGCCGGTGCAGGCTTCGCCCGACGCTTCGGATCGGCCGCCATAGACCGTCGGCATGATCGCGCCGTCGAGCTCGGGAATCGCGACCATCATCGTCGCTTCGAGCGGGAGCAGTCCCTGCCGCCCGCGGCCCCAGGCCTGGAGAGTCTGGAACTCAAGCGGATGCGCGGCGACATAGGGAACGTCGAGCGTGGCGAGGATCGCTTCGGCCGCGGCGGTATCATTATAGGCCGGGCCGCCGACCAGCGAAAATCCGGTAAGCGAAATGACGGTGTCGACGGTCGCGCGGCCGTCCTTCATGAAATAGGCTTCGATGGCCGGGCGCGAATCGAGCCCGCTCGCGAAAGCGGGAATGACGTTCAGCCCGCGCGCTTCCAGTGCGGCGATCACGCCGTCATAATGGCGGGCATCATTGGCCAGCAGATAGCTGCGCAACATCAGCAGGCCCACGGTGCCCGTCGCCGGATCACGGCGCAGGCTGCGCGCGTCGCTTGAAATCCGCCTGGGAAGAGATGGGTGATAGACGCCGACTTCGGGATAATCGATCGGCGGCGAGACTGTGGCGGTGCCACGCTCGGCACCGGTTCCGTAACGATCGACGAGCGCGCGAACCATGTTGACGACGTTCGCGTCCGAACCGGCAAGCCAATATTGGAGCGTCAGGAAATAGGCGCGCACGTCCTGCGCCGCGCCGGGCACGAACTTCAGGATCCTCGGAAGGCGGCGGAGCATCTTCATCTGCCCCGCGCCCGAACTCGCGCCCGGTTTGGACGCGCCGCGCAATTTCTTTATGAGCGCCATCGCCCCGGTTGCGGGCTTGTCCATCCGGTAGGCGCCGAGGCGCGTCAGCCTGACGATCTCTCCACCTGACATCAGGCCCAGCATGGCGTCGCAATGTTCACGCCGGGCTTCGATGGCGGGAAGAATGGCGCGGATGTGATCGTCGAGGAACAGCATCGTCGCGATGATGATGTCGGCGCGGCCGATGTCGGCGATCGCGTCGTCGAGGCGATCGGGAAGGCGATCCCAATCGGCCGCGGCGTGGAACGTCACGTCGATCCGGTCCGCCGCAAGCGCCGCGCTGGCGCGCTCGACCGCACCTGACAGGTGATTGTCGAGCGTCACGATGACGACGCGGGTGCGAGGCGCAAGACTACCGTGCATAATGAGCCTTTGCTTCGTAAAGTGTGTCGACCGTAATTGCGGAAAGGCCATGCGCGGCGGCATAGGCTTCGGTGTTCCGCCGGGCCTTGCCGCGCACGAAGAACGGGATCTTGCGCAACTCCCGTTCGGCCTCGGCGGCCCAGAGACCGGCTTCTTCCTCCTGCGCGACCGCGACGTCGGCAGGCTCCGCCGTGACGGCGGCCGAAACCGGCGCATGGGCAAGATGGCTCGCACCGTGCGCGTCCGAAAATTCGAAATCCTCGCGGAACATCGTCAGCAGATGTTCCTCCAGACCCATCGTCAGCGGATGAACCCAGCTGTCGAAGATAACGTTGGCGCCTTCCCAGCCCATCTGCGGTGAATGGCGCGCGGGGAAATCCTGAACGTGAACGGGCGAGGAAATGACCGCGCAGGGAATGCGCAGGCGCTTCGCGATATGGCGCTCCATCTGCGATCCGAGCACGAGTTCGGGCGCGGCGCGCTCGATCGCTTCTTCGACTTCGAGATAATCGTCGGTGATCAGCGGTTCGAGGCCGTAGCGCGCGGCCGCCTCACGCACGTCGCGGGCAAATTCGCGGTTGTAGCAGCCAAGGCCGACGACTTCGAAGCCGAGCTCGTCACGTGCGACGCGGGCGGCAGCGACGGCATGCGTCGCATCGCCGAAGATGAAAACGCGCTTTCCCGTAAGATAGGTCGAATCGACCGAACGGCTCCACCACGGCAGGCGCGAACGGGCGGCGATGATGGCGGCATCGGCGTCGGTGCCCGCCAGCGCTGCCACCTCGCGCAGGAAATCGCACGTTGCGCCATAGCCGATGGGCACGTTGCGCACGATCGGCTGGTGGAATGTGCGCTCAAGCCAGCGTGCCGCCGCATCACCCGTTTCGGGATACATGAGCACGTTGAAATCGGCAGCACCGATCTGCTTCAGTGCGTCCGGGTCGCAGCCCATCGGCGCGACGAGGTGCACGTCGACGCCGACACTGTCGAGCAGCGCGGTAACCTCGATAATGTCGTCGCGGTGGCGAAAACCGAGCGCGGTCGGGCCGAGCAGATTTGCGCGCAGGCGGCGGCCATCAACCGGTGCCCGGACGACGTCCCGGTCCGCCAGGTGCCGCACGAGCTGGTAGAACGTCTCCGACGCTCCCCAGTTCTCCTTTCGGCTGTAGCTCGGCAGGTCGAGCGCGATGACGGGGCAGGGCAGGTGCATCGCCTCGGCCATTCCCGCCGGATCGTCCTGGATCAGCTCGGCGGTGCATGATGCGCCGACGATCATCGCCTGGGGCTGGTAGCGCGTATAGGCGTCGCGGGCGGCTGCCTGAAACAGCTCGGCCGTATCCTTACCAAGGTCGCGGGCCTGGAACGTTGTGTAAGTGACCGGCGGGCGCGCGCCGCGGCGCTCGATCATCGTGAAAAGCAGGTCGGCGTAGGTATCCCCCTGCGGGGCGTGCAGGACATAGTGGAGCCCGGTCATCCCCGTCGCGACGCGCATTGCGCCGACATGGGGCGGGCCTTCATATGTCCAGACCGTCAGCTGCATCGCTCAGACCCTCAGCATGTCACGCCGCCGGAGCGGACGCGCAAAAAGTTCGGCAAGGTCACCCGCCTGTTCAAAGCCGTGGATTGGCGAAAAGACGAGCTCGATCGCCCATTTGGTCGAAAGTCCTTCGGCCTCGAGCGGATTGGCAAGTCCAAGGCCGCAGACCGTGAGATCGGGGCGCGCAGCCCGGACCCGATCGAGCTGGCGCTCCACGTCCTGGCCTTCGCTGATCACCGTGTCGCGCGGAAGCAGCGCGAGCTCGCCAGCCATGTGGCGACGGTGGAGATAGGGCGTGCCGACTTCGACTGGGATCATGCCGAGTTCGTTCGACAGGAAACGGGCGATCGGAATCTCAAGCTGCGAATCGGGCAGGAAGCTGATCCGCTTTCCTTCGAGTCGCGCACGGCTGTGTTCGATCGCGCGAGCGGCGCGGGCGCGGGGCCCGGCGACGACAGCGGCGAAATGGGCTGCGTCGATCGTGAACGCCTGCGCGGCTGCGCGGAGCCACGCGGTCGTGCCCTCAACGCCAAAGGGAAAGATCGCGTCGATCCGGTGCGCGCCCCGGTCTTCGAGCGCCTGCGCCGTCGCGCCGAGGAACGGCTGGGCGAGGATATAGCGCGTGTTCGTACCGACCGTCGGAAGCGCGTCCGAATTACGTGCGGGCAGCCATTGCACGTTTTCAAGGCCCAGATCGGCAAAGAGTCGGGTGAACTGGTCTTCGACGACATCGGGAAGCGCCCCTACGACAAGGAGGTTCGCCGCCTCGCTCGTAGCAAGTTCGGGCACCAGCGCAGCGAGGCAGGCATCCTCGCCCTCGGTGAACGTCGTCTCGATGCCGCTGCCCGAATAGTTCAGGATGCGCCGACCTGTATGCTTGGCCTGAAGGCGCGCGGCGGCGCGCGACAGATCGAGCTTGATCACTTCGCTCGGGCACGAACCGACGAGGAACAGCATCTTGATATCGGGCCGACGCGCGAGCAGCCGATCGACGACACGGTCGAGCTCGTCATTGGCGTCCGACAGTCCGGCGAGATCGCGCTCCTCGATGATCGCCGTCGCGAACCGCGGCTCGGCAAAGATCATCACGCCCGCTGCCGACTGGATCAGATGGGCACAGGTGCGACTGCCGACCACAAGGAAAAACGCGTCCTGCATCTTCCGGTGAAGCCAGATGATACCCGTCAGCCCGCAAAATACTTCGCGCTGGCCGCGCTCGCGCAGAACCGGCCTGCAATCGGCGTTGGCTGCCGGGCCCGAAGCATGGTCGAGCGGCTTCACGCGGCGGCGCCCTGAAGGCGCGCGGCGCGCAGTTTCAGCAGAAACTGGGTCGCGTTGATCGCATAGGTCGCATAGGCCGCAAGCGCGACGAACAGCCGCCCCTCGGCACCGCCGATCCCGCCCACCAGCATGACGAGATACAGGCTGTGAAGCGCGATGACGAACATCGAGAAAAAATCTTCCCACCAGAATGCAGGTGCGAACAGATAGCGGCCGAAAACGATTTTTTCCCAGATCGCGCCGGTTATCATGATCGCATAGAGCGCGCACGTTTTCGTCACGATCGACGCGTCGGCGAGCCACTGGCCTTCGCCTGTGACGAGCGTGCGCAGGACGAGGACGAGGCTGACTGCAAAAATCACAAATTGAATGGGGGCGAGGATTGCCTGAACGAGCGTCCAGACCGTCGAGTCGCGCCGCTGGCGCTCCTCCACCGTGTAAAGACCAACCGTTCCGACGCTGGCTGTCATCTTTTTGGCTGCCCTCTCCAATCCCAAAATCAGACTGACGCAACCGCCGGAAAGTGTCAAACGAATTTGACGTCCAATTATTTTGACACAAATGGCAAAGAGGGTTTGCAATGCCGAACTGACGGGCATAGTCCCTTGGAGCTGGAAGGTCGGGCGGAACAGAACGTCCGGCGGCGAAAGGTGCTTAGCGTCGCATCGCGACAGGGCAGCGCAACAGGGCAGGAGGGCGTGCGTTGGCATCCGTCATCGGCATCATGGATAGCGCCAGGGCGTATCTGCCGACGTTTTCAGCTCGGCGTCGGCGCGGGCACATGTTCGATCGTCTGCCCGAAACGGGCACGCCGCCACGTTTCGAAACGGTTGCGGACGTGATTGCTGACGAAGTCATTCCCCGTCTGCTGACGGTGCATCGCCACGACTCGCCGGATGCCACAGGGGATGCCCTCGATCACATTTCACTGAACGAAGCCGATAAGTTCGCGCCGCTCGCGCTCGAGCTTGAGGCGGATCAGCTGCTCGATCATGTCGAGGTTTTCCTGCGGCGCGGCGTCAGTATCGATACGGTGTTCGTCGAGCTGCTGGCGCCCGCGGCGCGGCGCCTCGGGATATTCTGGGAAGATGACCTTTGCGATTTCGTCGATGTGACGATGGGATTGTGGCGCCTCCAGGAAATCGTCCGCGAACTATCGGGTCGCGTGCCTGAAGGATGCGGCAGCCCCGCCAATCCGCGCAGGGCGCTGTTCAGCGTCATGCCCGGATGCCAGCACAGCTTTGGCACCGTCCTTATCGATGACGTCTTTCGCAGGGGCGGTTGGGTGTCTGAGGCGATGCCGGTCTGCACCACGCCTGACCTGCTGGACCGCGTTGCGCGCGCGTCGATCGATGTCGTCGGCTTGACCGTTACGCATGACGACCATATTTCGCGCCTCCCGTCGCTCATTGTGGCACTGCGCAGCGTTTCACGAAATCCGCGGCTGTACATAATGATCGGTGGCCGCACCGTGATGGAAAATCCGGGACTTGTAACCAAAAGCGGCGCGGATGCTTCTGCGCCCGATGCTGTTCGGGCGTTGGACGTGGCCGAACGGCTTGTAAATGGCCTCGCTTGCCGAGAGGCAAGCGGCGTCTGAATTATGAAGGGCGGAGCCTCATGGCCAGACTATGAAGTTCAGGGACCTTATCCCTCTCAGCGCTCCCCAGGCGACGCTCGGCACCCTTGCGAGCGATGCCGCGGCACGCCTGATCGAGTCGGCGGGTGACGTCGCGCTGGTCATGGACGCAAGCGGCCGCATCACCGATGTCACCTTTGCAGGTGGTGACTGGTCAAAGGACGGCGCGTCGCAATGGATCGGGCGCGAGTGGGGCGATATCTGCACGGTCGAAAGCGGTCCCAAGATCGCCGACATGATCGCCGCCGCGAGCACCGGTGAAGCGCCGCGCTGGCGGCAAGTGAATCACCCCGGCAAGGGTGCCGACATCCCCGTGCGTTACCGCGCGACGGCGATCGGCGGTGGCCGGATCGTCGCGGTGGGGCGGGACCTTCGCGAGATGGCGGCGGCGCAGCAGCGGCTTCTCCAGGCTCAGCAATCACTCGAACGCGATTATATGCGCCTGCGGCACGCCGAGTCGCGTTATCGGCTGTTGTTCGATCTGGGCCGGGAGCCGGTGCTGATCGTCGACGCTGAAACGCGGCGGATCAAGGAGGCGAATCCGGCTGCGACGGCGCTCGCGAAGCTGAAGGACGGCGCGCTGGTGAGCCGGTCATTCGCCTCGCTGATCGACGAGAAGGATCATGATGCGGCTGTGGCCTATCTCGGCAGCGCATCGGCCGCCGATGATGTGCCGCCCGCTTCGGTCACGCTCGCCGACGGTAAAACCCGCGTTTCACTCTCCGCCACGGCATTCCGGCAGGATCGTGCGACATATTTTCTCGTCCGGATGACATCATCGGACATTGGCGCGGGAAGCGCGGCGACGAGCGCGCGGCTGTTGGACGTCATCGACCGGATGCCCGACGCCTTTGTGCTGGCGGACGGCGGGCTCAAGGTGCTTGCCGCCAACCATGCCTTTGTCGAGCTGACGCAGGCCGTGTCGATCGCACGCGTAACCGGCGCACCGCTCGGTGACTGGCTCGGCCGCGCGGGGATCGATGTGGGACTGATCGTCGATCAGCTGCGCGAGAACGGCGCGGTGCGCAATGTCGCGACGATCATGCGCGGCGTGGCAGGCGCGATCGAACAGGTCGAGGTTTCGGCGGTTTCGGCACCGGGTCCAGAGGGCGACTGTTTCGGATTTTCGATTCGCAGCGTCAGTCGCCGTGTGCGCGATCTGCCGCCAACCGGTCGCGATCTGCCGCGATCGGTCGATCAGCTGACCGAGCTTGTCGGGCGCATGTCGTTAAAAGACATCGTGCGCGAATCGACCGATCTGATCGAGCGCCTGTGCATCGAGGCTGCGTTGCAGCATACGAGCGACAACCGCGCGTCGGCAGCAGAGATCCTGGGCGTCAGCCGCCAGAGCCTTTATTCAAAGCTCCACCGGCACGGGCTGGGCAATCTCGTTAGCGGCGACAATTAAGTGTCCAATTTACTTGACGCTTTAAAGTGTCAGGTTTAGCTTTCATCGTTATGGAGAACGTCGCTCCTTCGTCTGTTGTAACGCCGGTGCCCCGGGCGCGGGACGTGCTCGAACTTCTGAAACCGGTGACCTGGTTCCCACCGATGTGGGCCTTCCTCTGCGGCGTGGTTTCATCGGGCATTCCGGTCGCCGATCGCTGGGCGTTCCTTGGTGCCGGAGTATTGCTGACGGGTCCGCTCGTCTGTGGAACGAGCCAGGCGGTGAACGACTGGTTCGATCGTCACGTCGATGCGATCAATGAGCCCGATCGACCCATCCCTTCGGGGCGAATCGCGGGCAATTTGGGGCTGCGCATTGCTGTCGCCGGGACTGTTTTGTCACTGATCGTTGCCTCGACGACTGGCCCCTGGGTGCTCGCGGCAACGGCGCTCGGCCTGGTCTGCGCCTGGATTTACAGCGCGCCGCCGCTCCGGCTGAAGGCCGATGGCTGGGCGGGCCCGGCGGTCGTCGCGCTGACTTATGAGGGGCTGACGTGGTTCACCGGGGCGAGCGTGATGCTCGGTGGCCTGCCGCATTGGCACGTGCTTGCGGTTCTCGGCCTCTATAGCCTTGGTGCCCATGGCATCATGACTCTCAATGATTTCAAGGCTGTGGAGGGTGATCTTGCCACGGGAGTCAGGTCGCTCCCCGTCCGGCTCGGCGTGCCGAACGCCGCCCGGCTGGCCTGTGCCACCATGGCGGTGCCGCAGGCGGTCGTCATCGCGCTGCTTTATTCATGGGGTCACATGCTGTCCGCCGGGGTCGTCATTGCTCTTCTGCTCGTGCAGCTCGGCCTGATGACGCGGCTGCTTCGCGATCCGCGCGCTCATGCCCCATGGTATAATGCGACGGGAACGACGGCCTACGTTCTGGGCATGCTCGCGGCTGCATTCGGTCTGGGTGCGGGGTGATGCTGTCATGGCCTGGCATCGTGCGTCTTGGCCTCGTGCAGGCATCGATCGGTGCGATCGTGATGCTGGCGACGTCACTTCTCAATCGCGTCATGGTCGTCGAATATGCGATGGCCGCCGCGGTTCCGGCAGGGCTCGTCGCGTGGCATTATGCCGTCCAGCTTTCCCGGCCGATATGGGGGCACGGCTCCGATGGCGGCACGCGGCGGACGCCATGGATCGTCGGCGGAATGGCCTGCCTTGCCAGCGGTGCCGTGCTTGCGGCCTGGGCCGCGACCGCCGGAGCGCTGATTGTCTCGGTGATCGCCTTCACGATGATCGGTGCCGGCGTCGGCGCGGCGGGCACGTCGCTGCTCGCGATACTGGCAACCCAGACGGCTCCCGAAAGGCGGCCGGCCGCAGCGGCACTGACGTGGATCATGATGATCGTGGGTATCATCGTCGCGGCGGACCGGGCGAGCCGGATGCTGACGCCATTCAGCGCAGCGCGGCTGCTCGAGGTGTGTGCCACCGTTGCGGGAGCGGCTTTCCTCGTCGCGGTCATCGCCGTCCAGGGGGTGGAAAAACGGATGCCGACGGAAGCCACCGGTCCACGTCAGTCGTTCGGTTCCGCGCTTATGGCGATCCGGGCCGATGACGAGGCGCGCCGTTTTACAGTGTTCGTGTTCGTATCGATGCTCGCCTATTCGATGCAGGACATGATCCTCGAGCCCTTTGCCGGGCTGCTCTTCGCGATGGATCCTGCCCAGTCGACCGGGTTGACGGGCGTGCAGCATCAGGGCGTCCTTGCAGGCATGATCCTTGTGGGCGTCGGTGCCGGATCGTTCGGGGGGCGGACAGCGGGAGGATTGAAGCGGTGGACAGTCGCGGGCTGCATCGGCTCGGCGGTTGCGCTGGCGGGGCTTGCTGTTGCAGCGCGGGTCGGGTCGGCATGGCCGCTCGGCGCGAATGTCGCGCTGCTCGGCTTTGCGAACGGCGTATTTGCGGTATCCGCGATTGGCGCGATGATGGCGCTTGCCGGTGCTGGCAGTTCGGAATGCGGATCGCGGAGCGAGGGGCTGCGCATGGGCGTGTGGGGAGCGGCCCAGGCCATCGCATTCGGGGCCGGTGGCCTTGCGGGCGCGATCGGCGTCGATCTCTTCCGCCGTATTGCGCCCACCCTCGGCGATGCGTTTTCCACGGTATTCATCATCGAGGCGGGATTATTCCTCGTCGCCGCGATTCTGGCGGCGGGCGCGGTCCGCAGACAACCGGTTCAAAGGGAGGTATTTGCATGACCCAGGCCTATGATTGTGTCGTGATCGGCGGCGGACCTTCGGGCGCGACGGCGGCGACCGAACTCGCACGCGCCGGCAAGTCGGTGCTCCTGCTCGACAGGGCGGGGCGGATCAAACCGTGCGGCGGCGCAATCCCACCGCGCGCGATCGAAGACTTCGATATCCCAGAAAGCATGATCGTTGCGCGCGCCACCTGCGCGCGGATGATCGCGCCATCGTCTAAGATTGTCGATATGCCGGTCGGCAACGGCAGCGTCGGGATGGTCGATCGTGATGTCTTTGACGAATGGCTGCGCTCGCGCGCCGCGCTCGTCGGTGCGGAGCGGGCAACGGGCCGGTTCGAACGGATCGATCGTGATCCTGACGGCGTGGCGCGCGTGGTGTGGCGGGAAGATCGTTCGGGTGAGGAGCGCACCGCAAGAACGCGGTCCGTGATCGGAGCCGATGGCGCCCGCTCGGCGGTCGCACGCGATGAACTCGGGGCGGAAAACGTCAAGTGCGTATTCGCCTATCACGAGATCGTCAAAATCCCCGATACGCTTCCCGCGGGCTATGATCCCCACCGGTGCGATGTGTTTTATCAGGGCAAGCATTCTCCTGATTTCTACGCGTGGATTTTCCCGCATGGCAAACATGCGTCGATCGGTTTGGGCAGCGCCAACAAGGGCTTTGAACTGCGCAAGGCGACCGCCGCTCTGCGCGCCGAAACCGGGCTTGACGCGCTTGAGACGGTACGGGTCGAGGGCGCGCCGATCCCGCTCAAGCCTCTCAAGCGGTGGGACAATGGCCGCGATACCGTGGTCTGTGGCGATGCCGCGGGTGTGGTCGCCCCGGCATCGGGCGAAGGCATTTATTATGCGATGGCCTGTGGCCAGCATGCGGCGCGCGCCGTAGCCCTGTTCCTCGAAACCGGCAAGGCCAAAGCCCTGAAAGGCGCACGCAAGGCCTTCATGCGCGACCATGGGCGCGTGTTCTGGATCCTCGGGATAATGCAGTATTTCTGGTATTCGAGCGACAAAAGGCGCGAGCGCTTCGTCAAGATGTGCGCAGACCCCGACGTTCAGCGGCTGACCTGGGAAGCCTATATGAACAAGCGGCTGGTAAAGGCAAAGCCCGTTGCCCATGCCAAGATCTTCTTCAAGGATCTGGGGCATCTGCTGGGGTCACGCACCTGAGCTGGCCGTGGTTTTTCGCCAGCGGACATGCAGTGGATTTCGTGCTCGCGGTTATTCTCGCCGAGGCTTTGTGGCTCATAGTTGGACGCCGCCACAACACTGCGACCGTGCTGGTCGCGATCGCTCCGGGCGCGCTGATGCTGATGGCTGTCCGTGCAGCGCTTACCGAAGCGCCGTGGTATGAAGTATCATTCTGGCTTGCGGCGTCGCTCCCGGCTCATCTTGCCGACCTGCGACGCCGCAATCTGCTGTGATTATTTGAGCGTGTCGAGATAGGCAATCATATCGGCACGCTGCTGCGGATCCTTGATGCCGGTGTACGTCATCTTGGTGCCGGGGATCACCCGCTGCGGTGCCTCGAGATACTGGAACAATTTCTCATTGTTCCACACGATACCGCTTCCCTTGTTCGCCGCCGAATAGGTGTACCCCGGAACCGAGCCGGCCGTCCGTCCCTGAATGGCCCAGAGCGATGGCCCAACCATGTTCTTGCCGACCTCAAACGCATGGCAGGTTTTGCATACAGCACCAACCTTTTCGCCTGCCACCGCGTCGCCTTTGAAATCGGCATATTTCGCGCCGCTCAGCGTAGCGACATCGGTTGCCGCGGGTGCGGCCGCAGGTGCTGCGGGGGCAGCGGTTTCTGCGGCAGGCGCGTCAGATGTATTCGCTTCGGTTGTTTCGGTATCGTCAGCCTTTTTCGAACAGGCTGGCAGGGCGACGAGTGCCGCCATGCCGAACGCAAGTCCGACAACCGTTGATAATCTCGCCATTATCTTCTCCATTGAGAGCATCCATGATAGGCTCGGCGTCGGACAATACATAATCCCGCGCAGGCTGCAATCAGATGCTTGCAAGCCGGAAAATCTTTGACGCTGACCGGTCGAAAACGGGCGGTGTGGGGGGCCGGAATGTCTCCTTTGAAGACGCGCCTGACATCGAGCCAAAGCCGGTGCCGGGCGATCGAACTTCGTCTGTCCCGATCCGGTACGCTGTGGCGTTAACCCGTTTCAGCCATGGCCAGGATGGTCAATGTCGCGTTAGGGCTTTGACATGAACCGCGCGATCATGGCCCTGAAAAGTGCCGCCAGGCATCTGTTTCTGCCGCCCTCGCCCGAATCACCGACCGCAATTAGCGATCGTTGTCCGGCGGAATTCAGGCGGCTGTTTCTGATGACGTTTTTCGCGGCGTTCGTTGCATTTTACAGCTTTCTGTCGTAGCCCCGCAGCAACCTCAATCGATCAGGCGGCTTTTTCCGCGCGCCGCAACAGCACGGAAAGCCAGGCTGAAAACAGGCACATCGCCGCGGCAAGCAGGAACTGATCGACCGACCCGATGCCAAAATGCGTCAAAAGAAGCGCCGCAAGCGAGCCGAGCACCATGCACCCAGCGTTGACGATATTATTTGCCGCCACCGTCCGCGCGGTTTCGCTCATCGCGACCGTTGTCGTCAGAAACGCATAAAGCGGGACGACGAACATGCCCCCCGCGGTTGCAACGCCGAGCAGCGTGAAACACAGCATCGCCGCGCCCGGCCGCTGGACGAATGCCCAAACGTCGAGCATCGGACCGGATTTTTCGGGCCAGTTTTTCGCCAGCGCATAGAAAACGATGACGAATCCGGCCATGACAAGCACCGATATGGGAGACCAGCGTGCCGAAACCTCCCCCCGCAAAAGCCGGTTGATCGCGACCGAACCGATCGCAATACCGATCGAAAAAATCGCAAGGAACAGGCTGGCGACGTCCTTGTTTGCGTTGAGCACGTTTTTTACCAGTGGCGGGAACTGGATGAACATGACCACCCCGATGCCCCAGAAAAAACTGATCGCGATAATGGCAAGGTAAACCCGCCGGTCTTTGAACGTCGCCGAAATCACCGTGGCCGACGCCCGGAAGATGTTCCAGTCGATCCTGTCCGGAACACCGATCGGCGGCGCAGGCGGAACCTGCCGTCCGGCAAACCAGCCAATGCCGGCAACGACCAGAACGCCGATCGCGGCCGCCTGCGCGCTCATGAACCCTGCAGTTATCGTTCCCAGCAGGATGGCGACATAGGTTCCCGCTTCTACGAGTCCCGTGCCCCCAAGCACCTCATCGGGCTTCAAATGCTGTGGAAGAATGGCATATTTGGTCGGGCCGAAGAACGTCGAGTGGATCCCCAGCGCAAACAGTGCGAGCAGCATTAGCCCGATGCTGAACACCTGCAGTCCCGGGATCGTCGCGATCAGCAGCCCGGTTGCGCCGATCATCATGATGCCGATTTCCGCCGTCTTGACCCAGCGGATCACGCGGGCCTTGTCATTGGCGTCGGACAACTGCCCTGCCAAGGCGGACAGCAGGAAAAAGGGCAGGATCGAGATCGCGGTGGCGACGCCGCTGAATGTCTCCTCGCTCCGGGGATCGTTATAAATCGTATAGACGACGAACAGGACCATCGCGGTCTTGAACAGATTGTCGTTAAAAGCGCCGAGCGCCTGCGTTATGAACAGCGGCAGGAAGCGGCGCTCCCTCAGCAGATGTGTCGCACCGTTCATATGTATCGCAAATTCCCCGCACGCCGTGTGCGCGGCCATTAGCCAGCTTTGCGCGCCGCGCCAAACGCTATAACGGGCATAAGTACCATGCTGACATTGCCCAACATCCTGACGCTCAGCCGGATCGTAACCGTGCCGCTGCTGGTCGGACTGTTGTGGTTTCCCGGCTGGGAACTGGGCTATGCGCTTGGCTTCGCACTTTACTGCCTGATGGGTGTAACCGATTACCTCGACGGCTATCTTGCGCGTTCGCAGGGGACGGTTTCAAAGCTGGGACAGTTCCTCGATCCGATCGCGGACAAGATCATGGTCGCCGCCGTCATCCTCATGCTGGTCGGAACGCGCCACGAATCCGCTTCGATCACGGGGCTCAATACCGTTCCTGCGCTCGTCATCCTGCTGCGTGAGATTTCGGTTTCGGGCCTGCGGGAGTTTCTGGCCGGCTTGCGGATTTCCGTTCCCGTGTCGGCACTGGCGAAATGGAAGACGACGCTGCAGCTGATCGCACTTGGCGGGCTGATCCTTGCGGGGGCGCTGCCGGAATTGCACTGGATCAAGCAGGCGAGCATTGCGCTGTTATGGACGGCCGCAGCGCTCACCCTGGTTACCGGCTGGGATTATCTCCGCGTCGGCCTGAAGCATATGGAGTGAGCGGCCCGGTGCGCGTTCTCTACTTCGCCTGGCTGCGTGAAACCCTCGGGAAAGATGGCGAGGACATCGTTTTGCATGCTGGCGAGACGGCAGCGCAGCTTGCACGCAGGCTCGCGGCACAGGGCGGCGGCTATGCGTCCGTATTTGGTGATCTGGCGCGTATCCGCTGCGCGATCGACCAAAGCTTCGCGCCGCTCGATACGTCGCTCGAGGGGGCAACCGAAGTTGCGTATTTTCCGCCGGTAACGGGCGGATGATCCGTATCGAAGTGGGGCCGGATCCGATCGATGTCGCCGGTGCCCTTGCCGCGATCAAGGTTGCCGGGGCGGGGGCGGTCGCCAGTTTCATCGGCATCGTCCGCGGCGATCGCGGACTCATCACCCTGAGGCTCGAATATTATCCGGGGATGACGCAGGCCGCGTTGACGATGCTCGCGCATGCGGCGATGGCGCGTTGGCCGCTCGGCGCGGTCACGCTGCTTCACCGGACCGGAGAGATGGCGGTTGGCGATCACATCGTTCTGGTCGCCACCGCTGCCGCGCACCGTTCTGCCGCGCTCGAGGGGTGCGCATTCCTGATCGACGGGCTCAAGACCCGCGCGCCATTCTGGAAACGGGAATGCTTTGCCGATGGGCGCTGCGCATGGGTCGATGCGCGCGACAGCGATGACGCCGCAGCTGCGCGCTGGGGCTAAACCAATCCGCGGTAAAGGCTGAACGCGCTTGTCGCGACCAGTACAAGACCGACGAAGCGCAGCAATATTAGCGTCGGTACGTGTCTGGTCAGCAGCGCGCCGAGTGGAGCTGCGGCAATCCCCCCGATCAACAGGCCGCTGGTTGCAATCGTGAACGCCTGGAGCCCCAGTCCGGCGATGAATGTGATCGAAATCGTCGTCGTCAGAAAAAATTCGGCGGCGTTGACCGTGCCGATGGTTTTGCGTGGATCATTGCCCTGGATCAGCAGGTTCGATGCCACGATCGGGCCCCAGCCGCCGCCGCCCGCAGCATCGAGGAAACCACCCGCCAACCCCAATGGCGTGATGAAACGGGGTTTGCGCTTCTGCGTGGGAATACCGAACGAGCGCGCGAACAGCACCACGCCAATGACCGCGAGATAAGCCATGACGAACGGCCGCGCGACGGCGGCATCGACCATCACGAGCGTGTAGGCACCGATCGCGCCGCCAATCATGCCGGGAAGGATGAGCGTGAGGAACAGCCGCACATCGATGTTGCGGTGTAACGCATGGCTGATACCGCTTGCTGCGGTGGTGAATATCTCGACGACATGAACACCTGCCGAGGCGCGCGCGGGCGGCATGCCGAGAACGCTGACAAGGAGGGTGTTCGCGATGACACCAAAGGCCATGCCGAGCGCGCCATCGACGAGTTGCGCGCAAAAGCCAACTGCGATGTATGGCAGCAACAGCCCGATGCTTTCGGTCGCGAACCAGTCCATTGCCGGTGACGGGGCTAGGCGGTTACGCCACGACACGCAACTTTCGCGCAACCGCGTTGGAGCACCGACGTTGCATCGCACGGCGCGACGGGTAAATTGGCCGGCCTACAGGAGAGCAACCCGATGCCTGACAGCCTCATCGCTTATCTCGACTCGATCAAGGCACGCGATCCTGCCGCGCGTTCGCGCTGGGAAGTCCTGTTATATCCCGGTTTCTGGGCAATTGGCCTCCACCGTGTGGCGCACTGGCTTTACCGCGGCGAGCTTTATTTCGCGGCGCGCCTCGTCAACCATCTGTCGCGGCTGCTGACCGCGATAGACATTCACCCCGGCGCGGTGATCGGGCGCAACTTCTTCATCGATCACGGATTTACCGTCATCGGCGAAACATGCGAGATCGGCGACGACGTGACGATCTATCAATGCGTTACGCTGGGGGGAACCAACCCGGCCGATGGCAAGGCAGGCAAGAGGCATCCCACAATTCTTTCAGGCGTGATCATCGGCTCGGGCGCGCAGGTGCTCGGGCCAATCACCGTGGGTCAACGGGCGCGGATCGGCGCCAATTCGGTTGTGACCAAAGATGTAGCCGAAGGAGCAACGATGATCGGTATCCCCGCGCGCGCCACGCTGATCGGAGCAGCCGATTACCAGAAAGGGTTTATGCCCTATGGTACGCCGTGCAGCGAGCGCTTCGATCCGGCGACGCAGCAACTCGAGCTGCTGCGCTGCGAAGTCGAAGCGTTGCGCGCCAAGCTGGCGGCCTTCAGCGCCGAGCGCGACGACGGGGAGCGCCGATCGGCTTGAGTATCGTCGTTCCATTTCCGCGTCCCGGCGATGGCCAGACGCCGTGTCAGACGAACTTCGAACGTCCCGAGCTGACCCGCATCCTCGATCTTTACGGGCGGATGGTCACGGCCGGACACTGGCGCGATTACGCGATCCAGTTCGATCGCGACGCCGCGGCATTCATTGCCTTTCGCCGCGCGTCGGAGCGCCCTGAGATACGGATAGAAAAGCGGCCCTCGCTGCGGCACCGGCAGTGGCAATGGGCGCTGATCGGGGAACAGGGCCTCATATTGAAACGCGGACATGAACTGGGCCCGGTGCTTGCACCGATCGAGCGCAGATTGATAAAGCTGGTGGGAGATTGAGCCCACGGCAGCGCAGCGGCACCCTGCTTTGCGAAAACAGGGTGCCGCTGCGCGATTGAAGCCAAATGCTTAGCGGGGGGTGCGCCGCTTGCGGGCAGATGACCCCTTGCCGCCAGAACCCTGAATGCAGCCATCGGTCAAGGTGCTGGAGCAGCGCGGATAGCTCGCCGGAGCCGCCGGAGCAGGCTGCGCTGTTGGTGCAGCCATTGTCGGTGCGGGCATTGTCGGTGCAGCTGTTCCGGTCGTTGCGGCGCTGTCAGGAGTTGCGCCGGGAGCGGGTGTCGGCATCGGCATGTCTGCGGGAGCCGCGCCGGATGGCGGTGCAGAGGGCGTTCCGCTTCCCTTCGTCGCAGGCGCATCTGCACTGCCCGTCGCCGGGTCAGCGGCGGTACCGGTGGTCGATTCTTGCATCGTACCCGTGTCCGGCGTTGCGGTATCACCCGATGGCGGTGTGGTCGTGTCGCTTCCTGTCGTCGTCGAGCCACTCGAACTTGGGTCGGCAGGCGGCGTAGCCGCGGACGACTGGGTGTCGCTGCCGGTCGTCGCGGACCCGCTCGTCGTCGTGTCCGTCGGCGGGGTAGCAGTCGATGTCTGAGCGATAGCCGTTCCGCTCATCAACATCGTGACCGCGAGGGCAATAGTCTTCATGCAATATTCTCCCATACAGGGTCGCGTTGGCGACCGCCGGACAATACTGTAACGCCATTCCCTGAAAAGCGTTTCGTCGTTCGCCTTGCGCAACGAACGGCTCGCCCCGTTTACTTTGAATCAGACCATACCTTCGGCATCGAGCGCGTAACCGGCCGAGCGGACGGTACGGATGATATCGGGGCGTCCACCATCGTTGATCGCCTTGCGCAGCCGACGGATGTGCACGTCGACCGTTCGTGGCTCGATGTCGCTGTCATGCCCCCAAACGCTGTCGAGAAGGCGCTCGCGTGAAAATACCCAGCCCGGATGCTCGAGAAAGTGTTTGAGGAGGCGAAACTCGGTGGGGCCAAGCGGCACGCTGCTACCGGAACGCCTTACCTTATGGCCCACGGTATCCATTTCGATATCAGCGTAGATCAGGGCCTCGCCCGCAAGCGCCGGCCGGACCCGGCGGAGGACCGCACCGACGCGCGCGACCAGCTCGCGGGGAGAAAACGGCTTGGTCACATAGTCGTCAGCCCCGGTTTCGAGGCCGCGCACCCGGTCCTCCTCTTCGCCGCGCGCCGTCAGCATGATGATCGGAACATTCGCCGTACCGGGCATCCGGCGGAGGCGACGGCAAACCTCGATCCCCGACAAGCCTTCGACCATCCAGTCGAGCAGAACGATGTCGGGAGGGGTTTCCTGCGCCAGCAGCAGCGCTTCCTCGCCGTCAGGAGTCTGCGCAACTTCGAAATCCTCGCGCCTGAAATGATAAACGAGCAGCTCGACGAGCGCGGCATCATCCTCGACCAGGAGCATTCGCGCGCGCGCCATCAGTCGGCTCCCTCGTCATGGCGCAAATCGTGGCGCTCGCGCTCGGCCATATACTGGCCGGTAGAGGCAAAATAGACCATTTCGGCAACGTTGGTGGCATGATCGCCAATCCGCTCGAGGTTTTTGGCCACGAACAGCAGGTGCGCGGCAGTTGAAATCACATGCGGGTTTTCCATCATATAGGTCACGAGCGCACGGAAGATCGAATTGTAGAAATCATCGACCTCACGATCCCGGCCGCAGACGCTTTGCGCCAGTTCCGCATCGCGCGCGGCAAAGGCATCGAGAACGTCATGAACCATCTCACCGGCAATCTGCGCCATTGCGGGCAGGACTGAAATCGGCTCGATCTTTCGATAGCCCGTCATCATGCCCACGCGCTTCGCAATGTTTTTCGCATAGTCGCCAATGCGCTCGATCACTCCGGCGATCTTGAGCGCCGCGACGACTTCACGCAGATCGTCAGCCATCGGGGCGCGCAGGGCAATGATACGCACCGCGAGCTTTTCGACCTCCGTCTCGAGCTCATCGATCCGTTTATCGCCCGCGACGACGGCTGCGGCGCGCGTGGCATCGCCGCGGATGAGAGCCGTCATCGCGTCCGCGATCGCGGTTTCGGCGCGGCCACCCATTTCCGCGATCAGCCCGCGAAGTTCGCCGATCTCGTCATCGAATGCCTTGACTGTGTGTTCGCTGCCCAATGCCATCACCAATTTTGCCTCGTCATGAAAATTTCTGTGCGCCCTTCGCGTCGATCGACGAAAAACTCATGCACCATGCAGCAAACCCGCCCGTTCGATGCGATACAAGCAAAACCAGCCATAAATGTTTCAGTCCGGTTTCATTTCAGTGACAATGGCGTTGGCGTTGGCGTTGGCGTTGGCGGCGGCGCTGGCAACGGCAGGCAAAAGGACAGACACTGTCGTCCCGACGCCGAGCCGCGACGTGATGTCTAGCCTGCCACGATGCCGCTCGACGATGTGCTTGACGATGGAGAGGCCAAGCCCCGTTCCTCCCATCGTCCGGCTGCGCCCTGGATCGATGCGATAGAAACGCTCGGTAAGGCGCGGCAGATGCTCGGGCGCGATCCCTTCGCCCTGATCGGTCACTGACAGGCGAACAAGGCCTCCCTTGCGGTCAAGCGCGATCGTGACGGGTGCCCCCGGACGCGCATATTTGAAAGCATTTCCAACGAGATTGTGAATTACCTGGCTGATCTGTGCCCGATCGGCGACAACAGCGGCCACGTCTCCGTCGATATCGAGCACGACGTCGGTCCTGCGCGCGCCTCCATTGTCACGCAGTTCGTTGGCGACTTCCTCGATCAGGGCAGGCAGCAGGATCGGCGTGTCGGGCAGGCGGTATTTTTCCGCCTCGATCCGGCTGAGCGAAATCAGGTCGTCGATCAGCCGCTGCATCCGCCGCGCTTCCTTGAACATGACCTCAAGGAAACGGGTCCGGATTTCATCGTCACCACCCGAATCAGGATCGTCGAGCGTTTCGATGAAGCCAAGGATCGCGGCTAGCGGCGTGCGCAGTTCGTGGCTCGCATTGGCCACGAAATCGACGCGCGCACGCTCAGCGGCATAGCTCGTCGTCCGGTCGACCAGATGGATCAGCCGGGTGCGGGGTGCCAGCGTCGCCACGCGCATTTCAATCCGCTGGTCGCGCCCGCCGAGTCCGACGAGTTCGACCGATCCGTCGGGTGCCCCCGTTGCCAGCCGTTCGGTCGCGGCCGGATGACGGATTGCGAGACGCAGATCCTCGCCGCCGATGTGAGCACCAAGCATCAGCTTTGCCGCCGCATTGGCGTTGCGCACGCGTCCATCCAGCGCGATGATCACCGGCTCACCAATGGCTTCGATCATGCGCGTTTCCACGTCACTATCGGGCTCGACTGGCGGCGTAACGGTCGACAATACCGGTGCTTCTTCGCCGCTCTGTCGGGAAAGCATTGCAATGCAGACGCCTCCTGAAAGTATGACAGCCAGCCCGCCCACCAGCGTCGCGCCGCCCGCCATCGCAGCCAAGGCGATCATCGCGGTCAGCGCAATTGCAACCAGGGTGCGGATCATCGGGGTGGCAGACACGGTTGCGACTCTAGCGTGGAAACAAAACGGCGATAAGAATGAATGTGCCGTCCCGATCCGGTAAACCGGCAGCGCGATGGCTGTCGTCACACCGGCATTTCGCGCGTATGACCGGTCGTATAATCAAGGGGTTGGACGATGAACGATCAGGCAGGTGCAGCAGGGCAGGATGGTGAAGCCGAAGGGGGCATCGCTTCGCGTCGCGCGTTGCTTCGCCTCGGCGCGATTGGCGGCGCTGCGATCGTGACCATCCGGCCGGCCGTCGCTCAGGCGGCGACATCGGTTGCCTTCTGCCAGATCGCCGTCCCCGATCCGGGCCGTGCAGGCAATTATATCGCGCCGGACGGCACCGTCGTCCCGCCAGGAACCGCAGGGTCGTTCGCCCCGCCCGGCGCGCCGTTGAAACGGCAGGATTTGAAGGCCGCGCTGAACGGCAGATCCTATCCGGGTAAAGATCCTGCGACGAGTCAGGCCTATACCAATTACATTCGCCGTCTGCAGCGCGGGCAAAGCGGCTTTACCTGTTACGCTTCGCTGCAGATGCCCGGACGCTGAGCCTCGCCGCCATGCGCTACGCGGCAGAACCACGGAAGGGACTGGTCAGCGTTCCTCTCGACAGCCTGACGGCGCTTTACCATCGCCGATCGGGGCAGACCCACCTCGTCGCGACGCCTGTTCCCGAGATTCTCGACGCGCTCGCAATAGAACCGCTTGATCCACGCGCGCTTCTTTCGGCGCTCGGAATCGATGACGACGAAGAAGCACGATCGCTGCTTCAGGCCCGGCTCGACGAACTGATGGACAGCGGGCTGGTCGTCAGGGCGTGAAGCATTGTTTTTCGGCAAGAGTTGGTCCGGTCGGCTTTCGCATCGGCTCGGCCTGGCCGTCGCCGGTTGCCGCCCTGCGAACGCTTTATGCGGGCTATCCCGATTGCCGCATCCCTGACTTCACCGTCCGTCTCGAACCCGCCCGCCCGTGGCGGCGCTGGGTGCGGCCATCGGTGCGGATCGCGGGCGATCATGTTTTTCCCGAAGCGCTGCCCCTACCGCTCTCACAGGGCCTGCTCGTGGCGGAAATGGCAATGAATCTTCAGGTGGCGCTCGGCGAGCGGCGGTTTCTTCTGCTCCATGCCGCCTGTGTCGAGCGTGACGGGCGCGCGCTGATTCTCACCGGTGAATCGGGTTCGGGCAAATCGACGATGTCCGCGCTGCTGATGGAGGCGGGCTGGCGCTTTCTGGGGGATGAATTCGTTCTGATCGACCCGGCCACTGGACAGGCCCGGCCTTTTCCACGCCCGGTGAGCCTGAAAAACGCGTCAATCGAGACCCTGGCCGCGCGCGTCGATGAAGGCCGGTTCGGCCCGGTGATTCATGGAACGCCGAAGGGGAGGATCCGTCATCTTCGCCCCGACGTGCGGGCGCTCGCCGCCATGGACGATCCGGCAACACCCGCGCTCATCCTGTTTCCGCGCTTCGGCCATGAAACCGTGATCAGGGACGTGCCCCCCGGTGAACTGTTTGCGCGGCTCACCCAGGCTTCGACCAATTATGTCGCGCTTGGAGAGCAAGGATTTGCGACGCTGACCCGCCTTGCGACCAAAGTGCCGGCGCAGGCAGTCGATTATGCCGATACGGATTCCGGCATGGCACTGATCCACACGATCTGGGACAGGCTGTGAATCCCGTTCATATGCTCGCCCGTGCCCTCGCCGATCCGGCTGGCGTAACGGCGCTCGACACCGCTGGCTGGACCGCGCTGCTCACGGTCGCAAAGGCCGAACGGCTGGCGGGCACACTCGCACACCGGCTCGACGGGCTCGACCTCCCGCCCGACGTTGCCCGCATCCTCATGGCCGCCCGCGCCGATGCGGAGACCGGGCGGGTGCATGCGCTGTGGGAAGTCGAGATGTGCGCCAGGGCACTGGCCGGGCTGGATATTCCGATCGTCCTGCTGAAGGGCAGCGCCTTTGTCGCGGCGGGGCTCGCGGCGGGGCAGGGGAGGCTGATCGGCGATCTCGACATTCTCGTCCCGCGTGACCGGATCGGCGACGTGGAGGCAGCGCTGCTCTCGGCAGGCTGGGAATGGGTCAAATCCGATCCTTATGACGACGCCTATTATCGTCGCTGGATGCACGAGCTGCCGCCGCTCATCCACCGCGCGCGGGACCGGATGATCGACGTCCACCACACCATCCTGCCGCTGACGGCGCGACCCAGACCCGATGCTGATGCGCTGATCGTGGACAGCATCGTCCTGTCGGGGCAGCTACGCATGCTCCTGCCCGAGGATATGGTCGTGCATGCGGCTGCGCATGCTCTGGCTGATGGCGATCTTGCGGGCGGGCTGCGCAACCTCTGGGATATCGAATGCCTGCGTCGGGAGTTCGCCCTGTCCCGGCTAGACGAACGGGCACGGCACCATGACCTGGAGCGCGAAGTCGTCCGGGCGCTGCGGCTTTGCGATGCGCTGTTCGGCGCGGGGCCGCCAGTCGATCGCCTGTTCCTCCGCCGCCTGACTGCGCGAAACGGATGGGGGCGCGAGACGCGGAGGTTGACGCGCCTGATGTTCTACGTCCGCTCACACTGGCTGCGGATGCCGCCGCTCATGCTTGCGCGGCATCTGTGGACGAAATGGCGGAAAGGCGCCTGAGCGTCGGGATCAGCGCGGCAAAGCCATCGATCACGGCATCGGCTTTCAGATCCTCCACCGATCCCTGCAGGAAGCCGAATGCGCATCCGATGCTGGGTATATGGGCGGCTTTTGCTGCCAGCGTATCGTAAACCGAATCGCCGACGAATGCCGCGCGCCCGCCGCCGAGCCGCCGCATCATCTCGAGGACAGGATCGGGTGCCGGCTTTGCGCGCCCCGGCGCAAGCGTGTCGCCACCGATCAAAACGTCAAAATACTGTCCGATATCAAGCTCATCGATCAGTTTGACCGCAAGTTGTTCGAACTTGTTCGTCACGATCGCGGTTTTCACGCCCATCGCGCGCAGCGAACCGATGGCGTCGAGCGCGCCGGGAAAGGGGCGGCTGTGAACCGAAAGATTGCTCTCATAAAAGCCGAGCAGAAGCCCGTAGAGCCGCCTGAATTCCTCGTCGCCGCATCCGCCCGTCGCCTCGAGGGAAAGGTGCAGCATGGCCTTCGCACCGCCGCCGATCATCGGACGAACCTGATCGGGCGATACTAGCGGACGCCCGGCGGCCGCAAGCGCGTGGTTCACCGCCGCCGCCAGATCGCCCGAGGTATCGATAACGGTGCCGTCGAGGTCGAACCCAACGATGTCGAACGGAAAGTCTGTCATAATGTCTGCCCAGGTTCGCCGCGCTGGCAAAGTCAAGGTCGCGCAGTTAAGGAGCGCCGAATGAGCACATCAAGACCGATTGCCGCAATCATTCTTGCCGCGGGGCAGGGAACGCGCATGAAATCGGCCAGGCACAAGGTGCTGCACCCGATCGCCGGGCGGCCGATGCTGCTGCATCTTCTTGCGAGTGTCGATGCGCTGGAGCCCGCGCAAAAGATCGTCGTGGTCGGCTCCGGCCGCGATCAGCTCGAGGCCGTCCTCGCGGGGCATGCGACCGAACTGGCCGTTCAGGAGCTGCAGCACGGCACCGGCCATGCTGTCCGCCAGGCGGAAGCTGCGCTCGATGGTTTCGATGGCGATGTGCTTGTCCTTTATGGCGACGTGCCGCTGGTTCGTACCGAAACGATGCGCGCGATGATCGATCGGCTCGACGCCGACGATGCACCCGCGGTCGTCGTGCTGGCGTTCGAGCCACGTGACACGCTTCGCTATGGCCGCGTCATCGCTGAGGGTGGCGTCATCGCCAAAATGGTCGAGCACAAGGACGCGACCGAGGCCGAACAAGCAGTTCGCCTGTGCAATTCGGGGCTGATGGCGGTGCGCGTGCGTGACCTTTTTGCGCTCCTCGCGCGCGTGACGGACGATAATGCGGCGAAAGAATTCTATCTGGTCGATATCGTCAACATCGCCCGCACCGATGGCCGCGCATCATCGGTGATCATGGCAGAGGAATGGGAAGTCGCCGGCGTCAACAGCCGCGCCGAGCTCGCGGCGGTTGAGGCCGAATGGCAGGAGCGGCGGCGCACGCAGGTGATGGACGACGGCGTCACGCTGATCGCGCCCGAGACCGTCTGGTTCGCCTGGGATACGGCAGTGGGGCGCGACGTGACGATCGAGCCAAATGTATTTTTCGGCCCCGGCGTGAGCGTTGCCGACGGTGCGACGATCCGTGCCAACTGCCATATCGAGGGTGCCGACATCGGCCCGCATGTCGAGGTCGGCCCGTTCGCGCGGTTGCGCCCCGGCGCGGTTCTCGAGGAAAGATCGAAAGTCGGCAATTTCGTCGAGGTGAAAAAAGCGATATTCGGCAAAGGCGCAAAGGCCAATCACCTGAGCTATGTCGGCGATGCCGAAGTCGGCGCGGGCGCGAATATCGGCGCAGGGACGATCACCTGCAATTATGACGGGTATTTCAAATACCGTACGGTGATCGGCGAGCGCGCGTTCATCGGCTCGAATTCGGCACTCATCGCGCCCGTCAGGATCGGCGCGGACGCCATCGTGGCGGCGGGAAGCGCGGTCAGCCGTGACGTGCTCGATGGCGAGTTGCGGATGGTGCGCGCCGAGCAACTGGTAAAGCCCGGCTGGGCAGACCGGTTTCACGAAGCGATGCGGCGAAGGAAGGTGGGACGATAGGGGCCTGTACCTGGCTTCGCCCAGTTTGCCGGGCGAAGTGTCGTGGCTCTGGAACGGAAATGCCTCGCGAGTATCGCGAGCATATTCAGTAAATCGCCGCTTTCGCACGCTGCTTGGCGACGTACGCCAGTTCACTCTTCGCGGCCTGATTCTCGGGTTCGAGCTTCAACGACTCGGTCATGAGCACCTCTGCCTCGTCCAGCTTGCCAAGTTCGATGAGGTTGAACCCCATCCCGCGCAGCGAACGCGCGTGGCACTGGTCGCGAACTGCGGTCGGCTGCTGCGGGGCGAGTGCGGCGGCGCGGGCGAACAGGTCATAGGATTTCTGCCACTGCCGCTGAGACTTCCACCACTCGGCATATTCGTTGATATAAGGTGCATTGGCCGGGGCAAGCTCGGACGCGCGCCGGAGAAAAGGCTCAGCCTCTGCCACGCGCCCGAGATCGATAAGCGAAAAACCCTTGATGAACAGCGCGGCGCAGACGTCAGCAGGGTAGGCGACTGCGCTCCTGCCCTCCTCGATGCCGGATACGAGACCGCTGAAGGCTTGGCCCAAGCCATCGGCGCAGAAATATCGCGTATCCTTTAGGGGCGACACGATGACGCTGTCTGCGATGACTGGCTCGACCAGCCTGATCGCCTTGGCCGGATCACGGGCGGCCAGGCTCAAAGTTTCGGCCACTGCCGAAGGCTGAGCGGGCAGCGGCTTGGCATGCGAAGGAAAACCAAGGGCGAGAGCCATTACGATGGCCGAAACGCGTTGGATCACAGCAAATCCTCCGGCTCGTAAGAATAGCCAAATCGGAACGCCTGCCAAGCTGAATTGACATGCTATCATCATATGATACCGCCATGGGTCTTGGCCCGGATCCTGGCAGATATTCTTGACGAAAACATCAAGTAGCGCGATGCACCAGCGGCGGAGCTTAGAAGACCGCGGGCATCGGTGCGGCGTGAGGCAGTGTCGACCTATAGGGCCCAGCCCCGGGCCGATGACCGAAGCTGGATCAAGCGCGGTTAACGGCCTTGGGAGCGCCACGGCTGACATTTGGATGCGCACGCGCATGACGCTACTCGACGCGTATGTCCTCGCTACCGCGCGGGTGAATGGACCAATTACGATTGCGCAAGACGTCAGGGATTTCTTGGCCGAAAAGCCGGGTATCCGCGTCCCCGACACCCTGTAACGAAAGCAGATATCATGTGCGGAATCATCGGAATTGTAGGAATATTCCCAGTTGCAGACCGTCTCGTCGATGGGCTGAAGCGGATGGAATATCGGGGCTATGATTCGGCCGGAGTATGCACCGTCGATGGCGGCGCGCTGATCCGGCGTCGCGCAGAGGGAAAGCTCGCCAATCTGGTCAGGGTGCTGGCTGGCGATCCCGCACCCGGGCTTACCGGCATCGCGCATACACGCTGGGCGACGCATGGCGCGCCGAGCACCGTCAATGCGCATCCTCATGCCACGCCTGAAGTGGCGCTGGTGCACAACGGCATCATCGAAAATTTCAGGCCATTGCGCGATGCACTCATCGCGCGCGGGCGGCGCTTCGAAAGCGAAACCGATACGGAGGTGGTTGCGCACCTCATGTCCGAACGGATCGAAGCCGGGGACACGCCGCAGGATGCTGTGAAGGCGGTTCTCCCCCAGTTACGCGGTGCTTTTGCGCTTGCCATTGCTTTCCGGTCGCATCCCGATCTTCTGATCGGCGCGCGGCTCGGCTCGCCGCTCGTCGTCGGCTATGGCGAGGGAGAGACGTTTCTGGGCTCGGACGCGCTGGCGCTTGCCCCTTTGACGCAGCGGATCGCCTATCTCGACGAAGGCGACTGGGTGGTGATCACGCGCGACGGCGCTATGATATTCGACAAAAACAACGAGCCCGTTACCCGCGACGTCACCACATCGGGGGTTTCGGCGGCAGCGATCGAAAAGGGCAATTACCGCCACTTCATGCAGAAGGAGATTTTCGAACAGCCCACCGTCGTTGCACAGACGCTGCAAAGCTATATCCGCGCCGTAGAACAGACCGTCGCGCTCCCACAGATGGATTTTGACCTTGCGGGCATCGAACGCATCACCATCGTGGCCTGCGGGACGAGCTTTTACGCCGGGATGGTGGCGAAATACTGGTTCGAACAATTCGCCCGCGTGCCCGTCGATATCGATGTCGCCAGCGAATTCCGCTATCGCAATCCGGTTCTCGTGCCCGGCGGGCTGGCGCTGTTCATTTCGCAGTCGGGCGAAACGGCGGACACGCTCGCCGCACTCCGCCATTGCCGATCGCAGGGGCAGACGATCGCCGTCGTGGTGAACGTGCCGACTTCGAGCATGGCACGCGAGGCCGATCTGCTTCTTCCCACCCATGCGGGCCCAGAAATCGGGGTTGCCTCGACCAAGGCATTCACCTGCCAGCTTGCCGTGCTCGCCGCCCTCGCGGCACATCTTGCGCTACGGAAGGGCACGCTCAGCGCAGACGAAGAGCGCGCAATCGTGGGTCATCTGATCACGGCACCCGCTGCGCTGAATGCCGCGCTCGCGCATGACGAGGATATTGCGGCGATGGCACATCTTGTCGCGCCGGCGCGTGACGTCCTCTACCTCGGTCGTGGAGCCGATTACCCGCTTGCGCTCGAGGGTGCGCTCAAGCTGAAGGAAATCAGCTATATCCACGCCGAAGGCTATGCGGCGGGCGAAATGAAGCACGGTCCGATTGCCCTGATCGACGAAGCTGTGCCGGTGATCGTTCTGGCTCCCTCGGGTCCGCTGTTCGAAAAGACGGTGAGCAACATGCACGAAGTGCGCGCGCGGGGCGGCAAAGTGGTGCTGATCTCCGATGCGGAAGGAATAGCGGAGGCTGGCGACGGCTGCATGGCGACCATCGAGATGCCGAGAGTTCACCCGCTGATCGCGCCGCTCGTCTATGCGGTGCCCGTGCAGTTGCTCGCCTATCACGTCGCCTGCGCCAAAGGGACTGACGTCGATCAGCCACGCAATCTGGCAAAATCGGTGACGGTCGAATAGGCGGACGGCGCTTGCTCCATCCAGACGGGTTATCCGTCGACATCCCGACCGGGAACGGCGGGCCTATCTTGCAGACCCATCCACCGCCTGTCGCCGAATAGCGCCCGTACCGTGTCGACCCTGGTTGACGAGCCGTCTGTGCAGAGCTGGCTCTGGACGAGGTTGCCGGGTGGCCATTACGCTCCATCGTAGCACCCGACGAACTTGATTGTCATTTCGACATTTCAGGAGAGGAACAAGGTAAATCATACCGGAGAACTATATTGCTCACTTACATTTCCCCCTACTCGCACTATGGCGCGTCGAGGGGAGAGATGCATGACCAAGGCCCAGGCAATCGATCCGGCCATACCCGTGCCTGCAATTCTCGATCCGAAGCGCGATCGGCTGGTCATCCTCGCTTCGTCGCTCGGCACCGTGTTCGAATGGTATGATTTCTTTCTTTACGGCATCCTTGCCGGGTTGCTCGGAACGCTGTTCTTTCCCTCCACCAACCCCACTGCCGCCACGCTGGCGAGCCTTGCGGCTTTCGGTGCGGGGTTCGGGGTGCGGCCCATCGGCGCGCTGGTGTTCGGCTATTTCGGCGATCTGATCGGTCGCAAATACACCTTCCTCGTGACGATCACGCTGATGGGCGGCGCAACCGCGGCAATCGGCTTCCTTCCCACTTATTCACAGGCGGGCATTCTGGCACCGATCCTGCTCGTCGGCCTGCGCCTGCTTCAGGGGCTTGCACTTGGCGGGGAATATGGCGGGGCTGCCATCTATGTTGCCGAACATGCGCCTGCCAGGCATCGCGGGCACTATACCAGCTGGATACAGGCATCGGTCGCGGGTGGGTTTCTGCTCAGCCTCATCATGGTTCTCGGCGTCCGCCATGCGATGGACAAGGAAGCGTTTGACAGCTGGGGCTGGCGCATTCCTTTCCTCGCGTCGCTGATCATGCTCGCCATTTCGCTCTACATCCGGATGAAGCTGTCGGAGAGCCCGGTGTTCAAAGCCATGAAAGCGGCGGGCACCACGTCGAAAAATCCGATCCTCGATTCATGGCGGCACCCTGGAAACAAGGGCAGGATCCTCACGGCGCTGTTTGGCGTCGGTGCCGGGCTCACCGTCATCTATTATACATCGCAATTCTACACGCTTTATTTCCTTCAGGGCACGGCGCGCGTCGCCGAGGAAGAGGCATTGTTATATATGGCGGCAGGGGCGATCATCGCGGCGCCGCTGTATATCGTGTTCGGTGCGCTTTCGGATCGGATCGGGCGCAAGCGGCTGTTGCTGATCGGCTATGCGCTGTCCGCCCTGCTTACCTTTCCGCTGTTTCACATGATGGCGGATGCGGCCAATCCTGCGCTGGCTCGCGCGACGGCGAACGCGCCCGTCCGGCTTGAGCTTCCCGCCTGCGATTTTTCGGTATTCGCGGGCAAGCAGGAAACGCCGTGCGGAAAGGCACTCGCCTATCTCGCCAAGCGCGGCATCAGCTATAAAAAGGTAACGCCTTACCAGACCGGCGAAGTCGCATTGAATGTGGGGGCGCAGCGGATCGCCGGTTTCGATGAAAAGGCCTATACGGCGGCGCTTGTCGTGGCGGGCTACCCCGATCGTGCTGATCCCGCAGATAAACAGCCCTGGAAGATCATCTTTGCGATCGCAGTGTTGATCGGGCTTTCGGCGATGACCTATGGTCAGGTCGCGGCCATTCTCGTCGAAATGTTTCCCGCGCGCATCCGCTACACCTCAATGTCCATCCCCTATCACATCGGGACGGGCTATTTTGGAGGATTTCTGCCGTTTATTTCGCAGTATATCGTCGTTCGCACAGGGGATGCCTATGCCGGGCTCTGGTATACCGTCGGTGTCGTGATCATGGCCTTTATCGTCAGCCTGCTGTTTCTTCCCGGTGCTTACGGGCAGCCGCTGGACGACGATGCGTGAGTGCGGCGCTCAGGCTGCGGCTTGACAGCGCGGCGCTCGTTTCGAATTGGCGCTGGCTTAAGGGGCAGGGTGGCGGCGCAGCCTGTGGCGCGGCGGTAAAGGCCGATGGCTATGGGGCCGGTGCACGTGGCGTCGTTGCAAGGCTTGCTGCGGCGGGTTGTTGCGACTTCTTCGTCGCGACATGGAATGAAGCGATGGCTCTGGGCCCGCTGCCCGATAACGCGCGGGTCTCGGTGCTTCATGGCGTCAGCGGGCATGACATGCCTGTCGCGCCCGGCAGCATGGCACGCCCGGTGCTGAACACGCCCGAACAGGTTTCGCGCTGGCGTCCGACGGGCAGGCCCTGCGACGTGATGATCGATACCGGGATGAACCGGCTCGGCCTGACGCCGGGGGACGATCTGTCCGGCCTGGCGATCGATACGCTGATGAGTCATCTTGCCTGTGCCGATCAGCATCACCCGATGAACGCGGTGCAGCTTGCCGTGTTCGCAAAGCTCGACGTCGCGGCAAAACGGCGCAGCCTTGCGAACTCTGCCGGGGTCTGTCTGGGCCGCGACTATGCGTTTGACCTGACCCGCCCCGGCCTCGCGCTTTATGGCGGCGTTCCGCGCGCCGAGGCGGCGGGGCATATTGCCCAGGTAGTGTTTCCCGAAGCCGCCATCGTCCAGCGCCGCCGTGTGCCGACGGGCGAAACCGTTGGCTATGGCGCGACGTGGATCGCCCCCCGCGACAGCGAAATCGCCATCCTCAACATCGGCTATGGTGACGGCATTGCCCGTGCACTCTCAAACAGCGGAAGCGCGGGGGGAGGGCGTTTCCCCTTCACCGGGCGTGTGTCGATGGATCTTGTCGCCATTGACGTGACCCGTGAGCCGACACTGAAAGAGGGAGACTGGGTTGCCATCGACTATGATCTGCCTGAAACGGCACAGCGGGCCGGGCGCAGCCAATATGAACTGCTGACCGGACTGGGAAACCGGTTCGAGCGCCTCTGGACGCATTGACCGCCAGCGCCTTCCCGCATTTGCGGTGCGCGGCTTGAACCGGCTTCAGGCGCGCTCGACTGCCATGGCTATGCCCATGCCACCGCCGATGCAGAGTGTAGCCAGCCCCTTTTTGGCATCGCGCCTGGCCATTTCATGGAGCAGCGTCGTCAGCACGCGCGCGCCGCTGGCTCCGATCGGGTGGCCGATGGCGATCGCGCCGCCGTTAACGTTTACGCGATCAGGATCCCAGCCAAGCTCCTTGCCCACGGCGAGTGCCTGAGCAGCGAATGCCTCGTTCGCCTCGATCAGATCGAGGTCGGCAATGGTCCAGCCCGCCTTCTCCAGAGCGCGACGGGTGGCGGGAACGGGCCCTATACCCATGATGGAGGGATCGACCCCTGCCGTCGCCCAGCCGGCAATCCGCGCGAGGACCGGTGCACCCCGGCGGGCGGCTTCGTCGGCATGCATCAGCACCAGCGCGGCTGCACCGTCATTCAGCCCTGATGCATTGGCCGCGGTAACAGTGCCGTCTTTCCTGAATGCAGGGCGGAGCGCGGCGAGGCTTTCAGCCGTCACCCCGTCGCGGATGAATTCGTCGGAATCGACGGTCACGTCTCCCTTGCGGCCCTTTACGATGTGCGGGGCAATCTCGGCCGCGAACGTGCCCGCCGCGCGTGCCGCGCTCGCCCGATTTTGCGAGCGCGCAGCAAAGGCGTCCTGCATTTCCCGGGTTATCTGATGCTGCTCAGCCAGATTTTCGGCTGTAATGCCCATATGATAATTGTTGAAAACGTCGGTCAGACCGTCCCTGATCATGGTATCGACCAGTTCGACGCCGCCCATTTTCGTGCCCGCGCGGAGGGCTTGCGCGTGCGGGCTGAGCGACATGCTTTCCTGTCCGCCGGCAACCACGATCGTCGCGTCGCCCGCGTGGATCGCCTGCGCCGCCAGCGCCACCGCGCGAAGGCCCGATCCGCAAACCTGATTGACGCCGAATGCCGCGACCTCCCTGGGTATGCCTGCCGCCATGGATGCCTGGCGCGCCGGGTTCTGGCCCTGTGCTGCGGTCAGGACCTGGCCCAGAATGACGTCCGAAACCTCGGCGGGATCGACGCCTGCGCTTTCGAGTGCAGCGACAATTGCCGTGCGGCCAAGCTCATGCGCCGGCACACCCGAAAAGCTTCCGAGGAAACTGCCTACCGCCGTCCGGCGGGCTGCAGTGATGACGATGTCGGTCATTTCATGGTCTCCGGTTCTGGCGCGATTACTTAGTCATGATGGACCATATCCGCCAGCCATTGTTGCGGCGCGTCAAATTCCGGTATAATCGATCCGCAATCCGGATTTGAGGTATGCGATGGCGAGAACGACCGAAGCCGATGCGAACGGTGTCATGCCGCCAGTCATCATCAAGAAATATGCGAACCGGCGGCTCTATAATACTGAAAGTTCGAGCTATATAACGCTCGATCATTTGGCGAAGCTGACGCGCGAGGGGCGCGAATTCAAGGTGCTCGACGCTAAAAGCGATGAGGATATCACCCATTCGGTCCTCACCCAGATCATCATGGACGAGGAAGGCAAGGGCGAGACGATGCTCCCGGCCAGTTTTCTGCGCCAGATCATCGCGATGTATGGCGATTCGATGCAGTCGATGGTGCCGCAGTATCTCGAAGCGTCGATGGATGCATTCCGGACGAATCAGGCTAAATTCCACGAGGCGCTGCACGGTGCCTTTGCGGGTGGGCCTTTCGCCGAGATCGCCAAGCGCAACATGGCGATGTTCGAAGCCGCCACCAGTGCATTCAAGCCCGGGGCGACAACAGCCCCGACTGCAAAGGATGATGAGATCGCGAGGCTGAAGAAGCAGTTGAGCGAGCTTCAGGCGAAGGTCGACAAGCTGGGGTAGAGAAGAGTTGGCCTGCCCTCAGGATCGCGACGGGCGCAAATACGGGCGCGACAGAGCGCTCACCGTGCGGGCTTCACGAATTTCAGCGTCATCCGGTCGCTTTCGCCGATCGCGGCATATTTTGCGCGGTCCTTTTCACCCTCGGCGAAATTGGGGGGCAGCGTCCAGACCCCCTTGGGGTAATCATGCGTATCGCGGGGGTTCGCGTTGACCTGGCTTTCGCCGACATATTGGAAGCCGGCCTTTTCAGCGAAACCGATGACGGACGAGCGTTTCATATAGCCGCTTTTTTCTTCGAGCGTGCTGTCCATGTCTTCGGGAAGGCGATGTTCTTCGACGCCGAGGACGCCCCCCGGCTTGAGCATCGCAAACATCTGATCGAACGCAGCCTGCGCCTTGTCCGCACCGCCAAAGCGCCAGTTGTGGACGTTGCGGAAGGTGAGAACGGCGTCGGCAGAGCCAGCCGCGACGGTGGGTGCTCCATCGGCCAAGGGAAAGTTCGCGCGTGCGACCTTACCATAGGTGGCAACATCGGCATCCAGTCTGGCGGCAATTCTTTCGGCGGCTTTGCCGGCGGGTGGCGCGACCGTCAGCCTGCCTGCCTCTGCCAGATAGGGAGCCAGAATTTCGGTATACCAGCCGCCGCCGGGCCAGATTTCGACGACCGTATCGGTCGGCCTGACACCGAAAAAGGCGAGGGTAGCGGCGGAATTGCGATATTTGTCCCGCGCGCGATTTTCGGGTGACCGGCCCGGTGCGGCAACCGCAGCGTCGAGCGCTTTCTGCATTGCATCCGGCCGTGCTCCGACGCTGAAGGGCGCGGCAAGGGCAGTCGCGGCGACGGTGACGGCAAGGATCCAGCGCATCTCATATCCCTCAAAGACAGGATACAGCATGTGCCGCGCACGCCGCGGTTGCAAGCTCTTGCTAGAGGCAGCTTTCCAGGAACGGCTGGTCGAAACCGTACTGCTTGGCTTTTTCGAGGGTATAAGGTCGCAGGCCCATTGCGCGATATTCGCCGATGATCTTGCCGTCGGCCGTTTCTTCGAGATATTCGAACTTGAAAAGCTGCTGCGTCACGATGACGGGCCCTTCCATGCCGACGATCTCGGTCACGTCGGTCACGCGGCGCGAACCATCCCGCAGCCGCTTCACCTGGATGATGATATCGACCGAATCGGCGATCTGGCGCGAAATGGCCTCTTTCGGTATCTTGATGTCGCCCATCAGCACCATGTTTTCCATACGGGCAATGGCTTCACGCGGCGAGTTGCTGTGCAGCGTGCACATCGATCCATCATGGCCCGTGTTCATGGCGGCGAGCATGTCGAAACACTCGGCGCCGCGGATTTCGCCGAGGATGATGCGATCAGGCCGCATACGCAGAGCGTTCTTGACGAGGTCGCCGATCGTGATCGCACCTTGCCCTTCGAGGTTTGCGGGGCGCGTTTCGAGCGGAAGCCAATGCGGCTGCTGCAGCCGGAGTTCGGCGGCATCCTCGATCGTCAGAACGCGCTCGCCCGGGTCGATCATTTTCGAAAGTGCGTTGAGCATCGTTGTCTTGCCCGAGCCGGTACCGCCCGAGATGACGATATTGAACCGGCAGGCCCCAGCGATCTTGAGCGCGGTCGACATTTTTTCGGACATCGAGCCGCCCTTTGCCATCATGTCGAGCGTAATCGGCTTGGCCGAGAATTTACGAATCGAGATGGCGGTGCCGCGCAGGCTGAGCGGTGGCACGATGACGTTGACGCGCGAGCCGTCCTTGAGGCGGGCGTCAGCGAGCGGACTGGTCTGATCGACGCGGCGGCCAACCGAGTTACAGATGCGCTGTGCGATCTGGAACAGATGCTCCTCATCGCGGAACTGGATCGGCGCGATCTCCAGCTTGCCCTTTTTTTCAATATAGGTCTGATCGGGACCATTCACCATGATATCCGTAATGGCCGGATCGTTGAGCAGTTCCTCGAGCGGCCCGAGGCCAAGCAGCTCGTCGACGAGCACCTTTTCCAGTGCGAACTGCTCACGGCGATTGAGCGTGCATTTCAGCTCGTTGATCACCTCGCTGATGATCGGTCGGAATTCCTCGGCCAGCTCTTCCTTGTTGAGCGTCGCGGCTGCTTCCGGATCGATGCGGTCGAGCAGACGCGGGAGCACCTGTTCCTTGATCTTGTGGATATTGGCCTCGAAGCCTTCGCTTCTGGGCTGCAGCTCCGCATCGTTTTCCTGCCGCTCGTTGAGACGCGACATCGCATCTTGCGGCGTATCAGCCGTGCGCTGCCCGAGACCGGCACCTGGTAGCGCCGCCGGATCCAATGCGGGAAACTGTTTGCCGCCCTGATCGGAAAGTGAGGATTTGGCCCCACCGGGGCCATGCATCGGACGGGCAACGCCAAATGCGGGACGATTCCCTGCGCCAGTGTTGCCTGTCATGCCGCCGCGTTTGCCGAATGCACTCATCGGATACCCTGTGTCTGCTGGCCGGCCCAAATTGCGGCACGCTGCAGGACTGTATGTAAACGGGATCCCCTAATGTTTTCCTAAGCCTCATTGCAGACCCTTGGCGCGGGTCAGTCGCCGACCGTCGCGCTTTCGGCAAGAACCGTCAGGCCGCGTTCACTGACCTCGGCAAATCCGCCACGCACTGCAATCGTCTGCCTTATCGTGGTCATGTCCGAATAGATCTTGATGTCGCCATCGCGGATCGTCGTCATGACAGGGGCATGCCCGGCCAGCACACCCATATCGCCCTCGCTGCCGGGAATGACCACCATATACGCACTGGTGCTGAGCACCGCTCGCTCGGGCGTCACGAGTTCGAAGTGGAAATCGGCCATCTAGGCGTCCGCCGCCATCTTCTGTGCCTTGGCAACGGCTTCTTCGATGCCGCCGACCATATAGAAGGCGCTTTCGGGAAGATGGTCATACTCCCCATCGACAACGGCTTTGAACGATTTCACGGTATCCTCGACCTGGACGAACTTGCCGCTGATGCCGGTGAAAACCTCGGCGACATGGAAAGGCTGAGACAGAAACTTCTGGATCTTGCGCGCGCGGGCGACAGTAATCTTGTCCTCCTCGCTGAGCTCATCCATCCCGAGAATGGCAATGATGTCCTGCAGCGATTTGTACTTTTGCAGCGTTTCCTGAACGCGCCGGGCGGTGTCATAATGTTCCTGCCCGACCACGGCGGGCGTCAGCACGCGCGACGTCGAATCGAGCGGATCGACCGCCGGATAGATGCCAAGCTCAGAGATCGCGCGGTTGAGCGTCGTCGTCGCATCCAGATGGGCAAAGGACGTGGCTGGCGCAGGATCGGTCAGATCGTCCGCGGGAACGTAGATCGCCTGTACCGATGTGATCGAGCCCTTGTTCGTCGAGGTGATCCGCTCCTGCAGCGCGCCCATGTCGGTCGCGAGCGTTGGCTGATAACCCACCGCTGACGGAATCCGGCCGAGCAGTGCGGAAACTTCCGAGCCTGCCTGAGTGAAGCGGAAGATGTTGTCGACGAAGAACAGTACGTCCTGCCCTTCCGTATCGCGGAAATATTCGGCGATCGTAAGGCCCGAAAGCGCAACGCGCGCACGGGCACCCGGGGGTTCGTTCATCTGGCCGAAAACGAGCGCGACCTTTGATCCTTCCGGCGTCGGATTGCCGTCCGCATCCTTGGCGATGACCCCGGCGTCGAGAAATTCATGATAGAGATCATTGCCTTCGCGCGTGCGCTCGCCGACACCGGCGAAGACGCTGACGCCGCCGTGCCCCTTGGCGATGTTGTTGATCAGCTCCTGGATGAGCACCGTCTTGCCGACGCCCGCGCCGCCGAACAGCCCGATCTTGCCGCCGCGCGCATAGGGGGCGAGCAGATCGATGACCTTGATACCCGTGACGAGAATGGCGCTTTCGGTCGACTGATCGACGAATTCGGGGGCCTTGGCGTGTATCGGTGCGGTCTGTGTCGCGCCGATAGGGCCGCGCTCGTCGATCGGCTCGCCGATGACGTTCATGATCCGCCCGAGCGTCATCGGACCGACGGGCATGCGGATCTGCGAGCCGGTATCGACGACGCGTTGTCCGCGCGTCAGGCCTTCGGTTGCGTCCATGGCGATGGTGCGCACCGTGTTTTCGCCGAGGTGCTGCGCGACTTCCAGGATGATGCGCTGGCCGTTGTTCTCGGTCTCGAGCGCCGAAAGGATCGCGGGAAGCTGATCCTCGAAGGTGACGTCGACGACGGCGCCGATGACCTGCGAGATGGCGCCGACGTTGTTCGACGTCTGGATGGGGGCGGTGGGGGCTGCGGTTGCCATGATCTTGTCTTTCCAGGTCAGTTCGGGAGTCTAAAGCGAATGGTCTGCGACATTGTGAAGCGTTTGGTCCCCTTATCGACTTCACCCACTTTGACGCGCTTACCTACAAAAATGGGACACACTTTGTCGGCCAGTGCCGGTGGAGCTGTCGTTTCAGTGACTTGGCACTTGTCGATAAGCCCGTCTTCGGGTCCCTCGATGCGGACCTTTACTGTCGCTTCCTGATAAACTGTGGCGGCCGAAGGAGGCTCAGCAGGTACACTTTGCGCTGCAAGCAGTAGCAAGCCTGATACCATCATAGCGCCTCCGCCCCGGCAATGATTTCGATCAGTTCGGTCGTGATAGCGGCCTGACGGGTGCGGTTGTAGAGCACGGTCAGCCTGTTGATCATGTCACCCGCATTGCGCGTCGCATTGTCCATCGCGGTCATGCGGCTTCCCTGTTCGGACGCGGCATTTTCAAGCATGGCGCGGAATATCTGGATGGCGACGTTGCGCGGCAGAAGTTCGGCGAGGATCGTCTCTTCGTCGGGCTCGTACTCGACGGCGGCGACCGGCGCGGCCGCAGCACCGGGCGCAAGCGGCACCGGTATGATCTGAACGCCCGTCGGATCCTGCACCAGCGCCGACTGGAATTTCGCGAAGAACAGATGCGCGACATCATATTCGCCTGAATCGAAACGCCGGATCAGATCGTCGGCGACAACCCGCGCGTCGCTGAAAGCCAAATATTTGATATGGCCGAGTTCCACGTCGTGGAGGATGCCTTTGGGGTAAAAACGGCGCAGCACCCGCCCCTTTTTGCCTGCGATATAAAACATCACGGTTTTGCCCGCAGCCTGCAGATCCTCTGCCTTTTTGCGCGCCGCACGGACGATGTTGGTGTTGAACGCACCTGCAAGTCCGCGCTCGGAGGTGGCGACGACGATCAGGTGAACCTGATCCCTGCCGGTGCCCGCAAGCAGCTTTGGCGAGGACGCCGAAACTGCAACCCGGGCTGCCAGCGAAGACATGACCGCCTCGAGCTTTTCGGCATAAGGCCGTCCGGCAATCGCCGCTTCCTGCGCCCGGCGCAGCTTGGCCGCGGCCACCATCTTCATCGCCTTGGTGATCTTCTGCGTCGACTTTACCGAGCCGATGCGGACCTTGAGGGCTTTCAGCGACGCCATTTACTCAGGCAAACGTTTTCGAGAAGGCGCCGAGCGTCGTCGAAAGTGCTGCCTTCGCGTCATCCCCCAGGTCTTTGGTATCGCGAATTTTTGCGAGCACATCGGGATGCTCGTTCCGCAGATGGGCCAGCATCGCCTCTTCGTAACGCGTGACATCGGTCACGGCGATCGCATCGAGATAGCCGTTCGTCCCTGCAAAGATCGACGCTGTCTGCTCTTCGAACGGCATCGGCGCATATTGTTTCTGCTTGAGGAGCTCGGTGAGCCGCGCGCCACGGTTGAGGAGTTTCTGCGTCGAGGCATCGAGATCGGAACCGAACTGCGCAAATGCCGCCATTTCGCGATACTGTGCCAGCTCGAGCTTGATCGAGCCCGACACCTTTTTCATCGCCTTCGTCTGGGCGGCGGAGCCGACGCGCGACACGGAAAGGCCGACGTTGATCGCCGGTCGGACACCCTGATAAAACAGATCGGTTTCAAGGAAAATCTGGCCGTCGGTGATCGAGATCACGTTCGTCGGGATATAGGCCGAAACGTCGCCCGCCTGCGTTTCGATGATCGGCAGGGCGGTGAGCGAGCCATTGCCATTGGCGTCGTTGAGCTTGGCCGCACGCTCGAGCAGGCGGCTGTGGAGATAGAATACGTCGCCGGGATAGGCTTCGCGCCCCGGCGGACGGCGGAGCAGCAGCGACATCTGGCGATAGGCGACCGCCTGTTTCGACAGATCGTCGTAGACGATCACAGCATGCATGCCGTTATCACGAAAATATTCGCCCATCGCGCAGCCGGTATAGGGGGCGAGGAACTGCAGCGGGGCGGGCTCCGACGCGGTTGCGGCCACGACGATCGTATAGTCCATCGCGCCGGATTCGGTCAGCGCGCGGACGATCTGCGCGACTGTGGAGCGTTTCTGGCCGATGGCGACATAGATGCAGTAGATTTTTTGAGCTTCGTCGTCTTGGGCGTGGCCCGCCTTCTGGTTGATGAAGGTATCGATCGCGACGGCAGTTTTTCCCGTCTGGCGATCGCCGATGATGAGTTCCCGCTGGCCACGGCCAACGGGCACAAGTGCGTCGAGCGCCTTGAGGCCGGTCTGGACAGGTTCGTGAACCGATTTGCGCGGGATGATGCCGGGCGCCTTGACTTCGACGCGCGAGCGCTGGTCCGAAACGATCGGGCCCTTGCCGTCGATCGGGTTGCCGAGCCCGTCGACCACACGCCCGAGCAATCCCTTGCCGACGGGCACGTCGACGATGGTGCCGGTGCGCTTGACGGTGTCGCCTTCCTTGATCTCCGCATCGGATCCGAAAATCACGACGCCGACAGTGTCGGCTTCGAGGTTCAGCGCCATGCCCTGGACGCCGTTGGCAAAAGCCACCATTTCGCCCGCCTGAACGTTGTCGAGCCCGTGGATGCGCGCGATACCGTCACCAACCGACAGCACCTGCCCGGTCTCGGAAATTTCGGCCTCGGTGCCAAAGGACGCGATCTGGTCCTTGATAACACGGGAGATTTCGGCGGCGCGGATATCCATCTTGGTCTTCAGCCTTTCATCGGGACTTCGGAAAAAAAAGGGGCTGTCAGCCCCTCATCACCGTCGCGAGGGTATTTAACTTGGTGCGGATCGACGCATCGATAAGCTGGCTGCCGATCTTGACGATCAGGCCGCCAAGAATGGCAGGATCGACGTTGAGATCGATCGACACGTCACGGCCAAGGCGGGCCTTCAGCTTTGCCTTCAGTGCGGCGCGCTGTGATTCGTCCAGCGGGTGCGCTGTCGTGACCGTCGCGCTTGCTTCGCCGCGGTGAGCGGCCGCCAGCGCAAAAAAGGCATCGATCATCTCGACGGTGCGAGACAGCCGCCGGTTGGCGGCGAGCACGCCAAGAAAATTTGCAGTCAGCGTATCGAGGTCAAGTGCCGCCGCAACCGCCTGAATCGCGGCAACCGCCTGCGAACGTGATACCATGGGGCTGGTCGTAAGCCGTTTCAGCACATCCGAACCCGCGATCATGCCTTTCAGCGCTGTAAGGCTCACCTCGACCGACTCGATGCTTTTCGCCTCGCGCGCGAGATCGAAGAGCGCTGATGCATAACGCCCCGAAAGGCTGGCCTGAATGGCGCCGGAAGTCCCCACGCGTCTTAAAGTCCCTAAACGAACGGTTTGGCCCTGATGCCGCAGGGGGCAGACGACGCGCCCGGGGTCAGGATGCGCGGCGGGTAGCATCGCTCTTGCTGCAACGCAAGGTGGACCGCTAGTGCCGCCGGATCGCGGATCGAGGAGAATGATCATGACCGGATCGATGATGGACTATCATGACGGCACCGAAATCTGTGAAGCCTATGTGTCGGGTGCGGTCTCCGGTGAACGCCGTCCCGCCGTTCTCATTGCGCACCAGTGGGCAGGGCAATCGGATCATGAGCGCGGCACCGCCGACCGGCTCGCTTCGCTCGGCTATGTCGGCATCGCGATCGACGTCTACGGAAAAGGCAGGCGCGGACGTTCCGACGGTGACGAGGGAATGGCAGTCAACAGCGCGCTGATGGAGCCCTGGGTAAACGACCGAAGGGCGCTGAGGCGGAGGCTCATGGCGGCCGTCGGCTTTGCGCGGGCAAACGATGCCGTCGATCCAGAACGGATCGCGATCATCGGCTATTGCTTTGGCGGTCTGTGTGCGCTTGATGTGGCGCGCACGGGAACGCGGGATGTCAGAGGCGCGGTGAGCATTCACGGACTATTCTCGCCGCCCGATATCGGCGCGCAGACGGATATCGCGACGTCCGTTCTCATTCTGCACGGGTGGAACGATCCGATGGCCCCCTGTGCCGATGTGATCGGCGTGGCCCGTGAACTGACCGACGCAAAGGCTGACTGGCAACTGCATGCCTATGGCCATGCGATGCACGCCTTTACGGCAAAAGGTGCGAACCTGCCCGAGCGCGGGATGCAATATGATGCCAGCGCCGATCGCCGATCCTGGGCGGCCACAACCGCATTTCTCGCCGAAGTGCTCGTCTGAACAGGGAGGGTGATCGACAAGCCGTTGGTTTGAACGCAAGCCGCGGGGTGCGGCGGGTGAACGGGTTTGCTAGCGCCGCAAGATGAACACGATCGATCCCGAAGCGGCATGGGCTGCCTTTTCCACTCGCAACCGTGCGTTTGACGGCATGTTCGTCGGTGCAGTGAAGACCACCGGAATCTACTGCAAGCCGTCATGCCCCGCGCGGCATCCACTGCCCCACAACGTCACCTATTTCGCCGATGGGGAACGTGCGCGGGCCGCAGGCTATCGCGCCTGCCTCAGGTGCAGGCCCGACGAAACCGGCCGAGATCGTGACGCAGTCGCCACGGCCGTGCGCCTGATCGAAGCGGATGCGGATTTGCCGGTCCTCGACAGGCTGGCAGCACGGGTCGGCTATGCGCCGCATCATTTTCACCGGCTGTTCAAGCGCGACATGGGGGTGACGCCGCTTGCCTATGCCCGGGCTTTGCGCGCGAAACGGGCAGGGGCATTGCTCCAGGGAGCCGGCACAGTGACCGATGCGATTTACGAAGCGGGCTATGAAAGCGCCAGCCGCTTTTATGCCGAGGCGGACGAGCGACTGGGGATGACACCCTCGGCATGGCGCAAGGGCGGTGCGGGCGTGACGATCAGGTATGCGATCGTCGAATCTCCTTTGGGTATGATGCTGATAGCCGCGACCAAAAAGGGTATTTGCCGTCTTTCGTTCGACGAAGACGCAACCGCGCTTAAAAAGCGGTTCTACAACGCCGTGATCGAGGACGGTGCAGAAGACATGCGGGCGCTGATCAGCGGTGCGATCGCCACAATAGAAAAACCCGCGGCAATGCCCGATTTGCCACTCGACATTGCAGGGACCGCATTTCAGCAGGCAGTATGGCAGGAATTGCGGCGCATCCCGCCTGGCGAGACACGAAGCTATGCCCAGATCGCGGTGGCCGTCGGTAAACCCGGTGCGGTGCGCGCAACCGGATCAGCCAACGGTGCCAACAACGTCGCGGTGCTGATCCCGTGCCACCGAGTCATAAGGAGCGACGGATCGCTCGGAGGCTATGCCTATGGCCTCGCGCGCAAGAGCGAACTGCTGCGCCGCGAGGCCGAAAGCCGGTCAGACCGCGTTGTTGACCGGGATGTCATTCGCCCCTGAGGAGCCAGACATCATGCCATCCTGCGCTGCCTTCATCTTGTCATTGATTTTGGTCGAAGCATCCTTTGCGGCGGCCGTGATTTGATCACGCTTGCGCCATGCGAAAACGCCAGCGACTGCGAGCCCGAGCAATGCGAGGCCGCTGCCCGACCCTTTTGCCAATTGTGCCATGTTCTTATCCTTTGCGATGGAATCCGAAAGGCATAACCGCCTGCGCCGCCACCGGTTCCCTATTTCGGCGGGGCCGTATCGCAATCGAAGATGAGGCGTTCATTGGGCGCCGGAGGCAGCGTCGCACGAATTGCCGCCTCCATATCGGCTATCGACTGGCGCTGGCCCGGATCGGCAACGCAGCTCTTGTTTGAATAGCGCGCGCGCACGGCACGCGCCTTTTCCATCGCATCGGCGCTCATCAGATAGCGTTCGACCACATAGCGCGCCCTGGCCGGATCATAGCTCTGGATGGTCACCGTCGGCTCGCTGTTGGGAACGAAGGCGCGCCTCCACACGCCGCTGTCATTGCCATATTGTGTCTTGCCATTGACGCACCCGCCGTCCTGCCAGTCGATGGGAACATCATCGGTGCCGCCGCGATCATCAGCAGCGCCCCGCCGCCGCCGGCAATCAGGGCGTTGCGCTTTCGCGTCGCGCGTTCGCCGCGCCTGGCCAGCAGCAGCGCGCCGCCGCCGCCCAGCGCCCCGAAAACAAAAAGGACGCCGGCCAGCGCAAAGCCGTTCTCGCGCGCGGCCATGATGTCTTCCCGGATCGTCGCCTTTTCCCGCGTCGCCTTTGCCGTGTCCGCGGCTGCGCGTCCGGTCTCCAGCGCAGCCTGAGCCTCGTCGGCCCGGGCGAGAGCAGCAGCGCGCGCGCCGGTTTCGTCGGCGCTCAGGCAGGGTGCCGCAGTGACATTGGCGGCGATGCCGTTGGCCTTCAGGAAAGCGCTGATCTCACGTTGGGAAATCGCAAAAGCGAAGGTCGAATCGGCTCCGTCGCCGATTGAAAGGAAACTGTTGATACCCACCACCCGGCCGCAGTTATCGACCAGCGGACCGCCCGAATTGCCGCTCCCGACGCTTGCATCGTGGACGACAGTATCGAATCGCGCGTTCGAACGCTTTCCCGCGACATGACCCATCGTCTTCAGCGGTGATCGCGGGATGATCACATCCCCGATCCCGCTGGCGACGGCACGGTCAACCGCATAGGGATAGCCGAGCGCGGTCACGGTCGCGCCGTTCGCCAGCGCGCCGGAAAAAAATGTGGCGGGCGGCAGGCGGCCGGCACCGATATCGATGACGGCAAGATCGATATCGTCCCGGTAGGCAATGATCCGGCCCTCGAAACGTCGGCGTCCTTCGGAGGGAACGATACCGACGAAGCCATCTGCCCGGCGTGCCGGTTTGACGACATGTGCATTCGTCAGGATGCGGCTTGGCCCGATGGCGACACCCGAACCCATGTCGAACTGAGTCTCGCCATCGTCCCCCGGCGCGATGACGATGACACGGACTGTACTGCGCGCCGCAGCATCGACGTCCGCATTGGCCAGCGCGCTGGCGGGCAGCAGAGCAACTGCCAGGAGCAGGATCAGGGCGCTGCGAATCATGAAACCGGTCTCCCGCGCGGGTGCTACACGAAACTATACGGATCGACATCGATCGCGACGCGCACGCCGCGCGGCAGTTCGAGCGCGCCGAGCCAGCTCCGGATGACGTCCTGCACGTCGAGCGTGCGGCGGGCATGGACGAGGAGGCGGAAGCGGTGGCGGCCGCGCAGCATCGCGAGCGGGGCGGGGGCGGGGCCGAATACGTCCATGCCATCGATCTCGGGCGCCGCCCTGCCGATTGCCTGCGCCGTCCGCTGCGCCTCGCGCTGGTCTTCGGATGAAATGATGATGGCGGCGAAACGGCCAAAGGGTGGTGCGTTCGCTTCGCGACGGCTTTGCGTTTCAGCCGCGGTGAATGCATCGGCATCACCCGAGACAAGGGCACGGATCACGGGATGGTTCGGTTCGCGCGTCTGGACGAAGACGCACCCCGGCCTGGTGCCGCGTCCGGCGCGTCCGGCGACCTGCATGATCTGCTGGAACGTGCGCTCCGCTGCCCGCAGGTCTCCGCCCTGAAGGCCGAGATCGGCATCGACGACGCCGACGAGCGTCAGATCGGGAAAATGATAGCCCTTGGTAACGAGCTGCGTACCGATGACGATGTCGATCTCGCCATCTTCCATCCGGCTGACGAACTCGGCTGCCTTGGCAGGCGACCAGAGCGTGTCGGATGTGACGATCGCGCGGCGCGCGTCGGGAAAGAGCAGCGCGACTTCGTCGGCGATCCGTTCGACGCCGGGTCCGCATGCCACGAGACTGTCTTCCTCGCTGCATTCGGGGCAGACACGCGGCGGCGGCATAATATGGCCGCAATGATGGCACTGAAGCCGCCCGAGAAGCCGGTGCTCCACCATCCAGGCGGTGCAGTTGGGGCATTGGAAACGGTGGCCGCACGTGCGGCAGAGCGTGAGCGGCGCATAGCCGCGCCGGTTGAGAAAGAGCAGCGTCTGCTCGCCGCGCCCCAGCGTTTCGCCGATGGCCGTGACGAGCTTGGGTGCGAGCCAGCGCTGCCGCTCGGGTGGCTCCGCAAGAAGGTCGATCGCGGCGATCGTCGGCATATGCGCCGCCCCGTAGCGACCGGGAAGTTTCAGCTCCCGGTAATGCCCCAGCACTACCTGCTGGCGTGTTTCGATGGCGGGCGTCGCGCTCGCAAGGATCACCGGGCATCCTTCGAAGCGGCCGCGCATCACCGCAACGTCGCGCGCGTGGTAATGGACGCCGTCTTCCTGCTTGAAGCTCGCCTCATGCGCTTCGTCGACGACGATGAGCGCGAGCGCGGCATAAGGAAGGAACAGTGCGGAGCGGGCACCCACGACGACTTTCGCTTCGCCGCTCGCGACCGCGCGCCATGCACGCCTGCGCTGCGACTGGCGGAGCCCCGAATGCCACGCGACGGGTGCATGGCCGAAGCGCGCTTCGAACCGGCGAAGGAACGGCTCGGTCAGCGCGATTTCGGGCAGCAGGACGAGCGACTGCCTGCCCTGGCGCAGTGCCGCGGCAATCGCCTCGAAATAAACCTCGGTCTTGCCCGAACCGGTAACCCCGTCGAGCAGCGTCGGCGCAAAGGCGCGGGTAGCGACATCGGCGACAAGCGCTGATGCAGCCTCGCTCTGGGCTAGGGAAAGTGCAGGCGGCGCATGATCGGGATCGGGCGTTGCATAAGGTAAATCGACCGGAACCTCGACGGCCTCGATCGCCCCGGTCCTGACGAGACCGCGAACAAGGGCGTCGGAAACGTCGGCGATAACCGCCAGCTCGCGCACCAGGCCCTGCCGTTCGCCGATACGTTCCAATGCCTGTGCCCGTTTCGGCGTCAGACGTTCAGGCACCATTCCGGTCGCGCGATATTCGACCACAACCGTTCTGTCTTCGAGCGCCGCCGCGCTGGCCAGCGCCATGCGCAGCACCGCCGCGGGTGGCGCGATGTAATAGTCGGCGGTCCACTCGATCAGGCGGCGCAGGGGCGCAGCGATCGGCGGCAGATCGCAAACCTCGGCAAGGTTTCGCAGCCGGTTGTCGCCGACCTCGGCATCCGAGGGCATCCGGTCCGGCTCCCACACCACGCCCGCGAGCTGGCGCGGGCCGAGCGGCGCGATGACGATGCTGCCGGGTTCTACCGTCATTCCATGCGGCACCCGGTAATCGAGCGGACCCAATGCGGCATTGAGGAGGAGAATGCGGGCGCGGGACATGGGGTGCGACCTAATGGTGTTTGGCGCGAGAGCAATATCGGGGAGCGGATGAAGGCGGTGACGACCGTGCGCGGATCGTTTATCTGTTGCAGCGCGGAAAAGAAAAGCCTGGGTTCAGGTAGCGGCGCTATGCACGCCCCGATGAACACGACAATCCGTATCGTCGCAGTCCCGCTCGTTCTGTTGCCGCTGACGGCCGGTGCACAGACCATGGATCCGCCATTGCGCCCGTCTGCTGCACTCCCGCCGCCTCAGGCGGTCGCCGTGGCTGATGAAGAAACGGAAATCGTCGTTACCGGGCAGCGTCCGCGTGGCAGCGTAGTGGGAAACATAGCGCCCGAACTCGTTCTCGGCCCTGCGGACATCCGCTCGCGGGGCATCGGTACCGTTGCCGAGCTGATCGCCGACCTTGGCCCGCAGGTGACGAGCGGGCGGGGCGGCCAACCGGTCGTCCTCCTCGAGGGACGGCGCATTTCCGACTTTCGCGAAGTCGCAACTCTGCCGGCCGAGGCGATCGCGCGCGTCGACATCCTGCCCGAAGAGGTTGCCCTGAAATACGGGTATCCCGCGGATCAGAAAGTGGTGAACATCGTACTGCGGCCCCGGTTTCGGGCCTTCACGGTCGAAGCCGATGCACGGCAGGCCACGGGCGGCGGCGGTTTTCAAGCTCAGGGCGAGCTGGACTTTCTGAGGATCAACAAGGATGGCTGGTTCAATCTTCATCTCGAACGGCAGACCACCGATCCCATATTCGAGAGCCAGCGCGAGATCGATGAGGCGGGGCAGGGGGCTTATCGTTCGCTTCTCGCCGAACAGCGCGATTTCACCGCCACCGCGACGCTCAACCGCATCATTGTCGGTAATGTGTCGGCTACATTGAACGGCGAGCTGAAGACAAGCGACACGACCGACAGTCTGGGGCTGGTGTCGCCGATCGTTGCCGCTGACGCGCCTGATCCGCTGGCGCGCAAGGGGAGCACGCAATCGGCGCATGCGGGAACGACCTTCAATGGCAGTGCGGGTGCCTGGCGGTGGACGGTGACGGGCAACTACGATCATGTCGAGACACGGACGCTCATCGACCGCGTGTCGGGCGCAAACCTGATCCCCCGGTCGGTCGATCAGGCCCAGAGTACGTCAGATGTCGCGGCAATCGATCTCCTCGCCACTGGCGCACTGTTCCGCCTCCCCGCAGGCGAAGCTGCGCTCACGGTGAAGGCAGGCGCGAGCTCCAACGGGTTCAGCAGCCGCGCCTTGCGATCCGGGGTCGCTCAGGCAGCTGCGGCAAGCCGCAACATCGCCAATGCGCAGGTCAATATCGATCTCCCGGTCGCAAGCCGCCGTGAAGGCGTGCTGGACTTTATCGGAGACCTTTCGGTCAACGGCAATTTCGCCGTCAACGAACTGTCCGATTTTGACACGCTGACCACCTGGGGCGGCGGAGCCAACTGGACCCCGTTCAAGGCGTTCAGCCTGATCGGATCGTTCACGCATGACGATGCTGCACCGACAGCGCAGCAGCTCGGCGGTGCGCTGATCGTGACGCCCAATGTCCGCACATTCGATCTGGCGCGCGGTGCCAATGCAATCGTGACGCTGACGACAGGGGGCAATCCCGATCTCGGCTCGAGCACTCGTGACGTCTTTCGCCTCGGTGCCCGGCTGAAGCCCGTTACTGCCGATCTGACGCTGACGGCTGATTTCACGCGGACGCGCGTGAGCAATGCGATCGCATCATTGCCGTCAGCGGATCCGGCATCGGAACGGGCCTTCCCCGACCGCTTCGTTCGCGATGCGGCTGGCGCGCTGATCGCAATCGACGGGCGGACGGTAAACTTTGCCGGAACGCGAACGGCCCAGCTTCGCACCGGGATCAATTTTTCAAGACCGCTGAAAACGTCGCAGGCCCAGCTCGATGCGTTGCGGGCGGCGTTTGGATCGCGCCCTGGCCGTGGGCCGTCGAACGAGCGCGGCCTTCGGGGCCAAGGCATCGGCGGTAGCGCGCCGGATGTCACGCCGGGTGCAATGCCGGGTAGACGTGGCGGCGGATTTGGCGGCCAGGGCGGCGGGGGCGGGCGATTGAACTTCGCCCTGTATCACACGGTCTATTTCGAGGATCGGGTGACGTACGCGCCGGGACAGCCGCCGGTCGATCTGCTCGCTGGCGGCACGATTGGCGGATCGGGCGGCGGACGGTCCCGTCATGAAGTGGAAGTGCAGGCGGGCTATTCGAAAGGCCCGATCGGCGGCCGCCTGACGGCGAAGTGGCAGAGCGCGACGCGCGTTTCCGGCCTTACAGCCGCGCAAGATCTCTGGTTTTCTGATCTGGCAACGGCGAACCTGCGATTGTTCATCAATCCGGGCGCGCTGCCATCGGTCATCAAATCCTCACCCTGGCTGCGCGGCACGCGCGTTACGCTCGCGATCAGCAACATCTTTGATGTCCGGCAACGGGTGAGCGACGGTAACGGATCGAGGCCGGTTGCCTATCAGCCCGGCTATGTCGATCCGCTTGGGCGGACGATCAGAATCAGCGTGAGGAAACTGTTTTTCTGAAACCTCTCATCATTCAGGACTGTGCCACCCGTCGGCCTGCCAGAATCGGCCGACGGGAGAGTGACAGATTGAACGATCAGATGTCGAGCGAGCCTCGCGTGCGGGCGCGATTGTTTTTCAGACGTTCGATATGTGCCTGGGCACGATCGAGAAGGCGTCCGATAGCGGCCTCGTCACGGTTGTTGAAACCGCCGCGTGCACGGAGCCGTCCTTCTTCGCGCTTGATCATCCGCTGCTCGGTGGTCAGGATATCGCGCTCCCGCCGGGTCAGTTTGCCCGACCGCTTGCCCGCGTCAATCTGCCGCTGCTGATTGGCCTGACGCGCATCGATCCGAATGTCCGCAAATGCAGCGGCGGGAAGCGCGACGGCTCCAAGGGCAAGCGCGATGATGATCTTTCGCATTTAAATCTCCGTGTTTTCAGATATGCCGTGCTCAACGCACAGATGCCGATTTCGCCGCATCAAAAGGACCGCAACCGCAATGAAATTTTTCGTGGACACCGCCGATACTGCCGAAATTGCCGACCTTGCCGCGACGGGGCTGCTCGACGGTGTGACGACCAACCCGTCGCTGATCCACAAATCCGGGCGGCAGTTCACCGAGGTGGTGAAAGAGATCTGTGCGCTGACGGACGGGCCCGTTTCTGCCGAGGTCATCGCTTTCGATCATGACGAAATGATGCGTGAGGCAGAGGTGCTCAGGAAGATCGCCGACAATGTCTGCATCAAGGTGCCGCTCACGATCGACGGACTGAAGACCTGCAAGGCGCTGACGGGCGAAGGAACGCTGGTCAATGTGACGTTGTGTTTTGCGCCCAATCAGGCGCTGCTCGCGGCCAAGGCAGGGGCGACGTTCATCTCTCCCTTTGTCGGGCGGCTCGACGATCTGGGTCAGGAGGGAATGGACCTCATCCGCGACATTCGCCTCATCTACGACAATTACGCATTCGCGACCGAAATCCTCGTCGCAAGTGTGAGGCATCCGGTGCATGTGCTTGAAAGCGCACGGATCGGCGCTGACGTGATGACCGCACCGCCTGCCGTCATCAAGGCGCTGTTCAGGCATCCGCTGACCGACAAGGGCATCGAGGGCTTCATGGCCGACTGGGCAAAAACGGGACAGGCGATTGGCTGATCATGCCCCTTCCGCGCCGGAGCGGAAGGTTCAGGCTGTCGAGGCATTTTCTGCACATCTCGCGCGGGATCGGCGGCGATCGCCGCATACGGTTCGCGCTTATGCGGCAACGGCAAAGCGGCTGGTGGGGCATCTGGGTGCCGTCCGCATTCCCGATGCGGGCGAGCTGCGCTCATTCCTTGCGGCGCGGCGCGGCACGGGGATCAGCAACGCGAGTGCGGCGCGCGAACTGTCTGCAATCCGCTGTTTTGCCGCGTTCATCGGGGGCCATTCGGCACTTCCCCGGTTGAAGGGGCCGCGCGTCAAAAAGGGTGTACCGCGCCCGATCGCGCCCGATGAGGTGATAGCGCTGGCCGAAGACCTGGCCGGGCAGGCGGACGAGCCATGGATCGCCGCACGTGACTGGGCTGTGCTGATGCTCCTTTATGGCGCGGGGCTGCGGATCGGCGAGGCGCTGGGTCTCACGGGAGCGATCCTGCCGCTGGGCGCGACGATAAGCGTGACGGGCAAGCGCGAGAAGACGCGGATCGTGCCGCTGATCGCGCCGGTGCGCAACGCGATCGACGCCTATGTCGCGCTCACCCCGTGGGGCACGGCGCGCAACGCACCATTGTTCCGCGGGGCGCGGGGCGGGCCACTTCACCCTGCGATCATCAGGCGCTCGGTCAGGGGCGCACGCGCGCGGCTGGGCCTTTCGGCGCGCACGACGCCACATGCGCTGCGCCATTCCTTCGCCACGCATCTGCTGGGGCGGGGTGCCGATCTGCGCTCGCTCCAGGCGCTGCTCGGGCATGCAAGCCTGTCTTCGACGCAGATTTATACGTCGGTCGATGCCGCGCATCTGCTCGACGTTTACAGGAATGCGCACCCGCACGGTTAGCTCAGCGGGGTTGGCCCGCAATCAGCCCAGTCGTGCTGAAATCGCATCCCAGATGCGCGCCGCGGTATCGGTGCCGTTGAAGCGATCGATCGCCACAATGCCGGTTGGCGAGGTCACGTTGATCTCGGTCAGCCATTCTCCGCCGATCACATCGATGCCGACGAAGATGAGGCCACGCGCTTTCAGTTCGGGCCCCATTGCGGCGCAGATTTCGGCTTCCCGCTCAGTCAGTCCGGTTTTCGCAGCGGTGCCGCCGACCGCGAGGTTCGACCGGATTTCACCGGCACCCGGAATACGGTTGACCGCCCCCGCGACTTCGCCGTCGACAAGAACGATCCGCTTGTCGCCCAGTGCCACATCGGGCACGAAGGCCTGCACCATATGCGGCTCGATATAGGCGGCGTTGAAAACCTCTATCAGTGCGGAAAGATTTGCAGCGTCGGGCCCGACCTTGAAGATCGCCTTACCGCCGTTCCCGTGAAGCGGCTTTATGACGATTTCACCATGTTCGCCGAGAAACCTGCGCGTCGCGTCGAGCGAGCGGGTGATCATCGTCGGCGGCATGAACCGCGCATAATCGAGTACGAACAGCTTTTCGGGCGCATTGCGGACGGCGGCGGGATCGTTCGCGACGAGCGTTTCGCCCTGGATACGCTCGAGCAGATGAGTTGCGGTGATATAGCCGAGATCGAACGGCGGATCCTGCCGCATCCAGACGACATCGGTGTCTCGCCCCAGATCGAGCAGCAGCGCTTCACCGTCGGTGAAATGATTGCCCTGTTCGGGACGGACCGCAACGGGTGTCGCGACTGTCCATAGCCTGCCGCCCTCCCATGTAAGATCGGATGCCGAATAGTGATAAAGCGTGTAGCCCCGCCTTTGCGCGGAAAGCATCAGCGCGAAGGTCGAATCCCCCGCGATGTTCAGCGATCCGATCGGGTCCATCTGGAATGCGATACGCATCCCCGCGCTCCTAAACCGCGCCGCGCGACCTGTCATCCGACTGTCCAGCCGATCCACGCATTTTCGATATGCCGCGGAAGTGTGCGGGGTGCGATGAGGATGACGTCGATGCGGATATCCTCGCCTCTGGTGGCAAAGCGCGGGATAAGAGCCTCGGCCGCCGCCGCGACCCGGCGCAGTCGAACGTCATCGATTGCGTGATCGAGATCGGCGGCGGTTGCGCGGGCCTTCACCTCGACAAAGGCGATCAGAGCGCCCCGTCTGGCGACAAGATCGACCTCGCCCACGGGCGTGCGGACGCGGGTGGCGAGGATGCGCCAGCCCTTCAGACGAAGCCAGACGGCGGCGAAACGCTCGGCGCGGCGGCCGCGCGCCTCGGCCTGCTGGCGCTTCATCGCTTCATCTCCAGGGCGCGTGCATAAAGCGCGCGCCGGTCAAGCCTCAGCCTCGTTGCGACTTCGCTTGCCGCGCGGCCGACGGAAAGTCGGGTCAACGCTTCGGCGAGTGCGGCATCCGCCTCGCTTTGTGTCGCCGGTTCCGGTTCTTCAGGCGGGCCGACGACAATCACGATTTCGCCTTTCGGCGGCGCGTCGGCATAGCGCAACGCAAGCTCGGAGAGGCGGCCCGTAACCGTGTCTTCGTAAAGCTTGGTGATTTCACGGGCCACGCAGGCGTCACGATTGCCAAGGCCAGACGCAAGCGCCGCGATTGAAGCGCCGAGGCGCGGGCCAGACTCATAAAATATAAGTGTCGCGCGGATCTGCGAAAGCCCGTCGATCGATTCAGCGCGTGCTTTTGCCTTTGACGGCAGAAAGCCGACGAACAGGAAACGGTCGGTCGGGAGGCCGGAAAGCGTCAGCGCGGCTATCGCGGCACAGGGGCCGGGGAGTGTGGTCACCGGGATCCCCGCCCTGCGCGCGTCACGCACGAGCTTGAAGCCAGGATCGGAAATCAGCGGCGTGCCCGCATCGGATACCAGCGCCACCGACTCCCCGGACATGCGGGCAATGAGAGCGGGGCGGACGCCATCTCCGACGTGATCGTGATAGGCGACGATCGGCTTGCGTATTCCGATGTGGCGCAGCAGCTTGGCGGTGACGCGGCTGTCTTCGGCGGCTATGATATCGGCCGCGCGCAGCGTGTCGGCCGCCCTGATCGTGATGTCACCGAGATTGCCGATCGGCGTGGCGACAATGTAGAGACCCGGCGTGAGGGTTGCGTTCATAAGGGTAAGGCATGGCAGAGGCACAGGCAGGACGGCAAGCGTCGCAGTTCAGGACCTGGCTGACAATGGGCCTCGTGCTGCTGCTTGGCGCGTGCAAGGTCGTTCCCAAGCGGCCGCCCGTGGCAGCCCCGCCCGTCACCGTCGCACCGCCTTCGGTTGCGCCGGGGCTTCCCGCCGATCCCGATCGTCACCGCGTTGCCCTGCTCGTGCCGCTGACGGGCCCCAATGCCGGCGTGGGCACGTCAATTTCAAACGCGGCCAATCTCGCCGTGCTCGATACCGGTGCCTCGCGGATTCGCGTGACGATGTACGATACGGCAACGGGGGCGGCGGTCGCGGCGCAAAAAGCCGTCGCCGACGGCAACCGGCTGATCCTCGGGCCGTTGCTCGCCGATGACGTTCGCACCGTGGCACCGATCGCGCGCGCGGCGGGCGTGCCAGTCATCAGCTTTTCAAACGATACGGGTGTTGCCGGCAATGGCGTTTACCTGATGGGCTATACGCCGGCGCAGTCGATCGGGCGGGTTGTAGCCTATGCGCACAGCCGCGGCGTCACTCGCTTTGCGGGGCTGGTTCCGGCCGGGCTTTACGGCCAGCGGGCCGCGACCGCTTTCCTCCGCGCGGTAGAGACGAACGGGGGGCAGGTGACGAGCCTCCAGGCGTTCGACCGTACTCAGGGTTCGATCAGCACCGCAATCACGCGACTGTCACAGGCCTCGCCGTTCGAGGCTGTGCTGATCGCAGACAGTGCGTCGGCGGCGGTCAGGATCGCGCCAGTTTTGCGCGCAAAGGCGGGGCTGGATGCGCGACTGCTGGGCACTGAATTGTGGAACACCGAAAACGCGCTTGGCACGAGTCCGGCGCTGCGCGGAGCGTGGTTCGCGAGCGTTTCCAACAATCTGTACAATCAGCTCGCGACCAAATATCGCGCACGTTTCGGACGATCGCCCTATCGGCTCGCCAGCCTCGGCTATGACGGCGTGCTCCTTGTGACGACGATCGCGCAGAACTGGCGGCCGGGAACCGCGTTTCCACAGGCCAGGCTTGGTGATGCGGGCGGCTTTACCGGGATCGATGGCGCTTTCCGTTTCGCGCGTGACGGCGTCGTCGAGCGGACGCTCGAGGTGCAGCAGGGCGGAGCGAATGGCTATACCGTGGTATCCCCGGCCGCAGAAGGTTTCGGCCGCTAGCGGGCATCGACTCCCCCGCTGCCAATTCAGCGGAGCAGGCGCGGCAGGATGGCATCGAGGAGCAGAAATGCGCGTTCCTCCGCGATAAGGCGGGCCCCTTCGATGCGGATAAGTCCCTGGGCCCGGAGCGCATGGCAAGCGTCCAGATCGATGCCTGCGGGCATTGAACCGTCGCCGAATCGGCCAAGATCGACGCCTTCGCGCAGGCGCAGGCCCATGAGCAGCGCTTCGGTCATCCGTTCATCGGCGTCGAGCACGTCTTCGGACTGGAGGCCATGGCCGTTGCGCGCGACGGCGGCGAGCCAGTTCTCGGGCTTTTTATGGCGCGTTGTCGCCAGCCCCTGCCGCCGCCCGTGCGCGCCCGGGCCGATCCCGGCATAGTCGTTCATGCGCCAATAGGTTAGATTATGGCGACTTTCCTCCCCCGACCGCGCATGATTCGATATTTCATAGGCGGGCAGGCCCCCCGTCTGCGTCATCGCCTGCGTTGCTTCGTAAAGGTCGGCCCCGTGATCGGGATCGGGCCGTGAAAGGTGGCCCTGCGCAAGAAGCGTCGCAAAGCGGGTGCCGGGCTCGATCGTGAGCTGGTAAAGCGAAAGATGCCCGGTCCCGAACGAAAGCGCGCGGGCCAGTTCGGCCTCCCACGCGGCGACCGTTTGGCCGGGACGGGCGTAAATCAGATCGAAGCTGGTGCGCGCGAACTGTGCCTGAGCGATTTCAAGCGCGGCCAGCCCTTCGCGCACCGAATGCGCGCGGCCGAGGAAGGCGAGCGCCGCATCGTCGAGTGATTGCAGCCCGAGCGAAACGCGATTGACGCCGGCCCGGGTCAGATCGGCGAAGCGCGCGGCTTCGACCGAGGACGGGTTGGCTTCGAGCGTGATCTCGATATCCGCTACGGGTGACCAGTGACGACAGGCGGCATTGAGGATCGCCGCCACCGTCGCAGGCGGCATGAGCGACGGCGTTCCACCGCCGAAAAAGATCGATCCGAGCGTGCGACCGGGAAGGAGAGCGGCCTCATGCGCGAGATCGGCCAGCAATGCGCCGCGCCACAAATCCTGATCGACGTCATCACGGACGTGGCTGTTAAAGTCGCAATAGGGGCATTTGGAAACGCAGAAGGGCCAGTGGACATAGAGCGCGAGCGGGGCTTGCGTATGCCCGGTGCCGGACGGGATCGAGGCGACGGCAGTCGTCATGCGGATCGGCTGCAGCCTAGAATATCGCCGAGACCAGCTTTGCAAAAGCATCCGCGCGGTGGCTCATGCGGTGCTTGGCGGCCGGATCCATTTCACCAAAGGTTTCCGTAAATCCGTCCGGAACGAACATCGGATCATAGCCAAAGCCACGGTTCCCCCGCGGGGGCCAGACCAGCGTGCCATCGGCGCGACCCTCGAAGATCGCATCGCTGCCATCGGGCCAAACGAGTGCGAGCGTGCAGACGAAATGGGCCTTGCGCGAAACCTTGGGGCCCAAGGCAGCGAGTTTTTGCTCGACAGTCTCCATCGCAAACATCCAGTCGCGTCCGGCCTGGCCGTGCCCGCCGGTTTCGGCCCAGTTCGCGGTATACACGCCCGGTGCCCCGCCAAGCGCGTCCACGCACAGGCCGCTGTCATCGGCAAGCGCGGGCAGGCCCGAAAGATCGCATGACGAGACCGCCTTCAACAGCGCATTGGCGGCAAAGGTCGTGCCGGTTTCCTCGGGCTCGGGCAGTCCGAGCGATGCGGCGGACACCGGTTCGATGCCATAGGGTCGCAAAAGCACATCAATCTCACGCACCTTGCCGGGATTATGGCTGGCGATCACGAGCCTGCCGGGCGACAGCTTTGGCATCAGTGCCCCGTCGCGCGGGCCTGCGCCGCGAAAATTTCCGTGCAGCCTATCCGCGCGAGGCGGAGAAGGCGGAGAAGCGCTTCCTCGTCATAGGTCGCGCCCTCTGCCGTCGCCTGCACCTCCGCGATATTGCCATTGTCGAGCAGGACGAAGTTGGCATCGGCATGGGCGTTCGAATCCTCGACATAATCGAGATCGAGCACGGGAACACCGTCGTAGATGCCACAGCTTACCGCAGCGACGCGGCCATGCATCGGATCGGTGGCGAGCCTGCCTTCCGCCAGCAGCCCGTCGATCGCAAGGCGCAGCGCGACCCACGCTCCCGAGATCGACGCGGTCCGGGTGCCGCCGTCGGCCTGGATCACGTCGCAGTCGATCGCGATCTGGCGCTCACCGAGCAGTTTCATGTCCACCACCGAACGCAGGGACCGGCCGATCAGCCGCTGGATTTCCTGCGTCCGCCCCGATTGCTTGCCCTTGGCCGCCTCGCGGGCGCTGCGCGTATGCGTGGCACGTGGGAGCATGCCATATTCGGCAGTTACCCAGCCCTCTCCCTTGCCGCGCAGAAACGGCGGAACACGATCCTCCACCGATGCCGTGACGAGGACTTTCGTCTCGCCAAAGCCGATCAGACACGAGCCTTCGGCATGTTTTGTATAGCCGGGTTCGATCGAAATGAGGCGCATCTGGTCGGGTGCGCGGCCTGAGGGTCGCATGGGCTGTCCTTATGATGAGAGCTGGCGCATGTAGCGGGGGCAGGGGCCGCGCGAAAGGGACATGGATCATGAGAATGCTGACGATGATCACAGGCCTGATAATGCTGGTTTTCGGCAGCCTTTTCATGCTTCAGGGTCTTGACATCGTTCACTGGCCGGCAAACAGCTTCATGCTCGGTGCGCGGCAATGGATCGTATACGGCGCGGCAATCGCGGCTGCCGGGGCATTTCTCATGCTGTTTTCGCGCCGAGGTTTGCGACGTTGAATTTAGCGCCTAGATTGCTGGCATGACAGGCGTTGCAGACCTTAACGATCGTGCCCGTGATGTTTTTCGCATCGTCGTCGAGAGTTTTCTTGAGTCCGGCGCGCCGGTGGGTTCGCGCACGATTTCGAAACTTTCCGGACTGAACCTGTCTCCGGCTTCGATCCGCAACGTCATGCAGGATCTGGAAGAGATCGGGCTGCTTGCCGCACCACACACCAGCGCGGGGCGGATGCCGACCGAGAGCGGGCTGCGGCTGTTCATCGACGGAATGATGCAGGCAGCGGAGCCGAGTGCCGAGGAACGCGCGGTTATCGAGGGGCGGCTGTCGGCGGGTGGACCAGTCGAGGATGCGCTTGCGGCGGCGACGCTTGCGCTGTCGGGCCTGTCAGCCTGTGCCGGGCTGGTCCTAGTTCCGCGTCACGACATTCGGCTGAGGCAGATCGCATTCGTAGCGCTTTCGCCGCAACAGGCGCTCGTCGTGCTCGTGGGCGATGACGGATCGGTTGAAAATCGCGTGATCGATCTGCCGCACGCGATGACCGAGAACGCACTTATCGAAGCTGGCAATTTCATGACCGCTCGCCTTTCGGGAATGTCGCTGGCTGAGGCGGCCGCCGCGCTGAAGAACGAGTTGCGGCAGGAGCGTGCCACGCTCGATGCCACGGCGCGCACGCTTGTCGATCGCGGCATTGCCATATGGTCCGAGGATTCGGCGGCGCGTCCGATCCTGATCGTTCGCGGGCAGGCAAATCTGATCGAGGATGGCGACGCCGCCGCGCTGGAGCGCGTTCGGCAGTTGCTCGGGGAGATCGAGGGAAAGGAAGAAATTGCGCGGCTGCTCGACAGCGCACGCGGCGGCGCTGCGGCCAGGGTATTCATCGGCGCGGAGAATAAACTGTTCGCACTTTCGGGATCTTCGGTGATAGCGGCACCTTATCGAGGGAGCGACGGGCGCGTCATCGGCGTTGTGGGCGTGATCGGCCCGACGCGGTTGAACTATGCGCGGGTGGTTCCCATGGTGGATTTTACGGCAGCAACGCTGACCCAGGCATTCGGTCAGACGTCTAGAACGAGATTAAGGACATGAACGAGAACGAAGTGACCGCAGACGATGTGCTTCCCGACGCGCTGACGGAGACTGATGCGCCGGTGCCGGAAGGAAAAGCCGCGCCGGATCCGATAGCGACGCTCGAAGCCGAGCTGGTCGAGGCTCGGGAGGCGGTGCTCTATGCGCAGGCAGAGACACAGAATGTGCGGCGACGGCTGGAAAAGGACGCTCAGGACGCGCGGGCCTATGCCGCCACGGGTTTTGCGCGCGACATCCTATCGGTTGCTGACAATCTGTCACGGGCGCTCGACGCTATCCCTGCCGACCTTCGCGGGGATGACAAGTTCAAGGGGCTGGTTGCCGGCCTCGAAGCGACAGGGCGTGAACTCGATGCGATATTCCAGCGGCACGGCATCAAGCGGATCGTGTCGGTGGGCGAGGCGCTCGATCCCAACAGGCATCAGGCGATGCTCGAGATCCCGAGCGACGAAGCGCCTGGAACCATCGTTCAGGAAATGCAGGCGGGCTATATGATCAGGGACCGGCTTTTGCGCCCGGCGATGGTGGGCGTGGCGAAGGCGGGCTGACGCGCGCTCGCCAGCCTTATTTGTCCGGCTTGAACGGCAGGATCGTGCGATACTGCTCCAGCCCCGGCGCGCCCGGAATGATCCGGCCAGCGCGAAGCAGAAAGGCGTGGCGGACGATTTCGGCCTGCTGTTCAATGCCATAGCGTTCAAACCTGCGACCCGGCTGGATCGTATAGCCGTAGCGGCAAAATGGATGGCGCCTGAGCGGAAGGTAGATGCCCTGCTGGCGCTGCCAGACATGCGTCATCTCGTGGATGAAAAGCCCCTGCTCGTCAGCATCGCACGCACAGAAATCGTCGCGGAAAAGCCCGCCGCCCGGATTGAACCAGATGCTCCCATCGGGCGACATGACAGTGCGTCGCGGCTGGAAGAAGATCCACTTTGCATTGTGAATGCGGACGCTGTCATAATCGATAGCGGCGCCGAACACTCCTCTTGCAAGGCGCAGCTCGGCAGGGCTGAGCCTGCGGTCAGTCATTTGCCCCCGGCCGGTTTTACTTCAGCGTTGATCGTCAATGATACGCCACCGGCAAAGCGCAGGGTAAGCGCCATCGGCCCGGGTGGCGCGAGATCGGGGCGGATGCCGAACAGCATGACGTGGAACCCGCCTGGCTTGAACTGAACATCCGCGCCCGCAGGAATGGCCACACCAGATTCCAGCGGCCTCATCGTCATCATCGCGCCCGACTTAGCCGATTCGTGCATTTCACTGCGGATCGCGAGATCGCCCGTGACAAGCACGAGCCGATCGTCGGCCGGGCCACCGTGAATCGTGAAATAGGCAGCTCCCGGCTGGCCTTTGACGGCCGGCAGGCGGACCCACGCATCAGACACCGACACGGCATCAGGATTTTTTTGACAAGCCCCGAGCGCAAGCATCGTCACCACTGCCGCCATCATCGCTATCCGCATCGCGCCGCTCCTCGCATGATCAGAGGGCCAGCTAGGAAATCCTGTGCCTTGCGGCAAGCGATCGGGCACCTATATCGCACAGTGAAACAAACTCCGGGCGTCCTCGCGCCCACCACAATCTACGGGGTAATGGACAGACATGGCAAAAGTTATCGGGATCGATCTCGGCACCACCAATTCGTGCGTTGCAGTGATGGAGGGCGGCAAGCCCAAGGTGATCGAGAATGCGGAAGGGGCGCGCACCACGCCGTCAATCGTGGCATTCGCCAAGGATGGCGAGCGCCTGATCGGCCAGCCGGCCAAGCGACAGGCCGTTACCAACCCCGACAATACCATTTTCGCCGTGAAGCGCCTGATCGGCCGTCGCTATGACGACCCGATCACCAAGAAAGACACCGAACTGGTGCCCTATTCGATCGCCAAAGGCCCCAATGGCGATGCCTGGGTAAAGGCCGCGGGTGAGGATTACTCGCCGTCTCAGATCAGCGCCTTCATCCTGCAAAAGATGAAAGACACAGCCGAGGCGTATCTTGGCGAGACCGTAACGCAGGCAGTGATTACGGTTCCCGCCTATTTCAACGATGCCCAGCGCCAGGCAACGAAAGATGCCGGGAAGATTGCCGGGCTGGACGTATTGCGGATCATCAACGAGCCGACGGCGGCTGCGCTGGCCTATGGGATGGAGAAGCAGGACGGCAAGCTTATCGCGGTTTATGACCTTGGCGGCGGCACGTTTGACATTTCAGTTCTCGAAATCGGCGATGGCGTCTTCGAGGTCAAGTCGACCAATGGCGACACCTTCCTCGGCGGTGAGGATTTTGACAGCAGGATCGTGGAGTTCCTCGCTGGTGATTTCCAGAAAAGCGAAGGTATCGACCTCACGAAGGACAAGCTTGCGCTTCAGCGTTTGAAGGAAGCCGCTGAAAAGGCGAAGATCGAGCTTTCGAGTGCGGCGACGACCGAGATCAATCTGCCGTTCATCACCGCCGACGCGACCGGGCCGAAGCACCTCGTCAAGGCGATCACGCGGACCGATCTCGAAAAGCTTGTCGAAAGGCTGATCGCGCGGACGCTCGAGCCATGCAAAAAGGCTTTGGCCGATGCGGGCTTGAAGGCAGGCGATATCAGTGAAGTCGTCATGGTTGGCGGGATGACGCGGATGCCGCGCGTCCGCGACGTCGTGAAGAGCTTTTTCGGCAGGGAGCCCCATACCGGCGTCAACCCCGATGAGGTCGTTGCCATGGGCGCTGCCATCCAGGCGGGCGTGCTTCAGGGAGACGTCAAGGACGTGCTGCTGCTCGACGTGACGCCGCTGTCGCTCGGCATCGAGACGCTGGGCGGGGTGTTCACCCGGATGATCGATCGCAACACGACGATCCCGACGAAGAAGTCACAGACCTATTCGACCGCCGACGACAACCAGAATGCGGTGACGATCCGCGTTTTCCAGGGCGAGCGCGAAATGGCGGCGGACAACAAGCTGCTCGGTAATTTTGATCTGATCGGCATTCCGCCCGCCCCGCGGGGCGTTCCGCAGATCGAGGTGACGTTCGATATCGACGCAAACGGACTCGTCAGCGTTACCGCCAAGGACAAGGGCACGGGCAAGGAACAGCAGATCAAAATCCAGGCTTCGGGCGGCCTGAGCGACAGCGATATCGAGCAGATGGTCCGCGATGCGGAGCAGTTTGCAGACGACGACAAGAAGCGTCGCGAGGCTGCCGAAGCGCGGAATAATGCCGAATCGCTAATTCATACGACCGAACGCCAGTTGACCGACAATGGCGACAAGATCGACGCCGGGCTCAAGTCCGAGATTGAGGCGGCGGTGGCTGAGGCCAAAGCGGCGGTCGAGGGCGGCGATCCGGCGGCGATGACCGAAAAGTCGCAGGCCCTCGCGCAGGTTGCGATGAAGATGGGCCAGGCGATTTACGAAAAGGAACAGGCCGCAGCGGCGTCACCCGCGAATGAGCCTTCTCCAGCCGATGACGGCGTTGTCGATGCGGAGTTTTCGGAAGTCGACGACAAGAAGTAAGCGCCTTACGTCATATGCTGGCGCATGCTGCGGTGGTTGTGCCGCCGCAGTTGTGCGCTGAAGATGGTGGGTGCGGGAAGTGTGGAATAAACCGGGGTTGACGCTTGATGGTTTCGGCTGATGTTCGTCCGGCCACTCATCTTTTTGGGAGTGCCTGTCGCATGATGTCGGGTACGGTTGGTCGCTCCAATGTTTGCGGGCTCGCAAGGTCATGGGCGTTCGATCTGGGACTCGGGGAAAACAGCGATCATCGTCCGGCGACGTGGACTGAGGGCGGTAACTAATGACTGTCACCGACGATTATTACGAGCTGCTGGAAATCGAGCGGACCGCCGATGATGGCGTGATCAAATCATCCTATCGCAAGCTGGCGATGAAGTTCCATCCGGACAAAAACCCCGGGTGCAAGGATAGCGAAGCACGGTTCAAGGCGATCTCAGAGGCTTATGACTGTCTAAAAGACCCGCAGAAGCGCGCAGCTTATGACCGGTTCGGCAAGGCGGCCTTCCAGAACGGCGGTGGCGGCGGGCACGGGCAGGGGTTTGAAGGCTTTTCCGATATCTTCGACAATATCTTTGGCGAATTCATGGGCGGCAGTGGGCGTGGCCGTCAGCGCGGCGCGGCCAGGGGTGCCGATTTGCGCTACGATCTCGAAATCACGCTCGAAGATGCGTTTCATGGCAGGGCGACCGACATTACCGTAGATGTTGCGGCGCTCTGTGAGCCTTGTGGCGGCTCGGGGGCCAGGCCGGGTACGTCAGCCAAGACCTGCGCGACCTGCGCCGGCCATGGCAAGGTCCGCGCCCAGCAGGGATTTTTTGTCGTCGAGCGGAGTTGCCCGTCATGCCATGGCGCAGGCCGGACGATCGGCGATCCCTGCCCCGACTGTCGCGGTGACGGCCGGATCGACAAGGCGAAGACGCTTGCCGTCAACATTCCTGCCGGTGTCGATGAGGGAACGCGCATCCGCCTGACCGGTGAGGGTGAGGCAGGCGCGCGCGGTGCTCCTCCGGGCGATCTCTACATCTTTCTGCATGTGTCGCGACACGCGATCTTCGAGCGCGATGGCACGACGTTGTTCGCGCGTGCGCCGATCAGCTTTACCACGGCGGCGCTCGGCGGCGAGATCGAGATCCCCGGGCTCGATAACAGCCGCCACGCGATCCGCATTCCTGCCGGGATCCAGTCGGGAAAGCAGCTCCGCCAGCGCGGCGCTGGAATGCCGGTGCTCAACGGCCGCGGGCACGGCGATCTCGTGATTCAGGTCGAGGTTGAAACGCCGACCAGGCTCAGCGTGCGGCAGCGCGAGCTGCTGGAAGAATTTCGCGCGACCGAGACAGGGGCAGAGTGCCCCAAATCGACAGGATTTTTCGACAAGATCAGGGAAATGTGGGACGGCTGATTCCCGCTGGTCAGGCGAGGGAGTTACGTTGCGGTCAAATCAGCGGCGCCAGTGTGACGATCGCCCCCTTCCGCGCTGAAGCAGAAGAGGGCAAATCGCCGGACGCTGTTCAGGCCACAACCAGCGTGGCAAAGAAAAGCATCGAGGCAATACCCGTTGCAGCAGCGAACGCTGTAGTTTCGAGAATGCGCATGATGTCTGCTCCTTAATTGGCGGTCGCAAACCGATGTTTGCCGCAATGCAATATAAGTAGCCGATTGAAACTGACACGCAATCGAAATGAGTGCAGTCTGACGTGCAGTCTTTGCAAGTCCGGGGCCGGAAAATTGCGGTGCCTTACCGTCAGGTGTTAACCTTTGCGGGAAACACACGGTCAAAAATCGTATCGACCTGGGCGAAATGATAGCCAAGATCGAATGCGTTGGAAATCTGAACGTCGGTAAGCAGTGCAGTGACATCGAGATCGGCTTTGAGCAGCGCTTCCAGGCTCATTGCACCGTTCGATTGCCAGACTTTCATCGCGTTGCGCTGCACCACCGCATAGGCAGCCTCGCGGCTGGCGCCGGCCTGGGTCAGCGCGAGCAAAACGCGCTGTGAGTTGACCAGTCCGCCCATCAGGTCGAGATTCTTCTGCATCCGTTCGGGATAGACGAGCAGCCGGTCGATCACGCCGGCAAGGCGCGTCAATGCGAAATCGAGCGTGATGGTCGCGTCGGGCCCGATCATCCGCTCAACCGAGGAATGAGAGATATCGCGCTCATGCCACAAGGCGACATTCTCCATGGCAGGCGTAACCGCACTGCGGACCATCCGTGCGAGACCGGTCAGGTTTTCGGTAAGAACGGGGTTGCGCTTGTGCGGCATCGCCGACGAGCCTTTCTGTCCCGGCGCAAAATATTCTTCCGCTTCGAGCACTTCGGTCCGCTGCAGATGACGGATTTCGATTGCAAGCCGTTCCACCGAGGAAGCGATGACGCCGAGCACGGCAAAGAACATCGCGTGCCTGTCGCGCGGGATCACCTGCGTCGAAACCGGTTCGGGCGTCAGCCCGAGCTTTGCTGCAACATGAGCTTCGACACCCGGATCGATATTTGCAAAAGTCCCCACGGCACCTGAAATCGCACAGGTCGCGATATCGGCGCGGGCCGCAACCAGCCGCGTCCGGTTTCGCGCGAACTCGGCATGCGCCTGGGCAAGCTTCAAACCGAAGGTTACCGGCTCGGCGTGAATGCCGTGGCTGCGCCCGATCGTCGGGGTAAACTTGTGCTCCTTCGCCCGGCGCTCAAGCACGTCCAGAAGCACATCAAGATCGGCGATCAGCAGATCCGCCGCGCGGGAAAGCTGGATCGCAAGACAGGTATCAAGCACGTCCGACGACGTCATGCCCTGATGCAGAAAGCGTGCTTGCTCCCCGACATGTCCGGCAACCCAGGTCAGAAATGCGATCACGTCATGACGGGTTACTGCCTCGATCGCATCGATTGCGGGCACATCGATTGCGGGGTCCGTTTCCCACCACGACCAGACCGCCCGGGCCGCCGAGGCGGGCACCGTGCCAAGCGTGGCCATTGCATCGAGCGCGTGAGCCTCGATTTCAAACCAGATCCGGTACCGGTTTTGAGCGGACCACAGATCGACCATTGCAGGGCGGGAATAGCGTTCAATCATGGAACGATGCGCTAGCAGGGATGAGCGGAGCCGACAACGCGCCGGAATGAGCATCCACCGCGCCACTGAGGGGTTTGGTAATCGGACGGATGCAGCCTCTGAATCCGGGTAGATGATTGAAAAAATTTAACGCGGAGACATCTGATGAAAATCCTTCTGATCGCAGCCAGCGCCGTCGCTATCGTCACACCCGCGCTTGCGCAGACCACCGGCGGAAGTGGTTCGGCCGGCACCTCAGGAACTCAGGGCACCACGGGAACTCAGGGCACCACGGGAGCTCAGGGCACCACCGGACAGTCGGGTACCACCGGGCCGATGACGACGCAGGTTCCGCCCAGCAGCGCCGATCCGGCGACATCGGGAACGATGGGAAGCATGGGCAACAGCGGCCCTTCCGCGGGAACCGGGGCGAGCACAGGCAACAGTGCCATGGCGACCACACCGGCGGATCCAAAGGCGGTAATCGCATCCGAATTCGCGACCTATGACACCGATGGGAGCGGCTCACTCAACACTGTGGAGTTCGATAGCTGGATGTCGGCTTTGAAGGAAAAATCGGGTGGAGCGCCGATGAAGGAAAGTGAAAAGATGACCTGGCTCAAAGGCGCATTCAAGACGGCTGACACTGACAAGAACAAGATGATCAGCCAGACCGAACTGACGACCTATCTGACCGCAGGAGCGTAATCCGTGGCTTCAGCGGCGGGACGTTGCCAGTCGCTGGAATCCTATCTTATCACATCAGACCGAGGGCACGCATGCTTGCGTGACCCTCGGTGCCGATGATTACGTGATCGTGCACCACGATTTTCAACCTGCGCCCTGCCTCGATGATGTCACGGGTCAACTGGATATCGGCGCGGCTCGGTTTCGGATCGCCGGTTGGATGATTGTGAACGAGGATAATGCCTGCCGCTCCGAGCTCCATTGCGCGCCGGATGATCTCGCGCACATGAACTGCCGCTTCGTCGATGGTTCCCTCGCTGGCGATTTCGTCTCGCAACAGCGTGTTCTTAGAATCCAGATACAGGATCCGCACCCGCTCTATGGCGCCATAGGCCATATCGGCGCGCAGATAGTCGAGCAGCGCCTGCCAGCTGGCGAGCATCGGTTTCTTTTCGATTTCGCTGTGCAGCATACGGAGGGCGGTCTCGCGGATTGCTTTCAGGGCCACGGCTGCATGGACACCGACGCCATCGATACGGGTGAGCGCCACCGCCTCGGCATTCAGGATCGCGCCTATACTCCCGAACTCGCGGAGCAGCGCTTTGGCCTGTTGTTTCGTGTCCACCCGTGGAATCGCCAGCGTCAGGACGAACTCCAGTAGCTCGTAATCGGCAAGGCTGGCGGGACCATATTCGCTGACCCGTTTGCGCAGGCGTGCGCGATGTCCCGCTGAGTCTGCATCACCCCCTGTCATGGTGGTTTGCTAAGGCTCTGGAGCGCGACGCGCAATTGCCCTTGAAGCGCATCAACAAAGCGGCTTGTTAGGGCGCTGTGATCGCACCGCTCTCCGCTTCTGAAACAGCTCAATGAGATGGCGGACCGCACTCGTCGGACTGGCCGCGGTCGCAGCCATCTGCGTTGCGGCGTTGTGGTTCGCGCGACGGTCTATCGCGGATGATGCGATTGCTGCCGCACTTGCGAAAGCCGGGGTGGCGGGGCGTTACAAAGTTTCGCAGATCGGCTTTGGCTGGCAGCGTCTCGAAAGGATCACCCTTGGCGATCCGGCGCGCCCCGATCTTACCGCCGATTGGGCAGAGGTAAGGCTCGCGGCCGGGTGGAACGGTATTTCAGCCGATGCGATTCGGGCGGGGGGTGTGCGTCTGCACGGGCGCGTGGTGAATGGGAAGGTCAGCTGGGGCACGATCGACCGGCTTCTCCCGGCGTCTCAAGGTGGATCCCCCATGTTGCCAGCAATCGACGTGACGCTTGACGATGCGCGGCTGGCGCTCGCGACGCCATGGGGGCCGGTCAGTGCCAGGTTCGACGGGCGGGGACGCCTCGATGACGGCTTTGCCGGAAAGCTGGCCGCGATGATGCCGCGACTTTCGCTCGGCGATTGCCGGATTGAGGGTGTTACGGCCGATCTCGATGTCGCAATCCGAAGAGGCTCGCCGATCATCAGGGGGCCGCTTCGCGGGCAGTCGCTTGCCTGCCCGGGTGTGACTGTGAATGCGCCGCGCGCAAATGCCAATATCGTTGTCGGCCTCGAGCCCGGTGGCTGGCGCGGAACGATCACGCCCGAGGCCGACCGCCTCTCGTTTTCAGGAGGGTTCGTGACAGCATTACGCGGACAGGTCACCTTTTCGTCAACGCCGGACCGGACAAGGGGTACTGCGCGGGTAACGGGTCGTGTCGCGATGATCGGCGACGTGCGGCTCGGCGATGTCGGTGCGGACAGCGCGTTCAATCTTGCCAAAGGGCAGGCTGATGCGCGTGGCGTGTGGAGCGTCGGGCGGGCAGCGCTGCCTGCCACCCTGCTCGATCGGCTTGGCGGGATCAGGATTGAAGCGGCAGGCACGCCTGTCGCGCCGTTCGTCGACGCGCTGGCGGATGCGGCAGTCCGTGCCGGCCAAGATGCCGTTGCGAACGGCCGGTTCAGTGCCAGCTTCCGCAATGGCCGCATTTCGGCAAACGTTGCCAATGCCGCGGTGACGACGAAAAGCGGAGCGACATTGCGCCTCATGGGTGGGCGGGGGATCGGCTTTGACGGGCGCGCGATAATCGCTGACGCCCAGATCTCGCTGTCAGGCGGAGGTTTTCCCGCAATCGTTTCGAACCTGTGGCGAACCGCTGATGGCGTTCTGCGCGGTACGGCGCGCGCCGCGCCGTTCGTGGCGGGCAAGGCGCGGCTGTCGCTCACGCCGGTCGATTTTCTTGCCCGGGGAGACGGCTATGGACGCATGGCAGGTGTGGCGACCTTTGACGGCCCGGTCGCAGGCGGGCGCGTGGCGGGACTGCGCACCCCGCTTCTGCTGGCCCGTCTCGGCGATGGAAGCATTGTCGTCAATCCAGGTTGCGCGCCGCTGCGGTTTGCAAGCCTGCGCGTGCAGGGCCTGACGTTGGGCGCAACGAGCATCAGCCTGTGCGCCTCCGGGGGTGCGCTGCTGCGCTACACCGGGGGCCGGCTGAGCGGTGGCGCAGTGGCCACCGCGCCACAGCTGATCGGCACCATCGGTCAAACCCCGCTGAGTCTGGCCGCAACGAAAGTACGCATTGGTCTGGGCGGCGGCGATATTGCTGCCACCGGGATCGCGGCGCGCCTCGGGACTGGCGATCGCGTCTCCCGGCTCGATATCGGCAGTCTGACGGGTGACTTTCGCGGTGGGGCCTTTGCAGGAAAGTTCAGTGGTCTTTCGGGGCAGATCGGCAAGGTGCCCCTCCTGATCGATCGCGGTGCGGGCGACTGGCGGCAAGCGGGCGGGGCGCTCGACCTGACGGGAATGGCGACTGTTGCGGATGACAACCCTGCGCCACGGTTCAACCCGCTGACCGTCGATGCACTTAAGCTGCGTTTCTTGAACAACCGGATCGTTGCCACGGCAATTTTGCGCGAACCCCGATCCGCGACAGAGGTCGCAGCCATCGATCTTTCGCACGATCTCGCCATCGCGACAGGCCGGGCAACGCTCGCCGTTGCCGGAATGCGTTTCGATGACGGCTTTCAGCCTGAGGCGATTACCCGGCTGACACTGGGTATCGTCGCCAACGTGCGGGGTACCGTTGGCGGATGGGCGGCGCTCGCCTGGGACGGGCAGGGCGTGACCAGCACAGGTCGTTTCAGCAGCACCGGCCTGAATTTCGCCGCCGCTTTCGGACCGGTGGACGGCGCGGCGGGGGAGATCGTCTTCACCGATCTGCTTGGTCTCGTCACCGCGCCGGGTCAGCTGGTCACGCTCGCCAGCGTCAATCCCGGTGTGCCCGTTCCCGGCGGACGGGTGGCCTATCATCTCGCACCGGGCCAGCGGATCATCGTCGAACGCGGCGAATGGCCGTTTGCCGGCGGGCAGTTGCTGCTCGAGCCGACGACGTTCGAGATGGACGCGCGGCGCGAACGCCGCCTGACGTTCCGCGTCGTTGGGCTCGACGCGGCCAAATTCATCGAGACGCTGCAGGTCGATAATCTCGCGGCGACCGGACTGTTTGACGGCACCATTCCCATGGTCTTCGACAGCGACGGCGGGCGGATCGAGCATGGAATGATCGTTGCGCGGCCGGGGGGAGGGTCACTGGCCTATGTGGGCGAAGTCTCCAACACGCAGATGAACGTCTATGGGAAGATGGCTTTCGACGCTCTCAAGGCAATACGCTACAGCAACCTCGCGATCAGGCTTGACGGTCCGCTCGACGGCGAGATGGTCAGCAACGTCAGTTTTCGCGGCGTCAATCAGGACCCGGCAGCCAAGCCGAAGGGAATTGTCGCGCGCGCCATCAAGGGATTGCCGTTCCGTTTCAACATCGTGATCCGCGCGCCCTTTCGCAGTTTGTTGGCAACGGCGCGCGATCTCCAGGATCCGTCCGCCTTGATCCGCCGCTCTACGCCGCTTCCCCCCGCCCCGTTGCCACAATCCGTTCAGCCTGCCGAAAGCGAGAAACGCTAATGAAACAATCCGACGAAATGGATATTCATGGAGATGCGGAGATCAGTTTCGTACAATACGCAGCGATCCTCGTCGGCCTTCTCGGGCTGAGCGCGTGCATCAACGTGCGAACGCCCGAAAAGCCGATAGAGATCAATCTGAACGTCAATATCAAGCAGGAAGTCGTTGTCCGTCTGCAAAAGGATGCCGAAGACCTGATCACATCGAACCCGGAGCTGTTTCCGAAATGAACGCCAGGATCATCATCGCCGCCGCCGTTTTCATGGTGCTTGCCCCTGCTGCCATCGCGCAATCGAGCGCGGTAACCGAGGCTATTGCCGCCGGCCAGGTGGGCGAACAGGCCGATGGCTATCTCGGCGTGCGTGGCAGCGTGGCCGCCAACGTCCGCGCCGAGATGGAGGCGATCAACATCAAACGGCGAGAGGCCTATACCGCATTGGCCAGCCAGCGGGGGGTCACGGTTCGCGATGTTGCTGCGGCCGTGGGGTGCACGACACTCAAGACGCGCGTGGGCGCCGGGCAGGCCTATCTCCTGCGCGACGGCACCTGGCGTGTCCGCGAAGGAAGCGGCCCGATCAGCCTGCCCGATTATTGCAGCTGAACACCAGGGCGTTTACTGCACTGCACCAGAGTTGACTTGATCCGCCCTGCCACGTAGTGAGCGCCAAAGCCGCCGCAGCTCTGCGCCGCACGTGGCACCTTCTTATCGCACAGGGCGCTTCTTGGCCGACGACCGCACACATGCTGATGACGCGCTCGACGCCCGAATTGCGGCTGCAAAGAAGGCGAATGAGCGTCCGGTCGCTGCCGATCCGCAGGGTGAGGGGCGGGGCTGGGCAATCGGTATCGAATTCGTCGGCACTGTGCTTGTCAGCGCTTTGCTCGGCTGGCTGGTCGATCGCTACGCCGGCCTCGGCACCAAGCCTTGGGCGATGATCGTGCTGCTCGTGCTCGGCTTTGCCGCGGGCACGCGCCGCGCCATGCAGACGTCGAAGCAGTTTGACGCAGACGCGGAAAGCTGAGGGAATCATGGCCAATCCGATGGAGCAGTTCAAGGTTGTCAAGCTCCGGGAGCTCAGCACGCCTGGCATGGGTGGCATGGGCCCTCTCGACATCTCGTTCACTAATTCGTCGCTGTGGATGCTCGTCGCGCTGGCGGTCGTAGCGGTTTTCATGTTCGTCGGGACGGCAAGACCGCAGCTGGTGCCAAACCGGGCGCAGGCGGCTGTCGAATATCTCTATGATTTCGTGCGAAAGATGGTGGACGAAAATGTTGGGCCTGAGGGCAAGCGCTTCGTTCCCCTGATCTTCTCGCTCTTCATCTTCGTGCTTGCGTGCAACCTTTTAGGGCTCATACCCTGGGTAGGCGCGTTTACCCCGACCAGTCATATCGCGGTGACGTTCGGTCTGGCGGCGCTCGTTTTTCTCATTGTCTGCATTGTCGGCTTTGCACGGCATGGGCTGCATTTCTTCAGCCTGTTCTGGCCGAAGGGCGTCAATCCTGCGCTCGGTGCCTTTGTCTTCGTCATCGAATTTCTGAGTTTCCTTTCGCGCCCCTTCACGCTTGCCATCCGGCTTTTTGCAAACATGACTGCCGGACATGTGCTGCTCAAGGTGTTCGGCACTTTCGTCGTCACCCTCGGGTCGTTCGGCGCATTGCCCTATGTTTTCGGGATCGTGCCGCTCGCGGTTAATGTCGCGCTCTCCGCGCTCGAAGTTCTTATTGCGGTCGTGCAGGCGTACGTATTCGCACTGCTCGCTTCAATCTATCTCAACGATGCAATAAACTTGCACTAAGCGTTTTACACGAAAGGGAATTTGATGGATCTCGCTGCTGCTACCAAGATTGCCGCCGGGCTTGCCGCAATGGGCGCGGGCCTCGCTGCTATCGGCGTGGGTTCGATTTTTGGCCAGTATCTGAATGGTGTCGCGCGTAATCCCGAGGCTGATGCCAAGCTTGGCGGCCGTCTGATTTTCGGCTTTGCGGTCACCGAGGCGCTCGGCCTCATTGCGGCGGTCGTCGCGCTCGCTCTCGCATTTTCCTGATCTGACAGATCGGCGCATCCATGCCGCAGTTCCAGTTCGCGGAAAATTTCCTTCCCCAGTTCTTCTGGCTGGCGGCGTTTTTCGCGATTCTGTATTTCGGGATCGTGAAAGCGACGCTCCCGCGCGTCGGCACTGTTGTCGATGCGCGTGAGAAGCAGGTGAACGGCGATATTGCTTCCGCGGAAGCGGCGAAGGCGCAGGCCGATACGTTCGCCGCGGATTATGCGGCGGAACTCGAGGCCGCTCACCGCAATGCGCGTGCGGCGATCGAAAGCGCAAAGGGCGAAGCTTCTGCGCGCTTCGAAGCGGCATCAAGGGCCTGTGATTCCGCGCTGGCTGAACAGGCCGCGGCGGCGGAAGCTGTGCTCGACCGGGCGCGGATCAAGGCGCTGGCCGAAATCGAACTGGTAGCGACTGATGCGGCCTGCGATATCGTCGAGCGGTTGACCGGCAACCGACCTGACGCGGCGACGCTTGGAAAAGCGGCCAGCGCCGCGCTGGTGGCATGACTCATGGCTGAAACGCATGGCTCTTCGACAGAAACCGTCGCTACGACAGAGGCGCACGGCGGCACGGAACTTCACGCGGAACCGACGCTGCTCGGGCTTGGTGCGGAAGGCTGGGTCTATGTCGGCCTCACCATTTTCCTGCTGATCGCAGTGTTTGTGGCCAGGGCACCGCAGAAAATCGCTGCGGTGCTCGATGCGCGCATCGCCGATGCGAAGCGTAATCTCGACGAGGCCAGAGAGATACGCAACGAGGCTGAGGCATTGCTCACCCGTGCGAAAGCGCAGATCGCTTCAGGTATCAGCGATGCCGCCGCAATCCTGGCCCAAGCCGAAGCCGAGGCGAAGACGCTGCTCGCCGATGCGGAGGCTCATGCAGCCGAGCTTGCGGTCCGTCGCGCAAAGATGGCCGAAGACAAGATCGGTGCGGCCGAGCGGGCAGCCGTCGCTGAAGTCCGTGCGCGCGCTGCCTCGCTTGCTGCGACCGTCGCTGGCGCGGTGATCAAACAGTCTCATGATGCCAGGGCTGACGCGACATTGGTTGATTTGGCGATTGCCCGCTTGAACTGATGCCTGTGCACGGGCAGGGGATCAGGAACCAAGGAGGTTGCCCCATGAAGATCGCGCTTGTTCTTGCTGCCCTGACTGCGGCGGTTCCCGCCTTCGCTGCTGATCCCGTCGCTCCCGTAGTGCCAGCACCTGCAGCGCCCGCAATCCCTGCAAAGCCATCGATCGATATGACGATCGAGGCATTGATGGCCGATCCCCGCGCCAAAGCGGTTATCGATGCGGACATGCCCGGCATCGCTTCGCATCCGATGTATGAGAGTTTCAAGAGCATGACGCTCGGCCAGCTCGCGCCGATGACTCACGGCAAGATCACGGACGAGTCGCTCAAAAAAGTTGCGGCCGATCTGGCTGCGATCAAATAGCCAGGATCACGTCGGCCGGATAGCCGTTCTCTGATCCGTCAGTGCCGTGATGGTGCTGGATCGCGTCGCCGTCACGCCCTAAATGCCCCGAATGTCCGCGCCGCAATCACCCGATCGTTTTCATGAGGATGCCGCGACTTACGCGGTGAAGGGCAGCGACGCGCCTGATCCCGACGCCGGGGTTGCCGCGATCCGCAACGTCTTGCGTACGCTTCCCGCGCGGCCGGGCGTTTACCGGATGACCGATGCGCGCGGCGACGTGCTTTACGTCGGCAAGGCGCGGACGCTGAGGAACCGGGTTTCAAACTATACGCAGGTGTCTCGGCTTTCGAAGCGGCTGCAGCGCATGGTTGCGCAGACGCGCGGCATGACGATCGTGACAACGAACAACGAGGCTGAGGCGCTTTTGCTCGAAGCCCAGCTCATCAAGCGGTTCCGTCCGGCCTATAATGTCCTGCTGCGCGACGATAAAAGCTTTCCGTTCATCCTGCTGCGGGCCGATCACAAATTTCCGCGTATCCAGAAGCATCGCGGGGCGCGCCGCGCCAAGGGCAATTATTACGGGCCATTCGCCAGCGCCGGATCGGTCAACATGACGCTCAATGCCCTTCAGAAACTGTTTCTGCTGCGCAGCTGCACCGACAGTTTTTTCAGTAACCGGGATCGCCCGTGCCTGCTGTATCAAATCAAACGCTGTTCGGCACCGTGCGTCGGTCGCATCAGCGAGTCGGATTATGCCGAACTGGTGAGTGACGCCAAAGCCTTCCTCGCGGGCAAGGCGACGAGCGTCCAGGCAAAGCTGGGCAGCGCGATGACCGCGGCCGCGGGGGCCATGGACTTCGAACGCGCCGCAATGCTCCGTGACAGGCTGCGCGCGCTGACCTTCATCCAGGGAACCCAGGCCATCAACGCCGACGGCGTGGGCGATGCCGATATCTGGGCGCTTGCCTGCAAGGCCGGCGTCCATTGCGTGCAGGCGTTTTTCATCCGCGGGGGGCAGAACTGGGGGCACCGCGCGTTTTTCCCCGCCCACGCCAGTGACGTATCCGAGGATGAAGTGCTGATGAGCGTCATGCTGCAATTCTATGAAGAGGTGCCGCCGCCCCGGACCATCCTGCTCGATCGCAAGCTGGAGGAAGAAGCGCTGATCGGTGAAGCGCTGGGCGAACGGGTAACGCTGTCCGAACCGCAACGCGGCGACCGCGCCCGGCTCGTCGCCCAGGCGAGGCGGAATGCCGAAGAAGCGCTCGATCGACGCGCCGCGGAAAGCTCGACACAGGCGAAACTGCTACGTGACGTGGCCGAACTCTTCGAACTGTCCGAACCGCCGCGGCGGATGGAGGTCTATGACAACAGCCATATCATGGGCACCAACATGGTCGGCGCGATGATCGTGGCGGGGCCGGAAGGGTTTAAGAAAGGCCAGTACCGCAAGTTCAACATCAAGCGCCCGGAAACCATCGCCGGCGATGATTTCGGGATGATGCGCGAAGTGCTCGAACGGCGATTTGCGCGCGCGCAGGACGAAGACCCGGATCGGGAAAATGGCAGTTGGCCCGACCTGCTGCTGATTGACGGCGGCAAGGGGCAGATCTCGGCGGTCAAATCCGTGCTCGAGGCAATGGGGATCGAAGATGTTCCCATGATCGGCGTCAGCAAAGGGCCTGATCGCAACGCCGGGCGCGAAACCTTTCATTTTCCCGATGGCCGCGAAATAAACCTGCCAGTCAACCATCCGGTGCTGTTCTACCTGCAGCGACTTCGCGACGAGGCCCATCGTTTTGCGATCGGCGCACACCGCACGAAACGCGCCAGAGCCCTGGTAACGAGCACGCTCGACGATGTTCCCGGCATCGGTCCCGCGCGCAAAAAAGCGCTGCTGATGCACTTTGGTACGGCGCGCGCGGTAAAGGCGGCGTCGCTCGCCGATCTGCAAAAGGCCCCTGGTGTCAGCGAAGGGGTGGCGCTTCAGATCCATGATTATTTTCATGCGGCATCCCCAACGACACATTAGCGGACGGCTCCGGCATCCTTCCTGCCGGACAGGAACACGCTCTCGACGGCGGCCGCCCATTGCGCCACTGGCAGGCGGTGGCACGATCGATCGCTCATTACGACGTCATCATCCTCGGCGCAGGTGGCGCGGGGCTGATGTGCGCACTGGTTGCCGGGCAACGCGCGCGCAGCGTGCTGGTGGTCGATCATAATGACGAGCCAGGCCGCAAGATTCTCATTTCAGGCGGCGGGCGCTGCAACTTCACAAATATCGGCACAGTGCCTGAACGATTCGTCTCGGCGAATCCGCATTTCGCCAGATCCGCGCTAAATCGCTATGCGCCGTCCGATTTTATCGCGCTCGTCGATCGACACGGCATCGCCTGGCATGAAAAGACGCTGGGACAATTGTTCTGCGATGGCTCTGCAAAGCAGATCGTCGCGATGCTGATGAACGAATGCACTGCGGGAAACGTGGCTTTTGCGATGGATTCGCCAATTCGTGACGTGGATCATGCCGACAATCTGTTTACAGTAACGCACGGCGATCGGATTGATCGGGCATCCGCGCTGGTGATCGCGACCGGTGGCCCCGCGATCCCGAAAATTGGCGCAACGGGATTTGCCTATGATCTGGCGCGGCGGTTCGGATTGCCGGTTGTCGAACCGCGCCCGGCGCTTGTTCCGCTGACGCTGGGCGGTGACGACGTGCTGTTTCGCGAACTCTCAGGCGTCGCGACCGAAGTCGTCGCGGGGGCTGGTGGGGCGGCTTTCCGCGAAGCCGCATTGTTCACCCATCGCGGCCTTTCAGGCCCAGCGATCCTGCAGGCGTCGACGTACTGGCGTCATGGAGAGGCCGTCACCATCGATTTCAAACCCGATGCGGCGCATGGCTGGCTGCGTTCGCTGAAACGAACCACGCCGCGAATCAGGCTGCAGGCAGCGCTGGCCCTGCCGACGCGGCTGTCGGACGCGCTTGTCGGCCGGATCGGGCTCGAGGGCGAACTGGCAAATCACCGGGACGAAGCCCTTGCGGCCACCGAGAAGCGGCTGGCGTGCTGGCCGTTCCACCCCAGCGGCACCGAAGGGTTCGCCAAGGCCGAGGTGACCGCCGGTGGGATCGCGACGACGGCGCTGTCATCCCGCACGATGGGGGCCGGCAATATGCCAGGCCTTTATGCGATCGGAGAGGCGGTTGACGTTACCGGATGGCTGGGAGGCTATAATTTCCAGTGGGCGTGGGCAAGCGGGACGGCGGCTGGGCAGTCCGTCTAGCGGGTCAGCCGCCGGGCGGCGCGGCAGGCGAAAGCCTTGACCAGATTTCTCGCCGGGTATCGGCCCGGTGCGGGGTCGAGCGTTATCAGAACGGCGTGCCAGAATGTCGACTACTCGCCTGCGCGGACCAGCGGCGTTCCGCGAAAGGCATGATGATGAAGCCAGTTCGTAACATGGCGTACCGGCATCCGTCCGTAGTTGCTGTCGATGTGAAGCGGCAGAATGCCGATCATCCGCGGCCCGCGCCATATGCTGATCAGCCGCGCACCTTCGGGCATCGGCAGATGGGTGGCCGATACGCGGACGAACCAGCTTTCGGCGAATGCGTTGGGCTCGGAAGCCTGTTGTGCCAGAGCGTCCCAACCCGCGACCCACTCATGCGGGATAGCCGTTAGCGGGGCGAGAGCCGTTATCACGCTCGCGGTTCCCGGATTGATCATCATGCTCACACCGGGCGCGTGAGACGTGCGATGATTTCGCTTCCCGATATGCCGGCCACCCCCCTGCGGGCGAAATGAGCGAAAACGCCGGTCCACCACGCCCAGAAAGCGCGAAGATCCGATGTATCGCGGATATAGGGCGTGTGGCCCGGTACCAATGTGGGGGTATGAAACGAGAGGCTGAAGATCTGATGCCCGTCAGCCAGCGCCTGATCGATGGCGACGAGCGCGGCCGCGAGCGGAACACCTTCGGGCGTCATCGGGATGCGATCGAGCAGTCGCCCACGTGAGAGAAGGCTGTTCCACCGCGAATTGCCGTGGAGTGACGGCCAGTGCCGCAGCGGCCCGGTAAATACCGTCGTCAATGGCAATTCGGCAAGCTGCCCGGTCACCCGCCACGGCCAGGAAGGATGTTTCCTGAAATCGGGGCCGCCATGCTCGCGATAGTCGAACGTGCTCCGTATCGAGACATCCAGTCGGTAACCGGCTTCGTTCAGCAGCTCGGCAGTGTGTTCGCCGATGCCATACCGTCCGGCGCGGTAGATCAGTGGACGCACACCGATCGCCGTTTCGATCTTTTCGGTCAATGCGTGCAGTTTGGCGCGCTGAAGCGTGCGCGGCAGATTTCCGAGGTAGCTGTTGCGGGCGCACACCTCCTCTTCGAAGGGCGGGTTGACCCAGGGGTGGAGCTGCGTTCCAATCTCGCACGCCCCTGTTTCCACAAGCAGCCGGACAATCTCTGCGCTGTGCAGATTATCGACGACGGGCCAATCGACGAGGTGCGTAGGCACGCACCCCGCCTCGACGAAACGGGCATTTGCCTCCGGCAGCGCGGCGACCGTTTCCGTCGACGTCGCGTCCCGGCGAAACGGTTCGCGCCAGTCGAATTCCTCTTCAGCGTCGGCGAAGATCGCAAACCGCGGCTCGAAGTGATCGGGCAGCATGATTCTCGCCGCAGGGTCGGGCGGAAGATCGAGCCTGGCTATGCCCGTTGCTGAGGCCATGGTGCCGATGGTCATATCCTTATGCCAGACCATCTCCCTACCGCTGGTCTATTGACCATTGGTTAGCGCACGGTCTTCAACCACGCCATGCATCTCAGCACCGACGCGATCATCGTTGCCGTTCGCGCCCACGGCGAACATGGGGTTGTCGCGCGCGTCCTCACCGCGGAGGCAGGGCTGATCGGTGGCTATGTGCGCGGCGGCCACTCGCGCCGGATGCGACCGATCCTGTCGCCCGGCAATCTGGTGATGGCAGCGTTTCGCGCACGCACCGATGAGCAGCTCGCATCGCTGACGGCCGAGCTCATCGAGAGCCGTGCTACGCTGTTCAGTGAGCCTCTCGCTGCGGCAGCGCTCGATTGGGTGACCGCGCTGACGGCGGTGACGCTTCCCGAACGGCACCCATATCCGCGGCTTTACGATGCACTGGGCGGTGTGCTTTCGGCAATCAGTGTCGCTGCATCGGCGCGAGGATGGGCAGGCACCATTGCAGCCTATGAGGCACTGATCCTCGCCGAACTGGGCTATGGCAGCGGCGCGCGCCCCGTCGATGAGACGATGATGGCGCTGCGCCAGTCAGGCGAACGGCTGCAGGAAACCCTGCTGACCGGATGGCGCGCTGCCATTCTATCCAGCCGCGACCGCATGATCGTGCGGCTCGAGCGGGCAATCGGTTGACGGCGCGCGCCGGTTGGCGGCAAGACGATCCGCATGAAGCGAGGCGACGGACAGAACCGCGAAATTACCAGGCACTGGCGCCCGGCAACGCTTGCCGTGCGCGGAGGCACCGTACGATCGGAATGGGGGGAGACGAGCGAGCCGTTGATCCTGTCGTCGGGCTATACCTATGACAGCGCCGAAATCGTCGCGGCGCGCTTTGCCGGCGAGGCCGCGGGACCGACCTACTCCCGTCTCCAGAACCCGACTGTCGAGATGCTCGAACATCGTATCGCGCTGATGGAGGGAGCCGAGGCGTGTCGCGCACAGGCGACTGGCATGGCGGCGATGACGACGGCACTACTGTGCCAGCTCGAGACCGGCGATCACGTTGTCGCCGCACGCGCCGCGTTCGGTTCCTGCCGCTGGCTGACTGACAATCTGCTGCCGAAATGGGGCATCACGACGACGACGATCGACAGCCGAGACAACAGTGCCTGGGACGCTGCGGTCCGGCCGAACACGAAGGTTTTCTTTTTCGAAACGCCCGCCAACCCCACCATGGACATCGTCGATATGACCTATGTGTGCAAACTGGCGCGCGCGCACGGGATCACCACGGTCGTCGACAATGCCTTTGCGACGTCGGTCCTTCAGCGCCCGCTTGATTTCGGCGCGGACGTCGTCGCCTATTCGGCAACCAAGCTGATGGACGGGCAAGGGCGTGTGCTGGCTGGAGCCGTCGCCGGATCGAATGCCTTCATCGAGGAAAAGCTGCTCCCTTTTCAGCGCAACACGGGCCCCAATCTATCACCATTCAACGCCTGGGTGGTGCTGAAGGGCCTCGAGACGCTCGAATTGCGCGCGTTGAAACAGTCCGAAAATGCCCTGAAGGTCGGGCGGTTTCTCGACGGGCGGGTGGCGCGGATGCTTCATCCGGGCCTGCCGAGCCACCCGCAGCATAACCTTGCCATGACACAGATGCGCGCCTGCGGGCCGATCTTTTCCTTCATCGTCGATGGCGGTCGCGCGCAGGCGATGGCACTGCTCAACGCATTGCGTCTCGTGGATATCTCCAACAACATCGGCGACACGCGCAGCCTCGCCACTCATCCCGCGTCGACGACGCACCATAGCGTCGGCGCCGAAGCGCGTGAGGCAATGGGTGTCGGCGAGGGCATGATCCGCATCAATATCGGCCTCGAAGACCCCGACGACGTCATCGACGATCTCGATCGGGCGTTGGAGACTATCGGGTTGTGAACGCGCTTTTTCCCTATGCGGAGACGACCTCGGGGATGACGGTTCGCGTGGCAGTCAGCTTCCTGCCCGAACAATCAAGTCCGGAAAGGGGACGCTGGTTCTGGGCCTATCACATCCGCGTCGAAAACCATGGTGACATGGCCGCACGGTTGATGACCCGCCACTGGTCGATCAGCGACGGACGCGGTGCGAGTCATGTCGTCGATGGCGATGGCGTGATCGGCGAACAGCCGGTTATCGTTTCCGGGGGTTCCTATGACTATGTCTCGGGCTGCCCGCTCGCCACACCGACCGGCACGATGCAGGGCAGTTTCGGCATGATCGCGGAGGACGGATCGAGCTTTGACATCGCCATTCCGCGTTTCCCGCTGCATGCGCCGGTGACCGCGCGGTGAGGCTGCGCGCTTGAAACGCACCCATCTGCCGCTCAATGGCCTGCGCGTGCTCGACGCCGCAGCACGGCATCTCAGCTTTACGCGCGCTGCGGACGAACTTGCGGTTACCCCCGCCGCGGTCGGTCAGCAGATCAGGGCGCTGGAAGATGTGCTTGGCGCGGTGCTGTTCCGCCGGACGCCGAAGGGGCTTGAACTGACCCCCGAGGGCGGGGCGGGGCTCGACGCGCTGCGTGCAGGATTTCTGAGCTTCGAAGAGGCGGTTCGTGCGATCCAGGCCGGGCAGTCATCGCACGTCATCGCCATCGCCGCGCCACGCGATATTACCAGCAAATGGCTCGCAGCACGGCTGGCGGCGTATCGCGCAATCGAGCCCAATGTGCGTTTCACGATCCATTCCAGCGACGAGGGTCTCGATTTCACCCAGGCCAATCTCGATCTTGCCCTGTGCTTTGATCGCGATGCCGGTCCACACGAAGGTGCGCCAGTCGGACCGCGTGGGTTCGTCTCGGTAGGTGAGGGTGATGCAATCGGCTGGCCTGGCTCTCCTGAACTCGGCGCGGGACTGACTGTCGCCGATGCGGGACTGGCGCTTGATGCGGCAAATGCAGGTCTTGGTGCGGCGATCGTTCCCGCGCTGATCGCCGATAGCAAGCCTACGCATGAAGATTCCCGCGGCTATTGGCTTGTCGCGCCGACCCCGCAGTGGCGGCAAAAGAAAGTCAGGGCGCTGGTGGATTTTCTGGCGAATTGATCAGGCATCGATCGCGTCCTCATCCACCCGCGCGGCATTTTCCTGAATGAAGTTGAACCGGTGTTCGGGGTTCTTCCCCATCAGCCGGTCGACGAGATCGCGCACGCCGTGGCGTTCCTCATATTCCTGCGGCAGCGTGATGCGCAGCAGCGTGCGTGATTTCGGGTCCATCGTCGTTTCTTTCAACTGGGCCGGGTTCATTTCGCCCAGCCCCTTGAACCGCCCGACTTCGACTTTCTTTCCCGCAAACTCCCGCGCCTCGATTTCGGCACGATGCGCGTCGTCGCGTGCATAAAGCGATTTCGCGCCGACCGTGAGGCGATAGAGCGGCGGCTGGGCGAGGAACAGATGCCCCTTGCGCACGATATCGGGCATTTCCTGGAAGAAATAGGTCATCAGCAGTGTCGCGATATGCGCGCCATCCACATCGGCGTCGGTCATGATGACGATGCGTTCGTAGCGCAGATTCTCGGCGGAGCATTTCTCGCGGGTTCCGCATCCCATCGCCAGCGAAAGATCGGCGATTTCGCTGTTGGCCCGAATCCGGTCCGCAGTGGCAGATGCGACGTTCAGGATCTTGCCACGGATCGGCAGGATCGCCTGGGTCTTGCGGTCACGCGCCTGTTTGGCGGAGCCGCCTGCACTGTCGCCCTCGACGATGTAAAGTTCGGTACCCTCGCTGCCGTTGTTCGAACAGTCGGTCAGCTTGCCCGGAAGCCGCATCTTGCGCGCAGACGTTGCTGTTTTTCGCTTGATCTCGCGTTCGGCCCTCCTTGCGAGGCGTTCGTCCATGCGGTCCATGCAATAGGAAAGCAAAGCCCGGCCGCGCTCCATATTGTCGGTCAGGAAATGGTCGAAATGATCCTTCATCGCATTTTCTACGAGCCGTGATGCTTCGGGCGACGTCAGCCGGTCCTTCGTCTGTGACTGGAACTGCGGATCGCGAATGAAAACCGACAGCATGACCTCCGACGGGGCGATGACGTCCTCGGGCTGAAGATCCGCGGCCTTCTTGACCGAGACCAGCCCGCCGAACGCGCGCAGCCCCTTGACGATCGCAGCGCGCAGGCCTGCCTCGTGCGTGCCGCCGTCGGGCGTTGGTATGGTATTGCAATACCAGCTGAAGCTGCCTTCGCTCCACAGCGGCCAGGCGATCGCCCATTCGGCCCGGCCCTGGTTTACCCCCGGGAAATCCTGCTGCCCTGTAAAAAACTCCGCGGTGGCGCATTCGCGCTGCCCCACCTGCTCGCGCAGGTGATCGGCCAGGCCGCCGGGAAACTGAAAGACGGCTTCGACGGGCGTATCGTCTTCGATCAGCGATGCTACGCATTTCCAGCGGATTTCAACGCCCGCGAACAGATAGGCTTTCGATCGCGCGAGCTTCAGCAGGCGCGCCGGCTTGAAATGCATTTCACCGAATATCTCGATATCGGGTATGAAGCTTACCATCGTCCCGCGCCGGTTGGCGACCGTTCCCAGCTTTTCGAGCGCCCCGCGCGCATGCCCGCGCGAAAATGCCTGCCGGTAAAGCTGCCGGTTGAGCGCGACCTCGACCACCGTCTCGCTCGACAGCGCGTTGACCACCGATACGCCGACGCCGTGCAGACCGCCGCTCGTCGCATAGGCTTTCCCGTCGAACTTCCCGCCCGAATGCAGCGTCGTCATGATGACTTCAAGCGCAGATTTTCCCGGAAATTTGGGGTGCGGATCGACCGGAATACCGCGCCCGTTATCAGCGATGCTCAGCCTGTTGCCGGGCTCGAGCGTGATTTCAATCCGTGTCGCATGGCCGGCAACGGCCTCGTCCATCGCATTGTCGAGCACTTCGGCGGCGAGATGGTGAAAAGCGCGTTCATCGGTTCCACCGATATACATGCCCGGTCGGCGACGAACGGGTTCGAGCCCTTCGAGCACCTCGATCGACGACGCGTCATACTGCCCCGGCGTCGGCACCCACGTGCCGCTGAAAAGATCGCTCATCACGCAGCGCTATAGGCGCGCCGATAAAGCGTGCAAGCCGGTGCAGCCATGCCCTCGATGTGAGCGGAACGATCGATGCTTGCAACCGCCAGCCTGTCAGCCCACCTTTCGCTGCGATCACCGAAGGCAGGGCAATGAACGGCAGCGATCTCCATATCGAGCTTCCCGACGATGCCCCAACAGCCGGGCGCGAGCATCAGGCATTTCCCGGGCTGAGCGCCGAACAGATCGCGCGGATCGAGCCGATCGGAAAACGGCAGCAATGGCCCGATGGCGCGATGCTGTTCAAGGCGGGCGAACCCGGTTCCGGTCTGTTCATCGTGCTGAGCGGCTGGGTCGACGTCACGACGAAAGGCGCGATGGGAAATGACGAGCCGGTCGTCTCGCAGGGGCCGGGACAGTTCCTTGCCGAAGTCGGCGTGCTTTCGGGAAAGCCCAACCTTGTCGACGGGCGCGCGCGTGGGCCGGTCGAGACGATCGTCCTCGAGCCGGAGGCCTTGCGCCAGCTGATCGTCGCCGAGGCGGTCATCGGCGAAACGATCATGCGCGCGCTCATCCTGCGCCGGGTCTCGCTCATCGAGGACGGAGCGGGGGGTGCGATCCTCGTCGGCCCCTCCGCTCTTGCCGATACCGTCCGGCTCGAAAGTTTCCTCAGCAGGAACGGCATTCCCAACCAGATTCTCGATCCCGATGTCGATGAAGACGCGCGCGCACTGATCGAGCGGTTCGGCGTCGATGGCGACGATCTCCCGCTGGCGATATGCCCCAACGGCGATGTGCTGAAAAACCCGACCTACCGGGCATTGGCGCATTGTCTCGGGCTCGATACCATCGATACCGATCGGACTTACGATGTCGCCATCGTCGGCGCCGGTCCGGCGGGGCTGGCGACGGCGGTCTATGCCGCGTCCGAGGGACTTTCGGTCGTCGTTCTCGATACCCGCGCCTATGGCGGGCAGGCGGGATCGTCCGCACGGATCGAGAATTACCTCGGTTTCCCGACCGGCATTTCGGGGCAGGCGCTGGCCGGCCGTGCCTATGGGCAGGCGCAAAAGTTCGGGGCGCAGATCGCAATTCCGGTCACCGTCGAAAAGCTCGACTGTTCGCGCTCGACACCCAGTCTCACGCTGGGCGACGGGCGGCGCGTGCGCGCGCGGGCGATCGTCGTCGCTTCTGGCGCGGCATATCGCCGGCCTCCGGTGCCGGGGCTTCAACGCTATGAAGGGCGCGGCATATCCTATTGGGCATCCCCCATCGAGGCGCGGCTTGCCAAAGGGCAGAGCGTTGCGCTCGTCGGCGGCGGAAATTCGGCGGGGCAGGCGGCGGTCTACCTCGCGGCGCATTGTTCCGAAGTGAACATCGTCGTCCGTCGGCCGCTCACCGAAACCATGTCGAGCTACCTCGTCGAGCGGATCGGGGCTCAGCCCAACATCACCGTTCATGTCGGCAATGAAATCAGCGCTCTTCACGGTGACAGCGCGGGACTGACCTCAGTGACGTGGAAGAACCGCGAAACCGGCCAGGAGCATGACTGCGAAAGCCGCTACCTGTTCCTGTTCATCGGGGCCGATCCCAATTCGGCGTGGCTCGGCGAGTGCGATGCCGTGCGCGATGCCAAGGGGTTCGTGCTGACCGGCGAGGCACTTGACGCAGCGGCGCTGGAAAGTGCGGGCTGGCGCGCCGATCGCCGCCCCGCGCCGCTGGAAACGAGCATCCCCGGCGTATTCGCCATCGGAGACGTGCGCGCAGGGTCGGTCAAGCGCGTAGCCGCCGCCGTCGGCGAAGGGGCGGCGGTTGTGGCCCAGCTCCACGCGCATCTGGCGGGGGCTGGGGAGTGATGGCGGATGCCGCCTCAATGTCGGTCGTTCAGCGACACTCAGCACGATTTTGAAACCGGTCGTTTGAATGGACGGTCTCGTGGCAGCCACGGGTCCCTCATGTCTCGCTTCGGGTAAGGCAACATCAGTGGCTGATTGAAGCGAAACAGCGAGGCACGATCATGTGCGGCACAGCCAATACCGACAGCGTGACGAAGGCCGCAAACATAGCGCTGTCTTCCATCATGACGTCACGGCGGGATGCATAAATTAGTGCCGCGATGCCTAGTGCAGCCAGCGTGATCAGCAGCGCTTCGACATCTCGGCCGAGCACCTTTTTACGCGCGGCGGCAAAATGCGTGGGCGAATGCAAAAGACAAAAAAAGATCGAAAAGCCCAGGATCGGCGACAGAAGAATCATGCTGGCGATTGCGGTAACGGTCTCCAGAGCTTTTCCTAATTGCTTATTACGGACCATGAGCAAAACGCCGATGCTGGTCGCGATGAGCGCAACGGGGGCAACGAGCAGCGCCAGATCGGCAATGACCTTTGCGCTCTCCTGCCCGGTCAAAGAGATGAATACGTCGGCCAAGACGCGGTGATGAAGCAAAGCGGGCGCCGTCAACAGCGCAACGCCTGTCCCCATCGCAAAGAACGGTGGCAGCCGGTCCGCCCAATCTTCAGCGAAATGGAAACTTGCGACGAGCAGGAAGCTGGCCAGCCCAAGCAGCGGGGCAAATTGCCAAACCGAATACATCGCAGCTGCACAGCCAAGATAGAGTGCGATGGTGCCAACCACTTGCCATCGGCCCAATCGCGCAACACGCTGGATGAGCGCGATGTCGAGACTGCCGTGAGGTAACCCGAATACGACCAGCGCAAGGCAAATCACCGTCGTTGTGTCACTGCCCAGCGGGGTATCCCGAGAAGTACCAGCAAAGAGCGCAGCAACGACAGTCACGATGCTGGCAATGCCGGGCGCAGAAAAACGATCGAGCGAAGCCGTGTGGCTCCGCTCGATCTCTAACGCGTTGGATTGTCCGACCCGAAGCGCCATTCCAGTCAGCTTGCGCGGACCGGCGTGCCATACTCGGCCTCCGACTTGCGCACGGCGATGATATAGATCAGCACGCCAACACCCGCCTTGGCGATGATGTCAGCAATCGTATAGCCAACCTGCACGCCGGTCACGACGCTGCCGCCGCTCAGATTGGTGTAGGGGATCATGTAAACGATTGGATAGAAACCCCATGACGCGAAGGTCAAAAGACGGGCTTTTTTGACCAGCTCGCGGACATTGGCTGGCTGACGTTCGATCGACTCGCCGAGGCCTTTGAACAGTTGGAACATCACGTAGGTGAACGGGATTGCCGACAGGGTGCCCCAGATGGCGCGCGTGATATTGTCGGTCGCGATTTCACCGGGATAGCCCAAAATGACCATCAGCGCCGCAGCGGAGCCGAGCTTCAAGGATTTCGACATCGTCTCATCCTGCGACAGGCGCATCACGAGCACGAGTTCGATCAGCAGCAATGGCACAGTTAGCAGCCAGTCGACATACCGATAGGCATCGTTGAAGGCGACACTGGTGGAAGTGACGACCCCATCGGCGAGTCCATAGGCGGCGTTCCAGCTCTCGAAGATTCGGAAATAATGGTAAGCCGCGATCGCGCACACCAGCCCAGAGATGGTCAGCGCCGTTTTATATGCCGGGCCGACCTGCGACCGCCCGAACCAGAGGAACAGTGTCGCCGCCGCCATGGCCGCGAAGGTGAATGAGAATGCGTTGTAAACGAGCGAAAACTGCCCGGCAGTCAATTGAGTCATCAGTAGCTCCAGTCGGGGTGAGGACGGCATTCGGCCGAACCGCAATCAGGTCGTGAGCGGTGCTGGTCGGCCAAAGGTATCGAACCGAACAGCACCCCTTGCGCAGGGCGACGGGGAGACGAACGTCACCGCAGGAAGTACACGAGCGTCCAAGTGCGCTCTAAAACCGCAGGTAGCTATACGGACTTTAGGCGGTAGTCAGAGCCCTGCTTCGACTGCGACCCTGATGGCGTCGGCGATATTGGTCGTGCCGAGTTTCTGGAACATCAGCGACCGGTGCATCTTCACGGTCTTTTCGCTGAGCGACAACTGCCACGCGATCTGCTTGCTCCGATACCCCGCCGCAATCCGCTGCAGGATCTCGCGCTGGCGTGGCGACAGGGTTTTGACGACGGCCACAGCCTGCGCGTGGCGTGCCGACAGTGGTCCTACGGCGTCATCGGGCAGTTCAACCTGCGACCCCAGGAAATACTCGAGCTCACCCCGGGCGTCGAACACAGGTGCCACGAGAACGGCGTTGCGAAATGACGTCTGGTCACGCTTGTAGTTCAGGATTTCGACAAGCACGGGACGCCGTTCCCGCACGCCTGCGCTGATCCGCTCGGTAAGCCAGGGCTCCGTCGCGGGGCCAGCCAGAAATTTACAATTTCGCCCGATGATTTCGTCAACGGGATAGCCGGTCAGCTGGCAGAACGCATTGTTAACGGCAACGATGGGGTTGGACGGGAGGCGCGGGTCGCTGATCACCGCGGCAATCGGGCTAACCTTTATAGACGCCAGCAAGCTTTCGCCGTCAGCGTCGAGGTCGTAACCGCGGACCGCTTCCATGCGTGGAGCCCTACGCCGATCAGGCCGTAACGCCAAGCGGCACGATGGGTGTCAGTCAATCGCGCTCAGCGTAACTTTCGCAGCTAGACTCGATTTCTGCTTGATTGAATCGATTGGGGATTCACATGCGTGGCGTTGTGTGATTCACCCTGCTGGCTGGGATAGAGGTCAGCATGGATGGCGAGACCGTATTCGAACGATCTTCGTGAGCGTGTGGCGTGGGCGGTTGCGTCGGTGCGCAGCTGCCGCGAGGTTGCGCTCCTGTTCCTGTTCATCGGGGCCGATCCAAATTCGGCCTGGCTCGGCGAATGCGACGCCGTGCGCGACGCCAAGGGGTTCGTGCTGACCGGCGAGGCACTCGACGATGACGCTCTCAAAGGCGCAGGCTGGCGCGCAGACCGAAGGCCCGCGCCGCTGGAAACGAGCATCCCCGGCGTATTCGCCATTGGCGACGTGCGCGCGGGATCGGTAAAGCGCGTGGCCGCCGCCGTTGGCGAAGGGGCGGCGGTGGTGGCCCAGCTCCACGCGCATCTGGCGGGGGCTGGGGAGTGATGGAGAATGCGGTCTCAATTGCGGACATTTGTAGATCGTGCTACGATATTCCCATGTATAATGAAAATAAAGCCCAATCAGACGAACGCGTCCGGACCTTCATGAACCATAACCCGGTGGCGAAGCCGGAGTGAGTGCAATCGCCATTGCGATCATCATGGCGAGGGTCACTGACATTGACTTAGTTCGTCAGGCTAGACAGCCGAAAACGCAACATCCTTCCAACGCTTTTGATGATTTGGTGCCGCAACAAGAAAAGGTGGGCAAGGGCCCGTACGTACTGGTCATCAGCGAAGTGAACGGTGGCATGACGAATGTCTCCTACCGTTCCGGTCAAGCTTGTATACTTGCCAGAGACGAAACTAGGCGCCAGATTGGTGGCGTTCGGCTACAGGTATTTTGCGTTCCTCGCTGACGGCAACACAACCCAATGCCGACGCCTTGCACGCCCTATAGTGCCGATACGATTGAACAGCAACTTCTCATGAATTCGGTCCAGTATCTTGCAATGGCTAATTTGGTGACAGAAACAGAGGCTTACCGAAGCCGTCCCCAAACCTACAACCGCCCAATCCTCAATACGCTTGCAATTGGGATCGAACTGTTTCTCAAAGCCTCCCACACTCGAAGCGGAAAGACGATCGACGATGTAGCGAACGAATATCGGCATGACCTGTGGAAGCTATGGCAGAAGTGCCCCGAGCCCGAACTGATCGCCATTATCATGGAAGAGGCTAAGCAAGCTCACGCTCAAGCGGTTTTCGATGGTCTTGCCGAGCCCATAGATCCCCTTCCCGATGAATTCTGCAAGGCGTTGCGTAACTTGTCCAAGCTTCACACCGTCGGGGGCTCACAACTGCGTTATCCAGCGCCATCCGGTACTATAGCCACCCGTTCCGGTTGGCTAGTGAAGACATTCTACAAAGTCGCTCAGAGATCGTTACGGCGTCCACCATTCGGGCTTTGAAAAACGTCAGCTTCCCACCTAAAACCAAACGTCACGTCCGCAGCCGAAGCGGCTTTGAATAATCGCGTTTTGGACGGTTCGCGCCACCAGTCCTCGGCCCGTCCTTATGCTGCCCCTGCGGCGGGCCGGGGGAGAGTTCGATCAGCACGTCATTCTCGTCCTCGCCCACTGTGCGCGACAGGGCTGACTGGAACTTGCTCACCAGCGCCCTCGGCACCTGAAAGCTCGTTTCGTTCGCGGCAATCCGGATCGCGCCGACTTCGTTCTTGGTGATGTGCCCGCGTCTGCAAATCAAAGGCAAAATCCAGCGCGGATCGGCGTTCTGGCGGCGGCCGATGTTCATGCGGAACCAGACGATGTCTTCAAACCCCGCGCGGTGCGTTCCCGGCGGCGTGCGCTCCCCGCCGCGCGCCACGTCGATCAGCTCTTCGGGCGGCGGCATCTTCGCACGGTGCGCGTGGATCAGCGCGGCGGCAATCTCCGTCGACGTTTTCCGGGCGAGGAGTTCGGATGCGATTGCCGCATCGTCTTCATCGATTTCAACCGGCGCGAGCAGCGCGGCGATCAGCCGTTCGCGGTCCTTCGCGCGGATATCGTCGGGGCTTGGCGCATCCATCAGCTCCGCCGTGATCCGGGCGCCGCGCAGCATCGATTCGACCTGGCGCTTGCGGTTGAACGGCACGATCAGGATTGCGGTGCCCTTGTTTCCGGCGCGCCCGGTGCGGCCCGAACGATGCTGGAGCGTTTCGGCATCGCGCGGCAGATCGACATGCACGACGAGGCTCAGGCTCGGCAGATCGAGGCCACGGGCGGCAACGTCGGTGGCGACGCAGACCCGCGCCCGCCCGTCGCGAAGCGCCTGCAGTGCGGCGTTGCGTTCATTCTGGCTGTGCTCGCCCGAAAGCGCGACCGCCGCGAATCCGCGCTCGACGAGGCTCGCGTGAAGACGGCGGACATTGTCTCGCGTGGCGCAGAACAGCATCGCCGTCTCGGCATCGTGCAGGCGCAGGATGTTGACGACGGCGTGCTCGATGTCGGCAGGAGCAACGGCGACCGCCTGATAGCTGATATCGCCATGGCCCCGATCCTCGCCCACAGTCGAGATGCGCATGGCGTTGCGCTGGTAACGCCGCGCAAGCGCGACGATCGGCTTTGGAAGCGTGGCGGAGAACAGAAGCGTGCGGCGTTCGGCGGGGGAGGCGTCGAGGATTTCCTCCAGTTCTTCGCGAAAGCCCATGTCAAGCATCTCGTCCGCCTCGTCGAGGACGGCGACGCGCAGCGCGGACAGGTCGAGCGCGCCGCGCTCGAGGTGATCGCGCAGGCGCCCCGGCGTACCGACGACGATATGAACGCCCTGATTGAGCTGGCGGCGTTCCTTTGCCGCGTCCATCCCCCCGACGCAGATCGCGATACGCGCCCTGGTGCCCGCGTAGAGCCATTCGAGCTCGCGGCAGACCTGGATGGCAAGCTCACGCGTCGGGGCGATCACGAGCGCGAGCGGCGTGCGGGAAACATGCACAGCACCGCTGGCGTCGAGCAATTGCCCGGCCATTGCGATACCGAACGCCACCGTCTTGCCGGAACCCGTTTGCGCGGACACCAGCAGATCGCGGCCCGTGGTTTCGGGATCGATGACGGCGGCCTGCACGGGCGTGGCGGTTTCATAGGCCCGCGCCGAAAGCGCCGCGGCAAGAACATCGGGAATGTTGGAAAAACTCATGCCTCAGCGGACCCGCGGACCCCCGAACGGCAATGGCGGTGGCACCCTCCGGTCCCGGCGCGGCATCTGCGCCTGATAGGCCTGGCCGCAATGCTGCACGCAATAGGGAAAGCCTGGATTGACGGTCTGTCCGCAGAAATGGAAATCCGGTTCGCCCGGATGGCCGAGCGGCCATTTGCAGATTTTGTCGTTGAGATCGAGCAGCGTCGTCTTGTCCGCCATGTCGGCGCTGGGTTTGGCGGGAACGAGGCGACGCGGCGGCGCGGGAGCTGAAGGCGGTGCCTGATCGCCCGGGCCCTGCCGCAGGAATCCACCGGGGCCGACCGAACGCAGCTGCGCGCCCGTCGGCCCGGTCGGTACGTGCGGCGGAAAAGGAGAGGCGGGGGGTGCTGCCCGAAACACCGGCGGCGTCATCGGCGCGGCCTTTGCAACGGGTGGCGGGGGCGGAGGGGGTGCGGGCGTGGCCTGCGCTGGCGTGGGGGGCGGCGCATCGGCCGGGGCGGGGGAGGGCGACTCGGCGACGGTGCCATTGGCTTTTACGGGCGAAGGACGCGACTGGAGGCCGAGGCGGTGCGCCTTGCCGATCACCGCATTGCGGCTGACGCCGCCGAGTTCGTCGGCGATCTGGCTTGCAGTCAGGCCCTTTTCCCACATCGACTTCAGCCGATCGATGCGTTCGTCGGTCCAGGCCATGCATTATCCTTCGCGTGATGCCCCGGCACCGCCTTGCAGCGGCCGGACAGGGTGCCTAACGGCGATGTGATGAGCACCCGATCCCAGCAGACCATCGCGAATGAACCGGGCGTACCGGTGATCCGCAATATCAACTGGGGCGGGCTGCAGACCCTCTATATCAAGGAAGTGCGGCGCTTTTTCAAGGTGCAGCTGCAGACGGTGTGGGCACCCGCGGTGACGACATTGCTCTATCTCGTCATCTTCACCGTCGCGCTCGGCGGTGTGAAGCGCGAAGTGCTCGGCCATCCGTTTGCCGATTTCATCGCGCCGGGCCTCATCATGATGGGCATGCTCAACGCGAGTTTCGCCAATTCGAGCTTTTCGCTGCTGGTCGGCAAGATACAGGGAACGATCGTCGATTATCTGATGCCGCCGCTTTCCAACGGCGAACTGCTCGCCGCGATGGTGGCCGCGGCCATGACGCGCGCGGCGCTTGTCGGCCTTGTCCTGTGGGGCGCAATGGCGCTCTGGCCTGGCGTCCATGTCAGCGTGCGGCATTTCGGGGCGGTAATCGCATTCGGCCTGCTCGGTCCGGCGATGCTCGCCTTCCTCGGCGTGCTGACATCGATCTGGGTTGAAAAGTTCGATCACAATGCCGCGGTGACGAACTTCGTCGTCGCGCCGCTCGCACTGCTTTCGGGGACGTTTTACGCGGTCGATACGCTGGCGCCGCTCTATCGCACGATCAGCCATTTCAACCCGTTTTTCTATGCCATATCCGGGTTTCGCTACGGTTTTCTCGGACAGGCCGATTCGCCGGTCGTCATGGGGGCGGTCGTGCTGCTCGGCATCAACGCCGTTCTCGGCGTGGTCTGCTATCTGACGTTGCGTTCGGGATGGAAGCTCAAGCCCTAGACCGGTTGCAATATGCTACTGATGCGCTACGAATCGTTACGGGAGGTGGCGATGCGTGGGGCAATTCTTTTTCTGATTTCAGGCGTCGCCGGGTGCAGCGCCGCACCGAAGACCGAAGTGGTCGAGTCGCCGCAGGTCAGGATCGCACAGATCGCCGCGACGACCGCGCCCGACACAGTGATTGGCGTCGGCACCGTTGCGCTTCACCGGGAAACGTCGCTCGGTTTTACGAGCGCCGGGCGGATCGTCAGGCTTGCCGTGAACAACGGAGACACGGTGCGCGCAGGGCAGTTGCTCGCAGCTCTCGACGTAACGACGACGGGCGCGGATCTGTCTGCCGCACGGGCAGAGCGCGACAGGGCGGCGGCCGAGTATAAACGGACTTCGGCGCTGCTGGCCGATGGTTGGGTTACGCGGCCGCGCGTCGAAAGCGCGAAGGCGGCGCTCGAGGCTGCGGAGGCACGGGTCCGTTCGGCGGGCTTTCAGACGAGCAATGCCGTCATCATGGCGCCTGGGCACGGTACGATTCTCGCGCGGCTGGCAGAGCCGGGGCAGGTCGTGGATGCCGGCGTGCCGGTGCTGGTGCTCGGTGAACGGTCGTCGGGTTATGTCTTGCGCCTGCTGGTGGCGGACCGGGACGTGGCCCGGCTCCATGTCGGCGCGCGCGCCACTGTCCGGCTGGCGGCGATCGACGGTGCGCTTGCCGGGCGGGTGCGCGAGATCGGCGGCCGCGCAGACCGCGCGACGGGAAGCTTCATGGTCGAGATCGCGCTGCCCGACGATCCGCGCTTGCGCTCCGGGCAGATCGGCGAGGCGGTGACCGTGGCAACCGCGGGCAGCGTCACGACGCTTGCCGTGCCGGCAAATGCCGTCTTCGCGCCAAGGAGCGGGGCGGCGTTCGTCTATGTCTATGACGAGGCCGCGCGTCGCGTGCGTCTTCGCCGCGTCGCGATAGCCGACGCGACCGACGCCGATATCCGTGTGACGGGTGGCCTGCGTGCGGGCGAATGGGTCGCCACGTCGCGAATCGATCGGCTGGCTGACGACATGCCGGTTCAGGCGCTGCGGCGCACACCATGAACATCACGGCTCTCGCCGTCAGCCGGTGGCAGGCGACGCTGGTGGCGTTCCTGCTGCTCGCGGTACTGGGCCTGAGCGCGTTCATCGGCATTCCGCGCTCGGTCGATCCGCATTTTCCCTTTGCTCTCACCGTGACGACGGTGATCCTGCCGGGTGCCGATGCCACCGAAGTCGAGGAAACCGTCACCAAGCCGCTCGAAGACGCGTTGCAGGGCCTCGATCATGTCCGCGAAATCCGGTCGTTGTCGGGCGCGGGCGTTGCGATTGTCGCGGTCGAGTTCGAACATGGCACCGATGCCGAACAGGCGCTCGACCGGATGGTGCGCACCGTCCAGGCGGCGCGTGACCAGCTGCCGCAGGGGATAGCGCGCATCAGTTTCAGGCGACCGCGGCCGACCGAAGCCGCGGTTCTCCAGCTTGCGCTCGTCAGTCCCGACGGATCGTGGCGGCGAATGGCGAAATACGCCGATGATCTGCGCGAGAAATTGAATGTTTTACCGGGCGTCCGTCAGGTGGCGATCGACGGTGCGGCTAAACCCGAGGTGCGGATCGCGATCGACAGCGGGCGCCTTGCCGAGGCGCGTATTCCGGCGTCGGCGGTGGCGAGCGCGATCCGCGCGGGCGGTATCGATCTTCCCGCCGGTTCGGTCAGCAACGACGGTCGGCGCTTCAACGTGGAAAGCGGGGGGGCGTATCGCAGCCTCGATGCGATCCGTGCCATTCCCGTGCGGGCGGAAGCAGGGCGGCTGACGACGGTGGGCGATGTCGCCACCGTGGGATGGGGTGAGGCCGAGCAGACGCATATCGCGCGTTTCAACGGGCAGCGCGCTTTATGGGTATCGATCCGCCAGAAGGACGGCACCGATGCTGGCACGGTGCGCGATCAGCTGACCGCCGCGGTTGCCGATTTCAGAAAGGATCTGCCCCCCGACATCGCGCTCGAAATCGGCTTTGACCAGAGCAACGATATTGTGCGGCGGCTGGGCGAACTCGCGCGCGACTTCGCGATTGCGCTGGCGCTGGTGCTGATCACCATCCTGCCGCTCGGGTTGCGCCCCGCGCTGATCGTGATGATCTCGATTCCGCTGAGCCTCGCCATGGGCGTTCTCGTGCTCGCGCTGTTCGGCTATTCGCTCAATCAGATCAGCATTTCGGGATTCATCATCTCGCTCGGGCTGCTCGTCGACGATTCGATCGTCGTCACCGAAAATATCGAACGCCATATCCGCGACGGCGATCCGCCCGACGTTGCCGCCATCGGCGGAGCGCGCGAGATAACCGCCGCCGTGCTGGGCGCGACGGGCGTGTTGATCTTCGCATTTCTCCCGCTTGCGTTCCTCCCGGAAGGATCGGGAGATTTCGTGCGCGGACTGCCGCTGGCGGTCATCTTTACCGTTACGAGTTCGATGATCGTCTCGCTGACCCTGATCCCGTTTGTCGCCAGCAAGCTGCTCAAGCCCCACGCACCCGAGGGCAACCGGCTGCTGCGCACGCTCACCAGGCTCATCGAACGATCCTATGCGCCGCTCCTCCACCGCGCGCTTGATGCCCCGCGCCGCTGGCTGTGGGGTGCCATGGCACTGTGCATTGCTGCGTTCGGGCTGGTGCCGTTCCTCGGCTTCAGTCTGTTTCCCAAGGCGGACGTGCCCTATTTCCTCGTTCGCGTGGAAACACCCGAGGGCAGCACGATCGCCGCGACCGACAGGGCTGTCTGCGACGTCTCGCGCATTATCGCGCGCGAACACGCCGTGGCAAACCGCATGGAAAACGCCGGGCGCGGCAATCCGCAAATCTACTATAACATTATCCCGAACGAGGATGATCCGCGCTACGGCGACGTCTTTGTGACGTTGAAGGCATGGGACACGCATGACAGTCCCGCGATGATCGCCCGCCTGCGCGCAGCGCTTGACGCCTATCCCGATGCGCGCGTCCAGGTCACCCGGTTCGAGAATGGGCCGCCGGTGGAAGCGCCCGTCGCGGTCCGCATCACCGGTCCCGATCTTGGCGTGCTGAAGCGGCTGGCGCACGAAGTCGATGCGGTCATGGAAAAAATCCCGGGGCTGCGCGATATCAACAATCCGGTCGGTTTCGAGCGCGTCGATATCGACCTTGGACTCGATGAAACCAAAGCAGCCCTGCTCGGCGTTGCGCCCGGAGAGCCGCGCCGCGCGGTCCGCCTCGCGATCAGCGGAGAGCAGGCCAGCACGCTTAGGGACAGCGAAGGCGACAGCTGGCCCGTTGTCGTCCGCCTGCCGATGGCGGGGGGCCAGCCGGTCTCGGCGCTCAACCAGATCTATGTGCCGACCATCGCCGGGGGCAGCATCCCGCTGGCCGCCATATCAAAGCCGGTGCTGACCAGCGCCTTTCCGGTGATCAACCGGCTGAAGCTGCAGCGCACCGTTACCGTCCGGGCGTATAATCAGGACGGTGTGCTCGCGTCTGATCTGGCGAAAACGGTGCAGGAGCGCATCGGTGCCATTGCTCTTCCGCCCGGTTACCGGTTCACGCTGGGCGGGGAGGCCGAGGCGGCAACGCGCAGTTTTTCAGGACTTGGCCCGATTATTCTGCTGACAGTGTTTGGCATCTTTGGCGTGCTTGTGCTTGAATTTGGACGGTTTCGTGAAACGATCGTTGTTGCTGGCGTGATTCCGCTCGGCACCTTTGGCGGCCTCGTCGCGCTTTTCCTGACGGGTTATTCACTGTCATTCCTCGCGATCATCGGGTTCGTGGCACTGATCGGCATCGAAATCAAAAACTCGATCCTGCTCGTCGATTTTACCACGCAGTTGCGCGAACGCGGCCTGCCGCTGCGCGAAGCCGTGGAAAAGGCAGGTGAAATCCGGTTCTTGCCGGTGCTGCTCACGTCGGTGACAGCGATTGGCGGGCTCCTCCCGCTCGCGCTCGGCGGATCGGCACTTTATTCGCCGCTGGCCTGGGTCATCATCGGCGGCCTTGTCAGCTCGACGCTGCTCAGCCGCATCGTCACGCCGGTCATGTATCTGCTTGCGACGCGTGGCGAGGAGGCAAGGCGCGTCAGCCCCGCAATGATTGACGACCCCGCGCCCGTTTCGGTATAGCACCGCTCTGTGATGAGGCGGCCAACCGGGTCGCCTTTTTCGTTTCCGAAAGGCCGCTTGTCATGTCGATTACCGCGCTGATGCCCGTCTATCCCCGCTCGGGGGTGCGTCCGGTACGCGGCGAGGGAGCCTATCTGTACGGCGAAGGCGGTGAGAAATATCTCGATTTCGCAAGCGGCATCGCGGTCAACATCCTCGGCCACGGACATCCGCATCTGACCAAAGCGATTCAGGACCAGGCCGCCACGCTGGTCCACGTCAGCAATCTCTACGGCTCGCCACAGGGCGAAAAACTGGCACAGCGGCTGGTCGATCTGACGTTCGCCGATACGGTGTTCTTCACCAATTCGGGTGCAGAAGCGGTGGAGTGCGCGATCAAGACGGCGCGACGTTTTCATTTCGCAGACGGACATCCTGAACGCACCAAGCTGATCACGTTCCACAACGCGTTTCACGGGCGGACGCTCGGCACGATCAGCGCAACCAACCAGGACAAGATGCGCGTCGGCTTTGAACCGCTTCTGCCCGGTTTCGATTATGCGCCGTTCGACGATCTCGATGCCGCGCTCGCCCTGATCGATGACAGTACCGCCGGTTTCCTCGTCGAGCCGGTACAGGGCGAAGGCGGTATCCGCCCGGCATCGCCCGCGTTCCTCAAAGGGCTGCGCGCCGCCTGCGACGAACACGGCCTGATGCTCGTGCTGGACGAAGTGCAGTGCGGCATGGCGCGGACGGGCAGGCTGTTCGCCCATGAGCATTACGGCATTACGCCCGACATCATGGCGGTGGCCAAGGGGATCGGCGGAGGATTTCCGCTCGGTGCCTGTCTTGCGACCGAAGATGCGGCGAAAGGCATGGTCGTCGGCACGCACGGCAGCACTTATGGCGGCAATCCGCTGGGCATGGCGGCGGGCGGCGCGGTGCTCGATATCGTCGCCAATGACGAATTTCTCGATCAGGTTTCGGCAACCGGCGATCGTCTGCGTGCCGGGCTTAACCAGATGATCCCGAACCACGACGGGATTTTCGAGACAGTGCGCGGGCTGGGCCTGATGTTGGGGCTGAAGCTGAAAGTGGACAGCCGCAGCTTCGTGGCGCACGCCCGCGACCATCACGGCCTCCTGACCGTCGCGGCAGGCGATAATGTCGTGCGCGTGCTGCCGCCGCTGAATATCGAAGAGCACCATATTGCCGAGTGCATCGAAAAGCTGTCGGCCGCGGCGGCAAGTTTCGAGGCACCGCTCTCGTGATCGGAAGGTGCGCCTGGAGCGGGCGGATGACGTCACTTTGACGATCCGGCATTTCCTCGATCTCTCGTCAGCCGGAACCGATGCGCTGGCGGCGATGATCAACGACGCGCTCGAGCGAAAGGCCGCGCGCAAAGGCTGGACCAGGGGCAGGCCCGATGCCGACGCTCCGCTCGCCGGGCGCACTCTGGCAATGATTTTCGAAAAATCATCGACGCGGACGCGTGTGAGCTTCGATATGGCGATGCGTCAGCTTGGCGGCAGCGTGGTCGTGCTCGAATCGGGCACGACGCAGCTTGGCCGGGGTGAAACGATCGCCGATACCGCCCGCGTCCTGTCGCGCTATGTCGATGCCATCATGCTGCGCACAGACGATCCGCTGAAGCTGGCGGAACTTTCGGACCATGCAACCGTCCCGGTCATCAACGGTCTTACCGATGGCTCGCATCCCTGCCAGATCGTTGCGGACCTGCTTACGGTTATCGACGCTGGCAAGTCGCTGCCGGGCTTGCAATGGGCATGGCTGGGCGATGGCAACAACGTGCTGCACTCGATCGTCGAGGCGGCGGGGCTGTTCAGATTCGGTGTCCGCATCGCCTGTCCCGAAGGCTATGACCCTGATGACGGCTATCTGGCAGTGGCACAGGCGGGCGGTGCACTGATCGATATTGCGCGCGATCCGGCGGCGGCGGCGGCGGGTGCCGATGTCGTCGTCACTGACTGCTGGGTGTCGATGGGGCAGGACCATGCCGATGAAAAGCTCGCTGCCATGGCGCCGTATCAGGTGACCGAAAGGCTGATGGCACTGGCCAAACCCGACGCGATCTTCCTCCACTGCCTCCCCGCGCATCGCGGCGAAGAGGTTTCCGATGCGGTGATGGACGGGCCGCAGTCACGGATATGGGACGAGGCGGAAAACCGCGTCCATGCGCAGAAATCGATCCTGCTCTGGGCATTTGGGCTGCTTGGTTGAGAACGCCGCGACCGCGCCTCATATAAACGAAATGGCTGACATCTCCGATCAGGACCGCGTACTGGGTTTCACCATTGCCGAACGGCATGCGCGGGGGCGGATTGCCCGTCTCGGCACGGTTCTCGATACGATCGTCACGGCTCATGCCTATCCGCCCCCGATCGAGAAGCTGCTGGCCGAAGCATTGGTGCTCACCGCGCTGCTGGGCTCGACGCTGAAGGACGCAACCGGCCAGATGACCCTCCAGGCGCAAACAGAAAGCGGTATCGTTGATCTTCTGGTATGCGATTACCAGGACGGGGCGCTGCGCGGTTATGTGAAGTTCGATGCCGCGCGGCTCGCGCTCGGTCCCATCGATCCGTCGCTTTTCGCACTGTTTGGCAAGGGTTATCTGGCGATCACCTTCGATCAGGTCGTATCGGGCGAACGCTATCAGGGCATCGTCCCGCTCGACGGCAACAGTCTTGCCGAGGCAGCGGAAAGCTATTTCGCCCAGTCCGAACAGATCCCCAGCCTTATCCGCATCGGCACGGCGCGTGATCGCCACGGGTGCGTCGCTGGCGGCATGCTGCTCCAGCATCTGCCCGAAGGCGAGGATGGGCGGGAACGCCTGCACACCCGGCTCGATCATCCCGAATGGGGCCATGTTGCCATCCTCGGCGGCACGATTTCAGGCGACGAACTCGCAGCACGGAGCCTGCCGCTCGAAACTCTGTTGTGGCGGCTGTTCAACGAGGAAGAGGTTCGGCTCCTGGGGGGGCCGTCGATCACGCGCGGCTGTCGCTGCGATTCCGAACGCATACGGGCCGTACTGTCCCGCTTTCCCGCCGGGGAGCGCGCGGCAATGGCCGAGGGCGACGGCGCAATTGCCGTCGATTGTGCATTTTGTGCCACCGTGTTCCGGATCCCGCCTGATCAACTTGAATACGCAGGCGAAACGACCATCTGAGTTGAACAGGTGGCAAGCGGCGATAATGATCCGTTTCGGTGTTGTGGCAGATGGCCGTACTTTCCCGTACTTTGCCGTAGGTGCCTGATCGCCGGGAAGGGTGGGGGAAGTTGAACCGATCGTTGGCAATGCTGGCCGGGGGGATCGTGCTGATTGGTGCCGCCAATCCGCCACAACTTGCCGCCCTTTCGGCGATCGAAAGCGGCCAGTGGGAGTTGCGGTCGGCCGCACCCGGTGCTCAGCCCAAAATATTCTGTCTCGGCGATGCGCGCCTGTTGTTGCAGATCGAACATTCCGGCGCGACGTGCGATCAGCTCGTCATTGCAAACGAGCCACGCATGGCGACCGTGCATTACATGTGCCAAAATGCGGGTCATGGGCGGACGACAGTGAGAGTGGAGTCGCCGCATCTGATCCGCGTCGATTCGCAGGGGATTTCCCGTGACGCGCCTTTCGACTGGTCGCTGACGGGGCGCCGCACGGGTGACTGCCCCGCCGCCACGGCGCGTTGACGCTATTTTAACCCTGTCGGGCTAATGCGGCTCCAGCGTTATTTCTTCTTCATGGCGCTATTCTCCCTAGCGAGCCACATGGCTCGACCTGCGGCCGCCCCGTAACGGGCGGCCGTTCTTTTGCGGAGACGCGATCGCTGCTAGCGGATGCCCGATGAAGATCGCACAGCCACCCGGCGGCCCCGGACCCGCACCTCCGATGATCGTATTGGTATCGGGGGGACTGGATTCGATGGTTGCGGCCGGACTCGCGCGCGAAGCCGGCTATCGTCTGTTTGCGCTGACGATCGATTACAGCCAGCGGCACCGGATCGAGCTTGAGGCGGCTGCGCGCGTCGCGGCAATGCTCAACGCTGAACGGCACATCGTCCTGCCGCTCGATCTTTCGCGCTTTGGCGGGTCTTCACTGACGGATACAGGCATAGCCGTCGGGAAAGCGGGCGTGGGCGCCGGCATTCCGCAAACCTATGTCCCGGCGCGTAACACGATCTTCCTGTCCGTTGCGCTTGGCTGGGCCGAGGCCATCGGCGCATGCGATCTGTGCATCGGCATCAATGCACTCGATTATTCGGGCTATCCCGACTGTCGTCCCGCTTTTATTGCTGCGTTCGAGGCGATGGCGCGCGCAGCGACCAAGGCAGGCGTCGAGGGGCAGGCATTTACCGTCCACGCCCCGCTCGTCGACCTGACCAAGGCCGATATCGCGCGCGAAGCGGTCCGCCTTGGGCTTGACACGGCCGCCACATGGTCCTGCTATGATCCGACGGGCGATGGCCGCCCCTGCGGGGCGTGTGACAGCTGCCGCCTGCGCGCAAAGGGCTTTGCCGAAGCCGACCTCTTCGATCCCGCGCTGGCATGAGTTACGCGGTCAAGGAACTGTTTCTTACCCTGCAGGGGGAGGGCGTGCAGACGGGGCGACGCGCGGTGTTCGTGCGCTTTGCCGGGTGCAACCTCTGGTCGGGCCGCGAGGCGGATCGCGCGGGTGCGGTCTGCCGCTTCTGCGATACCGATTTCATCGGAACCGACGGCCCCGGGGGCGGCAGGTTTGCGAGCGCGGCGCTGCTGGCCGACGAGGCGGAAGCGCAGTGGGGCCCGGCGGCAGTTGGCCGCTATGTCGTTCTGACCGGTGGCGAACCGATGCTCCAGATCGACGACGCGCTGATCGATGCCTTTCACGATCGCGGCTTTACGATCGGAGTCGAAAGCAACGGGACGATTCGGGCGCGTTCCGGAATCGACTGGCTGTGCATAAGCCCGAAGGCAGGCAGCCATGTCGTCCAGACCAGCGGCAATGAACTGAAGCTGGTATGGCCGCAGCCCGGCACGGACATCGAGCTGATCGAGCAGTGGGATTTCTCACACTTCCTGGTTCAGCCCATGGACTGTGCCGACGCGATATCCGCACGCGCTGCCGCGATCGCCCTTGTCATGTCACGCCCGAAATGGCGACTAACAACGCAGGCGCACAAGATTTTGGGACTGCCCTGATCTGGCAATGGCACGCAGGGCAAAGCTTTCCAAGCGGGCGCTAACCCTCGATATAAATGCATTTTCTGACATTGTACTGATCACGTTTGTTCCAGCACCGTTTGGCCAGATCGGGCAGCCGCTCGCCGACGTTCCGTCTGGTGAAGTGAAAAAACTGCTCGCCACCTGGAACAAGGCTGTTGCGGATTTCGCGCAGTCGTTCGGTCGCGACGATGTTGAACGATCCGACCGGCGCGAAGATCGCGGTCTTGGCAACATCGGATGCGGTCTGGCAGAAACCGAGCTGCGCCCGCACGGTCGAAAAGCCGAGATAGGTCTTGGTGCCGTAGCGCTCGAATGCGTCGCGCCCGGCCTTTGGCTGTTTGTTCGTGCGATTGAAATAGGCGGCCAGCGTGGCATAGGTCTTTGCCAGCTCTTCGCGATGATTGATAAGCACACCGTTGTATACATTGGCCGCAAGCAGGGTCGGCTCGAACTGGCACTGAAGCGCCATTACGTTGAGCGCCGCGCGCATTTGCCAGGTGATATTGGCCTGCAATTCATCCGGCCTGGCGTCTGGCATCGGCTGGCCGATCCCTGCTTCACCGGGGGAAATCGGGGCGCCTGTGAAAGCCGGTGGTTGCCAGAAAAGCTGGGCCTCAACCGGAGGTGAGACCACCAGCGCCGCGGCCAGGGGAATCAAATATCTCATTTTGCACGTCTTCCTGACTCCCTGTCGCGCACGGGGATAGGCGAAATCCGACCAGCGGTGAAGCCCTAACGTCAAAACGCATGATGCAAAAAAAGGGCCGCCCGATTTGCCGGGCGGCCGCGATCGTGATCGACTGGGCGCTTATCTGGGCGCTTATCTGGGCGCTGTGGTGTTGCCTGCGGTATTCGACGACATGGAGTTATCCGTCATGTTTCCCATCGCTCCGCCGGTGCTGTTCGATCCGGTGCTGTTTGATGTTGTATTCGACGCACCGTTCATCATGCCGTTGGCACCCATCATATTATCGCTCGTGCCCGCGGCGGCATCGACATTCGTCATGCTGTCGTTGGTCGTGCCTTCGATGGCGTCGGATGTGTTCATTTCGGTGACGTTTGCGTCAGCCGCATTCACCGGCTCACTCCTGCCGCACGCGGAAACGGCGAGGGCGAGGACGGCGACGGCCGGAATGATGATAGATTTGCGCATGATAATACTCCTGAAATTGCGATGTGTCTGGACGGGCACAACCCTCGCCACGCTACCTGTTCGTATCGGCACCGGCACGACCGTGAACCAACCCCTTGTCCAGTCGGATTAGCCCAACCCGATCAACGCGGACAAGCGATGTTTGTGTCCGAAATGTGGCGGAGAAATTTTTCCATCGTCTGGGCAAGTGCGGCATCGAACGCCGCCATATCGTTGGTCAGCCCGATCGCATTGAGGCTCGTTACCGGATGATCGGGCAGTCCGCAGGGGACGATGCCGCCAAAATGCGAAAGATCGGGCGCGACGTTCACCGAAAAGCCGTGGAGCGATACCCATTTGCGCACGCGCACGCCGATGGCACCGATCTTTGCCTCGCGTCCGCCATCGTCGGTCCAGATCCCGATCCGCCCCGGCGCACGCCACGCCTTTGCTCCCAAAAGCCCCAATGCGGCTATGACCCAGCCCTCCACGGCATGGACGAAAGCCCGCACGTCACGTCCGCGACGGTTCAGATCGAGCATCAGATAGCCGATCCGCTGGCCGGGGCCGTGATATGTATAGCGCCCGCCGCGTCCGGCCGCATGAACTGGGAAACGCGCGTCGATCAGCTCGGCCGGGTCGGCGCTCGTGCCAGCGGTATAAAGCGGTGGATGTTCGAGCAGCCAGATGCATTCGCGCGCGCTTCCTGCCGCGACGGCCGCGGCGCGCGCCTCCATCCAGGCAACCGCATCGCCATAGTCCACCGGTGTATTGCCGGTGCGCCATTCGATCCCGCTTGTGTCCAACTGCACCATTGCCTAGCGACTCATGAAACATCCCGGGGCTGCATGTCGATGAAATTCTCTTATGAAGCTGCATGGGCCGATATTGTCGCGCTGTGGCGGGCGCATGGGGAATTCCTCGCGATCCTCGCCGGGCTGTTCCTGATGATCCCCGATTTCACCCGGAACCTGTTTATCCCCGTCCCCGAAATAACCGGTTTCGATCGGGCGAATCTGGATATTCTTCAGGCCTATTTCGAGGAAAATGGCATCCGGCTTTTCCTGCTCGGTTTGCCGCCATTGGTGGGCAGCGCCACAATCCTGTCGCTGATGGTCGACGTGCGCAGACCGACGGTGGGGCAGGCGCTGGGCCTTTCGCTCAGATTGCTACCGGGCATCTTCGTTCTCAACCTGCTGATGCAAATCGCAATTCTGGGCGGGATGTTCCTGTTCATCATCCCCGGCGTCTACCTCATCGGGCGTTTTGCCGCCGCGTCGAGCTGGCAGATGGCACACCGGGCCATAAATCCGTTCACGGCGCTGGCGCGATCGTTCGACCTCACACGCGGGAGCGGCTGGAGTATCGCCGGTCTTGTGCTGATCTTCGGGCTGACCGGAGCGATTGCAGTTCGCGCGGTCGAGGCGGTATTGGGTATCGCGATATCGTTTGTCATCCCGACGATGTCGATAGCCGCAGTGAGCGCGTTTCTTTCGTCAATCGCCTCGGCCATTTATGATCTTGCCCTGCTGATGCTTGGCGCTGCAATCTACCGGCAATGCGCACCAATGGTCAAATAGCGGGGGGCACTGCCTCGCCCGGCTAGACCCAGACGGCACGGGGAGGGAGGCTCATGAGAATGGCCTCCACGTTGCCCCCGGTTTTCAGCCCGAACGTCGTCCCGCGATCATAAACGAGGTTGAACTCGGCATAGCGGCCGCGCCATTCCAGCATCGCCTGTTCCTCATCCCTGCTGAACGCCGCGTCTTTTCGACGTCGCACGATCGCGGGATAGATTTCGAGAAATGCCTCGCCGAGCGCGCGGGTGAGGGCGAAATCGTCCTCGAACGACCCCTCGAGGTGATCATAGAAGATTCCGCCGACACCGCGATGAACATGGCGGTGCGGGAGCCAGAAATAGTCATCCGCCCATTTTCTGAAGCGCGGATAATCGCCCGATGGGCTTGCGGCGCAGGCCCGCTCCATGGCCGCGTGGAAATCCGCCGTGTCCTCGGCGATCGGCAGCGGTGGGTTGAGATCGGCTCCGCCGCCGAACCAGCGCTTCGTCGTGGCGAGGAAGCGGCAGTTCATGTGGATCGCCGGCACGTGCGGATTGGCCATATGCGCGACGAGGCTGATCCCCGTCGCAAAGAAGCTCGGATCTTCCGACGCGCCATGGATCGAGGCGGCGAATTCGGGACTGAACGCGCCGCCGACGGTCGAGACGTTGACGCCGACCTTTTCGAACACTTTGCCTTTCATCACGCTGCGAACGCCGCCGCCGCCGGCCCCCGACTGATCGTCGTCGCGATACCACTGGGTATAGCCGAAAGCCGCGTCGCTTCCGCTTTCGCGTTCGATGCTTTCGAACGCGGCACAAATTCGGTCACGCAACGCTTTAAACCACGTCCGGGCGCGCTGCTGTTGTTCGTCGAGTTCCATCATGGCAAATCCCCCGTCTGGCGTAGCGCTTCGGCAATCGCGATGCCGGTTGCAACCGAAAGATTGAGCGAGCGGACCTGCTCCGAGATCGGTATCCGCACCTGTGCGGCGCATTCACGCGCGATGCCGGGGGGCACGCCAGCGCTTTCACTGCCCATCAGCAAAACATCGTCCCGCTGAAACGCCCAGTCATGCAGTCGCACGTCGCCCTTCGTCGTCAGCAGGATGCGCCGCCCCGGCGTGGCGGAAACGAATGCGCCCCAGTCGTGATGGCGGGCCAGCGTGACATGATCGACATAATCCATTCCCGCGCGCTTGAGCCTGGCATCCGAAAGGATAAAACCCATGGGCTCGATTACGTCGACAGCAACACCAAAGCATGCTGCCAGCCGCAGCACCGCCCCCATGTTTCCGGCAATTTCAGGCTGGTAAAGTGCAATCCGCATCATCTGGTTACAAGCGTGTGAATTTCGTATTTGCAAGGGGGGCGCGGTGCGCTATCAGCGCGGCTTGCCGCTATGGGGCGGCAGGGCGTCGCATATATTGCCCCCAGAAGCAAAAGGCAGATTAAATGGCTGACCAGCCAGCGATCCAATCCGGCGGCGATGCCGCTATCGCAGTTGAACCAGAATTGAACCGTCGTGATGTCCTGAGTATCGCGGCCGTCAGTTTTGCCGGCGTCGGCGCGCTTGCCGTCGTCTATCCGCTTGTCTCGCAGATGGCACCGTCGGCAGACGTGCTCGCCGATGCCACGGTGGAACTAGACCTTTCGGCGATTGCAGTCGGTCAGGCGATCAAGGCGGTTTTCCGAAAACAGCCGCTGTTCGTTCGCCATCTGACGCCTGCCGAAATCGCGGCGGCGCAAAAGGATGACAATGCGCCGATGCGCGATCCGCAGACGCTGGCGCAGCGCACCAAGACGGGCAAGCTCCAGTGGCTTGTCACTTATGGGGTGTGTACCCATCTTGGATGCGTTCCGCTCGGCGCCGCCGAAGGCGAAGTGCGCGGCGATTACGGCGGGTATTTCTGCCCGTGTCACGGATCGTCTTACGATGTTGCCGCGCGCATCCGCAAAGGCCCCGCGCCGAAAAATCTCGAAGTGCCGGATTATGTTTTCCGGTCGGACACCAAGATAGAAGTGGGAGCAAAAGCATGAGCTTTCCCTGGGCGCAGCATTATACCCCGAAGACCCCCTTCATGCGCTATCTGGACGAAAAGCTGCCCTTGCCGCGTTTCGTCTACAACGCAGTTGGCGCGGGCTATCCGGTTCCACGCAACCTGAACTATTTCTGGAATTTCGGCGTTCTCGCCGGCGTCGCGCTGATGATCCAGATCATCACCGGCGTGGTGCTCGCGATGCATTATCGCGCCGACGCGGGCATTGCGTTCGAATCGGTCGAACACATCATGCGCGACGTGAATTTCGGCTGGATGCTGCGTTATCTGCACGCCAATGGCGCGTCGATGTTCTTCGTCGTCGTCTACATCCATATCGCGCGCGGGCTGTACTTCAGTTCCTACAAGCCGCCGCGGGAAATGATCTGGCTGCTCGGCCTCGTCATTTTCCTGATGATGATGGCCACCGCGTTCATGGGTTATGTGCTTCCCTGGGGGCAGATGAGCTTCTGGGGTGCAAAGGTCATCACCGGTCTCTTCTCCGCCATTCCGCTCGTCGGGCCGTCGATCCAGGAATGGCTGCTCGGTAGTTTCGCGCCTGACAATGCGGCGCTGAACCGGTTTTTCTCGCTGCATTTCATGCTGCCCTTCGTGATCTTGGGGACGATCATTCTCCACATCTGGGCGCTGCATATCCCCGGTTCGTCGAACCCGACCGGAGTCGAAGTGAAGACCGAGAGCGATACCGTTCCGTTCCACCCCTATTATACCGCCAAGGACGGTTTCGGGCTGGGGATTTTTCTGATCATCTTCACGTTGCTGGCGTTCTTCATTCCCAACGCACTGGGCCATGCGGATAACTATATTCAGGCAAACCCGCTTTCGACGCCGGCTCACATCGTTCCCGAATGGTATTTCTGGCCATTTTACGCAATCCTGCGGGCATTTACCGTCGATTTCATCCTGCCCGCCAAATTGTGGGGCGTGCTGGCGATGTTCGGTTCGATCATCCTGCTGTTCTTCCTGCCGTGGCTGGATACATCGCCGGTACGCTCAGGCAATTATCGTCCGCTGTTCAAGCGTTTCACCATATTCGGCCTGCTACCGTGCGTACTCATCCTCGGCTATTGCGGGGGTGCTCCTGCTGCCGAGCCTTATGTGATGATCTCGCAGCTCGCGTCCGCTTATTATTTCGCGCATTTCCTCATCATCCTGCCGCTGATTTCGATGATCGAACGGCCGCTTCCGCTGCCCGGTTCGATCACCGAGGCCGTGCTTGCCAAGGGTCATGTCGACGATGCGCCGGTTCCGCCTGCTGGCAGCCGAACGTTCGCCGGTGGGCCACAGCTCGCTCCGGCTGAATAAGGGATCAATTTCATGTCTCGTCTACTTAATGTCCGTTCAATCGGGATCATTGCCGGTATCGGTTTCGTCGGCGTGCTTCTATGGTCGCTCATGTGGGGGGTCATCGCCTATGTCGGTGAGCCGCCCAGGGAAACCGCCGAACATGCATTTCACCTCCCGCCAAGGGAGGTGAGCTATTCATTCTCGGGACCGGCTGGCTCTTATGACCGTGCCCAGCTTCAGCGCGGTTTTCAGGTGTACAAGGAGGTCTGCTCGGCGTGCCACTCACTGAAATACGTCGCTTTTCGTGATCTCGAACAGCTCGGTTTTTCCAAGCCCGAGGTAAAGGCCATTGCCAGCGGCTGGACGCGTGAAGTGCCGTCGATCGATCCGGCAACCGGCGAACCTGCCACGCGCAAGCCCATTCCGTCTGACCGCTTCCCGCTCGTTTTCGCCAACGATACGGCGGCGCGGGCGGCGAACAACAATGCGGTTCCGCCCGATCTGTCATTGATGTCAAAGGCGCGCGAGGGCGGTCCTGCCTATATCTATTCTCTGCTTTCGGGTTATCGTGATCAGCCTGCCAAACTCCTGAAGAAATTTCCGGAGGCAAAAACACCCGAAGGCCTGCACTATAATCCCTATTTTGCCAACTTGAACCTCGCGATGGCACCGCCACTCGCCGATGGCGCGGTGACCTTCGCCGATGGATCGAAGAATGACGTCAAACATATGGCGAAAGACGTCAGCGCCTTTCTGATGTGGGCTGCCGAGCCGAAGCTCGAAGTGCGCAACCAGACCGGCTGGGCAGCATTGATCTTCCTGCTGATCGGGACCGTGCTGGCGTGGCTTGCCTATCAGTCGATCTGGGCGGACAGGAAGCCAAAAGCGAACAAGGCGGTCCACGCTTGAGCGGTATTGATGCGGACGGGCTGAAGGCGCTCGTCCGCACCATTCCGGATTTTCCAAAGCCGGGGATCCAGTTTCGGGACATATCGACGTTGCTGGAGGACGGCGCAGGCTTTGCTGCCGCGATCGACGCCATGACAGCGATCGGTCGGCCAATGAACGCCGACCGGATCATTGCAATCGACGCACGCGGCTTTCTTTTCGGGGCACCGGTCGCCGTCGCGCTGGGCGCGGGGGTGATACCGGCGCGCAAGAAGGGCAAGCTGCCGGGCGCGACGCTCGGCGTCGATTACGATCTGGAATATGGCACCGATCGGCTCGAGCTGCATATTGGTGCGCTGCTGCCCGGTCACCGGGCGCTGATCGTCGACGATCTGATCGCGACGGGCGGAACGGCGATGGCCTGCGCCAGGCTGCTCCGCGAAGCTGGAGCAGAAGTCGCCGGGGCAATCTTTGCGATCGACCTACCCGAGCTGGGGGGCGCGGAGCGGCTGCGTGCAGAAGGAGTTCCGGTCTATAGTCTCATGCAATTTGCGGGGCATTGACCGTCTGCAGGTCCTGTGTTTCGCACAAGGCGTGATCGTCAGACGTTGAAGCGGAACAGCAGCACATCACCGTCGCGGACGATATAGTCCTTGCCTTCGGAGCGCAGCCTGCCAGCCTCACGTGCCCCGCTTTCGCCGCCGAAGCTCACATAATCGTCATAGGCGATGGTCTCGGCCCTGATGAAGCCGCGTTCGAAATCGCTGTGGATCGCGCCAGCCGCATTGGGTGCGTTCGCGCCCTTGCGCACAGTCCATGCGCGGGCTTCCTTGGGCCCGCAGGTAAAAAACGTGATGAGATCGAGGAGCGCATAGCCCGCGCGGATCACGCGGGTGAGGCCCGTTTCCGACAGCCCGAGATCGGCGAGGAATTCGCCCCGATCGCCTTCATCCATCGTTGCAATCTCGGCTTCGATCGCGGCTGACACGACGACCGCCTGCGCACCCTGTGCCGCCGCCATCGCAAAAACGCGGGCAGACTGTTCATTGCCCTCCGCTGCCACGCGCTCCTCGACATTGCAGACGTAAAGCACCGGCTTCGCAGTCAGCAACTGCGCCTGATCGAACAGCCGCGCTTCCTCGATATCGCCGGGGGCAGCCAGCCGCGCTGGCTTGCCCTGGCGCAAAAGATCGAGCGCCCTGCCGAGTATGTTTGCTGCCGCCCCGGCTTCCTTATCACCCTGTGCTGCTTTTTTGGCGAGATTGGGAACGCGCTTTTCAAGCGATTCGAGATCAGCGAGCATCAGTTCGGTTTCGACAGTTTCTGCGTCGGCAATCGGATCGACCTTGCCCTCCACATGAGTGACGTCATCGTCCTCGAAGCAGCGCAGGACGTGAACGATGGCATCGACTTCGCGGATGTTGCCGAGAAACTGATTGCCAAGCCCTTCGCCGGTCGAGGCTCCGCGAACCAGCCCCGCAATATCGACGAACGCAAGCTGGGTTTCGATCTTCTTCGCGGACTTGCCGATCTCGACGAGCCTGTCCAGACGGGGATCGGGCACCGCGACGTTGCCGACGTTCGGCTCGATCGTGCAAAACGGATAGTTCGCGGCCTGCGCCGCCGCCGTCTGCGTCAGCGCATTGAAAAGGGTGGACTTGCCGACATTCGGCAGGCCGACGATACCGCATTTGAAACCCATCTTAAGTCCGTTTCCTGTTCACGAGGCCTGCTCATGGCTTTACGGATGTGCGCCTTGATCAACTGCAGCGAAGTGCCACGTCATTCATGAAGCGGACGTCATCTCCGGCCGCGAGCCAATGCGCTTCGGCGCTAACGGTAGCAAGCAGATGCTCCAGCCGCTCGCGTTCGCTCTTGGTATAATTTCCCAGCACATGGCCCAGTACGCGGTCCTTGTGCCCCGGGTGGCCGATGCCGATGCGGACCCGCCGGAAATCACCGCCGATATGGGTGATGGTCGACCGGATGCCGTTGTGTCCGGCGGCTCCACCGCCGGTTTTCACCTTGAGCTTGAACGGCGCAAGGTCCAGTTCATCGTAAAATACTGTCACGTCTGCCGGTGTCAGCCGGTAAAAGTGCATCGCCTCGCCAACCGCGCGGCCGCTTTCGTTCATATATGTCTGCGGCTTCAGGAGGATGATCTTCCGGCCGGCAATCATTCCATCGGAAAGCAGCCCCCGATGCCTGATCCTCCACGGTAAAAACGCCGATGCCGAGTGGATCGCGTCGGCGGCCATGAAACCCACATTGTGCCGCTGCCGCGCATGTTCCGCGCCGGGATTTCCTAGGCCGACCCAGAGCTGCATGGAAAAAAGCCCCTCCCGTCAGGGGAGGGACTCAAGCTCACGCACCCGCTGCTTCTGCCACATCGTCGGTGTCACCTTCGCTCGACTTGAGCGCCGATGGCGCAACGATGGTTGCGATCGTGAAATCGCGATCGGTGATTGCAGACATTACGCCCGCGGGGAGGGAGACGCTTGAAATATGGATTGAGTCGCCCACTTCGCGCCCGGCCAGGTCGATCTCTATCGCGTCGGGAATGTCCGCCGCGTCACAGACGAGTTCGAGCTCGTGACGCACGATGTTGAGCACGCCACCACGCTTGATGCCAGGCGCAGCTTCCTCATTGATGAAGTTTACCGGCACCGCAACGGTCACCTTTGCATGCTCCGCAATCCGCAGAAAATCGACATGCAGGGGGCGATCGGTCACCGGATGAAAGGCGACGTCCTTTGGCAGGGTGCGAACGCTGACGGGTGCCTCGGCACCACTGACGTCAACCATCACGACCGAATTCATGAAATGTCCGGTGTGAAGCGCCTTCATCAGGGCTTTTTCCTCGACATGAACACCCAATGGCATTTCCCCGCCACCGTAAATGACGCAGGGTATACGGCCTTCACGTCGCAATGCCCGGCTGGCTCCCTTACCCGCCGTATCGCGCGTTTCGGCCGACAAGGTCAGCTGATCGCTCATTTGAATCTCCTGATATTTACCCGCCGCACGACGCCTCCAGGGATGTCATTGCCGTTGGCGATTGTGGCGGCATAATCGCCGTGCGCGCCTATTGCAACCGTATGGCTGTGTAGCCCCGTGCGCCTAACATTGCGATGACCGAGTCCTTGCCCGTGAGATGACCGGCACCGACCGCGATGAATATCGTTCCCGGCTTCGCCATCCGGTGGGCAATGACGCCGGTCCACCTTGCATTACGCCGGGTAAGCAGCGCATCCTTCAACTCAGATGAAATCTTTGTTTCGTCGTCGAACGAAAGCGCGATCCTGCCCAGATCGCCCGCGCGCCACGCGGCCAGCATCGCCTGATACTCGTCACGCGGACTTGATTTGTCGTCGATGACGCTTTGCAGAAACCGAGCCTGCGTCACGGGCCTCAGCCTGTCGAAATAGCCGAACTGCTCAGCGGGTGTTTCAAACCCTTTGACAGCTTTACCGGCCTCACGAAAACGCCGCGTCAGCAGTGGCTCGATTCCATAATCAGACGAGGCGGGCAGGTCGCGGAGCTGCGCGGATGCGAGCGTCAGCGCGACGGCCCAGCTTTCCATCCGGTCAAATGCCGCCCGGGGCATTCCGGTTCGCGCAATAGCCCTTTCGAGTGCGACCCGCCGATCGGGCATGATCCGGCTGGCGACAGGAGGCATGGGCATATCCATCGCCATTGCCTGCATCACGCCCGCGATTTCGCCGGACGATTGGCGATCGAGCACTGCTTCGAGAATCAGTTCTTGTGAGGCATCGACGGCGGCGCTGATGCCTGGTGTCTCCCAGTCATAGTGTTCCGGCAGGAGATGGATCGTCCCGAACAGGTAGATCGTCGTATCGGCATCCGCGATTTTCCAGAGCGCAGGCCGTGCGGCATCCACTGACACCTGCCTCTGCCCGCACGCAGCAAGCGCAAAGGCAATCGCGAAGCCAGCGATTCTCACACCGGGGACTCTAGGATGGAACACGTCTGACCTTGAATTTCAGTGCCTTGAGATAGGCCTGCACGCTGCCCTTTCCAGCGAGATGACCGGCGCCCACGGCGACAAACAACGTTCCGGGCTGCTCCATCCGTTGCGCGATCCAGCTCGCCCAGCGAATATTTCGTCCGGTCAGCAAAATCTGGCCGAGCTCGGGCGTGTCAACGATCGACTCGTTGAGCTGCGCGGCGAGTCCGTCAGGGTCCCCCTTTGTCCAGCTTTCAATCATTGCATCGATCATCGGGCCCGCACGCGGCAGTTCACTGAGTGAGGAGCGCAGGAATGCAATCTGCACGTGCTCGGGCAAGCCGTTGAAAAAACCGAGTTGTTCTTCGGCGGTTTCAAAGCCGGACAGCGTCTTGCCATCGGCCTTTGCCGCTGCGGTCAGGACTTTTTCGACCCCGCTGTCCGGGTTGAGGCCGGCTTTCTCGATGGCGACGACTGAAAGCGCGGTCGCGGCAAACCAGGGCTTCATCGCTTCGAACTGCTGAGCGGGTAGCCCCAGATCGCCGGTCGTCCTGCGCCACAGCGCCGCGGTGTCAGCGCCGAGCTTTTCGCTTAACGGTTTTCCGGCAGGATCAAGCCCGAGTTTGAAAACAAGTTCCTGCATGGCCGCCGGATCGGGTGAAACCATCTCGAGCCGCACTTCTGACGACATATCATAAGCAGCCTTCACCGCGCGCTCGAACCAGCGCACTTCGGGTCTGAGCACATGGACCGTGCCGAACAGGTAGATTGTCGTATCTTTGTCTCTCACCATCCAGAGCGCGGGGCGGGCAACGACCGGCTTGGTGCCCGCTTGCAGCGCGGGCGCAGCAGGTGCCTGCGCGACTGCAGACCCACCCATGAAGGCGGCGGCAAGCAGGATCGTGAGCAGCTTTTTCACGGCACGAATCTCCATTGGGTGCGTAATGACTAGCCGAGTTCCCTGTGACTGAGAAAGGCATTCGGCGTCGATGCAGAGACGCGAGCACCATCGCTCGCCCGATCATGACGGAGACGCCACCCTTGCATGTTGACCGGTGGCGGGGCTTTGGCCAAGGCGTCACATTCTCTCGAAGCTGCGAAGAAAGCGTTGACCTTGGCCAAGCCGCTCAGCTTTCAGAAGCTGATCCTGACGCTTCACGACTATTGGAGCGATCGTGGCTGCGTGATCTTGCAGCCCTATGACATGGAGATGGGCGCCGGGACATTTCACCCGGCGACGACGCTTCGTGCACTTGGGCCGGACCCGTGGAGCGCGGCATTCGTCCAGCCTTCGCGCAGGCCCACCGATGGCCGCTATGGCGAAAACCCGAACCGGCTCGGCCATTATTATCAGTATCAGGTTATCCTGAAGCCTTCGCCCGCTGATCTTCAGGCGCTTTATCTCGGTAGCCTTGCCGCGATCGGGATCGATCCGCTGCTCCACGACATCCGCTTCGTCGAGGATGACTGGGAATCGCCGACGCTGGGGGCCTGGGGGCTTGGCTGGGAAGTCTGGTGCGATGGAATGGAGGTGACGCAGTTCACCTATTTCCAGCAGATGGGCGGGTTTGACTGCAAGCCCGTTGCAGGCGAGCTGACCTACGGGCTCGAGCGGCTGGCGATGTATGTGCAGAATGTGGACAATGTCTACGATCTTGCGTTCAACGATGCGCCGATGGGGCAGGGGGGCGTGACCTATGGCGACGTCTTCAAGGCAAACGAGCAGCAGATGTCCGCCTATAATTTCGAAGTGGCCGATACCGAACGGCTGTTCGACGGCTTCCGGAAGGCAGCGGCGGAATGCGAGCTCTGCCTTGACCGTGCACTGCCGATCCCGGCTTACGAACAGGCGATCAGGGCAAGCCATATATTCAACACGTTGCAGGCGCGCGGCGTGATCTCGGTTGCCGAGCGCCAGGCGTATATCGGCCGCGTCCGCGATCTCGCCAAGGGGGCGTGCGCAGCGTACATGGCAAAGAACGGGTGGTCAGCATGACCGACTTCCTCCTTGAGCTGCGCTCAGAGGAAATTCCTGCGCGGATGCAGGATGACGCACGGCAGAATCTTAAGCGGCTGTTTGAGTTTGAGATCGCCAAAGCAGGGTTGAGAGCAGACGACATCGCTACCTTCGCCACACCGCGGCGCCTTGCCCTCGTGGCGTATGGGCTACCTCTTGAAAACCAAGCAACTAGCGAAGAGCTCAAAGGCCCAAAGGTGAATGCGCCGTCGCAGGCCTTGGAAGGCTTTCTCCGAAAAGCCGGGATAGCGCAAGATGGCCTTGTAGTCCGTAATGGCGTCTATTTTGCAGTTATCGAAAAAGCACGTCGTGCAACTTCGGACATTCTTGCTGACGCTATTGATATGATTGTCCGCACGTTTCCTTGGCCCAAATCGATGCGCTGGGGCCCGACATCTGTGTCGACAGAAATGACTCGCTGGGTCCGGCCCTTGCAAGGAATTGTCGCACTGTTTGGCGAGAATGTTGTCCGCTGCCACGTCGCGGACGTGCTGAGTGATCATCAGACCACGGGACATCGTTTCCTGCATACAGGCACGATCACGATCAACCGTGCTGATGCAGGCGAGTATGAAGACAAGCTCCGCAAAGCGTATGTCATCGTCAACCAAGAGGAGCGTCGCGAGATCATACGCACCGGAACGCAAAGAGCTGCCGATGATGCCGAACTGATATTGGTTCAGGATTCTAGCCTAGTAGACGAAAATGCCGGGCTCACCGAATGGCCAGTGCCATTGTTGGGGCACTTCGATCCCGCTTTCCTCGATGTGCCGCCCGAAGTGATCCAGCTCACCGCACGGGTAAATCAGAAATATTTCGTCATGCGCGATGCTGGCGGCAGGCTAGCGCCCAATTTTATCTGCGTGGCGAATATCGATGCCACCGACGGCGGCAGGGCGATCGTGGCTGGCAACGAACGTGTGCTTTCAGCACGGCTGAGCGATGCAAAGTTTTTCTGGGACAATGATCTTAAAATCCGGCTGGATACGCAGGCAGAGAAGCTGTCGCAGATCGTGTTCCACGAAAAACTGGGTACGGTGGCAGACAAGGTCGAACGTGTGGCCAAGCTCGCGCGGTGGCTGTGCGAAGAGGGGATCGTAAAGCCACGTTCCTTTGGGGACAGGGTTGGGGTGGGGGATGTTCCAACTCAAACCCTCGCCCCGGTGGGGGCTGGCAGTCCCCACCCCAACCCCTCCCCTGAAAGGGAGGGGCTGAATCTGGCCGACCTCGCCGAACGCGCCGCCCGCATCTGCAAGGCCGATCTCGTCACCGGAATGGTCGGCGAATTCCCCGAGCTTCAGGGTATAATCGGTGGCTATCTGGCAAAAGCGCAAGGCGAAGGCCCGCAGGTCGCCGCCGCGATCCGCGATCATTACAAGCCGGCAGGGCAGGGCGACGAGGTGCCAGTGGAGCCGGTGACAGTGGCGGTGAGTTTGGCCGACAAGCTGGATACGCTAACCCGCTTCTTTCTTATCAATGAGCCTCCAACCGGATCAAAGGATCCCTTTGCTCTCAGAAGGGCAGCTCTCGGTGTCATTGCAATGATCCTCGCAAACAATCTTCGGTTTCGGCTTCAAGATGCCTTGATTAAAGCGGTCAAAGATGATTTTGCTGAATCTGAGCAGGTTTTTTATGGCTCGGTCGAAGAAGGACTAGCCTCGTTCTTTGCCGATCGCCTCAAAGTCCAGCAGCGCGAAGCCGGGGTCCGTCACGATCTGATCGACGCGGTATTCGCACTCGGCAGCGAAGGCGATCTCGTTCGCCTGCTTGCGCGTGTGAAGGCATTGCAGGCCTTTGTCGGCACGGCCGACGGGGCCGATCTGCTGATCGCCTACAAGCGGGCGGCGAACATATTAAAGCAGGCGGGTGACGTGCCGTTTCTGCATCGAGACAATTTGCTTCCGATCGAAAGTGCGCTGTTACACGCGATCGATGATGCCGCTACCAGGACTGAAAGAGAGATTGCCCGCGAAGACTTCGAAGCCGCCATGGCCGCTCTCGCCGCGCTCCGCGCGCCGATCGATGCTTTTTTCGAAGGCATTATGGTCAACGATCCCGACCCGCAGGTCCGCACGTTCCGCCTCGGCCTGCTCGCACGCTTTCGCGATGCCGTTCACAAAGTCGCCGATTTTTCAAAGATAGAGGGCTGAATGACCCAATATGTATATCGCTTCGGCGGTGGTGTTTCCGAAGGCGGGCAGGATCGCAATCTGCTCGGCGGCAAAGGCGCGAACCTCGACGGGATGGCGGGCATCGGCCTTCCGGTGCCCCCCGGCTTCACGATCAGCACGCCGATGTGCGCGATCTACTACAGCGAAGGCGAGCGCTTCCCCGACGATCTGATGCCGCAGGTCGCGGCGGGGATCGCTCATATCGAACAGACGACCGGCAAGACGTTCGGCGATGCCGCCAATCCGCTTCTCGTGTCGGTACGCTCAGGCGCACGCGTCTCGATGCCCGGCATGATGGATACCGTCCTCAATCTGGGGCTGAACGATCGGACGGTACAGGGCCTCGCGCAGTCGTCGGGCGATGCGCGCTTTGCTTGGGACAGTTATCGCCGCTTCATCCAGATGTATGCCGATGTCGTCCTTGGCCTCGATCATGGGGCGTTCGAGGAAGCACTCGAGATCGCGAAGGAAGACAGGGCCGTTTCGCTCGATACCGAGCTCGATGTCGACGACTGGCAAAAGCTTGTGGCGCGATATCTGGCGCTCGTGGACGATCTGTGGGGCAAGCCGTTTCCGCAGGATGTTCATGATCAGCTCTGGGGCGCGATTGGGGCGGTGTTCGGATCGTGGCAGTCCGAACGCGCGAAAGTCTATCGCCGGATCCACGCCATTCCGGGCGATTGGGGCACCGCGGTCAACGTGCAGGCAATGGTATTCGGAAATATGGGGGAAACGTCGGCAACCGGCGTCGCGTTCACGCGTGATCCCGCCACTGGCAACCGTGCCTATTACGGCGAATATCTGATCAATGCGCAGGGAGAGGACGTCGTCGCCGGTATCCGCACTCCGCAGTATCTGACGCTCGCGGCGCGCGAGGCGGCAAACGCAAAACCGCTGTCGATGGAGGAAGCGCTTCCTGAAACCTACGCCGAGCTCGCGCGGGTCTTCGATCTGCTCGAGCTTCATTATCGCGACATGCAGGATATCGAATTCACCGTCGAGCGCGGCAAGCTCTGGATGCTCCAGACGCGATCGGGAAAGCGCACGGCACGGGCCGCGCTGAAGATCGCGGTTGATATGGCGCAGGAGGGGCTGATCACGCGCACCGAAGCGATCAGGCGCGTCGACCCGGCTTCGCTCGATCAGCTGCTGCATCCCACGCTCGATCCCGCCGCGGTGCGTGACGTGTTTGTAAAGGGCCTGCCCGCGTCGCCCGGCGCAGCATCGGGCTTTGCGGTGTTCAACAGCGACACGGCGGAAAGCCGGGCGGCCATGGGCGACGCCGTAATCCTGATCCGCACCGAAACGTCGCCCGAAGATATTCACGGGATGCATGCAGCAAAGGGCATCCTCACGGCGCGCGGCGGGATGACGAGCCATGCCGCGGTCGTCGCGCGCGGCATGGGGCGGCCGTGCGTGTCGGGGGCCGGCTCGCTCAGTATCGATGCGAAGATGCGAACCGCGCGTGTCGGCCAGGGGGCAGGCGCACGTGAAATCCGCGAAGGCGATCTGCTCACGCTCGATGGATCGTCCGGAGAGGTGATGATCGGTGCGGTCGCGACCGTCCAACCCGAATTATCTGGTGATTTCAACACGCTGATGGGCTGGGCGGACGAAATCCGCCGCATGCGCGTGCGCGCCAATGCAGAAACACCCGCGGACTGCCGTATCGCGCGCGATTTCGGCGCAGAAGGTGTAGGGCTTTGCCGCACCGAACATATGTTTTTCGAGGCCGCCCGCATTACTGCGGTGCGCGAGATGATCCTCGCATCGGATGAATCCGGTCGCCGGGCGGCGCTCGCCAAGCTGCTGCCCGAACAGCGGGCCGACTTTCTCGGAATCTTTGAGGTCATGGCAGGCCTGCCAGTCACGATCCGTCTGCTCGATCCGCCGTTGCACGAGTTCCTGCCGACCGCGGACAGCGATTTCGAGGATGTGGCAAACGCCACGGGCGTATCGATCGACTTCTTGCGTCGGCGCGCAAATGAGCTCCACGAATTCAACCCGATGCTGGGGCATCGCGGGTGTCGGCTCGGCGTAACCTATCCCGAAATTTATGAAATGCAGGCGCGTGCGATTTTTGAAGCCGCGTGCGATCTCGACGTGTCGCCGATCCCCGAGATCATGGTGCCTCTCGTCGCGACACGGCGGGAACTCGAGCTCATGAAGGCGGTGATCGATCGGACCGCCGAGGCAGTTTTCATCGATCGGGGCAAGCGGATCGAATATCTGGTTGGAACGATGATCGAGCTGCCGCGCGCCGCACTGCGCGCCGGCGAGATCGCAGAAGCCGGCGAGTTTTTCAGTTTTGGCACGAACGATCTGACGCAGACCACGCTTGGCGTTTCCCGCGACGATGCGGCGCGGTTCCTTGGAGTCTATGTCGATCTTGGGATCTACGCGCGCGATCCGTTTGTCAGCCTCGACGTCGACGGCGTCGGCGAGCTGGTCAGACTTGCTGCCGAGAGGGGAAGGGCGACCCGGCCCGATATCAAACTCGGCATCTGTGGCGAGCATGGCGGCGATCCGGCAAGCATCTATTTCTGCGAAAGCGTCGGCCTCGATTACGTCAGCGCATCGCCGTATCGCGTTCCGATCGCCCGCCTTGCCGCCGCCCAGGCGGCGCTCAGCTGACACCCTTTACTTGATGAGCGCGTCCTTGATCGAGCAGGCTGCTGGTCCGAGAATGACCACAAACAGCACCGGCAGGATGAAAAGGATCAGCGGAATCGTCATGATCGCAGGCAGGCGTGCCGCCTTTTCTTCGGCGCGCATCATGCGCTCGTTCCGGTATTCGGCTGACAGCACGCGCAAGGCGCTGGCGAGCGGCGTACCATATTTTTCGGTTTGAATCATGGTCGTGACGACGCCCTTCATGGCATCGAGCTTGACGCGCGCCGCAAGGTTTTCAAAGGCGCTACGCCGATCGGTAAGGAAGCCGAGTTCGATCGCGGCCAACCCGAATTCGTCGGCGAGTTCGGGATAGGCTTTGCCCAGTTCCCTGGCCACGCGGCCGAAGGCGCTGTCGACCGTCAATCCGGCCTCGGCGCAGATCACCAGCAGGTCAAGCCCGTCGGGCAGCCCTTTGCGGATCGCAGCCGAGCGCTTGGAAACAAGATTGTTAATCCAAATATCAGGAGCTTTGTAGCTGAGAATGAGCGACAGCATGACGATTCCGTTACGCTTCAGGTCGCTCCAGTCAGCAAGCCCGCCGAGCGCGTAGATCCACAAGGCAATGCCGCCGCCAAAAACTATGGGTGCAACGAGGCGTACGAAGATGATGGCAATGGCCGCATCTTTTGAACGGATCCCGCCCTGCACGAGCTTGATCTGCGCTGCCTTGAGCTGCGTATCCTGAAGCATCTGTAGCGACGACAGAAACGACCGCATCTTATCGGTCGTTTCGTTTTTCTGCTGAAGCTTCGCACGCCGCTTCGACGTCGAGGCTACGATGCCCACTTTCAGCTGCTCGCGCCGCTCGTTCAGCGCCTTGACCCGCTTGGTCATGGGGTCGCGGACCGTGGTCGCCAAATAGATGGCGACCATGACAAAAAGGGATGCAACCGCCGCCAGCACCGTACCGACATAGATGACATCGATACCGAGGAGGACCGGGCCGGCTGTTTGGGATACCATATGCCTCGCCCCGCTAAATTTCGAAGTTGATCATTTTGGCCATCATGAAGGCGCCGATAGACATCCACACCATTCCACCAAGACCTGCCACCATCAACCGCTCATCCGTGAAAAACTTTCCAATGTAGTCGCTGTTGATCACGTAGATCAGACCAAACACGATAAATGGCAGAGACCCGATGATATATGCAGAAGCTTTCGATTCAGACGACATCGCCTTGATTTTCAGCTTCATTTGCGACCGCTGCCGCAGGACAGTGGCAAGATTCGAGAGTGTCTCGGCAAGGTTGCCGCCCGTCTCGCGCTGGATCTGGAGGCTGATGCAGAAAAACTGGAATTCGGGCGTGCCGATCCTGCTCGCGGTGTCCTGAAGCGCATCGTCAAAGGTGTGCCCGAGGCGGACCATGTCTCCCACCGTGCGAAACTCTTCACCAATCGGGCCTGGAACCTCGGCACCGACGACGTTCATCGTTTCAGTTATCGGCAGCCCCGACCGCAGGCCACGAACAAGCAGTTCCATTGCGTCGGGAAGACGCTTGGTAAAGTTGTTGACGCGGCGTTTGATGATTTGCCCAACAAAAAAATGTGGGATGAACAGACCGAAAAACAGCCCGATCATCAAACAGAATGCAATCGGGAGACCCCGAAGCTCAAGAATCACTGCAACAAAAGCGAAAATACCCAGGCTGATTGCCAGGTATCTACCCGGTGTCCAGTTCTTACCCGTCATGTCCAGTCGTTTGGCAAGGGTTGCGCGGTTCGGGAGATAGCTGGTCGCAAGCGTATCCAGCCGTGTCGCGCGGGCCTGCTGAATGGATCGCGTCTGCGCGGCGCCAGCATTTCTGCCCGAATCTGCGTGCCGGTCCTTGATTGCGCTCAGGCGCTTGCTACGCGCCTTGGCCACATCCGGTCCTGAAAATGCAAAAAAAATCATCGTCAAGACGATCATTGCACCGCCCGCAAGCGCAAACAGGTAAAGGAACTCCGTATCCACCGGTTTATTCTGCCTTTGCCTTTTGTGCCTTTTTCGGCAGGCTGAAGCTAAATTTGCTCATGAGCGATGTTTTGGCGCTCTCACCACCTGCCCCGTTTTTCTCGTGAGATCCCTCGCCCGCTTCGATCAGGCGGTTAGTGACATCAACGAGCGCGGCACCAATCTTGCTGCCCTTTCCTGCCTCGCCGACAGTCTTGCCGAGTTTGGCCGCCTGCGTGGCGACCTTTGTGTCGAGCGGGACGATAAAATCGATCCTGCACTCGATCGAGGCTTCAAAGTCCTTCCTCGTGATTTCATTGGGGCCGGTGGACGGGACTTTATTGGCAACCACGATCGCCCTTGTTCTTGAGGCATTCGACTTGAGCCAGGACAGCAGACGAATGACGTCACGTGCCGCGGCAAGTGTCAGTTCGGTGACGATGACTGCCGTTGTCACCTCGCTCATCAGCTGCGGATATTGAACGAGCATTCCGCGTGGCAGATCGATCACGCTGCATTCAAATGCACCGCGCAGTTCCTCCTGCAGCTGGAAAAATGCGGCTCCGTCAGTGAGTAACGGCCTGTTGATCGGTGCCTCGGCGCTGAGCACCGCAAGCTTTTCGTTTGCCTTGACCATGGCGCGTTCGATGAACAGTCCATCGATACGGTTGGGGTTTTCGATTGCATCGGTCAGCCCGCGCCCCGGCTCCAGATCGAGTGCCAGCGCTCCCGTGCCGAAGTGCACGTCAAGATCGAGCAGTGCGGTCGACCGGCCGCCCGTGTCGCCCATCAGCCAGGCGATGGACGTGGCAAGTGTCGTCGCGCCACTCCCGCCACGTGCGCCGATGAACGCCGTCATCTCATGCCGACGTTCGACACTCGCATCCGAGTGCTTCGGCGCATTGAAGGATGCCTGGGCGTGCGCAAAGCTTTCCCGAAGCTGATCCGGACTGAACGGCTTCAGCAGATAGTCCTGAATACCGCTCGCGACGAGATCGCGGTACAGTCGCACATCGTTGACCTGCCCTGTTGCGATGACAACTGTCCCAGGTTCGCAGACCTCCGCAAGAGCATTGATATCGCTGAGCGGATCGCCGCTTTCGGACAGGTCGACGAACAGGATCTGCGGACTTGCGGAAACCGACAGCGATTGAACTGCATTGCGCAATCCACCCTTGTTAACCTTGTCGGGTGCCCAGCCAAGTTCGACGCAGATTGGCCGGATCGCTTCAGCCGTCATCTCGTCACATACGAATGCGGTGAAGGGCACGCGAGGCGTATTCGTTCGCGCGGGAGACCAGGGTGCATTCATCTCAGTTCCCCTTTGTCGATTCAGCTTTGACCGTCTGGCCGCCGTCTCCGGAAGGCGCGGCGGCGCGATAGGCATCGATTGCCTTGGTCGAACTCGCGATATCTGCGTTTCCAGATGCTTCGCGGCCGCGAACCAGATCGCGGGGGTCGGCGACCATTGCGGCTATATTGGTGTTCGTTGCACAGCCGTAGTTGGACATCGTGTGGCCTTCGAAATTTGGCGCAGCAGGACGGCTCCAGTCGGGGCAGTTCGGCACGGTGGCCGCCGTGCGGCTGATGACGACGCGAAACGATCCGGGCGCGATCTCACCATTGGTGACCGGTACGGATTCATCGAGCAAAAGGCCGTATCGCGCGACAATATCGCCAACGGCGGTGCGCGTCGCGCGGTCATCGCCCGGGGCATCGACAGATACGTGATCGCCGTAGCGCAGTTTGACGCTGTCAAACCAGCCGGAGAGGCGCGAAGCATCTTCATATGACAGGGTGTCACCGCCCGGCTTGGCAAGGTCGAAGACATAATCGGTGCGTGCAACGACGGGTTGATGGACCGATTCAAGGCCACGGTTGGGCGTACCACAACTTGAAAGCGAACCTGTCGCCGCAATCAGGGCGAGGACGGTGAGTTTACGCATCATCTTTGATCTCCTGATCGCTTTTCAATTTTCTGAGAAACCGGGGGCGGGTGTCGCACCCGACGTGCGTCGCCGTGACGGGCCAACAGTCGGCTGCGCCATTCCGGGAGCCGTCACGGTAACCGGCGGCGCAATCGACGGCTTGGGCCGCGTCTCTCCCTTTTTCCCTGAAAAATCTTGTCCGAGCAGGAAGTTCTGAAGGTCGGTCGGCGTCTTGAGGCCATCGGTCGGCAGCGCGATCGAATTCGCGTCGACCGGCTTTACCAGATAGGGCGTAACGATGATCATCAGTTCGGTCTGGCTGCGGCGATAGCCGGTTGACCGGAACAGCGAACCGAGGATCGGAACGTCGCCGAGACCGGGAGCCTTGTCGATCGAGTTCGAATTGTTGTTCTGGAGCAAGCCGCCGATCATAAAGCTCTGGCCCGAGCCGAGTTCCACCGTTGTTTCGGTGCGGCGCGTCGTGATCGAGGGGACAGTGAAGCCGTTGAGCTTTACCGCGCCTTCGCTCGAAAGCTGCGAAACCTCGGGACGGACGCGGATCGAGATCCGGCCGTCGGCCAGCACAGTCGGTGTGAATGCAAGGCTGACACCATATTGCTTATATTCAATCGAGACCTGACCAAGCCCCTCCGAAATCGGGATCGGGAATTCGCCGCCGGCAAGGAAGCTTGCCGTCTCACCTGACATCGCGGTCAGATTGGGCTCCGCGAGCAGCGTGACCAGCCCGTTATTTTCGGCAAGGTCGATAGCCGATGCAACATCGACGCCGAACAGCCGCCCGAGGAAGCCAAGACTCGTCTTGCCCGCCCCAAGCGCCAGATCCTTGAAATCAACCGAAGTGCCGCCAGGGAAGACGAAACCCGTTTGAGGACTCCACGGCAGCGAAACGGACCCTGCGGGCAGACCGAGCTGGCTCGAGGCATCGAGCTTGAGGAATTTGGATGTATCAAAGTCGCTGATTGTGCCAAAGTTGCGGCCTTGGGCGATGTTTAACTGAAATCCATCCGTCGTATCCCGGGTGAGAAGGTTTGCGCCAATCTCTTTTGACAGCGAGCGACTGACTTCAGCGATTTTTACCTGCAGGTTGACCTGCAGCGGCGTCGCAGTACGCAGGCGGCTGACGACCTCGGTCTTGGTGCCCATATACGCCTTGACCAGGCGCTCAGCTTCGGCGCTGTCTGCCGGGTTTCTCACGGTGCCGGTAAGCAGCACCAGGCCATTCATCGTCGTCGCAACGACGGCCGCATCGGGCATCGCAAGCCTCAACATGCGATCGAGGGAGTTCAAATTGTCACCAACCCTGACGTTGGTCGAGTAGATGACCTGCCCGGCCTTGTTCTTTGCATAGATCGTGGCGACGCCAGCCGTGAGTCCGAAGATGTGAATCTGGCGCGCCGATGAAACGTAGACGTCGGCGACAGGCGCGTTGGACGTCCAGACATCGGCCACGTCCGTCGGCATGTTGAACAGCTCGCCGCGGCCAACCGACAGAACGACTTCGCCGTTTGCAGGAACCGAGCCCGTCGGCAGGCTTATCGCAACCCTGGCCGGAACCCGGCCGGGCGCTTTCCAAGCTTTGTGAACGACGCGATGCGCGCGCTTTGTTCCCGCTGCAACCGGTGCGACTGTAACCGTCAGAGCCGTGGTGCCGAGGATCGCCAGCGCAATCCGGTGACGAATTGTTTTCATCGAGCGTGTCATTTGCCTGCCCTCACCGATACTTCGGTTTCAACGATGCCACGGACGACTCTCACAGTGGGTCCGCGCACCACTCCACTTGCGCCGCCGGCGTCTCCCACAGGAGCCCCGACGTTGGGGCGACCTGCAGCCGCTGCCTGGGCAGAGCCTGAATTCATGTAGCCGCCGCCACCATTACCCGACCCGGCGTTGCCTGCTGGAACCGGGACAGTCTTGCGCTGGAAGCGCGAAACGTCCGCACCCGTAACGTAGGTGGTGTTGGTGTCATTTGGCCGAGCCGCAATGTTGATCAGCGAGACCCGATCCTTGGGGTCCGCGCCTTTCGGCACCTTGACTTCGCCCGAGGCGATCGCCAGGTCGAGGTCGGCTGCATTGTCCGCAATCGATCGAAGCGACAGCCCAAGCTGACCGATCGTCTGCGCAACTGCAATTTTCTCTGCCAGACGTGGCGTGACTTCTAGCGTCACGGTATCGAACAGAACGACTTCTTTCTTGCCGTTGACGTCGTCCGAAACCGTGCGCTGGTCTGTTGCCAGCACGCGGAGATTGCGGATGAAAGTTTCGGTTGTCTTCAGCGCAGGCCCGTTCGAACCATCCACCGTCTGCGTCAGCATCAGATCGACACGGTCGCCCGGAAAAACGAAGCCGCCGACTCCGGTGTCCCGCGAGACGGTAACCGTCACCGCGCGCATTCCCGGCCCGAGGGCCGCAGCAAGAAAGCCGCGGTCGCCAGCCTTGACGAGCGATCCCTGGGTGAGCGGCTGGCCTGCCGAAATCTGAGTGCGGACGACCGTGCCCGAAAGGCTGTTCTGATCAACCGAATTCTTGATGTAATAGGCGTTTTCGATCAGGTCACGCGGCCATGGCTGAAAGCGGAAGCTGTCAGGCGTGATGATCGTTCCTACCGGAAGGGGACGCGTAGCCACCAGTACTTCTGGCCCCGGTGGACCGGCCAGCTGAGCACCGGCGACAGGTGTCGCCTGTTGCGTAAGCATGTTTTTTGCCAGCACGGCAGTCAACGCTGCCATGACGAGCGCCCCGATAAGCAGCGCGATTTTCTTCGGGTCCATGTCGCGCAACGCCTCCTCGCGTCGGTCAGGTTTCAAAAGGCATTAATCAGATAAATCAGTTAAAATATCGTTTGGACAACTGTGACGCCCACGGTCCACAGGCCGCCTGCGGCAATGGCGATGCCATATGGCACCTCAGGCTGCCCCTCGAGATTGAGCCGCTTCTGGCGAATGATCATCGCAACCGTAAGCAGGCCGCCGACCAGCGACATCGTCACCAGCAGTGTGAAAAACAGCGTGATGGGAAACCATAGCGCGAGTGCGGCGATCAGCTTGACGTCTCCGCCCCCTATTGCACCCATCGCAAACATCGCAGCGAACAGGACAAAGGTTATCGTTGCCATGCCAAGATGGAGGGCAACGTCCGGCCATAGGCTTTCGCCATTTGCCAACCACCAGGGAATCGCGCCCAGGGCTATCGCAAGGTTGAGCCAGTTCTCTATGGTACGCGTCCGCCAGTCACCCACCGCCGCAACGAGCAGGAGCACCGTGAGCGTGCCGAGCAGAAGAAAAATGGAGTAAGCCATGTCTTAACCCTCTAGACGCTGCGCCTTGCGAAACCGTAACCGCACAGGATGAGTCTTCCCGATGACGATTGATCGTCGTGCCTTTCCGTCCGGTTCCTCGGTCGCGATGACGTCGGCGCGCGATGGCTGGCCACTGCGAACCTATCGCCAGCCTGCGCAGGGCGATAGGAAAGGCGCGATCCTGTGGCTTGGCGGACGCGGCGACATATTCGAGAAATATCTCGAGTCGTTTGACGAATGGGCTGCCGCGGGATGGTCGGTGACGAGCTTCGACTGGCGCGGACAGGGCGGGTCGGGGCGGCTGGGAACCGATCCGCGCATAGGCCACGCAAATGACTTTACGCCCTGGATCGATGATCTTGCCGGTTTCTTCGATGACTGGCGTCTGGCAGAAGGCGGCCCGCACATCGTCATGGGGCATTCCATGGGCGGCCACCTCGTGCTGCGCGCTCTTGCCGAAGAGCGGATTGCACCGGACCGGGTTGTCCTCTCAGCGCCGATGCTTGGCTTTGATACAGGTCCGTTGCCATTTGCAGCCGCAGCGCTGGTGGCGAAAGTTATGGGGGCGCTGACTGCAAACCACCAGCCAGCGTGGAAAGCCAATGAGCGCCCGGCATCGCGCGGCATGTCGCGCCAGTCATTCCTGACCAATGATCCCGATCGCTACGCCGACGAGCTTTGGTGGAAATCGGCAAACCCCGCGCTCGAACTCGGGCCGCCGAGCTGGCACTGGCTGGCAGCCGCCTATGCGTCGATCGCAGCCCTGTGCAGGCCCGGCGCCGTGGAGCGTGTGCAGGTGCCCGTATTGATCGTCGCGACCGAGGGAGACAAGCTCGTGAGCCCGTCGGCAGTTCGCGATTTCGCGGCGCGTTTGCCCCGCGCCGAGCTGGTGATGCTCGGACGCGAAGTCGCGCATGAAGTGCTGCGCGAGCGTGACGGGCCAAGACGCCGTGCGATGGATGCCATCCTGCGCTTCCTGGAGCAGAGCCTGTGACATACGACTTTGCCATCATCGGTGGCGGTATCGCGGGGGCGAGCGTTGCCGCTGCGATGGACGGCCACGCGTCGGTCATCCTTGTCGAAGCGGAAGAGGTCTGCGGCTATCATTCGACCGGGCGGTCGGCGGCGTTCTGGCACGAAACGCTTGGTGGCCCGACTGTGCAACTCCTGTCCAAGGCGTCGCTTCGCGATCTCAGGGAAGGCGGCTTTCTCAATCCCCGTGTCTCGCTCGAGGTCGCCGAGGCCGATCAGGTCGACAGGCTCGAAACCTTTGCCGAAACGTTCGCGGGCACCGGCGCCGTGCTCACCCGTGTCGATCGCGAGGGCGTCCGCGCCCGCGTTCCCCGCGCCGGACCGATTCTCGTCGCCGGGCTTGTCGAGGAAAGCTGCGCCGACATCGACGTGGCGGCACTGCACCAGCATTATCTCGGCAGCTTCAGAAAAGTGGGCGGCAAGATCAGGACCGGCTTTCGCGCCGAATCGATCGATAAAACTCGAAACGGCTGGATCCTGAGGTCGGACGGCGATGTGATTGAAGCGCGCATCATCGTAAATGCGGCAGGAGCCTGGGCAGACAAGGTGGCTGAACTCGCTGGCGTGCCGCCGCTCGGCGTCCAGCCAAAGAGACGCACGATCGCCCAGTGCCGCGTCGATGGCGAGGACGTTCCCGCCGATCTGCCGCTGGTGATGGACATTGCGGGCACTTATTATTTCAAGCCTGACGGGGCGAGCCGGGTCTGGATCAGCCCGCATGACGAAACGCCCGTCGATGCACACGATGTTGCCCCCGAAGAACTTGACGTCGCAATCGGGATCGATCGGTTCGAAACAGTGACCGACTGGAAGGTTCTTGCGGTTGAGCGCAAATGGGCGGGCCTGCGCAGCTTTGCTCCCGATCGGCTGCCGGTTTACGGGTTCGATCCGTTGATTCCGGGATTCTTCTGGTGTGCGGGGCAGGGCGGGTTCGGCATTCAGACTGCGCCCGCAGCGGGCAAATTGTGCGCGGCAATGCTGCTTGGCACCGATCCCGATCCGTCAGTCGCGCATATCGATCCGACCCCCTACAGTCCGGCCCGCTTCACCCGTCGCATAAGCTGACGTCCGTCTGTTTCCGGCACCGGCATGGGGGATGAGCTAAGTGCGGTCGATTGCGCCGGCGGCATTGCTTGCCAGTCTGTCCGCACGTTCATTGTCAGGGTGCCCCGCATGCCCTTTCACCCAGACCCATTCGATCCGGTGGGGTGCTGCTGCATCGAGCAGCCGCTGCCACAGGTCGGCATTTTTTACGGGCTTGCGGTCGGCGGTTTTCCAGCCATTTCGCTGCCAGCCCCTGATCCACTTCGTCAGGCCGTCCATTACATATCGGCTGTCTGTCGATAAAGTCACCCGGCAGGGTTTTTTCAGCGCGTTCAGCGCCTCTATGGCCGCCATCAGTTCCATCCGGTTGTTGGTGCTGGGATTTTCCGCGCCGTGGAGTTCCTTTTCGACGGTTCCCGATCGGATCAGCGCGCCCCAGCCCCCCGGGCCCGGATTCCCCTTGCATGCGCCATCGGTGGCGATTTCGACGTGCGTCAGCCCGGCTTCGATCATAGCGCTGCGTAATGATCGAGGCGGCGCAGAAACGCGAGTGGATCCTTCCTGGTGACGATGGCATCGGCGGGCGTATTGAGCCAGTCCCAAGCCCGCGTCAGGAGAAATCGCAGACAGGCGCCACGCGCGAGCGCCGGAAAGGCGCTGCGTTCAACATGGCTGAGGCCAAATGCGGCTTCGTAGCCGGCGCAGATCGCGTCGCCGATCTCCGCCCGGTGATCGGTGCCCTCGTCTGAAAAGCTCCATGCGGCATGGGTAATCGCAAGATCCCACGCGCGAACCTCGGTGCAGGCGAAATAGAAGTCGATGATCCCCCCGACGCCGTCGCCGCGAAGCAGGACGTTGTCGGGAAAAAGATCGGCGTGGATGACCGAGCGTGGCAAATCGCGCGGCCAGTATCGATTGAGCCAGTCGAGTTCGTCGGCAACCCTGGCTTTCAAACCGCCGTGGATTTCGTCGAGCGCAGGGCCGCAGCGCGCCGCCAGCTTGTGCCATCCGGCAAGCCCGAGCGCATTGGGACGTTCACGGCGAAAATCGGTCAGCGCGTGGTGCATCCGGCCCAGCGCTACCCCGGTTGCGCGCGCCTGCGCCTCGCTGGCGACGGTGACTGAAATGCCGGGCAGGAATTCGATCAGGCAGGCAGGGCGGCCCGATACCTGCTGCAACTGAGCGCCCGAGCGATCGCGGACCGCACGCGGCACGGGCAGGCCGCGATCGGCGAGATGATCGAGCAGCGCCATGAAAAAAGGCAGGTCGGCGGCATCGACCCGCTTTTCATACAATGTCAGGATGAACCGTGCCTGCGTCGTATCGATCAGGAAATTGCTGTTTTCAACACCCTCGGCAATGCCCTTTGCCGATACCAGGCCGCCAACGTCGTATCGCTCGAGAAGTGCCGCCATCGCCTCTGCCGAAACGTGCGTATAGACAGCCATTTCGCGCTAGGCTGCCAGACCGCGCGGCAGTTTGAACTCGATATTCTCGATGGCGCTCTCAACCACGCTTTCAGTCACTGCAAAGCGCGATCCGAGCCGCGCGACCACCTCTCGCACGAGCACTTCGGGGGCGGAGGCACCAGCCGTAATGCCCAGCGTCTTCGGCTCGCCGAGCCAGGTGAAGTCGATGTCTTCGGCGCGCTGGATCAGCCGCGCGCGAACCCCGTTTCGCTCTGCCACTTCGGCAAGCCGAAGCGAGTTGGACGAATTGGGCGCGCCGATCACCAGCATCGCGTCGCACCGTGGCGCAATCGTTTTGACGGCCTGCTGACGGTTCGATGTCGCGTAGCAGATATCCTCGCCACGCGGCCCTCTGATCGCAGGAAACCGGGCCTTCAGCGCCGACACGATCTCGGCCGTATCGTCAACCGAAAGGGTCGTCTGTGTCAGAAAGGCAAGATTTCCCGGCTCGGCGATCTCGAGCGCCGAAACGTCGCTGACGGTCTCTACTAGCGTCATGGCACCGGGCGGCACCTGGCCAAAGGTTCCGATCACTTCCGGATGGCCGCGATGGCCGATGAAAATGATATGCTGCTGCTGCGCCACGAGCCGCTCCGCCTCGCGATGGACTTTGGAAACAAGCGGGCAGGTCGCGTCGAGATAGGCGAGCCCGCGCCTTTCGGCGTCTGCAGGCACCGACTTGGGGACGCCATGGGCCGAGAATACGACCGGTGCGCCATCGGGTACCTCGTCAAGCTCATCCACGAAGATCGCGCCCTTCGCTTTCAGGCTGTCGACCACGAAGCGGTTGTGAACGATTTCATGACGCACATAGACCGGTTTGCCATATTTCTCGATGGCGAGTTCGACGATCGTGATCGCGCGGTCCACACCGGCGCAAAAGCCGCGCGGCGCGGCAATCAGCAGTTCAAGAGGAGGCAGCGACATGGAAGCGCCCTACGCGATTGCTTGCACCGGCGAAACCCGCTTCCTATGACAAGCCGACCGCATCATCAGCAAGGCACATCATCCTTTGAAAAAGATTGTCCCACTGGTTGTCCTCAGCCTGTTTTCAGGTTGTGCGCGCAACGGCGAACTCGATGCGACCGGCGGCATCCTGACGACGCGATCAACGTGCCCGGCCGTTGCCGTGGCGGCGAATACGGGTGACGTGACGTTGTTCGATCCCCCCGCAAGCCGGGATGCGCGCGCGATCGACGTGGTCGCTGCTTTAACCAACGTCAGATCGGTTTGTACCGACGTCGGGAGCGACGTCAGCGCCAACGCGACGTTCGATATTCTGGCGCGCCGCACGAATGCGAGTGGTGCGCGTGACGTGGTGATCCCCTATTTCATCGTCATCATGCGCGGCGGCGATACCGTGGTTGCCAAGCGAACCGGCCGGGCGACGGTGAGCTTTGCGAACGGGCAGACGCGCGCAACGGCGCAGGCGACGGGCGGCGCGCTGATCGATCGCAGCCTTGCTACGCTTCCCGCCAGCGTTACCGAACAGCTCCGCCGCAAGCGAAAGGCCGACGATGCCGACGCATCGATCGATCCGCTGGCGCGGCCCGAAATCAGGACGGCCGTTGCCAAGGCCACATTCGAAGTTCTGGTCGGCATCCAGCTTACCGGCGAGCAGCTTCAGTATAACGCGACGCGCTGAGCGGTTGACACGAATCGCCGCGCTCACCATGCGGGGCAGTGTCGTCCGGTGTAACAGCCGGAGGTCGTGCGCGGGAGAGTGGCGGGCCAACCGTCCGCCGAAGGAGCAACCGCCCCGGAAACTCTCAGGCAACCGGACCGCGCATGGCGAAGGCAACTCTGGAAAGCGCGGCGGATTCGATCCGCCGCCACCGAAGGGGTAAGCGCGGGCCCTGGCCCGGCGCGAAAACTCTCAGGTTTCCGTGACAGAGGGGGCAGCTTTCAACGCTCGGGTCATGCCGGCACGGCTGCTTTCAGGACGGATACCGGATGACTGACGAACGCATCGATACCCTCCCGCTCGATAACTGGCATCGCGCACGCGGGGCGCGCATGGTTGCGTTCGCGGGCTATTCGATGCCGATCCATTACGACGGCATTGTCGCTGAACATTTGTGGACGCGTGAAAACGCCGGTCTTTTCGATGTGTCGCATATGGGGCAGATTCTGCTGAGCGGACCCGATGCAGCCCGTGCGCTCGAAGCGATCGTGCCGGGTGATATGGCCGGGATCGGCCCCAACCGGGTTCGATATACACTGCTGCTCGACGAGCATGGCGGGATACTCGACGATCTGATGGTGACGAACCGCGACGGGTCGCTCTATCTCGTCGTCAACGGGGCGACGAAATATGAAGACCTTGGCTATCTGCGCGAGCAACTCGACGACGCCATTACGATCAGCCAGATCGATGCCGCGCTGATCGCGTTGCAGGGGCCCAAAGCTGTCACGGCGTTGCAGCGGCTGCTGCCCGGCGTGGAGCAGCTTTATTTCATGGAAAGTGCGCGCTTCCAGTGGAACGACAGTGCGGTGGATGTCAGCCGATCGGGCTATACGGGTGAAGACGGGTTTGAAATCTCGTTGCCAACCGACGATGCTGAAGCATTCGCAACCGCGATGTGCGCCTATGACGAGGTGAAGCCGATCGGGCTTGGCGCGCGTGATTCGCTGCGGCTCGAAGCCGGCCTCCCGCTTTACGGCCATGATCTGTCGCCCGCTGTCGATCCGGTCGAGGCCGAACTCGGCTTTGCGATCCACAAGAGGCGGCGTGCCGACGGCGGCTTTGTCGGGGCAGCACGGATCCTTGGCCATCTGGCGCAAGGTGCTGCGGTGAAGCGCGTGGGCTTTACGGTCGAAGGCAAGCTGCCAGTGCGCGAGGGGGCCGGCCTGTTCGTGCGCGATGCGAAGGTCGGCACGGTGACGTCCGGCGGGTTTTCGCCCAGCCTGGGTTATCCCGTCGGCATGGCGCTGATCGATGCAGTGTACAGCGCCTCGGGAACCGGACTCGAGGCCGACGTGCGCGGGCGGCGCGTGCCCGTGAGGATCGCTGCGATGCCGTTCGTTGTTCACAGATACCACCGCCGGGGAAAGGCTTGCTGATGCGTTACTATACCAAAGACCATGAGTGGATCGACGTGTCGGAAAACGGCAGCACGGCGACGGTCGGCATCACCGACTATGCCCAGAGCCAGCTCGGTGACATTGTTTTTGTCGAGCTTCCCGCGAGCGGCACGCGCGTGGCGAAAGGCGGCGACGCGGCTGTTGTCGAATCGGTCAAGGCCGCGTCCGATGTTTATGCCCCGGTTTCCGGGATCGTCAGCGAGGGCAATCCTTCGCTCGAAGGTGAGCCTGCACTGGTGAATACGGCGCCCGAGGGTGACGGCTGGTTTTTCACGCTGGTTCTGGAGGATGAAACCGAGCTCGAGGGCCTGATGGACGAGGCGGGCTACAGGGCGTTCATCGATCAGCTCTAGGCCGCAACTGCGCCTCGAGTCGGTCAGCAATTTTTTTTCGCGGGAGTCTGCATGCGCTATTTGCCCCTTACCGATACCGATCGCGCGGCCATGCTCGCGACCATCGGCGCGCCATCGATCGATGCGCTGTTTGCCGATGTGCCCGAAAGAGCGCAGCTGGACGGGCCGATCCGCGATCTTCCGATGCACAGCTCGGAAATGCTCGTCGAAAGGCATTTTTCGGCACTGGCGCGCAAGAACCTGGCGGCGGCGCATCATCCTTTCTTCCTCGGCTGCGGGGCCTATCGGCACCACGTGCCTGCCACGGTCGACATGGTCATCCAGCGCGGCGAGTTTCTCACCGCCTATACGCCCTATCAGCCCGAGATTGCGCAGGGCACGCTGCAGATGCTGTTCGAATTCCAGACGCAGGTGGCGCGACTGTTCGGCTGCGACGTGGCCAATGCGTCGATGTATGACGGATCGACCGCGTGCTGGGAAGCGATCAGCATGGCGGGGCGGATCACCAAACGATCGAAAGCCGTCATCTCTTCGGGGCTGCATCCGCATTATGTGAGCGTGGCGCAGACGATGGCGCGTTTCACCGGCGACCGGCTTGATACAGCGACGCCCGAGCTCGTCGCCGAGACCGATGAGGCACGGCTGCTCGCGACGATAGACGGCGAAACGTCATGCGTGATCGTTCAATATCCCGACATATTGGGCCGGATCGACGATCTGTCTGCGATTGCGGCAAAAGCACATGAGCATGGCGCGCTGCTGATTGCCGTCGTCACCGAACCGGTGGCGCTCGGGCTGATCAGGCCGCCGGGGGAGATGGGCGCCGACATCGTGGTCGGCGAGGGCCAGTCGATCGGCGTCGGGCTCAATTTCGGCGGACCTTATGTGGGGCTGTTCGCGTGCAAGGAAAAATTCGTTCGCCAGATGCCGGGGCGCCTGTGCGGCGAAACGCGTGATGCCGATGGAAAGCGCGGGTTCGTGCTGACGCTTTCCACGCGCGAGCAGCATATCCGGCGCGAGAAGGCCACGTCGAACATCTGCACCAATTCGGGGCTGTGCGCGCTGGCGTTCAGTGTCCACATGACCCTGCTTGGCGAAAAGGGGCTGCGAAGGCTGGCGGAGGTGAATCACGCCAATGCGCGCGCCGCCGCCGACCGGCTGACTGCGATTCCGGGCGTCGAACTGGTGACGCCGCGCTTTTTCAACGAATTCACGCTGAAGCTGCCAAAGGAAGCGCGCCCCGTGGTGCGCCTGATGGCAGACAGGGGCGTGCTGGGCGGCGTTTCACTCGGGCGGCTTTATCCCGATGACGGTTCGATAGAGTTCGGTCTGGTCGTCGCGGTAACCGAAACAGTGAGCGCTGAAGACATAGAGGCGCTGGCGATAACGCTCGAGGAGGCACTGGCATGAGCATCGTGAACGCAGGCGGCTGGCGCCCTGAAATGAATGCAGGCAGCGACACGACCGGACGGAGCTTCACAGGCAATCGGGCACTGATGCTCGAGGAACCGCTGATCTTCGAGATCGGAGACAGCGGAACATGTGGCGTCGATATCGAGGACGGTCCGGTCGTGGAGGATCTGGGCGATCTGAGGCGCACGCGGTTGATCGGGCTCCCGGGGCTCAGCGAGCCGCAGGCGGTGCGCCATTATACCAGGCTGTCACGCCAGAATTACGCGATAGACCTTGGCGTGTTCCCGCTCGGCAGTTGCACGATGAAGCATAACCCGCGTCTGAATGAAAAGGTCGCGCGGATGAAGGGGTTCGCCGATGTTCACCCGCTCGCGCCCGTCCATACGGTGCAGGGCGCGCTGCAGGTGATCCACGAGCTTGCGCACTGGCTCGTCACGCTCACGGGAATGCACTCGGTCGCCATGTCTCCCAAAGCGGGTGCTCACGGCGAGCTGTGCGGGGTGCTTGCGATCCGAGCCGCGCTCGATGCGCGGGGCGATCCGCGCGAAGTCATGCTCGTGCCCGAAAGCGCGCACGGGACAAACCCGGCGACGGCGGTATTTGCGGGTTATCGCGTCGAGGGTATTCCGGCGCGTGCCGATGGCCGCGTCGACACCGACGCGCTGATCGGCAAGCTCGGGCCGCATGTCGCGGGCGTGATGATCACCAATCCGAACACCTGCGGACTGTTTGAAAAGGATCTGAAGATCATTGCCGATGCGGTTCATGCCGCAGGCGGTTTCGTCTATTGCGATGGCGCGAATTTCAACGCGATCGTCGGCCGGGTGCGGCCGGGCGATCTTGGCGTCGATGCGATGCACATCAATCTGCACAAGACGTTCAGCACGCCGCACGGCGGCGGCGGGCCGGGTTCGGGTCCGGTCGTCCTGTCCGAAGCGCTCGCGCCTTTTGCTCCATTGCCGTTCGTGGAGAAGCTGGCGGACGGCAGCTTCGCGCTGATCGAGGAGGAAAGCGCAGGCGACAATCACGCGCAGGGCTTTGGGCGCATGACGGCCTTTCACGGGCAGATGGGCATGTTCACCCGTGCCCTGGCCTATATCCTGTCGCACGGAGCCGATGGCTTGCGGCAGGTTTCGGGCGATGCCGTACTCAACGCGAACTATGTGCTGCGCAGCGTCGAAGATGTGCTCGACGCACCGTTCAGCGGCGCGGGTCACTGCATGCACGAGGCACTGTTCAGCGATGACAATCTGGCGGAGGGATTTTCGACGCTCGATATCGCCAAGGGCCTGATCGACGAAGGATTCCACCCCATGACGGTGTTTTTCCCGCTGGTCGTTCATGGTGCGATGCTGGTGGAGCCGACCGAGACCGAGAGCAAGGCCGGGCTCGATCAGTTCATCGGGGCACTGCGATCGGTCGCGGAACGCGCGAGGGCAGGAGACGTCGCCCTGAAATCAGCGCCGCATCACGCGCCGAGACGCAGGCTCGACGAGACGCTGGCCGCGCGCAGGCCGATCCTTGTCTGGCAGGAGCCTGCTCTGGCGGTGGCGGCTGAATAAGCCACTTTGCGCCACCGCGCTCAGGCGATTGACTTCGCCCAGGCGTCAACGGCGTTCGGCAACAGCGATAGGGGGACGCCGCCTGTTTTGACGAGCGTATCGTTGTAGGCGGCCAGATCGAAGCGCGCCCCGAGCGTCGTCCTTGCCTGTTCACGCAACCGCAGGATTTCGTTATGCCCGGTCTTGTAGCCGCACGCCTGGCCGGGGCTGACGCAATAGCGATCGGTCTCGCTGGTCATAGCAGCGTCTCCGCGGCCCGATTCGGTCACGAGGAAGTTGATGGTCTGTTCGCGCGACCAGCCCTTGCTGTGCAGACCGGTGTCGGCCACGAGGCGGCAGGCGCGGAACTGGAGCGCCTGAAGCATGCCGATTTTCGAAAAGGGATCGTCGGCATAAAGCCCGAATTCGTCGCAGAGCTGTTCCGAATAAAGCGCCCATCCTTCAACAAAGGCGTTGAACGCGAGCAGCGAGGAAATGAGCGGAATTTCGGCCTGGCGCTCGGCCAGATAGGCACCCTGCCATGTGTGGCCCGGTACGCCCTCATGCGCAGTCAGCGTGGCAATCTGGTATTTCGGCCACAGCGCCGTCGACTTGAGGTTGATATAATAGATCGCCGGGCGAGAGCCATCGAGCGAGGCAAAGTTCATATAGCCGAGCGCTGCGCCATCCTGGATGTCTTCGGGCACGCGCTTGACCATCACATCGGCCTTGAGCCCCAGATGCGAAAGCTTCGGCAGAATCGGGCGCACCGCTGCGACTTTGGCATTGCAATAGGCGATGAGCTGCGCGCGGCCCTGCTCATCGTTCGAAAAGAGCTGATCGGGTCGTCTGTTCAATGCCTGCAGCCGTTCGCCAACGGTGCCACCGGTGATTCCCTGCCTGACGAGGAGCGCGTCCATCTGCGCCTTGAGCTCTTCGTTCTGCGCAAGGCCGATGCGATGAATCTCTTCGGGCGTCTGTTCGGTCGTCGTGCCGAGGCGAAGCGCCCAGCGGTAGTAATCGTCACCCATCGGCAGGCGCTGGACGCCAGCACCCGGCGGGGAACTGGCGGCAGCGGTGGAAAAAGCAGCGATCTGGCGGTCGAGCGCAGGGTAGACCAGCGTGCGCATCAACTGGGCCGCCCGCTCGTCCCAGCGACCGGCTATACCCTTTTCTTTCGTGCGCGAGGCAAGGGATGTGACGATCTTCTGCTCGCCGATCATCGTCGTCCGATAATTTGCAAGCTGGCCCATCACGGTTTTGCAGACAAATGTCGGCGGGACGACCCCGCGTGCCGCATTGGCCTGGATTGCCGCGGTCTCGTCATCGAGCTGCCGTGCGAATGCTGCGACGCGCATCAGATAAGCCTCGGCATCCGCGCCTGTGCTTATCGGGTGCTGCGCATTGAGGAATTCGGGCGTGGACGCGATCGCGCCATCCTGCTGGCTGACCGGATAAGGCGTTGCTCCCCCGAAAAAACCCTGCTGCGCCGTTGCATAGTCGAACGCTTTGGCCTCGAGAGCGCGATCGATGGCGTAAACCGTCGTATCGCGCTGCAGTCGCTCGGATTGGGTCAGGCGACTGTCATCGACAGCGCCGAGTTTTACCCGGCTCTGCGCCATCACGGCGGCAAAGCGTGCACTCCCTGCTGCTGACTGGTCGGGCAGGCGGGCGCGAAGGCCGGCACGAGGGCCGGTATCAACACCCAGACTGGTTGCCCTATCAGGCTGAAGGCGAAGCACCTCATCCGCGATACCGTCGAGCGCGGTGCGAAGAGGCCGCTTGCCAGCCTGCTTTGCTGCGCCTTTCGCGATTGCGGGTGACGCAGCGAGGCCGAGCAGGGCAGCCGAGCCTGCGAGCAGATGACGGCGGCTGGTTGCAGCGAACATGCGAGTCTCCCGATCAGGTCGATTATTGCGCAAGGCTATGGCGTTGTTGCCGAGGCCGCAAGCGCGATGCGGCTCCGCAGATGTTCGCGCCAGACGATATAGAGCCCGCTGGAGACGATCAGCGGCGCACCGATCCACGTCCAGGGCGTGGGGATTTCGGAGAACAGGAATACGCCGAACAGCGTCGACCAGATGAGGCTCGCATAATCGACCGGCGCGAGCGTCGATACGCGGGCATATTGCAGCGAGAGCGTCAGCGCGACCTGGCCGAACCCCCCGACAAGCCCCATCAGCCCGAGAAGGAGCCAGACCGTGAGTGCGTGCGGCTGGACAAACCACGGCATGACAAAGGCGAGCGGAACCGACGACATGATGAAAAACCAGAAAACGGTCGTCAGTGCCGGTTCGGTACGCCCGAGCTGTCTGAGCAGGATCGTGACAAAGGCTGTCAGCAGCGCGGAAATGAGCCCCGTGACCGCCCCGTAAATCGGGAGGTGCCCCGATTGCGGCTGAATGACGATGAGGACGCCGACAAACCCGAGGCCAACCGCGAGCCAACGATGAACACCGACGGCTTCACGCAGGATGATCGCCGATAAAATGGTGGCAAACAGGGGAGTCGTGAACCAGATCGCCTGTGTCTCGGCGAGCGGGAGGAGCGTGAGAGTCAGAAAGTTCAGCAACATGCCGGTCGTCCCGACAGCGGTGCGCGAAGCGTGCAGCCAGGGGCGCTTCGTCTTCAGTGACGCGAGCCCCGGGCCGAGCATCACGAGGACCAGCACCGGAAATATCGCGAGGAGCTGACGGAAGAAGACGATCTCGACGATGTTGACGCCGTAGCCCTGCGCAACCTTCGCAATCGCGAACATCGACGTCAGCAGGAACGTGGCGGCGATGCGGATCGCGATTCCGCCGAGGGGTCTGTCTGCCTGTTGCACCGCGCCGCCATTGCATCGCGGGGAACCCTCGGTCAAAAGCCGCCGCCATGAAACATGCGCTTTCGGTGACCCGTGCCCAGGATTTCGCCGCCTGGTATCAGGATGTGATCCGCGAGGCCGATATGGCTGAGGAGAGCGGGGTGCGCGGATGCATGGTCATCCGGCCATGGGGCTATGGCATCTGGGAACGGATCCAGAAGCTGATGGACGCCGAGATCAGGGCTGCCGGCGTCGAAAACTGCTATTTCCCGATCTTCATCCCGCTTTCCTATTTCGCGCGCGAGGCCGATCATGTCGAAGGCTTTGCCAAGGAAATGGCGGTCGTCACGCATCACAGGCTGATCGCCGACGGGCGCGGCGGGCTCGTCCCCGATCCTGCGGCAAAGCTGGAGGAGCCGCTGGTCGTGCGCCCCACGTCCGAGACGGTGATCGGTGCCGCCATGGCGCGCTGGGTGAAAAGCTGGCGCGATCTGCCGCTGATGATCAACCAGTGGGCCAATGTCGTCCGCTGGGAAATGCGGACGCGGATGTTCCTGCGGACAAGCGAGTTCCTGTGGCAGGAGGGGCATACCGCCCATGCCACGCGCGACGATGCGATGGGGGAAACGCTGCGCGCGCTCGAAATGTATCGCGCCTTTGCGGAGGATGTGCTGGCTATGCCCGTCATCGCCGGTGAAAAGCCGGAGCATGAGCGGTTTCCCGGTGCCGATGCGACGTACAGCATCGAGGCGATGATGCAGGATGGAAAGGCCCTGCAGGCCGGAACGTCGCATTATCTGGGCACGACGTTCGCCGCGGCGGCGGGCATCCGCTATCAGGATAGCGACGGCGGCCAGCAGCTCGCGCATACCACGAGCTGGGGGGTCAGTACGCGGCTGATCGGCGGCGTCATCATGGCGCATGGCGATGATGACGGCCTGCGCTGCCCGCCGCGGATCGCGCCATGGCAGATCGTTATCATTCCCATGCTGCGCGACAGTGACGAGGATGAGGAGGTGCTCGGTTACTGCCGCGCGCTGCACAGGGATCTGTCCGCGCAGACGGCATTTGGTGAACCCGTGCGGGTGCTGCTCGACAAAAAGGCGGCAAAAGCATCGAACAAGCGCTGGGCGTGGGTGAAGAAGGGCGCGCCGATCGTCATCGAGGTAGGCCCCCGCGACATGGCGGAGGAAAAGGTAGCCGTGCTGCGGCGCGACCGGCTTTACAAGAGTGACGGCAAGCTGGCGACGGCGTTTGTCGCGAAGGGCGAATTGATCTCCGATTGCGGCCAGCTGCTCGAATCAATCCAGATGTCGTTGCATGCCGAGGCGACGGCGCGGCGGGACGCCGCGATCGTGACGCTTTCGCGCTGGGACGAGATCGAAGCCTATTTTGCCGGTGGGGAGATTGAGGTGAAGGGCTGGGTTCTCACGCATTGGTCTCGGCCCGCCGGCGCGATGCTCGAGGCCGTCGTGGCGCGGCTGAAAGCGCACAAGCTGACGATCCGCAATACACCGCTCGGCGGTGAGCCCCACGGAATATGCGTGTTCACGGCCGAACCTGCCGTCGAGACAATCCTGATCGGGCGGACGTACTGAAGCGGCATCTCAGCCAATCTCACGCCAAAGTGTGGCGCGCCATTGTGCCAGCCGTCTTGCACAGACGTCACCGGATTTCGGTTCCCAGCGCGCGGCTGCCGACCAGCGCTTTGCGATTTCATCCGCATCGGCAAATATGCCTGTGCCGACGGCCGCGAGCGCCGCAGCGCCGAGCGCTGTCGTCTCATGGCTTGCCGGGCGCTCGACCGGCGTTTCGAGTACGTCGGCAAGAAACCCGGCAAACCAGTCATTCTTTGCCATTCCGCCGTCGATCCGGAGCGCGGCGGGTGCTGGCGCTCCGTCCGCGAGCATCGCATCGGTAAGGTCACGTGTCTGGAACGCGATGCTTTCCAGAACCGCGCGAACCAGATCGGCGTCGGTCGTGTCGAGTGTAAGCCCGTGGATGCTGCCGCGCAGATCGGCGCGCCAATGGGGCGCGCCAAGCCCTACAAAAGCAGGGATTACGGCGATGCCATGATCGGGCCTAGCCGCGCGCGCAAGGGTTTCGGTCGCCTCTGACGAACCGACGATTCCGATTTTGTCGCGCAACCACTTTACCGCCGCACCCGCCACGAAGATCGATCCTTCAAGGGCATAGGCACGCTGGCTGCCGATCTCATAAGCCGGGGTGGTGAGCAGCCGATGCGTCGATGGGCGGGGCTTTCCGGTGTTCATCAGCATGAAACAGCCGGTGCCATAGGTGGATTTCACCATGCCGGGCGCAAGGCATGCCTGCCCGATGAGCGCCGATTGCTGATCGCCCGCCATTCCCGATATCGGAACCGAACGGCCGAAGATCATCCGGTCCGTTTCGCCGAAGTGATGGGCATTGGGGTAAACCCGAGGCAGGATTTCGGCCGGAATGTTGAACAGGCGCAGGAGATCCGCATCCCAGGCGCGGGTATGAATGTCATAGAGGAGAGTCCGTCCGGCATTCGTCCAGTCGGTCGCATGCACCCGGCCGCCGGTCAGATGCCAGAGGAGGAAGCTGTCGATTGTCCCCGCTGCAATTTCGCTGCGGGCTGCCCGGTCGCGCGCACCCGGAACAGTATCGAGAAGATATCTGAGTTTCGTCGCCGAAAAATAGGGATCGAGCAGAAGGCCGGTCTTGGCCTGTACCATCGGCTCGACGCCGTCGTGCCGCAACTGGGCACAGAAATCAGCGGTGCGCCGATCCTGCCAGACGATCGCATTGTGGAGCGGCCTGCCGGTCGCGCGGTCCCACAGGACGATCGTCTCGCGTTGATTGGTGATGCCTATCGCGGAGACGGCATCGGACATCGCCCTTCGCATGCAAGCGAGAGTGGTGTTCCAGATTTCGTCCGGATCATGCTCCACCCAACCGCGCCTCGGGTAATGTTGTGCGATATCGCTCTGTTCGGTTTGAAGGATTGCCAGGTCTGAACCGAACCGGATGGCGCGCGAGGAGGTGGTGCCCTGATCGATTGCCAGCAGCTCGCAGGTCACGCCCATTTTCCTCTCAGGTCGCCGGTGTCGCGGTTTCGATATACCTGCTCAGCCGGTCGATCTCCGCCTCACTCATTGCCAGCCCCGCCTTGCTTCGCCGCCAGATGACGTCACCGGCCGTGCGCGCCCACTCGTGAGACATCATCCAGTCCACTTCGCGCGCGGTGAGATCGCCGCCGAGCTCCTCGCCCAAATCGGTCGCGTCACCGGTAATGTCGTGGAGCATCGATCCATAGGCGCGCGCCATCCGCCACAGCCGATGTTCCCCGAGAAAAGGGTAGGCCAGGCGGGCAGCCTCCACGAATGATTCGAAATCAGCCATGTCGGCACCGGGAAAGCGTGCCGAGCGTGTTGCAACCGAGGGGTGCCCGAGTCTGCCGAGCGCGTCTTCGGCAAGGTGACGCGCGGTCGTGATCTTTCCGCCGAATACGCTGAGCAGCGGCGGGCCGTCGGCATCGAGCTCGAGCACATAATCACGCGTCACCGCTTTGGCTTCGGTCGCGCCATCGTCGTAGAGCGGGCGAACCCCCGAATAGGTCCGGACGACATCGGACGGGGCGATCTGCTTTACGAAATAACGATTTGCCGCGTCGCAAAGATACCCGATTTCCTCTGCACTGATGACGGCATCGTCGGGGTGCGCGACGGGGACATCGGTCGTTCCGATCAGGGTATGATCATTCTCATAGGCGATCGCGAAGACAATGCGCCGGTCCGGTTGCTGCAGCATATAGGCAAAATGGCCGTCGAACAGCTTTGGCACCACGATGTGGCTGCCCTTGACGAGGCGGATGTGGGCGCTGGCACTGATACCGGTCAGCGAAAGCGCCTGCGACACCCAAGGGCCTGCCGCGTTGATAAGTTTGCGTGCGAGGACGGTTTCGCCCGTCGACAGTTCGGCATGCCAGGCGTTACCGTCCCGACGGGCCGAAATCAGCGCAGTGCGCGTGAGAACTGTCGCGCCGTGCCGGGCGGCGTCAAGCGCGTTGAGAATCACCAGCCGCGCGTCATCGACCCATGCGTCCGAATAGACAAAACCCTTTCCCTGCCGCTGGAGAGGCGCAAGATAATTGCGGTCACTTTTTCTCAGCGCACGTGAACGGGGCAGGGTTATCCGTCCGCCGATCCTGTCATAGAGCAGCAGCCCAAGCCGAACGAGCCACCATGGCCGCACCGCGTTTTCGTGCGGAAGGACAAAGACCATGGGATAGATGAGGTGAGGGGCAGCGCGGAGTAGGAGCTCGCGCTCCTGCAGCGCTTCCCGGACGAGCTTGAATTCATAATATTCGAGGTAACGCAGGCCACCGTGGATCAGCTTGGTCGACGCTGATGAGGTGTGCCCCGCCAGATCGTCTTTCTCGACGAGCAGGACTGACAGCCCGTTAAGCGCGGCCTCGCGCGCGATCGCACAGCCGTTGATCCCGCCGCCGATGACAAGAAGATCGTAGACCATCGGCGGCGGGGACTTTTACTGGCCCCGGTCCAGTTGGGCACGATAAGCAGCGATGCTGAAATCCCGCCCCAGGAAATCGTGCACCAAGGTGGCTGCGGGCTTTGCCCCGCCCTGCGCGAGGACGAGATCGCGATACCGTTTCGCCGTAGGCAGATCACGCAGGCCCTTTGTCTCGAACGCGGTGAACAGATCGTCGGCGATAGTGAGCGACCACATATAAGTATAATAATAGGCCGAATAACCGTTCAGATGGTTGAAGCTCGCCTCGCCATGGGTGCCCGGAACAGTCGGGATGAGGCTGTATCGATCATAAGCGGCGGCGGCCGTTGCCTCGATGTCTGTCGGCGGATTACCCGAGTACAGGGCAAGCGAGAGGTTTGCGAAGCCGATCTGCTGCTTGTCCGAATAAGCGCGCGCGAAATAGCGGGCCTTGTTTATCCGTTCTACCAGATCGGCGGGGATCGTTTCTCCCTTGGCATTGATCGCAAAGCGCTTGAGCGTGTCATAGTTCCAGACCCAGTTCTCGAGCATCTGCGAAGGAGCTTCGATAAAGTCCCATTCAACATTGCCCATGCTACCCGCTTCATAGGGCTGCCTGCCCGAGAACATGGCGTGGATCAGATGGCCGTACTCATGAAGAAACGTCTCGACGTCGCGATGTTCCATCAGTCCGGTCGGGAAGTTGGTGACGAGCGCCGCGACGGGGATCGCCCGGTCGCTCAGGCCCATGCGAATCGGCACGACGTTTGCGTGCCCGTATTTGCCGGGGCGCGGATGAGGATCGAAATAGAACCGTCCGATCACCTTTCCGCCGTCGAGCATCTCATAGGCCTCGACGGCGTTATCCCAGACGGCCGTTTTCCAGGGGCGGATTTCGACGCCGAACAGGTCACGCGTCAGCTGGAGGATGCCGTCGCGAACATGATCATAGGCGAAATACTGGCGGACCTCCTGTGGATCGAGATTGTAGCTTTCCTTCTTGATCTGCGACCGCAGATAGGAAGCCGACCAGGCGGGAACCGAGGCAAGGGCAGGGTCGTCGACCCTGGCGCGCGTCAGCATGCGCGCGTAATCCCGCCGGGCAGGCACGTCAGTGGCGCCGGCGACCTCGGCAAGGAATGTGCGCGCGTGCGTCGGGTTCGCGATCATCTTGTCTTCGAGCGCCAAGGTGGCGTGATCCGGTCGGCCGAGCAGCCGGGCAAGCTCGTCTCGCCTGGTGATCAGTTCAGCGAGTACGGGCGAATTGGCCGGATAGGCGCGGGTATAGAACGCCATGTAGAGCCGCTGGCGAAGCGCCGCGTTTTTCGCGTAGCTCATCACCGGTACATAGTCGGGATAGTCGGTGCTGATTGTCACCTTTCCATCGGGACCGGGCCGGTGTGCTGCCAGATAGTCTGCCGGGAGCCCATCGAGTTCGGCGGGCGCCGCGGTGACCGTCAGTCGACCGTTTGCGATATTGGCATCGAATTGCGTTCCAAGCGCGCTGATCCGCGTTTTGATCGCTGCGATCGTCGCACGCGTCGCCGCATCACGCGGTACGCCGGAGCGGTCGAAATTGGCGAGCTCGCGATTGAGAAGATAACGCGTCGGTGCATCCACCGCGCTTTCGGGAATCGCTTTCAGGCGAGCATAGATCGGCGGCGACAGGCTTACCGTGTCACGCACGGTATCGACGCGCGTCGAGCAGGCGCGCGCGGCATCCCGCCGTGCGTCATCGGGCGCGACTTCGGCAACCAGCCCTGAATCATTTCCCGCTGCGTTCAACAGGGTGGACAACGCGTCATAACGCCTGAACACTTCGATCGCAGCGGCACCCTTTTCGTTCTCGATCTGCTTGCGGAACGCAACCGCCATGGCGACCTTGGCATCGCAGACCGAGGTGACATCCGCAGCGCTGGCGGGCGTCAGCGCAGGTTCAGCGACCAGCGCGTCAATCTCGGCGATCGTGATGGGCTTTACGGGGGCGGCCCCCAGAAGCGCGAACGTGGCAGCACCAAGCAGCAGTTTACGCATTTTTCACTCCAGCGGCGGTCCTGTTCGGGTGCTAGGCGAGAGCGCAGGCGGGAGCAATGCGTTCGTGACGCTGCGCTCATGCGCGCGTAAGGCAGGTTGATGAGCAAGACCACCGGCCTGCCGACGAAGCAGGCAATCCTCGATTACATCGCGACGTCAGATACTTCTGCCGGCAAACGCGAAATTGCACGCGCCTTTGGATTGCACGGGGCAGACAAAATCGCCCTGAAAGTACTGCTCAAGGATATGACCGAGGAAGGCCTGGTCGACATCGGACCCGGTCGCGCTTTTTACCAGACGGGTGGATTGCCCAAAGTAACGGTCTTCCGCGTGACCGATATCGATGGCGACAGCGTGATCGCTGTCCCCGACGCGAAAATGGCAGAGGGCACGCCGCCGCCGCGCGTGCGGGTCATCGAAAAAGGCCGGAAGTCGGCGATGGGGGTCGGCGACCGGTTTCTCGGGCGGACCGAACAGCGCGGCGCTGGATATGTCGTCCATCCGATGAAGCGGCTCGCACGGAGCGAAGACCTCCTGCTCGGTGTGGTGAAGAAGGAGGCGGGACAGCATTTCCTGAAACCGGTCGACAAGCGCGAGCGCCGCGAGACGCTGATTGCCGATCTGGCCGGGGCGAGCGAGGGGGATCTTGTGCTCGCTGAAAAATCGGGCCGCCCCCCGCGCATCGTGGCGCGTGTCACCCGGGTGCTCGGCGATCCCTTCGCGCCGCGCAGTTTCAGCCTGATCGCAATCCACAGGCACGGCATTCCCGATGTTTTCGGCGATGAGGTGATCGCGGAGGCGCGCACGGTCGCAAAGCTGGCGCTGGACGGGAGCCGCGAGGATCTGCGGCACCTTCCCATTGTTGCCATCGATCCGACCGATGCGCGCGATCATGACGATGCCGTCTGGGCCGCGCCAAATGACGAGGGCGGATACGACGCGATCGTCGCCATTGCCGACGTGTCGTTCTACGTGCGGCCAGGGTCGGCGCTCGACCGCGAGGCAAGGAAGCGCGGCAATTCGACCTATTTTCCCGATCGGGTCGTGCCGATGCTGCCCCACGAACTGTCGGCCGACATCTGCTCGCTGAAACAGGGCGTCGACCGCGCGGCCCTCGCATGTCATTTCAGGATCGATACCGGCGGGCGGATCAGCGACTGGCGGTTCACGCGCGCGATCGTTCGCGTGGCGGCCAACATCGCCTATGAAGACGCGCAGGTCAGTTTTGACAGCGGGAACGCGCCGGATCATCTGAATCACCTCTGGGCGGCATGGGATCTGCTTGCAAAGGCGCGCAGCGACCGCGAGCCGCTCGACCTCGATCTGCCCGAACGGCGGGTGGTGATTGATGAAAAGGGGCGGATTGCCAGCGTTGCCATACGTGAGCGGCTCGATGCCCACCGGCTGATCGAGGACTTCATGATTGCGGCCAATGTCGCGGCGGCAAAAGCGCTCGAGGCCAGAAAATCGCCGGTCATGTATCGCATCCATGAAGTGCCAGGCCGCGAAAAGCTCGTCGCACTGAAGGACTATCTGAAAACATTCGGCGTCGAATTCGCGTTGGGGCAAGTGGTGACGCCGGCGGTATTCAATCGGCTGCTTGAGCGCGTGACCGATCCCGAACAGCGCGTGCAGGTGATGGAACAGGTGCTGCGGACGCAGACACAGGCCTATTACGGGCCGCAGAACGCGGGGCATTTTGGCCTTTCGCTTGGCAGCTATGCGCATTTCACCTCGCCGATCCGGCGTTATGCCGATCTGATCATCCACCGCGCGCTGGTGCGATCGCATAAGCTCGGCGATGGCGGGCTGACCGATGACGAGACGGCGCGGATGACCGTGATTGCAGAGGCGATCTCGCAGACCGAGCGGCGATCGATGGAGGCAGAGCGTGAGACCATCGACCGCTATGTTGCCGCGCATTTGTCGACTCGCGTGGGCGAGGTGATCGATGCACGTATAACCGGGGTGGCAAACTTCGGCTTTTTCGCGACAGTGGAGGGTATCGGAGGCGACGGGCTGATCCCGGTCTCGACCCTGGGCGACGACTATTACCGCTATGACGAAGCGGCGCGGACGCTCGAGGGCGACGTCAGCGGCACGAAATATGCGGCCGGAATGACGCTCAGGCTGCGGCTGGCAGAGGCAAGCCCGATCTCGGGCGCGTTGCGCTTCGAACTGCCCGAAGGCGGCGGGAGCGGGGGTGCGCGATCAGGACCTAAGGGGCGGCCGATGACAGGAAAGCGCGGCCGACCGCCCGGGATCAGACATAAGGGGCGGAAGCGCTGATGTGCGACGCCGCCCCGTCTTGACGCGATACCGGGACGCGGCCCCGCCACAGCGGCTATCGCGACTCGTTCGTAAACGTCAGTCCGGCATGCGCCGTCAGCCGTGTCATCAGCGTGTGGCCCATCAGCGCACCGGGCGTCCATATCCCGCCTTCGCTTTCCGTTTCGGCAAGGCAGAGCGCGGCCTCCGCGATCATTTTCGATGTCGATCCGTAACCCGGATCGCGGTCGCCCTTCACGCTCGCCTTGAAGGTGCGGCCGTCGGCGCATTCCGCAGTGAATAGAATGTCGTAATGGCCATTGGTGCGTTCCTCCAGCGACGGCCCTTCGCCCGGCTGAAGCCCGGAATCGCCAAACGGGTTCATCCTGGCGATCGCATGGGCCATCGCTTTTCCCGCGTCCCCGATGCTCGTGAACATCATCTCGTCATATCTGAAATCCTCGCCATAGCGATGCCCCGCGAGGAAGTTGGTGCGGTGAACGTTCTTCGTATTGATCGGCGCCATGATGAAGGGTGCGGCCCACATGCCGGTATCCCGGTCATATTCGGGCATCAGCCCCATTGGCTGCGCCGGCCCTTTGAAGCCGGGCGTGAGCGCGAAGGGATCGCGCAGCAGGCCGAGGACCGACATGTCTTTGCCCGCCGCCGCCATCGTCGCCTTCATGCTCGCGATCGTGCCACCCGAGGCACCGCCCTGCATCTTGCGCACGCGCCCCTTGATGCGCGGGGCGGGTGCGCCCGTTTCCGCCTTCACGATATCCTGAAGGAAAAGCACGCCGAGATCGAACGGGATCGAATCGAACCCGCAGGAGAATGTGATGCGCGCGCCGCTGGCCCTGGCAGGCTCGTGAAAAGCATCGATCATGTGGCGCATCCACGCAGGCTCACCGCACAGATCGACATAGTCGGTTCCCGCCTTCACGCAGGCGGTGACGAGTTCGCTACCGTAGATCTGATAGGGGCCGACGGTGGTAAGCAGCACGCGCGTGCGCGCGACCATCGCGTCGAGCGATGCCTGATCCGATGCATCGGCGACGATCAGCGGCGTGCTTGCCGGAGCGGCGATCAGATCGTGAACTTCGGCCAGCTTTCCGGCGCTCCGGCCCGCCATCGCCCAGCGCGCATCGCCGCCGTGCCCTGCGAGATATTCAGCGACGAGGCGTCCGGTGAACCCGGTTGCGCCATAGACGATCACGTCAAACTCTTTGGCCATCACGCTCCCTGACTGTTATCGCATGGCCGATGGCCAAGGCATGGCTTACTCGCACGCGCATCGCGCAGGAAATAGGTCACAGCTTTGGAAGAGTCACACCGCGCTGTCGCATATATTTGCCCGCACGGTCCGCATAGCTGATCTCGCACGGTTCATTTCCTTTCAGGAACAGGAACTGGCACGCGCCCTCATTTGCATAGATCCGCGCGGGGAGCGGCGTCGTGTTCGAGAATTCAAGCGTCACATGCCCTTCCCATCCGGGTTCCAGCGGCGTGACGTTGACGATGATTCCGCACCGCGCATAAGTCGATTTGCCAAGGCAGATGACCAGAATGTCGCGCGGCACCCGAAAATATTCAACGGTGCGGGCAAGCGCGAAGCTGTTTGGCGGGATCACGCAGCACGCGGTCTTCCGATCGACGAAACTTGCAGGATCGAAATTCTTGGGATCGACGATCGATGAGTCGACATTGGTGAAGATCTTGAAATCCTCTGCCACGCGCGCATCATAGCCATAGGAGGACAGGCCGTAGGAGATGCACCCGTCGCGGCGCTGCCCCTCGACAAAGGGCTCGATCATGCCGTGTTCGAGCGCCTGTTCGCGGATCCAGCGGTCAGATTGTATCGTCATGCCAAGTCCTTGGGGCCGAACGCATGAGGGAGCAAGGTGCCGAGCCGGTGCGATGAGACGATCAGGCCGTCGCCCGAAGCGCAGTGGACCATAATGTCGCGCCCGCTCAGCTGCGCTGCCTCGTTCATGACCTGGCGGCACCGGCCGCAGGGATAGACGGGCGCGTCGCCTTCCAGTGACGTAACCGCAATCTCGATTACATCGGCCAGTGCGCCGTCATTGGCGACTTTTGCCAGGGCTATGGTCTCGGCGCAGAGCGACAGGCCGTAGCTCGCGTTTTCCACGTTCGCGCCGGTGATGATACGGCCATCGGCAAGCCGAACCGCCGCGCCGACCTGAAATCCCGAATAGGGAGCATAGGCGCGTACTGCGGCGTCACGGGCCGCCGCCACAAGGTCTTTCATTCGAAGCCCTTGATATGAAGGACGCAGATCAGCGTGAACAGGCGCCGGGCCGTGTCGAAATCGATTTCGATCTTGCCGTCGAGCCGCTCTTTCAGCAATTCGGCGGCGTCATTGTGGATCCCGCGCCGCGCCATGTCGATCGTCTCGATCTGGGCAGGGGTGGAAACCTTGATCGCCTGGAAATAACTGTCGCAGATGGCAAAATAGTCGCGGATGGGCCGACGGAAGCGCGCCATGCCAAAGATCAGCGCCTCGAGCGGCGTCCCGTCCTCCCGGTCGATCTGAATGGCGAGCCGCCCTTCCTCGACAGACAGTCGCAGTTTATAGGGCCCGGCATAGCCATCGTCATGCACGCGCAGGGGCTTGAAAAGATTTCCCTCGAGCAGATCGAAGATCGCAATGCGGCGTTCCTGCTCGATGTCGGCGGAGCGCCACGCGATCGTGCGCTCGTCGAGCGAAACGTTGATGATGCGCGGATCGGCCATGCCTGCCCTTAGGGCGAAGGCCGCCTCGCAATCAATCGGTTGCTCTGGCCGTAACGGTCGCGCCCTTTAACCAAGTATAGCGGGGATAAGTGGCAAAGCCCGCTGGTGCCAGTCGTCCGGCTGGCGCAAGGCTTGCGGCATGGCCGATCCGATCCGACTCGTTCCCCCGCTTCCCATGCCGCCGGGCCCGCAACTGCCGCACAATATCGAAGCGGAGGCTGCGCTGCTCGGTGCGATCATGATCGACAATCGCATCGCCGAAGAGGTTCAGCAGAAACTGCGCGAAGAGCATTTTTTCGAGCCGCTGCACGGGCGCATCTATGCGGCGATCCTGAAACAGCTCGATCGCAACATGATCGCAAACCCCGTGACGCTGAGGCCGCTGTTCGAAGCGGACGAAACGATGCGCGAACTGGGCGGGCCGGCCTATCTGGCGCAATTGACCGGCAACAGCGCGGCGATCATCGGCGCGCGCGATTTTGCGGCACAGATTTATGACCTTGCTCTCCTCCGCGCTCTCGTCAGCGTGGGGCGGGAAATGGTCGACGGTGCGCTCGATACCTCGGTGGATATCGATCCCAAGGGGCAGATCGAAGCGGCCGAAGTCGCGCTCTACAAGGTGTCCGAAGAGGGTGGCGGCGAGGGGAGCGTAAAGACGTTCGGGCAGGCGACGCGAATGGCCGTCGAAATCGCCGAGCGCGCGCTGAACACGGGGGGCGGCCTTTCGGGCATCACGACCGGGCTTCAGACAGTCAATGAGAAGATCGGCGGTCTCCATTCTTCGGATCTGCTGATCCTCGCAGGGCGACCCGGCATGGGAAAAACGGCGCTGGCAACCAATATCGCGTTCAACGCGGCCCAGCGCTGGGTGCGCGACGAAGAAGACGGAATCGAGAAATCGGTCGGCGCGAAAGTCGCGTTCTTCAGCCTCGAAATGTCTGCCGATCAGCTCGCGACGCGCATTCTTTCCGAAAACTCCAACATCTCGTCGGAGGCGCTGCGGATGGGCAAGATCGGGCAGAATGATTTCCGCAATCTCGCGCGTGCCGCCGCCGATCTCGAAACGCTGCCGCTGTTCATCGACGATACGCCCGGCCTCACGATCGCCGCCCTCAGGACACGTGCCCGCCGGCTGAAGCGGCGGCATGGCATCGGGCTGATCATCGTCGATTATCTGCAGCTGCTTCAGGGTTCGGGTCGCGCGTCCGAAAGCAACCGGGTGCAGGAAATTTCGGAAATCTCGCGCGGGCTGAAAACACTGGCCAAGGAACTGAGTGTTCCGGTGCTCGCGCTTTCGCAGCTGAGCCGCGCCGTCGAGCAGCGTGAGGACAAACGACCCCAGCTGAGCGATTTGCGCGAATCGGGTTCGATCGAGCAGGACGCGGACATCGTGCTGTTCGTCTATCGCGAGGAATATTATGTCGCGGGCCGCGAACCCAAACGCCCCGGCGAGGCGGACGATGCGAAAACGCATGAGGATCATGCAAAATGGCAGGCTGATATGGAAAAGGTGTTCGGCACCTGCGAACTGATCGTCGCAAAACAGCGGCACGGCTCGACAGGCAAGGTAAACCTGAAGTTCGAAGCCAGAATCACCAAGTTCAGCGATCTCGCCGAAGAAGCCTATTACGGTGCGCGATAGACTGTGAGGGCTGTCGAACCCCGAAAAGCATAAGACGTCCGTCGCCATCGCCCGGGTTGCGTGCCAAGAGCAGCCCGGGCGATGGCAGTACGGATACGAATCTAAAAACCTGCCTTCAGCGTTACGAACACCTGCCGTGGTGCCCCCGCCAGCAGCGTCTGATTGTCGCCCCTGTTGCCGAAGCCGTTCGATCCGATCGTGGCCACATAGGAAAGATCGAACAGGTTGACGGCGTTGAGCTGGATTTCCACCGGCTTCGCAAGGCCAAGACCGAAACGATAGCCCAATGTCGCGTCGACAAGCACGCGGCCTGGCACCGACTGGTCATTCTCAAAGGTGAAATAGCGCTTGCTGATATAGTTCGCGCCGATGCGCCCAAAGACGGTCTGGCTGTCATAAGCGATTTCGCTCCGCAGCAGATGCTCCGGCGAATCTACCGTCGTCTTCCCTCGGGTCTGTGCGACGCGGACGTTGAGCGCATTGAACACGTCATCGCGATAGGTCGAGTCGCTGTAGGCATAGGATGCGAACAGCGTGAAACCATTGCCCAGACGGAAATCACCCGCCGCCTCGAACCCATAGGACCGGACGTCGCCGACGTTTTGCAGCACCGATGGATTGCCGACGATCCCCGCGCCATTGGCAAAGGCAAGAAGGCGATTGCGGAAGTTGATATAATAGACGCTGGCCGAGCCGTTGAAGCGGCCGGTGTTATACCGGGCACCGAGTTCATAGGTATCCGATTCCTCGGGTTTCAGCGTCGAACGGATTGCATTGAAGCCAGCCTGCGTCGTCGAGAACGGTCCGCTCGTCGCGGAGGAGACAAAGGCACGCGTAACCTGCGTGAACCCGGCAAAGACTTCGGCATTGCCCAACCGATAGGCAGCACCGACGTGGGGCTGGAACCAGTCGCGCGACTTGATCGTGCCTGCCGCCAATGAGCCTTGCACCAAGGGCACTGCTTCATTGCTGACGCTGAAACCCTTCCAGCCCAGATTGATCGTCGCCTCACCGAGGGTAAACCTGTTACTGACGTGATATTGCAGCGTATCGGTGTTGAAATTGAAATCCCACTGCGTCGCGAAAGCGTTGCGCATGAAGTTCAGCGCGCTGCGGCCGGGATCGGTGCGGCTGGTCAGCGCGTAGAACCGGCGCGCCTGACGGAAATCATTGTGCTCGTACCAGCCCCCGACGGTGAGTTCGTAGATCGGCGAGAATTTGGCGCCGAGCGAGCCGAACACACCGCCCCGCTGAATATCATATTCAGTGGTGCGCACCGAAATGGGCACCGTTGCCGAACTGGGGACATAGGGCGTGAACCACGTGCCCTGGCCCTTGTTGTCGTGATAATAGCCCTTGATCCTGAAGGTGACGACCTCGCTCAGCGGTGTCGTCAGGCCGAGGCTGCCAAGCGCGTCACGCCGCAGCCCTGATGCGTCATAATAGGCATCGTCAACGCTGGTGATCGCCCTGGGATAGACCGTGCCAGCGCCGGGATTCTGCGGGGTCGCGCCGGTTTCGCCGCGGTTCGCACCAATATCGGCAAGCTGCACGGCGAGCGCATAATTGGGAAACAGATTGTCCCAGCCATAGCCGAGCCTGCCAATCTGACCGAGCGACAGGTCTTGATAATCCTGCTCGGCGCGATCCGAGTAACTGAAATAGCCGTCAAAGGCGGAGGCACCCACCGGGACAACGACTTTGACGTTGCCGATATACTGACGCTGCTTGCCGTCGCCCTTCCATTTATCCGCATCAATCCAGGCGAATGACGCGAAACCGCGCACCCCGTCTGGCGTGCCCGCATTGACGCGCGCGAAACCGCGCTTGGTGTTCGAACTGCCATAGGTCAGATCGGCATCGATGCCGAATCCGCCCTTTGGATCGAGCGAGAGGAACTCGATCGTCCCGCCAAGATTGTTCGTCGCCTGCGTGCCGATCGATCCGGCCCCCTGCGAAACGCGGGTGATGCCGATATTGTCCGGGATGATCGCGCGGCTGATGTGAAGGCCGTTGTTATTGCCATAGGTGCCGTCGCCCAGCGGAATGCCGTCGAGCGTGAAGCCGAGCTGGTTCTGGTTAAACGCCCGTATGGAGACGCGCTGCGACCATTCATACAGGCCAAAAGGATCGGCTGACTGGAAGTTGACCGATGGCAGTTTTTCGATCGCCTTCAGCGGGCTGGTTCCGGGGGCGAGAATGGTGAGTGCGCGATTGTCGAGTTCCTGCACCTGGCGCGTTTCGCCGCGTCCGAAGACGACGATGGACTCGCCTTCATTGGCTTCAACGGCATTGGCGGCATCGGTGCCATTGCTATTCTCGGTGACAGCAGATGGTGTCTGCGCAAATGCCGGTGCGACAAGGGCAGTGGTCGCGAGCAGGATAAAGGCAATCGTTCGCACGATCTTGGTTCCCCCATGTTGGACCTTACGGGGGCTGCCCTAGGCAGGGTTCATGACGGTATCGCGCCAATGCCGCGACGGATGCATTACCGGACGATGGCGATTATGTGACGGACACCGCCTAGAAAATCGGATCGTTGCCGGGCTCGTGAATCCCGCATTCGGTCTTGTCCCAGCCACGCCAGCGACCCGCGCGCGGATCCTCGCCGGGTTTTACGATCGACGTGCACGGCGCGCAGCCGATCGAGAGATAGCCCGCCGATTCGAGCGGGTGGCGTGGCAGTTTGTTGTCGGCGAAATAGGCATCGAGCCGGGCTTTGTCCCAGTCGGCAAGCGGGTTGATCTTGAGGCGACCCTCGTCTTCCTCGAACCGCGGGAGCAGATCGCGCGCTCGCCCCTGAAAGCCCTTGCGGCCTGAAATCCACGCATCAAATCCCGCAAGCGCGCGGCGTAGCGGCTCGACCTTGCGCAGATCGCAGCAGCCATCGGGATCGTATGACCAGCGCAACTGCGTCGCGTCACGCTGAGCGAGGAGATAGGGATCAGGCCGGGTCACCCGCATGTCGGTAAAGCCCAGAGCTTCGGCAAGCGCATCGCGATAGGCGAGCGTTTCGCCAAAGATCTTCTGTGTGTTGATGAAAATCAGCGGGATCGATCGGTCAATCTGCGCAATCATGTGCAGCAGCACCGCGCTTTCGGTGCCGAACGATGAAACGAGCGCAACATGTTCAAAGGGCGGCTTGCTCATCAGCTGTACGAGCATCGCCTGGGTATCGACACCGGCAAACCGCTCTTCAAGCAAAGCCGCCCCTTCGGGTGTGAACCGCGGGCTGGTATCGACATAATCAGCCTGTCGGCGCGCCGTCGTTGCCAAGCCGGCCGAAATCCTAGCCATGACGCAGCTTCCACACCGGAACGCGTTCGTCCGCTGCGGGCTGGTAGACATGGTCGTAGCGCGCGAAGGCGGCGGCGACATCGGCCTGGTTGAGCATACCTTCAGGCGCAAAACTGTCGAAACCGCAGCGGCGCATAAAGGCGATCTGATCGACGAGCACGTCACCCTGCGCCCGAAGCTCGCCATTGAAGCCCGCCTCGCGGAGAATCCGGGCGGAGGAATAGCCGCGCCCGTCGCGAAAATGCGGGAAGGCGATCTCGATCAGTTCGAGACGATCGAGGTGCGGCAAAAGCAGGCGCGCATCCTCATCCGGCTCGAGCCGAACCGCCGTCGCATTCGACTGATCGAGAAAGGCGTCAAGCGTGACGGCAGGCTGTTCGCCCAGATGCGACTCACCCATAAATCGCTTCCTTGAACGGCTCGAAACCGACGCGGCGATAGGTATCGAGGAAGCGCTCGCCGTCTTCTCGCACTGCAAGATAGCGATCCGTCACGCGCTCGACAGCATCGACAATGCCGTCCTCGTCGAAACCCGGGCCGGTGATCTTGGCGAGGCTGGCGTCTTCCGCGCCCGATCCGCCAAGGAGAAGCTGGTAATTTTCCTTGCCCTTCCGGTCGACTCCGAGAATGCCGATGTGCCCTGCGTGATGATGGCCGCAGGCATTGATGCAGCCGCTGATCTTGAGCTTGAGCTCGCCCAGATCGCGTTGCCGGGCGGGATCGGCGAAGCGCGTCGCGATCTTCTGTGCGATGGGGATCGAGCGGGCGTTGGCGAGGCTGCAGTAATCGAGGCCGGGGCAGGCGATGATATCGGATATCAGGCCAAGGTTTGCGGCCGCGAGCCCGGCATCGCGCAACGCCTGCCAGACGGCATGGAGATCGGCCTTGCGAACGTGCGGCAACGTGATGTTTTGACTGTGCGTGACGCGCAGTTCGTCAAAACTGTAGCGTTCGGCGAGATCGGCCATCAGGTCGATCTGGTCCGCCGTCGCGTCGCCCGGAATGCCGCCGACGGGCTTGAGGCTGATGTTCACGATCGCATAGCCGGGCTGCTTGTGCGCAACGTTGTTCTGTTCGACCCATCGCCGGAAATCGGGATCGGAAAAGTCAGGCTCCTCGATCGCGCCCGTATCGAAGGGCGGAGGCGCAAACATCGCGCCGATCCGGTCAAGCTCGGCACGCGGCGGATCGATGCCGAGCGTCTTCACATGCGCAAATTCTTCCTCCACCTGGCGCGTGAACTCGGCCGCACCGAGTTCGTGAACGAGGATCTTGATCCGCGCCTTGTAGATATTGTCGCGGCGCCCGTGACGATTATAGACGCGCAGACATGCTTCGGTATAGCTGAGCAGCTCTTCCGCGGGCACGAAATCCCTGATCAGCGGTGCGATCATCGGGGTGCGCCCCATGCCGCCGCCGACATAGAATGCAGCACCGATGATGCCATCCCGGCTGACCAGATTGATGCCGATGTCGTGAAGCCTCATAGCCGCGCGATCCTCTTCGCTCGCGATCACCGCGATCTTGAACTTGCGCGGCAGGAAGCTGAACTCGGGATGCAGTGTGGACCAATGCCGGAGCAGCTCCGCCCAGGGGCGCGGATCGGTGACTTCGTCGGCCGCGGAACCGGCATATTGATCGGAACTGATATTGCGGATGCAGTTTCCGCTCGTCTGAAAGGCATGCATCTCGACGGTCGCAAGATCGGCAAGCAGATCAGGGCACTCGGAAAGCTTGATCCAGTTGTACTGGATATTCTGCCGGGTGGTAAAATGGCCATAGCCGCGATCATATTTGCGTGCGATGTGCGCCAGCATCCTCATCTGGCGGCTGTCCATCGTCCCGTAAGGAATGGCGACGCGCAGCATATAGGCATGGAGCTGGAGGTAGAGCCCGTTCATCAGCCGCAGCGGCTTGAACTGATCCTCGGTAATCTCGCCCGCGATGCGGCGCTTCACCTGATCGCGGAATTCCTTGACCCGCGAATCGACCATCGCCTGATCGTAGTTATCGTATCGATACATGTCAGATCACCCATTCGCCGGCCGCTGGATCGGCGGGCTTCAGTGTAAGGTCTGGTCGCACCGTGGGGCCGAGCGCACGGATGCGATCCTTAATATGCGCGGGGCGGGGGCCCTCGGGCGTAACGATCGCGTCGATGATATAAGGCGCGTTGACGCGTCGTGCCCCTTCCTCTGCGGCAAGCACGGGATCGCCATGCTCCCCCACGTCGATCGCATCCTCGACATGGCGCGACCAGTCCGTTCCCGTCCACCAGGTGACATCACCCGTTTTCAGATCGTTGCCGGTGAGAAGTTTCATGCCATTGCCTCGGCGCGTTCGGCAAGCGCCGCCAGCCTGTCTTCCGCATCGGAAAGCCGGACGACTTCGCCGATGACAAGGATTGCCGGACTCTTGACCTTTTCACGTTCGACGAGATCGCCAAGATCGGCGAGCAGCGTGCGCATGGCGCGGCTTCCTTCGAGCGTGCCGCGTTCGAGCACCGCGACAGCAATGCCGGGATCGACGCCTTCCGCCATCAGCTTGTCCGCGATTGCCTTTGCCCCGGTGACACCCATGTAGATGACGAGCGTCCGCCCATGCCCTGCGAGGCCCGACCAATTCTGTTCGGCGAGCCCCTTGCATGTCCCCGCGACGAAACTGACCGCCGACGACCAGTCGCGGTGAGTGAGGGGAAGCATCGCTTCTGCGGCACAGCCAAGTGCCGCCGAGACGCCGGGAATGACCTCGACGGGGAGGCCGGCCGCGCGCACGGCTTCGACTTCTTCGCCGCCGCGCCCGAAGATAAACGGATCTCCACCTTTCAGCCGCACGACGATGCTTCCGGCTCTCACATGCGCGACGATCAGCGTATTGATACCCTCTTGGGGAATGGTATGCCGATCCCGCTTTTTGGCGACGGAGATCCGCTGGGCCGTGGCAGGCGCGTGATCGAGCACGCGCGGATCGACCAGCCCGTCATGGACGACCACGTCCGCACTCTGCAACGCGGCAACAGCGCGAACCGTGAGCAGTCCGGGGTCGCCAGGCCCCGCCCCGACGAGAATGACGCGCCCCCGCGCGGTTGGATCGAGAAGATTTGCCATGATGGCCAGTTGGGGGTGCGCTCTCAAGACCTCAAGCCAAGGATTATTGGGCTGCAAATAGGGCAGCTATCATCTCGTCCCAAGTCGATAGGCTTTCACCCTGGAGGAAGAACGCGCGTTGGGAGTCAGGAATCGCGCAGGCCGATACCGATGCTGCCGCGCGCCGTTTCCTCTTCCGTCGAAGCCACTGGATAAGCGCAATAGTCGGCGGCGTAATAGGCGCTCGGGCGATGATTTCCTGAAAGTCCGATACCGCCGAATGGCGCGCGCGACGATGCGCCATTGGTTGGCTTGTTCCAGTTGATGATGCCCGCCCGCGCATTGGCCCAGAACTGGTCATAGAGTTGCGGGCTGCCACCGACCAGCGATGCGGAAAGTCCGAACCGCGTATTGTTCGCTTCAGCCAGCGCGGCCGGAAAATCAGGAACGCGGATCAACTGGAGAAGGGGCCCGAACAGTTCGATATCCGGCCGCTCGGCCACGTCGGTCACATCGATAATGGCGGGCGTGAGAAAGGGGCGGCCACTGACCGGACGGTCCATCTGGAGGATTGGGCGGCCACCCTTCATCATCAGGGTAAGGAAGCTCTCCTGCAGCCCGTCTGCCGCGTCATTATCGATCACGGGCCCCATATAGGGCGCGGGGCTCGAATGTGGGTGTCCCACGATCAGTCTCTGGACGATCCGCTTGACCTGCTCGATGAACGGCGCGTGCTGGCCATCGCGAATGATCAGGCGTCGTGCAGCAGTGCAACGCTGCCCCGCCGACAGAAATGCCGATTGCACAACGATGACTGCCGCCGAGTAAACATCGGGCGCATCCCAGACAATGATCGGATTGTTGCCGCCCATTTCCAGCGCAAGGATCTTGTTCGGCTGATCGGCGAACTGGCGATTGAGGAGCAGGCCGGTGCGCGCCGAGCCCGTGAAAAGCAGACCGTCAAGCCGCGGATTGGCAGCAAGCGCTTTCCCTTCTGCCGGCCCGCCGATGACGAGTCGGACGAGACCTTCGGGGATGCCCGCTGCGTGATAGCAATCGACGAGCATGCTTCCCGTGCCGGGTGTCTTTTCCGATGGTTTGAAGACCACGGCATTGCCCGCGAGTAGCGCAGGGACGATATGCCCGTTGGGAAGGTGTGCGGGAAAGTTATAAGGGCCGAGGACGGCAAGTACGCCATGGGGTTTATGCCGTAGCACCTGGCGGGAATGTACTTCACCATCGGTCCGACGCTGTCGGGTGCGTTCATTATAGGCGTCGATTGAAATCTCTACCTTGGCGATGACTGATTCGACTTCGGTGCGAGCCTCCCACAACGGCTTGCCGGTTTCCCGTGCGATCAGATCGGAGAACGGATCCATCCGGCCGAGCACGACATTGGCAAAGCGCCGCAGCGCCTCGACGCGCACAGCAAGCGGCTGTGCCGCCCATTCCGCCCATGCCGTCTGCGCAAGCTCGACTTCCCGATCGACGTCACTGATCCGTCCACGCCAGACGACCGCGCCTGTGGCGGGCTCGGTCGATACAAGTTCGGCAATCATCCGGCCGCTTTAGCGGCTGTTTTGCGATTTGCCAGCGCGGCACCCACGCGGCGGATCGCGTCGATTCTGGTATGAAAAAGTGACCAGTCGTCGTGCGACGCGATCGGCGTCCAGATCGATTCGACGTCTTCGATCAGCATCGGGCACCGGGGAACCGCGTCGATCACGCCGCGATATCCCGATATGATGTCACGCAGCGGGGCGAAAGCGTCGGTCGAATAGGCGGGCTCGTCGCGATGAACATCGCCGCCCGCCCAGTCGGCAAAAAAGCCGTCGATGGAATGCTGGCTTTCCACAAGCGCGTGCTCGATCGCGCCGACAAGCGCACTGTCCTCCTCATTTCCATTGGGGAGCAGGCCGAGGCGCCAGAGCATCCGATCGACCAGTGCCTGTCGATAGGCGGGGGCAAATTCCCCTACCGCTGCGGCCAGCGCGTCCGTCTCCGCGAGCGGTTTCAGTGCGATGGCGAGCTGGACGACGTTCCAGTGAATGGCTTCCGCCTGACGTCCGAAAGCGTAAAGCCCGGCACTGTCGAAATAGGCGGCAGTAAAACCGGCGTCGAACGTCGGCGCGAAGCGCCAGGGGCCATAGTCGAAACTTTCGCCACTGATGTTGATATTGTCAGAATTGAGCACACCGTGGACGAATCCCGCGGCCATGAAAGACCCTGCCATCCATGCCGTGCGGCGGGCAACGTGCGCGAGAAAGCGCGATGGCCCGTCGTCGCCCATCTCCTCGCCATAATAATATCTGAGGCTGTAGGCGACGAGCCGTTCCAGTTCGTCATCGAGCCCGAGCGTCGCGAGCCGCTGGAAGCTGCCGATGCGGATATGGCCGTGGTTCAGACGGACGAGGACGGCCGAACGCGCTGGCGATGGTTCATCGCCGCGGTAAAGCTGCTCGCCGGTTTCGATCACCGAAAATGTTCGCGAGGTTCCAACGCCGAGCGCTTCGAGCATTTCCGTGGCAAGGATTTCGCGGACGGCCCCTTTCAGCGTCAGGCGGCCGTCGCCGGACCGGCTCCAAGGCGTCTGGCCCGAGCCTTTGGTGCCAAGATCCATCAGCCGCCCTTGCGCATCGCGCATCTGGGCAAGCAGGAATCCCCGCCCGTCTCCGATTTCGGGATTGTAAACGCGAAACTGGTGGCCGTGATAACGCAGCGCCAGTGGCTGGGGCAGCGATCCCGCAAGCGGATGGAAACGGCCGAAATGCTCGATCCATTCCTCGTTATCCAGGCTCGACAGCCCCACCCCGGCGGCGGCGCGATCGTTGCGCCAGCGCAGGATGTGGCGCGGAAAGGGTGCCGCCTCCACAGGGTCGCCAAGAAAGTAGGCAACCTCGTCGATTGCACGTTCGGGGTGGAAAGGTTGCGCGGGCTCGGCCATGGGCTGTCATGAACGCACCGGCGGGGAAGTGGCAACATGGCTTTTCGTGACGACTACTGGATGTCGACCGACGGGCTGAGGCTTCACTATCGCGATTATGACGGCCGGTCCGACAGGCCGACGATCCTCTGCCTGCCCGGGCTTACCCGCAATGCACGCGACTTCGCCAATCTGGCGGACCGGCTGGCGGGTGACTGGCGCCTGATCGTCGTCGAACTGAGGGGGCGCGGCGAAAGCGCATATGCGAAGGATCCGATGACCTACGTCCCGCAGGTGTATGTGCAAGACATCGAGGCCCTGCTTTCAGAACTCGGACTTGCGCGGTTGGTCATGATCGGGACATCGCTTGGCGGCCTCGTTGCGATGCTTCTCGCCGCGGCGGGGCGGGAACGGATCGTCGGGGCAGTGCTGAACGACGTCGGCCCGGTTCTCGAAAACCAGGGGCTAGACCGTATCCGTCAGACAGTCGGCAAGGCAGGCGGCTGGCCGACATGGGTGCATGCCGCGCGTGCGCTGACGGAAACACAGAAAAACGTTTTTCCCGATTACGGGCTCAACGAATGGCTGGCGATGGCCAAACGGCTGAACCGGGTGACGGCGGCAGGCCGGATCGTTGCCGACTACGACAGCAATATCGCCGTTCCCCTCCGCCTGCCCGGCGGCGACACCGCAATCGATCTGTGGCCGGCGTTCGACGCTCTGGCCCGCGCCCCGCTGCTCATTCTTCGCGGTGAACATTCAGACGTGCTGGGACGCGACGCCGCAGAACGGATGGCGGCCCGATCCGGCGGTGCCATGCTGGTGACGGTGCCGCGCGTCGGCCACGCGCCGTCGCTCGACGAACCCGATGCGATCGATGCGATCGATACAGTGTTGCGGACGGTTGCGACTTGATCCGGATGCTGCACTGCCATTCGAGCTTTGGCGCAGGCGGCAAGGAACTGCGCGCCGTGCGGCTGATGAACGCATTTGGCGACGACGCCCGGCACACGATCATCAGCGCCATGCCCGGGGAATTGGCTGCGCGCATGAAAATCGATCCGGGTATCGCAGCCAGTTTCCCCGCCGATGCGCCGTTCCTCCAGGGCAGGCCTACTTTCAGGCGCTACCGCGATCTTGCCACCTATATGACGGGCTTCGATCTTGTGCTCACCTATAACTGGGGTGCGATGGACGCGGTGATGACGCGGCGTATCTTCCGCGGTTCGCTGCCGCCGCTTATCCATCATGAAGACGGGTTCAATGCCGACGAAGCGCGTCGGCTCAACGGCGCGCGCAACGGTTTCCGGAGGATTGCGCTTCCTGCCGCGCACGCGCTCGTCGTGCCATCGTACACGCTGGAAGCGATCGCCCGCGACGTCTGGAAGCAGCCGGCCATGCGGATCAGGCGGATTGGCAACGGCGTCCTGACGGGTCGATACGGCCGGCCCACGGTCCGCATTCCCGGATTGAACAAAGCGAAGGGTGAGATCGTCATCGGAACGCTGGCCGGGTTGCGGCCAGTCAAAAACCTTTCGCGGCTGCTGCGTTGCTCCGCGGCAATCGCGAACGCGCGAATCGTGATCGTGGGGGAAGGGGACGATCGCGGCGCGATTCTCGCCGAAGCTGCCAGATTGGGCATGGAAGATCGCGTCGTGATGCCGGGGCATATGAACGACCCGGCCGCCTTTATCGGCCATTTCGATATCTTTGCGCTTTCATCTGACAGCGAACAGTTCCCTGTTTCGCTCGTCGAGGCGATGGCAGCGGGGTTGCCAACGGTGTGTACCGACGTGGGTGATGTACGTGCGATAGTGTCTGACGCCAATCGGCGTTTCGTCATGCCGGTTCACCGGGAACGGGGCTTTTACGATGCGCTGAAAACTCTTGCCGACGATCCTGCGCTGCGCCACGCCATCGGCACGGCAAACCGCACCAAGGCGCGCGCCGAGTTTGGCGAGGATGCCATGATTTCCGCCTATCGCGCGTTATATGACGAGGCGCTGGTGATTTGCGGCAGAATGCCGCAAATCCTGTGATTACTGTACATCCCGTGGCGGTTAACGGTCGTAATTGGTCGGTCGCATTATCCGTGCGTCATCTCTATAGCCAGGCTTCCAGCCGCAAGGAGCACAGGATTGTTCAAGGGTATCAAGCCGATTGTCTACCGCGGCAAGGAAGTCTGGCCGCTTGTCGAAGGCGGCAAGGGCGTTTCGGCGACCAATCACATGAGTTCGGGATCATGGGCGCGCGCTGGCGGCGTCGGGACAGTCAGCGCGGTCAACGCCGACAGCTATGATCCGTCGGGCAAGATCGTGCCGCAGGTCTATGCAAGCCGTACGCGCGTCGAACGGCATCAGGAATTGATCAGATATGCCATCGATGGTGCTGTCGAGCAGGTGAAGCGCGCCTATGATGTGGCGGGGGGCCAGGGTGCCATCAACATCAACGTGCTGTGGGAAATGGGCGGCGCGCAGCCGATCCTCCACGGCGTTCTCGAACAGACGCGTGGGCTGGTTTCCGGCGTGACCTGTGGTGCCGGCATGCCCTATAAGCTGAGCGAAATCGCGAGCAGCTACGGCGTATCCTACCTTCCGATCATCAGTTCCGCCCGCGCATTCCGGGCACTTTGGAAACGCGCCTATTCAAAGTCTGCGGAGTATCTGTCGGCAGTTGTCTATGAGGATCCATGGCTTGCGGGCGGGCATAACGGGCTCTCGAACGCCGAGGATCCCAAATCGCCTGAAGACCCTTATCCGCGCGTCAAGGCGCTGCGCGAAACCATGCGGGAGGGTGGCATCAGCGACAGCTTGCCGATCGTGATGGCGGGCGGCGTGTGGAACCTCAAGGAATGGGATCACTGGCTCGACAATCCCGAACTCGGTCAGATTGCCTTCCAGTTCGGGACGCGGCCGCTGCTGACCCAGGAAAGCCCAATTCCGCAGGGGTGGAAGGACCGTCTGATGACGCTGGAGGAAGGCGATGTGCTGCTCCACCGCTTTTCGCCCACGGGATTTTATTCAAGCGCGGTGCGAAATCCGTTCCTGAGGCGCCTCGAAACGCGCAGCGAACGCCAGATTGCATTTTCGGGTGAGCAGGTGGGCGATCATACACACCAGCTCGACGTCGGCGTGAAGAGCAGAAATTTCTGGGTGACGCGGGGCGATCTGCTGCGAGCGCGCGAATGGTATGGTCTGGGCTATACCGATGCCCTTAAAACACCCGACAATACCCTTGTTTTCGTGACCCCGGACGAACGCAAGACGATCCGCAAGGATCAGGCCGACTGCATGGGCTGCCTGTCGCACTGCGGATTTTCTGCTTGGAAGGATCATGACGACTGGACGACGGGCTATCTCGCCGATCCGCGGAGTTTCTGTATCCAGAAGACGCTGCAGGACATTGCGCACGGCGAGGACACCGAACAGAATCTGATGTTTGCCGGGCATTCGGCATTCCGGTTCAAGACCGACCCGTTCTATTCGAACGGCTTTGTGCCGACGACCAAGCAGCTCATCGACAGGATTTTGACCGGGGATTAGGCGTCAGCTTGCCGCATCGGCAAGACCATTGCCACCATCAGAGCAGCGACGGCGGTAAGACCCGCCGACCAGAGCGTGACGGCGCCGACGGCAACCGCCTGTGCCGCAAGCAGCGCCGCAAGGCCGCTGCCGGTGTCAAAGCCGATGCCGCCAAGACTTGTGAGCATGAACAGGGGAAATGTCAGCGCGCCGATGATGGCACCCGCGCCATGGGCCACGAAAGCGCTTGCGGCGCTGCCCAGTTCGAGGCGCTCAACGAGCGTAGCGGCCAGCATCGAACCAATGGCCCCGAGGACACCGAGGACGATTGCGCCGCCCGCTCCGATCAACCCTGCGCCGGCGCTTGCGGCAGCAAGGCCGGCAATCGCCGCGGAGATCGTGCCGTGTACCGATGCCGAGCCGCGGCTCAGCCACTCGAGCAAGAGCCCGGTGAGCACCGCCGCGCTCGCCGCAAGGTGAATGCTGAGGATCGCCGATGCGGCATCGTCACCCGACGAAAACGCACCGCCGCCGGCCACGCCATACCAGCCGATCAGAACGAGCGCGCCCCCAGCCACCGCCTGATGCGGTCCTTGATCCAGCTCGCCCGCATGACCCCCTCCGAGAAGAACCGCGACGACGAGCGCCGAAACCCCGGCCGCAAGCTGGATAACGATGCCGCCCGCCTGATCCACTGCACCCATATCGACAAGCCAGCCGCCCCCCCAGATCCAGTGCGCGACAGGAACATAGACAAGCATGAACCACAGGCCCGAAAAGGCAACCAGCCAGCCGGTTCCCGTGCGGCCCGCGACGGGAGTGACGAGGATCGTGGTAGCGAAGATCGCGAGGACGAGCTGGAACAGAGCGTAAAGCGTTTCCGAAATGGTAAGATCGGCCCGCAGATCGGCGAGATTGGCAAGCATCACATTGCCGGCGTCACCGATTATCGGACCACCGGGGCCGAATGCGAGGCTATACCCGATCAATGCAAAGAGCACTGATACAATGGCAGTCCCCACAAGCAACGCGGCCGCCCCGGATCCCGGGCGGCCCCGCGTGTGAAGCGTGGCAAGGCCGGGCAACGCGGCTAAGAGTACCAGCGCCGATGCAGCGAGAACCCAAGCGCTGTCGCCACTGTCCGCCACGACGATCGGCTGTGCCCGTGCCGCTGATGCGCCGATGATGGCAAACACGCCCGTTGCCGTCTTTGCCAATCGCATATGACTGCCCCTGAAAGTCCGGCCCCCTAAAATCGGGCCAGTGGTAGCGCGCGGGGTTAAAGCCTTCAACGCCAGCCGTCCAGAACCTGATCGGGAGGGCGATGGCCGTCGGCCCAGGCGCGGATGTTGGCGATCACGCGCTCGCCCATTGCGG
>JANPGY010000006.1:0-4041 GCA_031424175.1 Sphingomonadales bacterium
GAGCGTCAGCGCGATCCCGATTCCGGGGTGGAGAGGTGGCCGGGTTAGTCTGAACAGCGATCGGTGACGGATAAGTGGATTGTCTGCCGGTTGCTTCCTCGATTTGCCGATATGGGGCGTCATGCAGGGAGGGCAGAGCCCGACCGGAGTGACGCCCCATATCGGCAAATCGAGGAAGCAACCGGCAGACAATCCACTTATCCGTCACCGATCGCTGTTCAGACTAACCCGGCCACCTCTCCACCCCGGAATCGGGATCGCGCTGACGCTCGCAGATGGAGCTTTCGCGGTCGTGGCCCCGGTCAAATATCTCGCTGGCATGGCGCTCGACTATTTCAAGGATAAAGCCACCGGCTACATCGCCGACAAGATGACCGGTCCGCAACTGTGGTCCGTTGAAAAAGGCCAGGCAGGCGGTAGCGGGTTCGTCCTGGCGGGAGGTATTGCCCTTGGTGGCTTGGGAGCAGTGAAAGGTGGTGTTGGTCCCCGGCTGCTTTCTGGGGAAGGTGCAGTAGGTACTTATAGGGACTTAATAGCGGCGGGCATGAAGGGCGACAACATTACGCCGCATCACATCCCCTCTGCTAATCGAATGGCGCTTGAGGGCGTTTCGAAGGGTGATGGATTCGCGATCAATATGGAGCAACCCGTCTCAGGAGTTGGTGGCCGCCACAGGTCCACTTTTACCTACGGAAACAGGGCAGACATGGATATGACTCCACGCGACGCCCTTGCGGCGGGTGTGTGGGACGCACGTAAGATTTATCGAGCCGACGACCTTTACACACCTCAAATTCGGTCTAGCCTACAAGACTTGATAAGAATGAATAAAGCTAACCATCCTGCAATCTTTGTGAAGTGAAGACGATGAACGAAGCGTATGACCGTAAGCTAGCAGATTTACGTCGCGAGATCGAAACGCAGGGAGCGCGCCCTGCCGTCATTGATATCGCTGTAAGCGAGCTTTTGGCAGATGGTGATAAGCATTTGGCTCGCGATCTGTTGTCGCTTTTGTCGGACGAGGCGGAACACGATGAAGGAATGTTTTCGATTATCCACGCTGTCGAGTCCTTTGACGATAGCTCCTATATAGATGCGCTTCTTTCCGTCTTTCCCCGCCTCGCATCATCTGCGCCGCGTTGGGCGTCGATCGTCCTGATGAGGGTCTTGAACAGCGGACCAGCACAGTCAGAGATGGTAAGGCAACTGCGAGACGCATCCGCCTTGGTGAAAGAATCCATGCGAGAGATGTGTGCACGTATCAACGAAGTCAGCCCTTATTTTGTTAGCAAAACAGTGCCGGTGACCCTGGCAGCTTCCTGAAAGCAAGATAAAGCAGTGTCTCCCCCTTGCGGTGCAAACCATTGTCTGAATATCGGAATCCAACGAGACAAGCGACGCCGCCATGGAGGCAGGCGGCACCGTTTCCCTATCAACGCATTGATCTTGACGGCGGCAAGATCGTCGCCGGGCGGGACGGTGTTTCGATCGAATATGATGCGGCGGGCAACCGTGCGGCTGCGACCTATGGCTATGACGGCCATAAGGAGAGCTACAGTTACACCGCGGACGGTTATCTCGAGGACATGTCTATAAACGGCGTCAGGCGTTCGTCGCGCACCAGTGATGCGCTCGGCCGGGTGACGCGATACATGGAATATGCGGCCAATGGGACGGTCACGCTGGACCGCACGTCCGTTTATGACAATGACAATCGCATCACCACCACCACCACGGTCGACACTGACAGTACGACCACGCAGACCTATGACTACAGGCTGTGGAACGGCAGCGCTTATGCGGGCGCGGATCAGGGCGTCGTCACGCATGTGCGGACGGTGGAGGGCAGGATCACCACCGATACCAGTTATCAATACGTCTGGTGGGACGAGGCCAAACAGTCGGGCATCACGATCAACGCGAAGAACCCGTCCAACCCGAACACGGGCAAATGGGCGCCGGGGCTTTCGCGGCTGAGCTATGACGTGAACGGCCATATCGCGACGCTGACGGATACGGCGGCAGACCGGGTGGTGCGCTTTGCGAGCGATGCTTACGGCCAGGTGCTGGTGCGCGAGGAGCGGTTGAAGGGGGTGCTGGGCCCGCGCCAGCTTCATTATTATTTCAACGGCCAGCGCATCGGCGACGTGGGGAATAAAGGGCGCAGTGCGAACCTTACCGATTATGCCGCGCAGATGGCGGCGAGCGGCACGGGAACGAGTCGCGGCGGTTTCCGCTCCGGTCGTCCGGTGGCGTCGGCGGATTTCGATCAGAACTACCAGCCGGTCAACGCGGGCTACACCCAGGTCTCGATCAAGACGCTCAAGGCCGTCCACACCGCCACCCACCCATCCAGCCAAACCGATCCGCTCCCGGCTTGCCGCTCGCCAGAACGCCGGCAGCCCGCATGTCGGCGATGAGGCCCCCGATGATGCCCAGGCGCTGCTCGCCCTACTCGATGCCGAGGCCGACGCCGAAGACGCATAATTACCGGCTCGATGCGCAGCATCGCAGCCCATCTTCAGGCCCGGCACGCATGGTTCTTGCCTGACCGGCTTGCTTAGCTATATGGTTAGCCAAGGAGACGCCCATGGCCCAGTTCTCGGTTCACGATGCCAAGACCAACCTGTCCCGCCTGATCGCCGACGCGCTCGCGGGCGGCGAGGTGGTGATCGCGCGCGGCAGCGTGCCGGTGGTGCGCCTGGTGCCGGTCAGCCCTCGCGGGCGTCGGTGCTTCGGGGCGTTCAAGGGCAAAATCGCCATGAATGCGCGGTTCGACGAACCGTTGCCCGAAGACGAACTAGGTGGGTGGAATCTCGCTTGAGGCTGTTGCTCGATACCCATGCGCTGATCTGGTGGCTGGCGGGTGACGAGGCGCTGAGCCGCCGTGCCCGTGAGGCCATCGCCGACGAGGACAACCCCGTCGCCGTCAGCGCCGCCTCGGCCATGGAGGTTGCCACCAAGTTCCGCATCGGCAAGCTGCCTGACGCGGCGCTGCTGGCGCGGGACTTCGAGGGTATAGTCGCCGAGCAGGGCTTTGCCGAGCTTGCGATCAGCGTTCACCATGCCCGGCTCGCAGGGGAAATGAACATCGCCCACAAGGACCCGTTCGACCGGCTGGTGATCGCCCAGGCACAGGCCGAGGATATGGTGCTGGTGTCGAACGAGGCGCTGTTCGACGGCTTCGCCGTGAAGCGCCTCTGGTAGCGCCTGCCCGCTCCTCCTTGCCGATACTGGCAACGCGCGCCACACCTTCGCGCATGGAAAGGGTCTCGCGCACATCACCATCTCAGCCGCCGCTCGCCCTTGCGCCGAAAACCGCGTCAGGGGTAAAATCCGCGCCCGCCGGTTCGCGCCGGGGCGAGTGGTCCGCAACCCCTTATATCACCTTAAGAAAACCCGCCGCTGCGCCGGAGTTTGTGTCGGGGCACCTATACTCGCCAATACGGTCGGGAATTTAGCCGCTGATGAGATAGCAGGGGGTGGCCACCTGCTCCGCGACATTGGTCGTGGGATCAAGAGCATCGTCAACGGCATCGGCGATGGTATTGAAGCAGTAGCCGATGGGCTTGGAGATGTGGTCAATAGCATCGGGCATGAACTGGGGCTCGATCATCCGCAGGCAAGTTTGGTCGGCGGCAGTCAACTCGGCGACGAGTTATCATCCCCCTTCGCCACCAATCTCGGAGGTGGGCTACTTCAAACCGGAGTTTATCAGCCTTCTGATGGCGAGGTCGGACTTCTACGCATCAAATCCGAAGTTAGGAACGGCAGAATATACATTACGCCCGACGCCAAGGGTTTGCCGACTATTAACCTGCCAAACAGAGGTGGCCGGGTTAGTCTGAACAGCGATCGGTGACGGATAAGTGGATTGTCTGCCGGTTGCTTCCTCGATTTGCCGATATGGGGCGTCACTCCGGTCGGGCTCTGCCCTCCCTGCATGACGCCCCATATCGGCGGCTAATTTCATGCTGCCTTCTTCACTAGCAGGTTGTCAAAATATGCCTGATCCGGCGTCTTCGCTCCAAGGCTGGAATG
>JANPGY010000007.1:0-84354 GCA_031424175.1 Sphingomonadales bacterium
ACGGGCATGTTGCGCCCGAGTGGTATCGGTCCACATCGTTGACCTCCGGAAGTTTTCGCAAAAATCCCTGAATCAATGACTTGGGCTGGCGTCAAGCTAACCCGCTGATACCACTCAACTTAGTTTCGGATCGGGCTCTTATACCAGGCACTCTTGCTTTCTAGCGTATAGTAAAAGCGCCGCCTTCGGACGGCGTATAGTCATGGCGTTTGAGGGTGATGCCGAAGACCGCCCTGACCTGTTCGGGCGTCACATCGCCCTCATAGGCCATCAGCAAATAATGGATGCGCTGCCACAGCTCATTGGCGGTATAGGGCGGAACCGGCGCGTTGAATTCCGCTTCGCTCGGAATGCGGAATGCTGGCGTGTCGGGCATCGTCGATCCTTGAGTTGCTGGCTGGCGCACACCGGTGCCCGTGGAACGACAGGGCGGCGGCGGGGATGATGGAGGCTGAAAATCGGGATTGATTGGCGGGGTGGACACCACAGGGTCCGGACGCTTTTCGTCAGCACCACGCGGCGGCGACGGCAAGGCCGCGATCGAGGCTGGGTGATACGCTGGCCGTACTGCTGCCGCATCCGCCGACGATCCCAGCACCAGACTGCCGATAAAGACCCACCGAAACCGCATTCGCATGTTCCTCATAGCGTTATCGCTGCCCTTACGTTGCCGTCGACGACACCCTCACTGGCGATCAGCCAGTCCGTGCCCCCGGCGGGCCATCAAGCGCGCGTTCTCAGCGCGTCCCGGATTTCGGTCAGCAAGACGATATCCGCCGGGGTTGCCACCGGGGCTGGCTCGGCCTCGGCGCGTTGCAAAGCCCGGTTTGCGATCCTCACGATCATGAAGATGACGAACGCGAGGATCACGAAATTGATGACCTCGGTAATGAAATGCCCATAGGCGAAGACCGGAACCGCCGCCGCGTTCATGCCGTCGAGCGTTTCGGGGGTGTTGGCAGGCACGCTGCCGATCGGCACGTACATGTTGCGGAAATCGATCCCGCCGGTGACGATGCTCAGGATCGGCGTCAGGAAATCGTCCGTCAGCGCGGTCACGATTTTCCCGAACGCCGCGCCGATGATCACGCCAACGGCGAGATCGAGCACATTGCCGCGGTTGAGAAACGCCTTGAAGTCCGCAAACATGAATTGCTCCCGCCCTGTTTCGATGGCGGTAACAATGGCATCGATCGGCCCGCAAGGCAAAGGCTGGAGTGCACGAAAGATTGCAGCGCGGGCCTTCGTGTCTTATGTACATAGCACAGTTACTGCCTTTGGAGGGGCATGATGATCAGACGACGTCTTCCTGTCGCGCTTGCGCTCGCAGCCGCACTTCCGCTTTCGGCGTGCGGAATCAACTCGATCCCGACGGCGGAGGAATCCGCAAAGGCGAGATGGGCCGATGTCCAGAATGCCTATCAGCGTCGGGCCGACCTGATCCCGAATCTGGTGTCCACGGTGAAAGCCGCAGGCGCGCAGGAGAAGGCGATCCTCGTCGAAGTCACGCAGGCGCGGGCAACCGCTGGTTCGGTTCGCGTCGCACCGGGCGATCTGACCGATCCCGCCAAGCTGGCCCAATATGCCAATGCGCAGCAGACTGTCGCCTATTCGCTGCAGCGCCTGCAGGAAGCTTATCCCGAACTGAAGAGCCAGGGAAATTACGGCACGCTCATGTCGCAGCTCGAAGGCACGGAAAACCGCATCGCAGTGGCACGGCGCGATTATAACGAAGCCGTCCAGGCCTATAATACCCGCATCCGTACGTTCCCCGACGCGATCGGCGCGCGCGTAATCTATGGATCAAAGCCCATGGCGCCGTTCGAGGCGACGACGCCGGGGGCGGATACCGCGCCGAAGGTCAACTTCAACTAGTTGCACAGATGGGCACGAAAGGTGCGTGTAATCATGGTGCCCGCCAAGCCCCCTTTCGTGCCGGCAGATCGTTCTGACGGGGTTTCGACCGGAGCCATATGCGCGCAGGCAATAGAGGTTTCATGACCCGTTTTTGCGGATTTCTGTGCTACATCCTGTCGCTCGCCGCATTCCCGGCGCTCGCGGCACCGGTCTTCCCCACGCTGACGGGGCGTATCGTCGACGAGGCGAATATCATCCAGCCTGCCGACCGGGCGGCGCTTGAGGCAAAACTTGCCGGGATCGAGCAGGCCACGGGCCACCAGATGGTGATCGCGACGATTGCCGACATGCGCGATTACCCGCTGGAGGATTACGCATACCAGCTCGGGCGTGCCTGGGGGATTGGCGGCAAGGGAGCCAATGACGGACTGATCATCCTGCTCGCGCCCAATAATCCCGCTGGGCAGCGCGGGCCGCGGATCGAAGTCGGCTATGGGCTAGAGCCGATCGTCACCGACGCGTTTGCCAATCAGGTTGCGAAAGGCCTGATGACGCCGCGGTTGCGCGCTGGCGATGTTGCGGGCGGGTTGAATGCAGGCGTCGATGCCCTGGCAGCGCAGATCAGGTTGACCCCTGAAGAAGCGGCGAAACGCGCGCAGGCAGCGGCGGCGGCACAATCAAGTCGCCAGCGCGGCGGCGGGATCAACGTCGGGACGTTGGTGTTCTGGGGCATTGTCCTGCTCATCGTCGTCGTGCCGATGATGCGCGGTGCACGCGGCAGGCGCTACCGCGGATCGAGCGGGATCGGCGAAGCGATCCTGTGGACGGCCATCAATGCCGCGGTAAACAGCCGCAGTTCTGGTTCGGGATGGAGCAGCGGCGGTGGCGGCGACTGGGGCGGTGGTGGCGGGGGGGGCGGCTTTTCGGGCGGTGGCGGATCGTTCGGCGGCGGCGGCGCGTCGGGGGACTGGTGATGCCAAAGTTGACTGCAGCGGATCATGCGCGGCTGACCGATGCCGTCAATCTGGCGGAAGGCGGCACATCGGGCGAGATCGTCACGATCGTCGCCGACCGGTCGGACGGTTATCGCGATATCGCGCTGATCTGCACCGGGCTGGCCGCGCTGTTCATTCCCGTCCTGTTCGCAGTGGCGCCAGCCATCCCGTTCTGGCTCGTGGCCCATATCTTCGGGGGATGGGGCGAAACCGAGGTGAGAGACCTCTCACTTGTCATCTTTGGCAGCATGGCGATCGTCTCGGCAGCGGTTTTCGCGCTGCTAACGTGGGAGCCGCTGCGCCTCCGCCTCGCCCCCCGGGCCACCCGCCGCTATCGGGTTCGCAGCCGCGCGATCGAACTGTTCAAGGTCGGCGCACAGGGCCGCACGACCGGACGCACCGGCATCCTCATCTATCTTTCGCTCGGCGAGCACATGGCCGAGATCGTCGCCGACGAAGCGATCCATGCGAAAGTATCTGCGGAAGCCTGGGGCGATGCGATGATCGCGCTGACATCCGAAGCAAGTCGCGGCCGGATCGTCGACGGCATGATCGCTGCAGTGGCAAAGGTCGGAGAGATCCTCGCCGTGCATCTGCCCCGTGCCGACGACGACCGGAACGAGCTGCCCGATCGGCTGATCGAGCTGTGACCGCCGAACCTGAAGAAATCGTCTGGCAGGGACGCTATATGACCGCCAGGCGCCGCGGGGCGTGGGAATATGTCGGGCGCGCGCGGGGGATTGGCGCGGCGATGATACTGGCGCTCGAGGATGGCCATGTGCTCCTTGTCGAGCAATGGCGGGTTCCGCTCCAGCGCCGCTGCCTCGAACTTCCCGCCGGTCTCGTCGGCGACGATGCCGAAGGCGAAAGCGTGGAGGCATCCGCCGCCCGCGAGCTCGAGGAGGAAACCGGCTGGCGGCCTTGCCATATCGAAGTGATCGGCGAATTTGCATCGTCGCCGGGGCTGGTCTCGGAGACGTTTACGCTGGTGAAGGCATCGGGGCTGACAAAGGTGAGCGATGGCGGCGGAATCGACGGGGAAAACATCACAGTACACCGCGTGGCCGTGAGCGAGATCGCGGCGTTCGTTGACTCGAAGCGCACCGAAGGCGTCGTGATCGATGCCCGGCTGCTGCTGTTGCTCTCAGCCGTCGTTATCGCACCTCAACGGAAATTATCGGCATAAGCCTGCAGCTTGAGCGTGCGTTCGGGCGCCGGAATTATCGTCGCCGCGATGCCATGTTTTGCGCAATACGCCTGCGCCGCGGCCAGATCGGCAAACGTCAGCGTCACCTGCCCCCGCGTATCGCCCGATCCGGCCCAGCCCATCAGCGGATCGGCACGTTTGGCCTCCGCCGGTTCATACTCGAGCACCCAGCGGTCAGTGCCCGCCCGGCCCGACTGCATCGCGCTCTTCGTTTTCCGGAATATGCGGGCGGTTGGCATCGGCGGACCCTGCCGCAATTCAGCCTTCCCTCGCAAGTGCGTTTTTTGTCCTGAGCGAGGCGCGCGCCGACGCGGGATCATCGGGCCAGGCATGACGCGGATAGCGGCCGCGCATTTCCTTTGCCACATCGTGCCAGCTTCCGGCCCAGAAGCCGGGCAGGTCGCGCGTCGTCTGGATCGGCTTCCCGCCGGGTGACGTCAGGCTGAGGACGAGCCGGGTGCCATCACCGATGACGGGATGATCCGAAAGCCCGAACACCGCCTGCACGCGCAGTTCGACCGTCGGGCCGGCGGGCGCGGCATAGTCGATCGCGTGAACCGTTCCGGCCGGCGAGGTGTAAGTGCGTGGCGCACGCGCATCGAGCCGCTGGCGATCGGCCCAGTCGAGCAGGTTGACCCAGGCCCCGGCCAGCGCGGCGGGTGCAATGTCTGACAGGCGGCGCTTCCCGGTCAGCAGCGGGGGAAGCCATTCATCGAGCCGCGCCATCAGCATTGCATCGTCCAGCGTGACGCCAGCGAACGCCGCCCGCGCCTGAAGGGCGTCGGCGCGTGGGAGCTGATCGAGGCCGTGTGTGCGGACGCCCTCCAGCAACGCCCGGGCGACGGCTTGGGGACCGGCATCGATCGGGCCGGTCGAAAGCGTGACCGCCCCCAGCCGACGCACGCGCCGCGCCGAGACGGTGCCGGTATGATGATCAAACGCGACAAGATCATGCGTGACAATCTGCGCCGCGAACAGCGCCTCGACCTGCTTCGAATCCAGCGGCGCTGCCGAAACGATCCGCGCACCTGCCGCAGAGCCCTGTGTTTCGGCGACGGCAAGCCATTCCGCGCGCGCCAGTGACGATGAGGCATCCAGCCGGAAGCCGCGCCCGCCGATGCTCGCCCAGTTCGCCCCATCCCCGTCGCGTCGCCGGGCGACCCGATCGGGAAAGGCGATTGCAACTACCTGGCCGACACTCGTCGTGCCCTGTTCAGGCGGAACCAGCGCCGCCCAGCGCCTTGCCAGCGCGCGTGCCGCCGCCGCGCGCCGCCCATCGTCATGCCGCCACCGCGTCAGGCGCGCCTCGAGATCGGGATCGTTGCCGCCCAGATTGCGCTCGCCGAGAAGCACGGCAACCTCTGCGGCGAGGCGCTTGTCTTGGCTTTTTAGCAGCATGTGCGCGAGACGCGGCGCGAGCGGGAGCGTGGCGATGGCCCTGCCATAGGCGGTCGGGCGGCCATCGATGTCCAGTGCCCCCAGCGTCAGCAGCCGTGCCTTCGCCTCGCGTACAGCGGCCTCGGGCGGCGGATCGAGCCAGCGAAGCGAAAGCGGATCGATGACCCCCCAGATCGCCGTTTCGAGGATCAGTGCCGAAAGATCGGCTTCAAGTATCTCGGGCGGATTGAACCGGGGAAAGCCCGCGGTGGCGGCCTCTTCCCACAGGCGATAGGCCGTTCCCGGCCCTTGTCGTGCCGCCCGGCCCGCCCGTTGGGCGACGGCAGCCTGCGACGCCCGTTCGGTGACAAGGCGCGTCATCCCGACGGCGCGATCATAGCGCGGCCGACGCGCAAGACCGGAATCGATGACGATGCGGACACCGTCGATCGTAAGCGAAGTTTCGGCAATGCCCGTAGCCAGAATGATCTTGCGGCGCTCCGATGGCGCAAGTGCAGCCTGTTGCACCGCGGGTTCCAGGCTGCCGTGAAGCTGATGGATGGCACAGTCGACGCCCTCCAGCCGGTCCGACGTGTGCGCTATTTCCGCGAGGCCGGGCAGGAAGGCGAGGACATCACCCTCTGCCTCCCCAAGCGCGCGGCGGACGGCCCGCGCCATATCATCCTCGATGCGATCCGCGCTCCGCCCGATGTAGCGGAGTTCGAGCGGCCAGGCGCGACCTTCGCTTTCGATGACCGACGCATCCATCAATGCCGAAAAGGCCTTGCCGTCGAGGGTTGCGGACATGGCGACCAGTCTGAGATCGGGCCGCAGCGCACCCTGCACATCGAGCGCGAAGGCCATTGCCGCATCGCTGTCGAGACTGCGTTCGTGCACTTCGTCGAACAGCACGGCTGAAATGCCCGTCAGTTCGGGGTCGGCATGGATAAGCTTGCGGAAAATTCCTTCGGTCACGACGAGAATGCGTGTTCCGGCCGAACGTTTTGTATCGAGCCGTGTGGCATAGCCGATGCTTTGCCCCACGGCCTCACCGGCAAGCGCCGCCATACGCTCCGCCGCAGCGCGCGCGGCAAGCCGCCGCGGCGAGAGGAGCAGTATCTCGCCGGTGCACCATGGCTCGGCAAGCATAGCGGGCGCGACCATGGTCGTCTTTCCCGCGCCGGGGGGTGCAATGAGCACGGCATTTGAATGCGTTCGAAGCGCAAGCAGCAGGTCAGCGAGCACGGCGCGGATGGGCAGATCGTCACTCACGGACCGGTTATATCAATGCGGAAAGACAGGCCGCTTCCCGTGCCCCCGGCATCAATATCCGCGGGCGATGGCGAACTCGACCGCCTCGACCATCGCAGTTTTCGCCGCGCCGCGGGGAAATGGGCCCAGTGCGTCGATCGCGCGCTGACCGAAATGGCGGGCGCGCTCGATCGTATCCTCGATCGCGCCGGTTTGCCGGAGCAAGTCTATGGCATGAGCCAGATCGTCGTCCGATGCCCGCTGGCCGCTGATTGCCGCCTGCCAGAACGTCCGGTCTTCACCCGTGCCCCGCGCATAGGCGAGGATGACGGGCAGCGTCATTTTTCCGTCGCGGAAATCGTCTCCCACGCCCTTTCCCATTGTTTCCGCGTCCGACGAATAATCGATGGCGTCATCGACCAGCTGGAAAGCGATGCCGAGGTTTCGGCCATAGGCATCGAGCGCGGTTTCGACCGGTTCATCACGTTCGGCGATCACCGCCGCGATCCGGCAGGCCGCTGCGAAAAGCGCCGCGGTTTTCGAACTGATGATGTTGAGATAGCGTTCCTCGCCCAGACCGACGAGGCGCTGCGCAGTGAGCTGGTTGACCTCGCCCTCGGCGATTACCGCGCTGGCATGGCTCAGGATCTTGAGGACGCGCAAGCTGCCATCCTCGACCATCAGTTCGAACGATCGGCTGAACAGGAAATCACCGACGAGCACACTTGCCGGATTGCCCCAGATGATATTGGCGGTCCGCCTGCCACGCCTGAGATCGGATTGATCGACCACATCGTCGTGCAGCAACGTCGCGGTATGGATGAACTCGACGGCGGCGGCGAGCTTGTGCTGACGCGTACCCGCATAGTCGAGCAGCCTTGCCGATGCGAGCGTCAGCATCGGCCGCATGCGCTTGCCCCCGCCCGCGATCAGATGCCCCGCAAGCTCGGGAATCAGGGGGATTTCCGACTGCATTCTGTCGATGATGACATGATTCACCTGCCGCATGTCATCTGAGACCAGCGAGAGCAGCGGATCGAGCGAGGGTGGCCGGGCCCTGATATTCCGGGCAGTGGGCAGGTCGTGAACAGTCGCGCTCATCTTGGACGTTCCTCTGGACAATGGGTGACGCTATGGCAAGTCCGAACGGAGGAAACAGCTATGAGCGACGCGCAATTGCGCCATTATCGCGAGAGCATCGACAATATCGACGCCGCGCTCGTCTTCATGCTCGCCGAGCGCTTCAAGGTAACCCAGGCGGTTGGTGCCTACAAGGCGCAGGCTGGCCTGCCACCCGCCGACCCCGGCCGGGAAGAATGCCAGATCGCCCGCCTGCGCAGCCTCGCCGAGGATGCAAGGCTCGATCCCGACTTCACCGAAAAATTCCTGCGCTTCATAATCGACGAAGTAATCCGCCATCATGAGGGTCAGCGCCGGGACCGCACAGGCTAGATCACTGCCGGCAGGCGCAGCCGCGCCATCAGTCCGCCAAGATCCTCGCTTTCGTCGAGCGTGACGGAGCCGCCGTAGATTTCCGCTACATCGCGGACGATCGCGAGGCCGAGGCCGGTTCCGGGCTTTCCGCTGTCAAGCCGCACGCCGCGATCGAAGATGCGCGCCCGATCGGCTTCAGCGATGCCCGGCCCATCATCCTCGACCTGGAACTCGACGAAGTTTCCGTCTTTCACCACGGTCACGAAAACGCTGCCGCCACCGTATTTCACAGCGTTTTCAACAAGATTACCGAGCATTTCGTCAAGATCCTGCCGTTCGACATGAACCCGCGCTGCGCGGTCACCGGTCATGTCGATGCGAACATGGCCATAGAGCCGCGCGATTGCGCGCTCGACCGCCTGAAGCGAAATCCACGCATCGGCGCGGCTGTGCGTATGCCCCCGCCGCCCGACAGCCCGCGCGCGGGCAAGATGGTGATCGACCTGCCGCCGCATCGTCCCGGCTTCGCGGATCACCGTATCGGCAAGATCGGGGGCCTGGGCGGTCGCCGCGTTCATCACGACGGTGAGCGGCGTCTTGAGCGCATGGGCAAGGTTGCCCGCATGTCGGCGCGCCTCCTCGGCCTGTTTTTCATTATGCATGATCAGCCCGTTCAGCTCATCGACGAGCGGCGCAACCTCGACCGGCAGCCTGGCAAGCGCGATGCGTTGCGCCTTTCCGCTCCGCATATCCGCCACGGCCTGCTGGAGCCTGCGCAGCGGCCAAAGACCATAGAGCGTCTGGACTGCCGCGAGCAGGATCAGGCCGAGCCCGAGCAGCGCAAAGCTGGTTAGGACAGTGCTGCGCAGAGCGCTGATCTGATCGTCCAGCCCCGTCCGGTCCTGCGCGACCTGAAAGCGCCAGATCGACGGCGAAAGCGGCAGCTTGATATCGCGTTCGACGATGCGGAGCCTTTCGTCACTGAACTGGCTGCTGTCATAAAAGTGCGGGCTGGTATCACGGTGCGGCCCGCCCATCGCCAATCGTCGGTCCCACAGGGAACGGGAAGGAAAAGGCTCCTGTCCCGGCGCGGTAATCTGCCAGTACAGACCCGAATTGGGCTCGAGGAACCGCTGATTGCCCAGCGGCCGGTTAAGCCTTACTTCACCATCAGGGCCGGTCTCCGCGCTCGAGATCATCGCCGTCATCACATATTCGAGCTGGTCATCGAAATTCTGCGTGATGGCGTTCGCCAATACCCGGTCGAGTGCCAGTCCGCCACCGATCAGCAGGACGAATATCCACGCCGCCGCAATGCCGATCATCCGGCGTGACAATGATCCATGCGCCCTGCCCGCCGCCTCGCCACCGGCCTCGGGCGGCGGGGCAAGGCGGTCAGGCGTTTGCCGGTTCATCAAGACTGTATCCCAGTCCCCGTATCGTGGTGATGACGTCTGCTCCCAGCTTTTTCCGGATCCGCGTCACGAACACCTCGATCGTGTTCGAATCGCGATCGAAATCCTGATCGTAGATATGTTCGATCAGCTCGGTGCGGCTGACGACCTTGCCTTTGTGATGCAGCAGATAGCTGAGCAGCTTGTATTCCTGCGCCGTCAGCTTTACCGGCCCACCGGCCAGCGTCACCCGCCCCGATCGTGTATCGAGCCGCACGTCGCCTGCGATCATTTCGGCGCTGGCGTTGCCCGATGCGCGCCGGATCAGCGCGCGGAGCCGCGCGATCAGTTCCGCCGTCTGAAACGGCTTGGCGAGATAATCATCGGCACCCGCGTCCAAACCCGCCACTTTGTCAGACCAGCTGTCACGCGCGGTCAGCACCAGCACCGGAAAAGCCTTTCCCTCCTTGCGCCACCGGTCGAGCACGGTCAGCCCGTCAATCTCGGGCAGGCCCAGATCGAGCACCACGGCATCATAGCTTTCAGTCGAGCCCAGATAGTGCCCGTCTTCGCCGTCGGTTGCCAGATCGACGGCATAGCCTGCACCCTCCAGCGTGTTTTTCAGTTGCGTGCCCAGCGTCGGCTCGTCCTCGACGATCAATAGCCGCATGGCTTTCTCCCTGTTGTTGCGGATCAATCCCCCGCGCGTGCAAGTACGGCCCCGGTCCGGCCGTCGACATCAATCCAGATTACCGAGCCTTCGCGCACGAATTTCAGCCTGTACCGCCCCGAATTTCCATCGAGCTCGGCACCGATATAATCGGCACCGCGGCGCTTCATTTCAGGCACCACGCCGCCTTCGATCGCGCGCAACGGCATCAGCGCGCCCGCCTGCCGCGCCTGAAACGCCATGTCCTGATCGCCGCCGCGCCGCGGCGCCTGCGCGCCCGATGCAGCAGGCAGAAAAAGCGTTGCAAGGAGGGGCAAAAGAATTTTCATCGCCGTCATGAGGCTGTGCCATAGTGACGGCGCATTGAACAGGCTGTGAATAGTTTCTCTTATGGTTGCCCCGATCCTCGCTTTCGAAAACCTCGGCCTTGTCCAGGGCAATGGCTGGCTGTTTCGCCATCTCGATCTGTTCATCGGCCCGCGTGACCGGCTGGCGCTGATCGGGCGGAACGGCGCGGGCAAGACCACCCTGTTCCGGCTGCTCGCCGGTGCGATCGATGCGGACGAGGGGCGTCGGACGATCGTACCGGGAACCCGCGTGGTGATGCTCGATCAGGAACCTTCGATGACGGGCCATGACACGCTGATGGACTTTGCCCTGTCAGGCACCGGAGCCCCTGTCGCGCACGACGTCGCCGCGATCGCCGAACAGATCGGCATCGAAATGACGCGCAGCGCGGCAACCGCTTCAGGCGGAGAGCGCCGCCGGGCGGCAATCGCGCGCGCGCTGGCGATGGATCCCGATATCCTCCTGATGGATGAGCCAACCAACCACCTCGATCTCACCGCGATCGAGTGGCTCGAAGATTGGCTCGCGCGTTACCGGGGCGCCTTCGTCGCGATCAGCCACGACCGGACATTTCTGACGCGGCTAACCCGATCCACCCTCTGGCTCGATCAGGGCGCGATGCGGCGCAAGGACATCGGCTTTGGTGGCTTTGATGCATGGACCGAAGCAGTCTACGCAGAGGAAGCGCGCAACACAGAGCGACTTGACGCCAAGCTGAAGCTCGAACTCCACTGGCTGCACCGCGGCGTGACGGCGCGGCGCAAACGCAACCAGGGGCGGCTCGAAAAGCTGAACATCATGCGTGCCGAACGTGCCGCAATGCTCGGGCGGCAGGGTTCGGCAAAGCTCGGCCTGTCAAGCGACGCGGCGCGATCGAAAGCGGTGATCACCGCGCAGAATATTTCCAAATCGTTTGGTGACCGGAAAATCATCAGGGATTTCACGCTCGGTATCCAGCGCGGGGACCGGATCGGCATCGTCGGCAGAAATGGCGCGGGCAAGACGACGCTGCTGAACCTGCTGACCGGTGAGCTTCCCCCCGATACCGGCACGGTGACGCTCGCCAAGACCCTGGATGGCATCGTCATCGATCAGCAGCGCAAGCTGATGGAGCCCGGCAGGCGCGTGCGCGACATTCTGTGCGAAGGCGGCGAATGGATCGACGTGCGGGGTACACGTCGGCGGATCGAGGGCTATCTGAAGGACTTTCTGTTCGATCCCGGCCTCGCCGACGCGCTGGTCGGCACGCTTTCGGGTGGCGAACGGTCCCGCCTGCTGCTGGCCCGCGAATTCGCGCGCCCGTCAAACCTGCTCGTGCTCGACGAACCGACCAATGACCTTGACCTCGAAACGCTGGACCTGTTGCAGGAAACGATCGCCGATTTCGACGGCACCGTGCTGATCGTCAGCCATGATCGCGATTTCCTCGATCGGACAGTGACGCTCACGCTGGGCCTCGACGGCAGCGGCAAGGTCGATATCGTGGCGGGCGGCTATGCCGACTGGGAACGCAGGCGCACGGCCCGCACCATCGGCATCACCAAAGCGATCGCGGCTCCCGCGCCACTCCCGGCCAGGCCATCGGCGAAGCTCAGCTACAAGGATCAAAGGGACTATGATCTGCTGCCCGCACGCATCGAAGCACTCGACGCGCAAATCGCGAGCGATGAGGCAGCGCTGTCCGATCCTGAACTCTATTCACGCAATCCCGAGCGTTTTGCCGTGCTGAGCAGCGCCGTGGCCGATGCCCGGGCCGAAAAGGAAACCGCGGAGGAACGCTGGCTCGCCCTCGCCGAAATGATCGAGGCGCTTTAGGCAAAGGCCTGCCCCGCCCGCCCCGCAAGGTCTACGGCATAATGATGAGCCACCCGCCCCGATCGGCTGCCGCGCTGGATTGCGAATGCCACGGCATCGGACGGATCGAACGCCAGCCCGAGCGCGGCCGCATAGCCTGCGACCATGGCAAGATAGGTCGCCTGATCGCATTGATGAAAGCCAAGGCTCAGCCCGAAGCGGTCAGCCAGCGCCAGCCGATCATCGATCACGTCGCGCGCATTGATCGCTGCTGCCTGTTCATCCATCCCGCGCGCGCCGAGGTGACGGCGATTTGACGTGACTGCAAGGCGCACATGCGCCGGCCGCGCGCCACCCCCGCCCTCGAGCACCGATCTGAACGCACGCGCAGCGGAAAGATCGTCGCCAAAGCCGAGATCGTCGATAAAGACGAGCATGGGGCGGCCCCAGTCGCGCAGCTCCGCAAACAGCGCGGGCAATGTCGTCAGGTCCGCCGTCGCGAGCGCGACCAGCGTGACCGATGAGTCCGCTGCGGTGGATTTCACCAACGCCGATTTGCCCATTCCGCGCGCGCCCCACAGCAGCACGTCGTGCGCGGCGGCACCGTGCGCGTGACGGCGCAGATTTTCCGCAAACGCCTGCTTCTGCTCATCGATGCCGGTCAGCAGCGCAAGGGGAAGCGCATCCAGCCCTGCTTCCGACAGGCGATTTCCATCCCATCGATAAGCCTTTGCGTCGCGGCGTGCGGGTGGGGGCGGTGGCGGCGCTAACCGGTCCAGCGCATCGGCAATCCGGGTGAGGACGTGTTTGCCCATCGCGATCACCTGCCCCGTGAAACCTCGGCAAGTTTCGCAGCAAAAAGCGTGTTGCCGGGAGCCATGGCTACGGCCTTTTGCAGCAGCGCTATGCCGCCTGGACGATCGCCTGACTTGGCCGCGAACCAGCCAGCGCTTGCAGCAATCGATGCACGGTACGGTGCCAGTGCATAAGCCTGCGCCGAAAGGTCGCGCGCCTCGGAACCCTGCCCCAACCCCGCGCGGGCCCAGGCGAGATCGGTGAACATCAGCGCGTCGCCTGCCCCCCCGCGCAGCCGGATCAGTTCGATCGCGGTCGTCGCCCGTCCCCATTCGCCGCGTGCAAGCGCGTCGCTTGCCGCGAGACGCAGTGCGGGAAGGCTGGCTGAAAACTGCTCGACGAGCGTCGCGGTCACCGTCTCGGCCCCTTTTATGTCACCCGCCGAATTCAGCGCATCGATCAGTCTAAAGGCATTGGGCTGGCTGAAGCGGATATTCGCCGCTGCCGTAAGCGGCGCAACCGTGCCGCCGTCTCGCATCCCGTTTCCGCCCGCCGCCGCCCGATCGAGCAGGATTGCCGCGCATTGACGGTCTCCCACCGCCTCGCAGGCGCGCGCCATGAGCAGCTGCGCCCAGACATCGCCATCGTCCGAGATGGGCTTCAGCGTATCGATCGCGCCATGAAAATCCCTGGCGCGCCAAAGAGCCAGCGCCATCAGATGGCGGGCGGATCGATTCCCCGGCTGCGCCGCAACCAGCGGGGTGAGTGCTGCGATCGCCCCCTCGATCCCGCCGGTTTCGATTCCGATTGCCCCGCGCAGCAACAGGACCGCAGGGACCGGATCGAGCCGCCCGCGCGCATATTCGTAAAGTCCGCGCGCCAGCTCCCAGTTGCCTGCACGCGCCGCCAGCATCGATTGCAGTATATAGGCTGTCGGATTGCCAGGACTGAGCACGAGCACTGCGCGGGTGAGTGCAAGCGCGGCGACAACCTGCCCCGAATCGCCCAGAGCGGCTGCCTTTTCCAGCCGGGCGCTGATATTATCGGGATCGAGCGCGATGACGCGATCATACCAGGGCAGCGATGCCGTGAGGCCATATCGATCGCGCACGAAGTTAGCGGCAAGCAGCATCGCATCGGCATTCTTCGGGTATCTTGCGGCGGCCGCTTCGGCAAGGCGATACGCGCCGATAAAGTCGTCCCGCGCAAGCGTGGCACGCGACTGGGCAACCATCGTCTCCGGGTCTGGCGCTGTTGCGCCAACCGTCAGCAGCGTGAGCGCAAGTCCGCTAAGCCGGCGAAACACAATGCGCTTTCATCAGATCATAGAGCGTGGGGCGTGACACGCCGAGGAGCTTTGCCGCGTTCGACACATTGCCTTCTGCCCGCGCCAGCGCGCCGCGCACGGCGCGGAGATCCGCTGCATCGCGCACCGCTTTCAGGTTCAGCGGCTCACCTGCCCCGCCCGATGCCAGATCGAGGTCAGCCGCCGTCACCAGATTATCGTCGGCCATGATCACCGCGCGCTTGATCCGATTTTCCAGTTCGCGAACATTGCCCGGCCAGTTCCAGTTCTCGATTGCGATCAACGCATCGGGGCTGAGGCCCTTCACATGGGAATTGAGCGCGCCGTATCGCTGGACGAAATGCCGTGCAAGCAGCACGGCATCGCCCTGCCGTTCGACAAGCGCCGGGATCTTCACCACAATCTCCGCAAGTCTGTAGTAAAGGTCTTCGCGAAACCTGGCGGCGGCGATCATCGCTTCGAGATTCTGGTGCGTTGCGCAGACGATCCGCGTGTCGACCGCAATCGCTTTCCTGCCGCCGATCCGCTCGATCACGCGTTCCTGAAGAAACCGTAGCAGCTTGACCTGAAGCGGCAATGGCACATCGCCGATCTCGTCGAGGAACAGCGTTCCCCCATGCGCCTGCTCGATCTTTCCCTCCGTCATTTTCACCGCGCCGGTGAATGCGCCCTTTTCGTGACCGAACAGTTCCGATTCGAGAAGAGTCTCGGGGATCGCGGCGCAATTGATCGCCACGAAAGCGCCCTTGCTGCGCGGGCTTGCGTTATGGACCGCATGGGCGAGCAATTCCTTTCCCGTTCCGCTTGCCCCGAGAAGCATGACGGTTACGTCGGCGCTGGCAACCCGCTCGATCGTCCGCGCGACTTTGAGCATCGCAGGCGAGGCCGTCACGATGCCGCCCAGAACGCCGTTTGCCGCCACCGCGTTCAGCCTTGCATTCTCGGCTTCCAGATCATGAACGTGAAAAGCACGTGCAACGATCAGACCCAGTTCGTCGATATCCACCGGTTTCCGGTAGAAATCATAAGCGCCGGACGCGATTGCGCGAACCGCTGACTCGCGCGCACCGTGCCCTGAGGCGACGATGACTTTGGTGCCCGGTTTCAGGCGCAGGATTTCGTCCAGGGTCGCAAACCCCTCGCGGGTTCCGTCAGGTTCGGGCGGGAGCCCCAGGTCGAGCGTTATGACGTCGGGCGCGTGCAGCCGCAGCATATCGATAGCGGTCGCCCGGTCGCCCGCGACGATCACCTCGTAATTCTCATAGGCCCAGCGCAACTGACGCTGGAGTCCCTCGTCGTCCTCCACAATCAGAAGTTTGGGTTTGTCGATAAGGCTCATGCCGCGCGCTCCCCGATCAATGCTCTTGCAGCGGGAAGCCAGATGGTGAAGCTGCTGCCCAGGCCCGGCGCGCTGCGCACCGCGATCCGTCCGCCCATCGCCGAAACCAGAGCGCGCGCTTCATAGGCGCCAACCCCAAAGCCGTTGTCCTTGGTCGATGAAAAAGCACGAAACAGCTGACCGGAAATGAAATCCGCTGTCATGCCTGTACCGGTGTCGGTCACTTCGACGCCGGTTTTGTCACCATCCACCACCATCGTGATCGTCACGGGATCAGTGGGTTCGCTTGCCTCGATCGCGTTTTGCACGATGTGCGTAAGCGCGGCCTCCAGCCGCGCCGGATCGGCAATGGCGCACAGCGACGGATCACCCGCGACGACAACCGGATGAGCCACGCGTTTCACCAATGCCACCCGGTTGACGATACCGGCGAGCGCCACAGCGCAAGGCTCTTCATACCGCGCCTTGTTATGCTGTGAAAGCTTGGCAAGCAGATCGTTCATCCGCGCGCTGGATGCGTTCAGCGTAACGATCATGTCCTTGCGGAAATCGGGGTTGTCCGCGTGCCGCTGCGCATTGCGCGCGACAAGGCTCAGCTGGCTGACAAGATTTTTGATGTCATGCATGATGAACGCAAAGCGCCGGTTGAACTCATCGAACCGCTCCGCTTCAGACAGGGCTTCCTGCCCCGCCGCCTCGGCCAGATAGCTCGCGACCTGTCGCCCGGCGACGCGAAGCAGATCGAAATCTTCCCAGTCGAGACTGCGTGGCACGACAGGCTGCTCGAGCAGGACCGCGCCCGCCAGCCGATCGAAATGGATCAGCGGAACGACGGCCCATGCGGCGTCATGCAGAAACATCCATTCGGGTACCGTGCCGGACTGTGCCGGATCGGCATCGGGGAAGCGCAGCGCGTCTATGTCGACGATCCACCCCGTGCCGAGCAGCGCGGCGAGCGACACTGATCCGCGCTGGCCGACGCAAGGAAAATGCCATCCGGCCTTGGCGACAAGCCCGTTCGCATCGGGCAGCAGAAGCAGCCCGCCCGGGGCTCCGACAATTTCGGCAATCGCCTGTACGACGCGCTCCTCGAGCGGCGCGGGCTGCTTGCCGGGTCGTCCCAGCGTTGTCGTGAAGCGCAGCCATTCGCTGCGATAGTCATAGCGGTGTGTGAACAGATGCTTGGCAAGCATCACCTGCACCCAGGCCCGCGTCCGGCGTGCCGGCAGTAATGCGGCCGCAGCGATCGCACTCAACAGTGGCAGGACGAACAGGGTAATCGCCGCGATCACGCCGCCTTGCGCATTGAGCAGTGTCGACGCGCCGATGACTGCCAGATAGTAGGTGGCAGCCGCGCCGACCGCCAGGCCGCCAAAGGCCACTGCGCGCGACGGGCTGAGCCGCCCGGGAATACCGGTCCTGCCGGGTTTGAGGGTTTGCGTCATCGCGCGCCATCCGGAAACATGACGACCCGGATCGTCTGCAACAGGATTACGACATCGAGGAACGGCGTATAATTTTTTGCATAATACAGATCATATTCGAGCTTGTGACGTGAATCGTCCATGCTGGCACCATAGGGATAGTTGATCTGCGCCCAGCCGGTTATTCCCGGTTTCACCATATGACGTTCGGCAAAATAGGGCATTTTCGCCGCCAGTTCTTCGACAAGGCTCGGGCGTTCGGGACGCGGTCCGACAAAGCTCATCTCGCCCTTGAGCACTGTCCATAGCTGCGGCAGTTCGTCGATGCGGAGCATTCGGATGATCCGTCCCACACGCGTGATGCGCGGATCATTCTTTTCAGCCCAAACCGCCTTGCCACCGATTTCGGCGTCGGTCCGCATCGAGCGCAGCTTCACGCAGTCGAAAATGCTCCCATACAGCCCTACCCGCTGCTGCCTGTAGAAAACCGGGCCCCTGCTTTCGAGCTTGATCGCGATCGCCGTTATGATGATCAGCGGGAATGTAAGCGAAAGCAGCGCGCCCGACGCGCCGATATCGAACAGGCGTTTCGCCATCGATGACAGCCGCCGCCCGCTTGAAAATCCGTCGGAGAAAATCAGCCAGGACGGGTTGGTCGAGCGCAAATCGACACGCCCGGTTTCGCGTTCCAGAAAAGTCGACACCTCATTAACGTGGATGCCCTCGGTCCGGATGCGCAGCAGATCGGCGACGGGCATCGCTTTGCGTCGCTCTTCCAGCGCGAGAACCACTTCATTGGCACCCAGCGCCGTCACGTGACCCGAAAGATTTTCGATCGCGGCGCGGGGGATCGCAGTCGGGATGACGCTCTGCACGTCGCCCATGTCGATATGGCCGACAACCACGAACCCTGCGCCTTTCGCCATTGCAAGCTTCGTCAGCCGTGCGGCGCGTCCGCCAGCGCCCATGACGAGCACCCGTCGTTTGAATGACTGGCTGCCAAGCATCCGCCCCAGCAATGCGCGGACAAGCACAAGGGCGACATAGCCGATGATCATCGCATAGAGCGAATTCGATCGCCACATCGCCCGCCCCGGGATCATGAAATAGACGACGCTCAGAAAGATCACGCCGAGGCATATTGCAACCAGCAGACGGGCCGCGGCGAACTTCAGCGACTGGAATGCATCGACGCCATAAACCCCCACCGCCACCATGGCGAGCTGCAGCGCCAGCGCAAAGCTGACGATGGGAACCGTCCGGTCACCAAGCGGCCCGGGCGTGATCGCAATCTGCTGCGCGCGGATCACCCATGCAATTTCGGCGGACGCAATCAGCACCGCGAAATCGAACAGCGCGAGCATCAGCACCGGATAGGGAACATAATGTTTGAACAGGCGAAACATCGTCACGATGCAATAGCGCAGGACCGTTTCAGAATCGTCAAATTTTCCGACACTCCGCCTGCACGGGTCCGGCAAGAGATTCGCATCATCCATCCGGTCAGCGTCCGGCATCAGATACGGGTCGGCCTGGCTGCGTCATCCGATGGCGGATTGGAGTCACCCTGGGCTGGCGGAGACACGTCGGCGCATCTATTGAACGGCCATGGTCAAAAACATCATCGTCACGCCCGTCATTCTTTCAGGCGGATCGGGCACGCGGCTTTGGCCGATGTCCCGCAACGAACAGCCCAAGCAGTTCCTCCCGCTCACCGCCGACGCGACGATGTTTCAATTGACGCTCGAACGGGTTGCAAATCGTGCGCGCTATGCCGCCCCCGTGATCGTCGCCAGTGCCCGTCACGCCGATCTGATCGACAGCCAGTGCACAGGCGCGGAGGTTACTCTCATCCTCGAGCCGCTGGCGCGGAACACGGCACCGGCGATCGCGCTGGCCGCCCTTTCGGTGCCGCCCGACACGCCGTTGCTGGTCATGCCGAGCGATCATGTCATTGCCGATCCCGACGCGTTCAGATCGGCAATCGATGCCGCTCTTCCGCTGGTCGAGCGCGGCTGGCTCGCCACATTCGGCATCACCCCGGATGCGCCCGAAACAGGCTATGGCTATATCCGCGTCGGCGAAGAAATATCGCCGGGCACTCACCGGGTCGTCCGCTTCGTCGAAAAGCCAGACCTCGATACCGCCATCGCGATGACCGCAAGCGGCGGGTATGTGTGGAATGGCGGCATCTTCCTGTTTCGCGCCGATGCCTATCTGCGCGCGCTTGAAGCACATGCCCCGGCAATTCTAGCCGCCACCGGTGCGGCGATGGAACTGGCGATACGCGACGGCCACCGGATTTATCCCGATGAGGCCGCTTTAGCCGCAAGCCCGGCCAATTCGATCGACTATTCGGTGATGGAAAAAGTGGCCGAGACCGAAGGGGGCCGTGTGGCTGTCGTTCCGACGACGATGGGATGGTCGGACGTCGGCTCATGGGATGCGCTGCATACGATCGGCGCCGATGAAGATGGCCACGCTCATGCCAGTTCTAACGGGGGCGAAGTCATCGCGCTCGATACGCAGAACTGCCTTTTCCGAAGCGATGGTCCGCGCATCGCGGCCGTGGGGGTGCGCGATCTGATCGTGGTTGCGTCGGGCAACGACGTTCTTATCCTGCCGCGCGGCCAGAGCCAGGATGTCAGGCGCGTGGTCGCCGCCCTGAAAAAGGAATGATGGGTAAAATGGGAATGCGGCGCTGCCTAGCGGGATTGGGCGGCGCGGCCTGATCACACCGACGTTTTCACGCCATCCTCGGTAATATAGCCCGTAACCAACCGCGCCGGCGTGACGTCAAACGCGGGATTGAACGTGGGACTTGCCGTCATGCGGACTGTGCCGCCGGGCCCCGAAATCCACGTGATTTCATCGCCGCTGCGCTCCTCGATCGGGATATCCTTCCCGGTCGCGGTGGATGCGTCGAATGTCGTTCCCGGCAGCGCGACGTAGAAAGGCACATCATTGTCAAACGCCGCCAGCGCCTTCAGATAGGTACCGATCTTGTTGCAGACATCGCCGTTGGCGGTGACGCGATCGGTGCCGACGATGACCGCATCCACCTGGCCCTGCACCATCAGGTGCCCACCGGCATTATCCGTGATGACAGTATGGGGAACGCCGTGTTCGGCAAGTTCGAACGCGGTAAGCAGCGCCCCCTGATTGCGCGGCCGCGTCTCATCCACCCATATATGTATTGGAATGCCCGCGTCATGCGCCATGTAGATCGGCGCGGTTGCCGTGCCGTAATCGACCGTCGCGAGCCACCCGGCATTGCAGTGCGTCAGGATGTTGAGCGCGCGCTCCGGGTGGTTCGCGTGCAGCGATCGCAACAGCGCGCAGCCATGCTCGCCGATCTTCAGGGATAACGCCACATCCTCATCACAGATCGCATCGGCGCGAACGAATGCTGCATTGGCACGGGCGTCCATCGGCAGATCGGCCACAGCGCTCCGCACCGCGTGAAGCGCCCAGCGCAGATTCACCGCAGTCGGCCGGGCCTCTGCCAGCCTGTCACAAGCGGACGCCACCGCCGCGTCGCGGGGATCAGCCGCGATCGCCATCGCCAGACCATAGGCCGCAACCGCCCCGATCATCGGCGCACCGCGTGTCCACATTTCGCTGATCGCGGTCGCCGCCTCGTCGCTCCCGCGCAGTTCGACCCAGACGATTTCCCATGGCAGTTTGCGCTGATCGAGTATGCGGCACCCCGCGCCGTCGCCGGTGCGCATGATCGAGCGGGTGTGCTTGCCCTGAAGTTTCATCGGGCTTCCCCATCCAGATCCGCCGCGGGAAAGCGGGTGGCCCCGGCTGTCCCGATCAAAGGATTATATCGGCAAATGATGCGATATCACCTGCGCCACCCTCACGATCGATCAGCAGCGTGCGCATCCCCGCAGCTCTGGCGGCATCGGTTTCCGCCGCTGTATCGGACAGAAAGAGGATATCCTGAGGCCGTTCCCCAAGCGCATCGGCGATCCGGGCATAAGAGCCTGCCTCGCGCTTTGGGCCGGTGGTCGTATCGAACCAGCCCGAAAACAGCGCTGCCAGATCGCCCTGGTCGCTATGCCCGAAGATCAGTTTCTGCGCCGCGATCGATCCGCTCGAAAACACCGCCAGCCTGATCCCCTCGTCGTGCCACCGGCGCAACGCCCCGGCCGCGTCGGGATAGACATTGCCCACCAGCTCACCCGTCGCATAGCCTTCGCCCCAGATTCGGCCCTGCACATCCTTCAGCGCGGTCACCTTTGCGTCGGCATCCATCCACGCCAGATATTGCGCCAGATCGCCGCCATGCTCGGCCACCCAGCCGGGCAGCTGCGCGCGGGCGTAGGGAAACAGCGTTTCATGGACGAAGCGCAGCGGGGACGTCGTCCCCTCGATGTCGGTAAGGATGGCCCTGGGCTTCACGCGGCCAGCGGCTCATGTCTTGGAAACCGCTGTGCGATGTCGTCTCCGGTAAAGGCGGCCACCCAGCCATCGGGATTGGTGAACATGCGGATCGCGGTAAAGCGCGGCGCGGCACCCATATCGAACCAGTGCTTCATTCCTGCAGGAACAGATATGAGATCGCCGGCCCGGCACAGCAGGTTCCACACCCTGCCCGCCGCGTGCAGCGTGAACAGTCCCTCTCCATCGACAAAGAAGCGCACCTCATCTTCGCCATGAACATGCTCGTCGAGAAATTTCGTGCGCAGCGCCGCGCGGTCGGGGTGATCGGGGACGACAGCGATGCAATCGATCGAGCGATAGCCGCCCATGGCCTTCAGCCGTTCGATCTCGGGCGCATAGAGCGCAAGCGGGTCGCCGGTCCCATCGCGCAACGGCCAGCGTTCGAACGTCACGCCGATCTCAGCGAGCGTTGCAGCAATCGCGCTGCCCTCGGTCAGGTCGAGTATCGGGGTGGCCGGATCGCTTTCGGCAAAGACCTTGAGACGGCTCATCGCCGAAATGCCTTTTCCGCAAGCTCCGCGGCAAACATCCACTCCATGCCTTCGATCACCCGTTCTGCCTCCGCCATGTCACGGCCCCAGCCGTAAAGCCCGTGGCCGCGAATGAGATAGGCATGAAGATCGCGGCTTGCCACGATCTGTTCGATGCGCGTGGCGATCACGCGCATATCCTGGTCATTATCGACAATCGGTACATCAATCGCCGTCGCGTGCGTCGCGATGCCCGGCAGCACCTTGAGCATCTCATGTCCCGCCAGCGGGTAGCTGTCACCGGCAACGGCGCGCGAAATGCCGACCGACACGGGCGAATGGCTGTGCAGCACGACGTTTACCTGTGCGAACAGCCGGTAAATCTGCATGTGGAGCGCTCTCTCGGCCGAAGGCTTCTTCGCATCGAGCGGCGCGCCTTCGGCATCGACGCGCATCACCCCGTCAGCCGTCAGCCGCCCCTTGTGCCATCCGGAAACGGTGATCGCAACGCTCCCGTCGTCGAGCCGCATCGAGTAATTGCCTGCCGTCGCCGGGGCCCAGCCCTTGCCATCGAGCCAGCGCCCGGTGGCGATGATCGCGGCTGTCGCCTCTGCATATCCGATCGCACTCATCCGATCGCCCTAACGAAATATACGTCGCGGCTGCAATGATCCTCTGGACAGACAGGGCATTCATGTGATTCACAGCCGCGAGGCCTTAAGACGTGTTCAATGCCTTACGGGAACAGAGCGATCATGATTGTCCGGCATCCATTGCGTCTTGCTGCCGCTCTCGCCGCGCTGCCTGCGACCGCGCTTGCCCAGAATCCCCCGCCGAGCCCCACCGCGCCTCCGCCCGTGTCGGTAACGACGACGCCGGTGCCCAAAGTGGTGCCGACGATCCCGGCCATTCCCATCCCGAAGCTTTCGCCAGCGCAGGCAGAATTTCTGGTGGACTGGCTCGGCGATGGCGCGTCGCAGGGGCTTGTCCGCACCAATCCCGCAGTACCCGCAACCTCCACCGAGAACGACGCGCTGGTAAGGTCGGTTCTCGATCGCGCCCAGGCCCTGCGCACCGGGCGGCTTTCGAGCGGGGATTTTCTCGATATCTGGGCCCAGCGCCCCGCGCTCTACGATCCGCTTCCCGGCTTTGCTGCGGTCGTGGCCACGGACCGTATCGGGCAATGGATTGCCGGACTGACGCCGCCCTATGCGGGCTATGACGGGCTTCGCAAAGGGCTGGCGGTCTATCGCGCGATCGGTGCGAACGGTGGCTGGGGCGTTATTCCCGCAGGTTCCGATCTGGTCATGGGGCAGAAAGGCGCCCGTGTGGCCGCCCTGCGCAAACGCCTGATCGCCGAAGACGCCGACACCCCTTCGGCCGGCGGTGACAGCTTTGACATCGGCCTGCGCAACGCGGTCATGCGCGCACAGAAACGCTATGGCCTCAACCCGAGCGGGATTGCCAATGCCGAAACGCGCGCCGCGCTCAATGTAACCGTCGATGATCGGATCGGTGCGATCATGGCGAATATGGAACGCTGGCGCTGGCTCCCGCGCGAGCTGCCCAGGAACCGCATTCAGGTCAACATCGCGGCCGCGGTGCTGACCGTATTCGAGGGCGACGCGCCCATGGCCTCGATGCGCGCGGTAACCGGCAAGCCTGGCGGGATGGAGACGCCGATGCTCGAATCGCGGATTCACTCGATCGTGGTCAACCCGCCGTGGAACGTGCCTGCGGGGATCGCTGCGGCCGAATACTGGCCGAAGGAAAAGGCGCAGCCCGGCTATCTGGCCGCACGCGGTTTCAGGATCATCACCGCACCCGACGGAAGCCGCCGCCTTCAGCAGCAGGCAGGGCCGACGTCGGCGCTCGGTCGCCTGAAGTTCGATTTCGGCAATCCCTTTGCGGTCTACCTGCACGACACGCCAAGCCGCGCAAAGTTCACCAGCTTCGATCGCCTTGCCAGCCACGGCTGCGTGCGTCTGGAAAAGCCGCTGGCGCTCGCTACACTGGTTCTGAAAGACGATCCGAAATGGAGTGCGCCCGGTGCCATCCAGGCCGCAATCGATGACGGTGAGACGATGCGTGTCGGCCTCAAGAACCAGGTTACGGTTTACCTTCTGTACTGGTCAGCCTTTGCCAGTTCGAACGGCGCGATGAATTTTCGTGGGGATCCCTATGGCTGGGACAAGCTGCTCACGACAAAGATAGAGGCTGCGGGCAAACGCGCCGCGGCGTCGATGATCGCCCGGGCTGACGCGTCCGCTTTGTCACCAGCCATGGGGTCTGCAAATTGAAAACCGCTTTCCGCGCATCGCCATTTGTCATTGGCATTGCCTTTGCCGCCATATTGTGTCTGCCTGCCTGTTCGGGCAAACCTGCCGAGCCGGCTCCGCTCGACACAGGTGTCAGCGAAAACGAAAGCAGCGAGGCCACCGCAGAAGCGCCGCCCCCGGCGGTAGAGGCACCATCATCCGCAGACAGGCGCGGGGGTGCTGAAACCAAAGTCGAAGCCCCATTGCCCGATGACGCGGATCAATCGCCACAGATCGCTGACGATGCCGATGCGGCGGGCATGACCGCGCGGCTTCCCGACAACAGCGACAGCAGCGCCCCGGCCGAGAAATGAACCACCGTGCTCTTCTCCTTGCCGGTTGCATTGCCCTTGCCGCCAAGGGATTCGGGCTGACGCTGCCCCACAACGCGCGCGCCATCGGGCCGGGCACGCTGTTTCCCGAAACCAGCGGGTCGCGTTCTGCTCTTGCGACGCGGATTGACGAGCTTGGGCGCAGTTTCGGCCCGGGCGTCGGCATTTCGGTGCGCGACGTCGACAGCGGGTGGTCGACAGGTTTCGATGGCGACCGGCTCGCCCCCCAGCAGAGCGTCAGCAAGCTGTGGGTTGCGCTCGCCGTGCACGACGCGTTCGATCGCGGGGCGCTCCATGCCGACGACAGGGTGACGCTCAAGCCGTCCGATCTCACGCTGTTTCACCAGCCGATCAGCGCAATGATCCGGCCCGAAGGTTTCACGACGACGATTTCCGATCTTCTCGAACGTGCAATGACGCAGAGTGACAATACCGCCAATGATGCGCTGCTGCGCCAGGTGGGCGGCCCCGTAGCCGTGCGGGCCACGCTTGCGAAGATGGGTATTGCCAATGTCCGCTTCGGGCCGGGGGAGCGCCTGCTGCAGAGCCGCATCGCCGGTCTTGCGTGGCGGCAGGCTTTTTCGACAGGAGACAGTTTCTACGCCGCGCGCGCGGCGCTCCCTGTCAGTCAGCGGCTGGCTTTGCTCGAGTCCTACATCGCCAATCCGATCGACGGCGCGACGCCGAACGCGATCACGCTGGCGTTTGCCCGGCTGGCCCGCGGCGACCTTCTTTCGGCGCGGCAGACCGCCAATCTCCTTGCCCTGATGGAACGCAGCAAGACGGGTGCGCGGAGAATGCGCGCGGGCATCGATGCCGATTGGCAGCTCGCGCACAAGACCGGCACCGGGCAGCAGGTCGGCGCGCTCGTTGCCGGGTTTAACGACGTCGGCCTGCTGACCGCGCCCGACGGCCGCCGCTATGCGGTGGCGGTGATGATCGCCAGAAGTGCCAGACCGATCGGGGCGCGCCAGGCGCTCATCGCCGATGTTGCGCGGGCCGTCATGATGCACTGGCGCGCGACGACGACCGCGATGATACGCAGCCCGGCGCGACCCTGACCATGGCTCATGCGCCAGATCGCCGCGGATTTCTGAAGGCAGCACTGGCCAGCGCGGCCCTTGCCGCCGCGCCGTCCGGCATCGCCGCGCCGACCGCGGCTCTGCCTCGCACGAGCAGGGATATTCTCCTCGATCGGGCCCGGGCCGCTCTTCAACGCCTGCAGACCCAGTTCGTATTGCGCGATAGGGTGGCGATCGCCGATTTCTCGGCCCATTCGCGCGAAAGGCGCTTTCACATCATCGATCTCGTCGGGGGGCAGGTCTATTCCTATCTGTGTGCGCACGGCAAAGGTTCCGATCCCGGCCATAGCGGCTACCTCCAGGCGTTTTCCAATGCCTCAGGGTCGCTCGCCACGTCGCGCGGCGCTTATATGACGGGTCCGATCTATGACGGTATCCACGGCAGGGCGATGCGGCTGATCGGTCTCGAGGTCGACAATTACAACGCCGATCCGCGTGCGATCGTGATTCATGCGGCTGCCTATGTCGGGGAAAACCAGATCGCGACATGGGGCAAGCTGGGGCGGAGCGAAGGCTGTTTCGTGGTGGCACCGCACATGCTGGGGCAGGTGCTCGGACTTCTCGGGCCGGGGCGGATGCTGTTCGCCGACCGCGTTTGACCACGTCGGCGGCGGAGCGGTCGATCGCTGCCGGACTCCGCAATCCAGAACTTATCGAAGCGGCGCTCGCGCTTCATGAAAACCGCCTGTCGGATGCGGAGCCGCGGTTGCGCGCGCATCTGAAACACGATCCGTTCGACGTTGCCGCGATCCGGATGCTCGCCGAGCTTGCCGGGCGCCTCGGGCGCTACAGGGACGCGGAAACGCTGCTCCGCCGCGCGCTCGAGCTTTCCCCCGATTTCAGTGCGGCGCGCGCCAATCTCGCCACCTGCCTCTATCGCCAGAACAAGCCCGCCGACGCGATCGTCGAGCTCGACCGCGTCCTGACGGACGACCCCGAAAATCTCGGCCATGCCAATCTGAAGGCGGCTGCGCTTGGCCGGATCGGGGGGTTCGACGAAGCGATCGATCTTTACGAAACCATCCTTGCCGCCGCACCGCACCAACCCAAGGTATGGATGAGCTTTGGCCATATGCTGAAGACGGTGGGGCGGCAGGATGATGGCATTGCCGCCTATCGCCGCGCGCTCGCGCTCGTGCCGTCGCTCGGCGAAGTGTGGTGGAGCCTCGCCAACCTCAAGACGGTGCAGTTCGACGCAGCCGACGTTGCCGTGATGCAGGCCGCACGGGCTGCACCCGATCTTGCGGACGAAGACCGGTTCCATCTCGATTTCGCGCTCGGCAAGGCGTTCGAGGACGCGAGGGCCTTTGCCACCGCATTCGCCCATTATGCGGCAGGCAATGCGCTGCGGCGGACGAGGATCAGTTATGATGCCGCTGAAACCACCGCGTTCGTCGATCGCAGTATCGCAACATTTACGGCCGATTTCATGGCGAGCCGCGCGGGGCAGGGCTGTCCGGCGCTCGATCCGATTTTCATCCTCGGCATGCCGCGCGCCGGCTCGACGCTCGTCGAGCAGATCCTTGCCAGTCACAGTCAGGTCGAGGGCACGTCCGAACTCGCCGACATTCCAGTACTCGCGCGGACGAAAGGCTATCCGGCCAGCACCACCGATCTGTCCGCCGACGATCTCTGCGCGCTCGGCGAAAGCTACCTCGAGCGGACGCGCATCCAGCGCAAAACCGGTCGCCCCTTTTTCATAGACAAGCTGCCGAACAACTGGGCGCACACCCCCTTCATCCACCTGATCCTGCCGAATGCCAGAATCGTCGACGCGCGCCGCCATCCGCTGGGCTGCTGCTTTTCGAACTTCAAGCAGCATTTCGCGCGCGGGCAGGCCTTCAGCTATTCGCTCGACGACTTGGGGCGTTATTATGCCGATTACGTCCAGCTGATGGCACATGTCGACCGGATCCTGCCGGGCCGGGTCCACCGGGTGATCTACGAGGAGATGGTGACGGATACCGAGGCGCAGGTTCGCGCGCTGCTCGCCTTTTGCGGCCTCGATTTCGAGCCTGGCTGTCTGGAATTTTACAGGACGGAGCGCGCCGTCCGTACCGCATCGTCCGAACAGGTGCGCCGCCCGATTTTCCGCACAGGAACGCAAGGGTGGCAGGGGTTCGAACCATGGCTCGATCCGCTGAAGCTGGCGCTTGGCGACAGCCTGTCATCCTACCCCGAAGCGCCGCAATAGTTGCAAAACTGCAACGTCGCCCCTCCCATTCGCCGTTCATTGCAGTTGCGAGTTGACGGGCCGCATGGATCGTCACAACGCCGGAACGAACTATTCTGAATTGGGGGATTCATGTCGTCACGCCGTTCGCTCACCGCAATTCTGATGGCATCGTCGATGCTGATGACCGCGCCCGCATTCGCGCAGGATGCGGCACCGGCTGCCGACGCCGCAAGTGCGGACGACATCATCGTGACGGCGCAGCGGCGTGAGGAAAACCTGCAATCGGTTCCGCTGAGCATCATCGCGCTCGGCACGAAAAAGCTCGATCAGCTGAACGTGACCACCGTTGACAGCGTCACGCGCCTGCTGCCCAGCGTCAGCATCCAGACGACGCAGCCCGGAACGACGAAAATCTATTTCCGCGGCGTGGCATCGGGCGGAGACGGCAACCATTCGGGTCCGCTGCCCTCGGTCGGCACCTATCTCGATGAACAGCCGGTGACGACGATCGGCGGCACTTTGCCCATTCATATTTATGATATCGCGCGGGTCGAAGCGCTCGCCGGGCCGCAGGGCACATTGTTCGGCGCATCGTCGCAGGCGGGCACGATCCGCATCATCACCAACAAGCCCTCGACCACAGGCTTCGAGGGTCGCGTCGACGGCGAGATCAACACCGTGCGGAGCGGCGACGTCGGCAGGCGGCTGGAAGGGATGATCAATCTGCCGATTTCGGCGAACGCGGCGTTCCGTGCTGTCGGCTGGTATCAGCGCGATGCCGGTTTCATCGACAACGTTGCGGGAACGCGCGCGTTCCGCAATGCAGATTCGACCGGAAGCACACCGGCCGATTTTGCGGGCGGGCTTGTGGTGAACAACAACAGCTTCGTGAGAAAGAATTTCAACGAAAGCGAAACTTATGGCGGCCGCGCCGCGCTCAGGATTGATCTCGATGACAGTTGGACGGTGACGCCGACGGTCTATTATCAGGAACAGCGCAACAAGGGCGTGTTCGGTTACGATCCGACCGTGGGCGATCTGCAGGTCCAGCGCTTCTACCCCGATCTCTCGAACGACCGTTTTGTGCAGGCAGCGCTGACGATCGAGGGCAAGGTTGGCAATTGGGATCTCACCTATGCCGGTGCCTATCTCGACCGCAAGATCGAGGCCACCGCTGACTATACCGATTATGCCGAGGCCTATGATTCGCTTTATGCGAGCGCGGGCGGTGTTGCGGGCTATTTCTACTTTCAGGACTCCGCAGGCCAGACGATCGACTCGCGCCAATATACCGAGAGTCGCCCAAAATACCGGAAACTGAGCTAGGAGCTGCGCGTTTCCTCACCGGCCGACGAGCGGTTCCGCGTCATCGCGGGCCTGTTCTACCAGCGGCAGGCCAATGACATTGATGAGCGCTATATCGTCCCCGGCCTGTCGCCTGCGCTTTCGGTCAACGGCTATTCGAGTCTGTTGTGGCTCACCAAGCAGAAGCGGGTCGACAGGGATTATGCGATTTTCGGCGAGGCAAGCTTCGACATCACGCCTGAAGTCACGCTGACCGCAGGCGGACGCGCGTTCATCTATGACAATACGCTCGTCGGCTTCTTCGGATTCGGGCGCAATCCGGCGGGTGATCCTGACAACGAAGGCCCGGCCTACAATGCGGCGGGCAGCTCTCGCACTGGCGTCGCAGGATGCTTTACGAGTTCGGGGCAGATCCGGCGCGATGACGCCGTATCGCCGCTGCTTCCGCCCGTCGTTGCAGGTGCCCCCTGCACCAACCTCGGCGATTTTGTTCAGGGCGCGGGCGTCGTCCGGCCGAAACAGGCCGATGGCCAGGGCTTCACCCATCGCCTCAATCTGACGTACAAGCCAAACAGCGACGTGCTCGTCTATGGTACATGGTCGCGCGGTTTCCGCCCCGGTGGCATCAACCGGCGCGGCACTGCCGGGCCGTATAATTCGGACTTTCTGACCAATTATGAGCTCGGCCTCAAGACGACGCTGCTCGACGGTGCGCTGCGCGTCAACATGGCAGTTTACCGGCAGGACTGGAAAGCCTTCCAGTTCGCCTTCCTTGGCGAGAACAGCTTCACCCAGATCCAGAACGGGCCGGATGCGCGCATCCGCGGTATCGAGTTCGACGTGAATTTCGCGCCCGTCGCGGGCCTTACGCTGACGGCCTCGGGCGCTTACAACGATGCGAAGACGAAGCAGAACCTGTGCTCGAACCAGGTTTGCGACGGCACGGGCAAAGACGTGCTCGCACCGATCGGGACCCGCCTGCCGGTCACCCCGCAGTTCAAGGGAAATCTGACGGGACGCTACACGTTCGATATGGGTGACAGCGTCAAGCCCTATGTACAGGCGGTCGTCATCCACGCCAGTTCGGCCTCGAGCGACATTCGCGTCGCCGATGCAGAGCGTATCGGGCGTTTCAGGGAGTATACCACCGCCGACTTCGCCATCGGTGCCAGCCTGGACCGCATCTCGGCAGAACTGTTCATCGCCAATGCGTTTGATGAACGGGCGGAGGTTTCCCGTGGCACGTCATGCAGTGTTTGCACCCGCGTCTATGTGAACACAGTGACGCCGCGGACCTTGGGGCTGAGGCTGGGTACGAAATTCTAGGGTCGCGCCGGATAAACGGGCACAGGGAACCGGTTCGCCGGTTCCCACGGGTTACCGGCATTCCTCTATCAAGCGCGCAGCTTCGGGCCAGGATGGCGCGATCACATCCGGCGCGCCGGCAAGGGAGACCATGAAGCGACCGCGGCTGAATGCGATCGTATCGAGTTGCGGATCGTCAGCGGCCAGATCGGCGACGACATAGGGTGGCATGCCCCCCGTCGGGCGTGCCGGATAGGCCCTGATCCCCGTCGTCGCGCGAAGTGTGATCTGCGAGCCGGAAGCTGCTGGCCTTGAAATATAGATACGCCGCGCACCGCGGTTGCATCGTATTGCCAGCACCGCATCCATCCCCACGGGTCCATAAAAAGCGACCGCACCGCGCGCATCGCTTTTCCAGACCCATGTTCCCGGCGTCAATGCGCGATCGATCCAGCTCGTTTCAGACGCCGGCTGCGGTGGAGAGGGAGCAGCGGGCACCGGGAGAGGCGGAACGGATTGCTCGCGTGGCGGCGCAGGTGACGGAGGTGCGCCGACGCAGCCAGCGAGGGCGAACAGCGCAATGAGATTAAAACGATGCAGTGACATGGCTTTATATCCTAAAGCGCATCGTCGCCGGACGCCAGCGGCCGGGCAGAAAGACAGGCTGTCACCCGCACGATCCGTATCCGATTGTCGCAGACGGGATCGTCGAGCATAGCGGCGAGAGATTGGAAGGGAGCCAATGGCCATCGATGCAAAACGGCTGCGATCGATCGTCGCGGGATCGGCGGGCAATCTCGTCGAATGGTATGACTGGTTCGCCTATGCCACGTTCAGCCTTTATTTCGCGCCACTTTTCTTTCCGAAAGGTGATGCGACGGCGCAATTGCTCAACACCGCCGCCATCTTTGCCGCGGGCTTTCTGATGCGCCCGGTGGGCGCGTGGGTGATGGGCATTTATGGCGACCGGCACGGGCGAAAGGCGGGGCTGACTTTATCCGTAATCATGATGGCGACAGGATCGCTGGCGATCGCCTTTGCGCCCACCTATGCCACCGTCGGCGCTCTCGCGCCCGTCATCCTTGTCATCGCGCGCATGGTGCAGGGCCTGAGCGTTGGCGGCGAATATGGATCGTCGGCCACCTATCTTTCCGAAATGGCACCTCCCGGTCGGCGCGGCTTCTGGTCCAGCTTTCAATATGCCACGCTTTCGGGGGGGCAGCTGCTCGCCATCCTCACTGCGCTCCTGCTGCAGGGGCTTCTCAGTGAGGCCCAGCTTTCGGCATGGGGCTGGCGCATCCCCTTTGTCATCGGCGCGGGCCTTGCGGTCTGCGTGTTCCTCCTCAGGCGGACCATGATCGAGACGAAAAGCTTCGCCAGCATAGACCAACGGCGCGATCATTCCTCGCTCACGGTCCTCTGGCGCGATCACCGTCGCGCCTGCATCCTCGTCGCCGTCATGTCGGCGGGTGGGGGCCTCGCCAGCTATGCCTTTACGACCTATATGCTCAAATATCTGGTCAACTCGGTAGGGTTTTCGAGGGATACCGCGACCTGGATCATCGCGGTCGCGCTGCTCTGGAGCTTCGTCCTTCAGCCGATCGCCGGCATGCTGGCGGACAGGTTCGGTCGCAAGCCCCTGCTCTATGTCGCGGGCATTGGCGTCACCCTGTCGGCGGTGCCGGTCTATACCCTCCTCGGTCAGACGAGCTCGCCGTGGACGGCGCTTGCGCTCGTGCTGCTGCCGATCACGCTCCATGGCGGCTATACCGCGAACAATGCCATGGTGAAGGCCGAGCTGTTCCCGGCCCATGTCCGCGCGCTCGGCGTTGCCTTTCCCTATGCCGTCGGCAACACGCTGTTTGCCGGCACGCTCGAATATGTCGCCCTGTGGTTCAAGAGCGTTGGCCATGAGCCACTGTTTTTCTGGTATGTCGCCGCCTGTATCGGTGCGACCGTGGTCGCCTATTGGTATCTGCCCGAAACGAGGGACACGGGGTTGATCAGGGAAGAGTGACGGAACCGGCCTGCTTGCCCCTCGTTACGTCTGCGCATTTACTGAAAGACGTTGCGCATGACTGACGCCGAACCAACTCAGCTCCTCATCGCCTCAAACCGCGCCGATGTGATGAAAGTGCGCAGCCGTGACGGCGAGACCATCGGCACGGTCTACAGCTTCATGGTCAACAAGCGCACGGGTCATGTCGTCTACGCCGTACTGAGCCTTGGCGGATTCATGGGCATCGGCAAGAGCTTCTATCCGCTCCCGTTCGCGCTGCTGGCCTATGAACCGACGGCGGACGAATACCGCGTCACGATCGACCGTCGACTGCTGGAAGGCGGGCCGAGCTGGTCGAACAACGCCCCCCTGTTCGACCAGGCCTATGCCGATCGCGTCTCGAGCTATTACGGGATGACGACCGAAAACCTGGCAGTCTGATCATGGCCGAGAAGAAAGGAAAAGGGAGCGGCACCGCCCGGAAAGCGAACGCCAAAGCCGCCAGCGAGGGCGAGAAAAATCCGCGGAAATCGAGCGCTGCACAGAGCGAGCTAGGAAAAAAGGGCGCAAAGGTGAAGAAGGATTAGCTTCTGGGCGACATAATCCGTCGCTGCCGGGTCTACCGCCCCTTCCACTTTCGTGCTTCCTTCCCGAACCGCATTTTCCGCGTTCCGGGCTTGCCCTCGTTCGAGCGGCCCATCACCGGTGCCTTTGATTGCGCGCGCGCGGCCGGGATTCCCAGTTCCTCCTGCTCGAGCATCCGTATCTCGTCGCGCAGGCGGCCCGCCTCTTCGAACTCGAGGTCGCCGGCCGCCTTGCGCATCCGCTTTTCAAGGTCTTCGATATAGGCGCGCAGATTATGCCCCACCATGTGACTGGGCCCGTCTTCGATCTCGATCGTGACCTGATCGCGGCTCGAAAGGTGCGAGATGACGTCGGAGATGTTCCGCTTGATCGTAAGCGGCGTGATGCCGTGTTCGGTATTGTAGATCAGCTGCTTTTCGCGCCGTCGATCGGTCTCGCGCATCGCGCGCTCCATGCTGCCGGTGAGGCGATCGGCATAAAGGATCACGCGCCCGTCGACGTTACGCGCCGCGCGACCGATCGTCTGGATCAGCGACGTTTCCGAACGCAGAAACCCTTCCTTGTCCGCATCGAGAATCGCGACGAGCCCGCATTCGGGAATGTCGAGCCCCTCGCGCAGCAGGTTTATGCCGATCAGCACATCGTAAACGCCAAGCCGCAGGTCGCGGATCAGTTCGATCCGCTCGAGCGTCTCGACGTCAGAGTGCATGTAGCGGACCTTGACGCCCGCTTCGTGAAGATATTCGGTCAGATCCTCCGCCATGCGCTTTGTCAGCGTCGTCACCAGCGTGCGGTAACCCGCCGCCGTGACCTTGCGAATCTCATTGATCACATCGTCGACCTGATCCTCGACCGGGCGGATTTCCACCGGCGGATCGATCAGCCCCGTCGGTCGGATCACCTGTTCGGTGAAAACCCCGCCAGCCACCTCCATTTCCCACGGGCCCGGCGTGGCCGAAACACACACCGTCTGTGGCCGCATCGCATCCCATTCGTTGAACCGCAGCGGACGGTTGTCGATCGCCGACGGCAGGCGGAAGCCATATTCGGCGAGCGTCAGTTTCCGCCGATGATCGCCGCGCGACATGCCGTTGACCTGCCCGATCGTCACATGACTTTCATCGACGAACAGCAATGCGCTTTCGGGCAGATATTCAAACAGCGTCGGCGGAGGCTCGCCGGGTAGCCGCCCCGTCAGGAAGCGCGAATAATTCTCGATCCCCGCGCAGCTACCCGTTGCCCCGATCATTTCCAGATCGAAATTGGTGCGCTGCTCCAGCCGCTGCGCCTCGAGCAGCTTTCCTTCGGCGACCAGTTCCTTCAGCCGCTCTGAAAGCTCAAACCTGATCGCTTCCATCGCCTGTTTCATCGTTGGCCCCGGCGTCACATAGTGCGAATTGGCATAGACGCGGACGTAATCGAGCGAGGCGGCTTTCTTTCCCGTCAGCGGATCGAACTCGACGATGCTTTCGATCTCGTCGCCAAAGAATGAAATCCGCCACGCCGCATCGTCGAGATGGCTCGGGAACAGCTCGAGATTATCCCCTCTCACGCGGAAATTGCCGCGCTGGAACGACGCGTCATTGCGCTTGTACTGGAGCGCGACGAGCTTCCGGATAATCTCCGACTGTTCGACGGCCTGGCCCTTTTTGAGATCGAAGATCATCGCGGAATAGGTTTCGACCGAACCGATGCCGTAAAGGCATGAAACCGAAGCCACGATGATCACATCGTCACGCTCAAGCAGCGAGCGGGTGGCCGAATGACGCATCCGGTCTATCGCCTCGTTTGCCGAGCTTTCCTTTTCGATATATGTATCCGATCGCGCCACATAGGCCTCGGGCTGATAGTAATCATAATAGGATACGAAATATTCGACCGCATTGTTCGGGAAAAAGCTCTTGAACTCTCCGTAAAGCTGCGCCGCAAGGATTTTGTTCGGTGCAAGGATCAAGGCTGGCCGCTGGAGTTTTTCGATCACCTTGGCCATGGTGAAAGTCTTGCCCGACCCCGTAACGCCGAGAAGCACCTGGTTGCGTTCGCCGCTCTTTGCCGTCTCGACCAGCTCGGCGATCGCCGTGGGCTGATCCCCCGCAGGGTCATAGTCCGAAACAAGCTCGAACCGCCGACCTCCCTCGGCTTTTTCGGGCCGCACGGGCCGGTGCGGCACGAACGACTGATCGGTCTCGGGCTCGGCGAGCGACGTGCGGATGGTGACTGGCATGTCGTAAACCTAGGGTGCCCGTGCAAGCGGGGCAACGGCCCTGCGGCGACGCGATCGACAAGTCAGTCGTGAAACACCGGTTCGCGGCTGCCCATATGTGCGGCGACTGCCTCCATCATGTTGGCCTTGCCGATCACGCCCATCTGCTCGTCGGTTTCGCGCTGAAGCAGGGAGCGTTCATCATCATTGTGCATCGCGTTGCACAGCCGCTTGATACCGCGCACGGCATGCGGGCTGCGCGACGCGATCTCGGCTGCCAGTTCGGATGCGGCGGCGCGGGGATCGTCGGCAATGCGCGAGATGAACCCGTGGCGAAGCGCCTCTTCTGCGCCGAATTCGCGGCCGGTCATCGCAAGCTCGCGCAGCACATCGTCACGCACGAGCGTCCGCCAGACGACGAACCCCGCCATGTCGGGCACGAGCCCCCAATAGGCTTCGCGGATCGCGAAGCGCGTATCTGGCGCGGCGATGCGGATGTCTGCCGCCGACATGATCTGAAAACCCCCGCCGAATGCAACACCGTGCACCGCCGCGATCACCGGCATGGGGAGGTTACGCCAGCCAAGCGCGACATGCTGTGGCACTATGCTTCCCTGATCATTGCGCTGCGCCCCCGTGCCCGATCCGCCTGCCGCCATGCTCGCCATGTCGAGCCCGGCGCAGAATGCGCGTCCGCTGCCCGACAATATGACGCAGCGCACGTCCGCACGCCCCGCGAGCGCGTCGATCGTCGCGCCGATCTGGTGAAACATCGCCGGATCGAGCGCATTCATCTTGTCCGCGCGCGTCAGTCGCACATCGGCGATTTGATCCGATACCGAGAGTGAAATCCGGTCGTTCATGCGCTTTCCCCCGTCCAGTAGGTATCGCGGATGAGCCGCTTGTACAGTTTGCCGGTATCATGGCGCGGCAGTTCCGCCATGAAATCGATCCGGCGCGGCGTCTTCACCCCTGACAATGCGGTACGGCAATAGGCGACGAGTTCGTACGCGAGGGAATCGCACGCCTCCACGCCCGCCGCGGGCTGCACCACCGCAATCACCTTTTCCCCCATCTCGGCGCATGGCGCGCCCACCACCGCGACATCGGCGACCTTGGGATGCGTCACGATGTGATCTTCGATCTCCTGCGGATAGATATTCACGCCTCCCGAGATGATCATGAAGCTTTTGCGATCGGTCAGGTAGAGATAGCCGTTTTCATCGACCCGGCCGACATCGCCCAGCGTCGTCCATCCGTGCACGTTGCGGCTTTCGGCGGTTCTGACGGGATCATTGTGATATTCAAACGGGCGCGGCGCTTCGAACCAGATGCCGCCCTGCGCACGCGGGGGCAGGATATTTCCCTCATCATCGGCAATGTGCAGTTTGGCCGCGCCGATCGCCTTGCCGACAGAACCAGGATGCGCGAGCCAGTCGGCCGCCTTGATCGCGGTAAAGCCATTCGCCTCCGTCCCGGCATAATATTCGTCAAGCACCGGCCCCCACCAGTCGATCATGGCGCGCTTGACGGGCACCGGGCACGGCGCGGCGGCATGGATCGCGCATCGCATCGTGGCGACTGAATATTTCGCCCGCACGTTTTCGGGCAGCTTGAGCATCCTGACGAAATGCGTCGGCACGAACTGCCCGGCGTTGCACCGGTAGTTTTCGATGTGCGCAAGCGCCGCTTCGGGATCGAATCTGCGCATCATCACCACCGTTCCGCCCAGCTTGTGGAGGCTCATGGTCCACCCGAGCGGCGCGGCGTGATACATCGGCGCGGTCGAAAGGTAGACGGTATCCGGCCCGAGGCCGAACCAGCCGTGCGCGAGCATCGCCAGCGGCGTTGCCGCATCGATCGCGGGATCCGGCACGGCGGGCGCGATCCCCTTTGGGCGCCCTGTCGTTCCGCTCGAATAGAGCAGAGCGGCACCTGCCGTCTCATCGATGATGCGCGTGCCCGGCTGCCCGGCGACTTCGGCCTCCCATGGCGTGGAGCCCGCGATTTCCCCGCCGAGCGAGAACCGCTTAAACTCCCCTTCAAGCTCAAGCGGTGCGAGCGATGCACTTGCGATCAACAATTTCGCGCCGCTGTCTGCAAGGATATATTCGGCCTCGGGGCGCGTCAGTCTTGAAGACATGGCAACAAAATAAAGGCCTGCGCGGTGCGCGCCCCAAGCCAGAGGGAAATATTCCGGCACGTTTTCGAGCATGAATGCCACGCGGTCGCCCGGTTTCAGGCCATGGGCACGAAACGCGTGCGCGGCACGGTTCGATTCCGCTTCCAGTTCGGCATAGCTCATCACCGCGCCGGTTTCGGCAACGATCACCGCGGGCTTGTCGGGCGTCACGGCCGCGTGGTGGAATGGATGCACAAGTCTCTCCCGCCGTCGAGTCTCGCCCGGGCTTTACCCGAACGTAAGCCTGCGGCTATCGCCAGTGCAATGGCCTCCGATTTTGATCCCGAGCGTTTTATCCGGAGCATGAGCCGAATGGGCCATAATGCGCTCATCGGCGTCGATTATCATGCGCATGGGGGTGACTGGGTCGAGCTTGCGCTTCCGTGGCGGGAAACGCTGGTCGGCGATCCGGCGACCGGCATCCTTGCCTCCGGCCCGATCTTCACGCTGATGGACATGGCGACGAGCATCGCGATCTGGATCAAGTCCGGCCAGTTCCGCCCTCAGGCGACGCTCGATATGCGCGTCGATTACCTGCGGCCTGCCGCACGGGGCAAGACCGTCATCGGTCGCGGCGAATGCTACAGGCTGACGAAGACCATCGCCTTCATCCGCGGCGAGGCGCATGACGGCGATCCCGCACACCCCCTCGCGCATGTGGCGGGCACCTATATTTTTACCGACGCGCCCGAATGAGCACGATCGCATCGCCCTATGCGCAGACGCTCGGCCTCATCCGCCGCGACGAACCGGCGCGCGCGATCCTGACGATGCTGTGGAAGGACACGCTGATGGGCCGCCCCGGCTTTCTCCACGGCGGCGCGATCGCGGGCCTGCTCGAAAACGCCGCCTGGGCAAACGTGATGCTGGCGCTGGAGCAGGATAACGCAACGCTGAAGCCGATCGCCGTCACCATCGATTTTCTCCGCGGCGGCAAGCCACAGGACGCCCATGCCAGCGCGCGCATCGTCCGTCTTGGCAGGCGTGTGGCTGTGGTTCATGCCCTCGCCTGGCAGGAGGATGAAGCCAGACCGATCGCCAGCGCCGACCTGAAGCTGCTGGTGGTCAGGGGTGCCTAGGCCGCCACTTTCGCCCGCGATGCGCGCTTGCGTTCATGCGGATCGAGATAGCATTTGCGCAGGCGGATGCTTTTGGGCGTGACTTCCACCATCTCGTCATCGTCGATATAGGCGATCGCCTGTTCGAGCGTCATGCGCTTCGGCGGGGTCAGCCGGATCGCATCGTCCTTCCCGCCCGATGCGCGGAAGTTGGTAAGCTGTTTCGCCTTCATCGGATTGACTTCGAGATCGTCGGGCTTGGCGTTTTCGCCGACGATCATGCCTTCGTAGAGCACTTCCTGGTGCGCGACGAACAGGATGCCGCGTTCCACGAGCGGGCCGAGCGCATAGCTGTTTGCTTCGCCAGCGCCATTCGAGATCAGCACGCCGTTCTTGCGGCCTTCGATCCTGCCCCTGTGCGGGCCGTATTTCTCGAACAGCCGGTTCATGATACCCGTTCCGCGCGTATCGCTCAGAAACTCGCCATGATAACCGATCAGCCCGCGCGACGGCGCCGAGAATGTCACGCGCTGTTTCCCGCCGCCCGATGGCCGCATGTCGACCAGCTCGGCCTTGCGCAGGTTCATCTTCTCGACCACGGTGCCCGAATATTCCTCATCGACGTCGATGACGACAGTTTCATAGGGTTCGGTCCTGTTGCCGCTTTCATCTTCGCGGAAAAGGACGCGCGGGCGGCTGATGCCGAGCTCGAACCCCTCGCGCCGCATCGTCTCGATCAGCACGCCGAGCTGCAGTTCGCCGCGCCCGGCCACTTCGAAACTGTCCTTGTCATCGGCTTCGGTGACCTTGATCGCGACGTTGCTTTCGGCCTCGCGGAACAGGCGGTCGCGGATCATCCGGCTGGTGACCTTCGTCCCTTCGCGACCGGCCATCGGCGAGTCGTTGACCGAAAACCGCATCGACAGCGTGGGCGGATCGATGGCCTGCGCGTGCAGTGGCTCGGTGACGCTCGGATCGCAGATGGTGTTCGAAACCGTCGCGACGGCAAGACCCGCGAGCGAGATGATGTCGCCCGCATTCGCCTCGTCGGCCGGCACCCGCTCGAGCCCCCGGAATGTCATGATCTTGGACGCGCGCCCCGTCTCGACGATCTTTCCGTCATTATCGAGCGCGTGGATCGGCATATTGGTCTTCACCGAACCCGAAAAGACGAGGCCGGTCAGGATGCGCCCGAGGAAATTGTCGCGATCGAGAAGCGTGACGAGGAATTTGAACGGACCGTCGGGGTCGGCCGATGGCGGCGGCACATAATCGACGATTTTCTGGAACAGCGGCGCAAGCGTGCCTTCGCGCAGGCCCGGATCCTCATTGGCATAACCGTTGCGGCCCGAGGCGTAAAGCACGGGGAAATCGAGCTGCTCGTCGGTGGCTTCGAGCGTCACGAAGAGATCGAACACCTCGTCGAGCACTTCCTGAATGCGCTCGTCGGGCCGGTCGACCTTGTTGACGACGACGATCGGCCGCAGCCCCAGCGCGAGCGCCTTTCCGGTCACGAACTTGGTCTGCGGCATCGCGCCTTCGGACGCATCGACGAGCAGGATGACGCCATCGACCATCGAGAGGATACGCTCCACCTCGCCGCCGAAATCGGCATGGCCGGGCGTATCGACGATGTTGATCCGCGTCTTCGTTCCGTGCTGATCGTCCCACTCCACCGACGTGCATTTGGCGAGGATCGTGATTCCCCGTTCCTTTTCGAGATCGTTCGAATCCATCGCGCGTTCTTCGATGCGCTGATTGTCGCGAAACGTGCCCGACTGGCGAAACAGCTGATCGACAAGGGTCGTCTTGCCGTGATCGACGTGGGCGATAATCGCCACGTTGCGAAGGCTCATAGGGATTCCTGTGGGTCAATGAGTAAGCGCGCGCACCTAGCGCAGATGCGGCGTTGCAACAAGCCGCTGGCCGGATCGGGCATTGTCTAAGCCTGTACGCCCTCGAAACACTTGTGACGAACTTGAAACGAGACCTTGCCTTTCTGCACCTGTTCGTCTATTTCAATAATTATTGGAACTAGTGTGATTCGCAATGAAACTCGCGCCACTCATCCAGTCGTTCGTGCTCCATTTCGGGGAAATGGGGAGCCGCTGGGGTATCAATCGCACCGTGGGGCAAATCTATGCCATATTGTTCCTCGCAGACAGGCCGCTCAACGCCGACGACATCGTCGAGACGCTGGGCCTGTCGCGCGGGGGTGTTTCGATGGGGCTGAAAGAGCTTCAGAGCTGGAACCTCGTCCAGCTCAGGCATCTGCCCGGGGACCGTCGCGATCATTTCACCACTCCTGACGATGTATGGGCGATCATGCGGACACTCGTCGAGGAGCGCAAGAAGCGCGAGATCGATCCCACGCTGACGATGCTGCGCGAACTCCTGCTCCAGACGCCGCACGATCCGGCCGAAAAGCACGCGCAGGCGCGGATGACGGCGATGCACGATCAGATCGAGCTGCTCACCAGATGGTATGAGGAAATGCAGAAGCTCGAGACCGAAAGGCTCGTCCAGCTCCTCTCGCTCGGCTCGCGGATTGCAAGGGCGCTCGAATTCAAGGACCGGCTGTTCATCCTCCCCGGCGGGAAAAAGGATGCACGGCCCGATGGAAAGAAAGAGGCACGGGGATGACTGCACTCGATCCATTCATCTTGTCGCGGATCCAGTTTGCTGCGAACATCAGCTTCCACATCCTGTTTCCGACGATCACGATCGCGCTGGGTTGGGCGCTGCTGGGCTTCAAGCTGGCGTATAACCGCTCGCATGACGATGCATGGATGGATTCATACCGTTTCTGGGTGAAGGTGTTCGCGCTCAGTTTTGCAATGGGCGTGGTCAGCGGCATTACGATGAGCTTTCAGTTCGGCACCAACTGGCCGGGCTTCATGGAAAAGGTCGGCAACATCGCCGGCCCCCTGCTCGCCTATGAAGTGCTGACCGCCTTTTTCCTCGAAGCGACATTCCTCGGCATCATGCTGTTCGGTTTCAATCGGGTGCCGAACTGGGCGCATACGGGCGCAACCGTGCTCGTCGCCGGGGGAACGACGCTTTCGGCCTTCTGGATCATCGCGCTGAACAGCTGGATGCACACGCCCGCCGGTTTCGAAATGCGCGATGGCGTCGTCCATGCAGCCGACTGGATGGCGATCGTCTTCAATCCCTCCATGCCCTACCGGCTCGTCCACATGATGCTCGCGAGCGGGCTTACGGTCGCGTTCCTGATTGCCGGGATCAGCGCTTACCGGTTGCGGCGGGGCGATCCAAGCCCGAGCCTGCCCAAGGCGCTGACTGCCGCCATTGCAGCCGCGGCGCTGCTCATTCCCGCACAGATTCTGGCGGGTGACATGCACGGGCTGAACACGCTCGAACATCAGCCCGCCAAAGTCGCGGCGATGGAGGGCAACTGGGAAACGCGCGGCAAAGTGCCGCTGGTCCTGTTCGGCGTGCCCGACGAAAAGGCGCGGGAAACACGGTACGAGATCGGCATTCCGGCCGGTGCCAGCCTGATCCTGCGCCACAGCGCCGATGGGGAAGTTCCCGGACTGAACCAGTTTGCGGGTCGGCATCCGCCCGTGGCACCGCTGTTTTTCGGATTTCGCATCATGGTCGGCATGGGAATGCTGATGCTGATCGCGTCATGGGGCACGGCATTCGTCATCTGGCGGCGCGGCGTCGGCGGCATTCCGCGCATCATGCTGACCGGGCTCGTCGCGATGAGCTTTTCGGGCTGGGTTGCGACGCTCGCCGGATGGTATGTGACCGAGATCGGGCGTCAGCCCTGGCTCGTTACCGGCCTGCTGACGACGAAGCAGGCGCTCGGCCCGGTCGCCGGTGCGATGGTCGCCTCGACGCTTGCGATGTATCTTGCGACCTATGCACTGCTGCTCGCGGCCTATGTCGCCGTGATCTTCCAGCTTGCGCGCAAGGGCGGGATGACGCCGGCCAACAAGCCCATGTTTCCCATTCCCAATCTGGCGGACGGCCCCGCCCGCCCCCAGGCAGTTCCGGCGGCGTAGCGCGGATGACGCCCTTCATCGATCCATGGTGGCTGCCGGTGGTCTTCGGTGCCCTGATGGGGATCGCCATCCTGCTTTACGTGATCCTCGACGGCTATGATCTCGGCGTGGGGATCCTGACGTCGCTCGAGCCCGGCGAGGATCGCGATCTGATGGTCGCATCGATCGGGCCGTTCTGGGATGCCAATGAAACCTGGCTCGTGCTCGGCATCGGGCTGCTGCTGGTCGCCTTCCCCGTTGCGCACGGGATCATCCTGACGCAGCTTTATCTGCCCGTCGCGATCATGCTGATCGCGCTGATCGCGCGCGGCGTGGCGTTCGAGTTTCGCGCCAAGGCAGAGCCAAGCTGGAAGCCGTTGTGGGATCGCGTATTTTCCGGCGGTTCTATGCTTACCGCGCTCGCGCAGGGCTATATGCTCGGAGCCTATATCATCGGTTTCGATCAATCCCTGCTGTCCGTCCTGTTCTGCCTGCTGGCGGCATTCGGGCTGGCGGCGGGCTATGTCTTCATCGGTGCCTGCTGGCTGATCTACAAAACGGAAGGCAAACTTCAGCAACAGGCAATGGGCTGGGCTCGCCATGGCCTGTGGGCGACGGCGGCGGGAATGGCTTTCGTTTCGATCATCACGCCGATCATGTCACCGCGCATCTTCACGCGCTGGTTTCACCTGCCCGAGGTCATCGCCCTGCTGCCGATCCCGCTGATGTCAGCTGTGCTTGTTGTCGGACTGCATATCTTTCTGGGTCGTCCCAAGCGCGAAGACGATGCGCTGGCGTGGGTTCCGCTCGCGATAGCCGGAACGCTGTTCGTCCTCGGCTTCATCGGCATTGCCTACAGCTTCTATCCCTACCTCGTCCCCGACAGGCTGACGCTCTGGCAGGCGGCATCGAGCCCTGAAGCGCTTTCGATCATGCTGATCGGCGCGCTCCCCGTCCTCCCCGTGATCCTTGGCTATTCCATCCTCGCCCACTGGATTTTCCGGGGCAAGGCCACGGCACTGAGTTACACCTGATGCTGTCTTACTTGAATAAGACACCGTTAGCGGCTTATCTGGTCGCTCAGTAACGACAAAGAGGCTTCCCCCATGGCGACCCAGATTGCCGAACCGACAGCTCCCGCGACGCCGCTCGTGCTCGATGCGCCTGGCCCCGTACCCGCGATCGCGCCAGACAAGGCCTCGGGCCTCGTCCCGCTCGATGACGGTCAGCGTGGTGCGCTCGATGCCAAGGCGGAGGCTTTTGTCACCGATCTTGTCGCGCAGGACGTCAATTCGCCCGCATTCGGCAAGCGTGTCGATCAGCTCTCCGCAATGGGGCAGAATGAAATCCGCGAAGCCGCAGGACAGTCGAACCGGTTTCTCGATCGTCCCGTCCGCGCGATGGACAAGGAAGGCGGCGTCGGCACCGATCTCGCCGAGCTGCGCCGTACGATCGAGGATCTCGATCCCGGATCGCGCGGCAATCTGACGGCCCCCCGTCGGCTGTTCGGCATCATTCCCTTCGGCAACAAGCTGCGCGACTATTTCGACAGCTACAAGTCGGCGCAATCGCACATCGCTGCGATCCTCGCGCGCCTTCAGGGCGGGAAGGACGAACTGCTGAAAGACAATGCGGCGATCTCGGTCGAACGCCAGACGCTATGGGCGGCGATGGGTCGCCTCGAACAGATGATCCATGTGTCGAAAGCGCTCGACGCAAAGCTCGAGGCGAAGGCCTATGAGCTTGAGACCGTCGATCCCGCCAAGGCAAAGGCGATCCGTGAAACCGCGCTGTTCTACATTCGCCAGCGCACCACCGATCTGCTCACCCAGATGGCCGTGACCGTACAAGGCTATCTCGCGCTCGATCTGGTCAAGAAAAACAACGTCGAACTGATAAAAGGCGTCGATCGCGCGTCGACGACCACCGTTTCGGCACTGCGCACGGCGGTTACCGTGGCGCAGGCGATGGCCAACCAGCGGCTTGTGCTCGATCAGATCACCGCGCTCAATACGACGACGACGAACATCATCGAATCGACGGGCACGCTGCTGAAGACGACCACGGCGCAAATCCACGAACAGGCCGCGAGTTCGACGATCCCGCTTGAAACGCTGAAGCGCGCTTTCCAGAATATCTACGATACCATGGATTCGATCGACACCTTCAAGGCCAAGGCGCTGATTTCGATGAAGACCACCGTCGATGCGCTCGACAGCGAGGTTGCCAGGTCGCGCGGCTATATCGCACGCACCGAGGGCGCCGCCCAGGCTGCGCTGACCGGCCCTGCCGAAAATCCGTTCACGCCGGTATGACCGCGGACGAGATCATCGCGAAAGCCGAAGCGCTGATCCAGCGCCATTCGGAAAACCGCCGCACGCAGAAACGCGTGCGCGAACGGGCACGTGCACGGCTTGCACGGCGCGTGCGGCGCATGGCGATCGCGGCAGCCTCGCTGATCCTTGTGCTCGTCATCGCCGGGCTTGCGGGTTTTCCGCTGGGGGTGAACGGCGTGATGATCGTCGCGCTCGCGATCATCGCGTCCATCCTGGTTCTCAGCGTTTTCCCGGCGGACCGCGAACCCACGGCCGAGGCGCTTCCCACGACGCAGCTTGCGCTCCTCCCGCTCAAGACAGAGGAGTGGCTGTCAACGCAGCGCCTCGCACTTCCCGCCCCGGCCGCGCGCCTGGTGGACGGGATCGGTATCCGCCTCGAAGGGCTGGTGCCGCAACTCGCGATGCTCGATGAACGCGAACCTGCCGCCGCCGCGGTCCGTCGCCTCATCGGCGACGAGCTACCCGAACTGGTAAAGGGTTATACGCGCGTCCCGCAGGCGCTTCGCCGCGTCGATACCGACGGCATCATTCCCGAGCAGCAGCTTGTCGAAGGGCTCCGCGTCGTCGATACCGAGCTTGCGCGAATGAGCGAGCAGCTCGCGCGCGGCGACCTCGAAAAGCTGGCGATCCAGGGAAAGTATCTCGAACTGAAATACCAGGGCGGTGACGTCTAGGCCTGAGTCTTCCCGAAGAGCCCTTGCCCAGTCAGCCCTTGCCCAGTCAGTTTTTGCACGGCTGGATCCTGCCGGGATCGGGGCGGGGACCACGTGGTTCATATGCCGCAAGATACCCTCCGGCGCTGGCGATCTGCGCAAAATCCACCCTGACAAAGCCCAGCGCGGCGAACTCGCAATCGAGCAGCTTCGGTGGCGTCCCGTGCTCGTTCGTCGGGCGGTCAGCATCGACGACGATCACCCGCCCGCCGGGCCTGACCGCGGGACGCAAATGCCACAGGAAAGCGTAAGGCGACGCGATTTCATGATACATGTGAACAAGGAAAACCCGGTCAAACCCCGCAGGCAGCATCGGATCGTCGGGTCGGCCAAGCTTGACCGAAACCATATCCAGGCGCTCGCGTGACGCGCGTGCGGCCAGATCGTCCCGCACCTTCGGCACGACATCCTGTGCCAGCACCCGCCCCTTCGGCCCGACGCGCGCGGCAAGGCGGATCGTATAATAGCCCTCGCCCGCCCCGATATCGGCGACAGTCATGCCGGGCCTGACCCCTGCGCGGTCCATCACCTCATTGGCTTCATTGGCATTGTCGCGGCTGTCCTCATCCGACCAGCGCGCGGAAACGATGCTCGCGACGGGCCTTGCCGCATCGGGAAATTGCGATTTCTCTGGCGACTGTGCCACGCCGGAATTGCAGGCCGACAGGAGGATGAGCGGCATCAGCCCGGCAACCCGCGCCCGAGCGAAGCGGCGGTTTATCCGTTCACCCCTCGATAAGCAGCGCCTCAATCGACATCCTCCACGACGACCTTTTCCCCTGTCACCCGCTGGCTCAGCGCTGCGGCCATGAACCGGTCAAGATCGCCATCGAGCACCTGATCGGGCGCGGTCGAGATCACGCCGGTGCGCAGATCCTTTACCATCTGATAGGGTTGCAACACATAGCTGCGGATCTGGTGCCCCCAGCCGATATCGGTCTTTGACGCCGACGCGATGTTCGCTTCGGCTTCACGGCGCTGCAGCTCGGCCTCATAAAGCCGCGCGCGCAGCTGGTTCATCGCCTCCGCCTTGTTCTTGTGCTGCGATCGCTGGTTCTGGCACTGGACGACGATGTTGGTCGGGATGTGCGTGATCCGCACCGCACTGTCGGTCGTGTTGATATGCTGGCCGCCCGCGCCCGACGCGCGATAGGTATCGATCCGCAGGTCGCTTTCGACGATCTCGATATCGATATTCTCATCGACAACAGGATACACCCAGACGCTCGCAAAACTCGTATGCCGCCGCGCCGCGCTGTCATAGGGACTGATGCGGACGAGCCGGTGGACTCCGCTTTCGGTCTTGGCATAGCCATAGGCGTTTTCGCCTTTCAGCATCAGCGTCGCCGATTTGAGGCCCGCCTGTTCGCCATCGTGACTATCGATCCACTCGACTTTCATGCCGCGCCGTTCGGCCCAGCGCTGGTACATGCGCGCAAGCATCCCTGCCCAGTCCTGGCTTTCGGTGCCGCCCGCGCCTGCATTCACCTCGACATAGGTGTGATTCGCATCGGCTTCACCCGCCAGCAGTGCCGCCACCTTGTCGCGTTCCACCCGTTCGGCAAGATCGGCGAGTGCACCAACCGCCTCGTCGGCCATCGCCACGTCGCCTTCGGCCTCGGCCATATCCATCAGTTCGATCGTGTCGTCGAGCTCGGTCTGGATGGCGCGGGTCGCCCCGATTGCTTCCTCGAGGCGACGCCGTTCACGCATCACCACTTGAGCGGCGCGCGGATCGTCCCACAGCGCGGGATCTTCCACCTTGCCGTTCAGTTCCTCCAGACGCACGAGCGCACGATCCCAATCGAGAAAGCGGCTCAGCAGCGCGAGCGCTGCCTTGATCTGGTCTGCATGTTGCTGCGCTTCAGCGCGCATAATGATGTGTCCTGTTTGGGCCGGGACTGTTTCCGATCCCTGTTTTCACGAACGGGGACGGTCCCCGAAACGCTGACGGCAGCCTCGCCAAGCCATTAGTAAATTCCGCCCTGTCTTTGCAAGAAATCGCTGTCCTGCCGCGATGTCGGTGCGGCGGGCGTGGCGGCCTTCTGCGCGGCCCTCGCCGCCAGCGCGGAGATTTCATCGCGTCTGACCGAACGGCGTGGCTCGCTTTCCGGCTTGAATGCTTCCCAGATGACGGCCGGCCGCGGATCCTTATCGTCCGGGAATGTGCCATAAACGCGACGACCCGATCGGCGATCGATGCGCACCATGCGGATACCCGCAGTCGCCCGAAAGGGGACGACCGGCATATCCTTCATCGCCTTCAACGCGAACTGTTTGAAAATGGGAGCTGCAATCGACCCGCCCTGCGCATAGCCGCCAAGCGAACGCGGCGTATCATATCCCAGATAGACGCCAGCAACCAGATCCTGCGATCCACCGACGAACCACACATTGGTCGGCCCCGAGGTCGTCCCGGTCTTGCCGAATATCGGCCGCTTCAGATCACGCAGCGTCGTCGCCGTTCCGCGCTGGATCACGCCTTCGGCCATATGGACCGTCTGGTAGGCGGTCATCGGATCGACGGTCTGCCTCGAACGCGCCGTGGGGCGCGGCATCGGCTCTCCATCATAGTCGGCCATGTTGCACCGGTCGCACGGGCGGGCATCGGCGCGATAGATCACCTTGCCATAGCGATCCTGCACCAGATCGACCAGCGTCGGCTTGAGGGCGCGGCCGTTGTTCGCGAGGATCGAATAGGCGTTGACCATCCGCAACACTGTCGTCTCCCCGGCCCCAAGCGCAATCGCGAGCACTTTGGGATAGGGTTTGCCGGGATCGCTGACGCCAAGCGCATCGGCCATCTTGACGATCTTGTCCATTCCGGTCTGCGAGGCCGTACGAACCGTCATCAGGTTGCGCGACTGCTCGAGCCCCCATCGCATCGTCTGGGGCCCCGCGCCGCCCGCGCCGCCGAAATTGCGGAAGCATTTCTGCCCGAGCCGTGCACCCTGATAGACGCAGAACGGCCCGTCGACGATGATCGATGCGGGCGTCATCCCATTGTCCAGCGCCGCTGCGTAGACGATCGGTTTGAAACTCGATCCAGGCTGACGCATCGCCTGGGTCGCGCGATTGAAGGATTGCAGTCTGGCGTCAAATCCGCCCTGCATGGCCAGAACCTGCCCCGTGTGGGGATTTTCCACTGTCATTCCGCCGGAAACGAGGGGAACGCTGCGCAATGCCCATTGCGGGCCTTCGGGTGCGACGATGATGACGTCTCCCGATTTCAGCCAGTTGAACGCCGCGCCTCCACCGCGTCGTGGCATCTGTGCGGCATATGACGGCAGCACACCGGTCGATCCGTCGACGAAACCAAGCTGCGCGCGCCCGCCCGCCTTTTCCAGAACGACGGCGGCGCGCCAATCCTTGTAGGTGATGCCGATGTTGCGTTCGGCAAAAACGGTCTGCCAGTCCCCGCTCGCATCGATCCGGGCGACGGGCCCGCTCCAGCCCTTGCCGCGATCATAACGCAGCAATCCGTCGCGGAGCGCATCTTCGGCATGGCTCTGCATGGCCGGATCGAACGACGTGCGCACCCACAGACCGCCGGCATAGATCGAATGGGGCCCGTCTTCAGCCTTTTCGCCATATTGCGCGATCAGCGAACGACGCACTTCCTCCATGAAATAATCACCGACGGGCTGTTCTCGCGGCGCGGTGCGATCGACCGTCCCGAGCAGCGCGGCGTTCGCTTCGGCATATTGGGCGTTCGTGATGTAGCCGTTCTCGCGCATCTCACGAAGCACATAGTTGCGCCGGTCCAGCGCGCGCTGCGTCTGGCGATCGGGATCGTAATTCGACGGTGCCTTGGGCAGGATCGCAAGATATGCCGCCTCTGGAAGCGTCAGTTCGCCGACGTCCTTGTCGAAATAGGCACGCGCTGCAGACTGGATGCCATAGGCGTTGCGGCCAAGAAATATCTGGTTGAGATAGATCTCCATGATCTGCTGCTTCGATAGCACCGCTTCGATCCGGTAGGCCAATATTGCCTCTTTCACCTTGCGACCTACCGAATATTCATTGCCGAGCAGCAGATTCTTTGCGACCTGCTGCGTAATCGTCGAGCCGCCGCGTGCGCGCTGACCGCTGCCGATCTTGCCTGCATAATCGAATACCGCGCCAAGAATGCCCCAATAGTCTACGCCGCCATGCGTGAAAAACGTCTTGTCTTCTGCAGATATAACCGCATCGACGACAAGCTTTGGAACTTCATCGAACGAAAGCTGTACCCGCCGCTCACGCACATAGCTGTGAACCGGTCGGCCATCATACCCGCGCACATTGGTTGGCAACCGTGGCTGGTAATTGAGCAATGATCGCGCATCGGGCAGATCGCGCGCAAAGACGATCCAGATCGCAAGCCACGCGCCGAGCAGTGCCAGGGCGACGACCGCAAGCGCGCGCCCGATCCGGCTTTCCCAGATGCCACGGAAAACGCCGATTGCGCCGTTCCCGCCGCGCGTAAACCGTAATTTCAGGGTAGGCGCGTCACCATCGGGCATCATGGCGCTCTAGCAAAACTATGGTCGCTTGCCAGCCATCAACGCTTCGAACGTCGCCCGGTAGCTCTCGGGAAAAGGTACCGGCTTGCTCCCATCGGTAAAGGCGATCGTCGTATCGCAGGTCGCCACGCACAGGCCGTTTTGGAATGCGGCCGAAAAGATTGTCCACGATCCTTTCCCGATACGCCCGATTCCACTGCCCACGACGACGTCGATCGGGTGATGGGCTTCGGCGAGATAGGCCAGTTCGACGGCGACCACGAGCCAGCGCACGCCGCCGTGATGATCGAGCGCCAGCGAGCGGTTGAAGCGCCCGCGCCCTTCCTCGAACAGCCCCGCCATCGATACATTGTTGATATGGCCAAGCGGATCGAGATCGGCCCAGCGCGTCGCCACCGGGGTGCTGAAAGGATAATGGGCGGGATCAAGCCGCCAGGGATCGGGTTTGGCCATATCGATCAGCGTGGTGCCATGCGCAGCGCCCCATCCAGCCGCACATCCTCACCGTTGAAATAGTCATTCTCGATCATCACCAATGCGAGCTGCGCATATTCGGCCGGATCGCCGAGACGCTTGGGAAAGGGAACCGAAGCCGACAGCGATTCCTGGGCCTTTTCAGGAAGACCCGCCAGCAGCGGCGTTTTGAACAGGCCGGGAAGGATCGTATTCACTCTGATCCCTTCGTTCATCAGGTCACGCGCGATCGGCAGCGTCATGCCGACAACGGCGGCTTTCGACGCCGAATAGGCAACCTGCCCGATCTGCCCGTCTTCCGCCGCGACGCTCGCGGTATTGACGATCGCGCCGCGCTGGCCAAAATCACCGACCGGGTCGAGCGTCATCATCCCCGTCACCGATCTGGCGATGCAGCGGAACGTGCCGATGAGGTTGACCTCGACGACGAACCTGAAGGCGTCGAGCGGATAGCTCTTGATGCTGCCATCCTCTTTCGACCGGCTCGCCGTCTTGATCGCGTTGGCGACGCCGGCGCAGTTGACGAGGATCCGTTCCTGGCCGTGCACCGAACGTGCCTTTTCGAAGCCTGCATCGACGCTCGCATCGTCGGTAACATTCACCTTGCAGAACGTGCCGCCGAGTTCGGCCGCGATCGCCTCCCCCTTTTCTTCCTGCAGATCGAAGATCGCCACTTTCACGCCCTTTACCGCGAGCGCGCGCGCTGTGGCGGCACCAAGGCCGGAAGCGCCACCGGTGACGACAGCGGAAATCATGCCGTTAAGGTTCATGGAAAAATCTCCCGGATTGATTGGAACAGGGGTCGCATCTGCGGCTGTCCGGCCTCAGCCGAGCCGCTCGATAATCGTGACGTTGGCGATACCGCCGCCTTCGCACATCGTCTGCAGGCCGTAGCGCCCGCCACGCGCCTTCAGCGCGTTGACGAGTGTTGCCATCAGCTTCGTACCGCTCGCACCAAGCGGGTGCCCGAGCGCAATCGCGCCGCCGTTCACGTTCAGTTTCGCGTGATCGGCATGGGTATGCTTCAGCCACGCCAGCGGGACCGAGGCAAAAGCTTCGTTGACCTCGAACAGATCGATATCGTCGATCGTCAGCCCCGCGCGCTTGAGCGCACGATCGGTGGCGAACAGCGGCTCTTCGAGCATGATGACCGGATCGCCCGCCGTTACCGTCAGATTGTAAATGCGTGCCAAAGGGGTTAACCCATGGTCCTTAAGTGCCGCTTCGCTCACGATCAGGACGGCGCTTGCCCCGTCGCAGATCTGGCTTGCGTTCGCGGCCGTTATGCTGCCGCCTTCCCGAAGCAGCTTCACGCCCGCAAGGCTTTCAGCACTTGCATCATAACGGATGCCTTCATCCGTCCGGTGCATCTCGACGCCTCCGGGTGTTTCGATTTCCAGCGGGACGATTTCACGGTCGAACGCGCCAGCCTGCGTCGCCACCGCCGCGCGCCGGTGCGATTCGAGCGCATAGGCGTCGAGCATGGCGCGATCGAGCCCATGTTTTTTCACCAGCATTTCAGCGCCCGCGAACTGGCTGAACATCACATTCGGGAACCGCTTCTCCAGCCCCGGTGATTTGTAGGTGCCCATCCCCTCTTTCCCGAAAAGGGCCATCGTCGAGCCCATCGGCACGCGCGTCATCGATTCGACGCCTCCGGCAATCACGATATCCTGCGTGCCGGACATGACGGCCTGGGCCGCGAACTGCATCGACTGTTGCGACGAACCGCATTGGCGATCGATCGAGACGGCGGGGACGCTGTCCGGCAGATTGCGCGCGGCGAGCACCGCGTTACGCCCGACCTGCCCCGCCTGCTCGCCACCCTGCATGACGCAGCCCATGATCACGTCATCGACCGCAGCACCGTCAAAACCGCTGCGCTCGACGATGGCATCGAGCACCCAAGCCGCCAGATCGACCGGATGCCAGCCCGCCAGCCTGCCGCCGCGCCTGCCGCCCGCGGTGCGCACCGCGTCTACGATATAGGCCTCGGCCATGGGCTCTTCCCTTCCGTTAACGTAAAGCCTAGCCCCGCCATGCGCGTGAGCGGCGTGCGGCGCAAGAGGCGACGGATGATGGATGTGCGCGATGCGGTGCTGGCGCGTCGATCGGTACGGGGCTTTTTGGAAACGCCGGTCGATCACGCCCTGCTCGAACGGCTTGCGACAGCCGCTGCGCGGAGCGCCTCCGGCGGCAATCTCCAGCCGTGGCACGTCGATATCGTGGCAGGTGACGCCATGGAGCGCCTGAAAGCCATCATGATTGAAAAGCTGGCAGCGGGTGGGACCGAGCCCGCCGAATATCAAGTCTATCCTCCCGCGCTGTCGGCCCCTTATCGGGACCGCAGGTTCGCCGTCGGCGAGGCGCTTTACGAACGGATCGGCATCCCGCGCGAAAACAAGGCGGCCCGGCTTCGGTGGTTTGCGCGCAATTTCGCCTTTTTCGGTGCGCCCGCCGCTCTGTTCATCACCATCGACAAGGCCATGGGCCCGCCCCAGTGGCAGGATCTCGGCTGGTATCTCTCGAGCTTTGCGCTGCTCGCGGTGGAGGAGGGCCTTGCCACCTGTGCGTAGGAATGCTGGGCGCTTTATCCTGAAACGGTGCGGGCATTTCTCGCCACGCCGCCAGACAGGCTGCTGTTCTGCGGGATGGCGGTTGGCCGTGAAGACCTAAGCGCACCTGCCAACGCATTGCGCACGACGCGGGCGGACCGGGGCGAATGGCTGCGAACGATCCTTTAGCGCATGCCTAGCGAGAGCCTGACGACTTCGCCCGAATGCCGCGCATTTTGCTGACCGCCATGGCCATAGCAACGATCGCGGTACCGATAATAAAGCCGACCGCGCCTAAATAGATGGTATCGGCCAACCAGTGGAGCGCGCCGCGGCCGCCGCCAGCGCTTTCCATGAAGGGGGGCACGATATGAAGATTGTGGACGATAATCTGCCCGCCGACCCAGATCATCGCGGCGGTGCCAAGCACCGATAGGAAACTCAGCAGCGGCGGCATCGCCTTGACGATCGCGATTCCGATCGCGCGCGTCGCGGCCTTCCGCGCAAGATGCAGCCCGATATCATCCATCTTCACGATCAGCGCGACGAGCGCGTAGACCCCCGTCGTCACGAGCAGTGCTACGACCACGAGGCTCGCCGCGCGCGCCCAGAATCCCTGCCCGGCGACGGCGGCAAGCGCGATCGCCATGATCTCTGCCGAGAGAATCAGATCGGTGCGTATGGCACCCGCGATCCTGCCCTGCTCCACCTGTGCGGGATCTTCGGAAACGACATCGAGGCTGCTGCTGGCCGCGGCATGGGGCATGATGGCGTGGATGACCTTTTCCGCCCCCTCGAAACAGAGATAAGCGCCTCCGATCATCAGGATCGGGGCGATCAGAAAGGGCGCCAGGGCGCTGAGCGCGAGCGCTGCGGGGAGCAGGAAGATAAGCTTGTTGCGCAGCGATCCGAGCGCGATCTTCCAGATGATCGGCAACTCGCGCTCGGGCGAAAATCCGGTGACATAGCGGGGCGTCACAGCCGTATCGTCGATGACGACGCCCGCCGCCTTTGCCGTCGCCTTCCCGGCGGCAGCGCCAATATCATCGACCGATGCCGCAGCAAGTTTCGCGATTGCGGCAATATCGTCAAGCAAAGCGGCAAGACCGGAGGGCATGACAGGCGCGATGGCCCCTGCGGCGGACGGACGCAAGTGGAAGATGGCCAACGCACGTTTCATCGGGCAGCGGTGATCCCGGCGCTTCGTATACACGGGAAAGGCGCTTAGCCTCATTGGTTTTTTTCCTTGACATCGCCCCTCCTTTGTGGAACATATAAAGAACGAACAACGGGCGGGATTTGGCTATGGCAGACCAGGAACACGGTGTGGCGAACGCTGCCCAGTCCGACGCACTCGCGATCAGGCGCGACGCGCAGGGACGGTTCATCGCCTGCACCGTGCAGCCGAACATATGGACCGATGAAAGGCGGGCGATCTTCTTTGCCTCGCTCGCGCGCACGTCAAACATCAAGCGATCGGCGAACGCTGCCGGACTGAGCTATCCGTTGGCGTATCGCAAACGAAAGGCGGACCCTGGCTTCGCGCGCGAGTGGGACATCGCGATTGCCGAAGGGTTTGCCCATCTCGAACTCGAGATGCTGCACCGCGCACGCTTTGGAACCAGGACGGTTACGACCGAGGATGATGGCGAGGTCATCAAAAAGCGTGTGACGCGGCGCGGCTATTCGGACGCCGTTGCGATGGCGCTTCTCTCGAGGCATCGCGCGAGCGCCGATCGTGGCCGTGCCGCCACCCTCGAGACGCCCGGCGACGAGGATGCGAAGATCGATCAGCTCGCCAGCCTGATCGAAGCCTATCGCGACGGGGATGGACCGGAACCGCTGGCATGAGCCTCTCGCTTCGGGAGCGGTTTTGCGCGATCGAACCGCGCGCTGCCGCAAGCCTGCTGCATAAGGCCGGTCTCTCGGGATTTCCCCGGGACTGGCGGTTCAGGGCGCGCCCCGAGCAGCTTGCCCCCGCGGGTGACTGGCGGACATGGCTCGTCATGGCGGGTCGCGGCTGGGGGAAAACACGGTGCGGGGCCGAATGGGTGCTGGAACAGGCGCGTACGCAGCCGGGCTGCCGCATCGCGCTGACCGGCGCAACCATGGCCGAGGCGCGCGCCATCATGGTGGAGGGGGAAAGCGGGCTGCTCGCCTGTGCGCAACCGGCCGACCAGTTGCTGTGGGCTCCCTCGCTCGATCGGCTTCGCTTTGGAAACGGGAGCGAGGCACGGCTGTTTTCAGCCGCCGATCCCGAAGGACTGCGCGGGCCGGCGCATCAGTTCGCCTGGGCCGACGAGATCGGGAAATGGGGGGCAGAGCGCGGCGTCACAGCCTGGGACAATCTGATGCTGACCATGCGGAGCGGTGGCAGACCGCGGACGATTGCGACGACGACGCCGCGCCCGATGCCGCTGGTCAGGCGCTTGCTGGCCGATCGGCAAACGGTGGTGACCCGCGGTGCGACGCAGGAAAATGTACGCAATCTGTCACCCGCTTTCGTGGCGGATATGGACGCTCTCTACGGCGGCACGCGACTTGGGCGGCAGGAGCTGAACGGCGAACTGATCGAGGACGTGGCTGGCGCGTTGTGGACGAGAGCCATGATTGAAGGGTGCCGCGTCCCCCCTTGGTTTCCGACATCCGAGTGCTCAAACAGCAGAGCGGACGAGCAGGGTGGACCGTCCGAAAGGAGGATAGCCCAGCCGGTTCGCATCGTCGTTGCGGTCGATCCGCCAGCATCGAGCACCGGCGATGCCTGCGGAATCGTGGCATGCGGACTGGACGGTTCCGGCCATGGCTTCGTGCTTCAGGACGCCAGCATCGAGGGTGCATCGCCGGAAGGCTGGGCGCGCGCAGTGGCGGCCTGTGCGTTGCGCTGGAACCCCGACCGTGTGATCGCCGAGGCCAATAATGGCGGCGCGATGGTGCGATCGACTTTGCTGGCGCACGACGGCAGCCTGCCGGTCAAGCTCGTTCATGCGTCCCGCGGCAAGGGCGCGCGCGCAGAGCCGATTGCCCTTCTTTATGAGGCCGGACGGGTCTCGCACGCGGGCGTCTTTCCAGCGCTCGAAGACCAGCTTTGCGGCATGACGCCGGGTGGCTATGCCGGGCCGGGCCGCTCACCCGACCGTGCCGATGCGCTCGTCTGGGCACTGACCGAACTCATGCTCTCACCACGGGCGATGCCGCGGATAAGGCGTCTTTGAGTCACCGCAAGCAGGGTATCGAAGGCCTGTCGAAGAGGCAGTTTCACGCGAAGTGTTTGCAATTTCAGCCCTGCGCGCTATTTTACCGACAAAGGTTGCGCCAATGTCCGAACCGATGCAATTCGATCGCGAAAAGCTCAAAGCCGTCATTCTGCATGCCTGCTCGAAATGCCCACCGGACCAGATGGGCGCAGTCAAGCTGAACAAGATACTGTATTTCAGCGATAAGCTGCGATATCTGCAGACGCGTCGTGCATTGACGGGGGCGCAATACCGCAAGCGGCCTTTTGGTCCAACGTGTGTGCAACTGCTTCCAGTATTGAGTGAAATGCAGCGCGATGGGCTGCTGTTGATTTCTGAATCCGACTATTTCGGGTTTCGCAAAAATGAATATCGCGCATTGGCAGATGTGCCACCCGATATTTTGGCAGGAGACGAGCGCGCATTGCTTGATGAAGTGATCGACTTTGTTTGCACCAGAAATTCGGCACGCACAATCAGTGACTTCAGTCATCAGGCACCGTGGGAGCGTGTGCAATTCGGTGGCGAGATTCCCTATAGCACCGCATATATGCTGCTTCCGTCGATCGTTTCGGAAGAAGCATTTCGGGTGACCGCAGAAGGATTGCAGGAGGTTGAAAAGGCGCGACAGGACGGAAACGCCGTGGTTTTTAGAGATTTCGGAGATTTTCGAAGCCGCGTTCAGAAAGAGAGTCGCGCCTTACCTTCGTGACTCGGTCCTCGACATTCTGCTGGACTTCGAAGAGCGCTGCAAGATTGATCCCAAGGAGCCGGGAGAGCCGCACCCCGCTTCCTAGCCGTTTGGGAGCATGTGGGTTTTTGAAACTCCCCCGGTTTACAGCATACCGCACTTTGCTTTGAGCTACGAGATCGATGAGATAAAAGGCATTGTGAGGCTATGGAATATCCACTTCTTCTGACGCCTCAGGATAGAAATTGTAATCACAGCTTGCGGCCGATCAGTTCCTTCATGATTTCGTTCGTGCCGCCGAAAATGCGGGTCACGCGCGCACCGCGCCACATTTTTGCGATCGGATATTCGTTCATATAGCCGGCCCCGCCGTGGAGCTGGAGGCATTTGTCCATCACTTCCCATTGCAGTTCGGTGTGCCATAGCTTCGCCGCAGCACCTTCCTCTGCGGTCAGCGCCTTTTTGAGGTGTCGCGCCAGGGCCCAGTCGAGATGCGCCCAGCCCACCTGCAGCTTGGATTTCAGATCCGCGAGCGTGAAGCGGGTATTCTGGAAATCGATCACCGGCTTTCCGAATGCCTTGCGCTCACGCACGAAGGCGACGGTCTCGTCATAGGCGCGCTGTGCAGAGGCCTGCGCGCCGATCGCGATCGAAAGGCGTTCCTGCGGCAGTTCGCTCATCAGATAGACGAACCCTTTGCCCTCCTCCCCAAGGCAGTTCGTCATCGGTACGCGGACGTCTTCGAAAAAGAGCTCGCTCGTGTCGGCGGCATCCTGTCCGATCTTGTCGAGGTTGCGCCCGCGCTTGAAGCCTTCGCGATCGGCCTCGACGAGGATGATGCTAACGCCCTTGTGCGCCGGCTGGATTTCCGTGTCGGTTTTCACGCAGACGAGCACCAGATCGGCGTTCTGGCCGTTGGTGATATAGGTCTTGCTGCCGTTGATGACGTAATGATTGCCATCCTTTCTCGCCGTGGTGCGGATTCCCTGAAGGTCCGATCCGACGCCGGGTTCGGTCATCGCGATGGCGGTGACGACCTCTCCCGAGACCATTTTCGGAAGCCAGTGGCGCTTCTGCTCTTCAGAACCATAAGCGACGATGTAGTTGACGACGATATCGGACTGGAGACTGAACCCCAGCGCGGTCCCGCTATAGCTGATCTCCTCGTCGATGATGGCGTTATAGCCGAAATCGAGACCCAGGCCGCCATATTCATCGGGAACGGTGGGGCAGAGCATGCCGATGGCGCCTGCCTTTGGCCAGAGCGCTTTATCGACGATCCCGGCCTCGTCCCACCGGTCGCTGTGCGGGACGACCTCCGCCTTGATGAAGCTGCGGACGCTGTCACGAAAGGCTTCGTGATCGTCGTTATAAACGGTGCGTCCGGCGACATCGAGTGTCATGGGCTCTCTCCAGCTTTACGTGTGCGTAAAGCGATAAGCTGCCGCTAGACGTTCGGCAAGACCGCGCCGAGAGCCAGTGCGAGGCTCGTCCCGACGAGGGCACCGGCAAGCAGGCGCGAGCCGTGAAGGCGGGTCCAGAGGAGAAAACCCGTCAGGCTCATGACGATGAGCGCACCCGCGATTGTATCGAGGAAGAGCACCCAGACCATGCCGAGGCCCACGCCCTTGTGCAGGTTCTTGATCGAATTTAGGATGCCCTGCCCCTCGCGCTTCACGCTGACGCTGGCCGAGCCGGGGACGTGATCGACGGTGACGCGGCCATCGACCAGCGTGAACTGCCGGGTCCATTTCTCCACCCTGGGAAGGGATTTGCCGAGGAACACGGGCTTTCCTGCCCTGCCGCCCGGCGGGCCTTCCGCGCGGGGTTCACGCGCCTCTCCCGCCATGCCGAGCGTGGTCTTTGCCCATTTGCCGAGCGCATCGGCATCGGCGAACTGGCCAGGGCGCACCGCAATATCCATCGAAGAAACCTCATAGGGCTGTCCGGTATCGATCTTCAGCTGCGCGCGGTGATTGAGGAAAAAGCCGCTCGTGCCCATCAGCAAAAACAGCAGCGCGCCCCAGAACCCGGTCCACGCATGCGTTTTCCTGAGCCATCGCAGCACGTCGGCCCGCTGCCAGGCCTTTGGGACGAAGAGCAACCCGGACTGGTTCATTGCCATCAGAAGCGGACGTTTGCAGAAAGTCGCGCAGCCAGCGGGCCGCCCGGCGTAATGTTGTTATTATTGTGCGCATACGGGAAATACCGCTCGCCGAGCAGATTTTCAACATTGAGCTGCAGATCGAGGCCCGACGTGAGGCGAACGTAAAGCGCCCCGTCAACGCGCGTATAGCCGGGCAGCGCAACCAGATTGTCCTGCGCCGCAAACCGTTTGCCCTGGTGAAGGGCACCCAATGCCACCCCTAGCTTTGGTGTCGGATCGTAACGGACCCATAAAGAGCCGCTGTGTTCGGGCGCGTTCGGGATTTTTGCGCCCGCGAGGACCGACGTGGAGACTGCGCGCGTGAACACGGCGTGCTGATAGGTATAGGATGCGACGACGCCAATGTTTTTCATCACCTTGCCGACCAGCGAAAGCTCGACACCGCGGCTGCGCTGACCGCCACCGAGTTCACTGCCCGACGCCGCGTTACCCGGATCGACGAGAACGAGCACATTGTCCCGATCGAGCTGATACACAGCGGCGTTCGCCGTCAATTCGGGCAGAATATCCCATTTCGCGCCGATTTCCAGATTGGTATAGCGTTCAGGCGCGAGCGTTTCATTGGTGAGAGTGAGCGCTGCCAGCTGATCCCCGCCGCGCGGAAGATAGGCGCGCGACGCACTGGCATAAAGGCTCGCATTGCGCACCGGCTTGTAGATCACAGCTGCACGCGGCGACCAGAGATTATCCGCTGCACGAAAACCACGTCGCTGGCCTGCGGGAAATAAGACGGTCCGCCGGTCCGTCACATTGGTCACGAGATGCTCGAAGCGGACGCCAAGCGCAAGCTGGAGCTGGGGCGAAACCGTGATCTGGTCCTGAACGTAAACAGCGGCGATATCGAGCGTACCGAAGTTGTCGTTGCTGGTGGCGATCGGGCGGAAAATGGTATTGGGACGGGCTATGCGTGGCTGGGTGACGGGTGCGAAAATCGTTGCGACCCCAAGCGGGTTGGAGGGGGTCGAGAAAAAGCCCTCCAGCCGCCGGTTGCTTGTTTCCTGCCGCCCCAGTTCGGCCCCGGCAAGGATGAGATGCTCCACGCTGCCCGTTTTCAACTTGGCATTGAGATCGGTCTGGCTGATGAGGTTTTTGCGGCGCGTAGCGTTGTCATAAGCCTGTAGCTGCACCACCGTGCCGGGCGCATAGCTGCCGACCGGAAGCCCCGGTGCTGCCGACACGGCGGCGGTGTTGACGAGGGTATCGGCGTTCACCGCACCGGGAAATACGTTTGCGTAGAACTTGTCATAGTCTGCATAACGCGTGCGGTTGCGCAGGCTTACGGCGTCCGAAAAGACATGCTCGACATAAAGATTGACCGCGTCGGTATCCGTAAAGGTCGGGCTTTGTTCCGGATCGCCAAAAAAGACAGTGCGGGAGGTGGCGAGCGGCCCGACTGCACCGGTAAACCCGGCCGGGCGCAACGCCGACGGTATACCGCGATCCGCAACGCGCCGGTCATGAAAATGTTCGTAGCCGATATTGAGGGTCGTTTTCGCGCCGAGGCGGAACGATGCCGTCGGATTGACGCCCCAGCGCTCGAGGCCGACACCGTCGCGGTAGCTGCCGCTGTTTTCATAGACGCCGGTAAGGCGGACCGCGACCATATCCGAAATTGGCCGGCCCAGATCGACACTGGCACGATATTGATCGAACATGCCGCCTTCAACCCGCGCCGATGCGACCGGCTGCCAGATGGCCGTCTTGGTCACGCGGTTGATCAGGCCGCCGGCTCCGCCGCGTCCGAATGCCATCGCATTCGAACCGCGAAACACTTCGAGCCGGTCGATATTATAGAGGTCGCGATAGGTCTGCACGTCATCGCGGATCCCATCGACGAAGAAGTCGCCAGTCGTTGTCATGCCACGAAAGACGAGCGTCTCGCGGTTTCCCTCCCCCTGTGCCGAAAACACGCCGGGCGTGTAGCGTATCGCATCACCGATACTGGTGGCCGCCTGATCGGTGATCTGCCGCCCCGTCACCACGCTCACCGATTGGGGTGTGTCGAGCAGCGGCGTATCGGTCCGCATTCCCGTGATGCTGTTCGTGACCCGATATGTATCGTCGGCAATCTGATGACCGGTCACGACGATGGTGGCCTGCTCGTCGTCAGACGCCTCGCCTGATGCAGCAGTTGCGCTGGTCGTGAACGGCAACATCACGGCAAGCGTAGCTGTGATGATCAGTGGCGTGTTGCGCATTGGACCTCCGTGAACAGCCGCTGCATTATTGCGAGCGATTCGCAGTGTCAAGGCTAATGCGAGGCGTTCTCAAAAAGCCACTGTCTGATGCTCGATGCGAGATTGGGCGTCGGGACTATGGCGATCCGTTCGGCATCGATACGCGCGATCAGCGCATTGAGCGGAAGGTTTTGCCTACCCGCCGCCCGTTCGAGCGCGGCCCAGAACATGGGCTCCAGCGTCAGCGCGGTTTCGTGGCCTGCGATTGTGACGCTGCGCTTCTGGGGTGGAGCGTAGGGGGTGCTTGTCAAATCATTATCCTCGGGCTCATTTCACGAAACGGACATACGGTCTTACGCAACGCGCTTGCCCGGGCACTGTTCTTCAACCAGCTCGGCGAACTGCGCGACCGCCGGTTCGAGAACCAGTCCTACCGTACCTCTGGTCTCAACCTGCCGGTCGCCGCAATCATCCTGTAGAACACCCGTTATCTCGAACAGGCGTTGGCCGCCATGGGCACGCCGGACGAGGTCGCCCGACATATCGCACCACTGGGCTGGAAGCATATCGCGCTCACCGGCGACTATAGTTGGGAGCGGGACAATCGGCCCGGACCGGATCAGTTCAGGCCGTTCCGTATCGCGTCATCGCTGCTGGCCGCCTGACCGTGTCTCAACCGTTCGCTCTTCGTTCGTGTCTAACGTACGTAAAACTCACTTTCGTGCAGTGACGCCTATATGGCCAAATCGCACAGCTTCGCGGTCACGACCCCAATAATGCACAGGGGCGGCTATGGCGGTACGCCGGATGGTCTCACCCTTCGGAAACTGGGCCGGGCGTACAGCCTCGAGCCTGAGCCGCAGCGGCAGCAGCATATGTCGGGGCGGCGGCTTGCCGATCGCCTTGCCCGTGAGCAGGGTACAAAGCGCGGCAGCGCCTCCTCCTTGCTCAATCGGATCATGATCCAGTCGGCTGATTACGCCGCGGCTGCTGATCCACAGGCGCAGCGACAGCGACGCTCCGGGCTTATCCGGGGCGGGGCGTGCGGCGTCGAGAGCCAAGCGCAGACTGACCGCGGCCGACTCGTCTCCGCCGATCCATTTCGTGACTTCCTGATTGACGAGGCTGGCATAATCCATCCAGCTTCGGGGCGCCTGATCGGGCGTCATCATGCGCGGGGTTTCGTTCGCCTGAGCCGGGCCCGCCGTCAGGCCCATGGCGATTAGCGCGGCGACGAGCCTGAAGGTCCGGCTTTTCTTCCAGATCATGTCACCATCGCTGTCACTGACAATTGCGGCGGTCGATTTGTGCACCAAGGGCACGGCCATCCCGCTACTGCCGCAATGAAGCGGCAGAAGGAGTCAGGACCTCACGATTGAAGTTGATCGTACTGATCTTGCCGTTCAGTCCCAGAACCACATCGGCGGTGAGGTCGTTCACGAGGTTGCCGCCCAATACCGAGTTTCGATCGACGAGGAGGCCACAGCGCTTTGCCTTATAAGTCTGCGCGATCACCGACTGCGCCTCGGCCGAAACCCTTTGCAGCGCCTTGACGCGCGTCGCCTCGATCTCACGACTCAATTGCTGCGCTTTCCCCTCTATCGGGGCGAATCGCGCGCGCAGCGCCTGTTCGCGCACACGCCGCTGCTCGGGCGTGGCTTTCGTTGTGTCGGCCCCGAACGCCTGGAGATCGGCATCGACGGGGCGTCGCAGCGCCTCGATCTCGGCCTGGGCTTCACCCGTGAGCTGCTGAAGCCGGGACGTGGCGGCCTTGCCGATTGCCGAATTGGCGATGACGGCCTGAGTCGAAAGCAGACAGAGACCGGGAATGACCGGTCCGCCCAGAACGCTGCCATTGGCGGCGGGCGGGGTTTGCGCCATGGCCGGTACCGGAACGAGAAGGAAAGGGACGAGGGCAGTCACTAACGTGGCGATACGGTGAAGCATGACGGATCCTAACGTGGGCCGGTAGATGATCAATTTGGCGTTTCACCAAAGCCGACAAACACGACGCGCAGGATTGTCGGTATGTCGGTGACCGCTTTTGGTCGTGTCCGCTCGGCCATACGTTCGGCCTGGCTCGACACGGCAGAGGCAGTGCTGGACGCTGCAGCAAGCGCGCCGGTGTTGACGCTTGCGACGACCGGAATGCCCGATGAGCTCCCCTTGACCTGAATGTTGCCGGCGTTGACCACACGAAGTGCTGCAATATTCACATCGCCTGAAACCCGAATGCCCGCTTCGCCTGCGTCGACGGTCCCCAGCGGCGCGATCAGATCGACGCTGCCCGCCGGAATATCCGGGATGGGGTTTAACGTGGCGATGCCTGAACCCGACGTCGGCACCGTCGGTGACAGGAGGACATTACCAAGTTCATCGTAAGTCAGTTTCGGCGGACTGTCGACGACCGCCGTCTTCGCACCGCGCCCGGCATTGATATCTCCTTCCGCCGACCAGATCGCGATGTTGCCGCCGAAGGTAGTGAACACGCGGCTTTGCCCCAGCAACACGCTGTTCAATGAGTAGATCGAAATATCTCCCGTGCCCTGGGTCAGAAAGCCCGCCGCAGCCGGGGGCGTGACGCCGTTCACGCCAATCAGCGTCTGACCGCCGGGCACGAGTACATTGATGTCGCCGCCAAAATTGGTCTTTACACCCGATCCGCCATACATGGTGATGTCGCCCTGATAGGTGATCGCCGATCCGTCTGCGGCCTTGGTCGGGAACAATATAGCAATGGCATTTCGGCCGCGAATGTAGCTCTGATAGCGACCGCTTGTGGAGTTATTATATTCCCGGCCAGCGGCGACCAGCTCGGCGTTGAACGCTTTGCGGTAGAAAACCGCCTGCTGTTCGGCCGACAGCGTCTGGAAATAGGCCAGCGCCTGTGCGGTGTCGCCGGTATAATCGTAATTTGCCTCGAGCCACGTCACGAGCTCCGCCTGATAGGTCTTTGCCACTTTGCCGGCATTTTGTGACGCGGAAAGCGAAAAGGCAGGATCGGCCTGATTGGCGGGATTGAGATACAGCCCCGCAAAGGCCTTGTAATCGGGGCCGGCAGCGCCCGTCCCGACGGTCAGCGCGATATTGGCACCCCCCGTCGATTCAAAGTCATTGCCACCAAACAGCGGGCCGACGCTCTCGAAGCGGCCCTGATCCGTCTCGTAAAGGTCACGCCCTGCCTCGACCGATAACGTCCCGGGGCCGGTGATGAAAGCGGTGGTCGCGATGATGTCGCGGCCCGCTTTGATCACGCTGACCTGGCCCTTCACGGTGTTGGACAGCAGGCTGCCCGTCAGGGTGTTCGAGCCGTCAATTGTCGATTGCCCCCCCAGCAGCAAAATATCGCGCCCGGCATAGATTACGCTCGATTTGGCCGTGACATAATCGATCTGCGATGGTTCGATCTGACCGTCTGGCAGGATCGACCGGATGTAACCGATCTGCACATTCGCGATATCGCCTGAGCCTGCATAAATGCGGTTGGGCTGCGAGTCTCCCAGGTGGATATTCGATGTCTGACTGTCCGCGCCGAAACTCAACAGGATCGACGTACTGTCAGGACTGGCGTTGGTTTGAATGATCGGGTCAGAACTGGCGGGCACGGTCGTGACCGTTGCCGGACGGAAGGGCGTCGCCATGGTGTCAAGGCTCGCGCCCGACATGGCCACGATCCCGGTCAACAAGTCATCCACGGCGACCGAGTAAATCGAGTCTCCGGCTAACAGGGTGAGCTGACCGGCAGGGCTGGGCGCAAGTTCGAGCGTGACCGGGGCCAGTACGATGTTCCCCTGCGGTGCCTCCACCCGCAGGCTTGGAGGCATGAAGTAACGGGTGACAGGATCAGGATTGCCATCGTTGAATTCGGTCCCACCGGACAGATTGACGCGTGGGGTTGCGTCTCCGCCAATCGACAGCAGATTGATCGCCGACCTGTCGGTCCACAGGTTATAATAGCTGATGAGCGTCGCCGCGGTGGGCTTACCATCAGATCTTGGTGCCCTGGCCGCGACGGCGTTATACTGTTTCACGGTTCCCGGATTGCCGACGCCGGCCAGCGAAAGATTGGCGCGGGCGGTGATGTCGATCGTCGCATCGCCCGGTGCAAGGATGATCTGATTGAGTCTCCCGACCGACACATGGCTGTCGCCGCGCATTGGCGCAATCAGTCCGGCGAGATCGGAATACTTGAAACTGTCAGCCCGTGGATTGATGGTTCCGGCGATCGAAACATTGAGAGTGCCGCCTCCGGTTTGAACGAGCATTCCATCGTCGCGCACGCGCCCTGTCGAAGCAACAACAAGATTGATCGCATCACTCAAGTAGGAGGCTTCTGCATTTCCGTTCTTTATCAGGTTGCCAGCATCGCCGCCTACCCGGACGTCGAGATTGCCACCGCCCAAGGTGCCAACGCCCTGAAAACCGAGCAGCTCGTTGATGCCGGCTTCCACTGAAAACGGGGTAAGGGCACCGAAATTGATGGACCAGGCCGTCGGATTGCCCGAGCCACCCTGACGCCAGAGCCACCCGCCTATCGAGGCGCTCGAGGTGAAGCTGCCCTGATATGTATAATCAGGGGGATAGACGACACCGACAGCACCACTGAGATTGCGCCCGGCGATCAAGGTAACGTCGCCGCCATGGTCAGGGAAATAGCTGGCGATGCTACCCGGCAATTTGGCAGTAGCGAGTGATATGCGGGCAGCCTGATACCGATCTTTACCCGTGCGGTCGAGCAGCGGCGCGGTCTGCGTGCCGGCCGTATAGACGCCGAACAATGTCGGCTGTTCAATGTCACGTCCGGCAATCAGATCGAGCGATCCCGTGCCCGTGCGTATGACGCTGAACGCAGGCGCATATCTGGGTTTCACTGATTCGCTCGGCTCGCACAGTTCAGGGCTGAATTCGCACGCTTCCGCGTTTTCCGGGTCATCCGGGTCGAGTTCCGGCGGAGCCGTCACTGAGGTCAGGCCATAATCGAAATGCGGATCGTTGATCAGTATATTGCCCGCGCGCGATGCCTGGCGGGGGTCGGCGGAAAGGATGTCGGCACCACCGACCAGCCGGAGCGACCATGACTTGCTTCCCTGCGGCAACATGGGAGCAAGCGCGTAAAGTGACCCTTCGCCGTTCGGCCGCGTCTCGAGCAGCGTCGTTCCATCGTCTAGCACCCTGAGTCCGTCCTGCTCTGCAAAAACGAGGCTGCTGCCGCGCGGTATGAGCGATCCCGGCTTTAGGGTGAACGCTTCATCGATGGTCGCGGTGATCGGCAATGGTGCTCCGGCCGGCAGAACGACCGGTCCGACCGTCAGTTCCAAAGGCAGCGACGTGCCGGCGGCGAACACCGCTCCGTCGGGAATGACGGTTCCCGCCGGAACGGTCTGGCCACGCTGGAACAACAGCTTTCCATCAGCCGCGCGAATGGCTGCCGTCGCGATGAAACCCGTCTCGAAGCTTTGTTCGCCTGACGCCGTGAGGGCGACTGTCGATACCGCGCCCGGCACAAACGTCCCGCCCGCGGTCGGCAGGGCATAGTTCAGAATCGCGCCCGCCGGAATTGTCGTTCCCGCATCGAGGATCACCGTGCGCGGTGTGTAAAGATCGGCTTCCAAAGGATATTGCGGGAGAAGGAACCAGCCGGTCGAAAAGGGGCTGTCGGACACCGGTGGTGGCGCTGCAAAGCCATCGCTGATGCTACCGAATATGTTCAGATTGCCGCCCGCGCGGATCAGCAGGGCGCCGGGCTCACCCGATCCGGCGATTGCCGGATTGACGCCAGGGCCATAGCGATAGCCGGAGAGATCGATGTCGCCCGAAATGGTGAGATCGCCATCGGCCTCCGCGCTGACGATCTGGACTCCAGGCCGGAAATGAAAGGCGCTGCCAAGCGCCTTCAACCCGGCAAGCCGTTGCTGAAGATCGACATTCGCTGCGGCAGCGGTGATGAAGGGTCGGCTGTCATTGGCATCGATCTGATCGAGATAAGCCTGCGTGATCGGCGCGTTCTTGTGTCCGCTTGCAGTTCCCACCGGATCAGCGATGCCGTTATAGTTGCGATAGGCATTGACGGCGATACTTGCGATGCCCGCCAGATTCAGCGGTCCGCCCGCGCTGATCGCCGCGTCCCCGTTTGCCGTTGCGCCAATACGCGGCACGTTGAAAACGACGTCTCCGCGCGCCACGCCGTCTGCCGATCGCGCATTGATGGTCGCGCCCTCGGCGAAACTGAGTGTGCCCGATGCTGTCGTAAGTTCGATGTGCGAGCGGTTGGCTGCCTCGATCGGTACACCGTAAAAGTCGGTCTGGAGAACAGTGCCATGAACGTCGAGCACAGCGGTTGCATTGATGTTGAGATTGTTGAGCGCCGAAAGCCGGATCGTCCCGGCACCCCGGCCGCTCGCGTCGAGCAATGATGATAGAGTCAGGTTGCCACGGTCCGCCGCAATTTCGATGACATGAGCGCGTACGCCGCTGTTGATCGTCAGGTCGCCGCTGCCGAGCGTGAACGACTGGCGCTCGTAAAAACCTCCCTGGTCGAGCAGGGTGTTAAGCGCGCTGAAATTACCGAAGCCATTGGCATCGATGCGGAACTCACCGCTTCTGAAGAGGCTTCCCGCCGCCCCGATGAGCGAGCCCCCCAAAGTAATGATGCCCGCATTCTGGCCGCGCGCGATCAATGTCACCGATCCCGCATCGGCACCGGTTGCCGAGACATCGATCTTCGAGCCCCGCTCCTGGACGATATTTCCCAGAGCTGTATCGATCCGCAGCGAACCGCCCGGCGTTTGCACGGTCTGATCGTAAATGGCGGTCCGCATACCGGCGAGCAGGAGTGATGAATTTGCCCCGAGCGTAACCCCATTGGGCGCGCTGACTTCCAGCCGCCCCGAAGGCAGGGCTACTGCGCTGTCGAGGCTGACAGTATCTGCCGAAAGCTTCAGCGTCGCGCCGGCCCCGCCTGATGGCGCCGGTGCCGATGCCTGTCCGCCGGTAAGGCTGAGCGAACCGCCCGCTGTCAGGGAAAATTGCCCGCCAGATCCCATAGTGAGAACCGGCGTGTTCAGGATGAGCGCGCCGCCTGTGCCTGCGGCACCGAACTTCGCCTGACTTTTGAAGATATCGAGCGATCCGCCCACATTGGGCGTGCTGCTGCCTGCATCGCCGGAGCCCGGCAAGATCGATGGTGCAAGAACAATCCGGCTCGTCGCATCGAACCTGACGGTTGAAAAGCCGATCGCCGCCTGGGAAGCGCCGCCGCCGATCGTGATCACAGGTGCATTCAATACCAGCGATCCCGCGCCCTCGCCCGGCCCGTTCACGAAGGTCGGCGACTGGGAATACCGCGAATTGGTGCCAAGCCCGTTCCAGGTGATCGCACCCGCCGAAAGTGTGGCCGCATCGGTTGCTTTACCGAAACCGAGGATGGCGGGCGCGTTCAGCGTCATCGTCACGTCGCTGCCGGCCTGATTGAGATCGAAATTGACCGGACCGAAAAGATTGATCGCCTTGCTCGCGGTCAGGGACAGGTTAGCGATGCGTGGTCCGCCCGCCATTCCGCCGCCAACGAGCCTTTCAATGGCTCCGGGCAGGAGATTCAACCCCGCCGGCGCCGTCCCGCCAGTCGCTGCCCTATCACCGATATTGATATAGGATGAGCTCAGATTAAGGCTGGTGGCCGCATATTGGGCACCATCGGAGACGTCGATGCTGCCCCTCGTCGAGAACGTCAGTACGCCGCCGGTCATGACGGTCGCACCGCTGTTGATTGCTATCAAGCCGGGTGTTTGATCGTCACCCGCGTTCAGCGTAATCTGCTGCTTCACACCGGTCGGCGCGCCTGTCGTATCGATCCGCGATCCTGATTTCAGGGTCACACCATTTTCGCCTGCGTCGAGCGTGATCGAAGGGATCTGCAGAACTGCACCCGACAGCAGCGTGATGCTGTTCATTGAAATATTCAGATCCGAACGGGCAAGATCGTTCAGATCGCTCGCGCGCAAATGCAACCCTTTAAAAACAGGGTCCCGGTTATCACCGTAAATTGCGATGTTGCCACCCTGTCCGTTTAATGACCCGATCGTGACTGCCCCATTCGCCCCACCGCGCGCAGGCTCGAACAGCGTCGATCCCAGATTGACCAGACGCGATTCCACCGCGTTGGCAAAGGTCAGAACGAGTTCGCCAGCATCTGCGGGAAGAATGATCTTATAGAGCGGATTGGCTGCCGGGTTGCTCGATCGATTGTTGATCCGTTCATTCTTGACCAGAAAATCGGCGTAGCTCTGCTCGTTATACTGGGAATAGGTACGTACGACCGTGCCAGGCGTGATCGTCGCCAGCAGCGGAAGCTGGCTCTGGACAGCTGTCTTTGCGATACTGGTATAAGTGGCAACGGCGTATGAGCCATCGGGAAGTGCCTGTGCGGCAGCCGATGGTGCAGTTACGCTGCCGAGTTCGACACGATAGCCGCCCGGAACAAGCGCATATTCGGCAGGCAGCAGCGTGTAGACGCCCGCGGGCAGGCCCGCGATACCGGCAGGCACGCTGATCTGTTCGCCCAGCCGGGGAGCAGCACTTGTGCTGATCGGCGCAACCGATGCCTGTGTTCCAGCGACGATCGCGTAGATCGACGGCGTTCCGCCCGTTGTTACGCCGGTGACCGGATTGACGGGCAGCGAGGCATATCGGACGTCGACCGAGCCCCCACGCCCGCTGATGAATCCCGCACCTCGAAGGGTGCCGCCGCCTGAAAGATCGAGCACGGCGCCCTTGGCGATATTGATCGATACGCCGCCGAGTGCGATCTGGCTTGGTAAGGGTTCCGGGACGGTCGTGACGCTGCCATTGACGGTAACGCCGACGTTTTTGCCCGCCGGATCGAGATAGATGATTCCGTCAGCAGTGCCACCATAAGGGATCTCAAGACCTGCTGCACTGACTGACGTAAGGCTTCCCGCCAGAAGAGTTATGTTGGGTCGATAGAGTTCGTCAACGAAGACAGGATCCGGAAACTGACTGTACCTCTCACCGAGGTAAATCGCACCGAGGGGTGCGCGCAGGATACCGCCCTGATCGATCGTTCCGGCTACCAGTGACATCAAGCCGCCCGTGACGAGGGGCGTTGGTGGCGCATCGCTGCCGACACGCGAAATGGAGATTACGCCCGAGCTTTTGAGGGCAGCTGAGTAAGAAACTGCAGGGCTATCCTCTGAAGGGTTTTCCTCAAAGTCGGTAACGTCGCGCAGACCGGCAGCGATATAGGAAAAGCCCGCCGCATAGACCTGACGCGCAGCCAAGTTCAGATCGCCACTGGTGAATAGCGAACCATCGAGCAGACGGATATCGCCGCGGCTGCGGAGGTTGACGGTGGCAAAACCGGCGACGTCGATCCGGCTGTTCTTTCCACCCGCATCGATCGCCTGGCTGCCACCGCCGAAAAAGAGGCCATGTGCCAGATCGATATGATCCGCATCGACCGAAAACGTGCCGGTGCTCGTCTGCCGCGATACCGTGCGGCCGAACGGGAGCGGAATGGGGGTTGAATCGCCTACCTTTATCTGTCCGTCGAGACGGACATAGGGCGCGGCGATGGTAACGTTTGCATCAGTGCGCAGTCCCGCGATCGTGCCGCGGATCAACTGGATCGACTGCCCCGCAGTCAGATTGACCGTGCCGTCAAACAGCAGGCCATCACGAGCCAGCAGCGAGATACTTCCAAAGCCGGCATTCCGGATACCGTCTGCGAAAATGCGGCCGCTACCGAAGGTGAAGCCTGAATCTTTTCCACCGGGAACAAGCGTGGGGGACAGCACCGGCGAACCACGCGACTGGCCGATGACGATGCTGGCGGGAAGACCCCGGCCAAGCCCCTCCATCGTCACGCTGAATGTGCCGCCCGCCGCGGCCGCACCACCCGCGTGCGCATCGATCGTGCCGTCGAGGACAAAGCCGGCATAGCTGGCAATCGATACCGTACCACCGGCCCCGGCAAGCGTGATCGGGTTCACCGAGGGAAGATCGATCATGGTGGCCGAACCCGATGCGAGGATGCGCGAGCCGGGCCGTGTCACGACATAGGGCTGATCGATGATCGGTCCCGCCGGTTCGTTTTCAGGCTGCGTCACCACGCTAGCCTTGCCGAGAATGACGGTGCCTCCGCCGGGAGCAATGCCATAGCGCCGCCCGAATTTATCGACCGCGCTGACCGCACGTCCGGCGACATCGATGAGACTGTTCTGGCCGAGCCAGATCGATCGAACCCTGCCGTTATCGCGCACAAAGAACGGTGCATTGGGAGAGACGATGCTGACCGTCCCACCCGGCGCGATCAGCGTGCCGTCGATCGTCTGCTGTCTCGGCGCCGCCAGCCGGATGGCCTGGCCGGGATCGACGCTGATGCTCGATCCGGTGCCAATCGTGATCGTTTGATTGCTAGATATCGTCTCTGGCCCCGCGGTAAGGCTGATGCTGGCACCCCGGCGCTGGGTCAGACGACCAAGGACAGGATCCTCGATATAAAGCGGATCAAGAACGGTATCGAATACATCTACAGGATCAGCCCCGGTTGCGATCGCCGTAAAGCCGGAGCGGAGCTGATAGCCCGGCCGCGTTACGGCGATCGTCGTGCCTTCGCTGACGACGATGTTTCCGCCGCTGGCGATCGCATAATTCGAAAAGCCCGTCGTGAATTGCGATGGGTCGAGCGTTAGTGCCGGGCGGACATTCGTCGCGTTCGCCAGCGCCCGGTCTTTGTCGCTGAGCGCACGATCGGTGATCACGATCGCGTTACCGCTCTGCAATGTCAGGGTACCGCCGCCCGCGACACCCAATGACCTTATCGTTCCGCCGAGCGTAAGCGCGCCCGAGCCGATTCCCACGGTCTCCTCGGGGATGGGCACACCCGCGAGAAGCGTGACATCGCCGCCGGAACCGCCAGTGAAAGCACCCGAGACATCGAGATTGCCACCCGAAGACGCATCGATTTCAGCGGCGGAGCCGATGGTCAGGGCGTCAATCGAACGTGCCGTCACCGATCCGCCGTCGACATAGGCCTTTCCACCGAAAAGTTCAGGGCTGACGACCGCATTGGTCCAGAGTCCGCGGACGTCGATCCGCGATCCCGCCGTGATCGTGATGTCGCCCGTCGGTGCCGCGTTCAGCATGACGTTGCTGAACGTGACCGAGCCTGACCGCGCCGTGATCGAACCATCCAGAACGACATCACCGCCGACCAGATTGATGACGCCGCCGGGCGCAATAACCAGATCGCCCTTGACGCTGACCGTGCCCTTCACCTCGGACGACAGGCTGCCGAGCCCGAAACCGCTCAGCGCCGCCGACGAAAGCGTGGTGACGCCGGTTTGCATGCCGGGGATCGCATCACTCAATCCCGGCTGGGTGCCTGTGAACCCGTCGCGCGTGATCGATACTGTGGTGGCCAGAAAAGGCGGGATGACGGCATTGGGCGCCACGGGAAGTGTCGATCCGATGAACAGCCCACCGTTGCGCGCAACGGTCGACTGGCCAAGGCTGTAGGGATCGGTGGCAGCGGCGGGGCGTGTGCCCGTCTGGCTCAGTCCGGTCACGGTATCGGCGAGGATATCCCCGTTGAAGACTGACGTCGGCGCGGTCAGGACCAGCCGTCCGCCGTCGCGGCCGACGACATAGCCATCCTGCGCGACAGCGACGGTGGTCTGAACGAATGGATTCTGGAACGTTTCGGTATATCTCTCCCCCCAGCGCGGATGCAGCACCTGGAAGCTCTTGCCCGCCGAAACCATCTTGATGCCGGCGGGAGCGTTATTTGCCGTATACATCCTGCCATCGCTGCCCTGCAGCAACGTGTTCCGTACCGTTCCTGCGGCATAGGTGAGGCTGCCCCCGGCCACGTTGAAGACGGAACCCCGATCGGCCACGACTTCTTTTGCAGAAAGGGTGATCGTCCCGCCGATTGCCGCCCACTCACCGATCTGGTGTCTGGTGTTGGCAACATAGCCGGAAACCTCGAACAGACCGCCCCTTGTATAGTAACGATCAGCAGAATAGCCCCCCGTTCCGGCCGGAACGAGGATGAGGTCGCGCGCATCGATCCAGATATTCTGGTTGAAAAGCGGCTTGTCCGGATTGTCGCGATTGACGGGCGCGTCGCGCAGTTCGTTGCCCTGGACGTTCACCAGAATGGCGTTGCTCGCTACATCGAGCGCAACGCCGCGTACCCCCGAAACATCCAGCCATGCGCCGCTATCCACCTGCGTCCGGCGCGTCGCGGCGGTCGCGATCTGGCCGCCATTGGCAATGGCGTAGCTGTTTGCCGAAAAGCGTATCGTTCCGCCCGAGACGATCTCGATACGGCCCTGATCGATACGATCACCAAGATGCGAAAGATTATCAAACTCGCCGAAGCTCGCGCTGGCCCGTGCGATATCCTGAGCCGCCGATTGGGCGATCAGTCCGCTGTGGCGGCTGTCGAGTGCGGTTTCCGTGCTGTCGACTTCGGGGAACACGGCTGTCAGGCTGTCCGCGGTAAGAGTCACCGATCCCAGGGCATCGCTGGCAGAATTGAGAAGATGGATTGTGCCGCGCTGATTGACCGAAGTGGTGGAAAGCGCGACGCCAGCCTGAACGACGGTCCGGCCGGCGAGCGTGATATCGCCCTGTTGCGAGGTGATGATGCCTGCATTGGTCACCGTGCCGCGAAGACTTGTGGCAGCGGTCATGGGCGCGACTTCGGAACCCTTGGTGGTAGCGAACTTGTTTGCGTCGGAGCCATAGCCCGGACGAAGATTGAAAGCGTCTCCCGCGGCGAGCAGCGTCTGGCCCTTCGCGGTGGTGATGCTGCCATGATTGGCCACCGCGCCGCCGAGGAGCGCGACATAGCCGCCACCGGCAAGCACCGTTGCCGGCGCATTGGTCGTAAGCTGGGCTCCCGCATTGACGGTAACCGCGCCATAGGCATCGCTGAAACTTGGAACGTAGCGGTTTTCAATAAGCTGGCTGTAGATGCCACGCTCGAGGAACTGGCTGTCTGTCATCCTGGCGGCCGCCACGATGAGATTGCCGACGTTGACCTGGCTCGCACCGCCGAAGATGACGCCGTTGCGGTTCATGATAAGAACAGTGCCGGGTGCCTTGATCGTGCCGAGAATTTGCGTCGGGTTGGCGCTGGGATCGCTGATGCGGTTGAGCACCGCCGAGGAAGAAGATTGCTGGGCGAAGCTGACGTCCGTTTCGCGGCCAACGTCGAAAGTCTGCCAGTTGAGGATCGCTTGTGAAGCGGTCTGTTCTATCGTGACCTGGGTGCGGCCGTCCGTTCCAGTGGTTTCGGTGGGTGGCTTTGCGCCCACCCACAGTCTTGGATCGGAAGCTGCGCCGGGATCCACCTGCAGGCCGCCGACGCCAAGGCCGTTGCGAATACCGGTCCGGGCGGCGGCAGCGGCGGCGCGGGCGGCGACCTGTGCAGCGTCAACATTGCGACGGATCGTCGCAGCTTGCGAAAAAGCGGCAAGCGCCCGCTGCGACGCTGCACTCGCGCTGGCACCGCGCTGGGCCTGCGCGGCACCGGCCTGTGCGGCAAGCACCGCCGTGTTACTCGCCCCGCGGCCGAACGGGCTTGTCGATTCTGCCCGCGCCGCACCGATGCCGAGGACCATTGCAGCGAGCGATGCGCCGAGCATGAGGTGCGAACGCAGGTGCGTCTTGCGCGATGTCATCGGACCATCTCCAGTGTGCGTGTTCGATTGCAGCCGGCAAGGCAGGCAGAAACGGGCGTGAGCATCATTTCCGCGGGATCCCCGGCATGGGGAGCGGAGGGATCTGGCGTTGCGGCAATGCCGTCGCACCGCGCAGACTGCTGCCGAGCCGCTGGCTCGAAGCCTCGACACTGCCGATCCCAACCGTCAGCGCGCCCGATCGGGCATCGGGCACGGCGAGCGTCGGATCGCCCAAAGCGCGCGCCTGGGCGAGACCTGCCGCGTCCTGAAGACGTTTCGCCGCGCAATCGACCGCGCCGACCCTGTTTCCGGCGACGTCCACAGTGACACAGATGTCCGTACGACCTTTCATCCTGGCTTGCGACGTCGCTGCCACCGCCGCTTCTGGCACGGATGATGCGACGGAGGGTGGTTCCGCCCGAAGTTGAGCTGCCCAAAAGGCGGAACATCCGGCCAGCGCCAGCACGGCGCAGCGCGCCCGTGACAGCCGGACCAGATAGACCAAGGCGAAATACGGGCGCATCGACTATCAGAATCGGGCGTTCAGATCGACGTACAGGGCATCAATCGCATAGGGCTGGCCGGTAATTTCATCGGCGGAAAGCCAGCGCGTCCCCAGCGCGATATTATCCCCCAGCCCGATATTCCCACCGATAACATACCCCTTGGCATTCGTCCCGCCGAGGTGAAAATTGCTGTCGTTGAACCCGTCGATGGTCGCGTCGGTGCCAATACGGCGATAGCCACCAAAGAGGTTCCATTCACCCCGGTTGGCCGGGTACTGCTTGCCGACCATAAGATTGGCCGACCACGCCTGACCGCCGGGTTTATAATCACCCATTACATTGGTCTGAATCGCGAGCACCTGCGCACGCTTGAAGCCAAAATTGCGGAGATAGGCACCCTCCAGCCTAACCGGCACCCGCCGATCCGGATTGAATTCAAGCGCCGCATGCGCCTCGAACACACGAAAATCGGATGCAAGGCCGAAATATTGCGGCTCCGGACTCAGCCCGGGCGGAGCGCTTGGATTCGGAATGATATTTCGGATGGCGCGAATCGAGTTGCCATACTGCTGGAAGAGCGGCCGGGTGTGGTCGGTATCGCAGGCGTCCGCATCGAACAGGCAGGGACTGGAAAATTTGCCCTTGGCGCCGGTGAATTTGAAAAAGCCGGCCGCTGCCGTAATCTTTGCGCGCTTCGCGATCTTGACCTCGCCGCCGAGCTGCGCTGCCAGTAGCCAGCGATCCCTGCTCTTGAATGCGCCCACGTCGCGCGAACCAAAGTTCAGATCGGTGTTGTAGGTGGGGAACGCGCCGAGCGTGGAGAAAACACGTATATCGCCGGCGACCGGCTTGCTGACCGCCAGCGAAAGACCGTCGAAATTGAGATCCTCGTCGAAAAGCAGCGGGTTGAACCAGAACGGATTGGCGGCGCGCCCGATCACGAGCTTCGTTCCCTCCAGCCAGCCGTGCGGCCTGAACTGGATACTCGCCCGATCGAGCCAGATTGCATACTTCGAGAAATCACCATTGCCGACACCCAGAGTCTGGTTGGTCGAGATCGGTGAGTTGGTGCCTCCCGTCGCGAGGCGTACCTCGGCATGCGCCCAGCGCGCCAGATCGATCCCCAGACCGAGGCGGGCACGGAGGCGCGCGCGATAACGGTTTTCGGTCGTGTTCAGGAAAGGAGGGCTGAGAAAGGACGGCGACTTGCGGTTGGCATTATAGGGCAGGCCGGTGTTGATCGCCCCGAAGTTGACGATGTACGGATCGTTACCGGCGAGGGTGGGCCGCAGATTGGTTACCGGGTCGATCGCTCCCAGCCGGGACTTTGGAAAGAAGATGCCTTCGCCCCGAACGCGGAGATCGCCGGACAGGGTGATCCGCTTCGTCCATCCGGCCACTTCCCCAGGCCGCGCCCAGCCTTCGGTCTCGCCCTTCTGCGCCATCTCGGCGACGATCGAACTCCTGATCTGATCGCGCACGACCTGGGGAATATAGGGCACCGTCTGCGTGTCGCCCTGCACGCCGCCCGCCAGCACCGGCTGTTCGGGCACCGTCGCCTGTGTAACGATTGTATCGGCATCCGCCTGGCTGACCAGCCCCTTGGCGACGAGCAGCTGAAGAATCTTCTCGCCGTCGATCTGGCGCTTGGGTGCAGGCGTGGAGGCCGATGCGGCATTTCCCTGAGCATGGGCCGCGCCGGGTCCGAAAGTGCCGAGGCCAAAGGCACAGGTCAGCAGGGCCGCCGTCAATCGGTTCCGGCGGGTTCGGTTGGTGGCCATTGAAATTTTCCCTTGGTATTCTGGTTGCGGACGCGCGGCGATCATCATTCAGACCCCGGTGCTTGCGTTGAACTGGATCCGCATCACCGGCAGACCCGGTGGCGGCGGCTGCGAAATCCTGAGGCCCATCAGCGCACGCTGGATTGCTGCGGTGCGCTTGCGGTCATCGCTGCCGTCGAGGAGCCTGACATTCGTGATCCGGCCCTCGCTGTTGACCGCGATCGCGATCAGCATCCGGTAACGGCCGCGCGACAGATCGCGATCGCTCTGAGCAGCGCTGGAAATTTCGGCACGGACACGCTCTGCATAGGCTGTCCATCCGTTGTTGCCGCCGGGCGTACCCCCGCCGATCCGGCCGGAGCCATTACCCTGCGCAAGGCCGAAATTGGCACCATTGGGGCCGGTGCGCGCGGTCAGTGCATCGGTACCGGGCGCAGGCTCCGGAGTCGGCGGCGGTGGCGTCTCGGGGGTCGGTTTCGGCTGGTCGACCGGCTTGGGCTTGTCGGGCTCGGGCGGGCGCTCTTTGGGAGGGGGCGGCGGAGGCGGGGGCGGTGGCGGCGGCAGCACCACATTGATGATCTTATTGTCTCGCGCCCTCTCGCTCACTCTGGGCACGTTCAGGACCAGAAGCAGCACGATGCCCACAACGATCGTCCCGAATGCGCCCGGAACCGCCAAATAGGCAAGGCTTTTTCCGCGGCGGCGACGCTGGCGAAACGGATCGTCCTGGAAATCGAGGCTGGCTGCAGCCATCAGTGGCTATCCCGCCCGGCAATTGCCACGACGGCTTTCGTCTCGAAAGCGCCCTTATCCGTCCCCTTCACGGCGTTCACTGGCCACCCCCTGGCGGACGGGTCGACGCCATGCCGAGGCTCGCAACCCCGACTTTGGAACACAGATCGAGGACTTGCATGATGCGATCATATTGCACCGCGCGATCCCCGCGGAGGATCACCGGCACTTTGGGATCGGATGCAACCGCGGTTTCCAGCTGCGACTGGAGTTCGGTCATCGACACCGGCACGGCGTCGAGGCTGACGCTACCGTCATTCTGGATCGAGATGACTTTGGTCTTGGGCTGGTTGAGCGCCTGCGCCGCCGAGGCCGTCGGCAGATCGACCTTGATCCCCTGAACCGCCGCCGTGGTCATGATGATGAAAATGACCAGCAGCACATAGGCGAGATCGAGCATCGGCGTGATGTTGATGTCGTCATAAGGCTTGGCCTTGGACTGGACCTTCATGCCGATATCCTTTCGTTGCCTGGCCGCAGCAGCAGGGGGTCATCCAGATCAGGAAGGTTAAAGACCAAGGTTGCCAACCGCGCTGCAAGGTGACCCGTCATGACGTTCGCCATTATTCGGCCGCAATCGGTAGTGGGCTCTCGACGTCCTGCCACGTCTCGGCGATGCGCTTTTCCAGTTCATCGACGAAGATGCTGTTGTCGTCGTCGATCTCGCTTTTGCGGCTGAGCAGATAATTATAGCCGAACAGCGCCGGGATCGCGACCGCGAGGCCGGCGACGGTTGCCAGCAAGGCCGCCGCAATGCCGGGGGCAATCGCGTTGATATTGACGTCACCCGCCGCGGCGACGGCTGCAAAGGTGATCATGACGCCGACCACCGTACCGAGGAGGCCGAGGAACGGGCCGCCCGAAATCGCGATCGTCAGCAGCACCATCCATTTGTTGAGGCGCTGGCTTTCGCGAACCTGCGCGGCATCAAGCGCCGCGCGGATCGCCGCGATCGACTGGCTGCGAAGCGCGAAGCGGCTGCCGCTGCGTCGGCCTTCGGAAAGTCGCTTTGCAAGCTCGCGCTGCCCGATCCGGTAGAGATGCGCGAGCGAGCCATGCACACCGCCCTGCCCGGGATTGAAGTCAGGCAGACCGTCATGCGCCGAACCATCAGAAATCTTTTCATAGGCATCGAGGAAGTCGTCGTTCGCCGAAGAAACCCGGCTCAGCATCATGAATTTGGAGATCATCACCACCCAGCTCAGCAGCGACATGATGAGCAGAATGATGATCACCGCCCAGGCATCGGGTGTGAGCGCAGCGAGCAGGATCCCGAAATAGCCGTGGCCACCGGCCTCGACCTGCTCGGCCTTGTCAAAGCTCGCCAGCTTCGCGCCCGCGCCCTGACTGCCTGCCGCAAGCGCGATCGCACCCGGCGTCTCTGCGCTGCGCGTCACTTCGAACTGGTCGATTGCGCCAGCAAAACCCTGACCGAGAGAAGCCTGACCGCCCGTCGCCGTGAATCCACGGGCAACCTCCCCCACAGGTCGGCCGTTCATGTAGAGCGTCGATTTGCCTGCATCCACGACGACCGCCACGTGCGTCCAGCCCTCGGTCGAAAGCGGCGCTTCGCCCAAGGCTTTACCCGCGCCGACCGCGAGATAGGGAACGCCGTTTTCAAGGCCGATCGCGAGACCGCCGGGAACGGAAAACAACAGGCCCCCGGAAGTGGCGGACGCGGGCTTCACCCACATCGAAACGGTTGACGGGGTGGCGAGCTGAAATGCCGTCGGAAAGCCGATTGCGGCCTTCCCGTCGACGACCAGCGCCGCGCCGATCAGCCCGTTGTGATCGCGCGTGCCACCAGCCGAGCCAATGACATTATTGCCCGAGGAATCCTGCGGTGCACCGCTATCGGAAAAGAGCCAGGCGATCGCACGGCTGCCGAATACCCCCTTGGCGTCGCCCGCCACAGTTGCTTTGGCATTGCCGAAATAGGCATAGAGCGGCGTCCCCCCGGTAGTGCTGAGCCCGGGTACCTGCACCCAGATCAGCGCAACCTCTGCGGTCTGATCCCATTTCTCGATCACGAATTTGAGCGGCGTCTTGTCGTCGCCGGCAAAGATGCGCAGATCGGATCCGTCGGGTTTTGCATCCTTGAAGCTGAAATTGCCGCTGTGCAGCCGGATCAGTACAGGCTGGGTGCCGATTTCGCCCGATGCGCCGGTTTGACCCGGCATCAGTGTGACCTTTGTGCGATAGGCCCAGCCATCCTGCCAGGCATGGGCTGGCGAGGCGGATAACGCGGCGGCTGCGAGGAGAGCCGCGGTCACGCCCTTGATGCGACGTGCTGTGCTGACCATTAAAATTCTCCCGAAATGCGGAACTTGGTGGCAATCTGGCCGGTCTTGCTGTCCGGGCCGTTACGCAGCGGCATGGCGACGTCGAGAAAGCCGTTGAAGTAGCGGAAAAGCCTGATGCGGACGCCGCTGCCGACGCTCACGAGCCAGCGACGATTGGTCTGTGCGAACAGCGGCATGTGGATGCCCGAATAGCCGGCATCGACGAAGGCGAGCATGCGCAAGTCGCCCATGAAACCTATCTTGGGGAACAGTTCGGGGCTGCGGACCTCGAACTGGCCGGCGACGCCGAAATCGCCCAGCGTTTCACTTTCGAAATAGCCGCGCACCGTTTCCATGCCACCGACCGAGAATTCCTCATTCGCGATTAGAGGCGATGCCGAATATTGACCGGTAAGTCGGCCATAGACCTGGCCGCCGCCGACACTGCGCGTCGTTGCCCCATCGGCCCGCAGATAGAAGAAGTTGGGCTTGGCCTTATTGCGTTTGTCATCGAAGCTGCCGCGATCGTTGCCGATGCCGCGGATGCCGAATGTCGTGGTGAAGGACAGGTTCGATTTTGCCCTTTCGCCAAACCAGTCTCCCCGCCAGCTGACTGTTGCCGGAAAATATCTGATCGGGGCTGACAAATTGGAGACGCCAAGCTTCACATTTTCCTTGAAGTTCTTGTAATCTACGCCTGCGGTCAGCGCGTGGCTGAAGCCTTCGCCAGCCCCGAGCGGCACGATCACCCGACCGCCGACCAGATCGCCTTTGCCGATGACGCTAACACCGCCGACGACCGCGATATTGCTATCTGAGCGGACAAAATAGCAAAGCAGCTGGACGCCTCCGACATGGGCGAGATAATTGGCAGAAAAGACCGTCCCGTCGTTGGTGTTGCGCGGCGCAGTCTGTGCCGAAACCGATATGCTGTCGCCCCTGCCCCACAGATCGTCGTAGCGCAGGGAGCCCGCGACCCGCAGATCGGTGGTCGATGCCGGCCTGTAATTGTTCAATTCGGCCGAGACATGGAACGGTGACGATTCATCGACCTTCAGCACGACATCAACCGTGCCCGGAGCGACGCCAGCCTTCACTTCGGGCGTTACCCGGCGGTTCGCGCTCTGGTTGAGCGCCACGATATCTTCCTGCACCGCCCGGAAATTGGGGACCGCGCCGGGAACAAGCGATGGCGCGCGACGCCGCACCCACCGGTCCGTGCCCCGATGGCCGCCGACGACCTGCACGCTGCCGATCGCCTGTGACTGGACTTGCAGCAGGATGATGCCGGTTTCGACCCCCTGTTCGGGGATGATCACCCCGGTGGTTGCATAGCCTTTGTCTTCGAACGCTTTTTGCAGCGCCGCACGCGCGGCCTCAATGTCATCAGGCGACCTGTCCGGGCCCATGAACGGGTAGACGATCCGCTCGACATCATCTGGCGGCAGTATCGTATTTCCGGTTACCTGGATCGCCCGGACGAAGAAGCGCGCAGGTGGCTGAGCTGGTGCCGGGGGTCGGACCGCGCCCGGCTCTGCTATCGTCAACGGCGCTGGCATGTCCTGCGCGGCCGCGGGGGCAGGCACAAATGCCAAGGCCGACGCGCCTGCCGCAATCGTTGCAGACGTCCGCAACTGCAATATCGAAAACATCGGCCCCCCGGATGATGCCAGTCAGCGCGAGCATCTGGCCCACGCAGTAATCTTGCGTTGGGGACCGGCTAGCGACGGCGCGGTGGCGGGGGCAAGGCTTTATCCGGCACGACAGCCCGGTTCGGTCGCATTAACAAGTCTGGGAGAGATTTGGTTTAACTTTCGTGACAATTAACTTAACGTTAACCACAGGAAGCGTTTTTCCAGCGGGTTAAGCATAGCACTGCAATTATTGGGGGGATGCCAGTGATTCGCTCGGCATGGGCAGAATGATCGCCCGGTTCGCTTCAGGATAGGCAGGATGTTCTTCCCGTTGCCGGCGAAGGTCTTTCAGCGAAGCCCGAACGTGCGGCCTCGAGTCTGTGTCGGCGTCTCCCCGAAGCGGCGCTGATAGGCGCGAATGAACACGGGTGCTGTGCGATACCCGGTCAGGCGGGCAAGCTCGGTGACCGAGCGTGCCTCTTTATCGCTGCGCAGCTGATCGTGCACCCAGTCGAGCTGCACGCCGAGCAGGAGGTTGCCAAGCGTAGAGCCGGTGTGATCGCGCACGTTGCGCTTGAGCACCGGCAGCGTGACCCGTGCTGCAGCCGCCAAATCCTCCATCGAGACCTCGGTCGGCTTCAGCCGCAGCCTGTCAAGCGCACGCCTGACCGAGCCGACGATCTGGAAAACTTTGTCGCACTGTTCGGATCGCATCAGTTCCTCGCAAAGCCCGGCAATCAGGGCTTCACCTGCCTCGCCCAGGGCGTCATCCCTATCGCCCAAACGAGACGGCCAGGCTGCGGCAAGAGCGGCAAGGCCCGCGCCAAGGCCGTGCGCCGGATCGCTGCATTGGAAATCACAAAGACAGGACGCCAGCCGACGCGGATATCCCGCCGCGGAAAAGCTTCTTGCCTGCACCGCTTTTCGCGGCACTTGCAGGGTCAGGCCAATCGATCTGGGATCCCAGACTGAATCAGCGGGATCGCGACCAGCAAAAAGGAGCGCCGATCCCGGCGTGATCTGATAGGTTTTGACTTGCGAGCCAATCGAGACGGAACCGGCGATCGGGACGATGACTTGCACCAATGCCGCAGTTGCATTCATCCGCAATATCGTTTCCGCCTCAAAAGTCCGCAGCGCGCCGGTCACCTTTCCGATCGCCAGTGTGCACGGCAGTTCGGGCAAAATGTGAGCGATCTGACGGTGCAGCATGGCAATCGCAGATAGCGCGCCGCCTGTCGTCATGCTGTCGATACGCGACGGTTTGGAATCGTGAACCTGCCCCTCATCGGTCATGCATTCTTCCCCCGCGTGGATAGGGGGAAGCCGGTGCTGCATTTGAAAATTGTCAGCTAAATTTGCTCCCCCGGCTGCACCATTATGCCACACGGAGATGGGCACGCAACTGTCACGAAAACATAACTGCCCTCCTGGGCCGACAGTCGGGATCACGCTTGGCGAGTGCGTCCAGCGTATCGAAACCTCGTGATGTAAAAGCGAGCGAGGTGCTTAGCACTACTTTGGCAGGTTGAAGGAACCGTTTGGAATCGTCGTTGATTCCCGTTTGTCAGTGTAGGCTGACGGACTTACGACGATGGTAGTGGACGAGAGGTGGCGGACCAATCTGGAGCGATGGCTGGCGCCGTTTCTAGCGGGGTTGTTGCATCCGGCGCGACGCAAAATTTGTCCGCAGTATATCGCCGGTCTGATAGGGCCTGGCGATCGCAAGAGCGTGCAGCCCATGGCCGCGCGAGGCGGCGAAGCCGGCTACGATCAGCTTCACCATTTCGTCGCGGCGGGGATATGGGACAGCGCCCCGCTTGAAGCTGCGTTGCTGAGCGAAGCCGACCGGCTGGTCGGTGGTGCCGGTGCCTTCCTCGTCATCGATGATACAGCGATGCCCAAGAAGGGTCGTCACTCGGTCGGCGTGGCGCCGCAATATGCCTCGTCGTTGGGCAAGAACGCGAACTGTCAGACGCTGGTTTCGGTGACGCTTGCATCGCACGAGGTGCCGGTGATGGTCGGCCTTCGCCTGTTCCTGCCGGAAAGCTGGACCAGCGATCCCGAGCGCATGGCGAAGGCAAAGGTGCCTGCTGATCGGCAGGTTGCTCTGACCAAGCCACAGATCGCGATT
>JANPGY010000008.1:0-74251 GCA_031424175.1 Sphingomonadales bacterium
GGGCTCGGCGCGCGCGCCGCGCCCCAACTCTGCATTGTGATTGAAGGGACCGCGATGACCCCGCTTGAATTCTATCGCACTCAGGCCGCGAAATCCGATGCGGAAGCAAGTGCGGCGATCCTCGATAATGTTCGCGAGCGGTGTTTGCGCGCGAAAGCAGCGTGGGAAACGATGGCGGAACGCATCGAACGCACCGAGACCATGCGCGCCGGCCGATCGGGATCCTGACAGTCAAAGACGTTCTGCTGCCCGACCGGCGCAATCTCTGGCATTGGGTGGCAGGCATAAGGCTGGCGTTTTGGCTGCGAACCTGTTAAGTTGCATTGTTACCAGCCGGGACATTGAAAACACCCGCTGACGAGTGTCGCAAACCCTATTCGGCCGCCCGAGCACGTCTTAGCCGCGAGCAACCGCGGCAAGCTCCCGTTTCGTCCCGGTCGGCAAGGACAGAAAGGACCATATCACATGGCAGCAGCAGCCAGCGCCCTTCTTTTTGATGTCGGCGATTATGTCGTCTACCCCAAGCACGGGGTGGGTCGCGTTACCGAGGTTCAAAAATCGGAAATCGCGGGGATGGCGCTAGAGCTTTACGTTCTGCGCTTCGAAAAGGAGCGGATGACGCTGAGAGTTCCCACGAACAAGGCCGAAAGCGTCGGCATGCGCAAGCTGTCGTCGTCGAAGCAGATGGGCGAGGCTCTGGAAACGCTGAAAGGCAAGCCGAGGGTCAAGCGCACCATGTGGTCGCGGCGTGCGCAGGAATATGAGGCGAAGATCAACTCGGGCGATCTTGTCTCGATCGCCGAGGTGACGCGTGATCTTTTCCGTGCCGAAGACCAGCCCGAACAGAGCTATTCCGAGCGTCAGATCTTTGAGGCCGCCGCGAGCCGTCTCGCGCGCGAACTGGCAGCGATGGAGCAGATCGATGAGAAGAAGGCGCTTGAAAAGCTGCTCGATATCCTTCGCGCGTCGGCGGCAATCTACAACAAGACGGCAGCCTGACCGCATTTGCCCGCGCATCGTTGCCGCCATTGCTGTTCGGGGCTTGTTCGGGCAGCGATGCAGGCCGGGCGACATGACAGTCAATCGTCTGCGTGGTTACAGCTTGAGGGGTCCCGTCGGCGGATTGGGCGATGCGAGGGTAAAGGGAACCGCCGATTGTTCGATCACGAAAACCGGCAGCGGCGAGGCCCGATGCGCGGGGTAGTCCGTCTTTGGCTTGCCATGGCGCTTGTCCTCGCCGCACGCCCTGCTCTTGCAAAGGAGCGTGACCTGACGGTCGTTTCGTTCGATCGCATCCGGATCGAGGGCCCGTATATCGTCAGGATCGTCACCGGCAAGGGCCCCTCGGCGCGCGTCGCGGGCAGCGAGGCAGCACTTGAGCGCGTCAGCGTGATCAATCAGGGAATGACGCTCGTCGTCCGCCCGAACACCAGTGGCTGGGGTGGCTATAACGGCATGGATCCCGGGCCGGTGACGATCATACTGACGACACCTGGCCTGCGCGCGGTCGCCGTGGCAGGCGCGGCGACCGTAACGATCGATGCGATGCGCAGTGCGGCGGTAAGGATTGCGCTCGAGGGCGGCGGAACGCTCAATGTCGAAGCGATCGAGACCGACGCGCTCGATGTGGGGCTGGCCGGTGCGGGTCAGATGACGCTTGGCGGCCGCGTCGCCGACGGGCGCTTTGCCGTGCGCGGCACGGCCAGCCTCGTCGCCCGTGCGCTTGCTGTGCGCGATGCCAGAGTGACCGTCGAAGGCGCTGGAAACGTCGCCCTGAACGCGTTGCGCACCGCCAATCTCACGACGCTTGGGGCGGGCAACATAACGATTTCGGGAAGCCCTGCCTGCACCGTCGACAGGCGCGGTAGCGGGACCGTGATCTGCGGGGCGACGCGTTAGCCCGGCATTCCGCATGCCAGCGTTCCGCTCGCCACGGTAAAACGCATCGCCTGTGAGGGAGCGTCTGCGAACAACCCCGATTCGGTACCCGTGAGCCACGCCTGTCCGCCACAGGCCGAGACCCGCTCGAACAGCGCGGCGCGGCGGCGTGGATCGAGATGCGCGGCAACCTCGTCGAGCAGCAGGATCGGCGGCCTGCCGACAAGCGACGTGACGAGCGCCGCGTGCGCAAGAACGATGCCGATGAGCAGCGCCTTCTGCTCACCCGTCGAGCATCGTGCCGCGGGCTGTGCCCTGTCGAGGGACATCACGACCAGATCCTGCCGGTGTGGGCCGACAAGCGTCCGGCCCGCCGCCGCATCGCGCGGCCGCGTCGTGGCAAGCACGGCCGCAAGATCGCCTTCATCCCAGCCCTCGAGCGACAGCCCGGCGCGCGCGAAAGGCCCGGGCGGCTCGGCGGCGATAATATCGCGCATCTCGTCGACCAGAGCCCGGCGCGCGCCTGCGATGGCCGCGCCATGTTCCGCCATTGCAGCTTCGAGCGCCGCCAGCCAGTCGCCATCAGGCCGCTCATCGTCTGCGAGCAACCGGTTACGCTGGCGCATCGCAGCTTCGTAGCGCGTGGCGTTGCGGGCGTGTGCTGCATCGCGCGCGAGCACGAGCCGATCGAGGAACCGCCTGCGCTCTCCTGGCGAATCGGTAAAGATCCGGTCCATTGCGGGCGTCAGCCAGACGAGCGAAAGGCGTTCGGCGAGAGCGGCGGCGGACGCATTCGCGCCATTGATCCGGACGATCCGACGATCAGGCGTGAGGGCGCTCGCGCCGGTGCCGATGTCGGTGCCGTCGATCCGGGCAGCAACGGCAAAACCCCCGGTGCCGCCATCGCGTGCCATGTCGCGAAACGATGCGGCACGCAGCCCGCGTCCGGGACCGAGCAGCGACACGGCCTCGAGGATATTGGTCTTGCCTGCACCATTTTCTCCGGTGAGGATGATCAATCCGTTGCGGACGTCCAGGCTGGCATCGGCATAGGATCGGAAGTCGGAAAGCGTCAGCCGCTCGATTGCCATGACATCAGCCGCGACTGGGCGCAGCGGCCCAGCGGCGCGCCAGCCGCCATTGCCACAGGCAGATCAGCGGCGTCACACCAAGCTCCATCACAAGTCCGAAGCGGTTGCCGGGATCGGGTGCACCCAGCGCCACGAAGGAAAGCCCGCGCGCAAACCCGCCAAGAACCACAAAGGCGGCAAGCATGCGCAGCCGACTTCCCTTCGCCTCGATGCCGATCACGCAGCTGAGGAATGCGATTCCGACGCCGGTAAAGATGCCCGACATATAGCGGAAATGGCTGTCGAGATCGGCAGAAACGGACCCGCCGTGCGCCATCCAGGCAGCACCGCGCAGGATACCCGTGGGGCCCGCCGTCAGCGGCACCAGACAGGCAAGCAGAATCACCGCCTGCAGCAGGCGCTTTTCAGTGATCGGCTTCACCGGAAACGGCGCCAATTGCGTCGTTTCCGTTCGAGCAGCTCTTCACGAACCTTGATTGCGGCGACCGCGACGCGTGTTTCGATCAGGAACAGGACGAGGCCGATTGCGAGCAAACTCATCGCGATGACGAACAGCAGCGCAACTGCACTCGCAAGATTGGCGCGCAGCAGTTCGGCGACGAACAGCAAGGTGACAAGCAGGCATACGGCGACCGCACTCGCGACGCAGAGAAAGATCGCATTGGAGGCGAGCGTGATCCGCCGGTCGATCAGCCGCAGCTCCCTGACATGCCGGTCATGCTCGGCTCCCTGCGTTTCGCCATGCCAACGCTCGACAATTCGTGAACGATCCACGACGCGGTTCAGCCGCCCGGCGATGACGTTCAGGATGCTGCCGATGCCTGCGAGCAGAAACACCGGGGCGATCGCAAGCTGGATGATGCGCAAAACGTCCGACAGGGGGTGCGGGTCGATCACCCTTTCCCTTTCGCTCGCCGCACGGTCGCGAGCAACGCTTATTGTTCAGATTACTCTCATGCCGTCGCGCGTCGTCTGGACTGGCGCTTGTGCGCGTCAAACAGTTCGGCGCGTAGCGGATCGCCGCCGATATTCGACCAGTCGAGCGACGAAGGCTCGTCCCACAGCCCTTCCGGACGCACCGTCACCATCGGAGCGACGCCATAGCGGATCGGGATCGAGATCGATGCTCATCTCACGATATTCGATATTGGCAAAGCGGAAAGGGGGCCGTCCTTCGATAAGCCTGCCGCCAAGCAGCTTCCAGAAAGGCGCAATCTCGTCGCTCGCATGGCCATAGAGGCGCTTGAAGCCCTTGGCGCGCGCATGGTTTCCGGCCGCGCGGACGAGGTGGAACGCGAGACGGCTTTTGCGATATTCGGTTTTGACCGCGAGCCGCTCGATCTTCACGAAATCGTGGAACCAGCGGAGGCGGATGGAGGCCGCCGGATCGCCGTCGACATAGCCGACGAAATGAGTCGCGCAGAAATCATTACCGTCGAACTCCTCGGCATGAAGCGGGAACTGCTCGGCAACATAGGTTGCAGCCCGGATCGCAATAACGTGCGTCAGTTCCTCGATGGTGCGGACCTGGCGGATATCCCACGGCCTGCGCCTAGCCGCAGCCGCGTGAGGCAAATGACCAAGCGGGAGGAGCACCATCACCCCTTCAGGGGCGAGCGGATAAATCGTACTGGCCTCAAGAAAGCCGAGTTTTGCAAGAATGGCGGCGGATTCACGCGTCGTCCCCCTGGAAAACAGGGGACAGCCACCTGGCGCAAGGCGGGCATAAAGCTCACCGATCGCCAGCATGATCTGCATGTAGAGACCCGGGCCGTAATAAAGCCATTCGTAGATCGCAACCGGTTCTTCGTCCGGCGCGACGATCCAAGCGGGGTCCGGATCGGTCCCGCTGAAATTGCCGTTGGCCAGCATGGCCGCGCCGAAAGCATTGAGCGGAAGAAAGGCGAAGATGCCGTTGACAGGCCCGTCGGGCGAACGGCGCAACGCATTGACGATGCCTGGATTTTTCGCGTGCATCCTCCGGATGGCGATGTCGTCCGCCAGCACGAGGCTTTTTCGTGCCTGCTCGAAGAATGGGCGGATTTCGGTTTCGGTCGCCACTGTCAACCACGTCCGCTGCCCGGCCACGCGCGCGAGCGCGCGAGCGCCACGGTCGCTCAACAGCCCTGACCAGAAGGCATGCGCGTCGGGGCCTGGTTGCGCACTTCCGTCACCCAAACCGTCTATCTGCATTGCCAGTCCCCCATTTACGATGTTAGCCGTCCCGAAAGGGGACGCGGCATTGGTAATTTCCCCGGGGGGGCTTGGGGCGATCAAGAAATCTACACTGCCTGTTCAGGAGATGAACACGCTGGGCTTCCCTGCCCCCGGGATCATGACTCTGCATGACTGGAATGACCTCCGCTTTTTTCTTGCGGTTGGCGAAGGCGGAAGCCTGCGCGCCGCGGCAAAAGAGCTCGGCGTTTCGGTCAATACCGTGCGGGCGCATATTGATCGCCTCGAGCAGGCACGCGGTACGCATCTGCTCAAAAGGTCAAATGTCGGGGCGGTACTAACGGAGGCCGGAACCATCGTGTATCGGACCGCCGTGGAAATGGGCAAAGCACGAATCGACGGCGGCGAGGGCAGGGAGGACGTCCTCGTCGTGCCCGGCAGGATTACGATCGCCTGCACCGAAGGGTTGGGGGTGAGCTGGCTCACGCCCCATATATCGATGCTGGCGATGATGCTGTCGCCGCTCACGGTCGATATTCAATTCGATTACGATCTGCAGCGCGATCGCAGCATCTCGGCGGATGTGGGCATCGCTTTCCGGCCGCCGCCCAATCCCAATCTGATCGTTGCCAAGCTGGCAACGCTGCACTTCATGATGTTTGCCGCGCCATCCTACCTCGAACAACATGGCACCCCCAAATCGTTTGACGATCTGGGCGATCATCTTTTCGTCGAACAGGCCGGGCCTGGCTATAACAGCAGCGCAATCGATCTGCTGCTCGGTGCGGACCGTCCGCAATCGACAACCGCGATCCGCACCAATTCCGCGCTGACGCAGGGCTATGCAGCGGCGAGCGGCGCGGGGATCGCCATCCTCCCTTCTTACACCTGCGCGGTCACCCGGGGGCTCGTGCCGTTGCCGCTTCTGCCTCAGATGCGGTTTCCGGTGCATTATTATTTCCATGCTTCAGCCCGCCATTCCGCCCCCGTTCGCGCGACCGTCGACTGGCTCAAAGAAGCCTTCGATCCGGTTCGCTATCCGTGGTTTGCCGATCGCTTTGTTCATCCCGATGATTTCGCCGCCCTGCACGCGGCCGACGGCGGCGACAGCGTCATCAGCCTGTTCGGACAAGTCATCGATCGCGGAAGGGGCCTGGCCGACCGCTAGGCGCGTCGTGCACCGCCGTTGACGCCCATGCTCGCCAGATATTTTTTCACGTTGCGCGCCGCCTGACGGATCCGCTGTTCGTTTTCGACGAGCGCGATGCGGACAAAGCCCTCGCCGTCCTCGCCATAGCCGACGCCGGGCGCGACTGCGACGCCCGCATGGGTCAGCAGCTGCTTTGAAAACTCGAGGCTGCCGAGATGGGCGACGGCGGGCGGCAGCGGTGCCCAGGCAAACATCGAGGCAGGCGGGGCCGGAACGTCCCACCCGGCGCGCCCGAAACTTTCGACGAGCACGTCACGCCGGTGATGATAGAGCGCGCGGTTTTTCCCGACGATATCCTGCGGTCCGTTGAGAGCGGCACATGCAGCGGCCTGGATCGGCGTGAATGCGCCGTAATCCAGATAGGATTTCACGCGCGTCATCGCCGCGATGAGCTTTTGGTTGCCGACCGCAAAACCGATCCGCCACCCCGCCATCGAAAATGTCTTGCTGAGCGACGTGAACTCGACCGCGACGTCCTTTGCGCCCGCTACCTGAAGGATCGATGCGGTCGGCTTTCCGTCATAGTAAAGCTCGGAATAGGCGAGATCGGATATCACCCACACATTATTGTCGCGCGCCCAGGCGACGAGCCGTTCGTAGAAGGTGATATCGACGGTCTCCGACGTCGGGTTTGACGGATAATTGACGACGAGCACCGACGGGCGCGGGACGGTGAACTTCATCGCACGCTCCAGCGCGTCGAAATAATGCTCGTCGGGCGTCGTCGGCACGCTTCTTATGGTTGCGCCCGCGATGATGAAGCCGAACGTGTGGATCGGATAGCTCGGGTTCGGCGCAAGGACGACATCGCCCGGTGCGGTTATCGCGGTAGCCAGACTGGCGAGCCCTTCCTTCGATCCCATGGTGACGACGACTTCGCGGTCGGCATCGAGCGCGACGCCGAAACGGCGCGCGTAATAGCCCGCCTGCGCCTTGCGGAGGCCCGGAATGCCTCTCGACGCCGAATAGCCGTGCGCATCGGGTTTCATCGCGACCTCGCACAGCTTGTCGATCACATGCTGCGGCGGCGGCAGATCGGGATTGCCCATGCCAAGATCGATAATGTCCTCACCGGCCGCGCGCGCGGCCGCCCGCAGCGCGTTTACCTCGGCGATGACATAAGGCGGCAGGCGCTTCATGCGGTAAAATTCGTCGGACATCATCTTCCCTTTCGCCCGACGTTCTACGTTAATCCGGCCTTCGCGGAAATCGTGGAGTGCGATAAGACAGGATTATGGCCGAAGAACCGATTTCATCATTCATGCCCGCGCCCGATGCGCTGCCTGATCTTGCCGACGGCGTCCGCGCGATCCTCGATGGCTGGGGCGCCATATTGAAGCCGCTGGCGCAGGCGGGGCGCGACAGGGTGGATCCGCGCGACAGGCGTTTTTCCGGCCCCGAATGGGATCATCCGGTATTCGATCTTATGCGGCAGGGCTATGCCGTGATGGCCGAAACAATGATGGCTTCGGTCGATCGCGTGCCGGGCCTGGACCCTGCGATGCGCGAACAGGCGCGCTTTGCCATGCGGACGCTGACCGAGGCGATGTCGCCCGCCAATTCACCCTTCACCAATCCGGTCGCCTTGAACAGGGCGCTCGCGACAGACGGCGCGAGCCTTGTCGAAGGGTTTCAGAAACTGGTCGCGGATATGCATCGCGGACAGCTGACGCACACTGATCCCGCGGCGTTTGAAATCGGCCGCAATCTTGCGACGACGCCCGGCAAGGTCATTTACGAAACGCCCCTCTACCAGCTGATCCATTACTCACCGGTCACGCCCACGGTCCTGAAAACGCCACTGGTAATCTTTCCGCCATGGATCAACCGCTTCTACATCCTCGATCTGTCGCCTGAAAAAAGCTTCATCCGATGGGCGGTCGCTGAAGGCATCAGCGTTTTCGTCGTCAGCTGGAAATCGGCCGATGCGAGCATGAAGGACATTGGCTGGGACGATTATATCGCCGCGCAGATCGATGCGATCGATACGATCCGCGATGCGCTGGAGGTCAAGTCGGTGCATGCCATCGGCTATTGCGTGGCGGGCACAACGCTTGCCGCGACCCTTGCGGTGCTGGCTGCCCAGGGCAAGGCAAAAAAGGTCAGATCGGCAACCTTCTTTACCGCACAGGTCGATTTCAGCAGTGCGGGCGAGCTGCTGCATTTCGTCGATGACGCCAGTCTGTCGCTGATCGAGCAATTGTCCGGCGACGGCTTTCTCGACGGTCGCTATCTTGCGCTGACGTTCAATCTTCTGCGCGGCAGGGATCTCATCTGGTCGACCGTGGAGTCGAACTATCTGCTCGGCAGGGACTATCCGGCCTTCGATCTGCTGCACTGGAACGGCGACGTGACCAACCTGCCCGCGAAATGGCATCAGAGCTATCTGCGCGATCTTTATCGTGACAACCGGCTCGTCGAGCCCGGCGCCCTTACGGCACTGGGGGTGCCGATCGACCTGACCAGAATTGAAACCCCCGCTTATATCCAGGCCGGCCGGGACGATCATATCGCGCCGCTCGCCAGCGTGTGGAAGCTTACCGGTCATCTGAAGGGGCCGATACGTTTCGTGCTTGCGGGGTCGGGGCATATCGCCGGCGTGGTCAATCCGCCCGCGGCCCAGAAATATCAGCATTGGATCGGTGGTTCGATGGAAAGCCTCGACGCATTCATGGCCAGTGCGACGGAGGTAAAAGGCAGCTGGTGGCCCGATTGGGCAGCGTGGCTTCGTGCGCTGGGCGACGGTGAGGTTACGGCAGGCGGCGCACGCATCCCCGGCGAAGGGACGCTCAAGGCAATCGAGGACGCGCCGGGCCGCTATGTAAAGACGCGCTGAGCCGCGCATTTCTGATTGCCCGAAAAGTTATGCTGCAGTGCACAAAACGCTTGAAATGTGCTTCACATGATTTATATTGCAGTGCAGCATAGATGTAAGGAGGCCCGTTGATGGCCGAACAACCCGTATTGAAATCCGTCGTTACAAAATCGGTAAGGCCGGCTGGTGTTCCGGCGAAAGCAGCTGCGGTATCGGCCAGGGCTGCCGATTCCGCTTTGCCTTCGGGCACTGCTGAAGCGCCACCGGCCGATCCGCCAGCGATGGTCTTGCCCGTAGCGGCCTCCATGAGCGATGTTAACGCCAAATCACATGAAACCTCGGTTGCTGCGTCGCCCGCAGTCGCCTCTGCCAAAGGAACAAAACCGATGAATGATACTGTAAACCAGGCGCAGGAAGCTGCCAAAACCTTCACCGCGCAGGCCACGGAAAAGACATCCGCCGCTTTTGCCGACATGAATGGCCGCGCCAAGGACGCCATGGCCAAGGGAACCAGGGCGATCGAGGAGCTTGTCGAGTTCTCCAAGGGCAACCTTGAAGCGATGGTCGCCTCGGGCCGCGTCGCCACGAGTGGCGTACAGGATATCGCGAGATATTCCGCGGAATATGGCCGCAAGACGATCGAGGAGGCGAATGCCACAGCCAAGCGCTTTGCCGGTGTCAAGTCGCCGACCGAGTTCTTTCAGCTTCAGTCGGAAGTGGCAAAGTCCTCGCTCGACGCCATGGTTGCCGAAGGGTCGAAGTTTACCGAAAGCTATCTGAAGCTCCTCGGCGAAATCGTCCAGCCGATGCAGAATCGGATGTCGGTTGCGGTCGAAAAGGTCAAGACGACCGTCGCTGGCTGATCACGGTATATTTCGATGATCGAAAAGGCCACCGTTGCATCGCAGCGGTGGCTTTTTCCTGTCCCCAGCCTCTTGCCCCGTCCCCCTGCAATGCCATATTCTTGTTCGATGCTGATTCAGATGGCCAGTGAAAGACGCAACGGCGATTCCGGCGGGACAGGCGTGGGCATCGCCACGCGCACGCGGACGCGCACCAAGCAGCCATCGCCGTATAAAGTGTTGATGCTCAACGACGATTACACGCCGATGGAATTTGTCGTGCAGTGCCTCCAGAAGTTTTTCCGGCTCAGTCTCGAAGACGCCACGCGCGTCATGCTTCATGTCCACCAGAAGGGCGTCGGCGTCTGCGGGATATTCAGTTATGAGGTGGCCGAAACGAAGGTGACCCAGGTTACCGATTTTGCCCGAAGCAATCAGCATCCGCTTCAGTGCACTTTGGAAAAGGCCTGAGGCAGCCGGACGCGTTCGTCACCGCGGCGTGGGATAAAGGTAGCTTTCGTCGAATTCGGCGATGGCATGCAGTCGTGCAAGATCGATCACCTCGACCATGCCCTGCGCGAAACTCACGATTCCATTTTCGCGGAGCAGCCGGAGCACGCGGTTCGTGTGGACCACGGTGATCCCGCAGGCCGATGCGAGATCGGCCTGCTGCATCGGCAGCGGAAACTGTCGTCCGTCGCCAATCCCGACCATCCACAACCGGCGTCCGATCTCGGCAAAGAAATGGCCGACCCGGCCCAGGGCGTCGAGTCGGCCGAGGCGAAAAATCCATTCGCGGTGCATCGCCGCGTCGAGCATCGTCGAAAACCAGAGCATCTTGCCCAGGTTCGGATGATCGACGACCATCCGCTCGACCCTGGCGTGCGGGTAAATGCCGACGCTGCATGACGTCAGCGTTTCGACGTCGTGATCGAGGCGCTGCATCGGATAGCCGTGAAGATCGACGAAATCGCCGGGCACATGGACTGCCACGAGCTGTCGGCTGCCGTCGAGCCCGTCCATGTAGCGACAGGCAAAACCTTCTATGAGGAACAGGCTGCGCTCGATCAATTCGCCGCGGCGCACCATTTCTTCGCGCGGCGCAAAGGCCCGGACCGATCCGATCGATGATTCGAGAATATCTATTTCGGCGCTGGAAAGCCTTTCGCGGTGACGGCCCTGGAGGAAGCGGTGAGTGAGCATGGTATGCCCTCGTTACGCACCGGTTCCGGCAAGAGGAATATGTAACTTTCATAATTGATCGATGTTATTTGTCCGAAACAAGACCGGGTCCATTGCTCCTGCCGAGGGAGTACGCAATGACGAAGCCTACCGACCGAGACTATTACGCCCGCCGCCTGAGCGAGGAGCGCAGCAAGGCGGCTGCCGCGTCCGACGAAGCCACCGCGCGCATCCATGCCACGCTTGCCGAGGCCTATGCGCAAAAGCTTGCCGCTTTTGGTGACAGCACCGTGTCGGTCGGCTGAACCATTCGATCCGCCGCCTTGCACCCGCCCCTGATCTCGTTATCAGGCCGGGATGGATCGTATCGTTGTTCGCGGCGGCAATCGCCTTTCGGGTCGGATACCGATTTCGGGTGCCAAGAATTCCGCGTTGACGCTGCTGCCCTGCGCGCTGCTGACCGACGAGCCGCTGACGCTGCGGAACCTGCCGCGGCTGGCCGATGTCGACAGTTTCGGCCATCTGCTCAACCAGCTCGGCGTTTCGACGATGGTCGAAGGCGCGCGGCCCGATGATTTCGGGCGCGTGATGACAGCGCGGGCCCAGCGCGTCACCGCGACGACGGCACCCTATGACATCGTACGCAAGATGCGCGCGTCGATCCTCGTGCTCGGCCCGCTGCTGGCACGGATGGGCGAGGCGACGGTCTCGCTCCCCGGCGGATGCGCCATCGGCAACCGGCCGATCGATCTGCACCTGAAAGCGCTCGAGGCGTTTGGGGCGACGATCGAGATGCTCGCCGGCTATGTCAAGGTTTCGGCACCCGGCGGTCGCATCCCCGGCGGGACGATGCGCTTTCCCATCGTTTCGGTGGGGGCAACCGAGAATGCGTTGATGGCGGCGGTGCGCGCGCGGGGCACCTGTGTCATCGAGAATGCGGCGCGCGAGCCGGAGATTGTCGATCTGTGCCGGTGTCTCGTCGCCATGGGTGCCAGCATCGAGGGCATCGGCACCGAAACGCTGACGATCGAAGGTCGTGACCGCCTCCACGGCGCGACCTATGCGGTCATGCCCGACCGGATCGAGGCGGGAAGCTATGCCTGCGCCGCTGCCATCACCGGCGGCGATGTCGAGCTTGTCGGTGCCGATGCGAGCGAGATGGGCGCAACGCTTGGTACTCTTGCGGAAGCGGGGGTGACCGTCGAACCGGTGAAAGACGGCATTCGCATCGCGGCCGAGGCAGGTTCGCTCAGACCGGTGACAGTTTCTACAGCACCCTATCCAGGCTTCGCCACAGACATGCAGGCGCAGCTGATGGCGATGCTGCTGAAAGCGGACGGCGCGAGCGTGCTTACAGAGACAATCTTCGAAAACCGCTACATGCATGTTCCCGAGCTTGCGCGAATGGGGGCCGATATTCAGGTGCGCGGGCGCACCGCGGTCGTCTACGGCGGTGTGCCGCTCACCGGTGCGCCCGTGATGGCGACCGATCTGCGCGCGTCGATGTCGCTCATCATCGCCGGACTGGCGGCAATGGGGGAGACGAGCGTGGCGCGTGTCTATCACCTCGATCGCGGCTATGAGCGTCTTGAGGAAAAACTGCGTGCCGTCGGTGCCGATATCGAGCGGGTAAGTGACGGCTAGCGTCGCCCGGATCCTCCCAACCGTCTTCGTGGCCTGGCTGCAGGTGACTCGAACAGCAAAGTCTTGCCCGATCACCCGTTGGTGCTCCTGCTCGCAGCTTGATCGGTCGATGCGGTGACCGAAGCCGAGTTCCTCGCCCTCCTCCGCCCCTTTGCCGGCCACCCGGCCGCGCGCGGACTGGCGGATGATGCGGCTGTGCTCGGCGATCTGGTGCTGACGCATGACGTGCTTGTGGAAGGCGTGCATTTTCGCGGTGGCGATCTGCCCGAAGATGTCGCGTGGAAAATCCTCGCGGTGAACCTGTCCGATCTTGCGGCAAAGGGCGCGATGCCGCTCGGAGTGCTGCTCGGCTATCCACTCTCGACCGACGACTGGGACGGCGCTTTCGTGCGCGGGTTCGGTGCGGCGCTGGCGCATTTCGACGTGGCCCTGTTCGGCGGCGATACGGTGAGGGGTCCGCGCGTGATGTCGGTGACCGCGATCGGGCGGAGCGCGCACGCGCCCGCACGGTCCGATGCGCGCGTGGGCGACAGTCTCTATGTCACCGGCATGATCGGGCGCGCGGGGCTGGGCATGGCGGGCGATCCGCTCCACGCCGGGGCCTATCTCCGGCCGCAGCCGCGGTTGGCCGAAGGACGCGCGCTTGCCGGTATTGTTCATGCGATGATGGACGTGTCGGACGGCCTGCTGATCGATGCGGCGCGCATGGCCGAGGCCTCTGGCCTGGCGGTTGAGATCGATCTCGACGCGGTGCCTCACGTCGGCGAGATCATGGCAGCGGTGACTGCGGGCGACGATTACGAACTGTTGTTCGCCGCGCCTTCCGGCCTGCCGCTGCCGGTTCCTGCCGCGCGGATCGGCATTTTCCGCGATGGTCATGGATTGACGCTCGAGGGTGCGCATGGCCCGGTTCCGCTTCCGGCGCGCCTGGGTTGGGATCACGGCATCTGAAGGTTGCCATGATGCGCGGTGCCCCTTTAAAGAGCCGAACACGGGCGAGGCGTGCTGCCACGAATATACTGGGGATGCGACAATGAATTTTGCTCTGTTCGCCATGGGTTGTGGCATGATCGCCGTGCTCTACGGCATATTGACGAGCGGACAGATTCTTCGGGGATCCCCCGGAAATGCCCGGATGCAGGAAATCGCGGCGGCTATCCAGGAAGGCGCGCAGGCCTATCTGAACCGGCAATATACGGCGATCGCTATCGTCGGCGCGGTGATCGCGGTGCTTGTGGCCTATTTCCTCGGGCTGACGTCGGCGGTCGGATTCCTGCTCGGCGCCGTGCTGTCGGGAGCGACGGGCTTTATCGGCATGAACATCTCGGTGCGCGCGAACGTGCGCACGGCGGAAGCCGCATCAAAGGGTCTGCAACAGGGGCTGACGATGGCGTTTCGCGCCGGGGCGATCACCGGCATGCTCGTTGCCGGCCTCGCGTTGATCGCGATTGCGGGCTTTTTCTATTATCTTGTCGACATTGCGGGCAATATGCCGAACGACCGGGCAGTGATCGACGCGCTCGTCGCGCTGGCATTCGGCGCATCGCTGATCTCGATCTTTGCGCGTCTGGGCGGCGGGATTTTCACCAAGGCGGCAGATGTCGGTGCCGATCTCGTCGGCAAGGTCGAGGCTGGTATTCCGGAAGACGATCCGCGCAATCCTGCCGTGATCGCGGACAATGTCGGCGATAACGTCGGCGACTGCGCCGGCATGGCGGCCGATCTGTTCGAAACATATGTCGTGACGATCGGCGCGACGATGGTGCTCATCGCGCTGCTCGTGCAGGGCGCGGGAGAGATGCTGCTGCCTTTGATGACGCTTCCGCTGCTCGTCGGCGGCGTCTGCATCATCACGTCGATCATCGGCACCTATGCCGTGCGCCTCGGCACCGGCACGAACATCATGGGTGCCATGTACAAGGGATTCGGGCTGACGGCAGTGCTGTCGGCGATCGTGATCTGGTTCGCCACGAACTATGCGCTCGGGGATATGGAAGCGGTGATCGGCGCGAATCTCGACGGGAGCGGCGGCTTCACAGGGCGCATGCTTTATTACTGCATGTTCCTCGGGCTGGTCATCACCGGCCTGATCGTGTGGATCACCGAATATTATACGGGGACCAACTACCGCCCGGTACGCTCGATCGCGAGAGCATCGGAGACGGGGCATGGAACGAACGTGATCCAGGGGCTTGCAATCAGCCTCGAGGCGACGGCCCTGCCGACGCTGGTCATCTGCGTCGGCATCATCAGCGCCTATCAACTCGCCGGGCTGGTCGGGATCGCCTTTACGGCAACCGCGATGCTGGCGCTCGCCGGAATGGTCGTCGCGCTCGATGCCTATGGTCCGGTGACCGACAATGCCGGCGGCATCGCCGAGATGGCGGGCCTGCCCGATGATGTGCGCAAAAGAACCGATGCGCTTGATGCAGTGGGCAATACGACGAAGGCGGTGACCAAGGGCTATGCCATCGGTTCGGCGGGCCTGGCCGCGCTTGTGCTGTTCGCGGCCTATACCGCCGATCTTAAATTTTATTACGGAGACAGGTTCGACGTCAATTTCAGCCTTGAAAATCCCTATGTCATCGTCGGCCTGCTGCTTGGCGCACTGCTGCCCTATCTGTTCGGCGCGCTGGGGATGACGGCGGTCGGCCGCGCGGCGGGCGATGTCGTGAAAGACGTCCGCGCGCAATTTGCCGAGAACAAGGGGATCATGGACGGAACATCGAGGCCCGATTATGCGCGCACGGTGGACCTCGTGACCAAGGCGGCGATCAGGGAAATGATCCTGCCGTCGCTCCTCCCGGTGCTTGCGCCGATCGCGGTCTATTTCATCATCGCGCAGGTCGCCGGGCAGGCAGAGGGCTTTGCGGCACTCGGCGCGCTGCTTCTCGGCGTGATCGTCTCAGGACTGTTCGTCGCGCTGTCGATGACGTCGGGCGGCGGGGCCTGGGACAATGCCAAGAAATATATCGAGGACGGCAATCACGGCGGCAAGGGATCCGAAGCGCACAAGGCCGCGGTGACCGGCGATACGGTGGGCGATCCCTATAAGGATACTGCCGGCCCGGCGGTGAACCCGATGATCAAGATCACCAACATCGTGGCGCTGCTGCTGCTGGCAGCGCTCGCGCATGCCATGTGACGGAGCGGTCCGCCGGGCAGCGCAGACGCTGAAAACATCGACTGACGCCAAGGCTCAGGCCCCTGAGCGCACCAGCGTCCCCGCCCCTTTTTCCGTGAAGATTTCCACCAGCATCGCGTGCGGCACGCGCCCGTCGAGGATGACCGCCGCGCCTACGCCATTCCTTACGGCGTTGACGCACGTCTCAAGCTTCGGGATCATCCCGCCGGAAACCGTACCGTCAGCATGCAGCGCTTCGACCTGATCCGGCGTGAGATCGGTGATCAGTTCGCCCGACTGATCGAGCACCCCGGCAACGTCGGTCAAAAGAAACAGCCGGGTCGCGCCCAGTGCGGCTGCGACCGCGCCCGCCATGGTATCGGCGTTGATGTTATAGGTCTGCCCGCCCACGTCGGGCGCGATCGGCGCGATGACCGGAATGACGCCCGACGCTGACAGGGTATCGATGATCGAGCGATCGACGCTCAGCGGTTCGCCGACGAAACCCAGGTCGACATTACGTTCGATACCACGATTGGGATCGGCCGACCGGTGTTCGATCTTGCGCGCCAGGACGAGCGCCGCGTCTTTTCCCGAAAGCCCGACCGCGCGGCCTTCCGCCGCCGCGATCCAGCCGACAATCTGTTTGTTGATCGCGCCGAGGACCATTTCCGCAACCGCCGCCGTTTCGGCATCGGTAACGCGCAGCCCACCCACGAACGCACTTTCAACGCCGAGCTTTTTCAGCATTGCGCCGATCTGCGGACCGCCGCCGTGAACGACGACGGGATTTATGCCGACGGCCTTCAGCAGAACGACGTCCTGTGCAAAATCCTTGGCAGCGTCGGCATCACCCATGGCATGGCCGCCATATTTGATGACGAACGTCTGCCCCGCATAGCGCTGTATATAGGGCAGCGCCTCGACGAGAGTCGCGGCCTTTGCCAGCAGCGATTGATCGGGATCGTGACGGCTCATCCGGGCTGCTCCTGATCGAGTGCGTCGGCGATGCGAATGAGCAGCACGATGACGAGCGGCACCATGACAGCGGACAGCGCGATCTTGGCGATTATCTGCCCCGCCATCAGCAGCAGGATTTCGCGCTCGCCATAGAATGATATGGTGATGAAGATCAGCGTATCGACGATCTGGGAAAGCGCCGCCGCGGCAAATCCGCGCAGGCTCGCCCGCCCGCCGGACATGCCGCGAAACCTGTCGAACAGCCAGACGTTCAGCGTCACCGAAACGCCATAGGCAGCAAGCCCTGCGGCCATCATCCGCCCGCTCTGGCCGACGATGATCGGGAAAGCGGCCTTGGCAGGCTCGTACATTCCCGGATCGGTGGGGAGGTTCAGAACGACAAGCGCCAGCAGGATCGCAGCCACCAGCGGCACGAAGCCATAGGCAACAAGCCGGTTCGCGGTCGCCCGCCCGTGCGTCTGCGCGACCGCGCTCGAAACGGCGATCAGCGTCAGAAAGGGGAAGATACCAGCTTCGACCGCGAGCGGCCCGAGCGCGACCTGCTTTGCCCCGAGGAAGCCACCCAGCGGCACCATTCCCCCGTAAAAGACCGAGAATATGAACAGGGATCGCGGAATTGCGGTTGTATGTGCAGCCATTGACGCGGTTGCTACTTGCTTTTGCGGCCAACGCAACAGCATCGTGCGCGGGGCGATGGCTCGGGGGGTTTCGTGACGAGGGTTTTGACCGGGCTGGCAGGTATCGTCCTGATCCTCGCCATTGCGGTGCTGCTGTCGTCGAACCGGCGCGCGATCCGGCTGCGTGTCGTTGGCGCGGCATTCGCGCTCCAGGCGGCGATCGCGGTGCTGGTGCTGTATGTGCCGGTCGGGCGCGCGGCGATCGCCGGCATGGCAACCGGCGTCACGGCGCTGCTCGGCTATGCAGGCAAGGGCACCGAACTGATTTTCGGCAAGCTCGCGACGGATCCGGGTTTCGGCACCGCGTTCGCATTTGCGGCGCTTCCGGTCATCATATTTTTCGCCGCACTGGTTTCGGTGCTCTATCACCTCGGCATCATGCAGTTCGTCATCCGCTGGGTCGGGGGCGGCATTGAAAGGATCATCGGCGTCTCTAAAGTAGAGGCGCTGTGCGCCGCGGCGAATATCTTCGTCGGGCAGAGCGAGTCGCCACTCGTCATCCGTCCCTATCTCGCGGGCCTGGCACCGAGCCAGATGTTCGCGGTGATGTCTGTTGGCATGGCCGGGGTCGCCGGAACAGTATTGGCGGCCTATGCGGCGCTGCTCGGGCCGGGCTCGCTTCCCTATCTGCTGGCAGCGTCGTTCATGGCGGCACCGGGCGGATTGCTGATGGCCAAGATCATGATGCCCGACGATGCCCAGACGCTCACCGGGCTTGCAGCGTCAGACGCCATCGCCCCCCTCACCCCTGCCGAGGAGGGGGAAACACCGGCGAATATCATCATGGCGGCGGCCATCGGGGCGCAGACCGGCGTGAGGATCGCCGTCGCGGTTGCGGCGATGGTCCTCGCTTTCGTCGCGCTGGTCGCGCTCGCCAATGGCATCCTTGCTGCGGCGGGCAGCTGGTTCGGCTTCGAAAACCTGAGTTTCCAGCTTATTCTGGGAACGATCCTGTCGCCGTTGATGATCATGCTGAACATCCCGCCGAACGAAGCGGCGGCGGCGGGGAGCCTGATCGGTACCAAGATCGTCCTGAACGAATTCGTCGCGTTCATCGATCTTGGCACGATGAGAACGCTTTCGCCTTACACCACAGCGGTGGTCACTTTCGCGCTGTGCGGCTTTGCCAATTTCTCGTCGATCGCGATCCAGATGGCGTCGGCGGGCAGCCTTGCTCCCAATCAGCGCCCCGTTATCGCGCGACTGGGCGTGAGGGCGCTGGCGGCGGGAAGCCTCGCAAACCTGATGAGCGCGGCGCTGGCGGGGCTGCTCATCGCACGCTGACGGCCGTAGTCATCGGTCACGCGTGTCCGCAGTTCCCGACGAGCCGCTATCTTCACCGGGAATGAAATCCACCGCCATGTCGGGTGCGCGACTGCCGGTATAGTTTTGCGGCGCATCGTCGATAGGAAGGGTCGTCGGAATGCCGATCCGGTGCAATGCTTCGGCATCGTCCCGTGCGACCGTGGCGGGCGTGAAACCGATCGCCTCGGGCATGTCATCGACATGCGGTTCGGGCGAGAGCGGCGTTTCGGCCTCAGCCTTGCGCCATCCGCCAAACAGTGCCGCGCCAACCGCAAGCCCGCCGAGCAGCCCTGCCCCCATGACCGCGGCCTTCACACCGCCGACACGTTCCACGGCACGAGACGCTCGTTCGAGCGGGGTCACGTTGGTCTTTTTTGCCATGATCGATCCTCGAAGCTTTGATGGAGGCCCAACGGTCGGACTGGACGCCATGTTCCCATGCAGGTTCGGGAGCAAACCCCGCCTTGTAGCCGAGGCAGCGCCCCCGCGCCGGTTCCGGCGCAGCAAATATGACAGTTTAAGGTTGGCCTTGGTGAAACAACCACGGGTGATTAAAGGACCATTGAAGACGGATACGATCCGGGGTCAAAGACTGCGCTGATACCAGGGCATGCGGCATCGCCACGGCGCTGCTGCCCTGCATCCGGCCATATTTCCCCGGCAGTCTTAGACGAAAGGGCGACAGGAACATGATCAGCAAAGTGATGACGGCACTGGCCGTCTGCGCCATTCTGGCGGGCTGCGGCAGCCGGAACGGTGCCAGTGACCGAGCGGACGGCGCCGTCACCAGCTTTTCAGGTGCGGGCGCGACCTTCCCGGCGCCGCTGTACGCGAAATGGGCCGAGACCTATCGTCAATCAGCCCAGGTTTCGGTCAATTATCAGGCGATCGGATCGGGGGGTGGAATCAAGCAGATCGAAAGCAGCACCGTCGATTTCGGGGCGACCGACAAGCCGCTGAAGCCCGAAGAGCTCAAGAGCCGGAATTTGTACCAGTTTCCGACCGTCATCGGCGGCGTTGTTCCGGTCGTGAACCTTCCCGGTATCCGGCCGGGCCAGGTCAGGCTGACCGGTTCCCTGCTCGGCGATATCTATCTCGGCACCGTCAAGCGCTGGGATGCGCCGCAGATCGCCGGCCTCAATCCGGGCGTGAAGCTGCCCGCGCTTCCGATCACCGTCGTGCACCGCTCGGACGGTTCGGGCACGAGTTTCCTATTCACCAGCTATCTGTCGCTCAAAAGCCCTGCATGGCAGGCGCGCGTCGGCGCAAGCGATGCCGTCAACTGGCCGGTCGGGCTCGGCGGCAAGGGCAATGACGGCGTCTCCGCCTTCGTAAAGCAGACGCAGGGTGCAATCGGCTATGTCGAATATGCCTATGCCCGGCAAAGCGGCGCGACGACCGCGCTGGTCGAAAATCAGGCAGGCCAATATCCTGCGCCTGACGCCAGTGCCTTTGCAGCGGCGGCGTCGAGAGCTGACTGGGCCGGAGCCCCGGGCAATTATCTGCTGCTGCTCGATCAGCCGGGCGCTGCGAGCTGGCCGATCACCGGCGCGACATTTGTCCTCATCCATGCCGATCAGACCGACACGAAAAAGGCAGCGGGCATTCTGGGCTTCTTCGACTGGGCTTATGCCCATGGCGATCAGGCGGCTTCAGCGCTCGACTATGTGCCGCTGCCCGCCACTGTAAAGGACATGGTGCGCAAACAATGGGGCGAGATCATCCGCAGCGGCGGACGACCCGTTTATCCCGCGAAATGAAAACAAGATTCTCAGGCGGGCGATTGCCGCGCCGGATGACTATCGGGCGATGACGGGGGGAACCCTTGCCTTCCGGGTAGCGATGCGCCCGCGCAGGGCGGGCGGTGCCGACGCGCTGTTCCATGCAGCATGTGCCGCTGCCGCCACCATGCTGCTGGCCGCGCTCGCCGGGCTGCTCGTCAGCCTCGTCATCGGCGGCTGGCCTGTCTTTGCGACATTCGGTTTCGGCTTTTTTACATCGAGTGTCTGGGATCCCGTCGCCGATATCTATGGCGCGGCGGGCCCGATCGTCGGGACGCTGGTCACGTCGCTGCTGGCGCTGGTCATTGCGCTCCCGCTCGCGCTTGGCGTCGCGGTGTTTCTTACCGAATTCTGCTGGCCTCCGATCGCTCAGCCGGTGGCGATTGCGGTCGAACTGCTCGCCGGGATCCCCTCGATCGTCTACGGAATGTGGGGGCTGTTCGTATTTGCCCCTTGGTTTGCGGCAAATGTGCAGGTGCCGCTGATGCTGAGCATAGCCCCGGGAAGCTGGATCGAGCCATGGCTTGCAGGCGTTCCCAATGGTGCCAATATCTTTACGGCCGGCATGATCCTCGCCATCATGATCCTGCCCTATATGTCGGCGGTTTTCCGCGAGCTTTTCCTTACGGTGCCGCCGCAGGTACGCGAGGCGGCCTATGGCCTGGGCTGTACGCCGTTCGAGGTCGTACGTGCGATCATCATCCCCTATGTGAGACGCGGCGCGATCGGCGTTGTCATGCTCGGGCTGGGCCGTGCGCTCGGCGAGACGATGGCGGTGACGTTCATCATCGGCAATGCCCACGGCTTCCCGCGCTCGGTGTTCGATTCGGGATCGACGCTCGCCTCAACCATCGCCAATGAATTTGCCGAGGCAACCGGCGCGCTTCACGGTGCTGCACTGATTGCGCTGGGGCTGGTGCTGTTCATGTTCACCTTCACGGTATTGGCAATCGCCCGCGCCTTGCTGGGACGCGTTGAGGTATGAGATACCTGCCGTGCGGCAAAAAGGCGGCGCAATGAGGCGCTCCGACTCCCGTACGGCGCGTCGTCGGCTTTCGAGCAGGGTCTTCTCGGTCGCCTGCGCTGCCGCCACCTTCGTCGCGTTGACCGCGCTGGCGCTGATATTGTGGACCTTGCTCGCCAAGGGGCTCGACGGGCTGTCCCTTTCGCTGTTCATGCTCGACCAGCCGGCGCCGGGTTCGATCGGCGGCCTGCGCAACGCCGTGGTGGGATCGATCATCCTGTGCGCAATCGGATTGGCGATCGCACTGGTAATCGGGATTCTCGCGGGCACGTGGCTCGCCGAATATGGCGCAGGGACGAAGGCTGGCCATATCTTCCGCTTTCTGAACGATGTGCTGCTATCTGCCCCGTCGATCCTGGTCGGCTTGTTCGTTTACGAACTCCTCGTCAGGCCGTTTCACAGCTTTTCCGGCTATGCCGGTGCCGTTGCGCTCGCGCTGATCGCAACGCCGATCGTCGTTCGAACGACCGAGGACATATTGGCGCTCCAGCCGCCCGCGCTTCGCGAAGCGGGCATGGCGCTCGGGGCAGGCCGGGCGCGCGTCATCCGCACTATCCTGTGGCGCTCGGCCACCAGTGGGCTTGTGACGGGCGGACTGCTCGGTTTTGCGCGCATTTCAGGGGAAACCGCGCCGCTTCTCTTTACGGCGCTGGGCGCGCAGTTCCTCACCCTCGATCCGGCAGAGCCGATGGCGAGCCTGCCGACCACCATCTTTCAGTTCGCCCTCAGCGCCTATGACGATTGGCAGCGCCTTGCCTGGGCGGGCGCACTGCTGATCGCAGGCGCGGTGCTTTTCGTCAACATTGCCGGCCGCGCCATCAGCCGCGAAAGGATCCGTCCATGAATGTCTCTGCCGCGGCACCCATCGACGATATGTCACGCGAGGCCGCGCCGATTATCGATATGCCACCGGCGGAAACGATCGCGCTCGAGGCTAAGGGGCTCAATTTCTTTTACGGGTCTACCCAGGCGCTTTTCGACGTCGATCTCCCGGTGGAACGCAATCGGGTTACGGCGCTCATCGGCCCGTCGGGCTGCGGCAAATCGACGCTGCTGCGCGCGTTCAACCGCATCTACGATCTTTATCCAAACCAGCGCGCTTCCGGCCAGATCCTCCTCGAGGGCGACGATGTGCTCGGCGGTATGCGGACCGATGCGCTGCGTGCCCGCGTCGGCATGGTGTTTCAAAAGCCCACGCCATTCCCGATGTCGATCTATGAAAACATCGCATTCGGCGTGCGGCTGTACAGCCGCGTTTCGCGCCCCGACATGGACGTGATCGTGGAACGGGCGCTGACCCGCGCCGCGCTGTGGGGGGAAGTCAGAGATAAACTGGGCAGCTCGGGTTTGAGCCTTTCGGGTGGCCAGCAGCAGCGGCTGTGCGTCGCACGCGCGATCGCCGTCGAGCCCGATGTCCTGCTTCTCGATGAACCGGCGTCGGCGCTCGATCCGGTTTCGACCGCCAAGCTCGAGGATACGCTGACGAATCTCACGCGCGAGCTCACCATCGTCATCGTCACGCATAACCTGCAGCAGGCGGCGCGGATTTCCGATCGCACAGGGTTCATGTATCTCGGACGGATGATCGAATTCGGGCCGAGCGCGGAAATGTTTGCAAACCCGCGGTCGCCACGCACCAACAGCTACATCACCGGACGCTTCGGCTGAGCGCCTCCGCGCTTTCCGCTCGTCGCGCCACGCAATCTTGACGGGCATGCGAACGTTTTGTGCAGGTGGATGCCCCAGGGGAAGGCGATCCGGAACGGCCTTTTCCGGGCACGGCAACCTGCCCCCCGAGCAACCAGCCGGTGCCAGAAGTGGTGGCAGACTTCACCTACATCCGGACGGCCGAGTGGTGGCTCTACGCCGTGGCTGCCCGCGACCTGTTCTTGCCGCGTCGTCGGCTGGGGGACCGCCAGGATCTGCGTGTGTGGCGATATCGACCTGTTCAGGTGCGACCTTTTCCATCCGTTACTCCGCCGCCACCCCGGCTTGTGCAAACATATCGACCTCTGCCGCCACGTCCTCATTCGCAGCGGGAGCTACCTTTGCGCCGCTGCGTCGGTCGAACGACTTCCACACGTCGTTCCAGTTTCCGCGCGTGGCCGCTTTTGAATACTCTGTCGCCCGTGTTTCGAAGAAGTTCGCATGTTCGACGCCGTTGAGCAGTGGCGCGAGCCAGGGAAGGGGGTGTTCATCGATCATGTAGATCGGCTTGAAGCCAAGCTGACCCAGCCGCCAGTCGGCGATATAGCGGATATATTTCTTGATTTCCTTCGGCGTCATCCCCGCCACCGGTCCCGCTTCGAACGCCAGGTCGATGAACGCATCCTCGAGCCGGACCGTCGTCTGGCAGCAATCCATGATATCGTCCTTCACCGCCTTGGTCAGGCAGTCGCGTTCCCTGGTGAAGGCGTGGAACAGTCTCGTGATCCCCTCGCAGTGAAGGCTTTCGTCGCGCACCGACCAGCTCACGATCTGCCCCATGCCCTTCATCTTGTTGAAGCGCGGAAAGTTCATCAGCATCGCAAAGCTCGCGAACAACTGAAGCCCTTCGGTGAAACCGCCGAACATGGCGAGCGTGCGGGCGATATCCTCATCGCTCTCCACGTTGAACGTGTGGAGATAATCGTGCTTCGCCTTCATTTCCTCATATTGGAGGAACATGCCATATTCGCTTTCGGGCATGCCGATCGTATCGAGCAGATGCGAATAGGCGGCGATGTGCACCGTCTCCATATTGGAAAAGGCGGCGAGCATCATCTTGATCTCGGTCGGCTTGAAGATGCGGCCGTAATGTTCGTGATAGCAGTTCTGCACCTCGACATCGGCCTGGGTGAAAAAACGGAAGATCTGCGTCAGCAGATTGCGTTCGTGATCGGTGAGCTTCTGCGCCCAGTCGCGGCAATCCTCGCCCAGGGGCACTTCCTCGGGCATCCAGTGGATCTGCTGCTGGCGCTTCCAGAAATCATAGGCCCAGGGATATTCGAACGGCTTATACTGGGTGCGGGCTTGGGTGAGGGACATGGGGTTACTCCGGTTAATTTCTTCTGACAATTATACTCATCGCGGCAGCCTCGGCGACAGCGGCGGCAGCGGTGTGCCCGTTGCATATTGCACAACGGTTTCCAGGCGAACCAGGCGGCGGTCGATGTCATCGACGCTCGCGTCTAGGCGTTCGACCTTCTCCAACAGATCCGTCATGCGCTGGTCGATCGTGAAGACCTTGCGCAACCCGCTGCCGATGTACTCGACCGGGTTCATGCCGCCTGCCGCTTGCCGAAGAAGCGTCGCGCCGCTTCCCAGTCGATGTCAGGGTCATTGACAACCTGCTCGCGGATCTCGGTGCGATAAGCTTCGCTGTCGTAATAAGCGCGACGGGCTTCTCCCTGCTCCAGCGTCTTGATCGAGCGCTCCAGATTGCGCTCGATATTGTCGAGCGCGGCTTCCACCGCTGGCATCATCGCCCGCAGATCCTCAAGTGCGCCAACATCGTCAGCGTCGAGCAGCGAAACCAGCTTTCGCACATATTCGCTCGCGCTGACCCCGAGTTTCGCCGATTCGGCCGCGATTCGCGACTTTTCCTCTGGCGTTACCAGCAGCACCATTCGCTCAGTCTTCATCGCCTGCCTCCAGACATGAACATATGCATGCACATGTTTACTGGCAAGCCAGGCATTCGTCATAATCTTTTTCGGCAAGCTCGATCACCGGCGGCACGGCGGTATTGTCTGCCTCCACGCCACCGGCGAACCCGGCCCGCTGGATGCTCTTCGAACGCAGGTAATAAAGCGATTTCACGCCCAGTTCCCATGCGCGGAAATGGAGCATCAGCAAATCCCATTTCTCGACATCGGCGGGGATGAACAGGTTCAGCGACGTCGCCTGGTCGATAAACGGCGTGCGGTCCGCCGCAAGTTCGATCAGCCAGCGCTGGTCGATTTCGAAGCTGGTCTTGTAGACGTCCTTTTCATCCGCGCTGAGGAAATCGAGGTGCTGGACCGAGCCGCCCTGTTCAAGGATCGAGTTCCACACGCCATCCGAATTCTTCGATTTTTCGGTCAGCAGCTTTTCCAGATAGGGATTGCGGATCGAAAAGCTGCCCGACAGCGTCTTGTGCGTATAGATGTTCGCCGGGATCGGTTCGATGCAGGCGCTCGTCCCGCCGCAGATGATGCTGATGCTCGCCGTTGGCGCGATCGCCATCTTGCAGCTGAACCGCTCCATCACGCCCCGCTCCTCGGCATCGGGGCAGGCACCGCGCTCGCTGGCGAGCAGCATCGATGCTTCCTCGGCCTTCTGGCTGATGTGCTTGAAGATCCTGAAGTTCCAGCTTTTCGCCATCGCCCCTTCGAACGGAATGTTCCGTGCCTGGAGGAACGAGTGAAAGCCCATGACGCCAAGGCCCACCGAACGCTCGCGGCTGGCCGAATAGGCCGCGCGCTCCATCTCCGGCGGTGCGCGTTCGATATAGTCCGACAGGACATTGTCGAGGAAGCGCATGATATCCTCGATCACCCGTTTGTCGCCCGACCATTCATCCCAGGTTTCGAGATTGAGCGATGACAGGCAGCAGACCGCCGTCCGGTCATTGCCCAGATGGTCGCGCCCCGTCGGCAGCGTGATTTCGCTGCACAGGTTCGAGGTCGAGACTTTCAGCCCCAGTTCGCGGTGGTGCCTCGGCATCATCCGGTTCACCGTATCGGCAAAGACGATATAGGGTTCGCCCGTCGCCAGCCGCGTCTCGACGAGCTTCTGGAACAGGCTGCGTGCATCGACGGTCGCGCGGACGCTCTGGTCCCTCGGGCTCAGCAGATGCCATTCACTGCCCTCTCGCACTGCTTCCATGAAGGCGTCGGTCAGCAGGACGCCGTGATGGAGGTTCAGGGCTTTCCGGTTGAAATCGCCCGAGGGTTTGCGGATTTCAAGGAATTCCTCGATCTCGGGATGCGACACATCGAGGTAGCAGGCCGCCGATCCGCGCCGCAGCGAACCCTGCGAGATCGCCAGGGTCAGCGAATCCATCACGCGCACGAACGGGATGATCCCGCTGGTCTTTCCGTTGAGGCCCACCGGCTCGCCGATTCCGCGGACATTGCCCCAATAGGTGCCGATCCCGCCGCCGCGCGACGCGAGCCAGACGTTCTCATTCCATGTCGCGACAATCCCTTCGAGGCTGTCGGATACCGAATTGAGATAGCAGGAAATCGGCAGCCCGCGTCCGGTGCCGCCGTTCGACAGGATCGGCGTCGACGGCATGAACCACAATTTCGAGATATAATCGTAGAGCCGTTGGGCGTGCGCCTGATCATCGGCATAGGCGCTTGCCACGCGCACGAACAGGTCCTGATAGGATTCGCCGGGCAGGAGATAGCGATCCTTCAGCGTCTCCCTGCCGAAATCGGTCAGAAGCGCGTCACGCGAATGATCGACATCGACCGCATAGAGCTGCGGCATTATGTCCCGCGATCCGGGCGGGGACGACGTATCGGCACTTGTCGCCACAGCAACCGTTTCCATCAGATCCGCTGTCATCATGCTCGTGTCGCCATCCCGGAAATCCATTACCCAAATCCCTAAACATTCTGTCTTAGTTCGACTTGTGCCGGAGCCCGGCTTAGCATGTTGAGAGATCGGAAAACCGCCTGTTTGAGGCGCGTTTTCCAGCAATTACAGCGATAATCTGTTTGCCTGTCGTGACCAATCACACTGCCCTTTCCACAATCTGTGGTATCAGCACGTCGGCATAACCGCAATTTATGGTAACATTATCGGCAATTCCTGCAAGGCTGAAAATGGTTAATTTTGATCGATACACATCTCTTGGACCCGCCCGTCGCCGCGCGCTAGGGCGTGCGCGTCGCGGGGGCAGGCAATGATCACGATCCACGAAGCCGATGTTATCGAAAGCGTCGCCGACGCACTTCAGTACATCAGCTATTTCCATCCGATGGACTATATTCGCGCGCTGGGAGCCGCCTATGAGGCCGAGGAAAGTCCCGCCGCAAAGGATGCGATCGCACAGATCCTCACAAACAGCCGGATGTGCGCCGAAGGGCACCGGCCCATCTGCCAGGATACCGGCATCGTCACCGTCTTCGTCAAATGGGGGCAGGACTGCCGCCTCGATTCGGAGCTTTCGCTCCAGAACGTCGTCGATGAGGGGGTGAGGCGCGCCTATCTTCATCACGAAAACAGGCTGCGCGCATCGATCGTCGCCGATCCCGCCTTTGCCCGCATCAACACGCGCGACAATACGCCGAGCGTGCTTCATGTCGAAATGGTTCCCGGCGCACGCGTCGAAATCACCGTGGCGGCAAAGGGGGGCGGCAGCGAGAACAAGACCAAGTTCGCCATGCTCAATCCATCGGACAATATCGTCGACTGGGTGATCGACATGGTGCCGAAAATGGGCGCGGGCTGGTGCCCGCCGGGGATGCTCGGCATCGGTATCGGCGGAACCGCGGAAAAGGCCATGACGCTCGCCAAGGAAGCGCTGATGCAGGACATCGACATGGCATCGCTGAAGCACCGTGGCCCGTGGACCGACACCGAAAAGCTGCGGATCGAAATATTTGACAAGGTCAACGCGCTCGGCATCGGTGCGCAGGGGCTCGGCGGCCTCTCCACGATTCTCGACGTGAAGATCGAAAGCTGGCCGACGCACGCCGCCTCCAAGCCCGTCGCCATGATCCCGAACTGCGCCGCCACCCGCCATGCCCACGTCACGCTTGATGGTAGCGGCCCCGCTTTCCTCGAGCCGCCCAAGCTCGACGACTGGCCTAGGATCGACTGGAAGCCCGACGCGCTTGCCAAACGGGTGGACCTCGATACGCTGACAGCGCAGATTGTGCAGGGCTGGCAGGCAGGGGACCGGCTGCTGCTCACCGGCAAAATGCTCACCGGGCGCGACGCGGCGCACAAGCGCATCGAAGACATGCTGGCGCGGGGCGAGCCGCTTCCGGTCGATTTCAACGGTCGCGTGATCTATTATGTCGGGCCGGTCGATCCGGTGGCGGGTGAAGTCGTCGGCCCCGCCGGCCCGACCACCGCGACGCGGATGGACAGGTTTTCAGACATGATGCTCGGACTCGGGCTTCTCGCCAGCGTGGGCAAGGCGGAACGCGGGTCCGCTGCGACCGAAAGCATCGCGCGCCATGGCACCGCCTATCTGATGGCGGTGGGCGGTGCCGCCTATCTCGTCGCGCGCGCGATCAAGGCCTCGCGCATTGTCGCCTTTGCCGATCTCGGCATGGAAGCGATCTATGAGTTCACTGTCGAGGATATGCCGGTGACCGTTGCCGTCGATGCTCGTGGCACCAACATCCACCAGACCGCTCCCGCACGATGGCGCCGCACGATCGCGGAGGGAAAGCAGGTTCCTGCCGATTGAGCCTTTCCGGCGGTGCATCGGCGGTAGGCGAACCGACTCAGTCGTGCTCGCGATTCCCCGCACCCATATAAAGTTCGCTGCCGGTTTCCCTGAACAGCGCACTCATCGCGGCCATGCCCTGCTCGGGCGATGTTTCGACGGCGTCCGGCTTGGGATTGGTGGCAGCGAGCATCTCCGGCGTATTCTGCAGCCGGGCGAACTCGCGCACTTCCTGGCTGATCTTCATCGAACAGAATTTCGGGCCGCACATGCTGCAGAAATGCGCCGTTTTCGCGCCTTCGGCCGGAAGCGTCTGATCATGATACTGTTCGGCCGTGTCGGGATCGAGCGACAGGTTGAACTGATCGCGCCAGCGGAACTCGAAGCGTGCCTTGCTCAGTGCATCGTCGCGGACCTGCGCGGCCGGATGGCCCTTGGCGAGGTCGGCGGCATGCGCGGCGAGCTTGTAGGTGATGACGCCGGTTTTCACGTCATCGCGGTCAGGAAGCCCGAGATGCTCCTTCGGCGTGACATAGCAGAGCATGGCACAGCCATACCATCCGATCATCGCCGCCCCGATGCCACTGGTGATATGGTCATACCCCGGCGCGATGTCCGTCGTCAGCGGCCCGAGCGTATAGAACGGCGCTTCGCCGCAGCTCTCGAGCTGCTTTTCCATGTTGATCTTGATCTTGTGCATGGGGACGTGGCCCGGCCCTTCGATCATCACCTGCACGTCCTGCGCCCAGGCGCGCTTGGTGAGTTCGCCGAGCGTGTAGAGCTCGGCGAACTGCGCCTCGTCATTCGCGTCGGCGATGCTGCCGGGACGCAGCCCGTCACCGAGCGAATAGGCGACGTCATAAGCCTTCATGATCTCGGTAATCTCGTCGAACCGCTCGTAGAGAAAGCTTTCCCTGTGATGCGCCAGGCACCATTTCGCCATTATCGATCCGCCGCGGCTGACGATGCCGGTCACCCGTTTGGCAGCGAGCGGAACGTAGGGCAGGCGGACGCCGGCGTGGATCGTGAAGTAATCGACACCCTGTTCGGCCTGTTCGATGAGCGTATCGCGAAAGATTTCCCACGTCAGCTCTTCGGCCACGCCGCCAACTTTTTCGAGCGCCTGGTAGATCGGCACGGTGCCGATCGGCACGGGCGAATTGCGGATGATCCATTCGCGCGTGTCGTGGATGTTTCGGCCTGTCGAGAGGTCCATCACGGTGTCGGCCCCCCAGCGGATCGACCAGACCATCTTGTCGACTTCGCTCGCGACGTCGCTCGCAACCGCGCTGTTGCCGATATTCGCGTTGATCTTGACAAGGAAGTTGCGCCCGATCGCCATCGGCTCGCTTTCGGGATGGTTGATGTTCGACGGGATGATGGCGCGGCCCCTTGCCACCTCGTCACGGACGAATTCGGGCGTGACGTGATCGGGAATGCACGCCCCGAAATCCTCGCCGTCACGCGCGCGGCCGGTGGGCCGGTCACGACCGAGATTCTCACGCACTGCAACATATTCCATCTCGGGGGTGACGATGCCCCGCCGCGCATAATGCATCTGGCTGACGTTCATGCCCGGTCTGGCGCGGAGCACGGCTTTGCGGACATTGGGAAAGGGATCGACGCCGCCGCTGCGATCGGGGCCGAGCTGGCCGTTATCCTCGGGACGGATTTCACGCTGTGCAACTTCGATGACGTCACCGCGGGCGCGGATCCAGTCGCAGCGAAGCTCACGCAGCCCCTGTGCGATATCGATCCGGGCATCCGGATCGGTATAGGGGCCTGACGTGTCATAGACGCGCACCGGTGCTTCGCCCGATGTGGGATCGAGATGAATCTCGCGCATGGCCACGCGCAGATCGGGGTTCCCGGCCGACCCGATATGAACCTTGCGGCTTCCGCGGATCGGATCGGTGGTTACCTTGGGTTTCGGCGCGTCATAGTCAGCCATATACGCTCTCCAATGGCGGAAAGCGGGGCTGCCTCACGGTGCGCGGGGCCATTCCCTCCCTCCGCCCGTGTCAACGGGATCAGGTTCACGGGTTCGGCTGCTGTCGTCTCAGTCCCTGCCTGCGCAGGGACACCCCGGGGAGCATTGTTTCTATCAGTCCCGCCCGGCGGGCGATAGGCGCAAAATACGCCCAGTGGTCAGCCAGTGGTCAGCCGGTGGTCAGAAGGTGTAGGCAAGCCCCGCGCCGGCGAAATATTGGGTCCGGTCGCGCACGACGGGAGACCGGGCGAAATCGGATAACAGGCGCGATCCGCTGCCGATCATGAACAGCGACAGCCCCTTGCGCAAATCTCCGGTCAGCGAAAAATTCGCCAGCGCGCCAAGCGTCACATCCTTAAACCCGCTGCCGATGGTATAAGCAGGCAAGCCGCTCGCGAGAAACTGGCGATTGTCGACGCCAAAGTAACGCTGGGCATAGCCGCGCCCGACATAGGTTGCTCCCGCGGAAACGCCGACGAAGACCTTGCGGCTCAGTGGCGTGCCGTAATTGACAGACGGCGTGACGATCAGGCTGTCATGGACGCTGCTCACATCATGAGCCGCGGCAAGATCGAAAGTGAGGTTATCATATGCCGACGTAATCACGCCGGTTCGCGAAAATCCGACATGAGCGCCAAGTTCGGCAGCGGGCGGTATCCGGCCGAGCGCGACGATCGCCGGATCGCGGGTTATCCTCCGGCTGCTGCGATTGAGGGTGAGACGCGCAACAGGCCCAAGGACGAATTTCCATCCGGTTCCACCTGATGAGGGGACAAGATCGGTGAACAGCGCGGTTCCTGCCGTTGAGAAGGAAATGCCCGAAACCTTGCCGCGGACCGCGCCCGCGGGAATGAGCTGATAATCGCCGGACCCTTCGTAACGCGGTGTCACCGCGGCACCCACGCCGATTGTCAGCGTATCGCGTGCCGCGGCCCCGGCAGCCTCAGGATCGGACGACGCATCCTGCGCAAAAACAGGGTTGGCAAGGCAGAGCCCGGCAATCGCGGTCAGGCAACGCATCATCAGAATATCCCATTCATTTGGTTACGCATGCGCAACCGATGAGCGCAGGATAGGTTTCAAAGCATGTATTTGACGCGGACCGATGTTCCCACCTGCATACCGCCCGAGACCGGGAATTGTGCCGCATCGAAGCGGGGCGGGCCAAAGCGGATGGCGGGATTGCGCGAAAACCCGAACCCCTCGCGCGGGATGCCGAACATGGTATCGAGCCTGTTGTTCCCATTTTCGTCATGAATCAGCGCAATGGCGTAATTGCCGGTGGGAAGGCCGGTGAATTTCAGGCCTGTTGCCGAGTCGGCGGCAACCCGCAGCCGTCGTGCCGCCGGATCGTCCTGACAGCCGGGGAAGTAGTCAGCGCGCATCGTCATGCAGACCAGCACCTGCCCTTTGGCCGAGCGAAGTCCGGTAACATCTGCATCGACCGAACCCGGGGGGGAGCCTGCGGCAAGCAGCGCGAAAGCCAGGCCGCCCGTGGCGATGCGAGAGATATTAGATGCGGACGTGCGACTCATGTCCCCCCCTTGGCCAAGGTTGTGCCGTTTGATCAGGTACACAACGTTAGGCCGACGATCCTAAACAAGCCGTTAACCACATTCCATACGCCTTTATCCGGTCGCGAACCGACCCAATCCGAGATCCGTACCACAGATGCGGTCCCAATGGCGAAAGTATAGCCCATAATTGCCACGATAGGCATCATGATGTTTTTGATGATGAGTCGCGGTAATCAGCCATTGTCCTGCAGCGCCATGTACAAGCGCGCGCGGAAACAATTCCCAGCCCATGTGGTTCGTGACGCCCATCACCGTCATTATGAAAAGAACGATGCCAAGCGCCGCGACATGGATGGGCAGTACAAAGACGAGTGCGGGAATCACGACCGCGCCGGTCAGCGCCTCGATCGGGTGAAAGCTCATTGCCGCCCATGCGGTCGGCGGGCGGCTTGCGTGGTGGACCGCATGGGCTCGCCTGAAAGCCCACGGTCTGTGCATCCAGCGGTGCGTCCAGTAAAACCAGCTGTCGTGCGCGAGAAGATAGAGCAGCACCGACGCGGGCAGATACCAGAGGGGATACGCGCCGACATCGGTGTAGATCAGCGTCCACCCGCGATTCTGCCAGCCCCAGGCGACGATGCCCGCCGGAACGCCGTAAATCGCGGCTGACGCGAGGCTCCATGCGATCTCACGGCGGATCTGCGGCCCCAGTCTTGCGTAGAGCCCGGGGCGGACATGCGCCGTCGCCAGCGCAAACGCGCCGCTTGCCAGAAGATAGCGCAGCCCTACGATGATCGTCATCGCAAAGGCGGACAGAAGAATTGCCGCGGGCATGGCTGATGTCTAGTCGGTCACTCGCGTTGCCGCTAGGGCGTTTTCATGACGGAAACCGATATCGCCATCGTTGGGGGCGGACTGGCCGGCGGGCTGACGGCCTATGCGCTGAGTGTAGCGCGGCCCGAGCTTTCGATACGGCTTATCGAGCCTGCGCCGGTGTTCGGCGGAAACCATATCTGGTCGTTCTTCGAAAGCGACATTGCGGAACGCGACCGGTGGATCGTCGCGCCGTTCGTCTCGCACCGATGGCAGGGCTATGACGTGGCGTTTCCGGCGCATCGCCGGACGCTCGACGGCGTCTATCAATCGATTCGATCCTCGTACTTCGACGCCAGGCTCCATGCGCTGCTTCCCGACGGCACGGCGGTACACGCCGGGGCGGTAGCGGTTTCGAAGTCGCGGGTCTCGCTGAACGATCAGACGCGCATCGATGCCAAGGGGGTGATCGATGCGCGCGGCGGTGCCGATTTCAGCCATCTGCAGGCGGGCTGGCAGAAGTTCGTCGGCCTCGAACTGCATACCGCAAGGCCTCACGGGGTCATTCGCCCGGTCGTCATGGATGCGACCGTCGAACAGATCGACGGCTATCGTTTCGTCTATGTGCTGCCGTTTGCCGACGACCGGCTGTTCATCGAGGATACCTATTACAGCGATACGCCGGGCTTCGACCGCGCGACGATCGAAGCGCGCGTGCTCGACTATGCGGCGGCGCATGGCTGGGATGTTGCCGGGATCATCCACCGGGAGGAGGGCTCGCTGCCGGTGACGATGGGCGGTGATTTCGACGCCTATTGGGCGTCCGGCGACGGGGACGCGGGCCGGATCGGCGCGCGCGCGGCACTGTTTCATGCAACGACCGGCTTTTCGCTGCCCGATGCCGTGCGCACCGCCAGCGCGATCGCGAACCTGCCCGATCTTTCCGGCGATGCGCTTGCGAGGGCACTCGAAACACACGCGCGCGACGCCTGGGCGCGGGGCAGTTTCTATCGGCTGCTCGATCGCATGCTGTTCCGCGTTGCCGAGCCCGACAGGCGTTACAAGGTGCTCGAACGCTTTTATACCTTGCGCCCCGAATTGATTCAGCGCTTTTACGCGGGGCAGACGACGATGTTTGACAAGATGCGGATCCTGGCCGGCAAGCCTCCAGTGCCGTTTTTCAAGGCGTTTACGGTATTGAAGGAGAGCTGAGTTGAAGCGCGCGGCAGTGATCGGGGCAGGTTTTGGCGGGCTTGCGCTCGCAATACGTCTCCAGTCGTCAGGAATTGAAACGACCGTCGTGGAAGCACGCGACAAGCCGGGCGGGCGCGGCTATTTCTGGAATCGCCAGGGTTTCATATTCGATGCGGGTCCGACGGTGGTAACCGATCCGCCCTGCCTCGAGGAACTCTGGGCGCTTTCGGGCCGCAGGATGGCCGATGATATCGAGCTGATGCCGGTGAAGCCGTTTTACCGGCTCAACTGGCCCGACGGCACCGAATATGATTATTCGAACGACGAAGAAGAACTGCGTGCGGAAATCCGCAGGATCGCGCCGGACGATCTGGCCGGCTATGAAAAGTTCCAGGAATATTCAAAGGGTGTCGAGCGCGAGGGCTATCAAAAGCTCGGCACGGTTGCCTTCCTCGACTTCACGACGATGATCAAGGCGGCACCTGCGCTGATGAAATATCAGGCGTGGCGCTCGGTTTATTCGATCGCATCGAAATATGTGAAGAATGAAAAGCTGCGGCAGGCACTCTCGTTCCAGACGCTCCTTGTCGGCGGCAATCCGATGAGCACGAGTGCGATTTATGCGCTGATCCATACGATCGAAAAGCGCGGCGGCGTATGGTTCGCCAAAGGCGGGACCAACCGGCTGGTCGCGGCGATGGTGACGCATTTCGAGCGGCTCGGCGGCACGCTGATGCTCGGCGATCCGGTCGACGAGATCGAAACGAAGGGCGACCGGACGGTTGCGGTGCGCACGAAATCGGGTGTCCGCGTCGAGGCGGATGCGGTTGCCACCAACGGCGATCTGATGAATGCCTACAAGACGCTGCTGCGCAATCATCCGCGCGGGCAGAAGACCGCGAAATCACTGGCACGCAAGCGCTGGTCGCCGTCACTGTTCGTCGTGCATTTCGGCGTAAAGGGGCATTTCCCCGATATTGCGCACCATTCGATCCTGTTCGGGCCGCGCTTCAAGGGGCTGCTCGACGATATCTACAAGAACGGCACGGTGCCCGAAGATTTCTCGCTCTATCTGCACCACCCGACCGCGACCGATCCGGCGATGGCACCCGAAGGCTATTCGACATTCTATGTGCTCGCGCCCGTCGCCAATATGAAGAAATCGAAAGTCGACTGGGATGGTGACTTCGGCGAAAAATACAGGGATGCGATTCTCGATGAGGTCGAGCGGCGCGTGCTGCCCGGGCTGCGCGAGAATCTCGCGACCTGTTTCCACTATGCGCCGACCGATTTCGGGCGCGATCTCGCCGCGCATCAGGGCAGCGCGTTCAGCCTCGAGCCTGTCTTGTGGCAAAGCGCCTTCTTCCGCGCGCACAACCGCGATGACGTGATCGACAATCTTTATTTCGTCGGCGCGGGCACCCATCCCGGCGCGGGGATTCCGGGCGTCGTGGGCAGCGCCAAGGCGACGGCGCGGCTGATGATCGATGATCTGGCGTGATGGCTCGGTGCGAAAACCCGGCACCGACGCGAAGCCGGTGAAACGCCTTGCCGTCTATTGCGGTTCGGCCTCCCCCGCCGATCCGGTTTATCGTGATGCCGCCCGCGCGGTCGGGCGGGCGCTTGCCGAACGCGGGATCGGGATCGTCTACGGCGGCGGTCGGCTCGGGCTGATGGGCGCTCTCGCCGATGCGGCGCTCGCGGCAGGCGGTGACGTAATCGGCGTCATTCCAGGCGCGCTCGTCGCTGCCGAAGTCGCGCATCGGGGCTGCACCGAACTGCATATCGTGGAAACCATGCACGAGCGCAAAAGGCTGTTCACCGATCTGTCCGACGGGTTCATCGCGCTGCCGGGCGGCGTCGGCACGATGGACGAATTATGGGAAGCAGTGAGCTGGGCACAGCTCGGCTATCATGAAAAGCCGGTCGGGCTGCTGAACGTCGCCGGATTCTATGACGGGCTGATCCTGTTCAACCGGACGATGGTCGATGTCGGCTTTGTCCGTGCTCCACACGCCGGGATCCTGATCAGCGATGACGATCTGGGTGCATTGCTCGCTAAAATGGCGGCGTATGAGCCGCATGACACGATTTTCCGGATGACCGCGGCGCGGCTATGAACCGTACCGAGCTTGTCGCGGCGGCGCATGCGTCGATCGCGCGCGGATCGAAATCGTTCAATCTTGCCTCGAAGCTTTTCGACCGGACGACGCGCGAACGGGCATGGCTGCTCTATAGCTGGTGCAGGCGGTGCGACGATATCGCCGATGGGCAGGATCACGGCGGTGAGCGGAAAGTGGTCGTCGATGCACAGGCGCGGCTGGGGACGATCCGGTTTCTGACCGACAGTGCGCTCAACGGGGTGGCGACGGGCGATCCGGCGTTCGATGCCATCGGCGTCGTCATGCGCGAGTGCCCGATCCCGCGCGCCTTTATCGACGATCATATCGCAGGTTTCGCGCTCGACAGTGAGAACTGGTATCCGCGCAGCGAAGACGATCTGCTGCGCTATTGCTATCATGTGGCGGGTGTCGTCGGCTGCATGATGGCGGTTGTCATGGGGATCGATCCCGCCGACGACGATACGCTCGATCGCGCCTGCGATCTGGGGCTCGCATTCCAGCTTTCGAACATTGCGCGCGATATTGCGGAAGATGACGCCGTGGGCCGCTGCTATCTGCCCCTCGACTGGCTCACGGCCGCAAATATGGGCCGGATTGACGCCATGCTTCCCAAGCACCGCCAGAGTCTTGCCGATATGGCGCGGCGGCTGGCCATGATGGTCGGCCGGTATGAGCAATCGGCACGGGGCGGTGCTCCTGCGCTGCCGTTCCGATCACGCTGGGCGATCCTTTCGGCGACCAATATCTATGGCGCAATCGCCCGCGAGGTCGATCGCCTGGAAAATGCGGCGTGGGATCACCGTGTCGTCGTCTCGAAAAGTGCCAAGGCGGGGTTTGTCCTGACGGCGATGGGGCAGGCCTTTCGACCTGCCCCAAAGTCAGACCGCGTCGGGCTCTGGACCCGACCGCGCCTCTCCTGACCGTTAAAACCTGAAGCGGGCCGTCACGCCATAAGTGCGCGGCTCACCGAGAAAGACACCGAAGAGCTGGGTCGACGTGGTGCCGAATGCCGCGGTCTGCCGCGTCGATCCGCTGCCCTGCAATGGCCCGTCAAAGCTGACCTGCTGAAAATTCTCGTTCAGGACATTCTGCGCCCACAGCTCGATCGCCCATTTCTGCTCACGGCCCCGCAGGCCGACGCGCGCGTTGAACACGGCGAAGCCATCCTGCACCTTTTCAATGTCGAGATCCGAACCGGTATTGGTATCGCTTTGCAGGCGCCCATCGACATAGACCAGACCCGAAAGCCCGCTGTCGCCGAGTGGGGGTGTCCAGCTGAACGACGTCGTGGCGACATATTCGGAACTGTTGGACAGCCGCGAGCCGGGAAGCTGGAACAGCGCGCCGGGGAAGGCGACGCCGCCCGCGCCCACCAGATTACGGCCATAGCGCGTATTTGTGTATGTCAGCCCCATATTGACCGAGACGTAGCGGATCGGGCGAATGAACGCTTCGATCTCGACGCCCTTTGACGAAACCCCTGACTTCGTGCCGCCGGTGCAGGTGCCCGTGGCGTTGCTCAGATCGCGATCGGCGTTGTTCAGATCGGTCTTGCAGCTCGCCACATTGACGACGATGAAATTGATGCCGTTGAACGTGTTCAGCTGAAAGCCCTGAAACTTCTGGTAGAAAGCCGCGATGTTCAGGTCGAAGCCGGGCTTGTTGAGTTTGGTGCCGATTTCAAACGCATCGACGATTTCGGGTTCGAACGTCAATTGCTGGGTGTTCGGAGCGCCATAGGTGAGCCCCGACCGGTCAAGGTTGAAACCGCCTGCCTTATAGCCACGCGAATAGCTGCCGTAGACGAGCAACCCGTCGGTTGGCTTGATGCTGAGCACGGCGGTCCCGGTGATCCTGTCCTCGCTCTTTTTCGACCCGTTCTGGGTGTAGGAGCCGTTCGGAACATTCGGAATCACGCACGGAAGCGCTGCAAGCCCTGACAATGTGGAGCTTGCTCGGAGCGTGGCGCACAGCGTGTTGTTATCGGTAAAGCTCGCATCGAGCGTCTTGCGCTCATTGGTGTAACGGGCGCCCAGCGTCAGCGAAATGGCATCGTTGAGGCGGATGACGTTGTGCGTGAAAACGGCAAAGTTCTGACTCTTCTGACGAAAATTGTCATCGAGCCGAACGCCGTTGAGCTGTGCTGCCGGGGTGCCAGCCGCCGCCGCGACTGCACGATATCCAAAGACGCCGGGTATCGCGAGGCCGCCGAACAGGGCGACAGGGCCACGCAGCGCTGCGGGCGACGCCGGATTTGTGACGATGGCCACGGCGGTTGCCCGGTCCGAGCAGCCCGCGCTCCCCGGTGAAACGAGACCGGGTCGGCCGGCCGATGCTGCGAGGCCGGCGACCACGACGCAATTGGCATAGCGTTCAAAATCGCTGCCATATTCAAGGTTATCGCGGAGCTTTAGTATCTCGTTCGCGTAAAAGCCCCCGATCAGCCAGTCGAGCTTGCCGTCGAACACGCTGCCCTGAAGCCGCAGTTCCTGCGTAAAGGTCTGGAAGCTCTGGCGCTGGGCATTGGCGTCCGTTCCCGGGCGCTGAAGAATCGAAAGATTGTTGTAATCGGCATCCTGCCCGCGCGTCAGCCGCCAGTCGCGATAGGCGGTGATAGAGGTGAAGTTGGTATCGCCAAAGCTCGCATTGACTTCGGCTGAGACGCCGCCGTCCTTCACGTCGCCGCGATAGCCGATGCCCGGCGTGATCGAGACCTGGCGTGCATAGGTATCGTCGCTGATGATCCCGCCAAGCCCACGCTCGATCGCCGCGATCGAACTGGGCGAGAAGGTCAGCGCACCGTCGGTCCCCCGGCTAACGTTGCGCGCAGGCAGGAAAGTGGCCCCGCAGCATTCTTCCTTGCGCTCGGCATAGTCGCCGATCAGGCGGACCGAGAAATCCTCATTGGGCTGGAACAGCACCTGCCCGCGCGCGAGCCAGCGATCGCGGTTGTTGATCCGGCGGCCCGATACGGCGTCGCGCAAAAAACCGTCGCGCTTGAAATAAACGCCGTCGAGGCGCGCCGCGAGCTGTTCGCTGAGCGGACCGGTTACGCCGCCGGCAACGCGATAGGTTTCATAATTGCCATAGGTCGCCTCGCCCTCGGCCCCGAAATCGAACTGCGGCTTTGCCGTGATCACCGAGATGAGCCCCGCCGACGCGTTGCGACCGAACAATGTGCCCTGCGGTCCGCGCAAAACCTCGATCCGGTCGATCGCGCCAAGCTCGCTCAGCCCAACACCCGCACGGTTGCGGTAAACGCCGTCGATAAAGGTGGCGACCGAGCTTTCAAGGCCAGGATTGTCACCCACCGTGCCGATGCCGCGGATCCGCGCGCCGCCCGCCGCGGCTTCCGACGATGTCGACGATACCAGAAGCGAAGGCGAAAGCTGGTTGAGCGCACGGATATCGCTCGCGCCCGAATTCTGGAGCGTCGCCGCGGTGACCGCCGAAACCGCCAGCGGAATGTCAGACAGCGCCTCCGAACGGCGCGTCGCCGTCACGATGATGTCGCCGGTATTGCCGTCGTCAACCGGTGCGCCTTGCGCACTACCGTCCCGGGCAGGGCTCTGCGGCGCGGCGTCCTGCGCGACTGCGGGAGCCGCGAAAGCACAGGCAAGAACCGTCGGGGCAACCGAAAGCATCAGTCGGAATTTCGGCATATCTCTCTCCTCAGCGCGGGAGCTGACGTCCCGGTTGAGCGATGCTACCGTTTTTGATTCGCCCCGGCCAGCATGAGCGTGAAAGTCGGCCATTTTCGGTTCTGTCGCGGCCTTTTTGCAACAGTGTGACGCGCCCGACGGCCGGGTGCGGCCTTCACCGGGCTTTACTTGGGCGCGACGACCATCAGCATCTGCCGCCCTTCAAAGCGCGGGTGCTGTTCGATCTTGGCGATTTCCGCGACATCGCCCTGCACGCGCTGCAGCAGCGCCATGCCGAGATTGCCGTGCGCAAGTTCGCGGCCACGGAAACGCAACGTCACCTTGACCTTGTCGCCCTCACCGATGAACTCGTGAATCTTTTTCATCTTCGTATCATAGTCATGATCGTCGATATTCGGACGCATCTTGATTTCTTTGATTTCCTGGATGTGCTGCGATTTGCGCGCCAGGTTCGCTTTCTTCTGCGCCTCATATTTGAACTTGCCGACATCGAGATATTTGGCAACCGGTGGATCGGCGTTCGGCGAAACCTCGACCAGATCGAGCCCCAGCTCGCGGGCCGCATCCATCGCTTCGCGGGTATACATCACGCCCAGATTTTCACCGTCCTGATCGATCACCCGCACCTTCGGCGACTGGATGAACTCATTGAAACGGGGGCCATTGAGCGGCATCGGGGGCTGACCGAGCGGGCGGCGCATCATGGGCGGTGGTATGGTCGAAACTCCTGCTTACTGAAAACATACAGTCTCCCATCTAGGGCATCGGCCGCTGCGGGAAAAGGCCCGCGGGCCGATTTCAGGCACGCTGTGGCCAATCGGTCGCATGAACAGCGCGGCATCACGTGCCCGGCGGCGCGACGGAATGACGGCGATCGGGTTCGAGCGCCGCCTCGGCAAGCATCGCGATCGCCCGGGGCAGTGGCATGATGCGCTGGCCATCGCTCCCCAAAGTGCGGATCGCGACAGTTTCCTCCGCAGCTTCGCGCTTGCCGACGACAAGCAGGTACGGGACGTGCGCCAGCGAATGGTCGCGCACCTTGTAGTTGATCTTTTCGTTGCGCGTGTCGGACGTGACGCGCAGCCCGGCGTCCGCCAGTGCCGCGTGAACCCGACCGGCATAGTCGTTCGCATCCGACACGATCGTCGCGACGACTGCCTGTACCGGCGCGAGCCAGAGCGGAAAGCGGCCTGCATAATGTTCGATCAGGATACCGATAAAGCGTTCGTAACTGCCGAAAATCGCGCGGTGCAGCATGACCGGCCGGTGTTTCGCGCCGTCTTCGCCGACATAGCTCGCGTCCAGCCTTTCGGGCAGCACGCGATCGGATTGCAGCGTACCGACCTGCCAGGTGCGCCCGATCGCGTCGGTCAGATGCCACTCGAGCTTGGGCGCGTAGAACGCCCCCTCGCCGGGCAGCTCTTCCCAGCCATAGTCCGCCGTTGCGAGGCCGGCGCGCTCCACGGCGTCGCGCAGCTCCTGCTCGGCCTTGTCCCAGTCGGCATCGCTGCCGAAACGCTTGTCAGGGCGAAGCGCCAGCTTGATGGCATAGGTGAAGCCGAAATCACGGTAGATACGGTCCGCGAGCGCGCAGAACGCCTGGGCCTCACCCACGATCTGATCCTCGCGGCAAAAGATATGCGCGTCATCCTGGGTGAACTGGCGGACGCGCATCAGCCCGTGAAGCGCACCGTGCGGTTCGTTCCGGTGGCAGCAGCCATGTTCATAGAGCCGCAGCGGCAGATCGCGGTAGGATTTGATCCCCTGGCGGAAGACGAGAACATGCGCCGGGCAGTTCATCGGCTTCAGCGCCATCCAGTCGGCATCGCCCGCGACGGCGGGCGATCCGTCTTCGCCATCGGGCACGATATCGGGCACCGCGAACATGTTTTCGGCATATTTGCCCCAATGGCCCGATGCTTCCCACTGGCGGACGTCCATCAGCTGTGGCGTCTTTATTTCGGCATAGCCCGCGGCGTCGATCGCGCGCCGCATATAGGCTTCGAGCGCGCGCCAGATGGTAAAGCCGTGCGGATGCCAGAATACGCTGCCATGCGCTTCGGCCTGGAGGTGGAACAGATCCATGTTCTGCCCGATGCGGCGATGATCGCGCTTGGCCGCCTCTTCGAGCCTGACCAGATGCGCGTCGAGCTGTTTCTTGGTGAGCCAGCCGGTCCCGTAAATGCGGCTGAGCATCGCATTGGCCTGATCGCCGCGCCAGTAAGCACCCGATACGCGCGTGAGCCTGAAGGCCTGCGGATCGAGCTTGCCCGTCGAGGCGAGGTGCGGCCCGCGGCACATGTCCATCCATTCGCCGCTGCGATAAACCGTCAGCTCGTCGCCTTCGGGAAGCCCGGCCGCCCATTCGGCCTTGAAATGTTCGCCGGTCGCCTGCCACCGCGCGATGAGATCGGCACGATCCCACACCTCGCGAACCAGCGGCTCGTCGCGTGCGATGATCCTGCGCATCTCCGCCTCGATCGCGGGCAGGTCGTCTTCGGTGAAGGGGCGCTTGGCAGGCGCGAAATCATAGTAGAAGCCATCGTCGGTCGACGGGCCGAAGGTGATCTGCGTGCCGGGGAACAGGTTCTGCACCGCCTCGGCAAGCACATGCGCATAATCGTGGCGCACCAGTTCGAGCGCGTCTGCCTCATCGCGCGCCGTCACAAGCGCAAGCGTCGCATTCTGATCGAGCGGTCGCCCGATATCGCGCAGCTCGCCATTGACGCGGGCTGCAAGCGCGGCTTTGGCAAGCCCGGGGCCGATCGCGGCGGCGATATCCGCCGGCGTCGTGCCTGGCGCAACGTCGCGGACCGAACCGTCGGGCAGGCTGATTTTCAGGAGTGCTGACATTGCCCGGCCTATGGCGAACCCCGCGCCGCGGAGCAAGGCAGCCCGTTTCAGCCGAACGGAACGACCTTGTTTTCGGCGTCATGGCCGATATCGGCGCGGCCGAGCCAGGCGATGCCCGAAACGGCGCACCAGTGGCGCGCGATCGCGACTTCGTCCTGCCCGAAATCGATCACATTGGGTTTGATCGGGTTGCACCGCCCGAGCATGATCCCCGCCGAGCGCCGCACGCCGGGGTTCGCGGTCACGTGATAAAGGCTGCGATCGATACGGTAGAGTTCCTCGTCGACTTCCTCGAGCATCAGTACGCGGCCGGTGAGATCAGGCTGGAGCGGCCCGCCGATCAACTGCGAGAAGACGATCAGATTGAATGCGGCATAGCGCGTGTCGCCTGCGAGCGATGCCTGCCCCTCGTCGAAATATTCGAGCCGCGGCGGCTGCCCGCGCATCAGCCAGTCGAGGCTGCGCGCCACCGCGGCCGCGCCGCCCTCGCGGTTGATATCGATCGGCATCGGCGCGTGGACCGGGCGGCCAATGCCGCTGGCGAGCAGCCCAGCAAGCAGAAACCCGGCGTCGCTATAGCCAAGGAACGGCTTGTTCCGCGCATGTGGGCCCATGAGTGCGATTGCCTCTGCCGCGATCCGGTTTGCGCCATAGCCCCCGCGCGCGCACCAGATGGCGTCGAAACGGGGATCGTTCGCTACCTCGACGATCGCGTCGCGCCGGTCGCGGTCCGGCCCCGCGAAATGCCCCGACGACTGGAAACATTGCGGGTGAAAAACGATGTCCGGGGCCTGCCCGCCATAGCGTTCGGCGGCGAGCGCGCGGACCCGGCCGGGCACGTCGGACGGCAGCATGTTCGACGGCGCGACAACGGCGATGCGCAAGGCTTGCCCCCTTTCCCGCGAACGATGATAGCGCCGGGATCATGAAAAGCTATTTCTTCGTTGGCATCGGCGGCTCGGGAATGCTTCCGCTGGCCGAGATCGTGGCGGCGCAGGGAAACGTCGTCGCCGGATCCGATCGTTCGTTCGATCAGGGGCGTCTCGATGCCAAGTTCGAGGCGCTGGCGGCAAAGGGCATCGGCCTTCATCCCCAGGATGGCAGCGGGATCGTGTCGCCCGGGCAGATCGTCGTCGCCTCGGCAGCGGTCGAGCCGCATGTGCCAGACATTGTCCGCGCGACCGGCCTTGGCTGTGCGCGGATGACGCGCGCGCAATTGCTCGCCGAACTGTTCAACGCCGCTACCGTCAGCATCGCGGTGGGTGGCACGAGTGGCAAATCGACCGTGACGGGCATGATCGGGTGGATCCTTGATCAGTGCGGATGGGATCCGACGATCATGAACGGTGCGGTCATGAAAAATTACGCCAGCGGATCGCGGGTGAGCGGCGGTTCGCACCATGACCGCGTGTTCGTCAGCGAGGTTGATGAAAGCGACGGGAGCATTGCGCTTTACCGGCCCGGCGTTGCGGTGCTGAACAACGTCGCCGTGGACCATAAGTCGATGGCCGAGTTGCGCGCGCTTTTCGCCGCATTCCTCGCTGCATCGGAAACGGTCGTCGTGAACGCGGATAATGCGGAGGCACTCACTTTGCTTCCGGGAAACCGCCCTCACCGGACATTCGGCATTGCCGCCCCTGCCGATTTGCAGGCGGCCAAGATCGTCGAATGGCCCGACGCTACTCATTTTTCTGTCAATGGAATCGATGTCGCCCTGCCCCTTCCCGGCAGGCACAATGTTTCCAACGCGCTCGCAGCTTTGGCGGGGGCCACCTCGATCGGCATTCCGCTCGCCGACGCCGTGGCAGCCCTTGAAGGATTTTCGGGCCTGAAGCGCCGCATGGAAACCGTCGGCAGCGCAAACGGCGTGGCCGTGATCGATGATTTCGGCCATAATCCCGACAAGATCGCCGCCACGCTTGGCGCGCTGCACGCCTTTCCCGGCCGACTGCTCGTCCTGTTTCAGCCGCATGGCTATGGGCCGCTGAAACAGATGGGGCACGAACTTGCGGAAAGCTTCCGTAGCAATCTGCACGATAGCGACAGGCTGCTGATCTGCGATCCGGCCTATTTCGGCGGCACGGTGGACAGGAGCGTCGGGGCGGATGCGCTCGTATCGATGATCGGCAGCGCCGCCAGCTACATCCCCGAGCGCGACGACTGCGCAGACCGGCTGATCGCGCTTGCGCGGCCGGGCGACCGTATCATCGTGATGGGTGCGCGGGACGATACGCTTTCGCAGTTTGCGCAGTCGCTACTGAGACGGCTAAGCTAGAAGAAATTGCAGGAAATGCGGCGTGGCCAAACGGTTGACACTTTACATCATGATCGGGCTCGTTGCCGGGATCGTCATCGGTGCCCTGATGCACGAAATAATGAGCCCCGGAGCCGTCAACGAGGCGAGTAAATATTTCAAGCTGGTGACCGACATCTTTTTGCGTCTCATCAAGATGATCGTGGCGCCGCTTGTCTTTGCAACGCTTGTCGTCGGTATCGTTCATATGGGCGATACATCGTCGCTGGGTCGCGTCGGCGCGAAAACGATGGTCTGGTTCATGGGCGCAACGCTCGTTTCGCTGACGTTGGGCATGATTCTGGTAAACGCGCTCCAGCCGGGCATCAATTCCGGACTCGATCTCGCAAAGGCGGTCGGCAGCACGGGCATCGACGCCAAGCACGGCGACATATTCCAGGTCATCACCGAGATGGTCCCGAGATCGATCTTCGAGGCGATGGCGAACACGACGATGCTCCAGATCGTCATCTTTTCGGTATTTTTCGGCGTTGCGCTTTCGACGGCAGGCGAAAAGGGAGCGCCGATCGTCAAGGGAATCGATGCGCTTGTCGAGGTCATGCTGATCGTCACCAATTTCGTGATGCTCGGTTCGCCGCTGGCGGTGTTTGCGGCCATGGCAAAGGCGGTGTCGGTCAACGGCCTCGAAGTGCTTCTCACGTTCGGAAAGTTCATCGGCAGCTTCTACCTGGGACTCGGCGTTCTGTGGGTTGCGCTCATCTTTGCCGGCTTCCTCGTCATCGGCTCGCGGATCGTCGCGCTGCTCGGCTATATCCGCGATCCGATCCTGCTTGCCTTTTCTACCGCATCGTCCGAGGTCGCCTATCCGCGCACGCTCGAGGCGCTCGACCGGTTCGGCGTGCCCAACCGCATCTCGAGCTTCGTGCTGCCGCTCGGCTATTCGTTCAATCTCGACGGATCGATGATGTACATGACGTTCGCGTCGATCTTCGTCGCGCAGCTTTATGGCATCAACCTGACGACGGGGCAGGAAATCACGATGCTGCTGACGTTGCTCGTCACATCGAAGGGCATGGCCGCGGTGCCGCGCGCATCTTTGGTCGTCATCGCGGGAACGATGGCGCAGTTCGGCCTGCCCGAAGCCGGGCTCGTCCTCATCCTCGCGGTCGATCAGTTCCTCGACATGGGGCGCACCGGCACCAACGTCGTCGGCAATGCGATCGCCACCGCTGTCGTCGCCCGATGGGAAGGGGCGCTTGATCCGCCCGAATCCCCCTTCATTGAAAGTCCGCCCGCGCCATCGGCATCGCGCGGCACTGCCCATCCCGCGCCCCGCGAAGGCACGGCGGGCGGCGTCAGCTGAGGAGAAAACGGTGATCGACCGCCTGTTCCTGTCGCACCCGCGCACCGTGGGTGAGGGTTATTGGGAGCATTTCCGCGTCGCGGGGAGCTTCGGCATGGCGATGATCGGGGGCGGCATGAAGGCTCTTGTCCACGCGGTTTTCCCCAATGCCTATGAAGCCGCGGGAAGCGAGACCATCCGCCGCCTGCACGCGATCATGGTCGAAAAACGCGGAAGCCGCCGCGACGCGACGATGGAAATGCTTTCTGTCGAGTGGATCATTTGATAGGCCACCGTTGAAGGCGGGGGCTTCATGACAGATTCAGACGAGCAGAGCGCATTTGATTTTACCGGCAACTGGCGCGATTTCGCGCCGATCGCCTTCACCAATGTTGCGCTGACGATCGTCACGCTCGGCTTTTACCGCTTCTGGGCGACGGCGCGCACCCGCCGTTATTTGTGGAGCCGCAGCCAGTTTATCGGCACGCCGCTCGAATACACCGGCACCGGAACTGAGCTTTTCATCGGCTTCCTCATGGCGCTCTTCGTCCTCGCGCTCCCGCTGCTCTTCGTGCAGTTCGGCATGCAGGCACTGATCCTTCGCGGCTATGCGCTGCTTGTTGGTATCATTCTTTTCGTCCTGTATTTCCTGCTGATGTATCTGACCGGCGTCGCCCGCTTCCGTGCGATCCGCTATCGCCTCAGCCGGACCCTGTGGCGCGGCATCCGCGGCGGATCCGACGAACAGGGGTTCGGCTACGGGGTCACCTATGTGTGGAGGTCGATCGTCGGCGTGCTGGCGGCGGGACTGCTCATCCCTTGGGCGATGGTCAATCTGTGGAACGCACGCTGGAACCGGATGAGCTTTGGTACCGAGCCGGTCTCCGCGCAGGCGGCGACGGGGCCGATCATCGGGCGTTTCCTGCTCTTCTACCTCGTGCCGCTCCTTGCTGTAGTCGCCGGGTTTGTGATCGGCGCTTCGGGCATCAGCGCTCCGATGGGGCTTTCGATCACGCATTCTCTCATCCTTCTGCTGACCATCTTTTATCTCGTGCTGCCGATCATCGCCCTGTCGTTTTACGCCGCCTATTTCCGCAACGTCGTCAGTGATATGCACTGGGCGGGGCTCGATGTCAGCTTCGAGGCTCGGACGAAGGACTGGCTCTTCCTTGCGCTCGGCAGCCTCGGGCTCGTCATCGTCACGCTCGGGATCGGCGTAATCTTCCTCCAATATCGTAACTGGCGCTTCTTCATGACGCACCTCCATGCCTTTGGCGAAATCGATCTTGCCGCGCTTGGACAGTCGGACACGCCCGAGCCGTCGCAGGGCGAGGGGCTGCTCGACGCATTCGATGTCGGCGCGCTGTAGCAATCCGTGGACGAGGCGACCCCCGGCTGGCTGTTCGACGGGACCGTCGCCACGCGCCATGACGTGAATGTGCGCGTGGCAGGTGGGCAGATCGAGATCGAAGGTGCCCAGCGGATCGTCGAGCAAATCGACCCGGCGCTGATTGTGCCCATTGCCGATGCGGCACAGACGGTGTTCGGACGCAAAGGGCGGGCGGGCTGGCGGCTCGGCTTCGATACACCGCCTGCCGGCGACCTGGCTGCGCTGCTGCCAACGCCCGCGAGATACGGGAGCTGGATCGACCGGTTGGGCCTGTGGAAGGCAGGCGCGATCCTCGCCCCGCTCTCGGCGGCAGTCGTTGCTTTCATACTGACACTGCCGTCGTGGATCGGGCCGTGGATCCCTTTTCCGGTTGAACGAGCGATCGGCGATGCCATGGTCGGCGATCTCGGCGGGCGTTTCTGCAAAGCCGGTCCGGGCACCGCCGCGCTTGCAAAACTCGCCAAACGCATCGATCCCGGGGGCCTGCCCGTCACGGTGCGTGTCGTCAACGTGAACATGGTCAACGCCGTCGCGCTACCCGGCGGCACCATCCTCATTTTCAACGGCCTGCTGCGCGGTGCCCAATCGCCCGACGAGGTTGCAGGCGTGCTCGGCCACGAGATGGGCCACGTCCGCAACCGCGATGCCATGCAGTCGCTTGTCCGCCAGCTCGGCCTTAGCGTGATCCTTGGCGGCTTTAACGGCAATGTCGGCAACAATATGAACGCCCTGCTTTCGGCAAGCTATTCGCGCGGTGCCGAAGCTGCGGCCGACGGTTACTCGATCCGCGCGCTGCGCCACGCACAGGTCTCGCCCCGTGGAACCGCGGCCTTTTTCGACCGGCTTTCGAAGTATGATGTGCCCGGCGCGACTGATGAGGCCTTCAGCTATCTCCAGAGCCACCCGGCATCGAAAACGCGCGCGGCAGCCTTTGCGTCGAGTACGATCCCCAGTGTCGCCTATCGGCCGACGCTTTCGGCCGGCGAGTGGACGTCACTCACCCGCATCTGCCGCGACGACCCGGCACGCCGGCGGGACAAGGATCTTTCGATCTTCTGATGCCGACCATGAAATAGCGCCCGTTGGCGGTCGGGCATCGTTCCGGGCAGCTCGCTTTCGGCGATTGACCGCGCTGGTATTGCGGTGCAGCATCGCTTGATGGCTGCAAATCCGATCGTGCAAAATCCGGATATCCGCTTTCTCGGGCGCATTCTGGGCGATGTGATCCGTGAACGGGGGGGGGAGGCGCTTTACCGCCGGATCGAATACATCCGCTCCACCTCGGTCGATCGACATCGCGGTCTGACGGGCGACGTCGATAGCGGGCTGGACGCGCTTACGCTCGACGAGACCCTGTCGTTCACGCGCGGCTTCATGCTGTTTTCGATGCTCGCAAACCTGGCCGAGGACCGGCAGGGCATCAGCGCCGAGCCTGGCGCGGACATTGCGCACGTGATCGATGCTCTCGGCCGACAGGGGATCGGGCGCGACGCGGTGGCGGCGGCACTCGGCGACGCGCTCGTCATGCCCGTGCTGACCGCACACCCGACCGAGGTCCGCCGCAAATCGATGCTGGACCATCGCAACCGCATCGCGGACCTGATGCGGCTGCGTGACGGGGGGGCGTGTGAAACGGCCGACGGCGATGTGATCGATGCGGCCATTGCCCGACAGGTGGCGCTGCTGTGGGAAACACGGCCACTGCGGCGCGAGCGGCTGTATGTTGCAGACGAAGTGGAAAATGCACTGGCATGGCTCCGTGACGTTTTCGTGCCGACACTGCCTGCGCTTTATGCGCGCTGGGATCATGCGCTCGGGCACCGCACCCCGGCCTTTCTCCGCATCGGCAGCTGGATCGGCGGCGATCGTGACGGCAATCCCAATGTCGTCGCCGCGTCGCTTGAACTGGCGCTCGAACGCGCGTCCGAGACAGTCATCGGCTATTATCTCGATTGTGTTCACGCGCTGGGAGCCGAGCTTTCGATCTCGACCGAGCTGGCCACGGTCGATCCCCGCGTGATCGCGCTGGCGGAGGCAAGCGGCGACGATGCCCCAAGTCGCATCGACGAGCCTTACCGCCGTGCGCTTTCGGGCATTTATGCACGGCTTTGCGCGACGTTTACGGCGATTGCGGCAAAACCATGCCCGCGCCCGTCGCTCCTCGACGGCGTGCCATATGCCGATCCGCAGGCGTTCAGGGCTGAGCTTCGCACCCTTGCCAGAGCGCTCGACGGGCCGCTGTCGACGGGCGGTGCCCTCGGGCGGCTGATCCGCGCAGTCGATGTATTCGGCTTCCATCTTGCCACGCTCGATCTCCGGCAGAATTCAGACGTTCACGCGCGCACCGTGAGCGAACTGCTCGACGTCGCGGGGGTGGAAGCGGATTATGCGGCGCTGGGTGAAGCCGACAGGATCGCGCTGCTGCGGCGCGAACTCGCCAGCCCGCGCCCGCTGGTCAGCGCGCATCTGGCCTATGGCGAGGAAACGCGCGGCGAACTGGCCATTTTTGCCGCCGCGGCGCGGGCCAAGGCGCGATTTGGCGATGCCGCGATCGTGCGGACCATCATTTCGAAAGCAGACAGCGTTTCGGACATGCTCGAGGTACAGCTGCTCCTGAAAGAGGCGGGGCTCTACACAGCGGGCAATCCGCCGTCGGCAACAGTCATGGTCGTGCCGCTGTTCGAGACAATCGGTGATCTCGAGGCCGCACCCGCAATCATGCGCGATTACTTTGCCCTGCCTGAAATGGCCGCGCTCGCCCGGATCGCGGGTCATCAGGAAGTGATGGTCGGCTATTCGGATTCGAACAAGGACGGCGGCTATCTTACCTCGACATGGAGCCTTTATCAGGCGAGTCTCGCCTTGAAGCCGGTGTTTGCCGACGCCGGTGTTGCGATGCAGTTATTTCACGGCCGCGGTGGCGCGGTGGGGCGCGGCGGGGGATCGTCATTCGCCGCGATCCGCGCGCAGCCGCCGGGCACGGTGGGTGGCCGCATCCGCATCACCGAACAGGGCGAGGTGATCGCCGCGAAATATGGCAGCCGCGAAAGCGCAGCGCTCAATCTGGAAGCGATGGCAGCGGCGAGCCTGCTTGCGACTGTCGAACCGGACGCTCTGTCATGCGCCGATATGGCACGGTTTGCCGCTGCAATGGGCACGCTTTCGGGATCGGCATTTCGCGCCTATCGCGGCCTGGTGTATGAAACGCCCGGCTTCGTGCCGTTCTTTCGCCAGATGACGCCCATCGCCGAAATCGCGACGCTGAAAATCGGATCGCGCCCCGCCAGCCGGACGAGATCGGACGCGATCGAGGATCTGCGCGCCATCCCCTGGGTGTTCAGCTGGGCGCAGGCGCGCGTGATGCTGCCCGGCTGGTTCGGCGTGGGTGCGGCGCTCGACAGTTTTGCCGACAGGGGGTTGTTGCGCGAAATGGCAAGCAGCTGGCGGTTCTTTCAATCGGTGCTGGGCAATATGGAAATGGTGCTCGCCAAATCGGACATGAGCCTGGCGGCGCGCTATGCGGGGCTTGTCGAAGACCGGCAGGTCGCCGAGGCGATCTTCACCCGCATCCGGGACAGCTGGCACCGGGCGCGCGATGGGCTGCTCGATGTGACCGGGCAGCCGGATCTGCTCGCGGCGCATCCCGCGCTCGATGCCTCGATCCGGCTGCGGATGCCCTATATCGAACCACTGAACCTGCTCCAGATCGAACTGCTCAAGCGCCATCGCAGTGGTGAATCCGATCCGCGCATAGCCGAGGGTATCCAGCTTTCGATCAACGCGATCGCAACCGCGCTGCGCAACAGCGGGTGAAGGGGCCCGGCGCTATTCCTGCGCGCGCGCCTCAGCGACGGCAGCTTTCAGTGCGTCATAGCCTACCGCACCACCGAGGATCCTGTTTCCGATCACCCAGCTCGGCGTGCCGCCCAGATCGAGCGTACGCTGAAGCGCGAGATTGGCGCTGATTTCAGCCTGAGCCTCGGCATCGGCGGCATTCGGGTCGATCGCGAGCGCGCGGGCTACCCGGGCGACCGACGCTGCATCGGGCCGACCCGCAGCAAAGAGCGCGCGGCGAAACACAGCATATTTCCCTGCCTTGGCGGCGGCGAGGCTGGCGCGCGCCGCGGCCTCGCTGTCGGGCCCCAGCACTGGAAACTCGCGATAGACGATGCGCAGTCCGGGGTCTTCCTTCAGCAGCCGGTCTATATCGGGCACGCTCCTTCGGCAGAAGCCGCAGGCATAATCGAAAAATTCCACGATCGTGACGTCGGGCCTGACGGCCCCCTCCCATGCACCCGCGAAAGGCGTTTCGATCTGCCGACGGTTGGCAGCAATCGCCGTGGCGACATCCCGGTCCTGCAGGCGCTGCATTGCTTCAGGCAGGATTTCGGGGTGCTCGAGAATATAGTCGTGGACGATCCTTTCGATCGCGGCCCTTTCCGCGGGGACAATGGGCGCGGTGCTGCCGGTTGCCGCCGCGGTCGCGAGCGCACCCACCGCCAGTGCCGAAACTGCAATCAAGATTCTCGTCTCCCTTTCCTGCATCAGCGCCGGCCACGCCTTTTTTCATCGACCGCGAGCTTCGAGACAAGGGCAATATCCTGGGCGCGGATCCAGTCGGGCGTTCCCTTCGGGATTCCCGCCATCGCCATATTTGCATTGGCGAGCGCAGGCGCGGCGGCCCCTTCGAGGTTGAAGCGTTCCGCCGTCGCCAGTGCGGCACGCGGCGCGTCTCCCTCCTGTGCATAGACGGTGCCGAGCTCATACCACGCGAACGGATTCTGGTTGTCACGCGAAATGGCCGATCGCAGGATCGCCTTGGCTTCGGGATAGTTCGCCCTGTCTTCGGTCGCGATCAGCGCATGGCCGAACAACGCAGCGATGAGAGGCTCATAATGCGTCGTCTGCACGGCCTGGCGCAACACCGGCAGCGCATCGCGCGGGCGACCCGATTCGAGCAGGATCTGTCCCTTGAGTTCCTGAAAATAAGGGTCGGTCGGGGCGACTGCCAACAACGCATCGGTTTCCGCGATGGCCTTATCCGGATAGGCCGATTTGTGATAGGCATAGGCACGTGCATAATGCGCCGGAACCGAAATATCGGTCGGCGGAAAGCGCGTCAGCGTCGCCTTTGGATCGGAACTATAGCCGAACAGCTTGGCCTTGATCCGCTGGAAGCGCGCTTCGAGCATCGGGTCAGCCGGTTTGTTCCACGACGGGTCCGCCTGCACCGCCTCGCGAAGGATCGAAATGCGGTCGCTGGTGAGCGGGTGCGTCTGCGCGTAGGGATCGAGACTCTGCAGCGAAAGGCGAAATTCCCGTCCCTGCAGCTTTTTGAAAAAGCTCAGCAGGCCCTTTCCGCTGATCCGCGCATCTGCAAGGTAGCGACGGCCCGATTGATCCGCGCCCGATTCCTGGGCGCGGCTGAACGCGAGATATTTGCCCATCGCTGCGGTCTGCCCCGCCATCAGAATCCCGGCGCCGGCGTCGCCCGCTCCGGCGGCGACCGCCGCCGCGCCGAGTAGCAGCGAGAGCAGTGAAATGCCGGTCGCGGCCTTTGCTCCTTCGGATCCGCGCAACACGTCTCCCGACGCGAGATGGCCGAGCTCATGCGCGATAACGCCCTGGACCTCATTGGCGTTATCCGCCGCCTGGATCAGCCCGGCGTTGATATAGACGATCTGACCTCCGGCGACGAACGCATTGATTTCCTGATCGCCGATCAGCGCAAACTCGACATTCCCCTTCGGCAGCCCGGCTGCTTCGACGAGCGGTGCGGACATATCGCGCAACAGGGCCTCGGTCTCGGCATCGCGCAGGATGGATTGTGCGGCCGCCGGCTGGACGAGCAGCGCCGTTGCGCACAGCATGGTGACCACAAGCCGGAACAGCGCTTTCATGGCGCTCGGAGTGACGGGCAGAGAATGAACGGCGGGTGAAGCAGTCATATGCCCCACCCTAACCGTGCAGGTCGCGGCTTCCTAGCTGTTCGCAGCGCCAAAGGTCCGTTGCCACCAGCCGCCGCGCTTTGGCCCGTCATCGTCCGCCACGGCGGGAATTTCCCCGGCGATCGCGGGAACGGGCTGGACGTCGCTGGCTTTTGCCCGTGTTCGGCTTGCGCGCTTCGGTTTATCGGGCACCAGTTCAGGTGCTGCGTCCTGCGCACTGTCAGCGGCTGGTTCGGTCTCTGCCTTTTTGCGCCGCGTCCGCCTGGCAGGCGCATCGGCGACAGCTTCCGCCCCGGTCGCTGGTATCGACACCGGTGGGGGTGCCTCGCCATCGGCGTCACGCTTTGACGGTCGCTTGCGCGTCCGCTTGGGCTTTTCGACTGCCGCAGTGCCGGTCACTTCGATCGCTTCGGCACTTTCGGTTATCGGCATCATGTCGGCGTTCGAAGTTGGGGCGGCTTCAGGCGCGTCACCTGATTCAGCGCCGCCGCCGCCCGATGCCCCGTCGGCGGCAACATCCCCACGGCCCCGCCGACGACGGCCGCCACGGCGGCCCCGTCGGCTTCGCCGTTCTTCCCGATCGCCGCTTTCACCTGGATCGAGGGCTGTGTCGCCGCCTGTCGCGATGGCCTCCTGCTCTTCGCCGTCCCCGGCCGCAGAGGCCACATTTGGGTCATTGCTCTCGCCCTCACCCCCGCTGGGTGCCCGACGCCCGCGACGTCGGCGCCCGCGACGGCGCGCGCCGCCTTCGCCTTCGCCGTCGCGGCTCTCGCCCCGCAGCTGCCGTTGTGAGCGGTCGCCCTCGTCGTCTTCCTCCTCTCCGTCTTCGTCGCTTTCGGCGATCAGATCGTCTTCGGGGTCGTCTTCATGGACCGGCACGTCATAGCGCGGTGTAAATGCGGGCGGGGGACCCGATGCATCGACCACCATCCGCGCCCCTTCGATTTCGCCGTCCGCTGCGATCTCGATGTGGACACCAAAGCGCTGTTCGATTTCGGCGAGCTCGCGGCGCTTGCGATTGAGTACGTAAAAGGCCGCTTCGGCCGAGCAGCGCAGCGTGAGCAGCGATCCGCGCCCGCGCCCGGCTTCTTCCTCGAGCAGGCGCAGCGCCGAAAGCCCCGCCGACGATGCAGTGCGGACCAGGCCGGTGCCTTCGCAATGCGGGCAGGCGCGCGTCGACGCCTCAAGCACCCCGGTGCGCAATCTCTGGCGGCTCATTTCCATCAGGCCGAACGAGGAAATCCGCCCGAACTGTATGCGCGCGCGATCATCCGCCAGCGCAGCCTTCATCGTCCTTTCGACTTTGCGCACATTGCCGCTCGATTCCATATCGATGAAATCGATCACGATCAGCCCGGCCATATCGCGCAGACGCAACTGACGGGCAACTTCGTGCGCAGCCTCGAGATTGGTGCCGACGGCGGTTGCCTCGATCCCGTGCTCGCGCGTCGAGCGCCCCGAGTTGATATCGATCGATACCAGCGCCTCGGTCGGGTTGATGACCAGATAGCCGCCCGATTTGAGCTGGACGACGGGCTGGTACATTGCGGCGAGCTGATCCTCGACATGATAACGCTGGAACAGCGGCACCGGATCGACATAGGGTTTCACGCGGCGTGCATGGCTCGGCATCAGCAGCTTCATAAACTGCCTCGCCTGGCTGTAGCCCTCCTCGCCTTCGACGATGACCTCTTCGATATCCTTGTTGTAGATATCGCGGATCGCACGCTTGATCAGGTCAGAATCCTGATAGACGAGCGCGGGCGCTGCAGACTGCAGCGTCTTCTCGCGGATCTCGTCCCAAAGCCGCGCGAGATAATCGAAATCGCGCTTGATCTCGATCCGTGTGCGCTGGAGTCCTGCGGTGCGGACGATGCAGCCCATGGTCCTCGGCAGATCGAGTTCTGCCATGATCGATTTCAGCCGTTTGCGATCGCCGACGTTCGAAATCTTGCGGCTGATCCCCCCGCCATGCGACGTGTTCGGCATCAGCACGCAATAGCGCCCGGCAAGCGAAAGATAGGTCGTCAGCGCCGCGCCCTTGTTGCCCCGCTCTTCCTTGACGACCTGGATGAGGAGCACCTGCCGCCTGCGGATGACATCCTGGATCTTGTAACGTCGGCGCAGGTTCATGCGTTTAGCGCGAACCTTGTCAGCGGCGCTTTCGTCGCGCTTCTGCGCACGGGCAGGGGCGGCGGCATCCTCTTCGCCGTCATCTGACCCGTCGTCGGGCCGGGCGATTTCGGCATCAACGTCGGGCCGGTCGTCCGAGCCGTCATCTTCGAAATGACCGTCGCCGGGATCGCTTCTGCCGGTGGCGGCATCCTCGTCGTCTTCCTGCGCGCGCAGACGTTCTTCCTCGGCCGCGTGCTCGGCTTCTTCTGCCAGCAGCGCCTCGCGGTCTTCACGCGGGATCTGGTAATAATCCGGGTGAATCTCGGCAAAGGCGAGAAAGCCGTGCCGGTTGCCGCCATAATCGATGAACGCCGCCTGCAGCGACGGCTCGACCCGGGTTACCTTGGCGAGGTAGATATTCCCCTTGAGCTGCTTGTGCTCGGCGGATTCGAAATCGAACTCATCGATCCGGTTGTTACCTTTGACGACGGCGACCCGGGTCTCTTCCCGGTGGCGCGCGTCGATCAGCATGCGCATTGTCATTGAATTGTCTCCCGTACAGTCGATTCGACGCGAACCCGCACGTCATCGCCGTTCGGCTGGATTGTTGATCTGATGCCTCTGCTCGCGGAGCATGCCGGGCACGGTGCGCCAGGATCTCGATCCGCCGAAACGTCGCTACGCCCTGCTGGGCGGAACGAGCGGGCGGAAAACCATGCGTCATGCGAGCGTCAACCTGAAACGGCGGCGCGCGGCGGATCGCTTTACCGACTCGTGCGCGCAGCCAGAGATGGTGTGGCAGCCCGGCGGGTTCCCATGGACCGCAACACCCAAGCGTGCGTAGCATCACTGCAACGAGGCGGCAACTGGCACGACCAGCCTTGCGCCACCGCCGATTTAAACGCCGTAACGCGCGGTAAAATGATGGAAAACGCCCCATTAACCCGGTCGGGTAAGCGTCATTGAACGTCCGCGCTCGTAAATCCGTCGCTGTCGGGGTTTAGGATCGGAAAACCAGTTCACCATGACGAAGCACTGGACCGTAGATGGATTTGCGCGGCAAAGAGTGCCTGTGCCCATGGTTCTTGCCCTCACGGCTTTCTATGGCCTCTCGTCCCCCGCGCTGGCGGGGCGGGTGGCGGGCGTCGAGATCGCGGAGGAGCGCCTCGTCGTTCACTTTGACGGGCCGGTGAACAATGCACGTGCGATCGTGCTCGCCAATCCCGATCGTATTGCTCTCGATGTGGCAGGGGCGGCGCCCGGCACGCTCGGCGAAGCGACCGGCTTTGTATCGCGCATCCGCCAGGCACGATCGACTGACGATACCATGCGCGTCGTCTTCGATATGGCAATGGCGCGGCGCGTTACCGCCACCCAGTTGTCCGACGATGGACAGAGCGTCACGCTGTCGATTGCGCCGGGCAATGACGGGGCGGGCCCTGTCCGGGCAAGACCGTGGGTGCCAAGGCCCGCCGCCAGCGCAGTCCGTCCGAAAAACCGCTATGCCCTGTCGATCGCGCTCGATCCGCCCGTGGCGGGCCCGCCGCTGCCGCGTATCCTCGGCCGGCCCGATCGGCCGCTTGTCGTGATCGACGTTGGCCATGGCGGTTTTGATCCCGGTGCGCTGTCTGCCGGGGGAACCCGCGAAAAGGATATCACGCTTGCCGTCGCACGAGCCATTCGCGACGAGCTCGTGCGCGGTGGTCGTGTCCGCGTCGCGCTGACCCGTGAGGATGATCGCTTTCTCGTGCTTCAGGAACGCGCGCAGATCGCGCGCGCGCTGAAAGCCGATCTGTTCATTTCGGTCCACGCTGACAGTGCTCCGAACACGAGGGCGGCCGGCGCGACGATCTATACGCTGTCCGAAGTCGCGTCGGATGCGACGGCGGCCCGGCTTGCAGCGCGCGAGAACAAGGCCGACGTCATCAACGGCGTCAATCTGTCGGGCCAGCCGGTGGATATCTCGTCGATCCTGATCGATCTTGCCCAGCGCGAGACGATGAATGCGTCTGCACGTTTTGCCGATCTGCTCAAGCGTGAGAGCGCCGGGGCGATGCCCTTTCGCGACGACTATCACCGCATGGCAGGCTTTGCTGTGCTGAAGGCACCCGATACACCCGCCATCCTGCTGGAAGTCGGCTATGTTACAAACCCCGTCGACGTCGCGAGGCTGACGTCACCGGCAGGGCGAGCCGCGATCGCGGAATCAATCCGCAAGGCGGTCGATGTGCAGTTTGCCCGGCGTTACGCCTCGCGCTGAGCGAGCGCTGCGCCGATCGCCGCGATCAGCCCATCGATTGACTTTGCAGCCGCGAGGTGCCCGGGGCCGAGCAGGACCGAAAGGCTGTCATCGCGATCGATCATGACGGTGGGCAGCGGCTTGTCAGCCATTGCCGGAAAGGCCGCGCGAAAATCCGGCCGGTGATAGAATTGCACGTCGAACGGCTGCGCCTCGAGCCAGTCCCGCCACTGACGTTTCATCCCGACCCCGCCATAGGTTATGGCGCAAAGGCTGCATTGATAGGTTGAGGGGGATAGCGCCTTATGGATGGAATCCATGATCCCCGCGACAATCCCCGCATCGGCATTGTAGACGAAGATCAGCCGCGTGGTCATTTGAACGCGTCATAGTCGGGACGCGCAAGGCACTGGTCCATTGTTGCCTGGCTGGGGGACGGCGCGGAATAGGAGCCGATTTCCGTCGGCACGCCGAGCCGGACGGTATCAAACCCCGCCAGTCCCCGGCATTTCATGACTGCGGCAAGCAGCCCGCGCGGCGTATCATAGGATTCGTAGCTCAGCCGGAACGTTCCCCAGTGGATGCCGATCGCCCGTGTTGCGGAGAGGCGCGCAAAAACTTCGGCGGCCTGGATCGGGCCGATGTGCGATCCGATGTCCATCTGGCCGGGGGCGAAGCGGAACGCACCGATCGGGATCAGCGCAAGGCGCACCGGGCCGAGCGTTGCGGCCTCGCGCGGCCACTGCCCGTCACCAAAGCCGGTATCGCCCGCGAAAAACAGGTTCCCGCCGGGAAGTATCACGGTGAAGCTGGACCAGTGCGCCCGGTTGCGGTCGACGCCCCAGCGGCTGCTCCAGTGATGATTGCGCGTGACGACAACCTCGACACCCGGCTTGACCTGCATGTGCCTGCCCCAGTCGAGCGCATTTGCGGAGACGCCCATCTGCCCGATCACACTGTCATTGCCCAGGCTGGTGACGATTTTCGGCCTGTCGCGATCCCAGAGCTTCTTCAGTGTGGCCAGATCCATGTGATCGTAATGATTATGGCTGATCATGACCAGATCGATCCGGGGCAGATCCTCGAACCGGATCGCGGGAGGGGCGACGCGTCGGGGGCCGACGCCCAATGGCCCCGCCACGTCAGACCAGACCGGATCGGTCAGGATGTTCAGCCCCTGCGTCTGCACGAGCACCGTTGCATGGCCGACCCAGGTCGCAACCATCCGCGTGCCGTCGATCCGCGCGGCGGGCCTGGTCTGCACGACCGAAACATGATCGGGCCATGGCGGGCGGCCGTCGCTTCCGGTCAGATAGCGCCAGGCCGCGCCGGCAATGCCGCCGCGTCTTGGCGTTGCCGAAGGCATGCGCAATTCATCGTCGCCATCGGGATTGAAAAAACGTGCGCCGTTGAAATGCGCGCTGTCCGGCCCTTGATAGTAAATGCGGTCGAGAAACGGGGGAATCACCGTAATCGCACAGCACAGCGCGATGATCACCCACAGCAGTCCGCTTCCCAAAACCCTCAGTGTGCGCCGCATCGGTCTTTGTCACTCCGCCGTTCGGCGCCGGGATAGCGTTTCAGACTGCAACGGCAAGATGAGTCAGCCTTCTCCAAGCCACGAGGGTTACCGGACGTTCAGCGGCGGTGCTCGCCCCTGATCCAGCGGACGGTGCCCGAACTTGCGCGCATCACCACGCTGTCGGTCGTCATCTTCCCACCGGGAAGGCGCTTCACGCCCGCGAGCAGCGAGCCGTCCGTCACGCCCGTCGCCGCGAAAATACAGTCGCCCTTGGCCAGCTCGGTCAGGTCATAGACATGGTCGAGATCGGTAATGCCCCATTTCCGCGCACGGCCGCGCTCGTCCTCGTTACGAAATACCAGCCGCCCCTTCATCTGCCCGCCCACGCAGCGGAGCGCGGCCGCCGCCAGCACGCCTTCGGGCGCGCCGCCTTGGCCCATGTAGAGATCGATGTTGGTATCGGGATCGGTCGTCGCGATCACGCCCGCCACGTCGCCGTCGGGGATCAGCATGATGCCGCAGCCGGCGGCACGCAGCTCGGCGATCAGCTTTTCATGGCGGGGCCGATCGAGCACGCAGACGATGATCTCTTCCAGCGGCACGCCTTTGGCGGCAGCGAGAGCGGTGACGTTTTCGGTCGGCGACTTGAGCAGATCGATGATGCCGTCGGGATAGCCGGGGCCGCAGGCGATCTTGTCCATATAGGTATCGGGCGCGTTGAGGAGATTGCCTTCCTCGGCGGCGGCAAGCACGGCCAGCGCGTTCGGCCCGGCCTTGGCGGTGATCGTCGTGCCCTCGAGCGGGTCCAGCGCTATGTCGATCTTCGGGCCCCTGCCCGGCGCGGCACCGACTTTTTCTCCGATGAAGAGCATGGGGGCCTCGTCCCGTTCGCCCTCACCGATCACGACGGTTCCGTCCATCCAGAGCTGGTTTAGCGACGTGCGCATCGCCTCCACGGCGGCGGCATCGGCGGCCTTTTCATCGCCGCGCCCGATCAGCGTGGATGCGGCAATGGCCGCCTGTTCGGTGACGCGAACCATTTCGAGCACGAGGACGCGATCAAGAACAGTGCTGGAAATAATACCGCCCCGCGCAGAACCCGAAGCAACATGATCCGATCCGCGCGCATGACTGGCCGGAACATTGCTTGCCGTAATCGTCATTTCATGATCCTCTGCGTCGCGGAATTGCGGGCGCGATAGGGAAGGCATGTTGCAATGTCGAGAATCATGGCGGTCATAATGGTGCTAACCATTGCCATTCCGGCGCAGGCCCAGTCGGCGATCGAGGTCTATCGCGAAAAGACCAGCGTCATCGTCCGCTGCGTGCAGCCCGGCGGCGATCAGATCGTGGTGTGCGGCAGGCGGGCGGCGGACAGATGGCGGGTGCCGTTCGTCGGATTTGCGCCGGGCGATCCAGAAGGGCGTACCGTATCCGAAGAGCGCAACCGGCTTGCCAGCGAACCGCCGGTCAGATGCGGCACAGAGGCGATGCTGCGCAACTGCGGCATGGTCGGCGTAAAAGTAAGCACGCGTTTCAGCGGATCGGGCGTGCGATTGCGAAAACTGGCGGATTAGGCCGTGATCGAACCGATCAGACGTCGAGGATCGGCATTGCGAGTGGCCTGTCCAACAGGCTCGGCGAACCCTCGAGCCGCTCCAGCGCCGCGGTGACGGCGCGGACGGGGCCTTCATGGGTGGTCATCGCCACGAAGACACCGCTTTCGCCGCCTTCGCCCTTCTGGATCAGGCTTTCGATCGAAACCCCGGCGTCGCGCATCGCCGCTGTCAGCTCGGCAAGGACACCGGCCCTGTCGGCAACGGTAAATCGCAGATAGGCCCGCTCGCGGCGCGCGCCCGCGTCATCCGGTTCCAGTGCGGCGAGGCTCGCGACGGGCATGCCGAAGGCCGGGCCGGTCTGGCCGCGGGCGATATCGATCAGGTCGGCAACGACGGCGCTGGCGGTCGGTCCCGCGCCCGCGCCATGTCCTTCGAAGAACAGCCGGCCGACGAAATCCCCCTCCGCCGCCACCGCGTTCATGGCACCTTTCACATGCGCCAGCGGGTGGCCGAGCGGGACGAGGCACGGACGGACGCGCTGGAACAGGCCATGCGCACCCGATTCGGCCAGCCCGACAAGGCGGATGCAAAAGCCGAGCGCCCGCGCCTGCGCGATATCGGCCGCCAGCACGGCGCGGATACCGCCCCGCGCAACGCCGGCGAAATCGACGCGCGCGCCAAAAGCGAGGCTCGCGAGGATCGAAAGCTTGTGCGCGGCGTCGATGCCATCGACGTCGAACGTGGGATCGGCCTCGGCAAAGCCCAGCGCCTGCGCGTCGGCCAGCACATCGGCGAAGTCCGATCCTTCCGCCTCCATCCGCGTCAGGATGTAATTGCATGTGCCGTTCAGAATGCCCGAAACCTGGGTGATCCGGTTCGCCGCCGCGCCTTCGCCGATGCCCTTGATCACCGGGATGCCGCCAGCGACCGCCCCTTCATATTTCAGCGCGACGCCCGCGCGCTCGGCAGCGTCGGCGAGCGTCATGCCGTGGTGCGCGATCATCGCCTTGTTTGCCGTGACGAACGCCTTGCCCGCCGCAATGGCATTCTGTGCGAGGATGAACGCCGGGCCATCGGCACCGCCGATGAGTTCGACGACGACGTCGACATCGGGGCATGCAGCCATCTGCGTGCTGTCGTCGATCCAGTCGAAGCGCGTCAGATCAACGCTGCGGTCACGCGTCCGGTCACGCGCCGATACGGCGACGACCGCAATATCCCGCCCTGCGCGCCGCGCGATCAGTTCGCGGTTGGCATCGAGCAGCCTGACGACGCCTGCGCCAACGGTGCCGAGCCCGGCGAGTGCAATTCTGAGTGTATGCCCCATGCGTCGGGCTATCTAGATCAGACCGATCTCGCGCAACCTCTCACGCAGATATTCGTCGGCGGTGATCGCGTATGGATAACGATCCGGATTGTCGGCGCTGATGCATCCGGGCAGCGTCTCGATCACGAAATCGCTCGCCAAATGCAGGAAAAACGGCATCGAATAGCGCGCATGACCGCGACGTTCGGGCGGTGGATTGACGACGCGGTGCGTTGTCGAGGGGAGGATATGGTTGGTCAGCCGCTGGAGCATATCGCCCACGTTGACGACCATCGCCCCCTCGGGTGGATCGATGGTCAGCCATTCGCCGTCCCGGTCGCGCAATTGCAGCCCGGCTTCCTCGGCACCCAGCAGCAGTGTGATAAGGTTGATATCCTCATGCGCTTCGGCGCGGACGCCGGGGGCGTCGACGGGAACGGGCGGATAGTGGAGCAGCCGCAATATGCTGTTCCCGTCGCGGACCGGTGCTTCGAACCAGCGCTCGCCCAGCCCGAGATAAAGCGCGATCGCCGAAAGCAGTTTTGCGCCGATCGAATCGAATGCGGCGTAAAGTTCGCCCAGCACCGGCCTGAACGCCGGGATTTCGGTCGGCCAGATATTGGGCGGCATATGGCTTTCGAAACGATGCCCGGCAGGAATATCGCGGCCGACGTGCCAGAATTCCTTCAGGTCGTTCTCGGTCGCGCCCTTGGCGATTTCGATCCCGAACGGCGTGTAGCCGCGCTGGCTGCCCCATATTGACCGATACCGTGCCTTTGCCTCGAGGGGGAGTGCAAAAAACTGCTTCGTGAGCGCAGACGCTTGGGTAATGAGTTGGGGATCGATCCCGTGATCGGCAACGACGGCAAAGCCGAAACGCTGGAAGCTTCGCCCGAACTCTTGTGCAAAGCCATGCGGGTTGCGCGCCTGCGCGTCGAGCGAGACCGGTCGGATCGTGTCACGGGCGATGTTCATGCGCGCAAATCTATCGCGGGCGGAACCCGAATGCCACCGACGCGCGTTTCCCGTCCACAGAGGAGACTATCATGGACGATACAGACCCCGGACTGCGGATCGACGTGCCCGGCGGGGCGCGCGCCGAGGACGAGCCGGATATTCACGGCTATGACGAAGCGCAGCGCGCGGAAGTCGCCGAAGTTGAAGGCGGGGGGCAGTATGACGGAACGCTGCTGACAGACATGGCTCCCGACTTCGGCGGCCCCGATCTCGAGGATGACGATGTGAAGGATGACGGGGACGATCGCCCGATCATCCTCGACACCGATGCCAATCTCCTGTGATGACGAAGCCGGGCCTGCCGAAACCGGTCAGGCACCGCGCCGGGCGAGGCTTTTGAATACTTCGCCATGAAGCCAGATGTTCATCGTCGCTGAATCATTGGTATCGCCCGTATAGCCGAGTTCGTGTGCGAGCTCGGTGCGGTTGGCCAGACTCGGATCGAGATCGAGAAGCTTCATCAGATCGACGATCGACGTCCTGTAGTTCGACGGCACCCCTTTTTTCGCGGCGATCGCGGCCAGGCGCGCGTCGATTTCCTCAGCGGTTGCAGGGGCCCGGGCAGGCGCGGGAGTCGGGGTCGCCGCAGGCGCAGGCGGTGCAGACGTTGCGGGCGCAGCAGGTGTGTCGGCATGTGCCGACGATCCGAAAATCGCGTTCTTGATTGCGCCGAATATGCTCATGGATGTGATCCTTTTGTAGTGTCCGGCGGTGAACGATCAGCTCCCGGTGATGGTTGCCTGTCCCCGGCGGCCCGGGCTCGATGGCCCGTGTCGTATACCCTGTCGGGGTGGGCCGCTGCGAAAACGGGAAGGGCGGTCGCGGCGGCGTCGGCAGCGACAAGCCGCGGAAAGGTCGACAGATCCACGCTGAACCGTCGCGCGTTCGCCATCTGGGGAACAAGGCAGATATCGGCAAGGCCGGGAGTGTTGCCGGAAAGATAGGGTGTTTCGCCCGCCCCGGCCTCCAGTACGCGGAATCCTTCCTCCACCCAATGGCGATACCAGTCGTCCCGCCCTGGCTCGGCAACGCCGAGGCCATCGCTCAGATATCTGAGCACGCGCAGATTGTTGAGCGGATGAATGTCACAGGCGATGGTGAGTGCCATCGCCAGTTCCCGGGCGCGGGCGGCAGGCTCTTCAGGCACAATTCTGGGGTCGGGAAAACGCGCGTCCAGATAGTCGATGATCGCAAGGCTCTGCGTCAGCCTGAGCCCGTCGATCTCGAGCATCGGCACAAATCCGAGTGGATTTTTGTCCAGATACGCCGCTGACCGCTGCGCACCTTCGGCGAGGTTGGTCGGGACGGGCTCATAGGCAACGCCCTTGAGGTTGAGCGCGATGCGGACGCGATAGCAGGCCGACGAGCGGAAATAGTCATAAAGACATATGGTCATCCGAGCACCCTTCCTGCCACCGCATCGAGCCTTGCCACCAGCGCCGGATCGCGCGCGTCAGGTGCCGTAATCAGCGCGAAATCCAGATTCGTATCGATGGGAGAGGGGGCGCGGCTGGCAGGAAGCGACCTGGCGAGCGCCACCAGTGCCGCGCGTGCCCTTTCGCCGTTGCGGCCGAGCTGGGCGATCACCCCGGCAACATCGACATGCGCTTCCCCCTCTCGCCAGCAGTCGTAATCGGTGACCATCGCGAGCAGGGCATAAGGAAGCTCCGCCTCGCGGGCGAGCCTGGCCTCGGGCATCGCGGTCATCCCGATCACCGTCGCGCCCCATTGCCGGTAAAGCCGCGATTCGGCGCGCGTCGAAAACTGCGGCCCTTCCATCGCCAGATAGGTCGCGCCTTCATGAACATCGGCTCCCGCCGCCCGCGCCGCATCGGCTACCAGCGACGAAAGGCGCGGGCAGACGGGATCGGCCATCGAAACATGCGCGACCATGCCGGTGCCGAAAAAGCTCGGCGCGCGCGTCTTTGTGCGGTCGATGAACTGGTCGACGACGACAAAGCGGCCGGGCGGCAATTCCTCGGCGAGCGAACCGACCGATGAAACCGAAACGATATCGGTGGCGCCCGCCCGTTTCATCGCGTCGATATTCGCCCGCGCGTTGATTTCTGTTGGCGGTATCCGGTGCCCACGCCCGTGCCGCGGCAGGAATACGAACCGGACGCCCGCGATGGTGCCCGTGAGCAGCGCGTCCGACGGCTGGCCCCATGGCGTATCGACCGTGATCCACTGCGCCGCGTCCAGCGCATCGATCGCGTAAAGCCCCGATCCGCCGATCACGCCGATGCACCACTCGGTCACGCAGCACCTGCATTTTGCGGTCGAATAGCGCGCCCGAACGAACTGGTGGCACGATCGGGCGCGCCGGATAGCGCGCCTATGCCGACGGATGAAAAAAGACCGTAGTTGCTCATGGTGACGGATTATTGCACCGCTGTGCGCCATAGCCAACCCGGAGAAGTCATGCGCACGATCGCCGCCCCTGCATTGCTGCTGATTGCCAGCCCCGCCCTCGCTGCCGCACCGGTATCGGGCAAATGGCTGACTGCGGAGAAGGATTCGGTGATCGAAATCGGCACCTGCGGCGGCGCGGTCTGCGGCAAGGTTCTGCGTGTCCTCAAAACAATGCCCGACGGCAGGGTGCCCATCGACCGCAACAATCCCGATCCGTCGCTGCGCGCCCGCAAGGTGGAAGGGATCATGATCCTGTCGGGCTTTGCCGATCGCGGCAGCAACTGGAAGGGAAAGATCTACGATCCCAAATCGGGTAAGACCTACACAAGCTATCTGGCGCGCAATGCGGACGGGACGCTCAAGGTGCAGGGTTGCATCGGTCCGTTCTGCCAGGCCTTCGTCTGGACTCCGGCACGCTGAGGTGTCTGGATTGAAACCCGCCGGTCGGCCGGTGGTTGTGCTGCTAGAGGCAGACACTTCCGGGGATGCTTGCAGTGGCCGTAGACATATTCGACGACGATGAGGGAGATATCCCGCTCGTTGCAGTCGTCGCCTTTCCGGTGACAGGCAACATGCCCGGTGCGCCACCTGTCGTTCTGATCGCTCCTCCCTGTTCTTGGCATAGGGGGGCAAAGCGTGAGCACTCGTGATGAAAGCGTTGCGGCAAAGGTTGCGCGCGGTATCGTTGTTGGGGCAATCGCAGGCGCAGTGGCATCCTTTGCCATGGATCGGTTTCAGGCTGCGGTTTCGCCGCACCTGCCATCCCGCCCTGACGAACCGGCTGAGCCGACAACCGAAAAGGCAGCAGACGCCGTGGCCGGGCAGGTGGGCGGAAGCGAGGTTCCTGACGCTGACAAGCCGCTGGCCGGGCAAGCCGTCCATTATGTGACCGGGATCGCGCTGGGCGTGCTATACGGTGTTGCAGCCGAGTTACGGCCATCGGTGACCGCCGGATATGGCACCGCTTTCGGCTTCGGTACAGCGACGTTGCTCGACGAGGCAGCGGTTCCGGCGATCGGCCTCGGCAGCGCGCCGTGGGATGCCGGGACTGTCGGCACTCTCTATTCATACGCATCCCACCTGATTTTCGGCGGCGTGAGCGAGTTTGTGCGCCGACAGGTGGCGGGCACCCTTGTTACCTGAAAACACGGTAGCCTGTGGTGATGATGCTCGAATGTCCGCCTTGCAACTCATCGGGATCGAGCCGGTATAGCCCCGATGGGCGGCAATGGCGGCAATTCTGTGATCGCAGTTGACTTTGGCGATCGTGGCGGCACGATGGCGCAGTGCCAAAGCTGTTGATCGTCGAAGGGAATACTGCCGCGCATCGTCAACGCGGTGCCGCAAATGGTCTGCGCGCGTCAGGGACGATCTATGCCGAGGCGATCGCCGCGCATTTCCCTGACCTTGAACTAACGATCATCAACGCGGCGGACCCTGAAGGGGCGGCCGACAACGCCCGTCTTGCCGATTACGACGGCCTTGTCGTCGGCGGCTCGGCGCTTCACGCCTATGACAGCGGCTATGCGGTCGAAAACCAGATCGCGCTCGTTGCGCAGGCTGGTGCGCTCGGCCTGCCGGTTCTCGGCAGCTGCTGGGGCCTGCAGGTCGCGGCGATGGCAGGCGGAGGTCGCGTTGCTGCCAACCCCCAGGGGCGCGAAGTCGGCATGGCCCGCAAGATCGCGCTGACGGCCGCGGCGATGGATCATCCGATGTATCGCGGCAAACCTCCCGTTTTCGACGCGGTCTGCATTCATTATGACGAGGTCGAGCGCCTGCCAGATGGGTCGGAAGTGCTCGCCTCGAACCGCTACAGCCGCGTACAGGCGGCAGTGGTGCGCGTCGGCAGGTCGCGGATATGGGCGGTGCAATATCATCCCGAATTCGATCTGCCGCACCTCGCGGCGCTTTATCGTCATTATGCCGCGGACATGCGCGCGCAGGGCTTTTTCGCTGATGACGCCGCGCTCGAATCCCATGCGGACAGGCTCGAACGGCTTGCGGCATCGGGCGACGAAGGCCTTGCCTGGCAGCTCGGCATCGATGCCGATGTGCTCGACGAGCAGCAGCGCCGCCGGGAAATCATCAACTGGGTGGAGAACTGCATCCTGTGACGCCCAATATGGCTCGCGCGCAGGAGGCGGAATCCGGAGCCGGGGCCGCGAACCTGGCCTGGCACGGCGCAGGCCCTGGCTGGCGATGCGGCACCGGATATGCAACTGTGATCGCAAATGGAGTCAGCGATGTTCAATGCGGGTCGTAACGATCTCTCGGCGTTCTGGATGCCCTTTACCGCCAACCGCGCTTTCAAGGCGGCACCGCGGCTGCTCGCCGAGGCCGAGGGCATGTATTTCCGCACCGACGATGGGCGCACCGTGCTCGATGGTATTGCGGGGCTGTGGTGCGTCAATGCGGGGCACGGCCGCCCCGAAATCGCCGATGCGGTTGGACGGCAGCTGCGGACGCTCGATTTCGCGCCCGTTTTCCAGATGGGGCATCCGCTTGCCTTCGAGGCCGCGTCACGGCTTGCCGCGATCGCGCCAGAGAGCATTGACCGCGTCTTTTTCACCAACAGCGGGTCCGAAGCGGTCGATACCGCGCTCAAAATCGCGCTCGCCTATCATCGCGCGCGCGGTGAACCGGGGCGGTTCCGGCTGATCGGTCGGCAGCGCGGCTATCATGGCACCAACATCGGCGGCACCTCGGTGGGTGGCATGGTCGCCAACCGCACCGCATTCGGCCCGCTGCTCGCCGGTGTCGATCATCTGGCGCATACCCACCTTGCCGCCAACCGCTTCTCGGTCGGGCAGCCGGAGCACGGTGCGGAGCTTGCCGACGGGCTGGAGGAACTGGTTGCCCTGCACGGTGCCGGCTCGATCGCCGCGGTCATCGTCGAACCGGTCGCCGGTTCGACAGGTGTGCTCGTGCCGCCGAAAGGCTATCTCGAGCGGCTGCGCGCGCTCTGCACGAAACACGGCATCGTGCTCATCTTCGACGAGGTCATCACCGGCTTCGGTCGCCTCGGCGCGCCCTTTGCGGCCCAGTATTTCGGCGTCACGCCCGATCTGATCACCTGCGCCAAGGGGCTGACCAATGGCGCGATGCCGATGGGCGCGGTGCTCGCGGGAAACCATATCCACGACGCGATTATCGACAGCGCACCCGAAGGTGCGATCGAGCTGTTCCACGGTTATACCTACTCGGCGCATCCCGCGGCCTGTGCCGCCGCCTGCGCGGTTCTCGATATTTATGCGCGCGAGGATTTGCTGACGCGTGCGGCCAGCCTTTCTGGCAGATGGGCATCGATTCTGCACGGGCTGCGTGACGCGCCGCACGTGATCGACATCCGCAATCTGGGCCTTGTCGGCGCGGTGGAGCTCGATCCGGTTCCGGGCAAGCCGGGCAAGCGCGCGTTCGACGTCTTCAAACGGTGCTATGATGCCGGCGTGCTGGTGCGCGCCACGGGGGACACCATCGCGCTGTCACCGCCGCTGATCATCACCGACGCGCAGATGACCGAGATCGCGGGCACATTGGGCGCGGCGCTGAACGCCGATTGAGCAGCACATCGGGCCGTCGCTTTTTTTTCCGCGGCGCGCCAGAATGAAACAGGGGTGATTTGTGACCAATGAGGATATGGGCGACTGGATCGCCCGCAACGGGATCGCCGAGGTCGAGTGCATCGTTCCCGACATGAACGGCATCATCCGCGGGAAAATCATTCCCGCCCCCAAGTTCGTGGCAATGGTTGCCGACCGGTCGCTGAGGATCCCGTCGAGCATCTTCACGGTCACGGTGACGGGCGACTATCCCGCCGACGCCTATGCCGTGCCGGTGACCGATCCGGACATGACGCTCATTCCCGATGCGTCGACGATCCGCATCGCGCCGGGGTTCCGCACGCCGACGGCGTGCATCATCACCGACGCCATCGGCCGCAACGGCGAGCCGATTGAATTCGCCCCGCGCGAGGTGCTGCGCAGGATTTTGCGTTTATATGCCGACAAGGGCTGGACGCCGGTCGTCGCCCCCGAACTCGAATTCTTCCTGACCGCGGTCAATGCCGATCCCGATCTTCCGCTACAGACGCCGACGGGCCGGTCGGGTCGTGCCGAAACCTCGAGCGAGCCCTATGGTCTCGAGGCGATCAATGAATTCGAAGATCTGATCGAGGATCTCTACGACTATGCCGAAAAAGCCTCGCTCGAGATCGACACGCTGATCCACGAATCGGGGGCGGGGCAGCTCGAAATCAACTTTCGCCACGGCAACGCGCTCGAGCGGGCCGACCAGTCGATCCTGTTCAAACGCATCATCCGCCAGGTCGCGCACCACCACGGCATCTATGCGACGTTCATGGCCAAGCCGATGCAGAACCAGCCGGGCTCGGCGATGCATATCCACCAATCGGTCATCGACGCGGACGGCCGCAACATCTTCGCCGAAGCGGATGGCGAAAATTCGGCGCTGTTCCTCAACTATCTGGGCGGACTGCAGCGCCTGCTGCCGCAGGTCGCGCCGATGTTCGCGCCCAATGTCAACAGCTTCCGCCGCATGAAACCGGTCTATGACGCCCCGATCAACGTGCACTGGGGGATCGACAACCGTACCTGCGGGCTCCGCGTGCCGCTGTCGGGCGGGCAGGACCGGCGGGTCGAAAACCGCCTTCCCGGCGCTGATTCGAACCCCTATCTCGCCATGGCCGCGACGCTGCTGTGCGGCTATATCGGAATGGTCGAGGGTATGGAGCCGCGCGATCCCATCACCGGCTCGGCCTATCGCCTGGCGCGCAGCCTCCCGCGGACGCTCTACGAAGCGCTTGACCGGTTCGAGCAGAACAAGCTCGTGCGGCCCTATCTCGGTGAGGCTTTTGTCGATACCTTCGTCGCGATCAAGCAGACCGAGCTCGACGCCTATCAGGACGTGATCTCCTCGTGGGAACGCGAACACCTGCTGTTGAAAGTCTGATCCTCCGACAAAATTGCGTCGCTGGGGTTTTAAAGGCCGATTTCGCCCGATGCGCGGCCAGTGGAAGCGGCGGATGACTTCGGCCAGCACCAGTGGTGCGCCGTCGCGGTCCTGAATGTCGGCGCTGTGGGATGCCGGTCTGGTCGGACTGGATGGTGAGGGCCGGACGCCGCTATTTACCGCGAGCAGACGCTTCCCCTGCGCGCCATGATCAAAACCGTGTCGACGCCGCCATGATCGCCATAGCGCGCCAGCAGGTCTTCGAAGCCGAGTTGGTGAAACAGTCGCAGCACCTCGTCCAGCGGATATTCGTTCATCTCCATAACGGGCGTATCCGCCGCTTTGCCTGAGAGAAAATTAAGCAATGCCTGTCCGCCGGGGAGATTGTGGCGCAGGCGGTAGCGGGCTTCGCTGAGTGGGCTGCTGCGCCGCTTGATCGACAGATGGATCAGGCACCCACCCCCCAGACGGGTCCGCTCAAGCAGGTGTCGCAGAATGCGCATTCCGCGTTTGACGGGAATATGTTGGAACACAATCGAGCTGTTTACGAGGTCGAAACTGCCCTCAACCCGCGACAGGTCATCGTCTGAGAGCAGATATTCGATAGCGCGCGCCTGGCTGTTCAGCGCCGCCTCGCGCAGCATCGCTGGCGAAACGTCGAGACCGACGACAGACGCGAACGCATCCGCCAGCGGAAGCGTCAGGCGTCCGACGCCACAGCCGAAGTCGAGCGCGCGATCGCGGTGCAGGGCACCGAAGTGTCGCTCCAACAGCGCGAGCATGTCCGTTATATAGGCACCGCCACTGGCGAAAAATTCCGACTTGTGCGCCTCGATTGCCTCACTGCGGAAACGCGGCTTAGTCAGAACGGCGTAATACGGATCACGTTCGCCCCAGATTTCCCAGTTACGGTCGCTTTTGGCCATCCCGGCGCTATAAACTCGGACGCGCCTTTGCCTAGAAAAATATCGCAGCGGTGCCAGGCTGCTCCCTGCTATGGTGCGGAATGGCTGACCGCGCATCCTTCGTTACCGTTAGCTGTCACGTCGCATGCGGCCATCGGGTCGCATCCGGCATGGGGGGCGACGACCGGTTTCCCGACGGCACGATTCGGCCACAGCTTCCGTTTTTTCGCGCGGCGTTGCCGATTTTCGACAGCTATTTCGATGCACCGGTTTTTCCGGCCACGCTCAATCTGGCTGTTGACGGATGTGCAATCCGGATTGGCAAGCCGACACATTTCCTGCCGGATATCAAGTGGACCGACCGGTTCCCGCCGGAAAGTTTCTATCTCTCGCCGTGCGCGATCATCGTCGCAGATCGTCGGTACCGAGGGCTGCTTTATATTCCGGATGCTGCGACAAAACCCGATCACGTGCAACCGGCAAATGTGGTGGAAGTGCTGAGCGCGCACATTCCCGCGCTCCGCTATGGTGACGCTGTCCAGTTGGTGTACGCTCTCGACGCGATTGAAATTCGTCCGGCCTGAAATATGGCAGCACGTTCGGCAGTCTCCCCCGGGATGCGGCCTCTTGCAACGAATCCGTGCGTCGGCCATCCACTGATCCGAGTGAGCGAACGAACCGCCCTACCGACTTCCCGGTGGCAATCGCATGGACGAAGGAAATCGGAAATGACCTTGGAGCAAGAGTTGCGGGAAGCAGGGCCACCGCCGACCCAAGATCCGTTTGTCATGGCCCGAGAGGTACGTTCCATTTTACGAATGCTCCGACCCCATCGGGCGATCGGCCACGAGAAGGTCCGCATCGGCAGTTCACACGATGGAGGTTATATTTGCCTCGAAGACTTCGTTGGGATCGACACTGCCTTTTCCTTCGGCATCGAGCAGAATGTCGATTGGGACGATGACGTCGCCAATCGCGGATTGACCATCTACCAATTCGATCACACCGTCGAGGCGCCGCGACCCGACGACAGGCGCATGATCTTCGAGAAGAAGATGATCTCTGAGAGCCCGATCCGAAACTAAGTTGAGTGGTATCAGCGGGTTAGCTTGACGCCAGCCCAAGTCATTGATTCAGGGATTTTTGCGAAAACTTCCGGAGGTCAACGATGTGGACCGATACCACTCGGGCGCAACATGCCCGTGCCGACGTGGCTTTGCCAAGCGATTTGACCGATGGCGAATGGGCGCTGCTGGAGCCGTTCTTCCCGCCGCCTTCGCCTGTCGGCAGGCCGCGCAAGTGGCCGCTCAGGCGGATTGTCGAAGCGATCTTGTATCTGTTGCGCGGGGGCCTGCCGTGGCGGATGCTGCCGCCGTGCTTCCCGCCAGTCTCGACGGTGCGACACTGGTTCTATCTCTGGCGGGACAACAGGCTTTGGTCGTCGTTGAACCATTCCCTGCTGCTGATAGCCCGTGAAGGGACGGGTCGCGAAGCGTCGCCCAGCGCCGGGGTGATCGACAGCCAGAGCGTGAAAACCACGGAAAGCGGCGGGCCTCGGGGTTATGATGCAGGCAAGAAGATCAAGGGCCGCAAACGCCACATCCTGACCGACACCGATGGCAATCTCGTCCACGCCGTGATCCACAGCGCCGACATCCAGGACCGCGACGGCGCGCCACTGGTACTGGCCGAAGTCATCAAACGCTTCCCCTGGCTGCGTCATGTCTTTGCCGATGGCGGCTATGCCGGAGACAAGCTCAGGCAAGCGCTGCGCCGGATCGGCAAATGGACCATCGAAATCGTCAAGCGCTCCGATACGGCCAAGGGCTTCGTGGTCCTCCCGCGCCGCTGGGTCGTCGAGCGCACACTCGCCTGGCTCAACCGCAACCGCCGCCTCGCCAAGGACTTCGAACAGACCATCGCCTCGGCAACCGCATGGCTGTTCATCGCCTCGATCCAGCTCTTCGCACGCCGCATCGCAAGACCACCAATTCACACCAGATAATTATGAATCAGACTCT
>JANPGY010000009.1:0-448301 GCA_031424175.1 Sphingomonadales bacterium
CTCCACCTCGTCGCCAGCCAGAAAGGCCGACGAACATAGATGACCCGGAGGGTGGTCCCCGTTTAGGTGCCGACTACCGGGTCAGGTGGTCCCCGATCGCACGCCGAAACACAGTTTGGGGATCTTCACCTGCGCCCGGTCACCTGGCGACAGGTCGTAGAACAGCGCCTCGATCAGCGAAGACAGCGAGGTGCGCCGCTTGTCGACCGCCAGCGACTTGGCGACGGCGACCTTGCCCGCTCTGGTCAGTTCATCTTCGATGCGGCGCAGCAGATGCGTCTTGCCCGAGCCGACCAATCCAGAGACGACGATCAGTCTGCCGGTCTGTACCGCGGCGCAAACCTCGCGGACGATGATACGCTGATGCTCGCTCTCGAAATTGCCCGCGCCCTGGAATGGCCGGGCAAGGCCGTAGCTGAATTGGACGTCGGCGAGCATCAACCTTCCTTTCGTCGCGCCTGAAACCGGTCGCGGATGCGATCGGCGATGATGGTCTTGTCGAGCGTTTCGCCCAACAGGGTGTCGATGAAGGCGCGATCCGCCTCTGGCAGCGAGCCGAGCGGTTGCCGGAGCTGCTCGACGATCGCGCGCTGTGCCGCGAGACCGGTCGCAAGGGTCGTCTCAACGACGGACTCGGGAAACGGCGTCTGGCGAACGGCCACACCTGCGGCCGAAGGCGGGAGCGACGGCAGCAGCCGATCGCCCCCCGTGATCGTGGCGCGGGGCAGGCCGAGCTGGTCGGCGAGGCGTACGACCTTGTCGAGGCGCTCCTCGGCGCGGCTCTTCTGGTATTTACGGTAGCGATAGAGCGGCACCGCGCCGCGCGACGGTTCGAACGGCCCGAACCGCTTGCCATCATGCTCGACGAACAGCGCCTGGTCGAACAGCCCCCAGAGCAAGGTCACCGTCTCGCCGACAAGCTGTGGCTCGACCTGAGCTAGGCTGCTTCCGAAATACCGAGCTCGGCGAGCTTGCGGTACAGCGTGGAACGGCCAATCCCGAGGCGCCGGGCGACTTCGGTCATGCGGCCGCGGTAATGGCCGATGGCAAGGCGGATCACATCCGCCTCGATCGCATCGAGGCTGCGCAGATTGCCGTCGGGCAGGAACAGGACCACGCCGGCACCCGGCGCATCGCCGCTGCTCCGCCGGGGAAGGCCTGCGCCGCGCTGATTGGCGATATGCGGAAAATCGGCGGCGGTAAGCGCGTCACCGTCACAGAGCACCGCGGCCCGGAACAGTGCATTTTGCAGTTGGCGGACGTTTCCGGGCCAGACATAGCCGCTCAGCAGTGCCATCGCCTCTTCGGTGATGCCGAGGCCCCGGAGGCCCGGCTGGCGGGCAATGCGGGCCAGAAGGTGGCGCGCGAGCGGCGGGATGTCGCCAATCCGCTCGCGCAGCGGCGGCACTGTCACATGGACGCCGGCGAGGCGATAATAAAGGTCTTCGCGAAACCGGCCCGCTGCCACTTCGTCGAGAAGATGGCGGTTGGAGGCCGCGAGTATGCGCACGTCGCTCGTCCGCACGCGGCCGCCAGTGGGGGCATATTCCCCCGATTGGAGCACGCGAAGCAGCCGGACCTGCGCCTCGAGCGAAAGTTCACCGACTTCATCGATGAAGATCGTGCCCCCGTCGGCCTCGGCGAATTTGCCGGTCACGCGGGTGAATGCTCCCGCAAAGGCACCGGCCTCATGGCCGAAAAGCTCGGATTCGATGACGTTCGAAGCGACCGCCCCGCAATTGACGCTGACAAGCGGCTTTTTCGCACGGGGGCTGGCCGCGTGAACGGCTTCGGCGATCACGCATTTGCCGACACCGCTTTCGCCCTCGATCAGGAGGGGCACGCGGGCGCGGGCAGCTTTTGCCGCAATGGCGAGCGCGGAGCGGAATTTTGGAGCCGAGCCGACAATCTCGTCAAAGCCCAGTGGTGTCGGCATCTTTTCGGAAAGCGGCCGGAGTTCGCCGCCCTGCGCGCCGTTTTCGAGCACGGCATCCAGCGCAGCCATCAGACGTTCTGCAGCAATCGGCTTGACGAGGAAGTCGGTCGCACCCGCACGCATCGACGCCACGGCGACATCGACGGATTCATTTGCCGTCATGGTAAGAATCGGAAGGGCGGGGCGGCGCGCGCGAAGCTCGGCAATGAGCGGGGTCATGTTTTCTTCGGGCTGGTCGATCAGGACGGCGTCGAGCATCATCCCGTCGTGCGTTCCGAGCATCGCAATGGCGGTCTCTGGATCCCCGGCGGTCAATGTCCGCCATCCCGAACGGGCCGCGAGCGCCGAAACGAAGCGCATCTGCGCAGGCTCATCGTCGACGAGCATCATCATGCGCGTGCCATTTGGTGCCATTTGCGTCCCCGTATCACGATCAGTCAGTGTTCCGCATCGACATAGCGCGACGAGGTAAAGGCAGGCTTAAGCGGGGTTGAGGCGAGCCCCCCGGCTGGCTATGGCAATGTCAGGCGACCAATAAACGAGGATGGACATGGCGACTGACCACGAAGCAGTGGCGCACGAAACAGCGCCGCATCAGGAAGGATTCGACCGTTTCTGGGTGTTCGTGAAAAGGGGCACCATCGGTGTCGCGATCATTGCTGCCGCCGTCATCATTATAATCGCCCGGTGAAGATCGCAGTTCTGAAGGAGCTCGCCGAGGGCGAAAAGCGCGTCGCGGCAAGCCCGGAGACGGTCAGGAAGTTCGCGGCCCTGGGCGCCAGCATAGCGGTCGAAACCGGGGCGGGGACCAGCGCTTCGATCAGCGACGCGCAATTTGCTGAGGCCGGTGCCAGTCTGGGCGACCGCGCGGCAACGATCGCCGATGCGGATATTCTTTTGGGAGTCGCCGCCCCGCCGCCCACGTCACTGGCGGGTGTAAAGACAGGGGCCTGGCTCGCAGCCGCACTCAATCCATTCGGGGAACGGATCCGCGTCGACGACTATGCCGCGCTCGGGATCGAGGCGCTGGCGATGGAATTCATGCCGCGGATCACGCGTGCGCAGTCGATGGACATTCTTTCGTCGCAGTCGAACCTCAGCGGATATAAGGCGGTGCTCGATGCCGCGGCGGAATATGGCCGCGCTTTTCCGATGATGATGACGGCGGCGGGGACGGTGAATGCCGCGCGCGTCTTCGTGATGGGGGTGGGCGTGGCAGGGCTGCAGGCGATCGCGACGGCGCGGCGGCTCGGCGCGCAGGTTTCCGCCACCGACGTGCGCTCGGCGACGAAGGAGCAGATCGAGTCGCTGGGTGCCAAAGCGATTTTCGTCGAGGATGTGAAGGGCATCGAGGGCGAGGGCGCGGGCGGCTATGCCACCGAAATGTCCGACGAGTATAAGGCGGCGCAGGCGGCGCTGGTATCCAGCCATATCGCGAAGCAGGATATCGTGATCACGACTGCGCTGATCCCAGGCCGGGCCGCGCCGAGGCTGGTATCCGATGCCCAGATCGCGAGCATGAAGCCGGGCAGCGTCATCGTCGACCTCGCGGTGGAAAGCGGCGGCAATGTGGAAGGTGCGGTTGCGGGTGAAGTGGTGACAGTCCACGGTGTGAAGATCGTGGGGCACAGGAACGTGCCGTCACGCCTCGCAGCCGATGCCTCCGCCCTGTTTGCGCGCAACCTGTATAACTTTCTGAGCGCGTTCTGGGACAAGGAGGCGGGCAGGCCGGTGCTGGACGAGGAAATCGGGACTGCGATCCGCCTGACGCAGGGGGGTAAGGTGGTGAATGAGCGGTTGCTGTCGGCCTGATGCCTGTTGTTTTCTGCCTGGATGGACGAAAGGGCATGGAATGAACATTTTTCCGCCTGGCGCGACGGACTCAGGTTCGATGACGACATGATGTGGGTCGACCTCGATGACGCGCGCACGCCTGGCATTCCGCTCGTGTGGTTCCCGCGGCTCCTGCGCGCGACTCCCGAGCAACGTCGCGACTTTTTCATCAGTCCAAGTGGCCTGCACTGGGACGAGATCGACGAAGATATATCAATTGCCGGATTGCTCGCAGGGCGCGGCGATATGACACATCCGGTAAAGTGGGCGGCGTGAATGCGGGTGGGGCGCGATGAACAGTGATGAAAGAAATCGGCTCGTGGGCGTGCGCCTTGGTTAACGAGAATAAGCGGAAAGGAACGTCTTTCGTCGTCGCGTCTCATATTTCAGCCGCTGTGCAAGGCGACGTAACGATCGACATGATTGGTCGGGGCCGGATGAGCACTACCACGGCGCTTGCTTTGTCATTTTCGAAATAGGAAGATCCATGGACTTCATCAGCATCCTTTCCATTTTCGTCATGGCCTGTTTTGTCGGCTATTATGTCGTATGGTCGGTCACGCCCGCGCTGCACACGCCGCTGATGGCGGTTACCAACGCGATCTCGAGCGTCATCATCGTGGGCGCGCTGATCGCATCGGCAGCGGCGGGCAGCGCGACGTCGAAATATCTGGGCCTGCTCGCTGTCGTGCTCGCGAGCGTCAATATTTTCGGGGGGTTTGCGGTGACGGCGCGAATGCTCGCCATGTACAAGAAAAAGGAGCGCTAGACGCATGGACGCTGCGACTTCGGGCGTGACTGACAGTTGGGCCATGCTCGCCTATCTGATCGCGGGCGTGTGTTTCATCCTTGCGCTGCGCGGGCTTTCGTCGCCATCGACGTCGCAGCGGGGAAACCGCTATGGCATGATCGGCATGGCGATCGCCGTCGGGACGACGCTGTTCCTGCATGACGTGGCGAGCCTCGGTGAAATCATGGTCGCGATCGCGATCGGGGCCGCGATCGGCATCGTCACGGCGCGACGGATCGCGATGACCGACATGCCACAACTTGTCGCCGCATTTCATTCGCTTGTCGGCATGGCGGCGGTGCTCGTGGCCGCAGCGGCGTTCCTGAACCCGCAGGCATTCGGCATTGCCGATCCTGACGGAACGATCCATATCCAGAGCAGGGTCGAGATGGGGCTGGGCATCGCCATCGGCGCCATCACGTTCAGCGGATCGGTGATCGCATTCCTGAAACTTGCGGGGAAAATGTCGGGCTCGCCGATTATGCTGCCGGGCCGCCATGTCATCAATCTGGGTGTCCTCGCATCGATATTGGGCCTGATCGGCTATTTCTGCACAGATCAGAGCCCCTGGATATTCTGGACGATCACCGCGCTGAGCTTCGTGATCGGCTTTCTGCTCATCATCCCAATCGGCGGAGCGGACATGCCCGTCGTCGTATCGATGCTCAACAGCTATTCGGGCTGGGCGGCCGCGGCGATGGGCTTCACGCTGCACAATAGCGCGATGATCATCACCGGCGCGCTGGTCGGAAGCTCGGGCGCGATCCTGAGCTACATCATGTGCAAGGCGATGAACCGCAGCTTCGTCAGCGTGATCGCGGGCGGTTTTGGCGCGGCGGCATCGGGCGGTGGCGAGGCCCGGGAGCAGCGGCCATGGAAGCGCGGATCGGCCGAAGACGCCGCCTATATGATGAAGCAGGCGGACAGCGTGATCATCGTGCCCGGCTATGGCATGGCGGTGGCACAGGCGCAGCACGCGCTGCGCGAGATGGGAGACCTGCTGAAAAAGGAAGGCGTCAGCGTCAAATATGCGATCCATCCGGTCGCGGGGCGGATGCCTGGGCACATGAACGTGCTGCTTGCCGAGGCGAACGTGCCCTATGACGAGGTGTTCGAGCTGGAAGACATCAACAGCGAGTTCGCACAGACCGACGTTGCCTTCATCATCGGCGCGAACGACGTGGTCAACCCCGCCGCGAAGACCGACAAGACCTCACCGATCTACGGAATGCCGGTTTTCGACGTCGACAAGGCCAAGAGCGTGTTCTTCATCAAACGCAGCATGGGCGGGGTGGGCTATGCCGGGGTCGACAATGACGTGTTCTACATGGACCAGACGATGATGCTGCTGGCCGATGCGAAAAAGATGGTCGAGGACATTAACAAGAGCCTGGCGCACGCATGAAGACGAACGCCAGGCAGGCGGGCTTTCCCCTTTAAACATCTGGCGATCTCAGCCGTTATTCCAGCCGGGCAAAGGATGGATTGTGATGGATCGATCGACGGCAGTCACAGCGGCCGACGAAAAGCCGATGCCCGCGGGGATCGACAGGCTCGGCCCTAAGACCGTGCAGCGGCGGACGCGGATCGACCCCGACGCAATTGCTGCGCGTCTGCTGCTGCTGGGATGGCCTGAACGATCGCTGGAAGGCGAATGGCACGGTAATTGCTGATCGGACCCCGGGACAACGGGGGACCGGATATGGCAACGCAATTTGCAATCAAGCCGACGCACAGTGCAGTTGAAAACGCGAAAACATTAGAATGCCTGATCAGACAGAATGCCGGTCTGGTGACGAAAATCGCCTGGCAGGTCTACCGGCGGGTATCGTCCGCGATCGACGTCGATGACCTGATCCAGATGGGCATGATCGCGCTGATCGAAGCGGCGCGCGACTATGAAGATCGCGGCTATGCATTTTCGACTTATGCCAGCCTGCGGGTACGCGGGAGCATGATCGATGGCCTCAGGCGACAGTCGCTGCAGTGCCGGTCAGCGATGGTGAAACGGCGCATGATCGAGCGCGCGCGAAGCCGCTTTGAGCATTGCGAGGGTCGTGCGCCGAGCGACAGCGATCTGGCTGAGGCGCTCAACATGGACCTGTCTGCATTCCGGATCGACGCATCGGCCTGTCAGCCCCCGAGGCACGAACCCATTGACGCGCTCTATTCGGATCGGTCGCTTGCTTTTGCCGATCAGGCCGAAGCTGCCGATGTGCTGCTCGATCGTTCGCGAACGCGCGACGCGGTGGCGGCAGCAATACGCACGCTGCCCGAACGCGAAGCGCAGGTGCTGCAGATGTATTTCGTCGAAGAGCGGGCGCTGGAGGATATCGGTATGGAACTCGGCATCGGCGCGCCGCGCGTTTGCCAGATCAAAAAGGCGGCGCTCGACCGTCTGAGGGGGATGCTGCAGGGGCGGGACTGACCCGCCCCCGCCGCCGCATCAGAATTTCACGCCGATTTCGAAACCCCAGATCCGTGGCTCGTTCACGAAGCCGGTAAGATTGTTGAAATCAATCCCGCCGACCGCCGATTGATCATCGGTGATATTGCGAACGAAAGCGGCGATATCGAAGTTCCTGCTGTCGCCGAACGCATAGCCGACGCGAAGACCGCCTTCGAGAAGGTTGTTATCGCTATATTCGACCGAATCATAAAGGAAGAACTGGATTTTCGAGCGATAAGCCCAGTCGGTGAAGGCGTAGACTTCGCCCGAACCGACGGGAACGGCATAGCGCGCCGACCAGTTCGCCGACCATTCGGGTGCCTGTGGCAATGTGTTGCCGTTGATCGAATAAATGTTCGCCGATCCTGCGCGGAGTGGATCGAGAATCGTGCAGGATGAAGCACAGCCGGCGACAAACAGGTTCGGATCCCTGATTTCGGTATGGTTGAGCGCGAGCCCGGCACTGAGCGTCAGTCCCCGGGCCGGGACAACGTCAAGCTCGGCTTCGAAACCATAGCCGTCGACCGCTGCGGCGTTGAGCAGCCGCGCCGCGTTGGTTTCCCCGCCGACCGCGGTGAGCTGGGCATCATGCAGTCGATAGTAGAAGCCGGTAAGGTTGAAGCGGACAGCGTTATCCACAAGCGCGGATTTCAATCCCACCTCATAGCTGTTGATCGTTTCCGACTTCGCCGTGCTGATGCTGTTTTGCACCGAGACGAGTTCGAACAGGGCACGGCCCTGGATGGAAGGCGCGCGATAACCGCGGGCAGCGCGTGCATAGACATTGACGTCTGGCGAAACCGCATAACGAAGGCTCGCATCCCAGGTGACATTGTCTCCGCTGACGCGCGCGGCTCCGCTGCCGATTGCGCCGAAAAAGCCCGCGCGGCTGTTGGTGTAGTTGCGCGTGTCGGAATTATAGCGAATGCCAGCCGAGGCGCTCAGTGCAGGGGTCATAGCATAGGTAAGCGAACCGAATGCTCCGAACGCTTCAGACTTCTGACGTTGACGTACCGTCACGCTGGGGGTGCGGCCCTGTGGCGTATCATAGTTTAACGAGTCGATCTTGATCAGCTCGTTGAAGTAGAAGAGGCCCGCCTGATAGCTGAGCGGCGCGGAGCCGGTCGACGACAGCCGCACTTCCTGGGTGAACTGGTCGAGGCCGGGAACGCCGTCTTCCGAATTTGCGGAAAAGGGGATGAACGTCGGCGAAAACGGTGGCACGGTGGTATTGCCGCCGTCGATATCGCCGCGGCTCGACAGATTTCCGGTCCACAGCGCCGTAACCGACGTCAGCTTTGCGCCATCAAAATCATAATCCATCGTGAGCCCGATATTGGTATTTTCGAGCTTCTGAAAATTGATGCCGTCGATGTTGACCTGATCGCGACGGAATGGCGTGCCGGCACCGCCGATACCAACGAGCCGATTGCTGCCCGTGGCAAACAGATTGGCGCGGAACAGGCGCGCCGTGCCATCTTCATTGCGATACTGGCCCGTCAACCGGGCAGTGAACGGCCCGCTGTCAAGCTGGAGCTGGATACGCGCCGCAAAATCATTGAAGCCTTCCAAATCGTCGCCTGCACCATTTGCGATGTTATCGACATAGTCCCGGCGGCGCTGGTTGAGGACCGAAACACGCGCCGACAGCATCTCGGTTAGCTGGCCGCCAACCGCACCTTCCACGTTGAAGCTGCCATATCGGCCGTAGCTGATTTTGGCATAGCTGCCTTTCGCATCCGGCTTCACCGTATCGAACTTGACGATTCCGGCAGGGGTGTTGCGCCCGAACAGCGTTCCCTGCGGCCCGCGCAGCACCTCGACACGCTCGAGATCGAAGATCGGAAAGCCTTTGAGAATGGGGTTTTCAAGGACGACATCGTCATACACCAGGCTGACCGGCTGCGATGCGTTGAGATCGAAATCGGTATTGCCCAGCCCCCGGATATAGAAACGCGGAAAGGCGCGGCCGAACGAACTTTCGACGTTCAGCGAGGGAATGCGGCTGGCGAGTCCGCGAATGTCAGTCCCGCCCGCCTGGATCGCGTCAAGCCGATCACCTGCGACCACCGCGACCGACAGTGGCACATCCTTGAGCCGCTCCTCACGACGTTGAGCGGTAACCACGATATCGGTGTTTTCAGCCGCAGTTTCGGTCTGAGCAAGCGCGGGCGAGACAAATCCGCCGACGAGCGTGATGACGGCAGAGCCAACGATATGAAATGCGCGCACGAAAAGTCCCCAATTTCGTCTGATTTAAGTAATGCGTGACCTTGCTGTCCCGCAACGTCAAGCGCGCGGAAAGGGGGCTGCGCAGGGCGTCTCAATTCGGTTCGCGACTGTTGCGAATATGTGACTCCGCGGTTGCCCAAAGGCGTCGCGAAAAGCGGGCTCCCGACGCGGTGGGGTCGCCGGGAGCCCTTGTCCGAGCCCGTCGCTCTGGGCGTTGATCCCCCGGCCGGGCCGGAAAGCCTGAAGCGGGCACATAGTCGGGGAGGCCGACAGCCCATCGCAAGCCTTGTCTGCGTTAACGGCGAACCGGGCAGTGGCTTTAGTCGAGCCCAGGAACTAAACTTTTGCGACTCCGTTCCGTTCAATCTGGCGTGCAGCGCGGCAATTCAGAGCGAACGTCGATGGCGACCATAAGCGAGCGGCTCGACTGGATCGAGCGTGTCGATGCGCTGCTGGAGCGTGCCGAATTGCTCACAGGGTCGGCGCGGGCGGCGGACGCGCCGCTCGGCCAGCGCGTCGGGCTCTGGGTCGAGATCAGCGCGGTACGTCGCCAGCTTGATCGCGAGCGGACCTCGCTGCTGGCGGCAATCGACTGACCACGGCGACAGCGCCGTGGCGGCGATTACCACGAAGTTGCTATAGTTGCAGTGGATCAATTGTTAAACCGCCAGCTTTGTTGCATGGCAGGAACACGCGGATTCCGCAGGCTTTCAGGGGCGATTTTCAGATGATGCACGATCAACGCCGAATCATGGTCGTTGCCGATCATGCAACGGCAACCGCGGTTCCGCTTGCCGAGCTTGGCGACCAGATCGAAGGGCATCGGATCGCCGATGGGCACCGGGTGCTGAGAGTCGAAGCGCCGCCGCATCTCGTCATCGTCGACCTGATGGGCTGCGATGACGAGTCACTGGCGCTGCTGGAAACGGTGAGCGATATGGCCGAGGCTCGCATCCTGCGCGCGATCGTGATTTTCAGGCCCGAATGCATTGACGCGGTGACGGCACATGTCGCGTCCCCCGAAGTGACCCTGTTGTGTGAACCAAGTGCGGCAGAGCGGATGGCCACCATCGGCTTTGCCGTCCAGGACAGTTCGGGGCATCTGCGCAGCGGGGGCGAGCTGTCGCCGGGCTTGCAGTCACTTGCCGAGGAGGTGGCGCGCATCGCGCGGGCGCTGGCAAGCCTTGCCAACGAAGCACCGGGCGCGACGAGCGACGTGTTCAGCGACGGCCTGATCGGCTTCAGGGCCGAACCCGCCTCGGCCAGTGGTGGTGGTGGCAGTGGCGGCGGCGTGCCGACGGCGGTGGTCGGCGCAGGCGAAGTGCGCAGCATGATCCGGGCACGACGGCTACGCGATCGTTTTTTGCCGCCCGAGCTGTTTGGAGAGCCGGCATGGGATATGCTGCTCGACCTGTTTGCCGCACGGATCGAACGCGTGAACGTTGCGGTTTCCAGCCTCTGCATCGCCGCTGCGGTCCCGCCCACGACAGCGCTGCGCACGATCAGAACCTTGACAGAACTGGGCCTTTTCGCCCGCGTGGCCGACCCGGCAGACAGGCGTCGGGTGTTCATCGAACTGACCGAGCAGGCGGCCACGGCAATGCAGGCCTATGTTGCGGCGAGGCGCGCGCTCTGACAAAGGGAAGCAATGCCGGTTGTTCGGCGGGCGATTAGCTCAGTTGGTAGAGCGCCTCCTTTACACGGAGGATGTCGGCGGTTCGAGCCCGTCATCGCCCACCACGGCACCTAGAGGCTTCGAACCAGTTTGACCGCGACTGCCGCCCAGGCGGGATCGGTGACGACCTGCTGGCGGCTGCCGCTGCAAAATGGCTGGAGCTGGAGGCGTGTTCCTTCACGCCCGATCAGGCGACCGAAAATCAAGCGACCGGCGGGGCGGGGAAGCAGAACGTCGCGATTGAGAAGCGCACCAAAGCGATCGGGCCCAACGCGTTCGCACCAGATTATGTCGCCGGAACGATAGTCACCGACCCCCGCAGCGACTGTCATCGAAACCATGCCAGGGCCGGGCGCGGGCGGCGTGACAACCGCGTCACGACGCGGCGCGTAGACGGCATTGCCATCGAGAATCGCGACGACCGGGAGATCGGCAGACGCCTGAAGTGCAACAAGATCACCTGCGGTGACGCCAAGCGCAGCGGCAATCCGGTTTAGCCAGCCGATCGAAACGGTGCGCGTTCCGGTTTCAAGGCGACCGATCGTCTGGGCCGTCGTCGGGGGTGAACATCGTGCGGCGACGTCAAGCAGGGTAAGGCCCTGTGCACGGCGGACTTCGCGAATTCTGGTGATCATGAGTCATCCCTGCTAACCTGCGTGGATTTTTTTCTTTCCTACATAACCCGCGCCGTGACAAGCCTATCTGGTAATCAGGAGGTAACATATGCGGCAGATACTGGTAGAACGGCAGATTGATCCGGTGACTGGCGCGACGGTACGGCGTGGCCGCTCGATCACGGTGAATATCGCGGAATCGCCGCTTGGATGGCTGCGGGCACGCGGACTGGTTACCGCGCGACAGTTCGAAGCAGGAGAGCGGCTTCGCGCCGATTACGAACGCGCTTCGCTAGGACCGATGGTGACGATGCGATGGGATCCGAGCCCCATCGCAAAGACAAGGCGGGGAGCGGTCGACAGCGGCGACCCGACCACGGCGCAAATAGCGGCAAAGCGACGGTTCGATGCGGCATTGTCGGGGATCGGGCCCGGCTTGAGCGATATCGCCTGGCGCGTCATCTGCGCGGGCGAAGGCGTGCCGACTGCAGAAAAAGCGCTTGGCTGGCCGGTGCGCGGCGGACGACTTGTCCTTACGCTGGCGCTCGACCGGCTTGCGGACAGCTATGGGCTGGGGTGAACGAAGCAACCGTCAGGACACGCAGGGGACGAAGAAAAAATAACCAGATACGCACTTTTCAGTTGACAGCGTCACGCTGTTATGGCACAAAACAGGAACGCTGAAGAAATGCGAGTCGGGGGGTGCGCCCGCCGCCATCGACCAAGGCAGACGCGGCGGGATCGGAGCAATGGCAAATGAAATGGTTCGGCAGGAAATCTGCCGGGCGCGACGTATCGCGTCCGGCACTGGCGCGCGGGTTCAGCTGGGGATGGACCCGAACCGAGGCGCCAGCGACGTACGAGGCGCAGGTGCGTGCGGCATATCTGACCAATCCGGTGGCCCAGCGCGCGGTTCGCCTGGTCACCGATGGCGTCGGTAACGCGCCGCTCCAGGCTTCAAATGACAAAATGCTCGAGCTGGTCTCAGCGAGGACCGGGGGACAGGCCCTGACCGAGACGATCGCACTGCATCTGCTGCTGCACGGCAATGCCTATGTGCAGGTGAGCCATGACGCGCTGTATGCGCTCAGGCCGGAGCGGGTAACCGTCGAGACCGATGCACGGGGCTGGCCAGTGGCGTATCTTTATCGCGCAGGAGATGCGGCGATGCGGCTTCCGGCGGCTGATATGGATGGCACCCCGGCGATCATCCATATCAGAAATACGCACCCGCTCGACGATCATTATGGGCTCGGCTGCCTCGGCGCGGCAGCCGGTGCCGTGGCGATCCACAATGCCGCAACGGCGTGGAACCATGCGCTGCTGGATAACGCCGCGCGTCCGTCCGGCGCATTGGTTTATGACAGCGGCGACGGGGCCAGGCTCTCGTCCGAGCAGTTCGATCGACTGAGCGCAGAGCTTGCCACGCAATTCGCCGGTGCGGCGAACGCCGGGCGGCCGTTGCTGCTCGAAGGCGGGCTCAAGTGGCAACCGCTTTCACTCACCCCGGCCGATATGGATTTCGGCGCCATGAAGGCGGCGGCGGCGCGCGATATCGCGCTTGCCTTTGGCGTGCCGCCGATGCTGTTGGGACTGCCGGGCGACGCGACCTATGCGAACTACCGCGAAGCGAACAAGGCGCTGTGGCGACTGACTATTCTGCCACTGGCCACGCAGGTGCTCGATGCGCTCGCCGACGGGCTGAAGGCCCGGTTTCCCGCGATCATGCTGAGGGTGGATTACGACCGGGTTCCGGCACTGAGCGAGGATCGCGAGCGGCTGTGGCGGAGCGTGAGTTCGGCCGATTTTCTGAGTGCCGGAGAAAAGCGCGCGATGGTGGGGCTGTCATGACTCATACCGGGCCGGATTGATCTGCCAGCCTTGGCGCTGTCCGGCCATTTCCGAAATGAAGACGGTTCGTTTGGAGGAATTGAAATGAGCGATGAGACAATGTTGACCGCGCATCTGCTGGCCGAGGCCCAGCGCGGCGCGAGCGACCTGGTGACGCTGCGCGCACTTGTCGAGGAAGCGAGCGAAATGGGTGCGCGGCGCGCGCTCGCCCGGCTTGGATTGGCAGACGAAGCCGCGCGCGACGACGTGACCGAGCTCCGCACACTGCTGAAGGCATGGCGCGATGCGAAATCGACGGCCTGGAGAGCGACGGTCGGCTGGGCGGCAAGTGGCGCACTGGCGCTGCTTCTCATCGGCCTCGCGGTAAAGCTCGGCTTTGGCGGACTCGTGCTCAAGTGACGCGGTTTGCAGGCTATGCGGCCGTATTCGATCGTGTCGACCGGGGCGGCGACGTCATCCGCAGGGGAGCCTTTGCCAATGCGGGACTGCCGGTGCCGATCCTGTGGCAACATGATCCGATGAAGCAGATCGGCGAGGCCGAGCTGATTGCCGAAGATGCCAGGGGGCTGCGCGTGATCGGCCGGGTGGACACACCGGTAAAGCCGGGGGCGGGGCTATCGTTCGGATATCGGATCCGACAGGCAAATGAAGGAACATATCGTGAACTTATTGCACTCGAACTGATCGAGGTCAGCCTGGTGCAGCAGCCAATGCAGCCGCTCGCCCGGGTGCATGCCGTAAATATTTCAACAGGAGAATGACGATGGATTATGAAGTGAAGGCTGACGGTCTTGAAGCAAGCTTTGATACGGTCGTCATGCCCGCCGAACGCCCCGTGCTTCTGGCAAGCACGATGCAGAAACCACAGAGCAGGGCATTCGGATCGTTTCTGCGCACCGGTGCTGCTTCGACCGAGATGAAGAGCTTTTCGGGCGCTGTGAATACCGATGGCGGATTTGCGGTGCCCCGTGAGATCGACGACAGGATCGCCGCTACATTGAAGGCGATATCGCCCATTCGCCGCATCGCCAATGTGGTGCGCGTAGGAACCGCGGGCTATCGCAAGCTCGTGACGCAAAACGGCACGGCATCAGGCTGGGCAGGCGAGACAGCGGCGCGGCCCGAGACGGCGTCGCCGATCTTTGCCGAGGTCGTGCCACCGATGGGGGATCTGTATGCCAATCCCGCGGCCTCGCAGTTCATGCTCGACGATGCGGGTTTCGATGTCGAAAGCTGGCTGGCACAGGAGATCGCAACCGAATTTGCCCGCGCAGAGGGAGCGGCTTTCGTGGGCGGATCGGGCGTCAACCGACCGAAGGGTTTTCTGGCGGCGCCGATCGCTGCGACGGCGGATGGCGCGCGTCCGTTCGGCACGCTGCAGTATCTGCCGTCGGGCGCAGCAGGTGCATTCCCGCCGGCCAATCCGGCGGACAGGCTGGTCGACCTCGTCCAGTCATTGCGATCGCCGTACCGTCAGGGCGCAACATGGGTGATGAATTCGAAGACGTTGGCAACGGTACGCAAGTTCAAGACGACCGATGGTGCGTTCCTGTGGCAGCCGTCAATGGTTCTTCCAAACGCTGACATGCTGCTCGGTTACCCGGTGGTTGAAGCTGAAGACATGCCTGATATCGGTGCCGACAGCCTGTCGATTGCGTTCGGCAATTTCCAGGCGGGCTATCTGATCGTCGAGCGCGCCGAGACGGCGATCCTACGCGATCCGTATACGAGCAAGCCGTTCGTCTTCTTCTACGCGACCAAGCGGGTGGGCGGAACGGTCGCGAACAGCGAGGCGATCAAACTGATGAAGTTCGGCGTGGCCTGATTCACGCCGGGGGGGCGGCACTGTGACGGCTGCCCCCTTTTCAGCTCCGGCCAATGCCCTTGAGCACCTGGCCGACCCCGATTTCTGACAGGAGAGCAGAATGCTCGATCGTGGTATGGTGCCGCAGATGGCCGAGGCTGTCCAGGCGGCAAAGGACCTTCTCCGGCTTGACGGCACGGGCGAAGATGCCCTGATCGCCGGTCTGGTCACAGCCGCGATCGAACGGTGCGAGGCAGAGACCGGGGACATCCTGATCGTGCGTCCGATGCGCGAAGTGCTGCCGACGGAGGCAGCGTGGCGCTTTCTGGGGGCAAGGCCGGTACGCAGCGTGAGCTCGGCCAGCGGAATGGCGCAGGACGGAAGCGAAACAATATTGGCACCGACGGATTATGAAATTGATATCGACAGCGAGGCGCGTGGACGGATCCGGATGCGGGCGCTTTCACAGGTATCGCGGCTGGCGGTGCGCTACAGCGCCGGCCTGAGCAGCGGCTGGAGCGGCCTGCCAACGGGTTTGCGGCACGGAATGATCCGATTGGTCGCACACTGGTATGCGTATCGCGACACGCGCGACACAATAGCAATGCCGTCAGCGGTAACCGCGCTCTGGGCGCCGCACCGGCGGCTTCGCCTCATCTAGGAGAATTGCAATGGTCGATGCCGGGGAGGCAGTGCGGAACGCGCTGCTGAAGGAACTGCGCGCGCATCCCGAACTCGGCGGTATCGAGGGGCAGGACGGAGGAACCGAGACGAGCGCGTTGCCCCGGCTCGGCGTTGCCCCGGCCGACGTGACCGACTGGAGCGCCAAGGGTGCGACCGGACGCGAGGTGCGCACCACTATCGACGTGCGGGTGGCGAAAGGGCAGGTCTTGCGGCTGCCGATGATCAGCACCGCGGTCGCTGCGGCCGGCGAGGCGCTGAAGGGCAATCTCGACGGGTGGTACGTCGCCAGCGCCGTGCTTCTTGGCGTCAGGAACGCGGACCGGGCCGATGGGACACGCGTCGCCAGGATCGAGCACCGGATAAGAGTGATGATGGGCTGAGCCCGCCAATAAAGGAAATCGATATGCCAGTGGAAAAGGGAAGTGCCTTCCTGCTCAAAGTAGGAAACGGGGCCTCGCCAGCAGTTTATGCGACCGTCGCCGGGATGCGGACGACGCAGCTGAGCATAAACGGCGATCCCGTCATCATCACCAACAAGGGATCGGGCGGCTGGCGCGAGATTCTGTCGGGTGCAGGCGTGCGATCGGTAAGCGTATCGGGAGCAGGCGTCTTTACCGGATCATCGGCCGAGGCGCGCTTGAAGACCAATGCGCTGACCGGCGTGCTCGACGACTATGAGCTGAGCTTTGAAAGCGGCGAGCGGCTGCAGGGGCGGTTCATGGTCCGGCGGCTCGACTATGCCGGAGATTTCAACGGTGAGCGCAGTTACACGCTGGCACTCGAAAGTTCGGGCGCGGTGACTTCGCTATGAGCGCGAACGCCGTCCGGGGTGAAGCCCGGCTGCGCGTCGGTGCGGCCGACCTGGTGCTGCGGCCGACGTTTGGCGCTCTTGTCGCCGCCGAGGCGGAACTGGGCCCGCTGTTCGCGCTGATCGATCGGGCAGCGGCAGGCGAGCTGAGCCTCGGCGCGATCGTCGGCCTGTTGTGGCACTGCATTGCAGCGCGCCCTGACGGGCTGACACGCGAGATGATTGGCGAAGCCGTCGTCGCTCAGGGTCTCGTCAGCATCACGCCGGTGCTGCGCATCCTGCTTCAGCAGATCCTGCGCGGTGCCTGACACTTTCGCGGCGTCCGCACGGCGGCTGGCAGGCCAGGCCATGATTTTGTGTGGCTGGGCTCCCGACGTGTTCTGGAACGCGACGCCCGAGGATCTGTCGATCATCGTCGAGGCATTGCGCAGCGACGGTGCCGGACCGCCCGACACTGTGACCCTGGCACGATTGAGAAAGGCCTTTCCCGATGGATGATCTTGACGGCGCACTGGTGAAAGTAAGGGCGGATACGGCAGGTTTCGCGCGCGATGTGGCCAGCCTTCGCACGACGCTTGAGGAAAGCCTCGGCGCCGGGGCAGAACGGGCGGCGGGCCAGATCGAAGGCGCGCTTTCCCGCGCGATACGGACGGGGAAGCTCGGCTTTCAGGAACTGGGAACGCTGGCACTCAAGGTATTGGCGGATATCGCGGCGGCAAGCCTTGGAAGCGGGCAGGGCGGCAATCTGTCATCGCTGCTCGGATCGCCGGGGCGGGCAACGGGTGGCCCGGTCTCGCCGGGGCGAGCCTATGTCGTCGGCGAGCGCGGGCCCGAGCTGTTCGTGCCGACGACCAGCGGCGCGGTCGTTCCGGCAGCGTCCACCCGGCGTGATGTAAGGGTTTCAATCACGGTCAATGCGGCGGCGGATACCACGCCGGACCTTCTGCAACGATCAGCGAGACAGGTAGGGCGGGCTGTCCGCGCTGCGCTGCGGGAGGAATAGGCAATGGATTACTGGCTTGCGACTGCCGGTTCGCAGCGAAGCAAAACCTGGCTCAAGCGGTTCGATCCGGTGTACTGGACGGTGGATTTTCCGCGGCCCATGATGGCATCCGTCGTCACCGCAGGGCCACACGCATTGCGCGTGGATGCGGTTTTCTATCGCAAGAACGATCTTGCCGGCCTGATCTGGGCAAGCGTCGATGCCCTCGATCACCCGCTGCTCGGCTATGCAACTGACCGCGACTACAGGCGCTGCGTACTTTCGTTCCGGTGGCAATCTTCGGGCATAAGGGCGCTCGACGCGGTCAATGGCCCGACGCTCACGATCGAAGGACGCGACGCGACCGGTGCGCCACGCAGCTGGTATGTGAGATTGTGGAACTATGCTGCGGGCCAACCACAGGATGCAGTGATCAAGCTCGATTTTGGCGCTCTGGCCGAGGGATACTCCCCGGGTGGGGCACAGGTGTTCACGGGCGATATCGACCGGATGTTCATATCGCTCGTCGCGGACGGCTTTGACGGAACGGCGGCGTCACTCGGCAACCCGACGCAGGCATCGATCACACTCAGCGGCATAACATGCGAAGGCTCGGGCAGCGTGCTCCCGCTCGGCGACGCATTCGTGCCGCCCCATGGCCTGCAGATCGCGACCGGATATGACGACGCCTATAACGTGACCCCGGCGCGATTGCTGCGCAGCATCGAGGCGCTGGGCTATCGGGGGAGCATCAACCACTATGTCGGGATGAGCCATTATCTCCGGCTCGGGCCGAGCGGAGACTTTGCCAGCCTTGCCGGTGGCGCGATCAACGTGGCGGCGGCTGCTTGGCACCGCAGCTTTGCCGAACAGGCAAAGGCGCGCGGCTATGGGTTTATCGTTTCGCTCAGCTACGAACTGTTCGATGCGCATTGCTTGAACGACTGGAAGCAGCGCGATCATACGGGCGCTTCTGCCGCGACGGGGTATACGCCGCCGTCAACCCTGCTCTCACCGGCACATGGCGGGGCAATGGATTATCTGAAAGCCGTTGCGCGCGCATTCATGCAGATCGCCGTCAGCGCCGGGCATGCACCACGATTTCAGATTGGCGAGCCGTGGTGGTGGACCAACCCGGGGGGCAGGATATGTATTTATGACACTGCCGCAAAGCTCGCACTGGGCGGCAATCCCCCCGTCATTGCCGATATCGGCGCAACCCTCGATCCGGCCCAGAAAGCCGTGCTCGATGCAGCGGGCGCGCTGCTCGCGGCATCGACCGCTGCCCTGTTCGCCGCCGTGCGGGCCGATCATGCGACCTGCGAACGGCTGCTGCTGGTCTTTCTGCCGACCGTGTTCGAACCATCCGAGGCACGCCGCGTCAATGTGCCGATCGGCTGGGCGCGACCGGCGGTGGATGTGCTCCAGATCGAAGATTACGACTGGGTAACGGCGGGCAATACCGGGGCATCGGCGCAAGGCGTAACCGCGATCGAGGCCCGGCTCGGCTATCCGGTTTCGCAGCAGCATTATCTGACGGGCTTTGCGCGCAACCCCGACGACTGGCCGGCCATCGTAGCGGCCGACAGCGTTGCCCGCTCGCGCGGCGTGACGACGCGGTTCGTCTGGGCCCTGCCGCAGATCCTGCGCGATGGTTTTACCGCTTACACGCTTGGGGAGAGTGACGTGGATGCGTTCGACGACGTAAGTTTTCCGCTGGCGATCGGTGAGGGCGCAAGCGTGATCCCCAGTTTTTCGACGCAGGTGGTGACAAGCGCCAGCGGAAACGAGCAGCGCAACGCCGACTGGGCGCAGGGCCGAATGCGCTATGATGCCGGTCCGGGGGTGCGCAGCGAAAATGACATCAAGGCGCTGATTGCCTTTTTCAGGGCACGCCGCGGGGCGGCGAAGGGATTCCGTTTCCGCGACCCGTTCGATTTTTCCGGCCTGGATGAAGCGCTGGGCACCGGCGACGGCGCAAGGACGACCTTCCAGCTCGTGAAGCGATACGGTGCCGCGGGAGACGCCGAGGTGCGGCGGATCACGCGACCGGTCGCCGCCAGCGTTCAGGTGAAAGTTGCAGGAGTTCCTGCGCCGACCGGCTGGGCGCTGGGCACGGGGGGCGTGCTGACCTTTGGCGCTGCGCCAGCGAGCGGCGCGACCGTGACGGCCACATTCATCTTCGACGTTCCGGTCCGCTTCGCCGAGGACAGGCTGGAGGCAAATGCCACGCGCTGGCTCACCGGCGAAGTGGCGAGCGTCGGGCTTGTTGAAATAAGGGAGTAGGCCGAATGACCGACTGGTATGCCGCGCCGCTTACGGCGCTGGCTTTTCTGTGGCGTCTCGAGCGCGGGGACGGGGTAGCCATCGGGTTCACCTCGCATGACCGCGATCTGGTGCGCAGCGGGTTTCGGTATCGTGCCGCGCCTGGCCTCGTGCCATCTGCCATCGAGCGGACCGACGGGCTCGAGATCGATAGCGTCGATCTGGGCGGCGCGCTCACATCCGACGCGCTGACCGATGATGATTTCCGGGCCGGGCGCTGGGACGGCGCGGGCCTTTGGCTTTACGCGGCGGACTGGGAAGATGCGAATGCGCCGCCGGTGCTCATCGCACGCGGCGAACTGGGGGCCGTCGAGATCAGGGACGGGGCGTTCAGCGTTTCGTTGCGCGGGCCTGTTGCCCTGCTCGATCAGCCGGTCGTGGAGGTGACGTCTCCTGAATGCCGCGCTGTTCTGGGCGATAGACGGTGCCGCGTCGATCTCGCCGAACGACGGGTGCGGACGAAAGTGATGTCGGTGAATGGGGACATGCTGACGCTTGAAGACAGGCTGGCCGAGGGTGATTTCGCGTTCGGGCAGCTTCGCTGGGTAGACGGAGACAACGCCGGGTTGCGTACCTCGATCCTTGCCAATTCCGGATCCGGCGTCACGATTCGGGAAGCGCCCACCTTTACGGTCGCCGGGCCGGTCGCGGTCGAGATCATGCACGGATGCGACAAACGGCTGGCGACGTGTGCCGGCCGCTTTTCCAACGCCATCAATTTTCAGGGCGAACCACATCTGCCTGGCGACGATTTGCTGACGCGCTATGGAGCGGGTTGATCCGCGCGCCCTGGTCGGGGCGCCATTCCGGCTGCACGGACGCTCGCTCGAAACCGGGCTCGATTGCGTCGGGGTCGTAGCGCTTGCGCTGGGTGCCGACGCGGTTCCCAGCGGCTATCGGCTGAGGCGGGCGGTGCCCGATGAGATCGTCGCTACGCTGGAAGCCGCGGGGCTGAAACGCGTCGAAGGCGCAATGCGTGACGGTGATGTGATCGTGATCGCTGCTGGCCCGGCACAGTTTCACCTGGCGGTAAAATCTGGCGTCGGATTCATTCATGCCTGCGCTTTGCTGAGACGGGTCGTGGAGACGCCGAGCCTGCCGGACAGAATGATCGGCGCGTGGCGACGGGAGGACTGACATCATGGCAACAGTGGTGCTGACGGCGGTGGGCGCGATCATCGGCGGGCCGGTGGGTGCCGCCATCGGGCTTGCGGCCGGGGTGTCGATCGACAGCGAGCTGGCCCAGCAGGGCACACGCGAAGGTCCGCGGATCGGCGACCTCCGAATTCAGACGTCGCGTTACGGAGCAGCGATCCCCAGACTTTTCGGGCGGACACGCGTAGCGGGCACGGTGATCTGGTCGACCGATCTGATCGAATCCCGCGGCGTCGGATCGAACGGGAAGGGCAAAGGGAGCACCGCCACCTACAGCTATTCGGTTTCCTTTGCCGTGATGCTCTCGGCACGCAGGGTTTTAAGGATCGGGCGCATATGGGCCGACGGAAATCTGCTGCGCGGGAGTGCGGGGGACTTCAAGACGCCAACCGTCTTTCGCCTGCTGACTGGCGATGACGACCAGCCTCTCGATCCGCTGATCGCAGCGGCAGAGGGGATCGGGGCGACGCCGGCTTATCGCGGACGGACGATCGCCGTATTTGAAGACTTTCAGCTGGCTGCCTATGGCAACCGGGTACCGAGCCTGAGCTTCGAGGTGATCGCCGACGAAAGTGCGGTTTCCGTGCCCGGCATGATCAGCGAACTGAGCGCAGGGGCAGTCACCGGCACGGGCACGGCACGGATCGATGGGATCGCCGTCACCGGCGACAGCGTGCGCGGCGTTGCCAGGGCAATGGGTGAGCTGATGCCGCTCAGTCTGCGCGATACGGGGGCGACGCTTGAAGCGGTAAGTGCCTTGTCGTCACCGACGTCTCTGGCAGCCGAAGATTTCGGGCCGGGAAGGGGCGAAACCCGCGCCGCCGCACTGCGTCTGCCCGAGGCCCTGTCGCTGGTTTATTATGACAGCGCGCGCGACTATCAGCCTGCGGTGCAGCGCGCGCGGCGCGATGGAGGAGCGCGGCGCAACGACACCATTTCCATCGCCGCGGTTCTGGGCACGGGGACAGCAAAGGCACTCGTCGAGGCGCGGCTGACAACCATGTGGCGCGATCGGCGGCAACGCGTGATCGATTTGCCGTGGCGCGCGATTGCGCTGCGACCGGGCGACCGCGTGACATTGCCGGGCGAGTCAGGGACCTGGCGCATCGCCGCGATGGCGCTCGAGCGGATGACGGTGCGACTGACCTTGATTGCGGCCAGCACCGGTTCGGCCGTGGTTCGCACCGCCGATCCCGGGCGCAGCCTTTCGCAAAGCGATGTGCGCCACGGGCCAACCACCCTGATCGTGCTCGACCTTCCGGTATTGGGAGATACAGCTGCTTCCCGGCCGAATGTCGTCGTCGCGGCGAATGGAACCTCGTCGGGCTGGCGTGGGGCGCCATTGCTGGCAAGCAATGACGGCGGGGTGAACTATTCGGCAATCGGCGGCACGGCGCTTCCGACGGTGATCGGACGCGTCTCGGGTCTTTTGGGCGTCGCCAGCACGGCGATTGCCGACCGCGTCAACCTGATCGACGTACAGTTGCTCAATGACGCCATGACGCTTGGCGACGCAGACGACGCGGCGCTCGCGGGGGGAGCGAATCTCGCGATGATAGGCGGTGAAATGGTGCAGTTCGCGAAGGCCTTTCCGATGGGTGACAACCGCTGGCGTCTGTCCGGGCTCTGGCGCGGCCGACGCGGAACCGAGGCGGCGATCGCGACGCACGCCGTCGGCGAACCTTTTGTTCTGATCGAGGCCGCGGCGCTCCTCCCCGTGCCGTCCGATTATGCCGTCGACGCGGTCAGGGTCCGGGCGACGGGAATCGGCGATGGCGCCGAAGGGTCCGAAGCGATGCTTGGCGCGGCAGGCCGTGCCACGATGCCGATGGCCCCGGTCCGGTTGACGGCGGAGCGGCGAACCGATGGCGGGTTCGACATCATGTGGGTGAGACGAAGCCGCGAGGGTTGGCAGTGGCGCGACACGATCGATGTTCCGCTGGCCGAGGAACGTGAAGCCTATCGCGTGGTGAGGACCGGAACCGGGGTGCCGCCCCTTGCCGACGAGACGGGGCAGCCGCGCTGGACCTACACTGCGGCACAGCGATCGGCAGACTTGGCGGCGGGGACGACGATGATCACCGTTTCGGTCGTGCAAATGGGATCATGGCGACTGTCCGATCCCGTAACAATCACGCTGCCCCTCATTTAAGGAGTAAATCGATGACCGACGATACCGCGCGGCTGGCGCTGCCTATGCTTGCCGTGGCGCAGGCACAAAAGGAAATAACCCACAATGAGGCGCTTGCCCGGATCGATATTGTCACGCAGCCTGTCGTCGAAGCCGTGGGACTGTCAACGGTTCCCACAGCCCCCTTGGAGGGGCAGTGCTGGATTGTCGGCAGCGCACCCGCGGGTGCCTGGGCAGGTCGCGCCGGTGCGCTGGCTGGCTGGACGGGCGGAGGCTGGCGTTTCATCACGCCTTTCGAAGGGATGAGCGCGTGGTCAGTGGCGGACAAGGGGCTTGTGCGGCGGGAAGGGTCAGGCTGGCGCATAGCGGGCAGGCAGGCGGCGATCACAAACCCCACAGGCGGGGCGACAATTGATACAGAAGCGCGCAACGCCATCGCAAGGATACTCGTCTCCCTCCGGGCCTGCGGCCTGATTTCCGCATGATCTATCGCGGTGCCCCCACTGATCCGTGATATTTGAGCAACAGTTCAGCAAATTGCACTATTGCAGCGGAAACTTCGTTTCGTTAGTGCGTTCATCGCTGACCTGTCCTGAGTGACGATTTTGAAAGGGGTTCTTTATGCGGAAGCTGGCTATTGCCGCCGTGCTTGCATCCACCGCCATGGCTACTCCCGCGCTTGCGCGGAATGATTCATGGTACATCGGAGTTGAGGGCGGTGGGATGATCGTCGAAAAGCTCGATATCGACATTGCAAATGTTGCGAACCAGGCTTCGGCACGTCAGCATATCGGCTTCGATGCCGATGGTATCATCGGCTATGATTTTGGTGCGTTCCGGCTCGAAACCGAGGTCGGTTACCGTCAGGCTAAGCTGAAGAGCATCGACGTGCTCGATCCGGAGTCCGTGAACGGGCGAACATCGGCGCTGAGTTTCATGGTGAACGGCCTGCTCGACTTTGGTGACGACAATTCGATCAACGGTTATGTTGGCGGGGGCGTCGGTGTCGCACGCGTGAAACTGGCCAATTACCGCGTTGAGGGCGGACCAAGCTTCCTGAACGACTCGGATACCGGCTTTGCCTATCAGGGGATCGCAGGCGTTCGTGCTCCGGTTGGAGATCATGTCGACGTCGGCCTGAAGTATCGCTTTTTCAACGCGGACAACATCGATCTGATCGGCGCAGGGAATACTCCGGTACGGACGCGGTTCCGGTCGCATTCGCTTCTTGCCAGCCTGATCTACAACTTTGGTGCGCCAACGCCGCCGCCACCACCGCCGGCTCCTGAGCCAGCTCCCCCGCCGCCGCCTGAGCCCGCCCCGCCGCCGCCACCTGCTGCGGTTTGCACGCCGGGGCCGTATATCGTGTTCTTCGACTTCGATAAGTCGGATATCACGGCGGAAGCTGCATCGATCCTCGATGGCGCAGTCACCGCTTATGGCGATTGCGGACAGGCGCAGGTCATGCTTTCCGGCTACACCGATACGTCGGGTTCGGCGAAGTACAACCTGGCGCTTTCACAGCGTCGTGCCGATGCGGTCTCGAGCTATCTGACGTCCAAGGGCGTTCCGGGTGGAGTCATCACGACAAAGGCACTCGGTGAATCCAATCTGCGTGTTCAGACCGCCGATGGCGTGCGCGAACTGCAGAACCGTCGCGTGGAGATCATGTACGGTCCTGGCGCGGGAATGTAAGTTTCTGCCTTGTCCCCCGGGGCATGAGCAGACGAGAGGGCCGGTCGGGAGACCGGCCCTTTTCGTTTGTGCGCCAACTTTCTATGGACCGCGCAACGACCACGCAGGACCGGCTCTCGTATGAAAATTACCATGATCGGCGCGGGGTATGTCGGCCTTGTTTCGGGCGCGTGCTTTGCCGATTTCGGCCACCAAGTAACATGCGTCGATCTTGATCCCGCAAAGATTGACGCGCTGCATGCCGGGCGAATGCCCATCTTCGAGCCCGGCCTCGCGGAACTGGTGCGCATCAACGTCGATGCCGGAAGATTGGCGTTCACAACATCTCTGGTGCACGGTGCCACTGATTCCGACGCGGTTTTCATCGCCGTTGGAACGCCCTCGCGCCGTGGTGATGGCCATGCTGATTTGAGCTATGTCTATCAGGCCGCGCATGACGTTGCGAAAATCATGACCCGCGATACGGTGATCGTCACCAAATCGACTGTGCCGGTTGGGACTGGCGATGAAGTGGAACGTATCCTGCGCAGCGAAGCGCCCCAATTTGGACATATGATCGTTTCCAATCCGGAATTTCTGCGCGAAGGTGCTGCAATCGGTGATTTCAAACGGCCCGACCGCATCGTTATCGGCGCTCACGACCAGCGCGCCCGTAACATAATGCGCGATATCTATCGGCCGCTGTTCCTCAATCAGTCGCCTCTGGTGTTCACGACGCGACGGACCGCCGAACTGATCAAATATGCCGCGAACGCCTTTCTTGCGACGAAGATCACGTTCATCAATGAAATGGCCGATCTGTGCGAAGCGGTGGGTGCCGATGTGCAGGACGTTTCCCGAGGGATCGGTCTCGATAACCGGATAGGTTCAAAGTTTTTGCATGCGGGGCCAGGTTATGGCGGATCGTGCTTTCCAAAGGACACGCTTGCATTGCTGAAGACAGCCGAGCAGTTCGACGTGCCGATGCGCATTGTCGCAGCAACGGTGTCAGTGAACGAGGAGCGCAAGCGCGCCATGGGGAAGAAGATCATCGACGCCTGCGGTGGCGATGTGCGCGGCCGGACGATCGGGCTTCTTGGCCTGACGTTCAAGCCGAATACCGACGACATGCGCGACGCCCCGAGCCTGGCGATTGCAGCGGCGTTGCTTGACGCCGGGGCACAAGTGCGCGCTCATGATCCCGAGGGAATGGCGGCGGCGGCGGCGCTGATGCCCGACGTCACCATGTGCGATGGCCCCTATGCGGTAGCCGATGGTGCCGTTGCGGTCGCGCTGGTCACCGAATGGGATGCTTACCGTGCGCTTGATCTGGAGCGGCTGGCGCATCCGATGGCCGAGCGGAGGATCGTCGACTTGCGCAATGTGTATCAGCCGGGCGACATGCGAAATCTGGATATCGAATATTCTAGCATAGGCCAGGGCTAGCGCAGAAACCGATACCCGGTTGCGGCCGCAATTTTGTGCGGAACCCTTTGTGATCGGTCATCCGCGATCCATCCGTCACGGCTGCATCAGATCCCCCGATACTCTCTGAACCACTCGACGAACTTCGGGACCCCGGTCGCGATCGGCGTCGTCGGTGCATAGCCGAGGTCGCCTGCGATGGCATCGATATCGGCAAAGGTTTCGGGAACGTCGCCATCCTGCATGCCCTTGAAATCGATGACCGCCTTTTTCCCGCAGCATTGTTCGATCAGGACGATCATATCCATCAGCTCCTCCGAACGGTGATTGCCGATGTTATAAAGGCGGTGCGGCGCGACGCTGCCACCCGCCTTTTCCCGTCCGTCATCGGCGGGTGGCGTATCGATACAGGCAATCACACCCGCCACGATATCGTCGATATAGGTGAAATCACGGCGCATCTTACCGTGATTGAAGACGGGGATCGGCTCGCCCTTCAAAATGCGTTCGGCGAACATCCACATCGCCATGTCCGGGCGGCCCCAGGGGCCATAGACAGTAAAAAAACGCAGGCCCGTCAATGGTGTGCGATAGAGATGCGCATAGGTTTCGCTCATGAGTTCGTCGGCACGCTTGGTTGCGGCATACAGCGAAATCGGGTGATCGACGCGCTCGGCCACGCTGAACGGGAGCTGCCTGTTGCCCCCGTAAACCGATGACGATGACGCATAGACCATCGGGATCGACCGGTGGCGGGCAAGCTCGAGCAACTCGAGATGCCCGACGATATTCGCCTGGATATAGGCTCGCGGATTTTCGATCGAGTAACGCACACCCGCCTGCGCACCGAGATGAACGATCGAGTCGAACGCCTGGCCTTCCAGTGCCGCCGCCAGCGCCGCGGTATCGCTGAAATCGACCTTGGCGAATGCAAAGCGGCTGTGCGCGAGGCTTGCAAGGCGATCATGCTTCAGCCTGACATCATAATAGTCGTTGAGGTTGTCGATCCCGAACACGCTGTCTCCCCGTGCGAGCAGGGCACGGGCAAGAGTGGAGCCGATGAACCCGGCGGCACCGGTGATGAGGACACGCATGTTCTATTGCCTTTCAGTTCTTTGCCAGACCGGCGCATTGCATTGAGCACGCGGCCGGTCTCGATGCCGGGTAATCAGCTTGCCAGCCTCAGCGACGGTGGCGCGGCGGCACGCGGCTGATCGGGCCAGATTCCGCGTGTGTCGTAAACAGCCTTTTCAGCCCGCTCGTCGAGCGGCACCGATTTGAAGATGTCATGATCGACGAGCACGATGAAGACATCGCATGCGGCAAGCGCGCTATCGATATCGGTCAGAATGGCCCCCGCACCGGCAAGCGACGGTGGCAAGGCATCGACGTGCGGCTCGACGATCCGGATGCGCGAACCGAAACGGCTGGCGAGAATTTCGGCAACCTTCAGCGCAGGGCTTTCGCGAAAATCGTCGATATTGGCCTTGAAGGCGAGGCCCAGGCACGCGACTGCCGCTCCCGGATACGCCTCGATCAGCGCCACGGCCTGGGCCACGACATGCCCGATCTTGGCATCGTTAACGGTGCGGGCGGTGCGGATCAGGGGCGTCACCTCGGGCGCGCTGTGGACGATGAACCACGGATCGACCGCGATGCAATGGCCCCCTACGCCGGGGCCGGGCGCGAGGATGTTCACGCGCGGATGGCGGTTGGCAAGGCGGATGACCTCCCAGACGTCGAGATCGAGTTCGTCGGCGACGATCGAAAGCTCATTGGCAAAGGCAATATTGACGTCACGAAATGCATTTTCACTGAGCTTGACCATTTCGGCCACCCGCGCGTTCGTTGTCACGCAGGCACCGCGCACAAACCTGCGGTAAAAGGCGAGCGCTTTCCGCGCGCAGCGGGGCGTCACGCCGCCGATGCACCGATCATTGTCGATCAGTTCAACGAGGATGCGCCCGGGCAGGACCCGTTCGGGGCAATAGGCAATGGCGACGTCGGCCGCCGCTGTATTGGGGCCAGTGCCTGAATGCGGCATCTTCAGATCGGGGCGAAGCGCGGCGATTGTATCGCGAACCTGCTCGGTGGTGCCGACGGGCGAGGTTGATTCAAGGACGATCAGGTCGCCTGCCTTCAGCACAGGCGCGATGCTTTGTGCCGCTGCGAGAACGTAACTCACGTCAGGCACATGATTGCCGCCGAACGGCGTCGGCACGGCGATGACGAAAACGTCGGCAGGCTCGAGCGTGACCGAGGCGCGCAGCGTTCCGCGCGCCACGACGCCCTGCACCAGCCCGTCGAGATCGACTTCCTCGATGTGGATGCGCCCCGAATTCACCGTCTCGACGATATGCGCGCTCACGTCGACACCAAGCACGGTCATGCCCGATCGTGCGATCACCGCCGCGGTCGGCAGGCCGATATAGCCGAGGCCGATGACCGCGACCGCGGTGCTATTATGCGAAGCCATCGACAATCACCTTTGCGATCCGCGCCGCGGCCTGCCCGTCGCCATAAGGGCTGTGAGCATGCGCCATGGCATCATAGGCCCTGCTATCGTCCAGAAGCATGAAAGTCTCGGAAACGATCCGCGCGGGATCGGTGCCGATGAGGCGCGCCGTTCCCGCCGCCACCCCTTCGGGCCGTTCGGTCGTCTCGCGCATGACGAGAACCGGCTTGCCGAGCGCGGGTGCTTCCTCCTGCACGCCGCCGCTGTCGGTCAGGGCGAGATACGCCATATCGAGCAGGCGGACGAAATGGGGATAATCGAGCGGTGCGATCATCGCGACATTATCGAGGTCGGCAAGAACCGGGTCCATCGCGGCGCGGACATTGGGATTGGGATGGACGGGAAAGATCACGGCGACATCCGGCCGGGCGGCGAGCTGCGCGATGGCCGATGCCATGCCGTGCATGGCAGCGAAATTCTCGCGCCGGTGGGTGGTGACCGCGACGATGCGCCTGCCGGCAAAGCGTTCAGCCAGCGCATCGAGCCCTGTCGAGAGCACGGGTTCCGCATGAAGGCGGTTTCGCGTCATCAGCAGGGCGTCGATCACGGTATTCCCGGTGACATGGACTGATGCCGGATCGATCCCTTCGCCGATGAGCGCATCCGCCGACGTCTGCGTGGGTGCGAAATGCTGGTCGGCGATCGGCGCGATGATCCGCCGATTGATCTCCTCGGGCCAGGGATGGTGAATATTGCCGCTGCGCAGGCCGGCCTCCACATGACTGACCGGAATCTTCCGGTAATAGGCCGTCAGCGCGCCAACCATCGCCGTCGCCGTATCGCCCTGCACGACAACGCGATCGGGCTTTTCGGCATCGAATGCGGCACCAAGCCCGGTCAGGAGCCGCGCCGTCAACGCATCGAGCGACTGGCCGGGCTGCATGAGATCGAGATCGATGTCGGGCGTTATCCCAGCGAGCGACAGCACCTGATCGAGCATGTCACGATGCTGTGCCGTAACGAGGACGCGAACGTCGAGCGACGGCTCCGCGCGCAATGCAGCAATCACGGGAAACAGCTTGATAGCTTCGGGCCGCGTGCCGAAAACGATAAGGACGCGTCTGCTCACAGCGACCAGCGATGAATTGACGCAGGCAGCGCGCGTCCGCGCCACATGCCCTTCAGATCGGCGAGAACGCCGTGCCCGTTCACCAGCCGGGCCAGAGTTTCATCGCTCATCGCGTGATATTGATCATGTGCGACGGCGGCCACGACCAGATCATAGGCATGATCGAGCGCGCCTGTCATGATGTCGATCCCATATTCGTGCGAAAGTTCTGCCGCATCGGCAAAGGGATCGTGAACGGCGACGTCGTGCCCCAGCCATCGCAGCCGCTCGATCAGGTCGATGACCTTCGAATTGCGGATATCGGGCACGTTTTCCTTGAAGGTCACGCCCATCACCAGAACCGTTCCGGCCTTTGCCCCCCGCCGGTCGTGAAGCCGGTCCGCGATCCAGGCGCCCATGCCGTCGTTGATCGATCGCCCCGACAGGATGACGCGCGGATCATGCCCGACCTCGGCCGCCCGATGCGCGAGATAATAGGGATCGACGCCGATACAGTGACCGCCGACAAGCCCCGGGCGAAAGTCGAGGAAATTCCACTTCGTTCGCGCGGCATCGAGCACGTCCCAGATCGAAAGGTCGAGCCCTGCGAATATCTGGGTGATCTCGTTGACGAAAGCGATGTTGATGTCGCGCTGGGCGTTTTCGATTACCTTGGCTGCTTCTGCGGCCTTGATCGATGCAGCGCGGAATGTGCCGCCGCTTGTAATCTGCCCATAAAGTCTGTCGACGCGATCGAGCGTTTCGGCGTCTTCGCCCGATACGACTTTCATGATCCGGTCGATCGTGTGTTCGCGGTCGCCGGGGTTGATGCGCTCGGGCGAATAGCCGAGCACGAAATCGCGGCCGCGCACCAGATTGCCAGCGCGCTCCAGTTCAGGGCCGCAGATATCCTCGGTCACGCCGGGGTAGACAGTCGATTCATAGACGATCAGCGTTGATCGTCCAGGCTCGATCAGCTTTGCCACGGTGCGTGTGGCGGCGAGCACCGCGCCGAGATCGGGCCGGTGCATCGCATCGACCGGGGTCGGCACGGTGATGATATAGGTTGACGCGCCGCGACAGGCGTCGGGATCGGATGTGAGCGCCAGCGACGATGCGCTCAGCCGGTCGGGGCTAACCTCGCGGGTCCGGTCATGGCCGCGGCGGAGTTCGGCGATCCGGCCGCCATCGGTATCCAGCCCCGACACGCGACCATGTTCGGCCAGCACGATTGCCAGCGGCAGGCCGACATAGCCGAGGCCGACGACGACGATATGATCTTCCCGGAATTGTGCAGCCAACACAAATGCTTTCGCTATGGCACCAGATCGGTGCGGTTTCGTTATATTGTGATAAAGCACAGTGCCGATTGAAGGCGTGTAAATAATCCCTCCGGATTGAAGGAAGTCGTCATGCTACGCATTTTAGTCATCAGTGCTGCCGTTGCGCCCCTTCTCATGGCGGCTGGATCACCGCCGGTCGAGGCAGTGCTTCAGGATGGAACCGGCGCACAACGCGGCACGGTGATGATGAGCGGTGGCAGGTTGACGGTGAAGGCCAAGGGACTGATACCCGGGGTCCACGGCGTTCACCTGCACGAAGCTGGCGTCTGCCAGGGTCCGGATTTTACCAGCGCGGGTGCTCACTGGAACCCGATGGGCAAGCAGCATGGGCGGGATAATCCCATGGGTGTTCATGCGGGCGATCTGCCGAACATGACTGTGAATTCGCGTGGTCGCGGCACCATGACGATGCGGATGCCCGCCGAGGCGATGGCGGCAAAGCCGGCCGGGGGACTTTCCCTCGTTGTCCACGCGGCGGCAGACGATTACAAGACCGATCCGAGCGGCAACAGTGGCGCGCGGATCGGCTGTGCCGTGCTGATGCCGCCCGCGTGATCGCCGTCAGATCGGCTCACTCGCCGCACGTGCGCGCTCGATCATGGTCGCTTCGGCACGGGGAACCGATCGCATGGCGAGGAGCAGGCATCCGAGCGAGATCGGCGTGACCATGAGGATGGACAGTACGCCGGTCGATAACGATCCCGAGACTTTCGAGACGAACCCGGCAAGATAGGGCCCGAGCGCCAGACCAATGAGCGCCGTGCCGATGAAAAAGGTTGCAGTCGCCGTGCCGCGCATCCGCGGGAATACGAGATCCTGCGTCGTCGCGGCGGCGGCGCCCAGCGCGGCGGGGCCGAGCAATCCGGCAAGGAACGACATTGCATAAAAAATCGGTACGCTCTCGGTAGTGTAGGCGATGATGATCGGGATAACAGGCCCCGCCGCGCCCACGATGACGATCAGTACCCGCCCGTTTGCACTGTTCCGGCGCAGCAGATCCGAAAGCCTCCCCCCGATGACGATACCAAGGAAACCGGCCAGCGCCGCGCCGCCGCCGAGCCAGAAGCCGATCGCCTGTTTGCTTTGGCCGAGTACCGATTCGGCATAGAGCGGCCCGAATGCGGCAACGCCATAGGAAACAAAGGCGATAAGGCCATAGCCCAGCGTGACATGCCGAAAGGCAGGGGTCTTCCAGATCAGCGCGAAAGTAGCCGGATCACGCACCCGAAGCGCCGAAGCCCAGGAGAATACGGCATAAGCACCAAGGCCAACTGCGCTCCACTGCGCCACCGAGCGCGTGAGCGTCACAAGAGCGACGGCAATGATGGTCGTCAGCCCCGCAACCGCCACGTTGATCAACAGCGCTTTGCGGCCGCGCTGCATTGCGCCGATCAGCGTGAAAGGCGGAATGATCGTCACCAGCTCGCCGAAAAAATCAGCGAAGGGGCGCGTTGACGTGGCCGTGACGATAGCGTCCGATGCGCCACGAACCGGCTCGCGGATGCTGGCGACGAGCAGCGCGAGCAGAAGCCCCGGAATGCCGACCGCCATGAATGCCGCCTGCCAGCCGACCAGCCCGAACGGACCGCCGCCCGGATAGGCGGCATTCCACCGATCGACGACGGTGCCACCGATGCTGAGCGATAGTCCGCCACCGATGAAGATGCCCGATGAATAGATAGCCAGAGCCGTCGCCCGCTGGGTTTTGGGGAAGTAATCCGAGATCAGCGAATAGGCGCAAGGCGACGCCGTCGCCTCGCCGATGCCAACGCCGATCCGCGCCCCAGCGAGCTGCAATCCCGAGCGCGCGAGCCCCGACAGCGCCGTCATCAGCGACCAAATGCCGAGCCCGATGGAGATCAGGCGGACGCGGTTCCAGTTGTCTGCCAGCCGACCCAGCGGTATGCCGAACAGCGAATAGAACACGCCGAATGCCGTCCCGTAAAGAAAGCCGATATCCGCATCGTTGAGTCCCAGGTCGCGCTTGATGTCGCCTGCGAGGATGCTGAGTATCTGCCGGTCGATGAAATTCAGAACGTAGACGACAGTCAACAGCGCAAGCACATACCAGGCATAGGCGCGCGGGGTTGTGCCATCAGCGCGGCGAGGGACGGGGGCGGCAGATGCCAAGCGGCGATCCTCTCGTTTCCTGTTGCTACAAAGGCTAGCAGAGAGCGGGCACGTCGCAAAAGGGATATCGCATGCCATCGATTCTGTTCGTCTGCCTTGGAAATATCTGCCGGTCGCCACTCGCCGAAGCGGCATTTCGCCGGGAGGCTGAAGCGGCGGGCCTCGATCTCGGGATTGACAGTGCCGGTACCGGCGACTGGAATCTGGGAAAGGCACCCGATCCAAGGGCACAGTCTGTGGCCCGCGCACAGGGCCTTGATATTTCGGCGCATCGGGCAAGACGAGTCACCGTCGATGACTTTCACCATTTTGACCGGATCGTCGCACTGGATGCGCAGAACCTCGCCGATCTGCGCGCGCTCGCACCGGCTGACGGCAAGGCGCGGCTGTCGCTGCTCCTCGATCATGTGCCCGGGCGCGAAGGAGAGGCCGTCGCCGATCCCTATTACGGCGGCGCCGACGGTTTTGACGCGACCTGGGCCGATGTCAGCACGGCGGCAAAGGCGTTGGCCGCCGAACTTAGCGCCTCAGGTCAGAAAGGCTGCCGGGTTTTGCATGCGCCGTGAGCCGTCGTTCCCGATGGCAGCCCGACTTCCGCTTGAAAAGCGGGGATGATCCACCGATATTATCGGTATTCGCAGGATTGTCTGCGGATTGAGGAGATTGTTTCGATGGCCAATTGGTCTGATCCCCGAATGACCGCAGGCGCGGCCGCCTCGACGGTTGGGACACGCGACGCCGCATTCGATGCGGGTCTTCGCAGTTATATGCTATCGGTCTACAACTATATGGCGTCGGGCGTGATGCTCACCGGCGTCGTCGCGCTGTTGTTTGCCAACAGCCCCTATATGGATCTGCTGTTCAACGCGCGCGGGGGCCCGTCCGGCCTCGGCTATCTCGTGATGTTTGCGCCGCTCGCGTTCGTCCTGGTGCTGAGCTTTGGTATCAACCGTCTTTCGACGTCCACCGCTCAAACGCTTTTCTGGGCCTATGCCGCTGTCATGGGACTGTCACTGTCGTCGATCTTTCGGATTTATACCGGTGCGTCGATTGCGACGACGTTCTTTGCAACTGCCGCCGCCTTTGCCGGGCTCAGCCTTTACGGTTACACGACCAAGCGTAACCTGTCCGGGCTTGGCACTTTCCTCATCATGGGCGTTGTCGGTCTTCTGGTCGCCAGTCTGGTCAACATCTTCCTGCAGTCAGGAACGCTCCAGCTCGTCATCAGCTTCGTTGGCGTGCTGCTGTTCGCCGGGCTGACGGCGTATGACACGCAGAAGATCAAATCGATGTATGATTATGTCCGCGATACAGACATGATGGGCAAGTCGATCGTGATGGGCGCGCTGACGCTCTATCTCGACTTCATCAACATGCTGATGTTCCTGATGCGCTTCATGGGTGACCGCCGATAAGCTTGCGCCTTGCGGGGTCAATAACGGACGCAGCCAAATCGTGACAAAGCCCGTCGGAGCGATCCGGCGGGCTTTTCATTATTCGTCAACGGGACGGGGAAATACACGCTCGGCCCGGCAACAAGCACCTAGTTTACCGAATATTTTCCGGCACCCGCATCTGACCGGTGCCGAAAGCCGTCCCCGAGTGGTCTGTCAGCCAGTGTCACTCCAGCGATGCACCGCTTCAGCCCGGCTCAGAGTCTTTGGTCGGGCTGTTCGCGTTTGAGCCGTCGCCTGCGTCTTCATCACCGAGCCGACCCGAGCCGTGATAGCCGATATCCGATTGCCCGCCATGGCCCATCACGCCGCTCAGCTTGCCGCCTTCGCCCCGCTCCGTCTTGCCGGTATGCGGGTTCGGATAGGCGCTGGTATTGCCCGGATCGTTGGTGCCGTCATTCTTATGAGCGTCACCTGGTGTCCCGGTTCCCATCGCCTGCGTCGGCTTCTGATCGGTCATGCCCGTCTCCTCTTCATCGGAGGAAACGAGCATCGGCCCGACTGGCTCCCCGCCCGCGGCTCTCGATCAAACCCCTTCGCCGATAACCTTCGCCTTGCCGCCCTTCCTGCCCTTTTTGGGTGGTGCAGGCGTAATCTCGAACGCCATCGCCTCGACGCCGTCGGTTTCCTTCATATGCACCATGACTTCGCCGCCATGGACCAGCTTTCCGAACAGAAGTTCTTCAGCGAGCGGCTGCTTGATCTTTTCCTGGATCAGGCGACCCATCGGACGCGCACCGTAAAGCTTGTCATATCCTTTCGCCGTCAGCCATTCGCGTGCCTTGTCATCCAGCCGGATATGCACGTCACGATCGGCAAGCTGGAGTTCGAGCTGGAGGATGAACTTGTCGACCACGCGCGCGACAACTTCGGTCGGCAGATAGCCGAACGGCACGATCGCATCGAGGCGGTTGCGGAATTCAGGCGTGAACATCCGCTTCACGGCTTCCTCATCCTCGCCCTCGCGTGTCATCTTCCCAAAGCCGACCGCCTCACGCGCCATATCGCTTGCGCCTGCATTGGTCGTCATGATCAGGATGACGTTGCGGAAATCCACCGACTTTCCGTGCTGGTCGGTCAGGCGGCCGTTGTCCATCACCTGCAGCAGGATATTGAACAGGTCGGGATGCGCCTTTTCGATCTCGTCGAGCAGCAGCACGCAATGCGGGTTCTGGTCTACCGCATCGGTCAGCAGTCCGCCCTGGTCGAAACCGACATATCCCGGCGGGGCACCGATCAGCCGCGATACCGAATGGCGTTCCATATATTCGCTCATATCGAAACGCTGGAGCGGAATCCCCATGATCGCGGAGAGCTGCTTGGCCACTTCCGTCTTCCCGACGCCCGTAGGCCCGGTGAACAGATAATTGCCGATCGGTTTTTCGGGATCGCGCAGGCCTGCGCGGCTGAGCTTGATCGCCGACGCGAGCTTTTCGATCGCCGCATTCTGCCCGAAGACGACCCGCTTCAGGTCTGTTTCGAGCGAAGCCAGCGATTTCGTATCGTCCGCGCTTACCGATTTCGGTGGAATGCGCGCCATCGTGGCGATCACCGCCTCGATTTCGCGCGGCGTGATCACTTTCTTGCGCTTCGACGGGACGACGAGCATCTGCATTGCACCCACTTCGTCGATCACGTCGATCGCCTTGTCGGGCAGCTTCCTGTCGTTGATGTAGCGCGCCGAAAGCTCGACCGCCGATTTGATCGCATCGGGCGTGTATTTCACCGAATGATGGCTTTCAAACGCCGATCGGAGCCCGGCGAGAATCTTGATCGTATCCTCGATCGTCGGCTCGTTCACGTCGATCTTCTGGAAGCGGCGGAGAAGCGCGCGGTCCTTTTCGAAATGGTTGCGGAATTCCTTGTAAGTCGTCGATCCGATGCAGCGTATCGTACCGCCCGAAAGCGCGGGCTTGAGCAGGTTCGATGCATCCATCGCGCCGCCACTCGTCGCGCCGGCACCGATCACAGTGTGGATTTCATCGATGAACAGGATCGCGTCGGGCAGCTTTTCGAGTTCGCTGACAACCGCCTTCAGCCGTTCCTCGAAATCACCGCGATAACGCGTTCCCGCCAGCAGCGCGCCCATGTCGAGCGAATAGATGACCGCGGGCAGGAGCACTTCGGGGACGTTCCCCTCGACGATCTTGCGCGCCAGCCCTTCCGCAATCGCGGTTTTGCCGACCCCGGGGTCGCCCACATAAAGCGGGTTGTTCTTTGATCGGCGGCACAGGATCTGCACCGTCCGATCGACTTCGGGGCCGCGCCCGATCAGCGGATCGACCTTGCCTGATTTCGCCTTTTCGTTGAGATCGACGGTAAACTGCTTCAGCGCGCTTTCGCCCTTCTGCTTGCTTTCCGCCTTGGCGGGCTTTTCGTCCTCGGCGCCCTTGGGTGTTGCCGATCCCTCCGTCGCCTGTCCGCCTTTTCCCACCCCGTGCGAGATATAGCTGACCGCGTCGAGACGGCTCATATCCTGCTGCTGAAGGAAATAGACCGCATAGCTCTCGCGTTCGCTGAACAGCGCGACAAGCACATTGCCTCCGGTCACTTCGTCACGACCCGATGACTGAACATGAAGGATCGCCCGCTGGACGACCCGCTGAAAGCCGCTTGTCGGCGAGGGATCGGTCTGGCCCTCGATGCGCAACGCCTCCAGTTCGGTATCGAGATAATGCGTCACCGTCGTCTTCAGCTCGCCGGTATCGACGCCGCACGCGACCATCACGGCCTTGGCATGCTCGTCATCGACGAGCGCAAGCAGCAGATGCTCGAGCGTTGCATATTCGTGGCGGCGGCCCGCTGCGGCGGCGAGCGCATTGTGCAGCGTGGCTTCGAGTTCGCGGGCGAAGGATGGCATCAGCGATTGTCCCAGTGGGAAGCGCGGGAAACAGGCTTCCGGTCAAGCAATATGTTGTGTGCCGTTTCCCGATCATCAAGCGGCGCATAGTGATTTACGGCAGCGGCGGTCACCGCTTGAACAGTCCATCGGCGATCGAGCGGTGGCGTGACGCATGATCGAGCCGCGCGCGCGTGCGGATGATTTCAGTTTCGAGGATGGCGATACGTGCTTCGAGTTCGGCTGCCGAAAGCCGATCGAGGTCTGCGCTCGCGGCGCGCGCGAGAAGATCGTCGGCCCGGGGGATCGGAACACTGTCGTCGGGGTCCATGTGCAAAGGGTTGCGCCTTGCAGTCCCCAAGTCAATAAGGCGCGCGGCAGGCTGTGCAGCTTATGATCAGGGGAGCCGGATGACCATAATTCCATCGCGCATGCGCGCGATCGATCCGGAAAGGGCAGGCGGGCCGGACGTGCTCGTCGTCGTCGAGCGCGACGTTCCCGTGCCGATGGCTGGCGAAGTCCTGATCCGGGTTGCCGCCGCCGGTGTGAACCGCCCCGATGTGCTCCAGCGTGAAGGCAGATATCCGCCGCCGCCCGGCGCGCCGTCGATCATGGGGCTTGAGGTGTCCGGCGAGATCGTGGCGCTGGGGGATGGCGTGGAGGCCGTCCATCTGGGCCAGCATGTCTGCGCGCTCGCGCCCGGCGGCGGCTATGCAGACTATTGCGCGGCCCCCATCGGTTCGTGCCTGCCGGTGCCGCCCGCGCTGACGATGATCGAGGCGGCGGCGATGCCCGAGACGCTCTTCACCGTCTGGACCAACCTGTTCGAGCGTGCCTGGGCCCGCGAGGGCGATACCATCCTCGTCCATGGCGGCACCAGCGGCATCGGCACGATGGCGATCGCTCTGGGCAAGCTTTTCGGGCTGACGATGATCGTCACCTGCGGCAGCCAGGATAAATGCGACCGTGCAAGGGCGATGGGCGCAGATCATGCCATAGACTATAAGCGGCGGGATTTTGTTGCCGAGGTTCTTTCGCTGACGGGCGGGCAGGGCGTCAACGTCGTGCTCGATATGGTGGGTGGGGATTATCTGCCGCGCAATCTCCAATGTCTCGCCCCCGATGGCCGCCACGTCTCGATCGCCGTCCTGAACGGGCCGAAAGCCGAAGTCTTCATCCCCCTCATCATGGTGAAGCGCCTGACGCTGACCGGCAGCACGCTGCGCGCCCGCGACAAGGGGTTCAAGGCGCTCGTCGCCGATGAACTTTCGCGCACCGTCTGGCCGCACGTCGCGGCGGGGCGGCTGAAACCCGTGGTGGACAGCGTGTTCCCGCTCGAGGACGCCGCCGCCGCCCACGCACTGATGGATTCAGGCGCGCATGTGGGGAAGATCGTGTTGAGCGTGAGTCAACATGCCTGAAGCCGGGGCCAACCCAGACAAATGACGCTGTTCGAAGCGCTGGCACGGGCCCGCACCGAAGAAGACGTGAAAGACGCCTATATCAGGGCGATCGGCCTCAAATCCGTCTTCAAGGGGCTGGTCGACATCCAGACCGAGGAGGTCTGGTTCGAGGCGAAGGACGCGCCCACCCCGGCCATCGTCATGTTCGGGCAGTTGCTCGTCTACGTCCGCGCCGCGAAAAAGCGCGGCGAAGCCATTCCCGCCTTTCTGTGCGTCATCGACCGTGAAAAGGCGGCGCTGATGCCGACCGAGCGCGCACTGCCGCTGTTTGATGACACGCGCATCACATGGCCGAAATCGGGATCGCAGGCGGGCAGGCAGCTCGCCGCGCAGATCGCGCCTTATGTGCAGGCGCACATCGTCGAATATACGATCGCGCACGACGAAGCGGCGTTCGTAAAAGCGGTGAAAGACGCGATCCGCGAACGCCGGATCATCCGCACCCCGATCACGCGCGACAATCTGCGCCAGGTGTTCGATCGCTGGGTCGATCTGATCGGTCGCGAGCTGGGCACCGTCGATCCGGTCAAATATGCCGTACTGTTTTTTGCCGACATCATGCACGACGGCCAGCATGAGGCAATGAACAACCTGCCCGCGCGGCTTCTGATGACGGCGGCGGGGCCGACCTTTCTGCTCGACGGCCAAGTCTACGAGCTGGCGAGCAAGCGCGGCTACGACAATTTCTGGGCGATCTATCACCGCCCGCCCGCCGAGAGGAACCGCCATTATCTGCTCGAACGGCGTGACAGTCTGCTCCCCGTTGACGAACAGAAGTTCAAGGGCGCCTATTACACGCCGCTCCACATCGTCGACAAAGCCTATGACCAGCTGCGCGCCACGCTGGGGGAGAATTGGCAGGACCGCTACATCGTGTGGGACATGTGCGCGGGCGTCGGCAATCTGGAGGCCAAGCACAGCAATTTGCGCAATGTCTTCATGTCGACGCTCGACCAGGCCGATGTGACGATCATGAAGTCGAACCCGGGCTTCGCAGGGGCGGAGATTTTCCAATATGATTATCTGAATGACGATGTCACGGATTTTGGCGCGATCGATTACAGCCTGTCGGGGAAAGTGCCGATGGCGCTGCGGCAGGCGATTTTGGACTCACGCGGAGGCGCGGAGGGCGCGAAGCCGATCCTCGTGCTGATCAATCCGCCTTATGCGGAGGCAATGAACGTCGATAACATGAAAGATGCCGGTGAAAAGGCAATGCTAAAAAAGGGCGTCGCGACCAAGCGAATAGCACATGGCATGGGCCACCTCGGCTATGCGAAGCGCGAGCTTTTCGTCCAGTTTCTGCATCGTATCATGGCCGAGCTTCCCCACGCGAAACTGGCGATGTTCAGCACATTGAAATATGTCAATGCGCCGAATTTCGAGGAGTTTCGTCGCCGCTGGACAGCGCAATATCTGGACGGATTCATCGTCGACAGTCGAGTGTTTGACACGCTGAAAGGCGAGTTCCCGATCGGCTTTCTGATCTGGGATTTGGCTGCTGACGCGCTGACGGGGCAGATTGATACCATTGCGGTCAATCGTGACGGTAAGATCGTCGGCGAAAAGACCTTCTATCGTGCGCTGCCGCGTCCACCCCTTGCGGATTGGATCGTGAGGCCGCGTTCGAACAAACAGCCCGCGTTGCCGTTGAAAAACGCCCTTGTGCCAACGACGAGCACCAAGGACGTGCGGGGAAAACGTTGGGCGGATGGTGCAATTGGCAGCATGATCGTCTTTGGAAACGACTTTCAACATGCCTCGCAAACCGCATTGCTTTCATCAGGCTATGGCAACGCTGGTGCTTTCTTCGTCACTGCAAGTAACCTCTGGCAAGCCGCCATCGTCTTTGCCGTCCGCCGCCTCATCAAGCCGACCTGGCTCAACGACCGCGACCAGTTCCTGCAACCCAGCGCGCCGCTGACCGACGACTTCAAATCCGACTGCCTCGTCTGGATGATGTTCAACGGCAGCAACCTGACCGCGGGCGCCGATGGCCTGCGCTGGAACGACCGCGACTGGAGCCTCGTCAACCACTTCATCCCCTTCACCGAGGCCGAGGTCGGCGCGAAGGGGCGGTTCGAGAGCGATTTCATGGTCCGCCATATGCGCGGCATGGTCTTTTCGCCCGAGGCGCAGGCGGTGCTCGATGAGGGACGCGAATTGTGGACGCGCTTCCACGCCACCCAGTTTCCGAACAAGATCAGGGACGAATACAAGCTCGGTCGCCCCGATGCAGGCTGGAATCAGGTCCGCCGCGCGCTCAAAGCCTATGGCGATACCCAGTTGACCGACTTCGATCCCTTCGAGGCCGCCTATGCCGCGCTGTCGGCCAAGCTCCGCCCGATGGTTTATGAACTGGGATTTCTCCCGGTCTGATCATCGACTGGTATATTCTCAGCCTTGACCGTATCGCTACAGATAGCTATCGAGATAGCCATGAGCAGCTATAGTGTCGCCGAAGCCAAGAACGGCTTGCCTTCCCTGATCGACAAGGCGCTGGCAGGCGAGGAAGTCGTCATCACGCGGCGCGGCCGGGAAGTGGTCGAGTTGCGACCACGCCCCGTCGCCATCGTGCCTGAGGGCAATCCGCATGACTGGCTCGACACGCAGATCGCGAAACTGCCGAAAATCAAAAGCACGCTCACGTCGGTCGAATTGCTCGATCTCGTCTACCAAGATTATCGATATTGAGGGTCTATCTCGATGCCAGCGCCATTTTGCCGGCGTTGCGCGGTGAACCGGCGAGCTCGGCTGTCGCCAGGTTGATTCGCGCGCCGGAAACGAGTTTGTTTATCGGCAGCTTTGCAGCCGGCGAAGTCGCCTCTGCTTTCGCGCGACTGGTTCGCATGAAAGAGCTGACGCCGTCGAATGCGACGCAGCGGCTGCTGGCCTTTGACGGTTGGCGGCTGGCAGCCGCAACGGTGATCGAATGCGACAATCGCGACATTGAGCAGGCGCGGCTGCTCGTCCGCCGCTTCGATACCGGCCTGCGCCTGCCCGACGCGGTGCATGTCGCACTCTGTGTCCGTCACAATCTGGTTCTGGTCACGCTGGACGGGGGCCTGTGCGATGCTGCTCAGGCGCTCGGCATCGACGTGCTTGTGCCCGCCTAAACTGCCGCTTCCAGCGCCTCGCTGGCTGCGACCCATCGTGCTTCCGCCGCTTCCAGCTTTGCCTCCACGGCCGCGCGCAGTTTCATCAGGTCTGACATGCTGAGCCGGGCATGTGCGGCCCCGGCGCTCGAGGGATCGAACATCGCGCGCTCGATCGCGCTGCGTTCGGCGGTGAGTTTCGCCATTTCGGCTTCCGCCGTTTTGACCGCGCCGCGGAGACCCGCTTCGCGCTCACGCGCTGCAGCGGCGGCTTTGCGATCGCCCTTTTTGTCGATCTTCGCGGCCTTTGGCTGGTTCCTGCCGAGGATCATGTCGACATAATCGTCGAGGCTGCCGCCATAATCCTTCGCCGTCCCGTTATCGACGAGGACGAGGCGGTCGGCCGTCAGTTCGAGCATGTGGCGATCGTGGCTGACGAGGACGACCGCACCCTCATAATCGTTCAGCGCCTGTACGAGCGCCTCGCGCGCATCGACGTCGAGGTGGTTGGTCGGTTCGTCGAGGATCAGGAGGTGAGGGGCCTCGCGGGTGATCAGCGCGAGTGCGAGCCGCGCCCGTTCGCCCCCGGAAAGTTTGCCGACCAGCGTCGTCGCCTTCGCGCCCGAAAAGCCGAAGCGGCCGAGCTGCGCACGCACCGCGCCCGGCGACGCCCCCTTCATCTGGCGCGTCATATGTTCGAGCGGGGTATCGCTCCCGTCCAATTCCTCCACCTGATATTGCGTGAAATAGCCGACCTTCATCTTGCCCGACGCGGCGACGCTGCCGTCCATCGCCGGCAGTTGCGCCGCGAGCAGGCGCGCCAGCGTCGTCTTGCCATTGCCGTTCCTGCCGAGCAGCGCGAGACGATCGTTGGGATCGATCCGCAGATCGAGGCGCTGGAGCACTGGGGTTTCGCCATAGCCCACCGCCGCCATGTCGAGCGTGACGAGCGGCGGCTTCAGCGCATCGGGGCTGGGAAAATCGAACGCGAGCGTCGCGTCGGTCGCCATTTCGGCGATCGGCTGCATCCGTGCCAGCGCCTTCTGCCGCGATTGCGCCTGTTTCGCGGTGGAGGCGCGGGCGGAATTGCGCGCGATATAATCTTGGAGCTTGGCGCGCTGGCTTTCCTGCGCGGCGCGGGCACTGGCGAGCTGCGCCATGCGTTCGGCGCGCTGCCGTTCGAAAGCGTCATATCCACCGGCGTAGAGCGTCGTCTTGCCCCCTTCGAGGTGGAGGATGTGATCGACGACATTGTTGAGCAGATCGCGTTCATGGCTGATGACGACCATCGTTGCGCGATAGCTTTTCAGGAAATTCTCGAGCCACAGCGTCGCTTCGAGGTCGAGGTGGTTCGAAGGCTCGTCGAGCAGCAGCAGATCGGGTTCTGAAAACAGCAGCGCGGCGAGCGCAACGCGCATTTTCCATCCGCCCGAATAGCTGTCGAGCGGCCGGTGCTGCATCTCTTCGTCAAAGCCGAGGCCGACGAGGATCCGCGCAGCCCGCGCCGGTGCGGCATGGGCGTCGATCGCGATCAGCCGCTCGTGGATTTCGCCGATGCGGTGGTGATCTTCGGTGTGGGCTTCTTCACCAAGCAGCGCCGCCCGCTCGACGTCGGCCGCCAGCACCGTCTCGAACGGCGTGCTCGTTCCGTGCGGCGCTTCCTGCGCGATATAGCCGATGCGGCAGGCGCGCGGCATTTCCACCGCACCATCGTCGGGGTCATGTTCGCCGGTGATGGCTTTCATCAGCGTGGTCTTGCCCGCGCCATTGCGACCGATCAGCCCGACGCGCGCGCCCATCGGCAATGTCGCGGTGGCGCGATCGAGGATGGTGCGCCCGCCAAGGCGCACCGTAATGCCGTTGAGATTGAGCATGGCCGGGCCGGTAGCAGGATCGTCGCGCACGCGCTAGGAGGGTGCGTGACCGAGCCGCTTATCCTGCACGAATATGCCCGTTCGGGAAATTGCTACAAGATCAGGCTGACCGCGGCGCTGACGGGCGCGGTGTTGGAGCGGCGCGAATATGACATCATGAAGGGCGAAACGCGGACGGCCCGGTTCCTGGCGGCGGTGAACGCCAACGGCCGCATTCCCGTTCTGCAGATCGGAGACCGGTTCCTGCCCGAAAGCAATGCCGGATGCCATTGGCTGGCCCATGCCTCCGCGCTCATCCCGCGCGACCGCTTCGAGCATGCGGACATGCTGCGCTGGATGAACTGGGAACAGTATAATCACGAACCGAATATCGCGACGATGCGATTTTTCCGGGCGTTCGTCGGGATGGATAATCTGAGTGCGATGCAGTTGGCGTCCGTCGCCATGCGCGTCGAAAACGGCAAAGCCGCGCTCGCGTTGATGGACGCGCATCTGGCGGACCGCAAATAGTTCGTCGGCGATGCCCCGACGCTCGCCGATATCGCGCTTTATGCCTACACGCATACGGCGGGGAGGGCGGTTTCGCGCTTCCGGATTATCCCGCCGTGGTCGCCTGGCTGGCACGGGTCGCGGCGATGCCAGGCCATGTCACGCTGGATGCCTGAGGATCTCGCCGCGCGAAGCGGGTTGCCCCGCGCGGTGTGCCGGGCTAAGTGTCTTTGGACGAAGGCCGCTCCGAAAGGGGTGGCCGTTTCTTTATCGATACAAAGGATGCCGCCGTGGCCCAGCCGCTCATGCCCCATGCGACCGCTTCGTGGCTGGTCGACAACACCGCGCTCAGTTTCGAGCAGATTGCGGCGTTCTGCGGGCTCCACATCCTCGAAGTCCAGGCGATTGCGGATGACACCGCGGCGACCAAGCTGACCGGACGCGATCCGATCCGTGCGCAGGAACTGACGCAGGCGGAAATCGAAAAGGGGCAGGCGGATCCGAGTTACCGGTTGACGATGTACCGCGAGCCGGAGGCGGTCACGCGCACCAAGGGGCCGCGCTACACGCCGGTATCAAAGCGTGCCGACAAACCCGATGGCATTGCATGGATCATCCGCAATCACCCCGAAGTCACCGATGGGCAGATCGGCAAGCTGATCGGCACGACCCGCACGACGATCGGGGCAATCCGCGATCGATCGCACTGGAATATGACGAATATCGTGCCGAAAGATCCGGTCACGCTCGGTCTGACGTCGCAGCGCGAACTCGATGCCGCCATCGCCAAGGCGGCAAAAGCCGCCGGTATCGAGGCTCCTGCCGACGACCGGCTCGAAGGGGATCGCGCCGCTCTGATCGAAGAACTGCGCACCGAGCGCTACGATGCGGCCAAGCTCGCCGATGCCATCGCGCGCGGCGAGGTCGAGGCCCCGGCGCTCCTTCCCGGCGGCATGGTCGACCCGTTCAAGCGCTGATGCGGGTTCAGATCGGAAAGCGGGTGAAGCTGCTCAGGCGCTTTTGATGACGAGGCCCTCAGCGTCCGACAGTCGACTGCCCGAGAGCAGCTTCGAACCAATCGAATCGCGGGGGCTCATCTTTCCGTTCGGCAATTTCGTGCCGCACTATGGCATGGTGCATCCGCTTGCCGCGGGTGTCGGCTGGACACGGCTCCCGGTTCCGGGCGGGCTGGATCATATCAATGTCTGGCTGCTCGATGAAGGCGATGGTGTCGCCGTCGTCGATACCGGGCTTTTCACAGAGGAGTCCCGTTCAGCCTGGGGCATGGCACTGGACGGCCGTCCGGTGTCCCGCGTGATCCTGACGCATTATCATCCCGATCATATGGGGTGCGCAGGCTGGCTCTGTGCCGAACATCGCGCGCCGCTGTGGATGAACCGCACCGAATATTATCTCTCACGGATGCTCATCGCCGACCGGCGCGACGCACCACCCGCCGAAGCGATGGCGCAATGGAAAGGCGCGGGGTGGAGCGATGCCCAATGCGATGCGGCGCGGGCGCGCGGCTGGGGCATGTTCGCAAAGCTCGTCGCGCCGCTGCCCACAGGGCATGTGCGGATGCGCGAAGGCGACGTCATCCGCATCGGCGAGCGTGACTGGCACGTCCGCATCGGCAGCGGTCACACGCCCGAACATGTCTGCCTGATCGATTTTGCGGGCAAGCTGATGATCGCCGGCGATCAGGTTCTGCCGCGCATCAGTTCCAATGTATCGGTATCCATCAACGAGCCCGAGGCCGACCCGCTGGGAGAATGGCTGGCCTCGATCGAGGCATTCAGGACTCTGCCTGACGATCTCCTCGTGCTCCCGGCGCATGGCGGGCCTTTTACCGGATTGCACGCACGGCTCGATCGGCTGGCGGAGGGGCACCGGCTTCAGCTCGATCAGCTCGCCGCGCATCTGGCGAAGGCTCCGGCTCGTGCCGTCGACTGCTTCGCCGTCCTGTTTCGCCGCACGATTGGCGATGGCGACCGCGGCCTTGCCACCGGCGAAGCGCTTGCCCACCTGCGCCACCTCGAAGTCACTGGTCGTGCCGTGCGCGAGGATCGCGATGGCGTCTGGTATTATTCACCGCGGTAGGACAGTCTTGCCATGATGACCGACGCTGAAGCCATCTGGCGCACCGCCTATGTCCATCCCGGGCAATGGGATCGCAGCTTTCCACCATTGACCCTGCCTCAGATGTTTGCGGCGAGCGTCGCGAGGAACGCAAAACGTCCGCTTACCGATTTCATGGGCGCGCGGCGCAGCTATGCCGAGATCGACGCGATGGCCGATGCCTTTGCCGCCGGGCTGCAGGCGCTCGGACTGGTCAAGGGCGACCGGATCGGCCTGTTCCTGCCCAATATCCCCGATTATCTTGTTGCCTATTATGGCGGGCTGAAGGCCGGCGCGATCATCGTCAACATGTCACCGCTGTACTCGCTCGCCGAGCTAGCCCATCAGATCACCGACAGCGGCACCAGGACGATCGTCACCTGCGATGCGCCACAGCTCATGACGACTGCGACCGCGCTGCTCGAAGGTGGCAATACCGATCGGGTCATCATGGGTTCGATATCCGGCTGGCTCAGCCCGTTGAAGCGGGCGCTGTTCCGCACGTTCCGCAAGGCGGACATCGCGGCCCTGCCCGACGATCCACGGGTGATCCCGATGCATCGCGTGCGTGCGATGCGCGCGAAACCATCTGAAGTCGATATCAGGGCCGATGACGTGGCGCTGATCCAGTATACCGGCGGGACGACCGGCGTGCCCAAAGGCGCCATGCTGATGCATGGCGCAATGACGGCGAACGCGCAGCAGGTCCATGCGATCGATCCGGCCCAGGGCAAGGAGGATCGGATCGTCGGCGCGCTGCCGTTTTTTCATGTTTTCGCGAACACCTGCGTCCTCAACCGCACTGTATTGGCAGGCGGGATGATCGCGATGCTGCCGCGTTTTGAAGCGGGGCTGGCACTGCGGACGATCGCGCGCGTCAGGGCAACCGCACTGCCGGGCGTCCCGACGATGTATCAGGCGCTGATGGACCATCCGAACATGTCCAGGACGTCGTTCAAATCGTTGCGGGTGTGCATATCGGGCGGCGCGCCGCTGGCGGCAAGCGTAAAGGCAAAATTCGAACGGGCCACGGGCGCCCGGATCGTCGAAGGCTATGGGCTGACCGAAAGCGCAGGCGTGGTCGCCTGCAATCCCTATGACGGAATGAACAGGATCGGCAGTATCGGCCAGCCCATTCCCGGCACGCTGGTCCGGCTCGTCGATCGCGATGACCCGACCCGGCCCGCACCCCATGGCGAGCCGGGCGAGCTGGTGTTCGAAGGGCCGCAGGCGATGAAGGGTTACTGGGGCCGCCCTGAGTCGGATGCCGATACGTTCGTTGCGGGGGCGGTGCGCACCGGCGACGTCGCCATGATTGACGATGACGGCTATATCCGCATCGTCGACCGCTTGAAGGATATGATTGCGGTTTCAGGATTCAAGGTTTTTCCCAGCAGCATCGAAACCGTGCTGTACCGGCACCCGGCCGTGAAAGAGGCGCTGGTGATCGGTATCGAAGACGCACGGACCGGCGAGATACCCAAGGCATTCGTGACGCTGAACGACGGCGCGGATACCGATGGGGACGCGCTGAAAATCTGGCTCAATCCGCAGCTTGGCAAGCACGAACGCGTGCGTGAGGTCGAAGTGCGGCTGACATTGCCGAAAACGCTGGTCGGTAAATTGAGCCGCAAGGAACTGGTTGCTGAAGAACGGGCACGGTCGCCAAACTAGCCGTCGGCGGCTCCCTCGCGTCGCCGCGCGGCCAGCATCCTTGACCATGCCGCCGCCGCCCGCCACAAGCGCGCGGGATGTCAGACGATCTTTCGCAGCTTTCGTTCGAGGATGCGCTCAAGCGGCTCGAGGCGATCGTACACCGACTTGAGAGTGGGGATGCCAGCCTCGATCAGTCGATCACGCTCTATACGGAGGGAGACCGGCTACGCGCGCTGTGCGAAGCCAGGCTGAGGGATGCACAGATGCGCATCGATAAGATCAGCCTCGGCAGTGACGGCAAGCCTCAGGGCATGGTGCCCTTCGATTCGAACTGACGCGCCCGTGCGGGGGATCGAACCCATTCTCGGTGGTGCGTTGCAGCGCATCGCTGGCGACGTCGACCGGGTCTTTGACAGACTGCTGCCGATACCCGACGATCCGCGCGCGCGGCTGTTCGAAGCGATGCGCCATGCGGCGATCGGCGGCGGCAAACGCCTTCGCCCGCTGCTTACGGTTGCGGCCTGCGAACTGTTCCACATCGATCGCGAGGCGGCGCTGCGCGTCGGCTGCGCAATCGAGGCGATCCACGTCTATTCGCTAATTCACGACGATCTGCCCTGCATGGACGATGACGACGTGCGGCGCGGCAAGCCCACCGTGCACAGGGCCTTCGACGAAGCAACCGCAGTACTTGCCGGAGATTCACTGCATGCGCTCGCCTTTGAGATCGTAGGGGACGGCGCGGTGCATCCCGATCCGTTCGTGCGGATCGAGCTGGTCGAGGGGCTGGCGCGCGCCTCGGGACCGGCTGGAATGGCCGGCGGGCAGATGATGGACATCGCGGCGGAAACGCAGGCACTCGATCTTGCCTCGGTCACGCGACTCCAGGCGATGAAAACCGGTGCGTTGATCGCCTTTTGCGTGGAGGCGGGGGCGATCATGGGGCGTCTGCCCGAGGAAGGGCGGGGGAGCCTGCGCGGCTATGCGCGCAATATTGGCCTCGCTTTCCAGATCGCCGACGATCTCCTCGATGCCGAAGGGGATGAGGAACTGGCGGGAAAAGCGCTCAACAAGGACGCAGCGGCGGGCAAGGCCACCTTCCTCTCGCTGCTCGGTGCGGAGCGCGCGCGCGCGCAGGCGCAGATGCTCGTCGATCAGGCGATCGATCATCTGCACGGCTTTGGCGAAAACGCCGGACTGCTCCGGGCGATTGCGCGCTACAGCATCGGTCGGGACCGGTGATGGCGGCGGGCGGCGAACGTGTTGGCGTCTATCCGGGGACATTCGATCCGGTTACGCGCGGCCATATGGACATCATCCGGCGCGGCGCGAAGCTCGTTGATCGGCTCGTGATCGGCGTGACGACCAATCCGTCGAAAGTGCCGATGTTCACCGCTGAGGAACGTCTGGCGATTATGACGCGCGAATGTGCAGGGATCACGGGTATCAGCGTCGTCGCTTTCGACGATCTGCTGATGAATTTCGCCGAAAGCCAGGGAGCCGACGTGATCGTGCGCGGCCTGCGCGCGGTTTCGGACTTCGAATATGAGTTCCAGATGACCGGGATGAACCAGCAACTGAACAATCGGGTCGAAACCGTCTTTCTCATGGCCGATGTCGCGCTCCAGCCGATTGCGAGCCGCTGGGTCAAGGAAATCGCGAGCTACGGCGGATCGATCGAAAAGTTCGTGTCGGCCGCCGTGGCAGCCGAGGTGCTCGCGCGTGTCAACGAGACCCGGTCGGAACGCCGCTGACGTTCAGCCAGCGGTCACGCAAGAGGGATAAAACGCGCGATCTGCGCATCGGGGAGGAGTTTGAGATGAAGATCGCGACCGGTTTCATGGCGCTGGCGGCGCTCACCAGTCCCGCGCTGGCAAAGAAGAAAGCCAGTCCCGTGCCCGCGCCCGCGCCTGTGGTAGCCGCCGTTACGCCGACGCCGAACGATATCTGGCATCTCGATCTGTCCACCGGCGGCAGCGTCGTCGTCGCGCTCCGGCCGGACAAGGCACCGAGGCATGTCGAACGGATCCGTACGCTCACGCGCGCCGGTTTCTATGACGGGCTGTTGTTCCACCGCGTGATCGACGGTTTCATGGCGCAGACCGGCGATCCCAAGGGCACCGGCGAAGGCGGATCGCCGCTTCCCGATATCAAGGCGGAGTTGAACGATCTGCCGCATCTGCGCGGCACGCTTTCAATGGCGCGGCCCGATAACCTCGACGGCGCGAACAGCCAGTTTTTCATCATGCTGATGCCGACGATGCGTCTCGATGGACATTATACCGCCTTTGGGCGGGTGACGCAGGGCATGGAGTTCGTCGATGCGATCGCCAGGGGTGAACCACCGGCATCACCGTCGAAGATCGTCCGCGCATGGATCGACGCAGACGGCCCCAATGCCGCGCGCGTGCCGCTCGTGGTGCCCGCCGCGCCCGCCGCCGCTGCACCGTCGTCACCGTCCTCGCCCGGCGGGGCGGTGCCAGAGGCGGTCACACCCGCTACGCCGAACCCCACACCCGCACCGGGGAAATAGTGCGCGTCGACTTATTCGATTTCGTACTTCCCCAGGATCGGATCGCCCTGCGGCCGACGCGCCCGCGCGATGCCGCGCGCTTGCTGGTGCTCGAAGGCGGTGAACGGCGCGACATGACGGTGCGCGATCTGCCAGTCGTCCTGCGTTCGGGCGACTGCCTCGTATTCAACGATACCCGTGTCATTCCTGCCCAGCTCGAAGGGCATCGTGGAAATGCTGCGATCGGCGCGACGCTCCACAAGCGCGTGGGGCTGCGCCAGTGGCGCGCCTTTGTGCGCAACGCCCGGCGCCTGACCGGCGGCGATCGGATCGATTTCGGGGTTGGGGTCGTCGCCATGGCCAGTGATCGCGCTGCCGATGGCAGTTGGCTGCTGTCTTTTGGTGGCGATGAGCCCGTCGAACTCCTGCTCGAACGGGCCGGCCATATGCCGCTGCCGCCCTATATCGCCAGCAAGCGGCCCACCGACGCGCAGGACGCGGATGATTATCAGACGATGTTCGCGCGTCAAAAGGGTGCCGTCGCGGCCCCGACGGCGGGGCTTCACTTCACGCCGGGATTGATGGAGGCCCTGACCGTCCGGGGCATTGCGCATGAGACGCTGACCCTCCACGTCGGCGCGGGCACATTTATGCCGGTCAAGGCGGACGATACCGACGATCACGCCATGCATGCCGAATGGGGCCGGATCGACCCGGAGACGGCGGCTCGTCTGAATGCGGTGCGCGCGAGCGGGGGCAGGGTGATCGCCGTCGGCACAACATCGCTGCGCCTGCTCGAAAGCGCTGCCGACCCGGACGGCGTGATCGCGCCGTTCGAAGGCGATACCTCCATCTTCATCGCGCCGGGCTATCGCTTTCGGGCGATCGACGGGCTGATGACCAACTTCCACCTGCCCAGATCGACGCTGTTCATGCTCGTTTCCGCGCTGATGGGGCGTGAAGCGATGCAGGCACTTTATGCACATGCAATCGGTGCGAATTACCGGTTTTACAGCTATGGAGATGCAAGCCTGCTGATTCCGTGAGTTGGGGGGAGCAACGGCGACCTGCTTACTGCCGCCATGTGCATTTTGAGGAGTATGCCTTGCTCATCGATATCGACGTGCGGCTCGACTACCACATTTCCGAGCCGCATGACGTGCTTCTCCAGATTGAAGCGGCGGCAATGACCGACCAGCGCCTCCTATCGAGCGCGCTTACGGTCACGTCGCCCGAGCCGCTCGGTGCGACGCCGGGCGAGGACGCCATCGGCCAGCGGACATGGGCGGCGGGGGCAGGGCAGTTTCTCGTGAACTACCGTGCTCGGGTCGAGATCGAGCGGCCGCTTGTCCCCATCGATCCGCTGCTGCCGGATGATCCGCGCACATTGCCGGCGCTCGTCGTGCCCTATCTTCTGCCGAGCCGTTACTGCGAAAGCGATCGCCTCGGGTCTTTCGTCCACCGCCAATTTTCGGCTTACCGCGGCGGTGCCGCAATTGCGGCGATGCGCGACTGGATCGGTACGCAGGTCGAATATGTTTCGGGCGCATCGAACGGCAATACGACGGCGGCAGAAACGTTCGTGCAGCGTCAGGGCGTCTGCCGCGATTTCGCGCACCTGCTCGCGGGCTTTGCACGTGCCGCAATGATCCCCGCACGGCTGGTTTCCGCCTATGCGCCTGGCGTTACCCCGCCCGACTTTCATGCGGTCGTCGAGGTCTGGCTTGCCGGAAGCTGGCATCTGATCGATGCGACGGGAATGGCAAGGGCCAATGAAACCGTACGCATCTGTGTGGGCCGCGACGCGACCGACATCGCCTTCATGACGGTTTTCGGTACCGCTCAATTGCGCGAACAGCGCGTCATCGTCACGAACGGTTGAGCCTGTCCGGACAGCGATGCAGGAATCCTCGATGAGCCGCCTTGCCTTCACCATCACCGCGACTGACGGCAAAGCCCGGACGGGCAGGATCGTCATGCCGCGCGGAACCATCCGCACGCCCGCCTTCATGCCGGTTGGCACGGCCGCGACCGTCAAGGCCATGAAGCCCGAAGAGGTACGCGCGGCCGGGGCCGATATCATCCTCGGCAACACCTATCACCTGATGCTCCGCCCGGGCGCGGAGCGGATGGCGCGGCTGGGCGGCCTGCATGCCTTCATGGGCTGGGATGCCCCGATCCTGACCGACAGTGGGGGCTATCAGGTGATGAGCCTCGGCGATCTGACCAAAAAAAGCGAGGAGGGTGTCGCCTTCAGATCGCATCTCGACGGATCGCGGCACATGCTCACTCCCGAACGGTCGATGGAAATACAGGCGCTACTGGGCAGCGACATCGTCATGACCTTTGACGAATGCACTCCATTTCCCGCAACCGCCGAGGAAGCCGAGGCGTCGATGGAGCGCTCGATGCGCTGGGCACGGCGCTCGCGCGATGCGTTTGCCGGTGGTGGTGCGCTGTTCGGCATCCAGCAGGGCTCGATGAATGAGGAGCTGCGCCGGATTTCGACCGGCGCGCTGACCGGCATTGGTTTTAACGGCTATGCGGTGGGTGGTCTCGCCGTGGGCGAAGGCCAGGCAGAGATGTTTCGCGTGCTCGATTTTGCCGCCCCGATGCTCCCCGCAACACAGCCCCGCTATCTCATGGGGGTCGGCAAGCCTGATGACATTGTCGGCGCGGTCGAGCGCGGCATAGACATGTTCGATTGCGTCCTGCCGACGCGAAGCGGGCGCAACGGCCAGGCATTCACCTGGGATGGCCCGCTCAATATCCGCAACGCCAGGCACGCCGAAAGTCTTTCGCCGCTTTCTCCTGACTGCGATTGTCCGGCCTGCACGGGATGGAGCCGGGCTTATCTGCATCACCTTGTCAGATCGGGCGAAATGCTGGGTGCCATATTGATGACGCAACACAATCTGTGGTTTTACCAGCGCGTCATGGACGGTCTGAGGGAAGCCGTCACCGGCGGCACGCTGGCCGACTGGGCCAGCGCATTCCGCCTGCGTTACTACGCCCGGTCCTAGCGCCGTTCCCGCCCCGGCGGCGCAACGGTAATTTTCACGACTTCGCCTGAATTGCCCGGAAATCCCGTGAACATCGCCTCGATCAGGTTGGGAACAAGCGTCGTCAGATCATTGTCGGTCGACATTGCCTGCGCTTTACCCTCGAACAGCCGCTCCCTCGAACCGCGCCGCTCGATCGTCATCTCCAGCTCGCTGTTGTAAACCGTATAGCTTTCGACAGCGTTGAAATTGTCGAACAGGAACGGATCGTAAAAGCCATTGAGATAGGCGCGCCCGCCAAAGCCGTAGAATGGTCGCCCGAATCCGCCATAGCCATAGGGTCCGAACCCGCGACGGTAACCGCCAAAGCCATAGCCCAAACCAAAGCCACCGCCGGGGACCGAACGGATTTTTTCGCGGCCCCTATCGACGCCATAATCAAGACGGACGATCAGATTTGCGTCGCCCGTGCCGGTTGCCGGTGCGTAACCGACACGCGCCAGACGGTCTTCCACGATGCGCGCATATTGGGGAAACTCAAGGCTCCCGTCGAGGCGGGCATCAACCGGCACGATCGCAAATGTCTGCCCCTGCGGCACGGGAAGCTGCTGGAACCGCGAAACCCGTGCATTGAACGGCGTCGCGCACGCACCCAAGGCGAGAAGGGCGACAGGTGCCACGAATTTTAGCAAGTTTTTCATTATCTGGCCCTAGCGATCTGTAAGGTGCAAATCATACGCCCTGATGAGTGAACGCGCGTTGAACATATCCGCTCCGTCGCGCGTCATGCCCGTTTCATCGGCTGGAGGCCAAGCGCGTCAAACGCTGCGGCCCGCGTAGGCGCGGCAATCGCCGCCGCCTGTGCCGCACCCCGTTCGAGGATCGCATCGATGGTGTCGGGTTCCTGAAGATCGTGCAGTCGCGTGCGAATGGGGGTGAGCGCCGCAATCAGCCGTTCGGCAAGAGCCGGCTTGAAAACGCCGAACGTTTTACCACCAAAATCGTCCAGAACCGCCTGCACCGGCCGGTTATCGATCGCCGCCATGATGCCCACGAGGTTTTTGACTTCTGGCCGTGCATCAAGCTCGCTAACGTCAGCGGGGATCGCGCCTGCATCACTCTTTGCCTTGCCGATCTTTTTTGCGATCATGTCGTCGTCGTCGTTCAGATTGATGCGGCTCATGTCGCTCGGGTCAGATTTGGACATTTTCGCAGATCCGTCGCGCAGGCTCATGATGCGGGCGGCTACCGGGGGGATGATTGCTTCGGGCAGCACGAACGTTTCCGTTGCGGTATCGCTGTTGAACTTCGTCGCAATATCCCGTGCGAGTTCCAGATGCTGTTTCTGGTCTTCGCCGACGGGAACATGGGTCGCCTGATAAAGGAGGACGTCAGCCGCCTGCAGCACGGGGTAATCGAACAGCGCGATCGATGCGCCCTCGCGGTTCTTGCCCGCCTTGTCCTTCCACTGCGTCATGCGGCCGAGCCAGCCCATCCGCGCGGTGCCGTTCAGCAGCCAGCAAAGCTCGGCATGGGCGGGAACGCGCGCCTGATTGAACAGGATCGAACGCGCCGGATCGATCCCGCAGGCGACAAGTGCCGCCGCCATCGCGCGCAGGCTGTCAAGTCGCGCCTGACGATCGAGATGGTCGGACAGCGAATGGAGATCGGCAAGGAAGAAAAGGCAGGTGCCACCTGCGCCCGTCACCTCGTCCTGCATGCGCACCCAGTTGCGGATCGCGCCGAGATAGTTGCCGAGATGCAGATTGCCCGTGGGCTGGATGCCCGATACGACACGCATCAGCGCCCCCTTCTGGTGAGTTGCCGGCGCAGGTCGCCAGGGTCTGCCGCACCGCTGATCAGTGCCATGACGCCATAGATCGCCGCGCCCGCGCCGCAAAGCGCGGCCAGCGCGCCCAGCCGCCCGGCAATCTCTCCGCTGGCCATATAGGGGTCGAGAACGGGATTGAGCATGAACAGCGCTGCGCCCATCACTGCGCTGGCCAGGATGATGCGCATCGTTTTCGATCGCAACCGGCCATCGGCACGCAGGTGATCACGGCGATGCAGCACTGCGTACAGCAGCGCCGCGTTGACCCAGGCGGACAGCGCGGTCGATCCGGCGATCCCGACGACGCCAAAGCGCTGCACCGTCACCAGATTGCCGATCAGGTTGACCAGCATGGCAACGATCGCGATGCGCACCGGCGTTCTGGTATCCTGGCGGGCGTAGAACCCCGGCGTGAGCACCTTGATCAGCACATAGGCCGGAACGCCGATCGAGAAAGCCGCGAGCGCACCTGCCGCCCCGATCGTATCCGCGGCGGTAAAGGCACCATGTTCGAACACGCCCCTGACGAGCGGTACGGCCGAAACGGTGAGCGCGACCGCGGCCGGCAATGCGAGCAGCAGTGCGAGTTCGATCGCCCGGTTCTGCGTATGTGCCGCTGCCGCCGGTTCGCCGCCGCCGATCCGGCGCGAGAGGCTGGGCAGGATCGCGGTGCCAATGCCGATGCCGATCAGGCCAAGCGGAAGCTGGTTGAGGCGGTCGGCATAATAGAGGTAGCTGACCGCGCCCTGCGGAAGCAGTCGTGCGGCAAGCGCAGTCGAGATCAGCAGATTGATCTGTACCGCGCCCTGGCCCACCGCGGCAGGGCCGATCAGCCACAGCATTTTCCTGATGTCGGGCGACAGCCTTGGCCAGCCGAGCCTGAGTGTCACGCCGGCCGCTCGGCATGACCGGATCAGCCACAAGAGCTGCAACACCCCCGAGACCGTGACTGCAATCGCCTGGGTATAGGCGGTTTCTTCCTGCGTGCTGCCACGAAAGACAAGAATGGCCACGATCATCGTGGCGTTCAGCAGGATCGGTGCCGCCGCGTTGATCCAGAAGCGGTTGAGCGAATTGAGGATGCCGCCCAGCAGCGAGACGATGCTGATGAGCGCGAGATAGGGAAAGGTAATCTGGGTGAGCCGTGCCGCGAGCGCCAATTTTTCCGGTCCGCCATCGGGAAAGCCGCCGGTGAGCGCGAAGACGATGGGGCCGGTGAAGGCCATCATGATCGCCGTAAATGCCAGCAGGAACGGAAGCAGCACCGACAGCACCTGCCCTGCAAATACATTGGCGGCGATCAGGCCGCTGCCGGGAGCCGCCTGTTCGGCTTCAGCCATCTTGCGGTTGAACAGCGGCACGAAAACGGCGGCGAAGGCTCCTTCGGCAAACAGCGCGCGGAACAGGTTGGGCAATCGCCATGCAATCAGAAAGGCGTCGGAGGCAAGACCCGCTCCGACGTAGCGCGCCATCAGCGTATCGCGAACCATGCCGAGAATCCGGCTGACAAGAGTGAGGCCGCCGATCGACGCCGTGGCGCGCAGAAGGTTCATGGCGTCAACCCGCACCTGGCAGCAGAAGGGTCGCGCAAAACAGGCTTATATGCTCCGGTAGACGTCGATCAGGTTTTGCAGGGCAAACAGGTTCTGCGCGGCAGTTTCCCGTCGGGGTCTGCCGCTCAGGCCTGTCCGATCGGCGCATCGATCAACGATTCGACCTGGGCGGCCTGTGCCACGTAAAGCTGCCCGAAATCGATCGGCTCCAGCATCAGCGGCGGAAAGCCACCGTCGCGGACGGCATCGGCGAGCACCCGGCGCGCGAACGGAAAAAGGATGCGCGGCGCTTCGGCAAGCAGGAACGGCTGGAGCTGTTCCTCGGGTATGTTGCGCAGTGCGAACAGGCCGGCATAGCTCAGCTCGACCTGAAAGGCGGTCTTGTCGGCGGCGACCGCCTTCACGTCGATCTTGATTACGACTTCGTAGACATCGTCGCCGACCTGGCCGCTGGCGATGTTGAACTGTACATCGATCTGCGGCTGGCCCTGCCACTGGTAGACGGCAGGCGCATGGGGGTTTTCAAAGGACAAATCCTTCACATATTGCGAAAGCACCCCGGCCTGGGGGCTGGTGTCTTCACCGTTCGCAATGGGTTCGGCACCCGTTTCATCGGCCATTTCGGTCGTTTCCTGTGACAAAGCGTAAAAATGCTGGCGTGCGCCTAGCAGGGCGGGCGGCAAAAGGGCAATGGCGTTTGAAGTCAGGCGCGGTCACACCTATATGAGGGCTTCGCATTCGGAGGTTTTGTGACGACAGGTATCGTAATCCTTGCGATGGTGGCAGCGTTTCTCGCCCTGCGGCTGTATTCGGTTCTTGGAAAAAGGACCGGCCATGAACAGACGTTCGTTGCGCCTGTCGACCCAAAACCTGTTTCCGCCGGCCTGATCGAAGAAGCGCAGCGGAACAGGCCCGTGCCCGAAAGTGAAACCCTGTTCGAGCCCGATGCAGCCGCCGGCATCCGCGCGATTGTTTCGGCCGAAAGTGATTTCGACGTTGCGCGCTTCATCGACGGATCGAAAGCGGCTTACCGGATGATTCTCGAGGCATTCTGGCGCGGCGATGTTACCGAGCTTCGCACCCTGGTGGGTGACGAAGTCCTTGAATCGTTCGAGGCGGCAAACGCCGAGCGCATTTCGCAAGGGCATGTTCTCGATAACCGCCTTGTCAATGTAAACGGCGCGCGAATTTCGGCCGCTTCGCTCGAGGGCGGCACGGCGATCGTCACAGTCCGCTTCGACGCAGATATTGCCGCGGTAACGCGCGATTCGAATGGTGTCGTGATCGCCGGTTCGCTCACCGATGCCGTGCCGACGCATGACGCGTGGACGTTTACACGGACGGTGCGGTCGCCCGATCCGAACTGGCTGCTGACTGACACTGACGAAGCCGCATGATGCGTTGCCGGAGGGCGGCGTTCGTGCTGCCCGTGCTGGCGATGGCGGCAACGGGATGCGCACGCGTCATCCCGCGAGCTTCAACTCCCGCACCCATCAAGCCGCTCGGCGCTCCAGTCGTTTCCAATGCGATTGCTGCCGGTGTGGCGCCCGGATCGCTGGTCGATCTCGATCCCGCACAGGCTGGCCGCGCACTCGGGGCGTTCAGGCAGAGTTGTCCCGCGCTTAGCCGTCGTAACGACGATTCGGGGCTGACCCGCCCGTCCGACTGGGCGAGGGTGTGCCGCGATGCGCAGGTCACGAGCGATGCCGTCGGTTTTTTTCGAACCTCTTTCGATCCCGTGCGGGTTGGCGCGGGCACTGCCTTTACGACGGGCTATTTCGAACCTGAAATCGCCGCGTCCCGCCTCCCCGCGATCGGCTACCCCGCGGCGATTTATCGAAAACCTCCCGATCTGGTCGAGCAGCCATCGGTGAAATGCCCCCCCGATCTTGCCCCGACGGCCACGCCGCTAATTCCGCCGTGCCGCCGCATCACGGTTCGCGGCCGGCTGGTCGATGGTGTGCTCCAGCCCTATTTCGATCGGGCCGCCATCGAAGACGGTGCGCTTGCCGGGCGTGGCCTCGAAATTGCTTATGCTGCTGATCCGGTCGAGCTTTTTTTTCTCCAGGTGCAGGGTTCCGGGCGGTTGCGTCTTCCCGACGGCAGTGTGATGCGGATCGGCTATGAAGGGCAGAATGGCTTTGATTACATCGGCATCGGCAAGCTGATGAGGGATCGTGGACTGCTCGCGCCCGGTCAGGCGTCGATGCAGGGAATCATGGCCTATCTGCGCGCCAATCCCGATGAAGGCCGCGCTATCATGCGCGAGAACCGGAGCTGGGTTTTCTTTCGCGAACTCACCGGCCCCGGCCCGCTGGGTTCGCTGGGCGTGCCCGTTACGCCGCGCGCGACAGTGGCGGCTGATGTGGCCTTCGTTCCGCTGGGTGCACCGGTTGCGCTCTCGATGGATCGCCCCGATGCGTCGGGCCTGTGGATCGCGCAGGATACCGGCGGCGCGATCAAGGGTGCGAACCGGTTCGATACCTTCTGGGGTGCCGGGAATGAGGCGCGCATGATCGCGGGTGGGATGTCCGCGCACGGAACGGCTGTCGTCTTGCTCCCGAAAGGGGTGCTGTCCCGCCTTGTTGCCCGGCCGGCGCCTTAGTCCCGCCGAGCGCGCGCTCTGGGCGCGTGTCGTGGCAGATGTGCGGTCGCTCGATTCATGCAGCGCGCCCGAAACCGTCAGAAAGCATGAATCTTCAACTGCTCCGCGTCAGCCCATCGGTGATGCAACCGCGGGCAAGGCACCGGCCACAGCGTCAGGGGAAAGGCCACGCGGTCATTCACCGCGCCCCGCCGCCCGTCCGGCCAATACGCTTGACGCATCATGGGATCGCAGGCTCGCCACCGGTGCGGTCGCTCCCGACATGACGATCGATCTGCACGGCTGCTCGCTGAGCGAGGCGCATCAGCGGCTCGATCGCGGCATCGCCACCAGCCTCGCGCGCGGTGCCCGGCTCATCCTGCTCGTCACGGGACGCCCGCCCCGTGCAGACACGTCGCGGCTCGATCATCCGCTGAGGGGTGTTATCCGTGCCTCGGTCATGGACTGGATCGCTGCCGGGCCGCACGCCGGCCGCATCGCCGCCATCCGTGGTGCCCACCCGCGTCACGGTGATGCTGGTGCGCTTTACGTCGTTCTGCGTCGCGTGCGAACCTGAAAGGGCCGGATCGTGCCGTCGAACTAATCGAACACCTGTGCAAGAATATCGGCATAAATATCTGTCAGTGTTGAAAGATCGTCGAGCGCTACCGCCTCGTCCAGCTTGTGCATGGTCGCGTTGCACAAACCGAATTCGGCAACCGGGCACAGCGCGACGAGATAGCGCGCATCCGATGTTCCGCCCGTCGTCGAAAGCTCGGGAGCAATGCCGGTGACACGCGAGATCGAGTCCGCGATCAACATGCTGAGCGGGCCCGGCGGCGTCAGAAATGCTTCTCCATATACGCGCGCCGTCACGGTGGCGCGTGGCGTTTCCGCGTCGGCAATGGCCTTTATACGCGTGATCAGCGCCGCGCCCGACTGACGATCGTTGAAGCGGATGCTCAGCCGCGCCGTTGCTTTTGCGGGGATCACATTGGTTGCGGGATTGCCGACGTCGATCGTCGTCACTTCGATGTTCGATGGCTGGAACCAGTCCGTCCCATCGTCGAGGTGCACGGCGTCGATCGCGGTCAGGATACGCAACAATGGGGAGATCGGATTATCGGCGAGATGCGGGTAGGCGACATGCCCCTGCGTGCCCGCCACTTCGATCCAGATGTTGACCGATCCGCGCCGCCCGATCTTGATCGTATCGCCCAGCCGTGCAGACGACGTCGGTTCGCCGACAAGGCACATGTCCGGGATCAGATCGCGCGCGCGCATCCGCTCGATCAGCGCGACGGTGCCATAGGTTGCGGGCCCTTCCTCGTCTCCGGTGATGATGAGCGTCAGCCGTCCCTGATGATCGGGCACCCGCGCGGCGGCAGCAACGAAGGCGGCGATGCTGCCCTTCATATCGACGGCCCCGCGCCCGTGAAGCAATGCACCGCGCACGTCGGGTACGAACGGATCGCTGATCCAGCCAGCACCGGGCGGCACCACATCGAGGTGCCCGGCAAAGGCTAAGTGAGGCCCTGCATCGCCGCCGCGCGTGGCAAGCAGGTTTTCGACCGGCCCGTCGGGCGCTTCACCCGCCATGAAACGATCGACATCAAACCCCTGCAGAACGAGCGCGGCTTCGAGCACATCGAACACCGCGCCGCTGGCGGGGGTGACGCTGGGCGCGACGATCAGCGCCTTGGCAAGGGGAAGGACGTCAGTCATAAAACACCTATGCCCAAGATCGCGCTCGAAGCCATCCCGCAAAGCAACGCGACTGGCTATCCTCCGCCATTTGATGCCCCCGTTGCAGGGCGGTGGTATCGGCGGCTGGCTCCCGCTGCAGGACTGACCGAATTCGCCGCGAGCCATGTCGTTTTGAAGCCGGGCGCTTGGTCTTCTCAGCGGCACTGGCATGACGGTGAAGACGAAATGGTCGTGATGCTCGCGGGAGAGGCGGTGCTGATCGAGGACGGGGGCGAAACGGGGATGCGCGCGGGCGATATTGCGGCTTGGATCAAGGGATCAACCGACGGGCATCATCTTGTAAACCGCAGCGGTTCGGACTGTGTGTTCGTCGCGATCGGGTCAGGGCCGGCAGCCGGGGGCGGCTATTCTGACATCGACATGCTGTTTACCGACGATGGGCGCTATATCACGAAGGCGGGCGTGGATTACGACGCGAAGCGGGTTTGAGGTGTCGCCGTCGCTGGTGGCATGAGAATACCCGTCGCGGCACAGCCGCGCCGTCGGTCGGGCGTTTCCCGCCGTCCGGGCTTGTCGATGCGCGCGTCAGGATGACGCGGGCTGGACTGCGCCTTCGAACTGTTCGATCACCCAGTTCTCTTCCTGCGCGCCTGCGATCCAGTCCTGCATGAACGGGTGAGCGGTCACCGCGTCGACATAGGCCTTGGCAAAGCGCGCTACGGGCAGCGAATAGGTCGTCAGCCGCGTGACGACGGGGGCGAACATGATATCCGCCGCACCGAAGTTCCCGAACAGGAAATCGCCAGTGCCGCCGAACCGCGCGCGCGCCTGCGCCCAGATGTCCATCAGCCGCGTGATATCCGCCAGAACCGCATCCGACGGTTCTTGCGGTGGATAGACCTTACGGATGTTCATCGAATGCTCGCGGCGCAGCGCGCTGAAGCCCGCGTGCATTTCAGCGGCCATTGATCGCGCCATAGCCCGCGGTGCATCATCGGCAGGCCAGAAGAGCGTGTTTCCTGTCTTGTCGTTCAGATATTCGACGATCGCGAGCGAATCCCATACGACAATCTCACCGTCCCGCAGCAGCGGCACCTTGCCGCCCGATGGCGCATAGTCGGTGCCGGTGCGGATCCTGTCCCAATCCCCGTCGTAAAGCGGCACGAGCGACTCATCGAAGGGAAGCTCCGACTGCCTGCACGCGAGCCAGCCGCGCAGCGACCAGGACGAATAATTCTTGTTCCCGATGAAAAGCTTCATTGTCATTGCGCCTCTATCGCCTCGAGCACCGCGGCGCGCAACGCGGCGATCCCTATGTTTTTTTCGCTCGATGTCACGATGAGGTCGGGGTGCGCCGCCGCGCGTTTGGAAACCGCGACTGTAGTAACTTCGGCGACGGCTGCGAGTTCGGTTGCCTTCACCTTGTCGGCCTTGGTCAGGACGATGCGGTAGCTGACGGCCGCACCGTCGAGCATATCCATCACGTCATTATCGACGGGCTTGATGCCGTGGCGGCTGTCGATCAGGACAAAGGCGCGCGCAAGCACCTGGCGCCCGCGCAGATAGTCATTGATCAGAAAACGCCATCGCTTCACGACGTCCTTCGGGGCTTCGGCAAAGCCATAGCCCGGCATGTCGACAAGGCGCAGGCGAAGCGGATCGCCGACGTCGAAAAAATTGAGTTCCTGCGTTCGCCCCGGCGTGTTCGACGTGCGCGCCATCCCATTGCGGTTGGCGAGCGCGTTCAGCAGCGAAGACTTGCCGACGTTCGAGCGCCCCGCAAAGGCAACTTCGGGGCAGTCGGGCGGCGGAAGGAATTCGAGCTTCGGCGCCGATTTCAGAAAAGCGACAGGCCCGCTGAAGAGCCTGCGCGCCTCTTCGACATAATCGACGTCTGTTGTCACGTCACTTTGGCAGCAGCGGGCGCGGCCTTCAGGGCCGGATGCCTGCTGTACAGCCATTTCTGCTGCGCGATCGAAATGATGTTCGTCGTCATCCAGTAAAGCTGCAGGCCGGCCGCAAACGGGGCCATGACGAAGATCAGCATGAACGGCATGATCTTGAAAACCTGTGCCTGCGTTTCGTCTATCGGCTGGGGATTGAGCTTGAACTGCAGATATTGGGTAACGCCGACGATGACCGGAAGGATGCCAATGGCGAGGAAGTGCGGAATTGCCAGATTTGGAAACAGCCCGAAGAAAAACGGATCGGGTGCGGACAAGTCCTTGATCCACAGCGCAAAGGGCTGGTGCCGCATTTCGATTGTCAGGATCAGAACCTTGTACAGGGCAAAGAATACCGGAATCTGGATCAGGACGGGCAGGCAGCCGGCGAGCGGATTGATCTTTTCGGATTTGTACAGCGCCATCACTTCCTGCTGCTGGCGCGCCTTGTCGTCCTTGTAGCGTTCCTGGATCGCTTTCATCTTGGGCTGCACCGCGCGCATCGCCGCCATCGAGGCAAACTGACGCTGCGCGACCGGAAACATCAGCAGGCGGACGGTAAGCGTCAGCAGGATGATGGCAACGCCGAAGTTGTGAAAGAGTTTGAACAGCCAGTCGAGATAGTAGAATATAGGTTTTTCGACGATCTCGAACCAGCCCCAGTCAATCGCCTTTCCGAACAATGGAATACCGGCGCTCGCCTCATAACGGTCGAGCAGTGCGACTTCCTTTGCCCCTGCAAAAAACTGCGTGCGGTCGCGCTGGACAGTTCCCGGTGAGACAACGCCCTTCGCACGGACAAAATCGGCGAGATAGGTACCGTTCTGGTTACGAAAACCCGCATCCAGCGGTGACAGTTTCGAAGGGGCGAGCGCGGTCAGCCAATATTTGTCGCCAAAGCCAAGCCAGCCATTATCAGTCTTGAAGCGTTTGCCTGCGGGGCCTGCCGTATCCAGATCCCCCCAGTTCACGTCATATTGAGCAGCGTCGTTGAAAACGCCAAGCGGGCCGACGTGCGCGGTCCATTGATCGACGTCAGGCGATTTTCCATTACGACCGATATAGGCAAAGCTCTGGGCAGTTACCGGCGCAGGGCCGTTATTTGCCACCGTCTGCTCGACCGAGAACAGATAGTTCGCGTCGACCGTGAAGCGCAGCGAAAATATCTGGCCCGCGGCGGTGGTCGCGGTGAGGGTGACGGGGCGCTGCGGGGTGAGTTCGGTGCCGTCAGTGGTCCAGACGGTCGTGGGGCCTGGCGCGGCAAGGCCGTCTCCAGTCCAGCCGAAGCCCGCATAATAGGCATGCTGCGTCCCCGATGGCGAAAGCAGACGCGCGGGCGGCGACTTTTTGTCGAGCCCCTCGCGGTGGCGCACGAGCACAAGATCGTCGATGCGCGCGCCGACGAGGCTGATCGAACCCGCGAGCGACGGTGTCCGGATCGTGACGCGCGGCGTGGCCGCGAGAACCTTAGCACGATCGCCGATCGTTACGGCGGGCGCCACCGCCGGGGCTGCTCCGTCGGCCTGCGCCGGAACCTTTGCCGGTTCCGATCGCGTGCTCTGCGTTTTCGGCGCGGGAAACCAGACCGCCGAAATCGCGCTCCATCCCATCAGCACAAGTGCCGACAGGACTATCGCGAGAATAAGATTACGCTGGTTTTCCACGGGTGTCCTTCGCTGGGGGAACGGGATCATAGCCGCTGCCGCCCCAGGGACGGCACCGCAGGATGCGCTTGAACGCAAGCCAGCCGCCGCGCACCGCACCGTGCCGCTCGACGGCTTCGATCGCATAGGCCGAACAGGAAGGGGCGTAACGGCACGAAGGCGGAAGGATGCGCGAAGGACCGATCTGCCATGCCCGCGCCACCATGATCAGAAGCGTGCCGGGTGACAATGCAAAGCGCATCAGCCGAGCGCCTGGACGAGTTCGTCGCGCATCGTCTCAAAATTGCGTTCTATTCCGCCCGCCCGGCCTATCATCACGTGATCGGCACCAACCGTGCCGTGTGCGGCGATAACGTCTCGTGCGAGCGCCCGCAGCCGACGTTTCATCCGGTTGCGGACGACTGCATTGCCGATCTTTCTGGTCACGGTAAAGCCAACGCGCTTGACCGGGTTTCCATCGCCGCGACGCCGCACGAGGAGGACAAAACCGGCGGTGCTTCTACGCTTCCCGCCGTTCGCCGCGAGAAAATCGCGACGGGCGGAAATAGTCGTCAGGCGCTCAGCTTGTGCCGTCCGCGCGCCCGGCGCGCCCGGATCACGGCGCGGCCGCCCACTGTCGACATCCGGTGGCGAAAGCCGTGACGCCGCGCGCGGACGAGGTTGCTCGGCTGGAAGGTGCGCTTCATCGCTCATGCCCTGATTCAAAACTTTGAAAAGAAAAGGCCGCCTGTTCGGGCGACCATCCAATGCCGCGATAGCCAGCGGCCTTCGTGAAGTCAATTGCCGCGACGGGCCGTGCGGATCCGGTCGGCACGGCGTTGCGCGCTGCCGCGACGCAGGCCCCAGTCGATCCACCGTCCCTGCCGCGGCCAGCGCCGCTTGGCCCTGGCATAGGCTTGCTTTGTTCGCTGCGAATAGCGGAGCATCATTCCAAAGCCGAGCGCAAAGACAAAGATGCCGCCCGGCCCCGGCAGCACCCCGATGACGGGCGAGACGATCGTGATGATAACGCCGAGCACGAACAGCCCGGTGCGGACAGCGCGTCTGCGCTCATGACGGGCTATGAAGCGGCGCAGTCCCACCCGGCGGAAATGGGGAAAGTGTATTGCCTTGGCAAGTCGGCACGGACATGGCTATGCGAGAATTGAAGCACGCCGCGCTTCGGTTTTCGGGGCAGGGCAAAAATGGTCGCGACGGTGCCGACGGTAGCGTATCTTGGGCTCGAGGCGCGTGCCGTCGAAGTTCAGTGCTCGCTGATTTCCGGGTTGCCTGCGTTCAACGTCGTCGGGCTGGGGGACAAGGCGGTTGCCGAAAGTCGTGAGCGCGTGCGCGGCGCGATTGCGGCGATCGGCCTCGCGCTGCCGCCCAAGCGGATCACGGTCAACCTGTCACCGGCCGACCTGCCGAAGGAAGGTTCGCATTACGATCTTCCGATCGCGCTTGCGCTGCTCGGGGCGATGGGGATCATCGATGCTGAAACGCTGGCGGGCTATGTCGTCGTCGGCGAGCTGGGGCTTGACGGACGCGTGCTGTCGTCGCCCGGCGTGCTGCTTGCCGCCATTCATGCATCGTCAGAGGGCAGGGGGCTCGTCTGCCCGGCGCCTCAGGGTGCCGAGGCGGCATGGGCTGGCGAAATTGAGGTGGTGCCCGCACCCGACCTGCTCGCGCTGCTCAACCATTTCAAGGGAACGGCGCTCCTTCCTCCCGCGACTGGGGGAGAGGTCGAAGCACGCGATCATGGCCCCGATCTTGCGCAGGTGAAGGGGCAGGAAACCGCCAAACGTGCGCTCGAAATATCCGCGGCGGGCGGGCACAACCTGCTGTTCGTGGGGCCGCCGGGCGCTGGAAAATCGCTGATGGCGGCGTGCCTGCCCGGCATCCTGCCCGATCTGACCGCGAGCGAGGCGCTCGAGGTGTCGATGGTCGCATCGGTGGCGGGTGAACTTGGCGGGCGGCTCAGGCGGACGCGGCCGTTCCGCGCCCCGCATCATTCGGCATCGATGGCGGCGCTGACCGGCGGCGGGCTGCGCGTGAAACCCGGCGAAGTCAGCCTCGCGCACCTCGGCGTGCTGTTTCTCGACGAGCTGCCCGAATTCCAGCGCGCTGTGCTCGATTCATTGCGCCAGCCGCTTGAAACCGGAACGGTCAGCATGGCACGCGCCAATGCGCACGTCACCTTTCCCGCGCGCGTCCAGCTCGTCGCCGCGATGAACCCATGCCGCTGCGGACATCTCGGTGATCCTGCACTTGCCTGCGCACGGGCGCCGCGCTGCGCGGCCGATTATCAGGCAAAAATATCAGGCCCGATGCTCGATCGGATCGATCTGCATGTCGAGGTTGCCGCCGTAAGCGCGGCCGATCTCATCCTGCCGCCACCGGCCGAGGGTTCGGCAGCGGTACGTGCGCGGGTCGGCAGGGCGCGCGATATCCAGACGGCGCGCTACGGATCGGCGGGGAATACCGTGGCCCCGCGCACCAATGCCGAGGCCGATGGCGACGTCCTGACAGCCCATTGCACGCCCGACGAACCCGGACGGAAGCTGCTCGCGCAGGCAGCGGAAGCCATGCGCCTGTCCGCGCGTGGCTATACCCGCATCCTGCGCGTTGCCCGTACGATCGCCGATCTCGCGGAAAGCGAGGGTGTGAGCCGGATCCACGTTGCAGAGGCGCTCAGCTATCGACGGCAGGCGCCCCGCAACTGACAGGGCTGCGGTTTGCGCCTCGCCTTTGGAGGCGGCACCGCCGCATTCCTTGACGGTGACCGACCGGAACACAGCATTTGTTAACTCAAACATCAAACCCGATGCGCTAGATAGGGGCATGACAAAGGTTCTGATCACGATCGATACCGAATTGTCGCCGTTGCGTCAGCGGTCCGGGTTTTCTGCCGCGGCAAATTACAGGGCGTCGATCCTCGCTCAGTGCGCAAAGGGTGCGTTCGGTATCGGCTGGCAGATGCAATTGCTCGATCGCCACGGGTTGAAGGGGGTTTTTTTCATCGATCCCATGCCGGCACTGGTGCTCGGCGAGACCGTCATCGCCGACGCGATCAGGCTGGTCCTCGGGGCCGGTCACGAGGTTCAGCTTCATGCGCATACCGAATGGCTTGAATGGGCGGAATCGTCGCCGGTCGATGGACGTCAGGGGCGAAGCATTGGTGACTTCGCCCTCGACGATCAGGTCGCGCTGCTGCGCTGGGGCTGCGATCTGTTCGAACGCGTCGGCGCGCCAAGGCCGATCGCCTTTCGCGCCGGCAATTTCGGAGCCGATGATCGCACGCTTGCCGCGCTCTCGGATGTTGGCTTGCGGTATGATACCAGCGTCAACGCCGCTTATCTGGGCAGCGAGTGTCGCGTGACCGCCAGCGCGGTGCGCAATCTTCCCTATCGTCAGGACGGCATCGTGGAATTGCCGGTTTCGGGATTCCATGATCGGCCCGGTCATTTCAGACCCGCACAGATCTGCGCGATCTCGGCGGGGGAAATGAAGCGCGCGCTTGCCCATGCGGCAGACACGAACATGCCTGTCTTTACGGTGGTGACGCACAGTTTCGAGATGCTCTCGCGGGATCGCCAGCGCCCCAATCACATGGTCATCGCGCGGTTCGAGGCGATGGCCCGGGCGATCGCGCAGCACCCCGGATTGACGACGGCGGGCTATGGCGATCTCAGGCCCGGTGATTATCCGGAAAACGATCTGCCGCGCCTCGGGCCGGATCTGATCAGGACCGGCTGGCGTTTTGCCGAACAGGCCTGGGCCATGCTCCGTTACGAGCGACCGCTGCGCGCCGCGTGACCGAACTTGTTATGGGCGCGGATATCGCCAGTCAGCCTTTGGGTCATCCGCGTCAGATCGCCTGAAGTGCCTGTCCAAAATCGGCGATCAGGTCGTCGGCATTTTCCACGCCCACCGAAATGCGCACGAGGTTGTCACTGATTCCCAGCGCATCCTTGCGTTCCTGCGATACCGATAGATGCGTCATCGCGGCGGGGTGGCTGGCAAGGGTTTCGGTCCCGCCAAGACTGACTGCGAGCCTCGCGATCCTGAGCGCGTCGAGAAACCTGAAGGCTTCCGCCTCGCCGCCTTTCAGGTAAAGCGAAAAGGTTGATCCCGCACCGGTGCAGTGGCGGTCATAAATATCTTTCTGGCGGCTTCCCGGCTCGAGAAAACCCAGATAGCCGACGGTTTCGACCTGTGGCTGCTCGCGCAGGAACGCGCAGACCTTTGCGGCATTCTCGCCCGCGCGGCTCATGCGCAGTTCGAGCGTTTCGAGGCTCCGCAGCAGCATCCACGCCGAATGCGGATCGGTGATGGTGCCGATCGTATTGCGCATCGTCCGCACGATATCGATCAGCGCCTTGCCGCCCACCGCCCCGCCCGCAACGAGATCGCTGTGTCCGCCGGCATATTTGGTCAGCGAATAGAGGATCAGGTCGGCACCCTGCCTGAGCGGATTGGCCCAGAGCGGCCCCAGGAACGTATTGTCGATCACGACCGGGGGCATATCGTCAGCAAAGGCCGCATCGCGGGCGGCCCTGACCGCTTCGACGTCGACAAGTGCGTTCGTCGGGTTTGCCGGGCTTTCGAGGTAGATCATGGCGATGCGGCCCTGCGCCTTGCCCGTCGATATGGCGGCATCGATCTCCTCGCGCGTCGCGCCCGCTGGAAAGTCGACGAACGTCACCCCGAACCTGCCGAGCACCCGCGCAATCAGCGTTTCGGTTGCGGCATACATCGGCCCTGAATGGATAATCACGTCACCCGGCTGGACGAGTGCGAGCATGACGGTCGCGATCGCCGACATGCCTGACGAAAAGACCAGCGCATCCTCGGCATCGTCCCACAGGCCGAGGCGATCTTCGAGGATTTCCTGATTCGGGCCGTTGAACCGCGAATAGACGAGGCCTTCTGCGCCCCCGGGCCGCTTGCCCGTGATCCCTTCGAAGAAGCGCTTGCCCGCCGCCGCGTTTTCAAAAACGAACGTCGATGTCAGGAAGATCGGGGGTTTGAGCGATCCTTCGGACAGCGCAGGATCAAAGCCGTGTCCCATCATGAGCGTTTCCGGGGCAAGGCGGCGGTTGCCGATCGCGAGTACGTCTGGCTTGGGGCGACGCCGCGTCTGGGTGCCGGTGATCTGGGCTTCGTCTGCCATCGTCTGTCTCCATTCGCCGAATGCTCAGGCGAGCGCAATCAGCGCTATCTGACGACCGCAATCTGCCACGCCGTCATGTGTCGTCCGCCGGAAGCTGTGGAAACGCGACGGCTGGCAGTAAGTGTCCTGACCCAGTGCTTCAATTTCCGTAAGCCCTGCAGCGCCGAGACGACCGACGACAAAGGCTTCAAGATCGAACTGGTGGTGTGCAGCCCGTGTGCCTGCAAGGAAGAAGCGTTCGTTGGCCCGATTTTCGTCGATAAATGGGCTGCGGAACGTGTCGTCAACCTCGTAGCTCTTCTGCGCGATGCACGGGCCTATTGCAGCGGCGATATTCGAACGATCTGCGCCGAGCCTTTCCATCGCCGCCACGGTGTTCTGGAGGATGCCGCCAAACGCGCCCCTCCACCCCGCGTGCGCTGCACCGATCACGCCTGCCTTTGCATCGGCGAGCAGCACGGGCGCGCAATCTGCGGTGACGATGCCCAGTGCGATGCCCGCCCGGTCGGTGACGAGCGCATCGCCCTCTGGCCATGCGCCCTCGCTCCAGTCGCCTGCAACATGGCAAAGTGCCGAGTGGGTCTGTCTGACGCGCAAGAGCCTTCGACCCGGCGCAGCCACGCCAACAGCCCTGTCGCCGATCCCGCCTGCAATGCCGAAAAATCCGTGCGGCACGGCGAGGACGGACGCGCGAAGCACTTCAACCGTCATGGGAACCCTCCCGGTTCGGGCCAGTCGGGCGATGCAACGGCCATGGCGCGAAACAGCGTTCCCATTTCATCGGGCGACGTAAGACGACGGTGCGCCGCTGCAATTTCACCGGCACGACCGGGTGCGGACCGGGCCAGCGCCGCCGCCCGCCCTGCAATACCGAGGCTCCCGAGGAAGTCGCGCTGCGAAACAGGCCCGATCACGCGGGCGCCCCCGACGATCGCTGCGGCAGCGAGCGTCGTGAAATCGACATGGGCGGATAGATCGATCGATCCCGGCTCATCGAACGGATTGGCGGTGCGGTGTCCCCTGACGCCCTGCAGCGTCTCACCGAGGGCCGGGCCATCATAGCCATAATCGATGACGAGCGCTGCGCCGCCCTGTTTCACGATCCGCGCAGCCAATGCCCGCATGATCGTGACACCGGCGGGCGCGGATTCGAAGATGCTGCCCGGCGCGGCAGCGCGCAGCGGGGCAGGGATCACCGCGTCGGGAACAGCTTTCCCCGTAACGGGCAGAAACAGCGTATCCTGACAGGCGACGAGGCGCTGATGCCAATGCCCGGCACCGCGCACGAGCTGTTCGACCGGCAAAGCATCGAAAAACTCGTTGGCGACAATGAGCAGCGGCAGATCATCGGGGAGGCTCGACGCATCGTCATGCCAGATCGCGTCGGGTACATATCCGGCCTGTTCGCTGCGCAGGGCAAGGGATGTTTCGATGAAATGGATGGGCGGTTCCAGGTCAGCCCTCGCCATGACGCGACGCGCATCGGCGGCAAGCGTCCCGCGTCCCGGCCCCAGCTCCACAAATGCGACGTCGGGTCTGCCCGCTCGCTCCCACACATCGGCGAGGCACGCGCCGATGATCTCGCCGAACATCTGGCTGATTTCGGGCGCAGTGACGAAATCCCGGCCGATTGCCGTCCCCCGCGCATAATAGGCCGCGTTCGCCGCCGCCATGAACCGCGAAACCGGCATTGGCCCCGCCAATGTGATCGCGCGGGCAAGGCGTTCAGGAAGCGGACCGTCCCCTGCCATTGTTCAGGCGACGCTGGCGTTGCCCGCAACCGGCTCGATGCGCACCCGGCGCCTTGCCGAGGTGAGGATGAGATAGAGTCCGATCAATATCATCGGGACACACAATGTCTGCCCCATCGTCAGGCCCCATCCGAGATTCTCGAGCCCCGCATCGGGCTGGCGGAATATCTCGAGCACGAAGCGGACCGCCCCGTAGCTCAGCATGGCGCTGCCGAGCAATCGTCCCGGAAAATAGCGGGCGTCGGTTCGCCAGAAGAGCCACGCCATCAGGGCAAGAACGAACGCGCCTTCGCCGATCATTTCATAAAGCTGCGATGGGTGCCGCGGCAGTCCGTCCTGCGCGTCGGGGAAAACCATTGCCCATGGCACGTCAGTCACCCGGCCCCAGAGCTCGCCGTTGACGAAATTCGCGGGGCGGACAAACAATGGGCCGACGGGCGCGATCACCGCAACATAATCGGCAACGCGGAGCATGTTCAGCCGATCACGGCGCGCGAGCCATGCGATCGCAAGAATCAGCCCGATCAACCCGCCATGGAAACTCATTCCACCTTCCCACAGCTTTGCGAGATCGACGGGACTGAGAAACATCGCGGGCCTGTAAAACAGCGCATAACCGAGCCGTCCGCCGAAGATGATGCCGAGCGTTGCATAGAAAACGAAATCATCGGCGTGACGCCGTGTCATCGGTGCGCCCGGGCGCTCGCAGATTTTCGTCAGATACCACCAGCCGATCATGATGCTCGCGATATAGCTCAGCGAATACCAGCGCAGCTTGAAGACCCCGAGATCGAGCGCGATCGGGGACAGCCCCAAATCTCTGAACTGGATAACATTTGCCGCCGCGTCGGTTGCCAGTTGCAAGATCAACCCGTTTCTCCATAACGTGGTGCCCAATGGAAACAGCCCCATAGAGAGGGCAGCCGCGAGAACCAAGGGGAGAGGAAGTTCATGCCATCAGCTCTCGACCTGCGTATCGATAAGGCCATCGCCAGCCTCTGTGCGGAAGGCGGGCCGCTTCCGCTCGGAAGGTTCACTCTTGCCGAAGGCGTGGCCGTTCCCGTCATTGCAAGCGCGCCGCAGAACCTGCGCGACTATTTCGCCTATTTCTGCGCACAGCATGGCGACGCCGATTTCATCGTCGACGGGGAAGAGCGGGTTAGCTTTGCCGAGGCTCATGCCGCCGCGAGGCGGGTCGCGCATGCGCTGGTCGGCACGCACGGCGTGAAAAAGGGCGATCGGATCGGCATCGCCATGCGCAATTCGCCGTCATGGGTGATCATCTACATGGGGATACTGATGGCTGGCGGCGTTGCGACGCTGCTCAACGGATGGTGGCAGGGCGGCGAGCTCTGCGCGGGTATCGCCGATGTCGGCTGCACGCTCGTTTTTGCCGATCCGCCGCGCGCGAAGCGGCTCGAACAGTGTGAAGGCACGGCAGAGGGCCTCGTCATCCCCGTCGATGTCGCATTGCCGCTGGCCGAAGCGTTGGGGCCGGTGATCGGCAGCGACGACGGATCGGCAGGTCTGCCCGACATCAATGGCGACGATTTCGCAACGATCCTGTTCACCTCGGGTTCGACCGGGCAGTCAAAGGGCGCTTTTTCAACGCACCGTGCCGTCGTGCAGGCGACATTCAACTATATCGCCATGGCAATGATGATGCTGCAGATCGCCACCGAAGATGGCACCCTGACCGAGCCGCGCCCGCAGCACGCCGTTTTGATGACGGTGCCTCTGTTCCATGTGACCGGCGAAATCCCGATGCTTCTCGTCAGCTATGCCATAGGCCGGAAGATCGTGATGATGCCGAAGTGGAATGCGCTTGAGGCCATGGCGCTGATCCAGGCCGAAAAGGTGACGAACTTTACGGGCGTGCCGCTGATGAGCTGGGAAATCCTGAACCATCCCGATCGCGGCAGGTTCGATCTTTCCACGGTCCAGTCCTTTGCGGCCGGCGGCGCCCCCCGGCCGCCCGAACACGTCCTGCGGCTGAACGAGGAGATGCCGGCTCCGCCCGCGCTCGGCTATGGACTTACCGAAACGAATGCGGTCGGTGCCGGATCGTTCGGCGAAAACTATCTGGCCAGGCCGAACTCGACCGGGCGGGCGTCGGCACCGCTTGTCGATCTCGCCATCCTTGACGATGAGGGCGCGAAAGTGCCGCAGGGCGCGCAGGGCGAGATCGCGATCCGCAGCGCGGCGAATTTCTCGGGCTATTGGGGCCGGGAGGACGCGACCCGCGCCTGCATGACGGCCGACGGCTATTTTCGCACCGGTGATGTTGGTTATCTCGATTCCGATGACTATCTGTTTATCGTCGATCGCAAGAAGGATATCATTATCCGCGGTGGCGAAAACATAAGCTGCCAGGACGTCGAGGCTGCGATCTACGCGCACCCTGCGATTGCCGAAACCTGTGTGTTCGGCCTGCCCGATGAACGACTGGGCGAGATTCCCGGCGCAGTGGTGCATCTGCGCCCGGACGAACGTCTGTCGGACGAGGCACTGCAATTCTTCCTTGCCGAACGGCTGGCGGCATTCAAGATTCCTGCACGCTTCTGGTTTTCGGACGATGTGCTTCCAAAACTGGGGACCGAAAAGATCGACAAAGTGAGCCTGCGGCGCAGCTATCGTGGGCTTTACACTCAGGAAACGGGTGCACCCGTTTAGGGCAGCACTTTTCCCGGGTTCATGATCGATGCCGGATCGAGCGCGGCCTTGATCGTGCGCATCAGACGCTGTTCGACGGGTCCGCGATTCGCCCAGGCTTCGCGGTGCCGCAGGACGCCAAGGCCGTGTTCCGCCGAGATCGTGCCACCGAAATGCCGCACTTCGTCATGGACGATCGCGGTCAGCGCACTTGCTTCGTCCCCATGCCCCAGCAGATAGTTGAAATGGAGATTGCCGTCGCCGAGGTGGCCGAATGTGATAGGATGCGAGGCCGGACATTGATCGCGCACGGCGGCCTGCGCAGCGGATATGAAATCGGCAATGCCTGAAACCGGCACGGCTATATCATGCTTGGCGATCCTGCCGGTGCGCCCCGATGCTTCCGAAATCCGTTCGCGCAGCTGCCAGAGACTGTGCGACTGGGTGAGCGAAGCCGCAATCACGGCATCGCGGATATGTTTTGCTTCGAGCATTCTGCCGAGCGCCGCCTCCAGCGCGTCGCGCGCGGCGTTTTCGCTGTGAAGATCGGTAAATTCGACGAGCAGATACCAGGGCGCCCGATCGGCAAGCGGAAGATTCAGGTCCGGGAACTGCTTCGTCACGAGGCCAAGGGCAAAGTCCGACATGATCTCGAACGCGGACAGATCATTGCAATTCGTGGCGCGAATGGCGGTGAGGGCGGCCATCGCATCCGACGGCTGATCGACTGCGGCGAAAGCCGTTGCCCGGCCCGCTGGCTTTGGAAACAATTTCAGCACGGCACCGGTAATGATCCCCAGCGTTCCTTCCGATCCGATGAACAGATCGCGGAGGTCATAGCCCGAATTGTCTTTCCGCAGTCCGCGCATTCCATGCCATATCTCACCGTCGGCCAGCACGACTTCGAGGCCTAGGCACAGATCACGTGCATTTCCATAGCGAAGCACTGCTGTGCCGCCGGCGTTGGTCGCGAGCGTGCCGCCGATGGTGCAGCTTCCTTCCGCGCCGAGGCTCAGCGGATAGAGGCGATCGTGCGCGGACGCACAGTCCTGTACCGCCTGAAGAATCACGCCTGCATCGACGCTGATGGTATCGTTCGCGGGATCGATATTGCGGATGCAATTCAGCCGTCGGAGCGAAATGACGATGTTGTCGCCGGTTGGTTCGGGCACCGAACCGCCCGACTGCCCGGTATTTCCCCCCTGCGGCACGATCCGCCAACCGCGCGCCGCGCACCAGCGGACAATTGCCGAAACATCTTCTACCGAAGCGGGAATGGCAACCGCATGGGCCATACCGGTCCACACCTTGCGCCAATCGGTGAGAAAGACGGCCATGTCGCCCGCGTCGGTGAGCAAGTCTCCGGCAAAGGCGGCACGAAGCGAAGCCAGGGCATCGTTCATGGCGATACGCCTGAACGAAGAATACGAAGATAATCCATGGCGTTAGAATGCCACGAACGCTCGGCAAAGCCAACCGATGGCTACCGTGTGACCCGAGGCGTTTGAGCTACCACCCAAACGATTGATGCGTAACCTTGATATACCGGTTCAGGCCATCATCGTCACCGGACGTCGATAAACCGTCAGGCGAGCTTGAAGCCTTCCTTGTTCATGGCCATTGTCAGCATCTTGTTGTCTTCAGCGCTCAAGCTCGCTTTCAAAGCCGGAAAGAGCGTATCTTCCTCTTCGCGGACATGTTGTTCGAGGTCGGTGCGGAATTTACGCACGATTTCCATGAAGCGTTCGCTGTCTTTGGGGCAATTCCTCAGCTCGTAAAGATACTGCTTCACATAACCGTGGTCATGATTGAGATGATCGGCAGCATCCGACTTTCCCGAGTCCCGCAGCGCCGGATAGACGGCATTTTCTTCCTGAAGTGCGTGTTTGGCAAGCGCGTGCTTCAATTGCGCAAGCAATACCGTCCGCCTCGTCGTGTTCTTTCTGGTCGTCGCCTCGATCGCATCGAAAACCTTGATTACGGCGGCATGTTCGGCAGCAAGTGCCTTATCCCAGTCACCGGCCAGCAACGTCGGCGCCTGCACCGCAACTTTGCGTCCGATCATTGCCGCAACGCCGATAGCCACCCCGGCTGCCCCGGCAACGATCAAACCGCTGGTTGTGCTACTGTCATCCTTCCGCGCGTTCCCGCGGGCGGTGTCATGGTTCGCGTCACGCGACGATGTCCGGCGTGTCTTGGGCTTTTCGGTGGTTGCTGAGGTGGCCATGGTGATGCTCCTGCATTATTCTTGTCGCGCAGGATCAACGGCCGGGCCGCCGGGGTGTTCCTTCAGATTACGAAGCGCACGCTGACACGCAGATCGCGCCCCGCAAGCGGTGCATAGTCCTTGAGAACACTGGCGTGGCGACGCGCCTCGACATCGAATAAGTTGTTCGCGCTGAGAATGATATTTGTCCCCTGCGCCTTGCCGAACGGGTGCCAGGAAATGCTGGCGTTGACCATGGTATAGCCAGCGGTCTCTGTTTCGAACGCCGCCACGCGCGACTGGCGATCGACCCATTCGATCTCCGCGCGCGCATCGATCGCATCCGAGCGCGCTTCCAGTCCGCCGAGCAGGCGAAGCGCGGGAATACGCGGCGCAGCGGTATTGCGTGGCTCCGATTCGATCGTCGCGCGCGTCACATCGCCAAGGATGTCCGCCGCAATCGCATAGGGGCCAAGGCGCATGATCGTCGCGCTGGCTTCACCCTCGATGCCGCTATAGTCCGCATCGGCCTGGCGGAACTGGAAAACGGGCAGGCCGTCGATGTTCGATCCGGTGCGATCTTCATAGATGAAGTTCTGAACTCTGCTGTAATAGGCAGCAACGGACACCTCATAACCGTCGCCCTTCGCCCGCAGCGAGGCTTCGATCCCGTTGCTCCGTTCGACCCGGAAATCGGGATTGCCGATTTCGAACGCCTGCGTTCCCGCATGCGGACCACTGGCGAACAGCTCTTCGGCGGAGGGAGCCCGCTCGGTATGTGAGAGGGACACGCCCAGGCGGAGCGGAGCAAACAGTTCGTAACTGATGCCTGCCGAACCCGATACCGTCTTGTAGCGGCGCGTCAGCGCGTCATTGCCGATCACCGTGTTGATTTCGCTCTGGATATGGGTTTGTTCGTAACGCGCCCCGATTTCGCCCTTGAGGCTGCCCATATCGAACGACTGGAGCGTGAAAACGCCGAAGTTATCGGTCGTATTTTTCGGGACGAATGCCTCGTCACCAATCACGTCAAAATCGCGGATGGCGAATTGCACGCCCGATGCACCCTGCCAGCCCGTTTTTGCCGACTGGACGAATTCCAGTCGTCCTTCCCAGCCTTGGTTGAGAAATGTCGTCCCGATGATGCCCGTCTCGTCGATTTCATTATGCGCATAATCGGCGAAACTGCCGCGAAACCGGATCCTGTCGAGAAACCCGCCGTCGATATTGACCTCGGCGCGCGCATCGACGCGGGTTTGCCGGGCATCTATCCGCACCTGTTCGGCTCCGATGTCTGGATCGAGCGCGTATCGGATCGGAATTCCGTAAAGCGTTTCATAGCGGTTCACCGAAAAACCGATAGTGCCGCCGTCATCGATATACGCGGCGCCACCGGCAACATCCCAGGTGCGCGACGCGCTGTTCGGCAGGTCGCCGCGCAAGTTGGCGAGCGCGGAAATATCGGTATTGGAACTGGCCGCCGCCTGCGCCCGCAACGCCGGCGCAAGGATAAACCCGCCGGTCCGCAGATCGTCAGTCTTCGTGTAGCTGCCGTCGATGTGAACAACGAACCTGCCGAGCGGAACGTCGATTTTGGTGCCCGCCGAGCGCTGGTTCACGGCGCTGCCATAGCTGGCAATGCCATCGATATGGATCGTTTCGCCCGGGACGTGTCGTGGTATCCGGCTGTCGATCACGTTGACGACGCCCCCGATCGCGGATGAGCCGAACAGCAATGCCGCGGGGCCCCGCAGAATTTCGATCCGATCCGCGGTCAGCGGGTTGATCGCCACGGGATGATCGACCGAGGTGTTGGAAACGTCGATACTGCCGATGCCGTCGGTCAGCACGCGGACGCGTTCGCCCTGCAAGCCGCGCAGCACCGGGCGCGAGGCGTTGGGGCCGAACGACGTGGCGGAAACCCCGGGTTGGCGTGCAAGCGTCTCACCGATCGACGGGCGAAGTGCGGCTGTAAGATCGCTGCCGCTCAGCACCGACGTCCCCGACAGGACGTCGTCGCGTGCCCGCTGATAGGGCGCAGTGACGATGATCTCCGGCGGCGTCTCGACATGGTCGTTCTGCGGCACGGGGTCCGCGGCGCGGGCGGGGGTGGTTAGCGCCGAAACAAGGGCGGTCGATACGAAAAGGAAAGCAAAATGCGTCACGGTAACACTCCCGAACACCGATGAGTGTCGGTAGATTGTATGATACAACATATCAATACTGAAAACGCGCGTTTTCACGGGATACGGCGACGTGACGGTTCTGACGCAACCGGGATGCCGCCTGTTCAGCAGAAGATGGTCTCCTCTCAGCCGCGGATCCTGCCACTGTTTCCAACTTCACTTTCGAACCCCGATGGAAACGGTATGGCCCCGCTTCGTTGCCCGTTTGTGGGCGATGGCGGTGGTCGCATTCATTCTGATCACCTATGGCCCGACAATGAAACCACGCGAGCGTTCTGAAAGGAAACCGATGCCGCGCCACAGTCTCAGGGATCCCGGCTACCGGCGCTTTGCCTGGCGGCGCTATTGGCGATTGATGCGGGCAATGGCGCTGGTTGCCGTGCTGGCCGTGCCGATCGCGCTTGGCGGCCTATCGTTGGCGCATGGTGCGCTCCCCCTGCATCTTGCGATTGCCGTCGGGCTGGCGGTATTCTTTTCCCTGATCCTTGCCGCCGCGCTGATGGGGCTGGTTTTCCTCAGCTCGGGATCGGGGCATGACGAAGAGGTAAGCGAGCGGCTGGAGGACAGATAAGAGTGAACTTGGCCGAACCGGTTTTGCGCACTGCGCCCCGCCCCGGAGACATCAATGCGAACGGGCATATTTTCGGCGGCTGGGTACTGAGCCAGATGGATATAGCGGGAGGGATCGTCGCCGGCCGGATCGCCGATGGACGCTGCGCGACCGTTGCGATCGAAACCATGGCATTTCATGCCCCGATCCTGCTCAGCGACCTGATTTCGATCTATGCCCGCGTCGAGCGGCGTGGACGCACGTCGGTCGCAATCCGGCTGGATGTCGTCGCCAGCCGCAATCGTGGGCGGGCAGAGGTGAAGGTGACCAGCGGTGTTTTTACCTTCGTGGCACTTGACGAAAATTTCAGGCCGCGGCCGCTTCCTCCCGAAACCGCCTGACCCGCTCCGCCCTCCAAAAGGCACCGGCGTCACCCGTCCTCACTTCGCCGCGACGGTATCGTCCACAATCTTGCGCGGTCGGCCGCGGCGCTTCGGGGCGGGAGCCGAACCGTCGGCCGAAGGCTCCAGGCTGGCCCCGGCCGGTGCAATCGCCGGCGGCAGCGCGCTCATATCAAGACGCGCGTCCTCAGGCGCGGCATTATCGGCCACGCTATCATCTCGCTGGCCGTCATGTCTTTCAGCACTGCCCTTGCTACTGACGTTCTGACCGTTGACGTTCTGACCATTGGCATTCTGTCCATTGCCGCCCGGGCGAGCCGGGCGACGCGGACGCTCGCCGCCCTCTTCGCGCTGCCATTGTGGTGCAGCCTGGCCGGGGCGCGTATCGCCATAATCGCGCCGCGGACGATCGTCGCGCTGCGGTGGCCGGGGTTCGCGCTGCGGCTGGCTGCGATCGTCGCGCTGACTGTCCTGCCGTTGTTGCGGGCGCTGCTGCGGCTGGCGAAACTCGTCAAGAGTCTCGCCATCGTAGCCATCGTCGCCGTCTTCGCCGTCGAAACCCGACTCACCCTCGGCAAAATCATTCTGGTTGCGCCGCGCCTGTGGATTATTCTCCTCATAGCGCGCACGCGTTTCACTCAGCACACGAAAATAATGATCCGCAAACTGCAGATAATATTCGGTGAGCACCCTGTCTCCGCCCTGCTGCGCGTCGCGCGCGAGCGTCTTGTATTTCTCGAGCAGCTGCGCGGCATTGCCGCGCGCGCGATTGTCGATCCGGTTGCCGTTATCCTGTCGGCCGCCACCGCCATTGTTGTTCGGGCGCTGGCCGCCCCGGCCGCGACGGCGACCGGACTGCTGACGATTGTTGATCAAGAGAGGTTCGTCCTTGGCAAGGGTGATTTGCAATCCCTGTGCCCCGTGCGCTGTCGTATCCGAACCGCCGGACGATCAGCCGCTTCACCGAACCCCTGCTCATCTTGCAGCAGCCGGTTACTTTTGGGGGTAAGGCAACGGCGCATCGCTCAAAAGCTGGTGAGATGCGATCGTCCCTTGCATTTGCATTAGCGGTTTAGCGCAGGTGCGCCAAGCTTTATTTGATGCCCAGGATCAGGCAGCGGTCGTGGCCCGCCAGATCGCGGCGCGAGGCCACCGTGAAACCGTTAGTTATGAAGATCCCGGTCACCGCCGCGCGCTGGTCGTGGCCGATTTCCATACAGGTTATGCCGCCGGGCGCGAGCTGTCTGGCAAGCACGGGTGCGATCGCGCGATAGTCATCGAGCCCGTCAGCCCCTGCAAACAGTGCGCGTGCGGGTTCCCAATCGGCAATGTCGGGCATCAGCCGCTCGCTGGTGGCAACATAAGGCGGGTTGCACAGCACCAGATCGAATCTGTCGCCCGTCCCTTCCCATCCTCCCAGACGGATCTCGGCGCGACCGGGCGCGATGCGGGATGCATTTGCCTTTGCGATGTGCACCGCATCGGCGGAGGCATCAATGCCGATCCCGGTCGCGCGTGGCCATCGATCGAGAGCGGCAAGCAGCAGCGCGCCCGAGCCGGTGCCAAGATCAAGGATATGCCGCGGCCCCGTCTGCCCGAAATGCGCGACAGCCGCCTCGATCAGGGTTTCACTGTCAGGGCGCGGGATGAGGACAGCAGGCGTGACGGCAAGGTCGATCGCCCAGAAGCCTTTGGTGCCAGTGATATAGGCGATCGGTTCATGAGCGATGCGGCGTGTAACGAGCCTTTCAAAAAGCGCCGGATCGGCATTGGCGTGCGTCCATAGCAGACGCGCATCGAGATCGGGGGTGCCCGAAACAGCCGCCAGCGCTGCCCTCGCCTCGGTGAGAGTCACTCCCCGAGCGCACCCAGCCGTGCCGCTTCATCCTCCGAAATCAGCGCGCCGATAAGCTCGTCCATCGCGCCCTCGAGGATTTCGGGAAGGCGGTGCAGCGTCAGGTTGATCCGGTGATCGGTCACGCGCCCCTGCGGAAAATTATAGGTGCGGATGCGCTCGCTGCGATCGCCCGATCCGACCATCGCGCGTCTTGCGCCCGACCGTTCATCATCGAGGCGGCTTCGTTCGAGTTCGTAAAGCCGCGTCCGCAGTACCTTCAGCGCCTTTGCCTTGTTCTTGTGCTGCGACTTTTCGTCCTGCTGGATGACGACGAGGCCGGTCGGCAGATGCGTGATGCGCACCGCCGAATCGGTCGTGTTGACCGATTGGCCGCCGGGCCCCGAAGAGCGATAGACGTCAATCCGCAGATCGGCGTCGTTGATCTGCACGTCGACGTCCTCTGCCTCGGGAAGCACCGCGACCGTCGCCGCCGAGGTGTGGATACGCCCGCCGCTTTCGGTCGCGGGCACGCGCTGCACCCGGTGGACGCCGCTTTCAAACTTCAGTCGCGCAAAGACGCCGCGCCCCGTCACCGATGCGACAACCTCCTTGAAGCCGCCGACGTCGGCATCGCTCGCCGAAATCTGCTCGACCTTCCAGCCGCGCGTTTCGGCATAGCGCTGATACATGCGGAAAAGATCGCCCGCAAAGAGCGCCGCTTCGTCACCGCCGGTGCCAGCACGCACTTCGAGCATCGCCGATCGATCGTCGGCGGCATCGCGCGGCAGCAACTTCAGGGCCAGCGCGCGCTCTGCCAGCGGCAGCGCATCGCGGATGATCTGCGCTTCCTCTTCTGCCAGCGCGCGGATCTCGGGGTCGCGGTCCGCAAGCATATCGCCCAGCACCTTCTGCTCTGCGCGCAGGCGCCGGATCTCTGCCGCCGCATCGGCCACGGGCTCGAGCTCGGCATATTCCTTCGACAGGGCGACGAACTGGTCGCGCGGCAGATCGCCCGAAGAAAGCTGCGCCTGCAAGTCACGCCTGCGCGTCTCGATCGCGGCGATACGGTCGTTTGAGATTGAAGTCATCGTTTTTTTGACAAATCTACAGCATAACTAACCGGGTATCCGTTAGGTGTTCTTTCGAGTTTACCACTACCAACTTTCCAAAACAGCGCCGAAAGGAATCTACTGAATGCCAACGGTTCAAACACCTCAATTACCGGACGCTTAAAGTCTAGCAGCATTTTATCCAGCGAAGTCTCTTTGTCTTCCCTGACAATGATTACCGTATCGCCTCTAGCTTTGGCTTTTTCAAATTGCCTTCTAAGATCTACCTTGCTTGGCAGTAAAAATCTGGGTCGGCGGCTTGCCCAACGAACTTCGTTAATTCGTTGAAGAGCGGCTGGGACCTCGTTTCTGAGAAATTGCGAGAGCCTTATTGCCTTTAAAAATGCTCGATCATTTTCAGCGAGAATAGTCACCGGAACGTCACGTTCGCTGGGTATATCCGCCAACATCCCCAGTCGCTCGATTCCCGCGGCCCAGCCGACAGCGGGCGTATGCGGACCGCCCAGTGTTTCGATCAGCCCGTCATAGCGGCCGCCGCCCAGCACCGTGCCCTGCGCGCCCAGCCGGTCGGTCACGAATTCGAACGCGGTGTGGCGGTAATAATCGAGGCCGCGCACCAGTGTCGGTGCCAGTTCGTAGGCCACGCCTGCCGCGTCGAGGCCCTCGCGCACTTTGCCGAAGAAATCCGATGCCTCCCCCGACAATTGCATTGCGGGTGCCGTGCTCACGGTTTCGGCATCGCGCGGATCCTTGCTGTCGAGGATGCGCATCGGGTTTTTCGCAAGACGCGTCAGGCTGTCGCCCGAAAGCTGCGCGCGGCGCGCCTCGAAATGCGCGACCAGAGCCGTGCGCCAGGCATCGCGGCTCGCGGCATCGCCAAGGGTGTTGAGCTTCAGCGTGACGCCCTCGGTGATGCCAAGCTCTTTAAGCAATTGATCGGCAAAACACAAAAGCTCGACGTCGGCAGCAGGCTCGGCAGCGCCGATCACTTCGGCATCGAGCTGGTGGAACTGTCGGAAACGTCCCTTTTGCGGGCGCTCATAGCGGAACAGTGGCCCATGCGTCGCAACCTTCATCGGCGCATATTGCTGCCAGCCCTCGGTCAGATAGGCACGCGCGATCCCGGCCGTAAATTCGGGACGCAGCGTCAGCGAATCGCCGCCGCGATCTTCAAAGCTGTACATCTCTTTCGACACGACGTCGGTCGTCTCGCCCAGCGAGCGCGCGAACACCGCCGTCGCTTCAAACACCGGAACCTCCACCCGCCGAAAGCCATAGAGACGCCGCACATGATCGAACGTCTGGACGACATGGTGGAAGCGGTCGGCTTCCTCGCCATACATGCTCTGGGTGCCGCGGATCGGCCGGGGGGTTTCGATCTTCGCCATCTGCCCGGCCCCTATCGGACACAAAAACGAAACGCTAGCATCCCGGCGGACATGAAAGTCAAACCCAAGCTCGGCCTCGGCAATCGCATTGCGCCACCGCGCTTTATCCTGTTCGTGATCGTGCTCGTATCGGTCTATGCAATCATCGCCCCGATGCTCGATCCGGGGCGGGCATTCATGATCGGCTTCGATGTGGCATCATCGGTGTTCCTCATTTCGCTAGCCCCGATGCTGCGGGCAAAAGACCAGGATACGATGCGCGCCCACGCCGCGGAGAATGACGCCAATCGCGTGCTGCTGCTGGCGATTGCGGTGGTGGTCAGCGTGGCGATCCTCATCGCGGTGGCGGTGGAGCTCGGCGAACCACAGCGCGCGAACAAACCGCTTGTCGTGCTCACCCTGATGCTGACCTGGCTTTTTGCCAACACGGTCTACGCGCTTCACTATGCGCATGTTTATTATCTGGATGGTTCAGAGGGAGGATTGGACTTTTCCGGTGAACCGGACGTCCCAGACTATTGGGATTTCATCTATTTTGCCTTTACGCTGGGTATGACGTTCCAGACGTCCGATACCGGCATTGTAACGCGAAAAATGCGAAAAATCGTCACGGCGCACAGCCTGGCGGCGTTCGTGTTCAATATCGGCGTCATCGCGTTCAGCATCAACGTGCTTGGCAGCGGCGGGAAATGATGCTTGCCGCGCACCGGGCGTGCGATATGGGCCTGCGATCGTTCAAGTGAAAGTGTCTGACCCATGCTGCGTGCCCTTGTCGCCGTCCTGCTCGCTGCCGCTGCAGTGCCTGCCCTCGCCGTCAACAGCGCGCCGCAGCCGGTACCCTTCGTCGATACGATCCCGGCCGCCCGGGACGTTCCCTATCCCGGCACGATGACGCTGAAGATCGACGCGACCGATCTTGATCGCAATATCCTCGACGTGCGGCAGACGATTCCCCTTGCCGCCACCGGGCGCATGACGCTCCTTTTCCCCGCATGGCTGCCCGGCAACCATGCGCCGCGCGGGCAGGTGGAAAAAGTGGCGGGACTTGTGATCAGCGCCGGGGGCAAGCCGCTCACCTGGACGCGTGATCCGGTTGACGTCTTTGCCTTTCATATCGACGTGCCCGAAGGCGCAAAATCGCTCGACGTTGCGTTCCGATTTCTTTCGGCTACCGCGGCGGATCAGGGCCGCGTCGTGGTCACGCGCGAAATGCTCAACCTTCAGTGGGAAGCGGTCAGCCTTTATCCGGCCGGATATTTCACGCGCCGGATCCCTGTCTCGGCGACGGTGACCTACCCCATCGGCTGGCAGGCTGCGACCGCGCTCCGCCCGACGACGACGAGCGGCAATACCGTCACTTACGGCACGGTGAGTTATGAAACACTCGTCGATTCCCCGGTGTTCGCGGGAAGATATTTCCGGAAAGACGATCTGGGACAGGGCGTTACGCTCAACACCGTCGCCGATGACCCCAAGGACCTCGCGGTCAGCGAGCCGACGCTGCAGGTTCACCGCAATCTCGTCGATCAGTCGATCAAGCTGTTCGGTGCGCGCCACTTCGATCATTATGATTTTCTCCACGCGATCTCTGACCGGCTGGGCGGGATCGGCCTCGAGCATCACCGGTCGAGTGAGAACCAGAACGATCCGGGCTATTTCACCGACTGGTCGGCGAGCCTTGCCGATCACAATCTTCTGCCACACGAATTTACCCACAGCTGGAACGGAAAGTTCCGCCGCGGCGCGGATATGTGGACCCCCGATTACAGGACGCCGATGCGCGGATCGCTGCTTTGGGTCTACGAAGGCCAGACGCAGTTCTGGGGCCATGTCCTCGAAGCGCGCAGCGGCATGACCGGCAAGCAGGACAAGCTCGACACGCTGGCCGCGATCGCCGCGAGCCTCGTCAACCGCCCCGCCCGGCAATGGCGCAGTCTTGACGATACGACGAACGATCCCGTCATCTCTGCCCGTCGGCCCAAGGGCTGGACGAGCTATCAGCGCAGTGAGGATTATTATAACGAGGGCCTGCTGATCTGGACCGAGATCGACGCGATCCTGCGCCAGGGGACGAATGGCGCAAAGGGCATGGACGATTTCGCCCGCGCCTTTTTCGGCATCAACGATGGCGACTGGGGCACGGTGACCTATACGATCGACGATGTCGCGAATACGCTCAACGCGATCATGCCGAATGACTGGCGCGGATATCTGGCCCGCGCACTGACGCAGAAGGAAACCGCCCCGCTGGGCGGATTTACCCGTTCGGGCTATCAGCTCGTCTACAGCGAGACGCCGACCAACTGGATCACGAAGATGCAGAAATCGGGCAAGTTCACCTACCTGATCTATTCGTTCGGCATCAACGTGGCGAAGGGAAAAATTTCCGCTGTCCAGTGGAATGGCCCCGCATTTACGGCAGGACTGACGGTCGGGCAGGAGATCATTGCCGTCGACGGCGTGCCCTATTCGGAAGACGTCATCAAATCGGCGGTCACGGCGGCCAAGGGCAAATCGCTGCCGATCCGGCTGACGGTAAAAACCGACAGTCTGGTGCGCGACGTTCCGGTACAATGGAACGGGGGACTGCGCTATCCGCGCTTCCAGAAGGCAGCGGGTGTGCCTGACGGTCCGCTCGATCGGCTTCTCGCCCCCCGCTGAAATGATCACGTCGCCCACATCGATGCAATCGGTCTGGTTCGGGGCAGCCTTTTTCGCTACGGGATCGGGATGCGTATCGATCTGATCCCCGCCGGCGACAATCCGCCCGATTTCCTGAACGTGATCATAGAGGTGCCGATCGGCGGCGAACCCGTCAAATATGAATTCGACAAGGCGTCGGGTGCGCTGTTCGTCGATCGCATCCTGCACACCTCGATGCGCTATCCCGCCAATTACGGCTTCGTCCCGCATACATTGGGCGAAGATGGCGATCCGCTCGATGCGCTCGTCATCGCGCGCTCACCGATCATCCCCGGGGCCGTTATCAAGGTCCGCCCGGTCGGCGTCCTGCTGATGGAGGACGACAAGGGCGGTGACGAAAAGCTCATCACCGTGCCACTCGATACGACTTTTCCCTATTACAGCGAGGTGGGCAGCCACAGCGATTTGCCGCCGATCGTGATGCAGCAGATCGAGCATTTTTTCACGCACTACAAGGATCTCGAGCCGGGCAAGTGGGCCAAGCTCAACGGCTGGGGTGGCGTCGAAGAGGCCAAAAGGATCATTATCGACTGCATCGCGCGTGCCGAGGCAAACGGCGTCTGAAACAGTCGAGGCCGCTGCGATCGTCCCGTTCAGTCGTCCTGTTCCTCTTCTTCCATCATCACTGCAACATCGGCATTCGCGCTCAGACGAACGACACCATCCTCGATCGTCGCGACAAGGCCGGTCGAGATGAAGTGATGGTGCCCCTTGTGGCTACCCTCTCCACTATCCGCCCTGGTCAGCTTGATCCGGTCGCCCTGAAGGTGATCGACCGTTCCGACATGGACACCGTCGGCACCGATGACTTCGGCATGTTCCTGAATCTGGCTCAGATCGACCATCGCTTGTCTCCTTTTGCTGGTATCGAGCGGTCAACGCGCGGGTGTCCAATTGGTCGCACGCTTAACGTTCCGGCACGGTGGACGCATGATATAACGGGCCGTTTGAAAAAACCGTCGGCGGTGATCGCATAGATCAGATGATTGACCTGAGCGCCGGCCATTTCCCAGCTCTGCCGCCGATCGGTCAGCACTGCGCCGATTTTTTCCAGTGCACGCCGCGAGCGCAGGTTGGTTTCACCGACGAGAAAGATTGCATTTACAAAGCCGCAGCGAAACGCCTCGGCGAGCATCAGCCGCTTGATCTGCCGGTTCCACGCACCGCCCCAATAGGCGCGCGACAGGAATGTCCAGCCAATCTCCACCTCGCCGGGGCCGCACACACGGATATCGTAACGCGACGATCCGAAGATCGTGCCGGTCGTGCGATCGACAATCGTCAGCGCACCGCCCGATGCCAGCCCGTCATCGAAGAACCCCCGGAAAACGTCCGGCTTCCACCGGTCATGTGCCGGGTGAAGCGCCCAGATTTCAGGATCGGCGGCAATCGCGAACAGCGTGTCATAATCGGTGGCGGCATGCGGGCGAAGCAGCACCGCATCGTCGGACAGTATGGGCTGCATCGCCTAAATCATCGTTCTGCCAGCGCCGCGAGCGCCGCATCATCGAGGCGGAATATCGTCCATTCGTCCATCGGGACGGCACCGAGCGATTCGTAGAATGCGATCGCAGGCGCGTTCCACCCGAGCACGGACCATTCGAGGCGTGCACAGCCCCGCTCGACGGCAAGCCGGGCGAGTTCGGCAAGCAACGCCTTTCCTGCGTCGGCACCCCGCGCCTGGGGAATGACGAACAGATCCTCGAGGTAGATGCCCGGCTTCCCCTCGAACGTTGAAAAATTGTGGAAGAACAGCGCAAAGCCGATCGGCTTGCCGCCATCCTCGGCCATGATGACCTCCGCCATCGGCCGTTCGCCGAACAGATGCCGGTCGAGAATGGCGCGATCGAGCCGCACCGCGTCGGCCAGCCGTTCGTAATCAGCCAATGCGCGGATGAAGACGATGATCGTGTCCAGATCGCTCGCGACTGCGGATCGGATCGTCACGCTCATACCGGTTCCCCTTTGACAAATCGATCCGCAATGCGCGGCCACAGGATGCCGAGCGCGAGCCCCGACATGACGAGCATCGCCGCGCCCAGTTTCCAGTCCTGCATCGGTTCGTTCAGCCATAGCGCCGATGCGGCCATGCCAAACACCGGGACCAGAAGCGCGAGCGGCGCGACCGTGGCGGCGGGGTAGCGCGCGAGCAGCCAGCCCCAGACACCATAGCCGAACATCGCATTGCCCAGCGCCTGCCATGCAACAGCCGCCCATGTGAAAACATCCGCGCCGCGGATACCGGCGGACATTGCCGACGGCCCTTCGAACAGCCACGCAAGTGCGAACAGTGGGGGCACGGCGAACAGGCTCGACCAGACGACATAGGCAAGCATGTCCACCTCTCCGGCGGCACGCGAAACCATGTTTCCGGCCGACCAGGCCAGCGCGGCGACGAGCAGCAGCGCTAGCCCCGGCGGGGCGATACTGCCGTCGGTGTGCATCAGTATCACCGCCAGCCCGGCGACCGCGAGCAGCAGTGCGATGCCCTGAACCGCCTTCAGCCGCTCGCCCGTCAACCACATCGACAGGCCGATGGTGAAGAACACCTGCGTCTGCATGATGAGCGATGCCAGCCCCGGCGTGACATCGGCCCTGAGCGCGATGAACAGCGCCCCGAACTGCCCCGCGCCGATCAGCACGCCATAGGCCGCAAGGTTCGCCCAGCTTGCCGCCGGTCGCCGCAGGAACAGGATTGCGGGCAGCACCACCGCCGAAAAGCGCAGCGCCGCGAGCGTCAGTGGCGGCAGATGCGCCAGCGCGATCTTGATGACGACAAAATTGCTTCCCCATACGGCCATGACCGTAACGGCGAGCAGGAAATGGGCGGGCCTGAGCGTAGCGGTCAAATCGCCGCCTCGAGCTTTGCGGTATCGGGTCGTCCGCCACGCGCCGCGATGATGCAGCCCGAGATGATCAGCCCCGCGCCGCCCAGCGTCGGCACCGTCATGGCCTCATGATAGAAGACAGCCCCCATGATCGTCGCCCAGACAAAGGCCGTATACTCGACGGGTACAAGTATCTGCGCCTCGGCCCGGCCATAGGCCCAGCTCAACAGAAACAGCGAGGCAAAGGAGAGAGCCGCCGAAAGCGTGAGCATCGGCCACTGCCAGCCCTTTGGCACCGTGAACACTGCCGGATCGATCAGCAGCACGACCGGCAGCGCGACGAGCAGAAACCCGCCCGCCATTATACTCTGAAAAAACGCCACTTCGATCGGTGACGCGACCTGCGCCTGCCGACGCATCAGAATGATATTATAGGCGTAGAACAGCGCGGAAAGGAATATCGCGAACACGCCATCGAGATGCCGCTCGCCACCGCTCCCGATCCGCGCCGAGAGAAGGACGGCGACGCCCGCGAGCCCGAACAGCGAGGCCATGATGCTGTGGCGCCCGACCGTCTCGCCGAGCAGCACGGCCGAAAGATAGAGCGCGATCAGCGGCGCGATGAAAGAAAGAGCAATGCCTTCGGCCAGCGGCACGCGCGCGATCCCGTAGAAGAACGAGACCGCCATCACCGACGCGACGAATCCGCGGAGAATATGGATGCGCAGCGCCGCGCGGGTGGGGGCGCTCGTGTGCATCACGAAATAGGGCACGGCGCTTATCACGCCTCCGATCGCCTGCCGCCACAGCATGGCGCTGTAAGCGCCGAGCGCGATCGCCAGCCCCTTCATCGCGGCGTCCATTGCCGAAAACAGCGCGATGCCGAGGCATGCGACGGCAAAGGGGACGGCGGTGGAGGCTATCGGTTTCGACACCGGCGTTCCCGTAACGACGATGAGCGCGCGGGGCCAGCTTCGCGTGTGCAGAACCGCAGCTTTCATCCCCGGCGCTGAGGCCGATCCCTGAAGCCGTCAGGCCGCCCGCGCGACGCTTGTTCCCGCCTCGATCTCGGCTGCCTTTGCCTCGACCAGTCTGACGATATGCTCGATGACGTTCGCATCCTCGACGTGGTGATCGGTAACACCCGAAAGATAGACCATGTGCTTGCCGTTGCCGCCGCCGGTCAGCCCGATATCGGTTTCGCGCGCTTCGCCGGGGCCGTTGACGACGCAGCCGAGAACCGAAAGCGACATGGGGGTGCGGATGTGCTGGAGCCGTTCCTCCAGCGCCTGAACGGTGCGGATCACGTCAAAGCCCTGGCGCGCACAACTCGGGCAGCTGACGACACGGACACCGCGGTTGCGGATGCCCAGCGCTTTCAGGATTTCAAAGCCGACGCGGACTTCCTCCTCGGGTTCGGCGGACAGGCTGACCCGGATCGTGTCACCAATGCCATACCAGAGCAGCGAGCCGATGCCGATCGCGGACTTGACCGTGCCGCCGACGAAGCCGCCGGCCTCGGTAATCCCCAGATGCAGCGGGCAATCGACGACTTCGGCGAGCTGCTGATAGGCGGCCACGGCAAGGAAGAAATCGGACGCTTTCACCGCGACCTTGAATTCGTGGAAATCATGGTCCTGCAGCAGCTTGATGTGATCGAGCGCCGATTCAACCAGCGCCTCGGGGCAGGGCTCGCCATATTTTTCGAGCAGATCCTTTTCCAGGCTGCCGCCGTTCACGCCGATGCGGATCGCGCAGCCGTTCGCCTTTGCGGCCCGAACGACCTCGGCCACGCGGTCGCTCGATCCGATGTTCCCCGGGTTGATGCGGAGGCACGCCGCGCCGGCGTCCGCCGCCTCCAGCGCGCGCTTGTAATGGAAATGGATGTCCGCCACGATCGGAACGCGCGCGGCGCGCACGATCTTGCCGAGCGCCGCCGTACTTTCGACATCGGGGCAGGAGACGCGGATGATATCGGCCCCGGCATCCTCGCAGCGCCGGATCTGGCCGATCGTCGCGCCCGGATCGCTCGTCGGCGTATTGGTCATCGTCTGGACGGTGACGGGCGCATCGCCGCCCACCGGAACGTTGCCGACCATGATCTGGCGTGACTGACGGCGCGTGATATCACGCCACGGACGATGCGAAGACATGGTTTCAGTCCTTAACCGCTCGCGTGCCGCATTCCAAGCCGGGCAAAGCGGCGCGCGATGTTCGGATGCCGGCGCACCGATCAGGCCTGACAGCGGCTCCCCGGCGAATAGTTAGAGAGCCAGATCAAGCAGCTAGCGCATCGCGCGCTTCAGCAAAGCCGTCAATTCATCGAGCTTGGCCGCCTGCCCGGCGGTATCGCCCGATGCGACGGCATGGGCGATGCACGCCCCGACATGAGCTTCGAGCACGTCGCGCTCTATCCGTGCAAGCGCGGCGCGTGCAGCCTGAAGCTGCGTCAGAATGTCGATACAGTAACGCTCCTGCTCGATCATCGCCGCAACGCCGCGCACCTGCCCCTCGACGCGGCGCAACCGTGCGAGTTGAGCCTTGTGATCGGTCCCCTTCTTCATGCTGCGATAAATACCCCCTACCGGTATATTTACAACTGCCGCTGGCAGTCACTATAACGCCGCTCATGACAAGGGTCGCCTTTTGCATCGCGAGCGTCATGCTGGCGATGCCTGCCCATGCCCGGCATGTGCACGACACGCCGTCGATGCCCATGCCCGCACCGAAACCGTCGGCACCCGATCCGGATGACGGTCACGACATGAATGCGCACGACATGAATGCGCACGACATGAACGCGATGGCAGGAATGGGGCACGCCATGCCCGCTGCCCTCGGCCCGTTTGCGATGAACCGCGAAGCCTCGGGCACAAGCTGGCAGCCTGATGAAAGTCCGCAGATGGGCGTCTATCTGATGAGGGGCGACTGGATGCTGATGGGCCATGCGATGCTGAACCTGGTCCATGACAGACAGTCGGGGCCGCGCGGCGACGAGACGGTATTCGGGTCGGGCATGGTCATGGCCATGGCGACCGGCAAAGTCTCGACGCGCGATACCGTCCAGTTCCGTGCGATGCTCTCGCCCGATCCGCTGCAGGGCAAGCGCGGCTACCCTATCCTCCTGGCATCGGGGGAAACGGCGGACGGCGTGACGGGGCTCGTCGATCGTCAGCATCCGCATGATCTGATCATGGAATTATCAGCGAGTTACAGCCGCACCATCGGCGAGAAGGGCAGCCTGTTCATCTATGCGGGCCTTCCCGGTGAACCCGCGTTCGGGCCGCCCGCATTCATGCACCGCCTCTCGATCATGGATTCACCCGAAGCGCCGATTACCCACCACTGGATGGATTCGACCCACATCACCTACGGCGTGGTGACCGCAGGGCTGACATGGGACGGGATCAAGATCGAAGCGTCGCGCTTCAAGGGCCGCGAACCAGACCAGAACCGGTATGACATTGAAGCGCTCCGATTCGATTCGACGGCCCTGCGCGTGAGCTGGAATCCGTCGCCGAACTGGTCGCTTCAGGCATCATGGGCGCGGCAGAAGTCGCCCGAGCAGCTCAAACCCGAGGTCGATCAGGAAAAATGGTCGGCAAGCGCGATTTTCACGCGTGCCATCGGCGAGAATGGCAGCATCGCCGCGACGGCTGCTTTCGCCCGCCGACAGGCGATCGAGCCCGACGGGGTCCGCGATCATGCGCTTGATGCCGCGTTTGTGGAACTGACGTGGAAGCCCGATCGTCGCTGGACGGCATTTGGCCGCGCGGAAATCACCGAAAACGATGAGCTGCTCGTCGCGCCCGGTGAGGTTCATGGCCCCGCTTATGCCGTTGGCAAGGCATCCCTCGGCGTCATACGGGACTTTGTCATTGCAAGAAATGTCAGGATCGGTGTCGGCGGTCTCGTCGCACGCAGCCTGACGCCTCGCGGCCTTGACCCCAGCTATGGCGGCGACAGGACCAGCGGAATGGCATTTGTCAGGCTCAGGATCGGCTAGAGCCCGATCGCCGCATCACGGGATCGCAAAGCGTAACGACCGCGCTTAGGGGGTGACTGATGAGCGACAATCCGATTCTTCACGCCGCCTGGACCATCATCATTCATGGTGGCGCCGGATCGATGTCGCGTGCCAATCTGTCTGCCACAGCCGATGCGGCGGCGCGCACAGGGTTGGCGGCAGCGCGCGAGGCGGGCGCGGCCATATTGCGCGACGGTGGCTCCGCGCTCGATGCGGTGGAGGCGGCCGTGCGCGTTCTCGAAGACGATCCGGTGTTTAACGCGGGGCGCGGATCGGTCTTCACGGCCGAAGGCAGGATCGAGTGCGATGCGGCGATCATGAGCGGGCAAGACCGGCGTGCCGGTGCGGTCGCGGGCATCGGCGCGACGCGCAACCCCGTCACGCTGGCGCGCGCGGTCATGACACACAGCCCTCATGTCCTGCTTGTCGGCTCCGGTGCCGAATCCTTCGCCCGTGCCCATGGCATCGAGGCCGCACCGCCCGGCTGGCTCGAAACCGCGGAGCGCCGTCGCCAGCTCGACGAGATGCTGAGCGACCCCGACACCGCGTTCGACAGCGGCATGAAATACGGAACCGTTGGGGCCGTCGCCTGCGACGCTGATGGTCATGTCGCGGCCGCGACCTCCACCGGCGGGTTGACCGCAAAGAAATGGGGACGCGTCGGCGATTCGCCGCTGATCGGTGCGGGAACCTATGCCGATGATCGCACCGCCGCGATCTCGTGCACGGGGACAGGCGAAGTCTTCATCCGGCTCGCCGTGGCGCACGAAATCTGCGCGCGGGTGCGGCTCGCCGCTGACAGTGTCGACGCGGCCGCCGCCGCGATGATCGGGGACGTCGGTTTGCTGAACGGCAAGGGCGGCGTCATCTTCGTCGCCCCCGATGGCAGCGGCGGCTGGCATTTCAACACGCCGGGGATGTACCGCGCCCGTGCGTCCTCCACCGGCGAAAACGGGTTGGCGATCTACCACGACGAATAGCGGCGCACGGCCGTCCACGGGCATGTCGTCGCAGGGGGTGGCACCGCCACCCAGACCCGCCTTGCGTCAGCCTATCGTGACGGTCACCGCGCGGCGATTTCTCGCATAGGCTTCCTCGTCCGATCCTGTCGCATCGGGGCGTTCCTTGCCGTAACTGATCGTCGTGATCCGGTCGGCGGCAACGCCCAGCGCGATTAGCGCATTTTTTGTGGAATTGGCGCGGCGTTCACCAAGCGCGAGATTATATTCGCGCGTTCCGCGCTCGTCCGCATGGCCTTCGATCGTCGCGCGCACCGCCGGATAGCGCGCGAGCCACGCCGCCTGCGAGCGCAGCGTTTCCTGGTCCTGCGCGTCCACATCCGACCGGTCGGTATCGAAGAAGATGCGATCCGCGGCGACGTTCGCGACAAAATCTTCCTGGCTTCCGGGAACAACGGATGGCGTCGCAGGGGGGGCCGTATCGCCACCGGGCGTTCCCGATGCCGGCGGAGGAAGCTGGACGGGTGGCTTTTTGGCGCAGCCGGACATTGCGATCAGCGCCGCGCTTGCCAGCAGAATGGTTGTGTTACGCATTTCAGATCTCCTTCGTTTCACGTCGCCCCTTATCAGGGACATCTTCATGGACTGTCCACATTTGCATCGTCATCCAGCCGACGCCCCCTTCATGGAAGTAGCGGCCCCCAGGTCGGGTCCGATCCATCGACGGGTGTCGGCAGGCGGCGCTCGTTCATGCCGGTCAGATCGACCTGCATCAGCGACGATCTGCCGCCTCGTCCCTGTGATGTGCGGAAAAACTGGATGACCCGTCCGTTGGGAGACCAGGTCGGCGCTTCATCCTGCCAGCTGTCGGTCAACAGCCGCTCGCCTCCGCCCGCGGTCGTCATCACGCCGATGCGGAAATTTCCGGCGATCTTCGTAAACGCGATCAGGTCTCCACGCGGCGACCATTCGGGGGTCGCATATCGCCCGCTTCCAAAGCTGATCCGCTGCTGGTTCGACCCATCGATATTCATCACGTAGAGCTGCTGCGTGCCCGAACGGTCGCTCTCGAACACGATCCGCGATCCGTCGGGCGAAAATGACCCCCCGACGTCGATCCCCGGCGAGTCAGTCAGCCGACGCGGAGAGCCGCCGGCCGAGGCGACGGCATAAATGTCGGTATTGCCGGCCGTTGCCATGGAATAGAGGATTGTCTTGCCGTCGGGTGACCAGCGGGGCGCGAAAACTGCGCTCCCGCCCTCGGCCACCAGCCGCTGCCTGCCGGTGCCCAGATCATAGACATAGACGCGCGGCAGCTTGCCGGCATAGCTCAGATAGACAATAGATTTATAGTCGGGCGAAAACCGCGGCGTCAGTACGATATTCTGACCGTTGGTCAGGAAGCGGTGGTTCGCGCCGTCCGAATCCATGATTGCAAGCCGCCTCACGCGGTTGTCCTTCGGCCCCGTTTCGGCGATGTAAGCCACGCGGCTGTCGAAGAACGGGCTTTCGCCCGACAGCCGCGCATAAATGGCATCGGCGCATTTGTGCGCGGCGCGTCGCCAGTCGGCGGGCTGGACGACATAGCCGGACCGCGTCAGCTCCGATCGGAGCGCAACATCATAGAGATAGCATCCGACCGTCAGATCCCCGCCCGGATTGGCGCGGACAAACCCCTGCACAAGCGCCGCCGCGCCGCCCCAGCTTTCGAACCGGGGAGCGGTAACTTCGCCAAAGGAAATCGCGCGCACCCCGTCCGGCCCCGATGGGCGGAACAGCCCCGATCCGCGCAGGTCGGATGCCACGACCCCGGCGACGCGGCGGCCCAGATCGTCGGTGCTACCGGCCGCTGTCGGCATCGCCTGCGGCGTGGGCATCGGCGGCACCGCGATAACCACATCCGCCGACGACCCGCCGACGACATCGACTTCGATGGCGGTCTCCCCCGCTGGCTGCGGCGGCGTCTGCGCGGCGGCGCTGCCTGCCGCCAGGATAAGGCCGTAGAAAAGAGTCCGCATCGCCTTACTCCGGCAGTTTGTAATTGAGGTTGATGTTCTTCCACCCGTCATAAAGCGCAGGCGGCAGTTCGAACGGCGCGCACTGGATGAATGCGGCGCGCGCCAGTTCGCCGACGCGCGCGCCGTAACGCGCGTTGTCGGCGTCGGTGATCTGGCTCACCACGCGCGGTGCCGCGGCAAAGCTGCCGTCCGCCCGCATTTGCAGATTGAGCTTGGTCGTGATCCGCTCGGCGCCCGGGCCGGGGCTGACGATACGGTCGGCACAGGGCTGGACCTGGCGACGGATCGCAGCGGCAAGGCCCGCGATCTGCGCTGCGCCAACCGGGGCGCTGGGTGCGGCAGTCGTCGCGTTCGATGGCGTCCGCATTGCGGCACCGGGCGTGTCGCGCAGTCCTGCGATAAGGCTGCGGTCGAACCCCGGGCGGCGGCGCGGCCGGTCACTGCCCGGTGCCGCAGGCGCGGGCTTCGTCGCGGGTGCAGACCTCGGCGCAGGCTGGGCTCTGGCCGCAGGCGACGGCTTTGGAGAGGGCGTGGGCCTGGCTACCGAGACGACCTTCGACGGCGGCGGACGGGCGGCGATCGGCTCCGGCGGCGTCGGCGGCCTTGGCGCGATTCTCTCAGGCTCGGGGGGCCCGGCGTCCTCGGGCGGCCCCTGATCGGGCGTGACGCGCGGCGCGGGCGGCGTTGGGGCGGGCTCGGGCGTCGTGCTCGTCAGCCCCACCTTGTCGGAAACGATCTCGACTTGGATCGGGGGTGCGACAAGCTGCGGCCGGTTGACGGCGAAGATGCCCAACGCGAGCATCGCGAGCAACGCCGCATGCCCGCCCAGCGACAGACCAAGCCCTGTCGCTTCGAGGCGATCGATCCTCACGGGCCATCGCTTTGCGCGGCGATCATCGCCACCCGGTTCAGCCCGGCGCGGTTCAGTTCGCCCATCACCCGCGTCACACGGGCGTAATCAAGGGTGCCGTCCGCGCGCAGCAGGATCTGTGGCGGCTTCCCGTTCACCTGGCGCGCCGCGATGCGGTGCAGCGCATCGGGAAGCGCGGTCGGCTCGACTTCGGTGTCGCCGATATAGATTCGCCCGTTACGATCGAGCGACAGCGCGACGGGTTTCTGGTCCTGCTCGAACGCACCTGCACGCGAATCGGGCAGATCGACCGGAACCCCCGTCGTCAGCAGCGGGGCGGTCACCATGAAGATGATCAGGAGGACCAGCATCACATCGACCATCGGCGTCACGTTGATCTCGGCCATCGGCGCACGGCGGCCGCGTGATCGCGAGGAGGGCAGCGGTATCATACCCGGTCGAGCTCGCGTGACAGCGTCGCGTGGAAACCATCGGCGAACCGCCCTAGCCGCGCCTCCAGCCGGTTCAGCCGATGACTGAAGCGGTTATAGGCGATGACTGCGGGAATGGCGGCGAACAGCCCGATCGCGGTGGCGAACAGTGCTTCGGCGATTCCCGGCGCGACGACCGCCAGCGAGGTGTTCTGCGCCGCGGCGATCCCCGCGAAGCTCCGCATGATCCCCCAGACGGTTCCGAACAGCCCGACGAACGGCGCGACCGAACCGACCGTCGCGAGCACGCTCAGCCGGTCGGACAGGCGATCGACCTCGTTGGCGATCGTCGCCGCCATCACGCTCGAAAGGCGCGCGCGCGTTCCTTCCCGATCGATCGGCGTCCGGCGGGTGGAGGCGCGCCATTCGGCATAGCCGGTCTGGAAAACCTGCGCGGCGGGCTGTTTCGATGCTTCGTGGCTGCGCGCAAATGCCTCGACATCGTCAACCGCCGCGAACGCACGCTCGAACATTTCGGCGCCCGTATAGGCCCGCCCGAGCGTCTGCCACTGGGTGATGATGATCGCCCAGGTCCATATGCTCGCGAGCAGCAGAAGCACCATCACCGCCTGCACGACGATATCGGCCTGGAGGAACATTGCGAGCGGATTGAGCTCGAGAGGCGTGGCGGCAGGGTTCATTGGTGATCCTCTTTGAGCGTTTGAAAGGCGATCACCCAGTCCTTCGGCTGGCGGCGCGGACGGCCGGCTGGCGTCAGGAACGCGGCGGTAACCCGCGCTTCCGCCAGTATTTGGGTATCGCGCATGACCGTCTGATGAATGGTTGCCGCCGCCGCCCGCAGGCCCGCGAGCGTGCTGACGATGGTCAGATCATCGTCGAGTTTCGCCGGTCTGCGGTATCGGATCGCCAGATCGGCAACGGCATAGACGCCTTCGCCACGTTCGAAAGCGCCACGCTGGTCAATGCCGATGGCGAGCAACATGTCAGACCGGGCACGCTCCATGTAGCGCAGGTAATTCGCGTGATAGACGATGCCCGAAAGGTCCGTATCCTCGAAATAGACGCGTGTCGCGAAGTGGTGCGCCACGCCTGCAAAGTAACCGCGTGCCAATGTGCCGTTCGTCATTGGCCGCTGCTATAGCCGCGACACGGCTTGGGGGGAATTCCTTCCGTCTCGATTCTCGCGCTTGCGGGCCGGAAAAATTGGGTCGGCTCACCAACCCGGTCATTCGAACAGGCCGTCCTGCAACCCGGCGGGCGGATTGAGCCCGAGGTGTTTCCATCCGCCCGCGTTCAGGCAGCGCCCCCGCGCCGTCCGCGCGACGAGGCCGAGCTGGATCAGGAACGGCTCGATCACTTCCTCGATCGTGTCCCGCGGTTCGCTGAGGCCCGCCGCGAGCGTTTCCACCCCCACCGGTCCGCCGCGATAGATGTCGGCGATCATCGTCAGATAGCGCCGGTCCATCGCGTCGAGCCCGAGCGCGTCAACCTCGAGCCGGTTGAGCGCGGCGTCTGCGATCTTCGCCGTCACCACGGCTTCCCCGGCGACATTGGCGAAATCGCGCACCCGGCGCAGCAGGCGGCCCGCGATGCGCGGCGTTCCCCGCGATCGTCTCGCCACTTCGACAGCGCCGTCGGGAGCGATGGCGAGGGCGAGCAGCGACGCCGCGCGCGCCACCACCTTTTCAAGTTCGTCCACCGTGTAGAAATGCAGCCGGACGGGAATGCCGAACCGGTCGCGCAGCGGCGTCGTCAACAGGCCCTGCCGCGTCGTCGCCCCCACCAGGGTAAAGCGGGGAAGATCGATCCGCACGCTGCGTGCCGAAGGCCCCTCGCCGATCATGAGATCGAGCGCGCGGTCTTCCATCGCGGGATAGAGGATTTCCTCGACTGCGGGCGCGAGCCGATGAATCTCGTCGATGAAGAGAACGTCGCCATCCTCGAGATTGGTGAGCAGTGCCGCGAGATCGCCGGATTTCGCGATGACCGGACCCGAGGTGGCGCGAAACCCCACGCCCATCTCGCGCGCGACGATCTGCGCCAATGTGGTCTTCCCCAGGCCGGGAGGCCCGAAGAACAGCACATGATCGAGCGCTTCCCCGCGATGCCGCGCCGCCGCGATGAAGATGCGCAAGTTCTCACGCGCCGCTTTCTGACCGACAAATTCGTCAAGCGTCTTGGGCCGCAGTGCCGCATCGACATCCTCCGGCTGGCGGAGAGGGGAGAGGGGGGAATTCAATCCGACACCGCGCTGATAAAGTCCTTGGTCTGCACGTTCACTGCATTCAGTTCCTCACACGTTCATCCTATAGCGCCGCCCCGACCGAGCGCCACCGCGTCGACGATCTGGTTCGACGGACTGGCGGCCTGAAGAAAATACATGATCGAACGGTTCGCCGTTCTGCCGCACCGGGCGAGGCCATGTCCTGCCGCCGCAATCGCCTTCTGGCTATAAACGAGGCTCGACCCTAGGGGATCGTCGTGGTGCGCAGCAATAAATGGGTCTGGCTGGAGTGAAAGTTCGAATACGAAATCTCGTCCAGTGCGCGATTTGGCCGTTAGGTGCGACGTTTGTCATACTGCTTTTTCGGGCGGATATCGAACAGCTGCATGGATTGCGAATAAGAAACGCCGTCGTCTGGGGACGCGACTTCATCAACGTCTGGACGGGTGGACGACTGGCGCTCGACGGGAAACTAAGCGCGCTTTACGACCCGGAACGTTACAGGGCATTTCAGGATCTGGCGTTTGGAACGATTACCCAGCACAATTTTTCATATCCGCCGATTGCACTGTTCATCGCGACGCCTATTGCCGGTTTTCCTTATCCGGTTGCCTACGTCCTTTGGACTATGGTGGGCGGCGGGCTGTTCATCGGCGCCGCACGGGCCTTTGTCCGTTCGACGGATGGCTTCCCGGTTTGGCTGGTCATTTTTACACCGGCCTCGCTCATTAATATCTGGGCCGGTCACTATGGCTTCATTATCGGCGCGATCTGGTTATACGCCTTTGCCCGGGTCGATCGTGCGCCGGGAAGAGCTGGCGTGGCGGTGTCTTTACTGGCGATTAAGCCCCATCTGGCTCTGTTCATTCCATTTATCCTCGTCCATCGAAAGAAATGGACAACAATGGCGGTTGCCGCCGCTGGCGTCGTTATCCTGATCGTCGCGAGCGGTGGCTGCTTTGGCTTCGATCTCTGGCGACAATATGTCTTCAAAGTCAGCGCATTACAGATTGCGATGATCGCAACGCCGAACCAGTTTTTCCACACGATGATGCCGACCACGACCGTCGCACTCGAATACTACCCGCTGACCAGACCGGTTGCAATCTACGGTCAGGTCGCAACCGGCCTTTATGCAAGCGTAATGTTATTCATCGCGTCACGTCGGGCCGTGCCGCTCTCAGAGCTTTGCTTTCCGGTGGCTACCGCAACCTTTCTGACGCTGCCTGATGCTTTCAATTATGACATGACGGTCGCCTGCCTCGGTTTCGTGCTCCTGCTCAACCGCAGCTGGGAGGTTCTCGGCAGGCCGGAGCGGATACTGCTCGTGCTCGCCTTTCTCAGTCCGGTGCTGACAATGGTCCTGATGATGTTCGGCCTCCCGCTCACGCCACTGATCCTCATGGCCGGGTTGGCCGTACAGGTCCGTCATCTCGGTAAATTGGCAGGTGCTGATCTATCCTGCGCGGATCGGCAGTCGGCTCAGCGTGTGAAAACTCTTCTGCCCTGAAACCATGTCGCAGTCACCCGCGTCGCCGCCACCGCTTCGGGCGCGATGGCGAGCAGATCGCGGTCAAGTACGACGAAGTCGGCCGATTTGCCGATGCTGATCGAGCCGAATTCGGCCTCGCGCCCCAGCGATCGCGCGCCATCGATCGTATAGGCGCGCAACACATCCGTTATCGACAGCTGCTGGTCTGCGGGCCCTAGCGGCGGCGTGCCCCCGCGCGCCCGCGTCATCGCGGTTGCCATGTTGAAGAACGGCCTCGGGTCGCGCGTTTCGACGGGCGCGTCCGAGCCCGCGACAAGCACGCCGCCCGCCTGCTGCATCGCACGCGCCGGATAGGCGTTTGCCTCATAATAACTGCCCGGCACGTGGAGCGCGGCATAGCTGTCACCCGTGACTTTCTGCACGAACGGGATGACCGACAGATCATATTCCCGGTCAGTGTAAAACCACGCATAGGTCATCGCGAGGAACAGCTTCATCCGGCCGATGCGCGCCTGATCGTCAGGGCTGACGAGTTGGAGGTGCGCAAGCGTATCCGCCCGCATCGCGGGGCGGCTGTCACCGATACGAGCCGCCTCGATCGCGTCGAGCGCGGTGCGTACGGCGCGGTCGCCGATCGCATGAATGTGCAGGCTCAGCCCCGCCTTGTGCATCCGCCGCACAAACTCGAGCGTAACCTCACGCGAATGCTGAAGCTTGCCGGCATCGATCGCGCACTGGGCGGGATGAAAGCCGTTCTTCGCCACAAACGCTTCACCATAGCGCACATCGTGCCGATCCGCGCGCGCCGCGTTGCAGACCGGCGACGTGAGATCGACATAGCGGCCGGAAAATGTCGCCGCGCCGTTCTTGTCCCTGTCAAAGACTGGCTGGTGATAGGGGGCAAGTGAGGGCGAATTGGGCAAGGTAGGAGGGACGGCAAGCGGATCGCCTTCGAGTACGCCATCGGCGAACAGCTTCACCGTATCAGCCCGGATCAGCGGGTTTTTTGCATAGCGATCACGCACTGTCGCGGCATCGGCGACCATCCGGTCATAGTCGGGCGTTCCATCGGCCTTGGTGATGACGTCTGGATCATAGAGTTGCGCAAGGCTGACGTGCGCGGTCAGCTGGCCACGCTCCTGGAGCGTGTCATAAACCGGAATGCCGGGTTCGGCGGCTGCGTCGAGAAATGCAGTGATGCCGACGCTGTTGAGCCGCTCCATCACTTTTTCGGGGGCCTTCATGACGCCTGCGACGTCTGCGACGTCCACCGCCTTGCCACCGAGCAGCGCGCGCGCCGCTTCATTGACCCCGCCCGACGGTTCGCCCGCGGAATCGACCGCGACAAGCTGGCGATAGGCGGCAAACGGCCCGGCGAGCGTGGCTTTTGATAGCCCGATCACCTTGCCGTCGCGACCTGCCGCGCGTTTCAATGCAAGCGAATTATAGGCACCATGATGTCCGTCATTGCCGAGCAGCGTCACCGGATTGTCGGGTGCGGCCGAATCGAGCGCGGCGCGCAGGGTCCGGAACCGAGCGTCGGTCTGATTGCCGTTCGAAAAATTCCACTGCGTGACCGACAGCCATTCGCCCGGCTTCGGCCGGTAGCGCACGATGCAGCCGCGCACGACGTCGGCGATCTGCGCTAACGTCTTCGGCTCGCTTTTCAGATCGCAGACGTCCAGATCGACGATGCCGAGAGGGTGCACATGCGCGTCGACGAGGCCGGGGATCACCCGCGACCCGCGAAGATCGACGATCAGGGTGTTCGGCCCCGCCATCGACCGTGCGCGCGCAGCATCGCCGACATAGACGAACCTGCCGCCCTCGACTGCAAACCCGGTCGCTGACGGCTGTTCCGCGTCCGACGTTGCAACCTTGGCGTTAACGACGACAAGTTCGGGTGTGGGATGCGCAGGCGTCGGCACGCCGATGCCAAGCAGCGCAGCAGAGACGGGGAGGGGAAGGGAGACGAAACCAGACCGGCAGTATCGCATGTTTGCCCCCTATCGCTGCCCGGTTGTGACGCGGGGCCAATCATCCTGCAACTGCAAAGTGTGATCACAGCCTTGACAGCGGCTTTGAAACGATAAAGCTTGAGGCCGACGAAAAGAAAAAAAAGGGGACCATATGCTATCCCAGTCGAAACGCGCCCTTCATGTTGGCGCCGCCATGGTTGCGATCCTGATCGCCCAGAATGCATGGGCCCAGCAGGCCGAATCGCCGCAACAGAGAGATGGTGCGCCCGATACCGAGATCGTCGTGACGGCGACGCGCAAGGATGAAGCGCTGAGCAAGGTTCCGATCAGCATCAGCGCATTTACCCAGGCGAAGATCGACCGGCTCGGCATCCGCAGCTTTGCCGATGCAGTGAAATTCACCCCCGGCGTCAGCTTCAGCAACGACAACAGCAACCGCGTCGACATCCGCGGAGTCAGCTCGAACGCCGCGTCGGGCACCACGGGCATTTATATCGATGACACGCCGATCCAGATCCGCCAGCTCGGGCTCAATTCGAACAATACCCTGCCTGCGATTTTCGATCTCAGCCGGATCGAGGTGCTGCGCGGGCCGCAGGGCACCCTGTTCGGCGCGGGATCGGAAGGCGGGACGGTGCGCTATATCCTGCCTGCGCCGAGCAGCAGCAAATGGTCGGGCTATGCGCGTTCGGAGCTGGGCTTCACGCGGAGCGGCGATCCGAGCTGGGAATTCGGCGCGGCGGGCGGCGGGCCGATCGTTCAGGACGTGCTCGGTTTCCGCCTGTCGGGCTATGTCAGGCGTGACGGCGGCTATATCGATCGCGTCGATCCCTATGACGGCAGCGTTTTCAAAAATGAAAACTTCAACCGCGTTGTCGCGCTCCAGGGTGCGCTTGGATGGACCGTCGCGGCGGATGCGACGCTGACGCCCTCGATCATGTATCAGGAGCGCAAGATCGGCAGCACCGGCGTTGCCGGTTTCTTCACCGCGCTGGGCGATCCGGCAGGCGGCAATTTCATCAACGGCGCGCCCGGAGCGCTGCGCGATCGCGACAGCTTCGTGCTGCCTGCACTGAAGATCGATATCGGGGGCAATGGTTTCCGCGTCATTTCGAACACCAGCTTTTTCGACCGGCGCGAAACGGTCAATGGCTATGAAGGCACGATCTACAATCTCTCCTATTTCCAGCACAGCCTCGATCCCGACGATGAAACCTATCAGGACGATCCGGTCGGGTATAAAAACCCGCTTGGTAATCCATGCACCAAATGTCGCACCGATCTTTATCCGCTGCTGACGCCGAACGGCATCAATCCACAGTTCATCAGCGAATTCGGGGCCTATCGTTCACCCAACGTGACCCGGAACACGCAGCAGAACTGGACGCAGGAGCTGCGGCTCCAGTCCGATAATCCGAATGCGCGCGTGTCATGGATCGCCGGGGTTTTTTACTCCACCATCAAGCAAAAGAGCATCGAACAGCTCATCGATCCGCAACTCGATGCGATCAGCCAGTATCTGTTCGGCGAAGACATTCTGACGGCATGGGGCGTACCGCTCCTCCCTGGCGGAGTCAGCTATGAGAATAACGGCGGCAGCCGCGAGACGCAGATTGCAGGATTTGCTGATGTCACCTTCAATGTAACCGAAAAGCTGAAGCTGAACGCCGGTCTGCGCTATGCCTATACCTATTTCCGCTTTTCGAACACGACGATCGGGCCGGAGGCGTTTACCAACGATGCGATCGTGGAGACGGGTGTGCAAAAGGGCCATCCGCTCACGCCCAAGTTCAACGTCAGCTATCAGGCGACGTCCGACGATCTTTATTATGCGACCGTTTCCAAGGGCTACCGGATCGGTGGTGCCAATGCGAAACTGCTCGAACAGTGTGCCCTGCCCGCCGCGCCGCTGGCGTTCAAAAGCGACAGCCTGTGGAATTACGAAATCGGCGCAAAGAACAGGTTTTTCGACCGCCGCCTCAGCACGTCGTTCAGCGCATATTATATCGACTGGAAGGATATTCAGCAAAGCGTCTATATCGGCGCCTGCGGCCAGCAGTTCGTCGGCAATCTTGGCAAGGCCCGCATTTACGGCTTTGATTTTCAGGCCAATGCCAATCTGGCGCACGGGCTGAACCTCGACTTTACCGTCGGCTATACCAATATGCGTTACACCCAGGATTCGCTGATCGACACGACCGGAACGAATGAGTCGGGCAATATCGCAGTGCGTAACGGCAATACCGTCGAAAATCCGCCATGGCAGGTGTCCGCCGGGCTGCAATATGATTTCAGGATCGGCACGCACGACGCCTATGCCCGGATCGATGATGTGTTCCAAAGCCGGGTGACCGCCTTTACCGCGGTCACCGAACCTGCAGACGACACGCCCGACGGCAATTCGACAGAGACGGGAACGCTCAGCTCCGATCCGTTACTGCGCAGCAACCCCACCAACAATCAGGTCAATCTGCGCATCGGCGCGACGATCTCAAAGCTTGATCTGTCATTGTTTGCCAACAACCTGTTCGACAGTCGGCCGCTGCTCAATCTCGCGCGCTCGGATTCGACGACAGCATTGTTCACCGCGAGCACGCTGCGCCCGCGGACGATCGGACTGACCGCCTCCTATCGTTACTGAAGCGCGGCCACGGGATCGACATAGGGCAGGCCGAGCGCATCGGCGACGGCGCGATAGGTGATCTGCCCGGCATGAACGTTCATGCCGGCGCGAAGATGCCGATCGCGCCGGATCGCGTCGAGCCCATGGTCGGCGAGCGCAAGCCCATGCGCAAGCGTCGCATTGTTGAGCGCATAGGCCGAAGTGCGCGGCACCGCGCCCGGCATGTTGGCGACGCAGTAATGCAGCACGCCGTCGACGGTGTAGACGGGGTTGCTGTGCGTCGTCGGCCGCGACGTTTCAAAGCAGCCGCCCTGATCGATGGCGACATCGACGAGAACCGAGCCCGGCCGCATCAGCTTCAGGCCTTCGCGCGTTACGAGCTTGGGGGCGCTTGCGCCGGGGACCAGCACCGCGCCGATCACGACATCGGCATGCGAGATTTCATGCTCGATCGCCTCGGCCGTCGAAAACAGCGTGCGGACACGGCCCGCGTAAAGATCGTCGAACCAGCGCAACCGGGCCAGCGACCGGTCGACGACGGTGACGCTGGCACCCAGACCTACTGCCATCCTGACCGCGTTGCTGCCGACAGTGCCGCCGCCGATCACGACGACGTGCGCGGGCAGCACGCCCGGTACACCGCCGAGCAGCAGGCCGCTGCCGCCGCGCGAACGCATCAGTGCCTCGGCCGCCGATTGCACGGCAAGCCGCCCCGCGACTTCGCTCATGGGTGCGAGCAGCGGCAGGCCACCCTGATCGTCGGTGACGGTTTCATAGGCGATGCACGTCGCGCCCGAGGCGATGAGCCCCTTCGCCTGTTCGGGATCGGGGGCAAGGTGCAGATAGGTGTAGAGGATCTGGCCGGGGCGCAGCATCGCCCATTCGGATGCCTGCGGTTCCTTCACCTTCACGATCATCCCGGCGGTGGCGAATAATTCCGCCGTCGATGCGGGGATCGTCGCACCCACGCCGCGATAATCGTCGTCGGACGCGCCGATGCCCGCACCCGCACCGCTTTCGACCAGCACCTCATGGCCATGACGCACATATTCGCGCACCGCCGACGGCGTCAGCCCGACGCGATATTCTTCGGTCTTGATCTCGCGTGGAACGCCAACGCGCATCGTTTTGCCCCTCTTGTCAGTGATCACAGATGGGCATAGTGATGGGACGTCGGCGGGTCAACGCGTCCGCGCCGACAGCGATTGCAGTCTGGGGGCAAGCAAGGGCGTGACCGGCACCGATATTCCTGTTGCATCTCTTCCTGTTGCCCTTCTTCCCGTCGCATCGCGCGATGAGGCCGTTGCCTTTCTCGATGCGCACCCCGGGGTCGCGTTTCTCGACCTGATTTTCACCAATATGAGCGGGGTGGCGCGCGGCAAGCGCCTGCGTCGGCATGAAATCGTCAAGCTGTATGATGACGGGCGGTTCCTGCCGGTATCGATGCTCGTATCTGACATCACAGGTGAGGATTGTTTCGATACCGGGCTGGTCTGGGAACATGGCGATTGCGACGGCATCCTGCGCCCAGCGCCTGGAACGCTGGTTCGTGCGCCCTGGCTGGGTGATGACGTCGCGCAGCTCGTCGCCTCGATGCACGAGGCGCATGGGGGTGCCTCCGATCTCGATCCCCGTGCGGTCCTTGCCGGTGTCATCGCACGTTTTGCGCGGGACGGGCTGACCCCGGTCGTCGCCTGCGAGATGGAATATTATCTGCTCGATGCACAGGCGCGCGACGATGGCGGTGCGCCCCGTATCGCTACCATCGCCGGTGCCCGCCCGACGCTGCACGGCACCTATGGCCTTGCCGAGCTGGCCGACGCCGATGATTTCCTGCGCGCGCTGTGGAGTGCGGCCGACGCGCAGAGCGTCCCGGTCGAAGGTGCGATTTCCGAATATGCGCCGGGCCAGATGGAACTGACGCTGAGGCACGGGAATGACGCCCTGCGCGCCGCCGACGAGGCAGTGATGTACAAGCGCATCGTCAAGGGTGTCGCGCGGGCGCGGGGCTGGGATGCGAGTTTCATGGCAAAGCCGTTCGCGCAGCGCGCCGGATCGGGAATGCACCTGCATGTAAGCGTCGAGGATGCGAAGGGCCGCAACATCTTCGCGAGCGAGGCGGCAGACGGAAGTGCCGAACTGCGCCATGCCATTGGTGGCCTGATGGCAAGCCTCGGCGATGCCTTTGCCATCTTCGCGCCGAATGCGAACAGCTATCGCCGCTTTCGCGCCAACAGCTATGCGCCCGTCGCGCGGAACTGGGGGATCGACAACCGCACCGTCTCGTTCCGCGTGCCCAAGGGCGCACCGGCGACGCGCCACATCGAGCATCGTGTCGCCGGGGCCGATGCCAATCCGTTTCTCGCGCTCGCCGCGCTGCTCGCCGGGGTGCATCACGGCCTGACCAGCCGGCTCGATCCCGGTCCCCCGACCACGGGGGACGGCTATGCGCAGGCGGAGGAAAGCGGCACGCGCCTCCCCAACAACTGGTTTGCCGCCGTCGACGCGTTTGAAGCCTCGACGGTCCTGAAGGACTATCTGGGGGAACGGTTCGTGCGCATGTATGCGAGCGTCAAGCGCACCGAGCAGGATCGCTATTTCGGGCAGGTGCCGCCGATCGATTACGAATGGTATCTGCGCAATGCGTGATCGCCGTGGCCTGCTCGCCGGTCTCGGTGCGGCGGCGATCGGCTTTTCGCTCGGAGGGTGCGCCAGAGAACAGGCTGCGGCTGCGGCTGCGGGAAAGGAAGCGCCGCGTCTCAATCTCTACAACTGGGACACGTACACAGGCGAGACGACACTTGCCGACTTCAGGGCAGCGACAGGCATCGACGTGACGATGAGCCTGTTCGGCAATAACGACGAACTGTTTTCAAAACTGCGCGCGGGCAATCCGGGGTTTGACGTGATCGTGCCCTCAAACGAGTTCGTCACGCGGCTGCGCGTCTCGGGCATGCTGGAGCCGATCGATCATGCCCGTATTCCCAATTTCAGGAATCTGATGCCGCAATTCCGCGACGTTCCGTTCGATCGCGGACGCAGCCATTCGATCCCCTATACCTGGCTGGTTCTCGGCATCGGCTATCGCAAATCGCGCGTCGCTGGCGTCCCCGACAGCTGGAAATGGGTATTCGATTCGGATCGTTATCACGGACGGATCGGCCTTTTTGCCGAAAGCGACGATCTGATCCGGCTCGGTGCCAAATATCTCGGCGGTTCGGTCAAAAACGTCTCGCCTGCCATGCTCCGCCGTGTGACCGATATGCTGGTGCGGCAAAAGCCCCATGTAAAAGTCTTCCACCATGACGAGGGGCAGGATCTTCTCGCCGCGGGGGATATCGATCTCGTCGTCGAATATAATGGCGATATCGCGCAGGTGATGGCCGAGGATCCCGATCTCGGTTTCGTGGTTCCCCGCGAAGGGACGCTGATCAATTCGGACTGCCTGTGCATTCCCAAAAACGCGCCGCGGCCCGACAATGCCCACAAGTTCATCAACTTCATCCTCGATCCGCATGTCGCCAAGGGCATTTTCGAGACGATCCGCTATCCGACGCCCAATGCCGCCGCACTGGCACTCATGCCCGCGGATTACCGGAACAATCCCGCGATCTTCCCGCCACCCGCCGTCATGGCGAAGTGCGAATATGGCGATTATGAAGGGCTCGATCACATCCGCGCGGTAGACGAGGCCGCGACCGAGATTTTCGCCGCATGATGCGGGTCTCAGCCCGTTCACGTGGTCAGTTCCTCGCGCTGTCGGGTGCCCCGGTGCTGTGGATCGGCCTGTTCTTCGTCGTGCCGCTGGCGATCATCTGGGCGTATAGCTTCGGCAGCAATCGCACGCTGATCGATATCGATATTACCGGCACGTTCGTGAACTACGCGCGTGCGATCAAGCCGCTCTACGCAGCAATCCTGCTGAAATCGCTGTGGTTTGCCGGGCTGACGACGTTCTTCTGCCTGATCCTGGGTTTTCCGATCGCCGTTGCGATCACATTCGCGCCGCCCCGGGCCAAGGTCTGGCTGCTTCTGCTGATCATGCTGCCCTTCTGGACGAACCTCCTCATCCGCACCTATGCGCTTATGGCGGTGCTGCGGCCCGAGGGCTATGTGAACAGCATCCTCGGTGGCCTGTGGGCGCTTGTCGCCCAACCGCTCGGCGCAGGGCCGTTCCAGCCGCTCGACCTGCTATACAATAATTTCGCGGTGGTGCTCGGGCTCGTCTATGTCCAGTTGCCTTTCATGGTGCTGCCGCTCTACGCCGCGCTCGACAGGCTCGATCGCTCGCTGATCGAGGCCAGCCTCGATCTGGGGGCAGGTCACCTGTCGACCTTCAACCGGATCGTCGTCCCCCTTGCGCTGCCCGGCATCGTCTCGGGCATGATCATCACGTTCATCCCGTCGCTGGGCGCATATCTCACGCCCGATCTGCTCGGCGGCACGTCGAGCATGATGGTCGCGAACATCATCGAACGCCAGTTCAAGTCCGCGAACGACTGGCCTTTTGGCGCCGCGCTTTCATTCCTGCTGATGTATCTGACCTTCATCGCCATCGCCATTCAGGCCGTCGTCGCGCGCAGGCGCGAGCGCATCCGGCAGGCGGCATGAGCGGGCCGCTCAATTATCTGGCGCGCTGGCCGCTGCGGGCATGGCTGATCGGCGTGGCGCTTTTTCTCTACGCACCGCTCATCAGCCTTGTCGTCTTCAGCTTCAATGACTCGCGGCGTACGATCGTCTGGCGCGGCTTTACGCTTGACTGGTATCGGAAACTCTTCGTCAATATCGATCTGCTGCAGGCTTTTGCCAATTCGCTGACGATCGCGCTGTTTTCGACACTGCTCAGCCTCGTGCTGGGCACTCTGACCGCGCTCTGGCTTTGGCGCTTCCGTTTCCCGGGCAAGGCAGCGGTCGAAGGGATGCTGGCGCTCCCGATCGTGATCCCCGAAATCTGCCTCGGCGTTGCTTTTCTCGTCTTCTTCACGACCGTGCTGCCCTGGCCGTCCGAACTTCCCTGGCCGCTCAACCTGGGGGCGATCACCATCGCGCATGTCAGTTTTTCGTTCAGCTTCGTGGCACTCGTCGTGCGTGCGCGCCTGCACTCGTTCAACAACGATCTTGCGGAGGCGGCGCGCGATCTGGGGGCGAGCGAACGGCGCGTGCTGACCGACGTGGTCATCCCTCATATCCGCCCGTCGCTGATCGCAGGCGGGCTGCTCGCCTTCACGCTCAGCCTTGACGATTTCGTCATCACCTTTTTCACGTCAGGCCCGGACACGATCACCTTTCCGGTCAAAGTCTATTCGATGGTCCGTTTCTCGGTGACGCCTGAGGTCAACGCCGCATCGACGCTGCTCATCGTCGTTACCGTCGGCCTTACCGCGCTGGCGCTGCAGCTGCAGGGCACCGATATCGCAAAGACGCAGGGCGCGGTATGAGCGGCACGCCGATCATCCGCTTCGAAAACGTCACCAAACGCTATGGCGACACGCTGGCGGTCGATTCGGTCTCGCTCGACATCCGCGAAGGCGAATTCTTCGCACTGCTCGGTCCGTCGGGCTGCGGCAAGACGACGCTGCTGCGGATGCTGGCGGGCTTCGAGACGCCCGGCGAAGGCCGTATCCTGATCGATGGTGCCGATGTCAGCGCCATTCCGCCCAACCGCCGCCCCGTCAACATGGTTTTCCAGAGCTATGCCGTGTTCCCGCACATGAGCGTCGCCGACAATGTGAGCTACGGCTTGCGCATCGCCCGCGTGAACACCCGCGAACGCGCCGCCCGCACCGAAGAGGCGCTGGCGCTCGTCAAGCTCGAAGGCCTTGGCGCGCGGATGCCGCACGAGCTTTCGGGCGGTCAGCGGCAGCGTGTGGCGCTGGCCCGCGCGCTCGTCAATCGCCCGCGCGTGCTCCTTCTGGACGAGCCGCTGTCTGCCCTCGATGCAAAGCTTCGCGATGCGATGCGCACCGAGCTGACACAGTTGCAGACGCAGGTCGGCATCACCTTCGTGCTCGTGACGCACGATCAGGACGAAGCGCTGGCAATGGCGGACCGCTGTGCCGTCATGAACCGTGGCGTGCTGTGCCAGGTCGCGACGCCGTCTGATCTCTATGAATTTCCCAATTCGCGTTTCGTTGCCGACTTCATCGGCTCGGTCAACATGTTCGAGGGGATACTCGAGGTTGACGAGCCCGATCGCGCGGTTGTCACGGCCAGGGAACTCGGCTGCCCGATCTTCCTCGATCACGGCGTGACTGGCGCGAGAGGCGCGAATGTCTGGGTGGCGCTGAGGCCTGAAAAGATCGAGATGCACAAACGCGGCACGGCTCACAGCCTCCCTGTTCTGGGTGACGTACCCAGCGGCCACAACGCCGTTTCGGGCATCATCCGCCATCTGTCATATCTCGGCAGCGAAACCGTCTTCGACATCGAGACCGATACCGGTCGCGTCGTGCGTGCGCTCCGTTCGAACCTGACGCGCTGGGATCAGGAAGATTTCTCAGTCGGCGAAAGCGTGTGGCTTGCCTGGCATGCCTGCTCGCCCGTCGTACTGCTTTCATGAGGACAGAATAGAATGCTCGACGCTCACAGACCCCGCAATTATGACATCGCCGAACTGCGTGCACTCGACGTGGCGCATCATCTGCCCCCGCATCAGGATTACCAGCTGATCCGCGACATGGGCGGCAGCCGCGTCATCACCCGCGCCGACGGCGTGATGATCTATGATGGTGACGGAAACCAGCTGCTCGACGGCATGGCCGGGCTGTGGTGCGTCAACGTGGGCTATGGGCGCCGCGAGTTGGCCGAAGCGGCCTATCGGCAGATGCTCGAGCTGCCGTTCTACAACAGTTTTTTCAAGACGGTAACGCCGCCGACGGTGCGGCTTGCAGCCAAGCTGTCGTCGTTGCTCGGCGGGCATTTCAGCCACATCTTCTTCGGCTCGTCAGGTTCGGAGGCGATCGACACGCTTGTCCGCACCGCGCGCTATTACTGGCAGGCGAAGGGCGAACCCCAGCGGTCGATCATCATCGCGCGCGACAACGCCTATCATGGCTCGACGATTGCGGGCAGCTCGCTCGGCGGGATGAGTGCGATGCACGAACAGGGCGGGCCGTGGCTGCCGGGGATCGAGCACGTCATGCAGCCTTATCAGTTCGTGCTGGGCCACGGCGAAAGCGAAGAGGCATTTGCCGCGCGCGCCGCGGGAGCAATCGAGGAACGCATTCTCGCGGTCGGCCCGGAAAACGTGGCGATGATCATCGGCGAGCCGATCCAGGGCGCGGGTGGCGTCATCATTCCGCCCGCAGGCTACTGGCAGCGCGTCGAGGCGATCGCGCGCAAATATGGCTGCCTTCTCGCGTGCGACGAAGTCATCTGCGGCTTCGGGCGGCTGGGAAGCTGGTTCGGGCACCACCATTACGGTATAAAGCCCGATCTCGTTTCGCTGGCGAAAGGAATATCGTCGGGCTATCTGCCGATCTCGGCGGTCGGCGTCGCAGACTTCATCGTCGAGGCGATCGCGGCCGTGCCGGGAGACTTCGTTCATGGCTACACCTATTCGGGGCATCCGACGGCAGCAGCGGTGGCGCTCGAGAACATCCGCATCATCGAAGACGAACGGCTCGTCGAGCGGACGCGCGACGTGACCGGCCCCTATCTCGCCCGTCGGCTCGCCGATCTGGCCGAACATCCGCTGATCGGCGAGGTGCGCTCGGTGGGTCTCATCGGCGCGGTGGAAATCGTCAGCGAAAAGGGCACCAACAAGCGCTTTGCCGGCGGCGCGAGCGGCGTCATCGTCCGCGATCTGTGCATCGAGAATGGGCTGATGGTGCGCGCCGTGCGCGATTCGATCGTCATGAGCCCACCGCTGACGATCAGCGAGCCCGAGCTCGACCGGCTCGTCGATACGATCCACGCGGCTCTCGACGCGGCGGCTCCCCTGCTCGGTCGCTAGACGGCGACCGCCATCGGTCGGCCGATAAGCCCCATCCCGTCGCGGATGTCGGTTGCGATCGCGTCGCGCAACTGCTGCGCGTCGCCCGCCGCGATTGCCGCGAGCGCGCGCGAATGCTGATCGACGAGCTGCGCGGTGCCATAACGGCCATAAACCGTCCGCATATGGGGGCCGAACTGAAGCCACAGTGACTCGATCGAACGGTTGAGCGTCAGGCGGCCGTTCGCATGATAGAGCGTGAAGTGGAATTGATGATTGGCCGCCATATAGCCGATCACGTCACCGGCGAGCATTGCCCGGTCGAGCGTCGCGTCGATCTGCTTCAGGGTGCGGAGCAGCGCCGGTCTGATGTGCGGCAACGCCCATTCCGCTGCGGCGGGCTCGAGCAGCAACCGGCAATCGAGCAGGTCTGCAAAGCGTTCAGGCGTCATCGATGGCACTTCGATGCGTCGTTTCGAACGGATGACGACCGCACCCTCGGCCGCGAGGCGGCTGAGCGCGTCCCGCACCGGCATCTGGCTGACCCCCAGTTCAGCGGCAAGACCGCGTGTCGACAGACCCACGCCCGGCATGATCTTTCCGGTGACCAGCCGCGCCCGAAGCTCGTCGTAAACGCCGGTGTGTAATGCGCCTGCCGCCTCGCCCGCCGCCGCAATCGTCACCCGCGTCTTCCCGTCTGCGATGCGAGGCCGGCACAGTCGGACAGATAGGCTTGACGGGCACGGTCGGCAACCGCATCGCCTGCCTGCGATCACAGAAGGCGGCGCATGAACACCGATCTCGATTTCGACCATTGCTGGTATGCCGTGACGGCAAACAGCGATACCGCCTATCCGCCGCTTACTGAAGACGTCGAGGCCGATGCGGTGATTGTCGGCGGGGGTGTAACCGGCCTGTCGGCAGCGCTTCATCTGGCAGAAGCCGGACAGTCGGTCGTGCTGCTCGAGGGCGGACGGGTGGGCGCTGGGGCGTCCGGCCGCAACGGTGGCCAGATCATCCCTGGCCTGCGCAAAGGTGCTGACGAGCTCGTGCGGCTTTATGGCGTGGAACGGGCGCAGGCGCTGTTCGGATTGGCGCTGGAGGCACGCGCGCTCGTGCTGTCGCTGATCGAGCGCCACGCCATCCATTGCGATCTGCGGCTGACAGGCCATCTGGTTGGCGCGATCCGGCCCGCGCAGCGACGCGACTTCGAGGCGGAGGTTCGCGCGCTCGATGACGTCATGCAGTATCGACACGCGCGCGTGCTCGACGCCGCAGAGGTGCGCAGCGAAGTCGCAACCAGCTATCATGGCGGCCTGCTCGACGCCGGTGGTGGGCATTTCCACACGTTCAACTACGCGATCGGGCTCGCGCGCGCGGCCGCCGCGGCGGGCGTGCGCATTTATGAAGGGGCGGCGGCAACCCATCTTGCGCACGACGCTGGTGGCGCGATCGTCACCGCCGACGGGCGGCGCGTCCGCGCCCGCGCGGTGCTGCTGGCGGGCGATGCACTGCTCACCGGGCTCGACGCGCGCGTCAACGCCGCCATCATGCCGGTCGCCAATTACATCGTGACGACAGCCCCCGATAGTGCACAAAGCCTGATCCCGAACGACCGCGCGGTTTCTGACGCGCGCTTCGTCGTCAACTATTACCGTCGCACGCCTGACGGCCGGCTGATGTTCGGCGGCGGCGAACGCTACAGCCGCCGACCACCCCGTGACATCGCAGGTTTCGTGCGACCTTTCCTCGAGCGCACCTTCCCGCAACTGCGCGGCGTCGCGCTGACGCATGCCTGGGGCGGAATCGTCTCGGTAACGATGAACCGTCTGCCCGATATCGGCCGGCGCGGACCGGTGCTGTGGGCGCATGGCTATTCGGGGCAGGGGGCGATCCTGTCGACGCTCGGTGGCAAGCTGATGGCGGAAGCGCTGCTCGGCCAGTCAGGTCGTTTCGATCGCTTCGCTGCGGTCGCACCGCCACCCTTTCCGGGCGGCACCGCTCTGCGCGGGCCGCTGCACGTGCTCGGCATGCTCTGGTATGCCATGCGCGACCGGCTGGGCTGATCCGCTGTGGGCGGCAGCAATAGCTGCAATATCGTCGTCAGGCGGCACTGACGAAAGGATTTTTGGGTGCGCGAAGGGTGAGGCGCACCGGCACCGCCCCAAAATCCAGATCGCGGCGAAGACCGTTGACAAGATAACGCCGATAGCTTTCGGGCAGCTGATCGACGCGCGTTCCGAAAATGACGAAGCTCGGCGGGCGCGACTTGATCTGCGTGATGTAGCGCAGCTTGATCCGCCGCCCGCCCGGTGCCGGCGGCGGGTTCGCCTCGATCGCGCGTTCGAACCACCGGTTGAGCTCGCCGGTTGGCACGCGGCGTGACCAGGCGTCGCGCGTCTCAAAGGCGACCTTCAGCAGCGTATCGACTCCCTTGCCGGTCACCGCCGAAACGGTCAGCAGCGGCACGCCCTTGACCTGCGCAAACCCGTCTTCGAGTGCGGCGCGTATCCCGTTGAACAGCGCCGATTGGCCTTCGGCAACGTCCCATTTGTTAAGCGCGATCACCATCGCGCGGCCTTCGGTGAAAATCTGGTCCGCAATCCGAAGATCCTGCGCTTCAAGGCCGCGCGTGGCATCGAGCAGCAAAACCACCACCTCGGCAAAATCGATCGCCTGCGCCGTATCCGCAGCCGACAGCTTTTCCAGCCTGTCCTCGACCTTTGCCCTGCGCCGCAATCCGGCGGTATCGATCAGCCGAACCGGCCGCCCTTCATATTCCCATTCGATCGCGATCGAATCGCGGGTGATGCCTGCCTCGGGGCCGGTGATCATCCGGTCCTCGCCCAGCATCCTGTTGACCAGCGTGGATTTGCCGGCATTCGGGCGCCCGACGATCGCAAGTTTCAGGACGCGGTCAGCTAACTCCGTTTCGTCCCCGTCCCCTGAATCGGCGACGGACACCTGCCGATCGTTCAATGCATCGATATGGGGCGCCAGATCATCGAACAGATCGGCCAGGCCTTCGCCATGTTCGGCCGAAAGCGGGACAGGTTCGCCAAGACCGAGCGAGAACGCTTCGTAGACGCCCCCGTCGCCGCTCCGCCCCTCGGCCTTATTGGCGATCAGGATCACCGGCTTGTCGCCGCTCCTCAGCCAGCGCGCGATATCCCTGTCCAGCGGAACGAGGCCCGCGCGGGCATCGATCACGAACAGCGCGACATCTGCGGCGGCGACCGCAGCCTGCGTCTGCGCGCGCATCCTGCCGGGGAGCGTTGCCGCATCGTCATCCTCGAAACCTGCGGTGTCGATCAGCCGGAATTCGAGCCCGAGCAAGTTGGCATCGCCTTCGCGCCGGTCGCGCGTGACGCCGGGGCGGTCGTCGACAAGCGCCACCTTCTTGCCGACAAGCCGGTTGAAGAGTGTCGATTTGCCCACATTGGGGCGTCCGACGATGGCGACGATGGGCCGTGACATGGCTGTGCTTACCAGATTTGCCGGTGAAGGCGAGCACATCGGCTCAGCGATAGGCGGTGATCTTCCCGGAATTGTCGAGAACATAGAGCATAGAGTTGGCGACGATCGGGGCGAGATAGGCAGGTGCCGCGATCTCGCTCATCGACTGGATCTTGCCGTCGGTGGCGGTGACTTGCGCCATCTGACCTTCCGAGCTGACCAGGATCAGCCGATCGCCAGCCAATACCGGCCCGCTCCACGTCACCGGGCCCTTCTTGCTCTTGCCCTTGCGGTAGCGCTGAAGTTCGGCGACCCAGCGCACCTTGCCGTTCGCGCGCGCGATGCAGAGGAGTTTTGCCTCGTCGGTCACCACGAAAACCCATTCACCCGCCAGCCACGGCGTGGAAATGCCGGCGATGTTCAGTTCCCAGAGCCGCTGGCCGGTGACGAGTTCGAGGCTTACCATGCGCCCGCCCTGGCCAACCGCAAAGACACGTCCCTGATCGATGACAGGATCGGCATCGATATCGGTCAGCGTGCCGACCGCTATGTTGATGCTCGTGCGCGAAAGCGTTTCCTGCCACACCGAACGCCCATTTTCATAGCGATAGGCATTCAGATCGCCCGACGAGAACCCCGCGACGACTGTCCCTTGCGCAACCGACGGAGCGGCAACGCCGAACACGCCCGCGAGCGAGACCGCCGCCGCTTCGGACCATTCGATATTGCCGTCGGTCGCCCGCAGCGCGAACAGCTGATTGTCCTGGCTGACCGCGTAGACATTGCCGAGCGCGACCGTCGGCGCACCGCGCAGTGGCGCGCCCAGTGTTTTCCGCCAGACGGTCTTTCCATCGGCGACGTTCAGCGCACCGATTTCGCCCAAGCCGTTCGTCACGTAGAGAAATGCACCATCGACGCTCACTCCGCCGCCGAAAAGCGCCCGGCTGTTCTTGCCGCCCTCCCCAAAGCGGACGGCCCAGCGCTGCGCACCCGTCGCCGCGTCGAACGCCGTGACCGTCGCGTCGGTGCCCATGGCGTAAAGCCTGCCATCGGCGATGACCGGCGCTGCGGCAAGCCGTGCCTGCGCCGATCCGCCGGCGATCCTGGCTTCCCATGCACGCGTCAGCGAGCCGCCAAGCGCCAGATGCCCCATCGATTTGTTCGCGTTGCCACCGGGCTGCGTCCACGCCGTATTCGCTTGCGCGGCGGGAAGAACCACGGCGACATCGGCGATAGACGGCTCGACCTCGACGCCATTTTCACTGGTCAGAATCGGCACCCGTTCGCCGAGGAGCGCCGTCTTGGGCTTGCCGCTTCCGCCCTTGAAAATGCCGCAGCCGCCAAGGCTCGCGATGATCGCCAGCGCGATTGCGCCGCGGGAAAGACTGGTCATCGTCACTGCTTGTCCTTCACCGGTGCGGGGGTGGCTGTCGCTGCTTTGGCAGCGGCGGCCTCACTGTCCAATATCTGCGCGAGCTGACCCACGCGTGCACTGATCGACCGCGGCACCGCCTTGTCCCTGCCCATCGCGCTGAACATCGCCGATGCAAGGTCTCGCTGGCCGAGTTTCAGATAGGCGATGCCCGCCATCTCTCCGGCGCTGCCGAACCATGGATTGCCCGGAACGGCGAGCGGTTTCAGCCGCGTCACCACATCGGCGGGCTTCATCGCATCAAATTCGACCGCGGTCTGGCGGACGAGTGCCAGATCGCGATAAGGTTTCGCCAGCGACGCATCTCCGACGATCGCGCGATAGTGCGCAGCGGCACCGCTGGTATCGTTCTTTTGCAACGCCATCGCTGCAAGCGTGAACCTTGCTGCCGCACGCATCCCGTCGGCATCGGATTTCGCCAGCGCCTCGAGCTCGGGCTTGACGCCATCGGCCTTGTCCTGCCCGAGCTTGTCGAGCGCCTGCGACAGTTTCTCGCCCTCTGCCCCGGCCGTCGCACTGCGCTGCGAATGCCAGAACAGAAATCCGCCGAGCGCCAGCACCGCAGCGAGAACACCACCGACGATCCAGCGACCCCATCGCTGCCACAGCGTCAGTGCCTGTTCGCGGCGCAGCTCGTCATCGACTTCGCGCAGGAACTGTTCGTTGATCGGGGGCGTCGTCGCCAAGGGCTGCAGCTTTCAGGATCGCAAAAGGTCGCACCTCTTAGCGGGGCGACGGCGGCGCGCCTAGCCCCGTGGCGACGGGCTCGGCATAGGTCTGCTGATCCCCGGGGAAAGTGCGTGACCGCACATCGGCGGCATAGGCTGCCGCCGCGTCGCCAATGAAGCTTGCCATATCGCCATAGCGTTTCACAAAGCGCGGCGTCCGCTCGAACAGGCCCAGCATATCTTCGGTGACGAGCACCTGCCCGTCGCAGCTCGCCGAAGCGCCGATGCCGATCGTCAGACAGGAAACTGCCGCGGTGATCTCGGCACCCATCGGCTCGATCACGCCCTCGACCACGAGTGCAAAGGCACCTGCCGCATCGATCGCCCGTGCATCGGCCACGATCCGCGCGCGTTCGGCGTCGCTGCGGCCGCGTGCGCCATAGCCGCCGAGCTGGTTGACCGCCTGCGGTGTCAGCCCGACATGCCCGATCACCGGAATGCCCCGTTGCGACAGGAACGCAACGGTTTCGGCCATCGCCGCGCCACCCTCGAGCTTCACCCCCGCCGCCCCGGTCCGCTTCAGCAGATCGGCGGCATTACCGAATGCCTGTTGCGGCGAGGTTTCGTAGCTGCCGAACGGCATGTCGACGATGACGACGCTGTGATAACTGCCGCGCACCACCGCAGCACCATGTGCCGCCATCATGTCGAGCGTCACCGGCACCGTCGATGGCAGGCCATAGATGACCTGCCCGAGCGAATCGCCGACGAGCAGCAGATCGCAATGCGGATCGAGGATCTGCGCCATCCGCACGGTGTAGGCCGTAAGCATCACCACCGGCTGCGCCGTGACGCCATCGGCCTTTCGCAGGCGGATGGCGGGCACGGTAAGCCGCTTCATCGGCGCGGGCGTGGGATTTGCGCGGCTGGTCGAAGTATCAAATGTGTAAGTGGTCGACATCACAACCCGTCTTTATCAGGAATTTTCGCCGGACGCGCGGCGACGGCTTCGCCCGGAAAGTCACTGAACACGCCATCGACCCCCGCGGCGTAAAAGGAACGGATTTCCGATCGCAGATCGCCGTGCGCCTTCGGATCATCCCCGTGCCGCAGCTCGGCTGGCAGAAACGCGTTTTCGGCGCGCATCGTCCAGGGATGGACCGCAAGCCCCGCGGCATGTGCGGCGGCGACCAGCCCGGTAGGCGCGCCGCTGCATCCATCGGCGGATCGCGCGATGACAAGCGCTTTGTCCGGCCCGATACCCTGGGCATAGGCTGCGATCGCTGCCAGCCCCGCCGGTGTCACCATCGACGCATAGGTGAGATCCGGCCGGTCCGCGGGACCGCCTTTGGAATCGACGAGCTGGATCAGGCGCACGCCGGTCCTGCGGGCGAGGCGCTGGAGATTGCCGACCTCGAACGACTGGATGAAGACAGGCGCGTCCGGCGTCGTCCACCCGGCGGCATTCAGCGCCGCAAGCAGGCGGGGCTCGTGCGGCAGGCCGATCGACGTGAAATAGCCCGGATGTTTCGTTTCGGGGTAAATCCCCGTCTTTTGCGCTTTGGCGAGCGCGACGATCTCGTCGAACGTCGGGATCTGGAACCTGCCGTCATAGGCCGCGTTGGCCGGACGCAACCGGGGCAGCCGTTCACGCGCGCGCAGCGTTTTCAGTTCGGCGAGCGTGAAATCTTCGGTGAACCAGCCGGTCACGCGCTGTCCGTCGATCGTCTTCGTCGCCTTGCGGCCGTCAAATTCGGGGTGGGCCGCGATATCGGTCGTCCCCGAAATCTCGTTCTCGTGCCGCGCGACGAGAATGCCGTCCTTCGTGAGCACGAGGTCTGGCTCGATGAAATCGGCCCCTTGGGCGATCGCCAGTTCATAAGCGGCGATGGTATGTTCGGGGCGTTCCCCGCTGGCGCCGCGGTGCGCGATCACGATCGGAGCGGACGCCAGGGCAGACGCAAGCGCCATCATTGCAAGGATCATGCGACCTTCACGCCTTTCCAGAAAGCAATGCGGTCCCTGATTTCAGCCGCCGCCGGCTTTGGCTCGGGATAATACCAGGCGGCGTCCGGATTATGCGCCCCGCTGGCAACGATATTGTAGTAATGCGTGCCTTTCCACGGGCAGCTGGTTGTCGTCGCGCTGTCGCTCAGCAGGGCGGCATCCACCGATTTGCGCGGGAAATAATGATTGCCTTCGACGACAACGGTCTCGTCGCTGTCGGCGATCGTCACGCCATTCCATACCGCCTTCACCATCGCGCTATCCCTTATATGCCGTCACTTCGATCTCGATCTTCAGCTCGGGCGCAACCAGCCCTGCGACCACGACCATCGTCGCCGCGGGCCTGACGGTGCCAAAAACTTCGCTGAGCACCGGATAGACCGCATCGCAAAACGACGCATCGGTGATATAATACGTTGCCCGCACGACATCGGCGAGGGCAAATCCGCCCGCGGCCAGCGCCCGCCCGATAATCGCGAGCGCGACCCGCGCCTGATCGACGACCTCGTCGGGAACAGTGCCGGTCGAAGGATCGCGGCCGGTCGTACCGGCAACGAAACACCATGGCCCCTGCATCACGGCGCGGCTGTACCCGACTTGCGCTTCGAGCGGATTGCCCGATGAGATGAAACGGCGCGTGTCGTTCAGCGCCCGCGCCCCGGCCCGCCCGAATTTCCCCCGCCGGGCTTTCCGCCGCCGGGCTTTCCGCCGGGGCCGCCGCCGCGCGGGGGGCGCTTCGTCTCGATGACGGGGGGCTTGCCAGAGCCGCGGCCGGGCGGGCGCGGTCCGCCGGGCCGTGGCCCGCGAAGGCCATCGGTGCGCGGCGGGCGCGTGCCTACGGGTGCGGCGCGGCTCGCGGGCGCGCCCTTTGCAACATTATACCCTTCTTTCAGCAGCCGATTGAACGTCGAGCGCGTGCTTGCACCGAGCGCCGCCTGAACCTCGCGCGGCAGATCGGCCAGCGTCGTGTTCGGATGGACCGCGCCGAGATCGCGTGCAAGAACATTGGCGAGCCCGCCCGACGCCGCTTTCCAGGCGATAATGGCGTCGAGCACGGCTGCGACAAGCGCCTCCTGCATGATCTCGGTAGCGGAGCGTTCCATGACGTGCGCCAAGCCATGCGTTCGTCGAAAGGTCAACTAAAAGCAGCAGCCAGGCAAGTGATTGGGTGCCTCTTTTGGTAGCGGCTCGGCAGCAGAGCGATATGGCAGTATCAGGCGCGCTTTCGCCCGAAGCTTCGCGCGCGAAAGGGCTGATCGTGCGCGCCCTTGGTCATGGTTACGGCGGGTTGCTCCGGTTTGGTGATCGCCCGTTGATGGGTAACGGCGGCATCGCCGATATCAGCCGATTCATGCGCTGACGGGCGTGGCTTGAACGCCGCCACCCTAGTGCGGGCTTCGAGCGCGCGCTGAATCGCCGCGTCGCCGCGCGCAAGGATGGCATCGGTGCCGCCCATCGACAGCGTGTGCGTGATCCCGCCGTCGAGCAGCCCCCCCTGCGACGCCCGCACGATTTCGCGCGCGCGAAACGCACCACCCTTTACAAAGCGTGTCGGGATCGCGATGCGCGCGAACCAGGCGGGCGGAAGGAACCATTGCAGCGCGCCAATGTGGCTGGTGTCGCGCAGCCGGATCACCAGCCAGCACATCCACCGAGCGCGGAACACAGTCCCGATATTCCACGTCCTGATCCTGACGTCCCTGATATCGGACCAGGGAATGCGTGTGCCCGTCGAAAAGACGCGGCAGATCGTCATGCCTTCTGCGTTGATTTCGAGCACCGGCCCGTCGAGGCCGTCGATCTGCCACGCCGTTACGGCCATGGTCAGCGCCGTTATCAGGATAATGGCTCCCGGAAGCACGCCAGAGCCCTCGTCCATGTCGACGAGGGTCATCATGTAAACCGCGAGGCTGGCGGTGGCGGCGAGGATCCAGGCGACCAGCGCCCCCCTTGATGCCTTTTCGAGCTTCATGCATCCATACGTAAACAGGTGCGGTTGCCATCCGCTTAAAATCGCTCGCGTCTGCCGTATTGGCGCTATAATACACCGCGGACAATGGAACGCCTTCCCAGCACCGCCGATATCTGGACCCGCGCGCCGGGCGAGTGGGACAGGGTTGGTCCGGTTGCCGCGACCGCGTCTGCCGTGCCATCGGTCGTGCCGGGCACCAGGGAGCCGGTTGCCCTGCCGCCACGGCCGCGTCGCCGTATAAGCTGGCGGTGGATAAGGCGCGGTATCCTCGCACTCTTTTTGCTGTTTATCGCGGCGGTTGCCTGGCTCCTGCTCACCGCGCCCCTTTCGAAATCGCTCCAGCCGATCGCGCCGCCGCGCATCACTCTGCTTGCTGCCGATGGCCAGCCGATCGCGCAGAATGGCGCGATCGTGGACAGGCCGGTCGAGGCATCGATGCTTCCCGCTCACGTCAGACAGGCGTTCATGGCGATCGAGGACCGGCGGTTCCTCACCCACTGGGGCGTCGATCCGCGCGGACTGGCGCGCGCCGCGGTCAACAACATCACTGGCGGCGGCATGCAGGGCGGCAGCACGATCACGCAGCAACTGGCCAAGATGAGTTTCCTGACGCCCGAGCGGAGCTATACCCGCAAGGCGCATGAACTGCTGATCGCATTCTGGCTCGAAGCGTGGCTGACCAAGGATCAGATCATCGAACGCTATCTGTCCAATGCCTATTTCGGTGACAATGTGTACGGACTGCGCGCGGCATCGATGCACTATTTCTATCGCCAGCCCGAACGGTTGACGCTGGCGCAGTCGGCGATGCTCGCGGGGCTGGTGCAGGCACCCTCGCGGCTTGCACCCTCGAGGAACCTGGCAGGCGCTCAGGCGCGCTCGAAACTGGTACTGAGGGCAATGGAAGACGCCGGTTTCATTCCGCCCGGCGCAGCGGCTGAAACGCGCCCCGCCACGATCGATGTGCGCGCGAGGCCGCAGCTGCCCACCGGCACCTATTTCGCCGACTGGGCGATGCCGCAGGCGCGCGCACTCAACGAAGCGAGCTATGCCGATGTGAAAGTCACGACGACGCTCGACACGCGGCTGCAGAGGCTGGCGCGCCGGGTGATTGCGCGGGCCCCCATCGGAACGGCGCAGGTCGCGCTCGTCGCCATGCGCACCAACGGCGAGGTTGTCGCGATGATCGGCGGGCGCAGCTATGACGTATCGCCCTTCAACCGCGCGACCCAGGCACGGCGGCAGCCGGGATCGACCTTCAAGCTGTTCGTCTATCTCGCGGCGCTGCGCAGCGGCATGACGCCCGACAGCCTGATCGACGACAGCGCGATCACCGACGGCAGCTATCGCCCGAAAAACAGCGGCGAACGTTACGCCGGGCAGATCACGGTCCGCGACGCGTTCGCGAAATCGAGCAACGTTGCCGCAGTTCGCCTTTACCGGCAGCTTGGCGCCGAAAAGGTGGTTCAGGCCGCGCGTGATCTCGGGATCAAGAGTCCGCTTGCGGCCGATCCGACGCTCGCGCTTGGTTCGTCCGGGGTGACGCTTCTTGAACTGACATCGGCTTTCGCGGGCGTCGCGGCGAATAGCTGGCCACTGCCCCCGCACGCGCTTGCAACGCAGGGGCCCGGTATGCTTGACTGGCTGCTGCGCAAGCGGCGGAGCTTTGACCGGCGCACGCACGACATGTTGCTCGATCTGCTGTCGGCGACGATCACGAGCGGCACCGCACGGAGCGCCGCGCTCGCGATCCCAGCCTATGGCAAGACGGGAACGACGCAGGAAGGCCGCGATGCGCTTTTCGTGGGCTTCGCGGGCGATCTCGTCGTCGGCGTGTGGATCGGGAATGACGACAACACACCGCTGAAGGGCATGAGCGGCGGCGGCGTTCCGGCCCGCATCTGGCGTGAGTTCATGGCCGGTGCCGTTCCCGGCGCGCGCCCCGCGCCGGTGCCGAAACCCCGGCCTGCCGAAGCCGATGAGCCGGTCGACGGGCCCCCGGAGGACAATAATGTCTTGCAACTGGGGAATGACAGCGCACTGAAGCTCGATACTGACGTCGGCGGCCTGCCTGTCCGGCTCAGGCTTGATCGTGACGGGCTGACGCTTGGCGATCCGGCTGAGAAAGATCGGCAGTAGACGGGCGCGCAGGCCCAGATTGACAGGCGAAAGCGGGGACGAATCGTGGCGCAAGGCACCGAAAGACGGCGGAAAGCATGAGTCCGCTGTCGATCACGAGCTCGATCACCGGGCAGGCCTGGCGGTGGCGGGGCATGGCTATGGACATGGGCACGGGCACTGGCACGGGTGACGATAGCGATATCGTCACCCAGCTTATCCGCGCGCGGGGCTGCCCCGCCGAGGCGGTCGAGGCTTATCGCGTGCCCACGATCCGCGCGTTCATGCCCGATCCGTCACTCTTCCGGGATATGGACCGCGCCGCCTGGCGGCTTGCCGACGCCGTCGCCGCGGGCGAGGCGGTCACCATATTCGGCGATTATGACGTCGATGGTGCAACCTCGGCCGCGCTGCTCGTCCGGGTGCTTCGCGATCTCGGGCTCGCGCCGCAAGCCTATATTCCCGACCGGCTGATGGAAGGATATGGCCCATCGGGCGAAGCGCTGGTGCGGATCGCGCGGGGCGGCGCGTCGCTGATCGTCACCGTCGATTGCGGATCGCAGGCCTATGATGCGCTTGCCATGGCGAAGGCGGCGGGAGTCGACGTCGTCGTCGTCGATCACCACCAATGCGCGGTCACGCTTCCCGACGCCTTTGCCCTCGTCAATCCCAACCGGCTCGACGAATCGGTCGAAGCCGCGGCGCACGGGCATCTTGCCGCCGTGGGCGTGGCGTTCCTGCTCGCCGCCGCGCTTATCCGCCTGTTGCGCACGCGGGGTTTCTTCGCCGACCGGCCCGAGCCGAGGCTGATGGACCTGCTCGACATCGTGGCGCTGGGGACCGTGGCCGACGTCGCGCAGCTGAAAGGGCTGAACCGTGCCTTTGTCGCGCAGGGGCTGAAGGTCATGGCGGCTGGGCGCAACACCGGCCTTAATGCCCTGCTGGCAGTCTCGCGCCTCAAACGCGCGCCACAGTGCTCGGATCTGGGCTTTGCACTGGGTCCGCGAATCAATGCGGGCGGGCGCGTCGGCAAGTCAGATCTTGGCGTGCGGCTGCTGACCACCGAAGACACGCAGGAGGCCGAAGATATCGCCGCTGCGCTCGATCGGCTGAACGAGGAACGCCGGGTGATCGAGGGCGGCGTGCAGGCCGAGGCGGAGGAGACGGGCCGCGGGCAGGGCAATCGCGCGATCGCGGTGGTTTCCGGGCGGGACTGGCATCCGGGCGTCATCGGGATCGTTGCCGGGCGCCTGAAGGAAAAGCTCGGCAAGCCCGCAATCGTCATCGCGATCGATGCCGACGGCACCGGCAAGGGTTCGGGCCGATCGGTCGCGGGCGTCGATCTGGGCAGCGCGGTGCTTGCCGCCAAAGATGCCGGCCTGCTCGTCGCGGGCGGCGGCCACGCCATGGCGGCGGGGCTGACGGTCGCCGCTGACAGGATCGATGCGCTGGCCGAGTTCCTGCACGACCGATTGGAAGGTGATTGCGCACGCGCCGGCGGCGGGCGCGCACTGCTTCTCGATGCGGTGGTTGCCTGCGGCGGCGTCACGCCGTCGCTCGTCGCCGAACTCGAGGCCGGAGGGCCTTATGGCATGGGCTGGCCCGCGCCGCGCGTTGCCGCCGGGCCGATGCGGGTGATCAGAGCCGATGTCGTCGGCTCGGGCGGGCACGTCCGCGCCCTGATGCAGGGCGACGACGGGCGCAGCCTCAAGACCGTTGCGTTCCGCAGTGCCGATACGCCGCTGGGGCAGGCGCTGCTGGGAGCCCCGCGCGACCGCCGCTTGTGGGTCGCCGGCCGTGCAAAGCTGGACGATTGGGGCGCGCGCCCCGCCGCTGAGCTTCACCTCGACGATGCGGCCTGGATAGACTGAACCACGCACGGCGTTGACACATACCAACCGGTCGGTATTCATGCTTCATGCCGAGTCGGATACCCGTTGCAACAAAGCTCAAACTGCTCGAGGCGGCGACGCAGATGATCCGCAGGCGGGGATTCGCCGCCACCAGCATCGACGATCTGTGCGCGACGGCGGGCGTGACCAAGGGCGCGTTCTTCCACCACTTCGCCTCCAAGGAAGCGCTGGGCGTGGCGGCTGCTCATCATTGGTCGGAAACCACAGCCGCGCTATTCGCCGCCGCTCCGTATCACGCGGCTGAAAATGCGCTTGCCCGCGTGTTCGCGTATCTCGATTTCAGATATATGATCATCGAGGAAGACATCGCGGCATTTACCTGCCTCGTCGGCACCATGGTTCAGGAAGTGCACGAAACCAGTCCCGCCATCCGCGCCGCGTGTGAGGAGAGTATCTTTGGCCATTCAAAGACGCTGGTTCCCGATATCGCCGCGGCGCTTGCCGGACACAGGGTGGCCGATGTCGATCCCACGGGGCTGGCGCTTCATTTCCAGGCCGTGCTCCAGGGCGGCTTCATCCTGTCGAAGGCAAGCGGCAATCCGGCGCATTGTCGTGACTGCGTCATCCATTTGAAACGTTATGTCGCCCAACTGTGTGGCGTCTGCATGCCTGTGTGATCAAAAAGGAGAGGTCGATGACTGAGAGCGGACCACAACGACCGACGGGCGGATTGACGCCGCATTTGCAGATCGGTGACGGCCGCGCGGCGGACGCGATCGATTTCTACGTTCGCGCCTTTGACGCCACCGAGCTCGGGCGGAACGCGGCATCCGAAACCGACACACGGCTGATGCATGCGCATCTCCACGTCAACGGCGCTTCGCTGATGCTGCATGACGAATTTCCCGAATATGTCGATCCCTCGGAACATGATGGCGGCACGCCGCGCGGGCAGACGCTCCACCTCCAGGTCGATGACGCCGACGCCTGGTATGCGCGCGCGATAGCCGCCGGTGCGCGTGCCGCGATGCCGCCGCAGGATATGTTCTGGGGCGATCGCTACGGCCAGTTCGTTGATCCGTTCGGTTTCCGCTGGGCGGTCGCGCATACACTGAAGGAGGACGAAAGATGAGCTATATCGACGGCTTCGTGATCCCGGTGAAAACAGCGGACAAAGCCGCCTTTGTCGATCACGCGCGGCGCATCGACAAATTCTTCATCGATCATGGCGCAATCCGTGTCGTCGAAGGATGGGGCGACGATGTACCCAAGGGAAAGCTGACCGACTTTCCCCGCGCCGTGGGGCTGGAAGAAGGCGAGACCGTTGCTTTTTCGTGGATCGAATGGCCCGACAAGGCAACGCGCGACGCTGCGTTCAAGGCAATGGAATCGCACAGCGCGATGATGGCCGAGCCGATGCCCTTCGACGGCAAGCGGATGATCTTCGGCGGCTTCGAAGCCGTTCTTGTTCTGGAGAAATAGCATGGCGGCTCATCATGGCGATTTCATCTGGTACGAACTGATCACGCCCGATGCCGGTGCGGCACGCAGCTTTTACGAAGCGGTTGTCGGCTGGACGATCGAGGCGGAACCCTCGGGCCCGATCGATTATCGCATGATCGCGGCGAGCGAAGGCCATGTCGGGGGGATACTGCCACTCACGCCGGACATGACGGCGAACGGCGCGCAGCCGATCTGGCTGGGCTATGTTTCGGTCGATGACGTCGGTGCGATGGTGACATCGTTCGAACTGGCCGGCGGCAGGGTGCTGGTGCCCACGATGGACATTCCGCATGTCGGCCGCATCGCGATGGTCTCCGATCCACAAGGCGCGCCCCTTTATGTCATGCGCCCCGATCCGCCTGCCGACCAGCCCGACGCGACGAGCAATGCCTTTTCCTGGGACCGTCCGCGGATCGGCCATTGTGCGTGGAACGAGCTGGCGACGAGCGACCCTGCCGCTGCGCTCGATTTCTACACCCCGCGCTTCGGCTGGGTAAAGGACGGCGAAATGGATATGGGTCCGATGGGCACATATCAGTTCCTTCGCCACGTCGGCCGCGCGCCAGACGGTTCGCCGCCGGGAGCGGGCATGATCGGCGCGATCTATCCAAAAGCGCCTGAAGATCCGCAGACGCAGTGGCGCTATTATTTCCGGGTGCCCGATATCGACGCTGCCGTAGAGGCGATCGGCAGCAACGGCGGAACATTGCATCAGCCGCCGGTGCCGGTCCCCGGCGGCGACTATTCGCTCGTCGCGATCGATCCGCAAGGCGCGAATTTCGGCCTCGTCGGCAGCCGGAAGGGTTAGCATGAGCCACGAACTGTCCGTCACCCGTTTCATCAGCGCCCCGCCCGCACATGTATGGGACGTGATGACCAGCCGCATCGAGCGATGGTGGTGCCCAAGGCCGTGGCGGGCCGAGTTTACGAAACTCGAGCGCCGGGCGGGAGGGGCCTCGATCTGCACGATGTACGGCCCCGCTGGCGAGGTGCATCCCCATCCCGGCACCGTGCTGGCATGGGATGAGGGGCGGCGCTTTGCATTCACCGATGCGATCATCGACGATCTGCAGCCAGCCGGGCCATTCATGATCGGTGTCTGGACAGTCGCTCCGGAGGGCGATGGGACGCGCTATTCCGCGGTCGCCCGCCACTGGACCGACGAGGCGCGCCGGAACCATGAAGAAATGGGCTTCGAGCAGGGCTGGGGTGCCGGCGCCGATCAGCTCAAGACATTATGCGAAAATGGCTGAACCCTTGAGGCGATTATAGGCGTCGATGGTTTCGCGAAGCGCCGTTTCGTGGCTCCGGTCTCCGCCGTTCCGGTCTGGGTGATAGCGGCGGACGAGGCCTGAATAGGCCTCGCGGAGCGCACGGCGATCGGCATCGACGTCGAGCCCGAGCGTCTTCAGATCGCGGCGGTTTTCGCCCGAAAGCGCGCGCCCGTCGCGCCGGTCTTTCGGCATCGTTGCGCGAAAGCGGGCTGATATGGCCTCGAGCGGGTCGCTGAAGTCTGCCCATCGCGGCGGACGATCCGTGCCCGTCGTGGCAAAGGCGCGGGTCTCGCGCTCCCATCCCGCATAGGGGGTCTGGGCACGCGCGATCTCATCGGGATTCATGCCGCGGAAGAAATTATATCCGGCATTGAACTCGCGGACGTGTTCGAGGCACAGCCAGCGCCACGCGCCCGGCCCGTCCCGCCCGCCGGGCGCAAGCGGCGCGCGGAACTCGCCCTGCTCGCTGCAACCGGGCTGCTCGCAGACGCCATCGCGCGGAACGCGGCCATGAAGGCGCGACGGACGGGGTTTTGCATCGCTCATGAACCGACTAAGGTTGTAAGATGTTGGCCAAAGGGCAAGTCCAAATCGAGATCGAAGCACGGCTGGCGGCGGTTTTTCCCGATGCCGTGCTGGTCGTGAACAATGACAGCGCGGCGCACGGCGGCCATGCGGGCGATGACGGCTCGGGCGAATCGCATTTCAGCATAGCGATCGAAAGCGTGGCCTTTGCGGGCGTATCGCGGCTTGAGCGCCAGCGCCTCGTCAACCGCGCGCTGGGGGATCTGCCGGGCGGGCGGGTCCACGCCTTGGCGATCAGGGCCAGGGCCCCGGGCGAGCGATGATCGGCGATCCCGGCATGACGCGCGTGCCGCTCGCCACCGGCGTTGCGCTCGACGTGGCGGATGTCGGCCCGCGTGACGCGCCAGCGCTGATCTTCCTCCACGGCTTTCCCGAATCGCACCGGACATGGCGGCATCAGGTCGCGCATTTCTCCCGCGATTATCGCTGCATCGCGCCCGATCAGCGTGGCTATCGCCATTCGGACAAGCCCGAAGGTCTTGAAAATTATACGCCGGACAGGATCACCGCCGACGTGTTTGCGCTTGCCGATGCGCTCGGGGTGGAGAACTTTACGGTCGTCGGGCACGACTGGGGCGGGGCGGTGGCGTGGAGTGTGGCGCTTCACGGCGTCGGGCGGGTCGAGCGCTGCGTCATCCTGAACGCGCCCCACCCGATCCTGTTTCAAAAAGCGGTGATCGATGATAGCGGTCAGCGCGCTGCCAGCCAGTATATCACCGCGTTCCGGGACCGCGCGAATGACGGGCTGATCCGCGATCAGGGGCTCGCCGCGCTGCTGGCGAAAGTCGTGAAATGGGATCGCAGCCCCAAGCTCGAGCCCGACGAGGCAAGGGCGATGCTTGTCGACTGGCAGATCCCCGGCGCGGCAATGGCGATGATCAACTGGTATCGCGCGGCAACCATCGCCGTGCCCGCCATGGACAAGACCGAGGTGGCACGTCCGGCCTGGCTCGACGCTCCTTTTCCAAGCGTCAGGATGCCGACGCTGGTGATCTGGGCGATGGACGATCTCGCGCTGCGCCCGAGCCTGCTCGACGGGCTCGCAGCACTGGTGGAGGATTATACGCTGGTCAAAGTGCCCGGTTGCGGCCATTTCGTGACGTGGGAAGCCCCCGACGCGGTCGACGCCGCAATGGATGCTTTTTTTGCGGCAAAGCCTGTCGGGCAAAGGCGATAGCGCCCTTCGGTTGCCTTTTTCACGACCGTTTGAACAAACCGCCCTCAGCGGGACCGCCGATGTTCTTCTTCCATGTCGGGATCGAAGCCGGACGACGGCATCGGCTCGCCGGAATCGCCGGAGCGGGCCGCACTCGGCGGATCGCTTGCGTCCATCGACTCATCGAGGCCGCGGTCAAGCTGCGCATCGGTGTCGGCGGGATTGCGCTTCAGGCGGCGGACAATGTCGGTATCGGTTCCCGCATCGTCCTGAAGCACGGTTGCCGGTTTAACTGCGGAAGCGTCGGGATCAGTCACTGGTAATTCCTCTCAGGATCGAAACCAATGCGCCGCGCGTCATGTTCCCTTGTTTCTCACCCGCTTGGCCAGCGCATCGAGCAGTCCGTTGACGAAGCCCTTTTCACGCCGGTCGTAAAAGGCATCGGCCACATCGACATATTCGTTGATCACGGCTTTCACCGGCACATCGGCACGCGCAAGCAACTCATAGCCACCAACGCGCAGGATCGCGCGCATCGGCTTGTCAAGGCGCTCGAGAGTCCAGCCTGCCGAGAGCAGCGCAACGATACAGGCGTCAATCTCATCGCGGCGCGCCAGCGTACCGCGAACGAGATCGTCGAAGAAATCGGCATCGGCGTCAATATATTCGTCGTCACCAACGGTCGCGCCGAGCCGGTGATCGTGAAACTCATGGAGCAGCCGGGCAAGCGGCAACGGCTCCATATCATGCTGATAGACCGCCTGAACCGCCGCCAGACGCGCTGCACTGCGCGGTTTCGACCGGACGTTCACAGGCGGATGCCGACCGAAAGCGCATGGGCCGGCAAACCCTCCGCCGTGGCCAGCGTCACCGCGGCGGGCCCGATGGCTGCAAGCGCGGCTGGCGTGGCGGACAGGAAGCTCGTCCGCTTCATGAAATCGGTGACCGCAAGGCCAGAGGAAAATCGCGCGCGTCGTCCGGTCGGCAGAACATGGTTCGGGCCGCCGAGATAATCACCGATCGCCTCGGGTGTGTGGCGACCGAGAAAGACCGAGCCCGCGTGGCGGATTTGCGCGAACAGAGTTTCGGGATCGGCGATCGCAAGTTCCAGATGTTCGGGCGCGAGCCGGTCGATCAGCGCCGCCGCGTCATTCAGCGTTTCGACGACGATGATCGCGCCATGCGCATTCCAGCTTTCGCGGGCAGCAGCGGAAAGGCGCGGCAGCAGCGTATCAACGGCTATAGCCACCGTATCCGCGAAACCGGCATCGTCGGTGATCAGGATTGCCTGGCTCGTCGGATCATGCTCGGCCTGGCTCATCAGATCGGCGGCGATCCAGTCGGGATCATTGTCCGCATCGGCAACCACGAGAATCTCGCTCGGCCCCGCCACCATGTCGATCCCGACGCGCCCGTAAAGCTGGCGCTTCGCCTCTGCGACCCAGGCATTGCCAGGCCCTGTGATGACATCCACGGGCGCGATCGTCGCGGTGCCATAGGCGAGTGCGGCGATCGCCTGCGCGCCGCCGATCCGCCAGACCTCGTCGATGTCGGCAAGCGCCGCGGCGGCGAGGACAAGCGGATTGGCCTCACCCCCCGGAGTCGGCGTAACCATGACGAGGCGTCCGACACCTGCAACCTTTGCGGGAATGGCGTTCATCAGCACTGATGACGGATAGGCGGCGCGACCGCCCGGCACGTAGATCCCCGCCGCCTCCACCGCTGTCCAGCGCGCGCCCATCGTCACCCCGGCGTCGTCGGTCCACCGGCTGTCGGCCGGACGCTGGCGTTCGTGATAGGCTGAAATGCGTTCGTGCGCGAGTTCGAGCGCGGCCCGCTGGTCACGTGCCAGCCCCTTGAGCGCGGCGCGGCAATCACCGACGGGAATATGCCAGCCGAGCCGGTGACCGTCGAACCGTTCGGTAAGCGCGGCGACCGCCGCATCACCTTCGGTCCGCACCCGCGCGAGGATCGCGGCGACATCGCGCGAAACATCGTCATCGCCGCTCCGCCGCGCCTCGACGAGGGTGGTGAAGGCTGCATCGAATCCGCGATCGCGCGCATCAAGCTGCATCATGCTACGGCCATCCTGAATGCTTCGATCAGCGGCGCGACGTCATCACGCGTCTTGAGCGCGGCGCGATTGACGATCAGGCGCGCCGAAACCGTGGCGATCGTCTCAACCTCGACAAGGCCATTGTCCTTCAACGTCCGCCCGGTCGAGACGAGATCGACGATCCGGTCGGCAAGGCCCAGCGTCGGTGCGAGTTCCACGGCCCCGTTGAGCTTGACGCATTCGGCCTGGACGCCGCGCGCGGCGAAATGTTTCTGCGCCAGGCCGGGATATTTGGTCGCCACCCGGACGTGGCTCCACTGGCGCGGATCGTCTCCGGCGGCGAGGCCGGCAGGCTCGGCGACGGCGACACGGCAGTGCCCGATTTCCAGCGCAACCGGCGCATAAAGCTCCGAATAGTCGAACTCCTCGATCACGTCCGATCCCACCACGCCAAGATGCGCCGCCCCGTGCGCAACGAATGTCGCGACATCGAAGGCGCGAACGCGGATCAGATCGACAGTGGGCCGATTGGTTGCAAAGCGCAGCCGCCGGTCGCCCTCGTCCGAAAAGCCCGGTTCGGGCAGGATACCTGCGCGCGCCATCAGCGGAAGCACCTCTTTGAGGATACGGCCCTTGGGTATGGCGATGATGATCGGCGGCGGCATGAAGCGGCGCGCCTAACGCTCGCTGTCCTCGAGCGCAATCGCCGTTCGCTTTCCGAGCCAGGGCATCCATCGCTGCCAGCCCCCCTGAAGCGAAAACCATTCCCACATCGCCGTCACCAGAAGCGCGAACGTGGCGCATGCCCCGATCGTCAGCGCCTGCCACTGCGATCGATAGCCCTCCACTCCGGTTCCGATGAGCAGCAAGGTGCCGATGGCGTGCGACAGCGGGGGCATCGGCAGCGCCGAGGTGATCCATTTGAAGAACTGATTGCCGATGAGGAACAGTCCGGGCCCGCCGCATGCCACCAGCACAAAGGCGATCCCGGCGCGATCATGCGGATGTTCGAGCATCAGCGCATCGCCGACCGCGGTGACGACGACCCCCGCGACGATCGGCATGTGCAGATAGGTGAAGGCATTGCGCGCGAGGTGGCCGGTATCGGTTTCCTCATCCTCGATCGTCTCTCCGGCGCGCTTTGCGCCGATGTCGAAATAGATCCACCACATCGTGGCGCTCCCCAGCACGCTTGTGGCAAAGGCCGCGCCTGTCCGGAAATCCGGCTCGAGGGCGGCAAAGGTGGCCCCGGTGACGATGATGGTTTCCCCCAGCGCGAGGATGATGAACAGCGCGCAGCGTTCGGCCATGTGCGCACCCGAAATATCCCAGTCCCGAGATGTGGACATGCCAAGGCCTGGCGTCCGGAAAAGCAGCCAGGGCCCCGAATATTCGATGGCAAGCGCGCCAGCCCAGCACAGCAGCCGGGCAGTCGGATCGCTGGCAACGCTCCCGGCCAGCCATAACGGGATCGACAGCAGGAAGTAAAAGGCGATCCGCAGAAAATTGCGCGCCCGGGACGGATCATGGCCCCATGACGCCCAGACGATCAGTAACGTTCGCCCGAGCTGCATCGCCACATAGATCAGGGCCAGCGCGAACCCGCCATCGGCGAAGGCATGGGGAATCGATGACGAGAGCAGCAGCGTGCCGAACATCATCGCGATCAGCATGAAACGGACCAGCCCGCGACGGGGATCGAGCCAGTTCGTCGCCCAGCTCGTATACATCCACAGCCACCAGACCGCAGCGAAAAGCACCAGCGTCTCCAGCGCTCCCATGACCGTCAGGTGCTTGAGCAAATGGTGTGAGAGCTGCGTGACCGCAAAGACGAAAACGAGATCGAAGAACAACTCGATCTCGGCAACCCGGCTTCCGTCCGGGGCCTCGTGATCGCGGAACAGTGACTTGCGGAATTCAGTTGCAGGCATGATGACGAGGCTAGGCATTCAGCGGGGGAGGGGCAATCCATGGCAGGCGTGCGTGAGGCGTTCGAAGGGCAGATCGCCTGTTTTCGCCAGAATGATGCGCCAATCACCGCAGCTTTACTTAATCGGATGACGGTCAGGGGTTGGCGGGCTCATATCGCCTGTTCCACGCAGAATGGGCGGCCTCGACGAACGGCGTCGCCATCAAGCGCCGGAAACCAGGGAAGTTTACGGCTGGAGTGAACACTGTCCTGATCGGGAGTGGCCCCCTCCCATATAATCTTCGCACTTTTTTCGGTAGGCACGGCTTGACCCGCGCGCGTCGTGCTTATGTCTCGACAGTGCACTGCCGCTGCGCCAAGCGCGTGGCATGGGCAAAACCTTTGACGTCGATGGCAACCGGTTGACGCTCGTGACCGGCGGGGGCGAGCGGCTCGACGCGCTGATCGCGATGATCGAGGGCGCGGCGGAAAGCCTGCGTGCGCTTTATTACATCTATGCCGATGACGATGCGGGCAGACGCGTGCAGTCGGCGCTGCTGGCGGCCGCTGCCCGGGGGGTAAAAGCGTCCCTGATCGTCGATGGGCTCGGCAGCGATGCGGCGCGCCAGCATGACTTTTTCGCGCCGCTGCGCGATGCGGGCATTGCGGTGTGCGCCTTTCATCCCCGCTGGGGGCGGCGCTATCTGCTGCGCAATCATCAAAAGCTCGTGCTCGCCGATGGCTGCCGCGCGATGATCGGCGGGTTCAACGTCGCGCAGGACTATTTCGCCGACGACACTGCCGAGGCATGGCGCGACCTGGGGCTGATCGTCGAGGGACCGGCGGCCGAGCGCCTTACGGGCTATTATGACGTGCTGCGGGCGTGGACGCAGGCACCTCGATCGACCATGCGCACGCTGCGCAGGGCGCTCAATCACTGGAGCAATCCCGACGGGAAGGCGCGATGGCTGCTGGGCGGGCCGGTCCGGCGGTTGAGCCCATGGGCAAAGGCGATCCGCAATGACATGAAAAGCGCGCGTCGGCTCGATATCATCGCCGCTTATTTTGCACCGACCTGGTCGATGCTGAACGCGATGGACCGCGTCGGCAAACGCGGTGTGGCGCGCATCGTTACCGCGGCAAAAACGGACAACCCGGCAACGATCGGCGCGGCGCGTTTCACCTATGCCGGGTTACTCCGCAAGGGCGTACGCATTTTCGAATATGCACCGTCGCGGCTGCATACGAAGCTCTATGTCATCGACGATGCCGTTCACATCGGCAGCGCCAATTTCGATGTGCGCAGCCTGTTCCTCAATCTTGAAATCATGCTGCGCATCGAAGACAAGGCTTTTGCCGATCATGTCCGCAGCTATGTCGATGGTGAAGTCGCACAATCGACCGAACAGATGCTCGCCAGTTATTCGGGGATAGCGACAGTGGGGCGACGCATCCGCTACGCGCTCTGCTACTTCATCGTTGCGGTCGCCGATTACAATGTTTCACGAACGTTCAGTTTCGGCGTGAAGTGATGGGTATGACGCCTGTCGCAAAGCGCGCGGGATCGACCGCCACGATCCTGTTCATGGTGATGCTGATCACCGGTGCGGGCAACACCGCGTTGCAGTCGGTCCTGCCATCGCTCGGGCGATCGATCGGCGTTCCCGATTATCTGATCGCGGCAGTCTTTTCGGTTTCGGCGCTCGTGTGGGTCATCGCCGCGCCATATTGGGCGGCGCGATCGGACCGGCAGGGGCGGCGTGCCATGGTTCTTCTCGGCCTCGGCGGATTTTCCGTATCGATCCTGCTCGTCGGCCTTGTCCTGACGGCGGGCATATTGCGCCTGATCGGGCCGATCGAAACGGTGATAGCGGTGGTCTGCGCCCGGCTGCTTTACGGCGGTTTCGGTTCCGCCGCACCGCCGGCCGCGCAGGCAATCATCGCGCTGTCCACCACGCGTGAAAACAGGACGCGCGCGCTGACGATGCTCGGGTCTGCCTTTGGCCTGGGGACGATCCTCGGTCCGGCGCTTGCGCCCTATATGGTGATCCGCAGCGTCGGGCTTGCGGGGCCGGCCTATGTTTTCGCCATCCTCGGCACGGTCACGCTTGTTGCCGCATGGCTGCTGCTGCCTGCGGACGATCCCGCCATCGCGGCGCATGGGGCGCAGGTCAGCTATCCGTTGATCGGCGGCGGTCCTGCGGGCGCAAGCATCACTGCCGCCAGCGAGCCACAGAGCGCGACACGCCTCCGATCGACCGACCCACGCATCTGGCCGTGGATGCTGACGGGGCTTGTTTCGGGCCATGCACAGGCGATGACGGGTGCGGCGATGGGCTTCCTCGTCATCGACCGCCTTCACCTGCCGGTCAGCGACATTGCGACGCAACAGGCGATCGGCCTCGTGCTGATGATCGGCGCAGGTGCCGCTCTGCTCGTGCAATGGGGCGTCATCCCGATTCTGGGGCTGGGTCCGCGTGCGATGGTCCTGAGCGGGCTCGGCATTGCGGCATCCGGACTTGCACTGACGGGAAGCGCGACCACGCTCTTCGGTCTCGCCACCGCCTATGCGCTGTCGTCCAGCGGCTTCGGGTTCGTGCGACCGGCAATCACGTCGGGCTCGTCGCTGGCGGTCGACCGCGCCCTGCAGGGCGCGGTCGCGGGGCGGGTCACGGCGAACAACGGGGCTGCGTTCATTGCCGGACCGACGGTGGGCGTCCTGCTCTACGAGATCTGGCACCCGCTGCCATATCTGGTCGCCGCGGCGGGCTGCATGTTCGTGCTCGCCTGGGCCTAGCGACGGGTCAGAACCGTCGTTTGACGACCGGTCTAGATTCCGGCCCTGCGAAACAGCGAGCGATCTTCAGGCCCGAAGGCAAAGCGCCAGAGCACGATCAGATAGCTTGTCATGATCAGCGGCACGCCGATGACGAGTTCGGCCCATTCGACCCAGCGCGTGGCGATGGTGCCGATCAACAGCGACGTGCCGATGGCGAGGAGCAAGGGGAGGCGGAACGGTGCGACACGCGCGCCGAGGAGCTTGCCAAGTAGCGCCACTTTTGCGACCGATCCGAGTGACACCGCGATAGCCAGCGCCACGGCCGGCGTCGCCGCCTGGATCGGAAGCTGCGCATTCCAGAAGCGGGCGGCAAAGATCAGGATGAAGCTCAACCCGATCTGGATCACGAGCACACCGATCGAAACCAGCAGGTTCTGCCGCCGCGCAATGTAAACCAGTGCCGATTCGCTGACCGAACCGCTGACGGCAAGCACTTCGGCAACAAGCAGAAAGATCAGCGCCACGGAGCCGGCGACGAACTGCGGCCCGACGACGCCCATCACGCCTTTCGCCGGGATGCTCCCCATCAGCGCGAGACCGGCCTGCGCGGCGATGATCCAGAAACCGACCTGGCATACCTGACGCGCGACGGCGGCGAGGTCGCCCTCCGCCAGACTTTTGGTGATGACCGGGCCGAGAACCGGATCGAAGCTGCTCTTCATCTTCTGGGGGATCGAGGCCACCTGCTGCGCCATATAGTAAATGCCGACGACCGCCGGCGCGAAAGCAAGGCTGAGAATGAACCGGTCGACATTGCGCGTCGCCCATTCGATCGCGTCCGCACCGGCAAGCGGCGCATTGGCACGGGCGAGCGCAAACAGCGGCGCGACGCGCGGGCGCCAGCCGACTGGCCAGCCATAGCTGCGGACAAAGGGAATCGCGGCGGCGACGAGCGCCGCCACGGTTGACAGGCCATAGGAAATGATCAGGCCGTCACGCAGCGAATAATAGGAAAGCACCCAGGCGGCGATGCTGATCGTCCACGGCTCGACCACCGCGCGCGCGCTGACGGCTGCGCGGACGTTCAGCCGGTAAGCGAGCGCCGCAAGCATGATATCGGTCCACGTCAGCGCAAGGACAGCGAGCGGCAACAGCCTGTCGAGCGGATTGAGCGCGCTGTTTGGAAACATGATGATCGGAAAGGCGGCGAGCAGCGCGATGGCGATCAGCGACGCGACGCCGGCAACCGCGATTGCATCCCACGCGACATGCGGATGCGGCCGATCGGTCTGGGTGAGCGCCTGTGCCAGCCCGCGCTTCAACCCCAGCGTCGCGATCAGCGCCGCAAACTCGATTGCCAGCACGGCAACCGCGAACCGCCCGACGATATCGGGTCCGTAGATGCGCCCGGCGACAAAGAGGAACGGCAGCCGTGCCGCAAGCCGCAGGAGAAAGCCGAGGATATTGGTGCGCCCGCCTTTTGCCAGTGCGGCGATATCATCGGGGGTCTCGCTCAATGCGCCGCGCCCCAGCTATCGCCGGTGCCGATTTCCACTTCGAGCGGGACGTGAAGTTTGACGAGCGGCTCGGCCGCCTTTGCCATCACCGAACGGATCACCGTGCTGGCGGCATCGACGCGGCCTTCGGGAAGTTCGAAGACCAGTTCGTCATGGACCTGAAGGAGCATCCGCACGTCGGGCAGCCCCGCCGCGACGAGCGCTGGCTCCATCCGGATCATGGCGCGCTTGATGATGTCCGCGCTGGTTCCCTGGATCGGCGCGTTGATCGCCGCGCGTTCGCTGCCCTGCCGTTCGGCCTGGTTGGCCGATCTGATGCGGGTGAAATGGACTTTCCGGCCGAACAGCGTCCGGGTGTAACCCGTCTGCCGGACGTGATCGAGCGTTTCGGCGATATAGCGGTTGATGCCCGGAAAACGCTCGAAATAGCGATCGATGAGCGCCTGCGCCTCGTCAGCCGTCGTTCCCATCCGCCCAGCAAGCCCCCAGCGCGAAATGCCGTAAAGGATTGAAAAATTGATCGTCTTGGCGCGCCCGCGGGTATCGCGGTTGACCTCGCCGAAAAGTTCCTGGGCGGTGAGACTGTGAATGTCTTCGCCATCGGCAAATGCCTGTTTGAGAGCTGGAACATCGGCCATGTGAGCGGCGAGGCGCAGTTCGATCTGCGAATAATCGGCGCTGAGCAGGACATTGCCCGGTTCGGCGACGAACGCCGCGCGGATGCGGCGGCCGTTTTCGGTGCGGATCGGGATGTTCTGGAGATTGGGATCGTTCGACGAAAGCCGCCCGGTCTGCGCGCCGATCAGATTATAGCTGGTGTGCACGCGCCCGGTTTCGGGGTTGATCTGCTGCTGCAAAGCGTCGGTATAGGTCGATTTGAGCTTGGAGATCTGGCGCCAGTCGAGCAGCTTGCGCGCGATCGGCACGTTCTGCCCGGCAAGCCGCTCAAGCTCGCTCGCGTCGGTCGAATAAACCCCCGTCTTGCCCTTGCGTCCGCCTTTCAGTCCCATTTTCTCGAACAATATGTCGCCGAGCTGCTTGGGACTGCCGATCGTGAAAGCCTGGCCTGCGATCTCGTGAATCTCGGCTTCCAGCCCCCCCATCTGATGCGCGAACTCCGCACTCAATTCGCGGAGCTGCGCGACATCGACCTTGATCCCTTCCTGCTCCATCCGCGCAATGACCGGGACGAGATGGCGATCCACCCGCTCGTAGATGACTGTCGCATGCTCACGCGCGAGGCGCGGTTTCAGCTTTGCCCAGAGCCTGAACGTGACGTCGGCATCTTCGGCCGCGTAGCGGGTGGCGTCGCGCAGCGGCACCTGATCGAAGCAGAGCTGGCTTTTGCCCTTGCCGCAGACATCGGCGAACGCGAGGCACTTGTGCCCCAGATGCTGCGCGGCGAGCTCGTTCATGCCGTGGCTGAAAGCCTTTCCGGCGTCGAGCGCGAAACTCATCAGCAAGGTATCGTCGAACGGCGTAACCGTGATGTCATGACGGGCAAGAATCGTCGCGTCATATTTCAGGTTGTGCGCGATCTTGAGGACCGACGGGTTCGCCATGAGCGGGGTCAACCGGCCGATCGCGTCGGCAAGGTCGATCTGCGGCGGCTTTTCGCTCAGCAGATCGGTGCCGCCGTGCCCCAATGGCACGTAGCAGGCCAGCCCCGGCGCGACGCACAGCGAGAAGCCGATCAGCCGGGCGCGCGTGGCATCGAGCCCGTCGGTCTCGGTATCGATCGCGACGACGCCGCTGGCGGTGGCAACGGCAATCCACTGATCGAGCTTTTCAAGCGTCGTCACGCAGTCATAGCCGTCAAGATCGAACGGCGGCTGTTCGGGCTCGTTCTCCTGCGGCGGCTGGGCCACGCCCGCAGCCGCACTCTGGCCCGACGTCCCGCCGACCTTGGCAAGCAGCGACTTGAAGCCGTGATGATCGAGGAACGCGCGCAACGGCTCTTCGGGAATGCCCTGCAGCAGCAGGGCATCGAGCGGTTCGGGCAGTTCGACATCGCATTTCAGCCGCACCAGTTCGCGCGAAAGCCGGGCATTGTCGGCATGATCGATCAGCGACTGCCTCAGCTTGGGCTTGGTGATCGCGTGGGTCGATGCGAGCACCGTTTCGAGATCGCCATAGTCGATGATGAGCTGCGACGCCGTCTTCGGCCCAATGCCGGGGACGCCCGGCACATTATCGACGCTGTCTCCCATCAACGCGAGCACGTCGCCGAGCTTTTCAGGCGGGACGCCGAATTTATCGATGACATAATCAGGGCCGATCCGGCGATTGTTCATCGTATCGAGCAGATCGACCCCGGGTTCGATCAGCTGCATCAGATCCTTGTCCGACGATACGATCGTCACCTGCCAGCCCGCGCGGAGCGCGGCACCGGTATAGCAGGCGATGATGTCATCGGCTTCCAGCCCCTCGGTTTCGATACAGGGGATTGAAAAGGCCCGCGTCGCATCGCGGATCATGGGAAACTGCGGCACAAGGTCTTCAGGCGGCGGCGGGCGATGAGCCTTGTACTGATCGTACATCTCGTTGCGGAACGTCTGGCTCGACTTGTCGAGGATCACCGCCATGTGCGTCGGGCCGTCTGCGGCGTGGAGATCGGCCGCGAGTTTCCACAACATGGTGGTGTAGCCATAGACCGCGCCGACGGGCTGCCCATGTTTGTTGGTGAGCGGCGGAAGCCGGTGATAGGCGCGGAAGATATAGCCCGAGCCATCGACGAGATAGAGGTGGTTTTGCGCCATTACGCGGGGGGATAGCGACTGGCGCGGCGCGCGGCAAAGGCTTAGGCGGGGGCGATGCGGCTTCGTATCGTTCTTGCCCAGATAAGCCAGTCGGTGGGAGACCTTGCCGGCAACGCCGCGACCATGCTCGCGGTCCGGGCCGCGCACGGGCAGGCCGATCTGATCGTCTTTCCCGAACTTCAGCTGATCGGCTATCCGCCCGAGGATCTCGCGCTTAAACCGCTCGTTGCCGAGCGGGCGGCCGCAGAGCTTGAAAAGCTGGCGAATGCGACGGGAGACGGGGGCCCGGCGATGCTCGTCGGCACGATCGTGCGCGAGGGTGCAAGCGTCTACAATGTCCTCGCGCTCCTCGACGGGGGGCGGATCGCCGCCGTCACGAAAAAGCACGAGCTGCCCAATTACGGGACGTTCGATGAAAAGCGCATCTTCGTGCCGGGCCCGCTGCCCGAGCCGGTCGCGTTCCGCGGTGTGATGCTCGGCCTTCCGCTGTGCGAGGATATCTGGTTCCCCACGGTATGCGCGCATCTGAAGGGGCAGGGGGCCGAGCTGTTCCTCGCGCCGCATGGCAGTCCTTTCGAGATCGACAAGGACGATCTGCGTGTTTCCGGCGTCGCGCGCGCGCGGGTGCGCGAGACCGGCCTGCCGATGGCGTTCATCAACCGTGTCGGCGGACAGGATGAAATCGTGTTCGACGGCGCGAGCTTTGTGCTGAACGCCGATGGATCGATCGCGCACCTGCTTCCCGAATGGGAAGAGGCTGTCGTCGAAACGCTCTGGACGAAAGCAGGTGACGGCTGGCACTGCACACCGGGCACCATCGCGACGCCCGATCCGTATCCGGAGGATATTTATCACGCGATGCTCGTCGGCCTGCGTGACTATGTCACTGCAAACCGGTTTCCCGGCGTCGTCCTGGGGCTTTCGGGGGGGATCGATTCGGCGCTGTCCGCCGCCGTGGCCGTCGATGCGCTGGGTACGGATAACGTCCGGTGCGTGATGCTGCCTTCGCGCTTCACGGCCGATATATCGCAAAGCGATGCCGCCGAGTGCGCCCGGATGCTCGGCTGCCGCCTCGATACGATATCGATCGCCCCGGCGATGGCCGCGTTCGATACGATGCTTGGCCGCGTCTTCGAAGGTCGCGCGCCCGATCTCGCCGAGGAAAACATCCAGTCGCGGATCCGTGGCCTTGCGCTGATGGCGATCAGCAACAAGTTCGGGCCGATGCTCCTGACAACAGGGAATAAATCCGAAATGTCAGTGGGCTATGCAACGATCTATGGCGATATGGCAGGCGGCTATTCGGTGCTGAAGGATGCCTATAAGACGACCGTTTTCGAACTCAGCCGCTGGCGCAACGCAAACCGCCCCCGCCTTGCGCTCGGGCCGGACGGCCCGGTGATGCCCGACCGGGTGATCGACCGGCCGCCGTCCGCCGAACTGCGCGAGGACCAGCGCGACGACGATTCGCTGCCACCCTATGACGTGCTCGACCCGATTCTCGAGGCGCTCGTCGAGCAGGAGAAATCGGTCAGCGAAATCGTCGGCATGGGCTTTGACCGCGATATGGTGATCCGCATCGAACGTCTGCTCTACGTCGCCGAATACAAGCGGCGGCAATCGCCCCCCGGGGTCAAGCTCGGCCGCCGCAATTTCGGGCGCGATCGCCGCTATCCCATCACCAATGCGTTCCGCACCATATGACGACCGTCACCCGCTTTGCGCCATCGCCCACCGGGCGGCTCCATGTCGGCAACATCCGCACGGCACTCCACTGCTTCCTGTGGGCACGCAAGCATGGCGGGCGGTTCATATTGCGGATCGACGACACTGATGCCGGGCGATCGTCCGAGGCTTTCGTGGATGCCATATTCGCCGACCTCGAGTGGCTGGGACTGGCGCATGACGACATGGTGCGCCAGTCTGACCGTTTCGCGCTGTATGAGCAGCACTTCGAACGGCTGAAAGCAGCCGGGCGGGTCTATCCGGCTTATGAAACGTCCGAAGAACTCGACCTGCGGCGAAAGATCCTTCTCGGTCGCGGCCTCCCGCCGATTTACGAGCGGCCCGCTGCCGACGCGCCGGTGCCCGACGGACGCGCGCCGCACTGGCGGTTCAGGCTCGATCACGATGCGCCGATCATGTGGCACGATCTGGTGCGCGGGCCGCAGCATTTCGATCCGGCCAAGCTTTCCGATCCGGTCGTCCGCCGCGCCGACGGATCGTGGCTTTACCTGCTGCCGAGCGTGATCGACGATATCGATATGCGAATCACCACTGTCGTTCGCGGCGAGGATCATGTTTCGAACACGGCGTCGCAGCTTCAGATGTTCGCGGCGATCGGCTCCGCGCCGCCCGCGTTCGCGCATGAAGCGCTGCTGGTGGGAAGCGAGGGCAAGCTTTCAAAGCGCCTGGGCTCGCTTGGCTGCGATGCGTTTCGTGCAGACGGCATCGAGCCGCTGGCGCTCATGGCGCTCCTCGCGCGGTTGGGAACGAGCGATCCTGTCGAACCGGTATCGTCGCTCGCGCCGCTGATCGACGGGATTGATTTCGCACGGTTCGGGCGTGCCCCGGCGCGTTTCGACCTCGATGAGCTGACAAAGCTGAACGCAAAGACGATCCACGCACTGCCATTTGCGGCCGTATGCGAGCGCCTGCCCGATGGCATGGGCGAGGATGCGTGGCTCGCCATTCGCTCCAATCTCGCGACGATCGGCGAGGCGGGAGAGTGGTGGCACGTGATCGAAGGACCGATCGAGTGCGGGGACAATGAAAGCGATGCCGATTTCCTGGCTGAAGCCGCTCGCCTCGCCCCGGATCTGGATTGGGCGGCCGACCCGTGGCACGCGCTGACGAATGCCCTGAAGGACAGAACGGGACGCAAGGGGAAAGCGCTGTTCCTGCCGTTGCGCCGCGCGCTGACGGGGCGCGATCATGGCCCGGATATGGCGTCGCTGCTTCCCCTCATCGGCCGCGACCGGGCGTTGCAGCGCCTCGGCTGAAAGCGCGGCGCAATTCATGTCCCGCGCGGTGCGCGCCCGGGCCTTCCAACCACTGTCGCGTGCGCCTATCTCAGACGCATGGCCTTTCTGCCCAAACCCGCGCCGATTGGCGAAGCATGGTCCGACATGGTCCGGTTCGTCTTCCAGCGGCGCCCGCATCAATATGTCTTTGCCGCGCTTGCAGTGGCGATCCCGGTGCTGACCTTCTATGCGTTCGTGAACCAGTTCAGCTATGAGAAGGAATATAAGCTCCCGCCGGTCACCTATGTCGAGCAATGGCCAACCGATCGCACGCGCGCCGAAATGATCGCCCGGCAGCAAAAGGATCTTCCGGGCGAACTGGCACGGAAAAAGGCAGCGGCAGAGGCGGTCGCCAGGCGCAAGGCGATGTTCAAAAAGCTGCAGACCCAGTTCAAGAGCATCGGCGGTTGAACGCGGACTGGCGGTGGATGGGCGCGGCGCTCGCGCTGTCCGAACGCGGACGGGGACTGACCGGATCGAATCCAAATGTTGGCTGCGTCATCGTGAGCGCCGGCCGCGTTGTTGGCCACGGCTGGACGCAGCCCGGGGGCCGTCCCCATGCGGAAGCCATGGCGGTTGCTCAGGCGGGCACCCGGGCACGTGGGGCGACGGCCTATGTCACGCTCGAGCCCTGTGCCGGGCCCGGGCGCGGGCCGGCCTGTTCGGACGTGCTGATCGAAGCGGGGGTCACGCGCGTCGTCGTCGCGGCGGATGATCCCTTCCCGGCGGTGAACGGCAAGGGATATGCAAGGCTCGAAGCTGCGGGTTTCGCCGTCGTGCGCGGCGTGAGGGCCGCCGACGCCGAGCGCGCTATGGCAGGCTTTCTGATGCGGCAGCGGCAGGGCCGACCGCATGTGACGCTGAAACTCGCGCTGTCGCTCGATGGCTGTCTCGCCATGGCCGACGGGTCGAGTCGGTGGATCACGGGCGCCGAGGCGCGCGCCCATACGCATCTCGAACGGGCGCGTCATGAGGCCATATTGGTGGGGCGCGGGACATGGGATGCGGACCGGCCAAAGCTCGACGTGCGCCTTGCGGGACTCGAGGGTCGCAGCCCGGCAATCTTCGTGCTGTCAGCCTCGCGCGCCAAGCTTGACGAGAGTGACGGCGAAACCGGATCGCAATCGTCCATCCCCGCACGGATCGTCCGCGCGCCTGCCGATATCGGCGCGCTTGCGGTCAATCACCTGCTGGTCGAGGGTGGCGCGCAGACCGCCGCGTCGTTCCTCGAGGCCGGTCTCGTCGATCGCCTGCTGATCTATCGCGCGCCGATATTGGTCGGCGGCGGCAGGTCGCTGCCCCACATCGGCCTTGGCACCCTTGAAGAGGCACATGGTCGGTGGCGGCTGCACGACAGCCGGATGCTTGGCCGCGACCGGATCGACATTTACGAACGCGAAAGGGGATAGCGCATGTTCACGGGCATCATCACCGACATCGGGACGATCGTGAGAACCGGGGCGCGCGGTGATCGGCGCGTGACGGTGCGCTGCAGCTATGACCTGTCGGGCGTGGCGATCGGTGCATCGATCGCCTGTTCGGGCGCATGCATGACGGCGGTTGAAAAGGGCGCGGACTGGTTCGCCTTCGACATTTCGGGGGAAAGCATCGCCAAAACCGCACCCGGCCTGTGGAACGAAGGTCGCCGCCTCAATCTCGAACGCGCGATGCGGGTGGGGGACGAACTCGGCGGACATATCGTGACCGGCCACGTCGACGGAATCGGCACCGTGACCGGCGTATGCGAGGATGGAGGATCGCACCGCATCGGCATCCGCGTTCCCACCGATATCGCGCCTTTTGTCGCGCCAAAGGGTTCGATCACCGTGGATGGCGTTTCCCTCACCGTCAACGATGTTCACGACGGGCCGGACGGGACGGATTTTGCCGTCAACATCATCCCGCACAGCTGGGCGATCACCACGCTCGACGAACTGGTCGAGGGGCGCCCGGTCAATCTGGAAATCGACATTCTTGCGCGATATCTGTCTCGGATGCAGCAAGTTATGTCAGCACGGATGTGATCAGCCTGTTGACGTGCACATTATGATGTGAAACACGTGCGTTATGAACACATCATCGATCGAGCGCATTCGCGAGCACGTCCTGTCTGGCACGATCACGCGGTCAGGCCTGGCGCGTGCCGCAGGGCTTCACGCCAATACCCTGCGTGACCTTGGCGAGCGGGACTGGAATCCCACGGCGGAGACGTTGCGGAAACTGGAAACCTATCTGGCGGCCAATGACGGTCGCCGGGCGCTGGTACCGATCGAGGAAATCATCGACGAGGCGCGCAATGGCCGCATGTACAGTCTCGTCGATGACGAGGATCGTGAAAATGAGGGCGATCTGATCATCCCGGCGCAGATGGCGACGCCCGATGCGATCAACTTCATGGCGACGCACGGGCGCGGCCTGATCTGCCTCGCGATGACGCGTGCGCGCGTCGGGCAGCTCGGCCTCGAACTCATGAGCCGGTCGAACGGCACCCGGCACGAGACGGCGTTTACGGTCTCGATCGAGGCACGCGAAGGCGTGACCACGGGCATTTCGGCGGCGGACCGCGCGCGGACGATCGCAGTCGCTATCGATGCGGGCAAGGACAGGCAGGATATCGTCACGCCCGGCCATGTCTTCCCGCTGGTCGCGCGCGACGGCGGCGTGCTGGTGCGCACCGGTCATACCGAGGCTGCCGTCGACGTGTCGCGGCTCGCCGGGCTCAATCCTTCGGGCGTGATCTGCGAGATCATGAAGGACGATGGAACGATGGCGCGGATGGATGATCTCATCCCCTTTGCCCACCGCCACGGGCTGAAGATGGGCACGATCCGTGATCTGATCGCCTATCGTCGCAAACACGATCACCTGATCGAGCGCCGCGCCGAAATGCAGTTCGCCAGTCGCTGGGGTGGGGACTGGAAAGCCGTTACCTTCTTCAACAAGGCGACCGGCGACGAGACGATGGCGCTGGTAAAGGGTCGGATCGACCCCGCCACCCCAACTCTGGTGCGGATGCATACGCTTTCGATGTTCGTCGACGTTTTTGGCGAAGAGAACGAGCGCGGGGGCCTGCTTTCGCGCTCGATGGAAGCAATTGCCGATGCGGGCTCGGGTGTGCTCGTGCTGATCAACAAGCCGATGGCAGGCGTTGTCAGCCGCTTCATGCAGCTCCGTGCGGAAGGGAAGGGCGCGGGTGATCGCGAAGTCGAGGAACTGCGCGATTATGGCGGCGGCGCGCAGATCCTGTCCGAACTCGGCGTGCACGACATGATCCTGCTGACGAACACGCATCACACTCTGGTGGGGCTCGAAGGCTATGGGCTGAGCATCGTCGGCGAACGGCCGATTCCGGGAACGAAGGGGGAGTGATGGCCAGGTTCCTGATCGTCGAAGCGCGGTTCTACGATCATTTGAACGATATGCTGATCGCTGGCGCGCGCGCGGTGCTGGAGGATGCAGGTCATCACGCCGAGGTGATCACCGTTCCCGGCGCACTCGAAATTCCCGCCGCGATCGCGATCGCGGCGGAAAGTGGGCGCTGTGACGGCTATGTCGCACTGGGCGTGGTGATCCGGGGCGAGACCTATCATTTCGAGATCGTCGCGGGCGAGAGCGCGCGGGGTATCATGGCACTGACGATGGACGGCATCGCGATCGGCAACGGCATCCTGACCGTCGAGACCGAAGCACAGGCGATCGTCCGCGCCGATCCCGTGCAGCTCGACAAGGGCGGCGCTGCGGCAAAGGCGGCTCTTGCGCTGCTGGAGCTGAAGGGACGGTTCGGATGAGCGCCCATCCCGTCCTCGAAACCGGACGGCTGACGTTGCGGCTGCCGCAGGCCTGCGATCTCGACGGGTGGGCCGCGCGTCGATGACTGACGAACGGGACTAACGCGCGTCGAGAAAGGCCTGGACTGCCGGGCCGATATCGTCGCGCGCAAGTGCCAGCGCGATATTGGCGGTGATGAAACCCGCCTTGTCGCCGCAATCGTAACGCGCCCCGTCAAATGCCCAAGCGTGGAACGGCTGCCTGCCGATCATCTGCGCCATCGCATCAGTGAGCTGGATCTCGTTTCCGGCCCCGCGCGCCTGGTTTTCGAGCACGCCCATGACTTCGGGCTGAAGGATATAGCGGCCGGGGATCATCAGATTGGAAGGCGCAGTGCCCGCCCTGGGCTTTTCGACCAGCCCCTTGACCTCGACGAGATGACCGTCACGCACGCCCGGCGTGATGATCCCGTATCTGTCGGTCTGGTCCGACGGGACTTCATGGCCGCAGACGAGGTTTCCGCCGACGCGGCCATAAGCCTCGACCATCTGGCTCATGCAGCCGTCAGAGCCGTCGCTTTTACCGACCATCAGTTCATCAGGCAGCAATATCGCAAAAGGCTCGTCGCCGATGATGTGCCGCGCGCACCAGACGGCATGGCCAAGGCCGATCGGATCCTGCTGGCGCACATAGATGACTTCGCCCGGCAGGTAGCGCGTATCCTCGAGCGCGCCGAGCGATTTGCCGCGCGCGGACATCGTTGCCTCGAGTTCGTAGGAGACATCGAAATGATCCTCGATCGCCGATTTCCCACGCCCCGTGACAAAGATCATCTGCTCGATCCCTGCTGCGCGTGCCTCATCGACCGCATATTGAATGAGAGGGCGATCGACGACGGGCAGCATTTCTTTCGGCATCGCTTTGGTCGCGGGAAGGAAACGCGTGCCAAGTCCGCCCACGGGGAATACGGCTTTCCGGATCGGCTTCATCGTTACACCCCCGATATCATGCTCAATCGCTTTCGGGTGCGTGCCCCGGCGGCGGTTTCGGCACTGGTTTCGCGTCCTTGCGGTCGCGGTTCGTATAGAGCAGCGCCGCGACCAGCGCGGCCGAACCGATGCCCATCGCCGCACCAGCGGCGACCCAGCGGGAACTGTTGCGATTCTCCACCCCGCCGCCCGCTGTATCGTCCTTAACGGACTTTGCGGCTGAGGGTTTAGCGGGTTCGCTCTTGTCTGTCATAAGGGCCCCAATGCTCGACACATCATCGCGTTCCCCGACAGGCCGGGGCGCACGCTGGCGGAGACGGCGAGATTCGAACTCGCGGTAGCAGTTACCCGCTACGACGGTTTAGCAAACCGTTGGTTTCAGCCACTCACCCACGTCTCCGGCTGGCGGCGAAGTCCATGGCTATAGCGACCGGCTCGGGCACGGGCAATTGGCCATTTGCCGACCATCCGCACTCGGGCGATCGCACAATCGACTCGACTGGGCGCGGTGTTCATTGCCGGGCAAGGCGCACTGCGCTTAGCAGCGGACGAGCATCACCGGGGGTATCGCCATGCGCAAATTACTTGCTGTCGCCTTTGCAGTCACCCTGTCGCTGGGCTCGGCACCCGCCCCGGCGCAGATCCGCACGGTCGATCCGAACAGCGCGGCGCAGGCCGACGTCGCGCCCGTGCCGGGCGAGCGGGGGACGGCGGTGCAGACCCCGCCCGCGACGGCTGCGCCTGCTGCTGCCCCCGCAGTCGAAAATACGGCTGCCCCCGCCGACGCGAACACGACGACGCCACCGGCGGCCGATACCACCGGCACCGCGCCGGATCCCCGGGCAGGAACGCCCGATACCGCGCCCGTCAGCGGTGTGACGCCCATGCCCGACGCCGCCGCGAGTCCGCTGGCAACGCGGACCGACACCTATAAGAAGGACGATCTGATCGGTGCCGCCGAAGGCGTCTTCGGAAAAGGTGCGGCAGGACTGGCGGGAATCGTCGAGCGTATCCTGAAGGAACAGGGAGAGCCCAACGCCTATATTGCGGGGCGCGAGGCATCGGGTGCGTTCGTCGTCGGGCTTCGCTATGGCTCCGGAACGATGAAACACGGTGTCGAGGGCGAACGTCCGGTTTACTGGACCGGCCCTTCAATTGGCTTTGACGTGGGCGGCGATGCGGCCAAGGTTTTCATGCTCGTCTACAATCTGTACGACTCGCAGGATCTCTACAAACGTTTCCCCCAGGTCGAGGGCCGCGCCTATTTTGTCGGCGGCTTTTCGGCGACCTATCTGAGGCGCGGGTCGGTAGTGGTGATCCCGGTCCGCCTTGGTGTCGGCGTCCGGCTGGGGGCGAATCTGGGCTATATGAAGTTCAGCGAAAAGGGCCGGTGGCTGCCGTTTTAGCCTTCCTATGTCTCGGCATCGACCGTCTCCTTGGCGGACCTACCCCTCTTCGCTCACCAGCAATTTGTCGATCTTGCGCCCGTCCATATCGACGATCTCGAAGCGGTGATCGCCGCGCGTGAAATACTCGCCGACGCTCGGCAGGCGCTTGAGTTCGTAAAGCGCCAGCCCCGCGACGGTCGCATAGTCGCGGTCTTCGGGCAGCGTCATGCCGATCCGTTCGGCGAGTGCATCGGCGGCAACCCACCCCGATACCAGCAGAGAGCCGTCTTCCCGTTCGACGATCGGCAGATCCCCGTCCGCATCCTGATCCGATGCAAAATCACCCGCAATCGCCGCCAGCAGATCGGCCGGCGTCACGATCCCTTCGACATGGCCATATTCGTCATGCACCAGCGCGACCGGAACTTCGGCCCGGCGCAGGGCTTCGAGCGCATCCATCGCATCGACCTGATCGGGCACGATCGGCGGGGTCTTCATCAGCACGCGCAGGTCGATCGGCACCCCCGATACCAGCGCGGCGACGAGATCGCGTGACTGGATCACGCCGACGATCCGGTCGACCGATCCTTCGGCCACGACCATGCGGCTGTGCGGCAGGGTGGCGAGCACCGCGGCCAGAGCATCGCCCGTGGCATCGGCATCGATCCACGATATTTCGGTGCGCGGCGTCATGACTTCGCGCACCGGCCGGTCGGCAAGGCGGACGACGCCCGAGATGATCGCCCGCTCGCTTTCTTCGATCACGCCCGATTTGGAGGCTTCGGCGACGATGAGGTGCAACTCCTCCGCCGTCACATGGCTCTGCGATTCGCGGTCGAGCCGCAGCAGGCGAAAGATCAATGCACTCGTCCCGTCGAGCAGCCATACGAGCGGCGCGGTGGCGCGCGCCAGCCCGAGCATCGGGCGTGCGACGATCGAGGCGATAACCTCGGGCTGGCGCAGCGCGAACTGTTTGGGAACGAGCTCGCCGACGATCAGTGACACATAGGTCGTGATCGCGATGACAAGGCCGAACCCGGTCGTCGCCGCATAGGACGGATCGAGGCCGAGGCGCACCAGACGTTCGCCCGTCGGCCCGCCGAGGCTTGCTCCCGAATAGGCACCTGCAATGATTCCGATCAGCGTGATGCCGATCTGGACGGCAGAGAGCAGCCGCCCCGGATCCGCGCCGAGCGCCATCGCCAGCCGTGCCCCGCCCGAGCCCTTGCGCGCCATTGCCTCGAGCCGCGGGCGCCGTGCCGAGACGATCGCCAGTTCGGACATCGAAAAAAAGCCGTTGAGGATGATGAGCGCGAGGATGATCGCGACATCGAGCCAGGGAAAGGGCGTGAGAGGTGCGGGTGCGGTGCTGGGCATCGGCGTCGAACGCTACTGTGCCGTCTTTAGCCGCAAGGCACAACCGCCCTTCGTCGCTATCCGGCGTTCGCGTTCTGCCGATCAGCGCGCTGGTCGATCGCCGGCCGCGATGACGTGCAGCTTTTTGAATGTGGATCTTGTTGCGGCATTCCCCACATAAGGCGGCATGTTTACGGTAAGGCTGGAGCGACCGGACGATTTCGAAGCGTGGCGCGATGCAGCGCGTTCGCTGGCGCTCGCAGGAGTTTCACCCGCCGACGTGATCTGGCGGGTTGGCGCGGAGAGCGACCTTTTTGCCGACGATGAGCCGCCGCTATCGGGCGCAGGCCAGCTCTCGGCCCCCCAGCTCTTCATCGATCTTGCGAAATCCGTGATCTGTCACCGCGATCCCGAGCGGTTCGCGCGGCTTTATGCGCTGCTCGTGCGGCTGCAATCGGATCGCACCGTCATTCGCGATGCCGCCGATCCGGCGCTGCGTCTGCTCGAAGACATGGCCAAGGCGGTGCGGCGCGACGTCCACAAGATGCGCGCCTTCGTAAGGTTCAGGGCGCTTGCCACGCTGGCGCCCGGCCAGACGGAATTGGGCCAGACGGAACCCGGCGAGCCACGGATGGTCGCGTGGTTCGAGCCCGACCATCATATCGTGCGGCACAATGCGGGGTTCTTCGTCCGGCGCTTTGCCAATATGGATTGGTCGATCCTGACGCCCGAGGTCAGCATCCACTGGGACGGGGAGGCCCTGACCGAAGGCCCCGGCGCTGCAAAAACCGATGCCCCGAACGGCGACCCGATCGAGGAGGTATGGAAAACCTATTATACGTCCATCTTCAATCCGGCGCGGGTCAAGATCGGCGCAATGCTCAGTGAAATGCCGCGGAAATACTGGAAAAATATGCCCGAGACTGCGTTGATCCCGGCGATGATCGCAAACGCACAGGCGCGGGAGAGCGGAATGATCGAGCGCGCAACCGAAATCGGCGGCAACAGCCGCATCGCGTGGGAGGCGCTGCGCGACGAGGCGCTGGGCTGCAGACGCTGCGATCTTTGGAAGCCCGCCACCCGGACGGTCTTCGGCGAGGGCCCGGTCGACGCACCGCTGATGTTCGTCGGCGAGCAGCCGGGCGATCAGGAAGATCTGGCCGGCCTGCCCTTCGTCGGCCCCGCCGGGCAGGTGTTCGACAGGGCGCTGGCGGAGGCCGGGATCGACCGCTCACGCGCGTACGTCACCAACGCGGTCAAACATTTCAAATTTGAACAGCGCGGGAAACGGCGTATCCATTCAAAACCCGGCGCGGGCGAGATCGAGGCGTGCCGCTGGTGGATCGATCAGGAACGCGCCCTCATCCGTCCGCAGGTGACGGTGGCACTGGGCGCGACGGCGGCGCGAAGCCTGTTCGGCAAGGCGATGGCGATCGGCAAATCGCGGGGCGTGCCGCTCGAGCTTCCCGGCGGGGGAGAGGCGTGGATCACGGTTCACCCGAGCTATCTGCTGCGGATCGAGGATCGCGGCCTTGCGCAAGAGGAATATGCCCGCTTCGTCGAGGATCTGCGCACCGCCGCAGCACGGATCAGCGAGGCGGCAACCCTAGCGCCACCGCCTTGACCCGCGCCTTTTGCAGGTGTCCGCTGTTAAACGGCGGCGGGATCATATTGGATGCTGACCGGTGCCCACGCGTCTGGTCTATCACGGGTGCGATTGCCTCGCTACTGGGAGCGCATGAGCGGCATCATCGAAGAAATCGTAAGCTGGCTGGCGGGCTTCACGACGGCGATTATCGTGGCGCTCGGCTATCCGGGCGTGGCGCTTCTGATGGCGATCGAAAGCGCATGCATTCCGTTGCCGAGTGAGATCATCATGCCCTTTGCTGGCTTTCTCGTGGCGCAGGGGCACTTCACTTTGTGGGGCGTGGCGACCGCGGGGGCGATCGGATGCAATATCGGATCGGTCTTTGCCTATGCGGCGGGGCGTTATGGCGGCCGGCCACTCGCGCTCAGATATGGCCGCTATGTCTTCATCGATGCCCATGACATTGACCGGGCCGACCGATTCTTTGCAAAATATGGAAACAGTGCGGTGCTCGTCGGGCGACTGCTGCCCGTGATCCGCACGTTCATCGCGTTTCCGGCGGGCGTCGCGCGGATGCCGCTGATACGGTTCCATGTCTTTACCTTCGTCGGCTCATGGCCGTGGTGCTATGGCCTTGCATGGATCGGCTTCCAGCTCGGTGAGGCGTGGAACACGGACCCGCGCGTAAAAGCGGTCCTCCATGCGTTCGACGTCGTGATCGTCGTCGGTGTGCTTGCCGCAGCGGGGTGGTTCGTGTGGCATAAATTGCGGATCCGCCAGCCCGGCTGACCGCTCTTCAGTGGATCGTCACATCGCGCCCGCCGCCGCCAGCGCGGGTTTCAGCGCATCCCATGACGACGCATTCGGCACGACCGAACCGTTCACGATGAAAGTGGGCGTTCCCGAGACGTTGAACGTGTCGTTGGCGGCCTTGAACCGCGATTCTATGGCGGCATAGTTTTTGGGATCGGCAAGGCAGGCGCGCGCTTTGGCCTCGGGCAGGCCGCGCTGCGTCACGAACGACAGATAACCGAGCTGATCGGCATAGATGGTCGCGATCCGCGCCGGGGTTACGCCGGGGTCTGCCGCCTGGACCTGACGCACCGCTGCGCTTGCTGCCTGCTCATTGGCAAGCAGCGTCGGCTGGTTCGCGAGCATCTGGTCGATCAGCGGGAATTGCGCCTCGGGCGCGGCGCATTTGCCGAGCACGATCGGCGCAAGATCGAGCGCGCCATGGACGGGATAGTCGCGAAATTCATAGGACAGCCTGCCCTGTGCAATCGGCCCGGCACGCAGCGCGCCCAGGCCGTCCTCGGCGAAACGTGCGCAGACGGGGCAGGCGCGCGAGCCATATTCGATCAGCTTGACGGGGGCACCCGGATTGCCCTGCATTACGCCGCCCTCAGGCGTCAGCGCGACGATATCGGCCCACGCCTTGCCAGCGGGTGGCGGTACGGCGGCAACCTGCGCCGTCGGCGTGGATGAGTTACCCGCCCCCTGGTTGCACGCCGCGAGCGCCAGAACAACCAAAGATGCGGAAACAAGCCTGATCATATCACAATCATCCTATTTGCGGGCCAGCGCGGCACGCAGCAGCGGCTCGACGCCGCTCCACGTGTTGGCGCTGATCCGCTTGCCGTTGATGAAGAACGTCGGCGTACCCTGCACCCCGTCCTTTCCTGCGCGTGCGCTGGCCACATCGATCTGCGCTGCAATCGTCCGGTCGGCAAGGCATCTGTCGAACACCGCGCGCGGCATGCCGTTTGAGGCGGCAAAGGCGTCGAGCTTTCCAGCGACCGCGATCGCGGCAAGCTGCTGGCTATCGGGAAGCGTACCGATCCGCGTTCGTTCGGCATCGGTCATCGTCATGAACGGCGCGGTCCACGCCGGTTGCTCGCGGTACAATATGTCGAGCGTGCGGAAAAAGCTTTTCGGCCCCTGGCAGCGCGCCAGCGTCGTCGCGGCGAGATCGGGGCCGTTGAGAACGAGATTGCGCAGTTCGTAGCTCACGCGTCCCCTGGCCACATAGTTTTTCACCAGCGCGGCATGGCCCTCGAGATGAAAAGTACGGCAGTGCGGACATGTGGTCGACGCATATTCGACGAGGCGGACCTTCGCGGCGGGGTTGCCCATGCGAAAGCCGCCTTCCGGCGTCGCCACCACGGTCTGCGTATGATTGACCGGCGCCGCGGCCATGAGCGCAAAGGCAATCGGCAAAGCGGCGAACAAACGCATCACGATATCTTTCCGATGACGGGGGGAAGGGCGGTTGCCGCCGCTACCCCCATGGCGAGCGATTCAAGCACCGCTTTCAGTTCGGGATCGGCAATCGTTTTCAGCGATTCGCCAAGCTCCGTCGGCACGACGGTGAACGCGGCCCGCGTCGCCTTCGTGCGCGGGGCGGGCAGCTCGCCCTGGCGGATGACGACGCGCGCCACCGCGGCATAGCCGAAAAACCGGTTCACGCGCTCGATGACGACCGGGACGACGTGTTGCATCACCGTTGCATGGGCCCCCGCCACGATCAGCGTCAGCACGCCTTCCGCGCGTTTTCCGTGCGGAAAGCGGATCGATTCGGGGACGGAGAGCGTGGCATATTTCTGGCCCACGATCTCACCCCAGCGGCTGACGACGGAGGACTGGACAAAGCCGAATCGTCGGAAGGCCGCGCGCCCGACATCGGGCAGGATTTCGGACACGGCGCGCGCGCGACCGCCGCGCGGGCGTTCCGGCTTCGCAGGAGATTTCGGTTTTTCGACTGTCGGGTGTTTCGGCATCGCCATGTCTCTGCCACAAGCGGGGCGTGCCCGCCAAGTTGCCAATCGCCGAAATACTGCTCGGGTGGTATCGCAGCAGCGCGCGCGATCTGCCCTGGCGTCGCGATGCGGGCGCCGACGGCACCGGGCCCTATCGCGTCTGGCTTTCCGAAATCATGCTCCAGCAGACGACCGTCGCTGCGGTGAAACCATTTTACAGGCGCTTCATCACCCGCTGGCCCACCGTCGGGGCGCTTGCCGCGGCGGACGAAGCCGATGTCATGCGCGAATGGGCGGGGCTGGGCTATTACGCCCGGGCGCGGAACCTGCTTGCCTGTGCCCGGATCGTCGGCGTTGATGGCTTTCCCGACACCGAAGCGGAATTGCGCAAACTGCCCGGAATCGGCGCCTATACCGCGGCCGCGATCGCCGCGATCGCATTCGGGCGGCGTGCCGTGGTGGTGGATGGCAACGTCGAGCGTGTCGTTTCCCGGCTGTTCGCGGTCGAGATGCCGTTGCCGCAGGCGAAGCGCGCGCTTTATTCGCTGACCGATTCGATCACCCCGGAAAGCGGCGCGGGAGATTTTGCCCAGGCGCTGATGGACCTGGGCAGCACGATCTGCACGCCGCGTTCACCGGCCTGCACCTTGTGCCCGTTGATGCATGACTGCCATGCCGCCGGGCCCGATGCCGCGCGCTTCCCGCGGCGGAGCGCAAAGGCGATCCGTCCGCTGCGGCGGGCAAATTGCTGGTGGATCGAACGGAGCGGCCACGTCCTCCTCGTCCGCCGTCCCGCCACAGGCCTGCTTGGCGGCATGCGCGCCTTCCCGTCGAATCTTGGCGAAACCGGCTGGATACCGGCGGACGAGACCGCCCCGATCGGCAGCGTCGATCATTCGTTCACCCATTTCGAACTTGCCATGGCAATCCGCCGGGCATCGATCGCCAAGGGTTGCAACCTGCCATCGAACGCGGAATGGTGGCCACTGGAGCGGCTCGGTGAAGCCGGCCTGCCGCGCGTGTTCGCCAAGGTGGCGGCGGCAGTCAGGGAGATGAGGGACGGATGACTGACACGAGATTCGATCGCCGCCGTTTCCTCGGGCTTGCCGGTGGCTCGGGATTGCTGTCGCTGCTTCCCGCGCAGGCGCTCGCCGAACTGGCGCGTGCCGAACCGATGGTGGACGGAACGGCTGCCTGGCCCCAGGTGCAGGCGCTGCTCGATCGCTATGTCCGCGAAGTCAAGCTGCCCGGGGTTAGCGCGGCGATCGGCCTCGGCACCGAAGATGCGGTGTTTCTGCAGGCAGGCACGACGGACAGCGGAGCGGGGAAGCCCGCGCTCGACGCCAACAGTCTCTACCGCGTCTATTCGATGACGAAGCCGCTCACGGGCATGGCTGCGATGATGCTGATCGAAGACGGAAGGATGGGGCTCGATCAGGATATCGGCGATTTTATCCCCGGCTTCAGGAATCCGCGCGTCGCCATCGATCCCGATCGCGATCTGAATGCGCGCCCCGCCATCCGCCCCATCACGATCCGCAATCTGCTCACCCACACGGCCGGGCTCGGCTATACGATCGTCGACAAGGGGCCGATGCTCGCGGCCTATATGCGCCTCGGCCTCACGCCTTTTGCGACGAGCCGCAAGGCGCTGCCGGGAATCCCGCCGCTGAAACCCGCACCCAGCCTCGAGGTTTTCGCCAACCGGCTTGCGACATTGCCGCTGGTCGCCGATCCGGGCACGCGCTGGCGCTATTCGGTCGGGCTCGATCTGATGGGACGGATCATCGAAATCGCCAGCGGCAAGCCGTTCGATCGCTTCATGCAGGAACGGATGCTCGATCCGCTGGGAATGACGTCGACCTTCTGGCAGGTGCCGCCCGGCGAGATCGCGCGGCTGACGAGCGTCTATGCATTCCTGCCCGGCGGATCGGCCTTCCCCGTCGATCCGGGCGCAGACAGCGTCTTCAGCGACAGGCCCGCTTTCCCCTTTGGCGGCGCTGGCCTCGTCATGAGTCCGCGCGACTATGATCGTTTTCTGCTGATGCTCGCTGGCCATGGCGCAATCGGCGGCGTCCGCGTGATGAAGGAGGAAACGGCAAGGCTCGCCATGTCCAATCTGCTGCCGGGAACGGTTTCCGATGCGACGGGATTTGAAAACGGCCAGGGCTTCGGCGCGGGTGGGCGCGTCAAGATAAAGGCTGACGACAAGGCGACGGGGATCGGCACTTATGGCTGGGGCGGTGCGGCAAACACCATTGCCTGGGTCGATCCGGTGAACCGGATACGCGCATCGGGCTATGCCCAATATTTCAATCAGAACAATGCCAACCCGCAGGCCAATTTTCCCGTGGATTTCGCTACCAGCGTCTACGCCGCCCGGTGAGCGCGCAAGCGGTCACGTTCTTCAGCGGATCGCCGCTCGACCGCGTCGATCACGTCCGCTCGGATGCCGATGCCTATGCCGCACTGCTTGGCGATCGGCGCGCGCGGCTTCTGGTGCTCGACGCCGACGAGCCCGGGATCGACGATGCAGGCCAGCTCGTCTGGAGGAGCCCCGCCGATGTGCCGGAGGGGGCCGAACTGATCTTGCTGGGCATTGGCCATGGGCGGCCGCACTTGGCCCATGTCGCCCCCGGTGGTTCGCCTCCCGTCGCGCGCGCGCCGGGCGTGTGGCGCGCGCTCTCGCTGCTCGCGGCGGATCAGGCAGCGATCTATGGCACGGCGCTGAGCCTCGTCGGGTGGCACAACGGCCACCGTTTCTGCTCCCGTTGCGGCGCACCGACGCTGATCTTTCGCGCGGGCTGGGGCCGCAAATGTACCGCGGAGGGAACCGAGCATTTTCCGCGAACCGATCCTGTCGTCATCATGCTCGCGGCGTTCGGCGGGCGCGTGCTCGTCGGGCGGCAGGCGCGCTTTCCGCCGGGCAATTATTCGGCGCTGGCAGGCTTTCTCGAGCCCGGCGAATCGATCGAGGAGGCGGTGCGGCGCGAATTATTCGAAGAAGCGGGCGTTCGGGCCGGTACGGTGCGTTATGTCGCGTCGCAGCCATGGCCGTTCGGCGGATCGCAACTGATGATCGCCTGCATTGCCGATGCCGAAGACGATGCGATCACGCTGGACACCAAAGAGCTGGAAGCCGCGATGTGGGTGACGCGGGAAGAGGCGAGCGCGGCGCTCGCGGGCGATCCCGGTGCGCCGTTCAGGGCACCGCCGCGCTTTGCGATCGCGCACACGCTGCTGCGGCACTGGGTTCAGAACGGTTCGGATGCACTGGCCGGGTAGAGCGCAAGTTCGCGCGCGCCGATGCCGAGCACCGGCCATTGCGCACGCCATGTGGCGATATGATCCGATTCAAGGTGCGCGGCGAGCGCGGCGCGGCTCTCCCAGATTTCGCTGACCCGGATGAGGCCCGGATCGACCAGATCGTCGGCATAGGCATAAGCGAGGCAGCCGGCCTCGGCGCGGCTCGCCGTAATCATCGCCTCCATCGCAGGCCGCGCTTCGCCAAGGCGGTCCGGTGCGATGCGGAACGTGCCCATGATGACGATCAACATGGTCATCCCCGCGTGCGCGCCTGTGGATAGGTTCCCAGCACCCGCACCCATTTCGAATGGAACGCCAGCTCTTCCAGCGCCCGCCTGACCGGGGCGTCGTCCGGATGCCCGTCGACATCGGCGAAAAACTCGGTCGCGGCAAAACTCGCGCCGCGTTGATAGCTTTCGAGCTTGGTCATGTTGACGCCGTTGGTCGCAAAGCCGCCCATCGCCTTGTAGAGCGCGGCGGGAACGTTCTTCACTTCGAAGATCAGGCTGGTCATGAGCGGCCCTGACAATGGCCGTTCGGGGGCCGCAAGCGCAAGGATGACGAAACGCGTCATATTGTCATCGCTGTCCCCGAGCCCATGTTCCAGCGTCCGCAGGCCGTAGATCGCTGCCGCGCGCGGCGGCGCGATGGCGGCGGTTGCCGGGTCTCCGCGCTCGGCAACGAGTGCGGCCGCCCCGGCGGTATCGTCATATGAAATCGGGCGTATGCCGCGCCCGCGCAGCCAGCGACGACACTGCCCAAGCGCCTGCGGGTGGCTGATCGCCTCGCGCACCTCCCCGATCGGCCCCGTACCCATCAGTGCGTAGCGGATGGGCAGGAAATGCTCGCCGGTGATGACCAGCCCCGATTCCGGGAGGAGGAAATGAATGTCCGCCACCCGCCCATGGAGCGAATTCTCGATCGGGATCATGGCGCAGTCCGCACGGCCTTCGCGCACGGCGTCGATTGCGTCTTCAAAGCTGAAGCAGGGCAACGGCAGCCCATCGGGAAATGCCTCTTCCGCCGCGATCTGCGAATTCGCGCCCGGCGCACCCTGAAACGCCACGGCACGATCCGGATGGGCGCTTGCCGCCGCATGCATTGCGGCGACGATCGGACGTGCAGGGGCGGGATAACGATGCATCCGGCCATGCGCTAAGGACAAGCACCCGGTGGCACAAGCTGTGCGCTTGCGGTGATCGAGGTGCCTTTCTAAAGAGCGCGAAGTTTTATAGACTCTTTGAGGTTCTGCACATCGCCATGGATAACCGCTCCAACGTCATTTCCATGATGGTCCTCGGGGCCGGGATCGCGGCGCTCGGTTCCTCGATCATCTCGGGCGAATATTTCCGCCCGCACGCGCTCGAAAAACCGTCGTATATCGTCGAAGGCGTCGTGGAGGAGGCAAGCGGGGCTCCGGCGGCCGTGGCGGACACGCCGATCGCGCTTCGCCTGCAGACTGCCGATCCGGCCAAGGGCGCGGAAATCTTCAAGCGGTGCCAGTCATGCCACAACATCGCCAATGGCGGCGCGAACGGAACCGGCCCCAACCTCTGGGGCGTGGTTGGCAAGCCGCACGCAGCGCATCCCGGCTTCAGCTATTCCGACGCGCTGAAGGGCAAGCCGGGAAACTGGGACTGGGAAAGCCTCGACAGCTGGCTGAAAAAGCCATCGGCCTATGCGCCGGGCACAAAGATGAATTTCGCCGGGCTTGGCAAGGGTGACGAGCGTGCCGACGTCATCGCCTATATCAACACGCAGGGTTCCAACCTGCCGTTGCCGGCCGCTCCCGCACCGGGCGCGGAACCGGCCGGAAAACCGTCTGCCGCCGCCGCATCGCCTGCGGGCAAGGCGGATGAGTCCGGTGGCACTCCTGCCTCACCTGTTCCGGCGGGCGGCTCGGGAACCGGCGGGGCGAAGTGAGAGCCTGCCACACAGGCGAAGTAACGATCAGCCTTCGCGGTAGAAATCCTGCACGATGGCCCAGGCTTGGTCAGCGCTTTCGACGAAGCTGAAAAGCCTGCAGTCGTCGGGGCCGATCACGCCTTCGGCGACAAGCGCGTCGAAATTAATGACGCGTGTCCAGAAATCTCTGCCGAACAACAGCACCGGCATCGGTTTGATCTTGCCCGTCTGAATGAGCGTCAGCAGTTCGAACATCTCGTCAAAGGTGCCGAATCCGCCGGGAAAGACCGCGACGGCGCGCGCGCGGAGGAGGAAATGCATTTTCCGCAGCGCGAAATAGTGAAACTGAAAGCTCAATGAGGGCGTCACATAGGCATTGGGCGCCTGTTCATGCGGCAGGACGATATTCAGCCCGACTGATTCGGCGCCGACATCGTGCGCCCCCCGGTTCGCCGCTTCCATGATCGACGGGCCACCGCCCGAACAGACGACGAAATGCCGTTTTCCCTGCGCGTCGGGCGGTGACTGGCTCGCCAGCCGCGCAAGCGCGCGTGCCGTCTCATAATAGGGTGATTTGGCTTCGAGGCTGGCTGCAATCGCCGGATCGGTGCCGGCGGCGGCTGTGATGCCGGGCGGGGGGATGCGTGCAGAGCCGTAAAAGACCATCAGCGATCCGATGTTCGCTTCGTCGAGCAGCAGTTCCGGTTTCAGCAACTCGAGCTGGAAGCGGACCGGGCGCAGATCTTCGCGGAGCAGGAAATTCATGTCCTGGAACGCGAGCGCATAGGCAGGATGCCCGGTTTGCGGGGTAAAAATGTTTTTTTTCGCGCTCTCTGCATCGGTGGATGCGCGCGCGAAGACGCGGCTGGGAATTCTGGTCTCGGTCATGCTCCCGCCCCTAGCGGCAAAAAGGCCCGCGTCCCATGTCGAGATGCAGGTGATTGCGATGGGCCGCGTTGTAATCGGGGCCGAGCACCGTCTGGAAACGGCGGCACGCGGACGCATGAATGGCGCGCAGGAATTTTGCGCTGTCGCCGTCATGCCATCCGCCCTGGATCGTGATCCGCCGTCCGTCGGCGAGCACGAACGCGCCGACATCGACGGCATTGGCATGCGCGTGTTCGGATAATTTTCCCGATCCCGCGCCGATGACTTTCCGGCACGCATAGGTGCCCATGCTTTCCACGCGCAGCACGCGCTGGCCCAGATATCGGCGGGCCGGGCCCTGAATATCGTTCTGGATCCATTGGGTGAATGCCTCAGCCAGCCCGCAGGTCATCGCGCCGAGATTGGTGACGGGCGTGCCAATGTCGCGCAGTTGCACCGCACCTGTGGCCGAGCAGCCGCCGCCAAAAACCCGGTCGCGCAGCAGAGCGTAGCGCGGAACTGCGCGATCGAGCCGACCGATGCACTGCCGCAATGCGCGGCTGTCGGCGATTGCACCGAAGGGTTTGCTGACCGGAGCTCCGGATCGGGGCCTGTCCGGGCGACCGGCGCAGCCCGAAAGCATCAGCAGGGCGGCAAAGGCGAGCAGGCGGCCGATCATCTGCGCGCTATGCGGCTGGCCGGGTTAACGCCCGGCTAACCATGATTGGCTTGACGTAACGATCGGGATCGCTACGGCCATCCATGGGCCACGCGGTCCCAACGCCGCGCTGCTCTCTGTGAGGAGAGACTATCATGACTGACCTTCCGCGCCCGGCACTCAAGCCTGCGCGCCCCCATTTCTCATCAGGACCATGTGCCAAGCCGCCGGGCTGGGCAGCGGCAGAGCTCGCGACCGAATCGCTGGGCCGGTCGCATCGTTCGAAAATCGGCAAAGCGCGGCTGCAGCGGGCGATCGATCTTACCCGCGCGGTCCTCAACGTGCCCGACACGCACCGGATCGGCATTGTCCCCGGATCGGATACAGGCGCCTATGAAATGGCGATGTGGACGATGCTCGGCGCGCGACCGGTTACCGCGCTTGCCTGGGAAAGCTTTGGCGAAGGCTGGGTGACCGATGCCGTCAAACAGCTGAAGCTCGACCCGATCGTCATGCGCGCCGATTACGGGCATCTTCCCGATCTTGCCGCGGTCGACTGGTCGACCGACGTGCTGTTCACCTGGAACGGTACGACGTCCGGCGTGCGCGTGCCCGATGGCGAGTGGATCGCCGACGATCGCGAAGGGCTGAGCATCTGCGATGCGACGAGCGCGGTGTTCGCCTATGATCTGCCATGGGACAAGCTGGACGTCACGACCTTCAGCTGGCAGAAAGTGCTGGGCGGAGAAGGCGCGCACGGCGTCATCATCCTCGGGCCGCGGGCGGTCGAACGGCTGGAAAGCCATACACCGGTCTGGCCGCTTCCCAAGGTTTTCCGCCTCGTTTCGAAAGGCGCGCTCACCGACGGCGTGTTCCGGGGGGAGACGATCAACACCCCTTCGATGCTCGCGGTCGAGGATGTGATCTATGCCCTCGAATGGGCGGAAAGCGTGGGCGGGCTCGCCGGAATGATCGCGCGCTCGGATGCGAACGTCGCTGCGCTCGAGGCGATCGTCGAGGGGCGCGACTGGCTGTCGTTCCTCGATAGTGGCCCCGAGGTCCGGTCGCATACCTCGGTCTGCCTGTCGGCCGTCGGCGCGGACGAAGGCTGGATCAAGTCATTTGCCGCGCTTCTCGAGGCCGAGCATGCCGCCTATGACATCGCAGGCTATCGCGATGCGCCGCCGGGCCTGCGTATCTGGTGCGGCGCGACGGTCGAGACTGCCGATATCGAGGCGCTCGGCCCGTGGCTCGACTGGGCACGCGCAACGATCAACGCGCGCTAGCCGCAGCTCCACTCTCCACTGCCCGCGATGTGCCAGTTCGCGGCTCGATAATGCAGGAACGCTTTCATGCCCAAAGTTCTCATATCCGACAAAATGTCTCCGCTCGCTGCCGAGATCTTCCGCAAGCGTGGCATCGAGGTCGACGAGATTACGGGAAAGACGAAGGAAGAGCTGATCGCGATGATCGGTGACTATGACGGCCTTGCCATTCGTTCGGCGACGAAAGTGACCGCCGATGTCATCGCCGCGGCGAAAAACCTGAAAGTCATCGGCCGTGCGGGAATCGGCGTCGACAATGTCGATATCCCGGCGGCCTCGGCGGCGGGCGTCGTCGTCATGAACACGCCGTTCGGCAATTCGATCACGACGGCGGAACATGCCATTGCGCTGATGTTCGCACTTGCCCGGCAACTGCCCGAGGCCGATGCTTCGACGCAGGCGGGCAAGTGGGAGAAAAACCGCTTCATGGGCGTCGAGCTGACGTCGAAGACGCTCGGTCTGATCGGCGCAGGCAACATCGGCTCGATCGTTGCAGAGCGCGCGCGGGGGCTGAAAATGAAAGTCGTCGCCTATGATCCGTTTCTGACGCCCGAACGCGCCGTCGATCTCGGCATCGAAAAGGTCATGCTCGACGATCTGCTCGCCCGTGCCGACTTCATCACGCTGCACACGCCGCTTACCAGCGAGACCCGGAACATCATTTCGGCGGACGCCCTGGCAAAGACGAAAAAAGGCGTGCGCATCATCAACTGCGCGCGCGGCGGGCTGATCGACGAGGCGGCGCTGAAGGCGGCGCTCGATTCGGGGCACGTCGGCGGGGCCGCGCTCGATGTGTTCGTCGAGGAACCCGCAACGGCATCGCCGCTGTTTGGAACGCCGAACTTCATTTCGACGCCGCATCTGGGCGCTTCGACCAGCGAGGCGCAGGTCAACGTCGCGATCCAGGTCGCCGAGCAACTCTCCGATTTCCTGCTCTCCGGCGGGGTGACCAACGCGCTCAACATGCCTTCGCTCTCGGCCGAAGAAGCGCCAAAGCTCCGCCCCTATATGGTGCTCGCCGAACGGCTGGGGTCGCTCGTCGGGCAGCTCGCGCACGACAATCTGACGCAGATCAGCATCGAAGTGGAAGGGCATGCCGCCGAGCTGAACATCAAGCCGATCACGGGCGCCGTGCTCGCCGGGCTCATGGGCCGCTATTCGGATACGGTGAACATGGTCAACGCACCGTTCCTGGCAAGGGAGCGCGGCCTTGACGTCCGTGAGATCCGGCATGATCGCGAGGGCGATTATCAGACGCTGCTACGCGTTTCCGTTGCCACGCTGGCAGGCGAAAAGTCGGTGGCGGGAACGCTGTTCGGCAACCTTGCCCCGCGCCTCGTCGAGATTTTCGGAATCAAGGTCGAGGCCGATCTCTGGGGCGACATGCTCTATATCGTCAACGAGGATGCGCCCGGTTTCATCGGGCGGCTCGGGTCGACCCTCGGCGAGGCGCATGTCAATATCGGCACGTTCCACCTCGGCCGCCGCGACGCGGGCGGCGAGGCGGTCGTCCTCGCGAGTCTCGATTCGCCGGTGCCCGAGCCTGTCCTCTTGCAGTTGGGGCAGCTTCCCGGCGTCAGGACAGTCAGGGCGCTGAAGTTCTGATGACGTCCGGCCTGCTGCCTTCGGGATTGCGCGACCGGCTTTTGGCCGAGGCGGCGGCGGGCGCATCCGCCGTGCGCGCGATCCTCGATACGATCGACGCGGCGGGATTTGTCCGCGTTTCGCCGCCGCTTGCCGAATATGAGGATGAACTGGCGAGCCGGATGCGCCGCCCGCACACCGATCTCGCGCGCTTCGTCGATCCGCTTTCGCAGCGGACGCTGGCGATCCGGCCCGATATCACGCCGCAGATCGCGCGGATTGCGGCAACGGTTCTGGCTGGTGAACCGCGCCCGCTGCGGCTCGGCTATGCCGGGCCGGTGCTCCGGCTTTCGGCAAGCGCGCTCGATCCCGCGCGCGAATCGATGCAGGTCGGGGCGGAATTGATCGGCAGCGACACCGTCGATGCGGCGCTGGAGATCGCCGGGCTGGCGGTCGATGCGCTGACCGCGGCGGGCGTGGCCGGGCTGACGGTCGATCTGACGCTCCCCGATCTCGTCGAGACGCTGGCGGGTCGTATTCTGGCGCCTGCGGCGATCGCACGTCTCGATTCGCTGCTCGACATGAAGGACGCGGGGGGCCTTACCAGCGCGGGCTTTGCCGACTGGCTGCCGCTGATCGCGGCGACCGGCCCCGTCGGTATCGCGCTCGATCGCCTGCGCGCTTTCGATTATGCCGGGCTGATGGAAAGCCGGCTCGATGCGATCGCGCGGATCGCCACCGCATTGTCGTTGCGGGGCGTACGGGTGACGCTCGACCCCACCGAGCGACACGGCTTTGAATATCAGAGCTGGTTCGGCTTTTCCCTGTTTGCCGGAGGTTCGGCGCAGCCCATCGGGCGTGGCGGAAGCTATATCGTGGTGCGCTCCGATGGAAACGAACCGGCAACGGGCTTTTCGGTTTTCCCGGACCGATTGTTCGGCTGACGATGCTGGCCTGGCCCGCCGATCGGTGATAGCCGGACGCCCTGCTGCGCACAGGCACTGAGGATTTGCATAGAGTGGCCAATGTAACCGTGATCGGCGCACAGTGGGGCGATGAAGGCAAGGGCAAGATCGTCGACTGGCTTTCCAGCCGTGCCGATATCGTCGTGCGCTTTCAGGGGGGGCACAATGCGGGTCACACCCTCGTCGTCGATGGCGCGGTCTACAAGCTCAGCCTGCTGCCATCGGGCATCGTTCAGGGGCGGCGGTCGGTCATCGGCAATGGCGTGGTGCTCGATCCCTGGCATTTCCGCGACGAGGTCGCCAAGCTGACCGCGCAGGGAGTGACGATCACCCCCGACGTCCTCCAGATTGCCGAGACCTGCCCGCTCATCCTGCCGTTCCACCGCGATCTCGATGGCCTGCGCGAGGACGCAAGTGCCTTCAAGATCGGCACGACACGGCGCGGTATCGGCCCTGCCTATGAAGACAAGGTCGGCCGCCGTGCGATCCGCGTGTGCGATCTTGCGCATCTCGACGCGCTGGGGCCGCAGATCGACCGGCTCTGCGCGCATCACGATGCCCTGCGTGCCGGGTTTGGCGAACCGCCGATCGATCGTGCCCGTCTGATGGCCGATCTTGAAGCGATTGCGCCGGTGATACTGCCCTATGCAAAGCCCGTCTGGCTCGAGCTCGCCGCCGCGCGGAAAAAAGGCGAACGAATCCTGTTCGAAGGGGCACAGGGCATGCTGCTCGACGTCGATCATGGCACCTATCCTTTCGTCACCTCGTCGAACACGGTCAGTGGCACGGCGGCGAGCGGTTCGGGCCTTGGCCCGTCGGCGGCGGGGTTTGTGCTCGGGATCGTCAAAGCCTATACGACGCGTGTCGGTGCCGGGCCGTTTCCCACCGAACTTGGCGATGAAACCGGCCAGCGCCTGGGCGAGCGCGGGCATGAATTCGGCACCGTCACCGGGCGCAAGCGGCGGTGCGGCTGGTTCGATGCGGTGCTGGTGCGGCAGTCGGCGGCGGTCAGCGGCATCACCGGCATCGCGCTGACGAAGCTCGACGTGCTCGACGGGTTCGAGACACTGAAGATCTGCGTCGGATACCGGCTGGGCAGCCGGACGTTCGATTATCTCCCGCCGCATGCGATCGATCAGGCTGCAGTCAGCCCGATCTACGAGGAGATCGAGGGGTGGCAGGAATCGACGGCCGGGGCACGCCGCTGGGCCGATCTGCCCGCGCAGGCGATCAAATATGTGAAGCGTGTGGAGGAACTGATCGACTGCCCCGTCGCGCTTGTCAGCACGTCACCCGAGCGGGATGACACGATCCTGGTCCGCGATCCGTTTGCCGGCTGATGAGCATGAACCCGCCCAAGCGCGCGACGATCGTGCCCGTCACGCCGTTGCAACAGAACTGCACGCTTTTCTGGTGCACGCAGACGATGCGCGGTGCTTTTGTCGATCCTGGCGGGGATCTGCCGAAGCTAATGCACGCTGCCAAAACCAGCGGCGTCACCATCGAAAAAATCCTGATTACTCATGGCCATATCGATCATTGCGGCGAAGCGGGAACGCTGGCGGCGCAACTGGGCGTGCCGATCGAGGGCCCGCACGAGGCCGATCGCTTCTGGATCAGTCGGCTGGAGGATGACGGGCGCAGCTACGGCGTGAACGGACGCGTGTTCGAACCCGATCGCTGGCTGGTGCAGGGCGATACCGTGACGGTCGGCAAACTGGTGCTCGACGTTTACCACTGCCCCGGACACACGCCGGGCCATGTCATCTTCCACCAGGCGGCGTCGAAAGTGGCGATGGTCGGTGACGTGCTGTTCAAGGGTTCGATCGGCCGTACAGACTTCCCGCTCGGCAATCATCAGGATCTGCTCGACGCGATCGTCGCAAGGCTGTGGCCGCTTGGCGGCGACACGAACTTCGTCCCCGGCCACGGCCCCATGTCAACTTTCGGGCACGAACGGGTAACCAACCCCTATGTGGCGGACCGGGTGCTTGGCATTTGATCGTCAGCCGTTGGCAGGCACTTCGATCACGGTTGCCCTGCTGTTGGCAAGATAGGGGATTGCAATGGCGACGCCTGCCAGCCCGAGCAGCGTCAGCATCGTCACCACGGTGCCGATCATCCGCCCCTGCCTGAGCGCCCCCGTCATGCCGAGCCCGTGGGCGACGCGCCCGATCATGAAGATGCCCGTCGTGGCCCATAGCCAGCCCGACGACCCAAGCGCGAGCTCGATCAGCGCGACGAGCACGAGCACGAACGGGGTATATTCGACGAAGTTGGAATGGGCGCGCATGGCCGCGACCATGGCGTCGTTGTTGCCGTCCCCCATCGAAATCTTGTTCGAGGTGCGGACACGCCCACAGCGGATCGCAAGCCAGAGGTTGATCAGCGCGGCGGTGGCGGCGGCAGTCAACGCAATTGGCAGAACGATCGTCATAAAAACCTCCCCGGTGTCTCTGTCGCCCATGGCAGCAGCCAGTGCGGGTTGCAACGGGGGCCCAATCCGGTATAGGCCGACGGCTTCGCTCGCGGGTCCGTTTGTCTTGCCCGCCGCGCCAGACCCGATTGTCGAAGCGTGCGCGATCCAACTTCTGCAGGATTTTGATTTCCCATGGCCGTTCCCAAGCGAAAGACCACGCCTTCCAAGCGCAACATGCGCCGCAGCCATCATGCGCTGACACCTGCTGCGTTTCAGGAATGCCCCAATTGCGGCGAACTGAAGCGCCCGCACAATTTGTGCGACGCTTGCGGGCATTATAATGGTAGGGAAATCGTCCCGGTCGAAGCCTGACCGCTGACTTTTCGCGAGAGGACGAAAGAGTGACGCAGGGGCCGCGACTCGCCATCGATGCGATGGGCGGTGACGAAGGCCTTTCCGTCATGCTTGGTGGTGCGGCCGAGGCGGGGTTGCGCTGGCCTCATCTCCGCTTTCTGCTGGTGGGTGACGAATCGGCGATCCGCGCCGCGCTGCCGCGATTTCCCGAGCTTGCTGCCCTGAGCGAGATTCTTCATGCGCCCGATCTGATCGACGGGAGCGAGAAGCCTGCGCAGGCGATCCGTCGCGCCCGGACGACCTCGATGGGTCTTGCCGTCAATGCCGTAAAGACGGGGAAGGCGGGTGCTGCCGTTTCGGCCGGGAATACGGGTGCGCTCATGGCGATGGCGAAGGTTGCCCTGCGCATGCTTCCCGGGATTGACCGACCTGCGCTTGCCGCGCTGCTGCCGAGCCTTGGTGAAACCGATCACGTGATGCTCGATCTCGGTGCGAACACCGAATGCGATACGCGCAACCTCGTCGAATTCGCGGTGATGGGTGCGGCCTATGCGCGTATTGCGCTGGGCCTGGCACGTCCGCGCGTTCACCTGCTCAACATCGGCACCGAAGACATGAAGGGCACCGACGAGATCCGTGAGGCCGCGGCCCTGCTGCGCGACGCTCGCGATCTCACGATGGACTTCGGCGGCTTTATCGAGGCCGACAAGATTTCGCGCGGCTATACCGACGTTGTCGTGTGCGACGGATTTTCAGGCAATATCGCGCTCAAGTCGGTGGAGGGCGCGGCGCGTTTCGTGACCGATCTGCTGAAACGCGCGTTCACGAGCTCATTGCGATCGAAGATCGGATTTCTGGTCTCGCGCCCCGCGACCGAATTGCTGCGCCATCATCTCGATCCGAACAACCATAATGGCGCGGTATTCCTCGGTTTGAACGGCGTCGTGGTAAAAAGCCACGGCAGTGCCAGCGTCGGCGGCGTCGCCAATGCGATCGGCGTTGCCGCAAAACTTGTGGCGGAAGATATTACGCGGCGGATCACCGACGAGCTTGCCCAGTTTCCCGGGCATGACGGCCTGTCTGCGTCGGCTGTTGCGGCAAAATGACGCGCGCCGCCGTCCTGGGTACCGGGTCGGCGCTGCCCGTGCGGCGGGTTTCAAACACCGAACTGGCCCGGACCGTCGATACAAGCGACGAATGGATCGTCGAGCGTACGGGCATTCGCTTCCGCCATATCGCAGGTGAGGGGGAGACGACCGCGACGCTTGCGGCCGATGCGGCGCGCCGCGCGATCGCTGCCGCCGGCCTGACGGCGGAAGATATCGACCTTATCGTCCTTGCCACTGCGACACCCGATCAGACCTTTCCGGCAAGCGCGACGCGCGTTCAGCACATGCTGGGCATCACCGATTGCGTGGCGTTTGACGTCTCGGCGGTCTGTTCAGGGTTTCTTTACGCCGTTTCAATCGTGGACAGCATGATCCGGGCGGGGTCTGCGCGCCGGGCGCTCGTCATCGGCGCGGAAACGTTCAGCCGGATCCTGGATTGGGACGATCGCGGCACCTGCGTGCTGTTTGGTGACGGTGCGGGCGCGGTCGTCATGGCTGCCGAGGAGGACGAGCGTGGGGTCTTGTCGGCAAAGCTTCACGCCGATGGACGCTATAACGATCTCCTCTATGTCGACGGCGGCCCGTCGACCACGGGCACGGTCGGCAAGCTGCGGATGAAGGGGCGCGAGGTTTTCCGCCATGCGGTTACCAATCTGGCAGCGGTCATGGGCGAAGCGCTCGCTGCGGCGGGGCTGAATATCGCCGACGTCGACTGGATCGTGCCGCACCAGGCCAATGCGCGTATTCTCGATGCCACGGCGCGAAAGCTGGGGCTCGATCCGGCAAAGGTCGTCGTCACGGTTGCCGATCATGCCAATACGTCTGCGGCGTCGGTGCCACTTGCGCTTGACACTGCCGTGCGTGACGGGCGCATCAAACGCGGCGACATTGTGGTACTCGAGGCTATGGGCGGCGGCTTTACCTGGGGCGCAGCCGTACTGAAATGGTAAGCTCAAGGTGCGCTGTCTGACATTGACGTCCTGAGGCCGCCGTTTTAGGTGCGCGGCAGGTGGAAACGACGCGGGATGGGCAATGGCGAATACGGGGACGCTGACGCGGGCGGATTTCGCCGAGGCACTTCATCGCAAGATCGGACTGAGCCGCAGTGAAGGATCGCATCTCGTCGAAAGTATTCTTCGCCACGTTTGCATCGCGCTCGAGAACGGAGAAAACGTCAAGATTACCGGCTTTGGGACGTTCATTCTGCGCGACAAGGGCCAGCGCATCGGGCGTAACCCGAAAACCGGCGTTGAAGTCCCCATCGCGCCGCGCCGCGTCCTGACCTTCCGCGCGAGTCAGATCGTCCGTGAACGGATCGTCGAGGCAGGCTGAGATCGATTTGACAGACACCAAGAGTGAAAGCGCGTTCCGCACCATCGGCGAGCTTTCTGCCGAGCTTGGCGTGCCGCAACATATCCTGCGATATTGGGAGACGCGCTTTCCGCAGCTCCGCCCCATGACGCGCGCAGGGAACCGGCGCTATTACCGGCCCGACGATGTCGCGCTTGTCCGCCGCATCCACCGCGCGCTCGATCAGGACGGGTTCACGATCAAGGGCGTGCAGCGCCTGCTTGCAGGAAAAGCGAGCATCGCCGCGCAATCACCGACTCGGGCGCCGACCCCAAGTCCGGCCCCGGTTCTGGGCAGCGATGCCATGCTCGCCGATCTGATCAGGGTCCGCGATGAACTGCGTGCAGCCCTTGAGGACTGAGGGGCATCTGCGCGATCCGGGTGCGCTCTATAGTGTCTTTGCATAGATGAAGTCCTCGCTTGTCGAGAAACCTTCAAACAGCCAGCGTCCGATCTCCTCGAAACCGCGCGCTTTGTAAAACCGCTGCGCGCCCAAGTTCTTCACATAGACGCTGAGCACGATCCGCCGCGCGCCAAGCAACCGCGCATGATCCTCGACCACCTGATACAGTTTTCCGCCCCAGCCAGCGCCATGCCATTTTGAAAGCAGATAGATGCGTTTGAGTTCATAGTCGGTGGCCGGATCAGTGCCGGGAAGAGTGGCCGGCAGTGCCATCGCATAGCCCACCGGGGCCCCGACCGCTTCCTCGACGATCCAGTGTTTCCGTGTAGGATCGCCAAGCGCCTGTTCAGAGGCCGCGATCGAATGGTCGCTCGCGACAAAGCGGACGATCTCGTCACCGTCATGATCGTCGGCAAAGCTTTCGAGGAAACTGGCCTGCCCGATCAGACTGAGCCTGGCCGCGTCTTCCGGCAGGGCCTCGCGCAGCCTCATCGTTCCGGCCCCAGCGCGGGATCGAGATCGCGCGGTCTGACGAGGTTGGTCAATGTCGCGCCCGATGCCCGCACATCGGCCCAGCGCTCGACGTCAAAGGCGATTTCGGCGGCCGATGCCGTTGGGAACTTTTCCTCGATCGCGTCACGCAGCCCGTCGTCCGCGCAGTCGGGCACCAGCATCAGCACCAGATCCTCGAGCCCCGGATTATGCCCGCACATCATCGCATGGCCCGCGCTGTCCGGGATTTCGTGAACGACCTCGAGCAAGGTCACGCAGGACGCGAGGTAAATGCGGCGATCCCAGACCGGATGATGCGTTTTTCCATAGCCCTCCCACAGCGCATCGAGCGTCTCGACGCAGCGCACGGCGGGTGACGAGACGACGTGATCCCATGCCAGCCCCGCGTCGCGCATGTGCCTGCCCATGAGCTTTGCACCTCTGATGCCGCGCGGGTTCAGGGCACGGTCGAAATCGCGCGCAACGGGATCGTCCCACCCCGATTTCGCATGCCGGAACAGGGTGAGCGTCTTCATGTCGACGCCTGATGCACGAACGGCGCTGGCGATGGAAGGCTTGTGCCCAGCCTTTCTGCCGCCTGATCCAGGGTAACGCGGACAATCGGCGTGCCCGGTGGAAATGCGTCGAGCAGGCGCGTTGGGATCGCTGCCGACAGGATGACGAAACTGCCGCAATCGCCGTCACGGCGGATCAGCCGCCCGAACGCCTGGGCGAGGCGCGCGCGGACGATGCCGTCGTCATAGCCGCTGCCACCGCCCGATGCGCGCCGTGCCGCGTGGAGCACCGTGGGGCGCGGCCACGGCACCGCTTCGAGGATGACGGTGCGCAGCGACGTGCCCGGCACGTCCACGCCGTCGCGCAGGGCATCGGTACCGATCAGCGATGCGCGCGGATCGTCACGGAAAATGTCGACCAGCGTGCCCGTATCGATCGGATCGACATGCTGGGCGTAAAGCGGCAGTCCGTCCCGCGCGAGCCGATCGGCAATCCGTGCATGCACGCTCCGGAGCCGCCTGATCGCGGTGAAAAGCCCCAGCGTTCCGCCGCCGGAGGCTGCAATCAGCCGCGCATAGGCGTTGGCGAGCGCGGCCATATCCCCCCGTTTGACGTCGGTGACGATGAGCACTTGGGCCGCATCGGCATAGTTGAAGGGGCTGGCCGCCGCGAAATGCCGTGGAGCGACGGGCAGATGCACGGCGCCGGTGCGCGCCTCGGCGCTGCCCCAATCGCGCACCCCGCCACGCAACGTCGCCGAGGTGACGATGACGCTGCGCGCGGGCTTCAGCGCCACTTCGGCGAACGGTTTTGCAGGATCGAGCCAGTGCCGACGCAAGCCGATATCAAAATCGCGTCCATCGATCCGTTCGATGCTGAGCCAGTCGACGAAATCGGGATCGGCAGGCCCGCCCAGCCGCGCGAGCAGCGAAAGCCACGCCATCACCGTGTCGCGCCGATAGCCCAGCGCCGATACCGCTCCTTCGATCCGCGCGCGTGCCGGCCCATCGAGCCAGTCGGGTGGTTCGGCGAGCACGGCTTCCAGCCGCTGCCCGAGCCCCACCATCGGGCGGACCAGCGCGTCGAGCGCGGTCGCCGCAGCCGCCGCGGCTTCGACGATCGGCCCGTCGAGCGCGGCGGCTTCGGTTTCGAGGCCATAGCCGGCTTCTTCCTGTTCGGCGCGTGAATAGACCGTTCCCCGCACCGATTCGAGCAGAGCTTCGATCGGGCCGAGAGGTGCCCCTTCTCCGATTCGTGCAAGCCAGCCGTCGCCCGGGAGCGCCAGTGCGGCACTGGCCGCCGCCGCGATCGCCGCGCTACCCTCGGCGTCATAGCTCGCAACGTCAGCCAGCCGTGCCGAAAGTCCCCGCCGCCGCCCGCGCGCGCTGCCTTCGGGGCCGATGATCCAGCGGCGCAACTCGATCGCCTCCTGCCCCGTCAGCGCTACCGCGAACACCGAGTCCGCGGCGTCAAACAGGTGATGCCCCTCATCGAAGACGACTCGCGTCGGGCGGTTTCCCGTTTCGCGTCCCCGCGCGGCGTTGATCATCACCAGCGCGTGATTGGCGATGACGAGATCGGCATTCTGGCTCGCCCGGGCGGCGCGCTCGATGAAGCAGCGGCGGTAATGCGGACAGCCGGCAAAGATGCATTCGCCGCGCCGGTCGGTCAGCGCGGTGGCACCATTCCGCCGGAACAGCGTCGGCAGCCAGCCGGGCAGATCGCCGCCAATCATGTCGCCGTCGCGGCTGAATGCAGCCCAACGCGCGACGAGCTGCGCCAGCATCGCGGCGCGCCCCGCAAATCCACCCTGCAATGCGTCCTCGAGGTTGAGCAGGCACAGGTAATTCTCCCGTCCCTTGCGCACGACCACCCGCTTCGCGCGTTCTCCCGCATCGGGGAACAGCCTTTGCGTCTCGCCATCGAGCTGCCGTTGCAGCGCCTTGGTGAAGGTCGAAATCCAGACGGTGCCGCGCGCCTGTGCAGCCCAGAGCGACGCCGGTGCCAGATAGGCGAGCGTCTTGCCGATTCCGGTTCCGGCTTCGGCAAGCAGCATGTTCGGCGCATCCTGCCGTGGACGCGGCCCGAACACCTGCGCGGCCGCCGCTGAATAGGCGCGCTGGCCGATCCGCTCCTCCGCCCCCTGCCCAGTGAGCGCCGCGAGCCGCACAACCGCAGCCTCGGGCTCGATCACGATCGTGCGCGGCGCAGGGCGCGGCGGGGTATCCTCCCATTCCGGAAGTTTCGAGAACAGCCAGCGTTCATGATTTTCGGGTGCGGAAATCGCTTCGGATACGATCCGCGCCCACGGCCATTTGAGCCGCGCCAGCGCCTGCGCAGACGCATGAGCACCCTCGCGCTCGGGCCAGTCGCCATGCATATGCGCAACCAGTGCCGCCGCCGCCTCGCGCAGGAACATCGCCGCAGCGCCTTCGTCCGCCGGAACGGGGAGCGCAAGCACGTCGGCCAGTCCCTTGATCGTCGGCACCATGAAACGCGCGGGATGAACGAAGGCAAAGAGTTCGAGCACATCCAGCCCCGAAAGATCGGGATAGCCGAGCCGTTGCCCGACGAGCGGCGCGTTGAGCAGGATCATCGGCGTTTCGCCCGCCGCCGCAATCGCTTCGCGCCGCCCCACAGCACGTGTGCCCCAAGCATCGGCGATCCAGATACCCCCATGGCTTGCGTAAAGCGCGGGATGAGGCAAGAGACCTGTCACGTCATCCGCTTCGCTGATCTGGAACGAAAGAACAACACTTGTCAGATCTTCGCACCGCCGCGCTGTCGTCAAAGGCCTGGCCTTATGAAGAAGCGCGCAAGCTGCTGAAACGCTATCCCGATGGCCGCAAGGCTGGCGGCCCCATCATCCTCGAATGCGGCTATGGCCCTTCAGGTCTTCCCCATCTCGGCACGTTCAACGAAGTGCTCCGCACGTCGATGGTCCGCCATGCCTTTGCCGAACTCTGCGACGCGCCGACCCGGCTGATCGAATTTTCGGATGACATGGATGGCCTCCGCAAAGTGCCGGACAACGTTCCGAATCAGGCGATGCTGGCCGAACATCTCGGCAGGCCCCTGAGCCGCATCCCCGATCCGTTCGGCAAGTTCGAGAGTTTCGCCGCGCATAACAATGCGATGCTGCGCGCGTTCCTCGATCGCTTCGGCTTCGACTATGACTTCATCTCATCGTCGTCGCGCTATGAAAGCGGCGCGTTCGATGAGGCGTTAAAGGGTGTGCTGCGCCATTTCGACGCGATCATGGCCGTGATGCTGCCGACGCTGCGCAAGGAACGCGCGGCAAGCTATTCACCCGTGCTGCCGATCAGCGAACAGAGCGGAATCGTGCTTCAGGTGCCGATCGAGGTGATCGATGCCGAAGCCGGGCTGATCGCGTTCGACGATGGCGGGGATCGCGTAACGCAGAGCGTTTTCGGCGGCCGGGCAAAGCTCCAGTGGAAAGTCGACTGGGCGATGCGCTGGGTCGCGCTCGGCGTCGATTACGAAATGTACGGGAAGGATCTGATCGACAGCGGCGTCCAGTCGGGCAAGATCACACGCATCCTCGGCGGCCGCCCGCCTGAAGGCTTTGTCTATGAAATGTTCCTCGATGAAGCGGGCGAGAAAATTTCGAAATCGAAGGGCAACGGCCTGACGATTGATCAGTGGCTGACCTATGGCACGCCGGAAAGCCTTTCATTCTATGCCTATCGCGAACCGAAAAAGGCGAAATCGCTGCACATCGGCGTGATCCCCCGCGCGGTGGACGAATATTTCCAGTTTCGCGGCAATTACGCGGCGCAGCCGGTCGAGCAGCGCCTCGGCAATCCCGCGCATCACATCCACGGCGGAAATGTCCCCGAAACCGTGCCGCCGGTCAGCTTCGGCCTGTTGCTGAACCTCGTCGGGGTGCTCGGCGCAGGCGCGACCGACGGGCAGGTGCGCGGCTATCTGGCCAATTACATCGACGGTGCGATTCCGCCCGAGCTTGACGCATTGATCGGCCATGCCCTGGCCTACAACCGCGATCATGTGGCGCCAGCGCTTCACCGGCGCAAGCCGAAGGGTGCAGAAGTCACCGCGCTGCAGCGCCTCGATGCCCGGCTCGCCGAACTTTCCCCGGATACGAACGCCACCGCAATACAGGATATCGTTTACGCCATCGGCAATGATCTTTCCGCGTCAGAGGGCGGTTTCGCCACGCTGCGCGACTGGTTCCAGGCGCTTTACGAAACGCTGCTCGGATCGTCGCAGGGCCCGCGCATGGGCAGTTTCATCGCGCTCTACGGCATCGCGCCGACGCGCCGGCTGATCGCCGAGGCGCTTGCGTGAAGCAGTATCACGATCTTCTCCGCCATATCCTCGATACCGGCACCCGCCAGGCCGACCGGACCGGCGTCGGCACGCTCAGCACCTTTGGCTATCAGATGCGCTTCGATCTGCAGGCGGGATTTCCGCTTGTCACGACAAAGAAAGTCCATGTCCGCTCGATCTTCACCGAGCTTCTGTGGTTTCTGCGGGGGGAGACCAACAACGGATGGCTGAACGAACGCGGCGTCGGAATCTGGGACGAATGGGCGCGCGAGGATGGCGATCTCGGCCCGATCTACGGAAAACAGTGGCGCGACTGGGAGGCGGCCGACGGACGGCATATCGATCAGATCAACCAGCTTGTCGATACGATCAGGGCCGATCCGGCGTCGCGCCGTCAGATCGTCACCGCGTGGAACCCCGGCCAGATCGACCAGATGGCGCTCGCGCCGTGCCACTGCCTGTTCCAGACATGGGTTGGCGACGGAAAACTCTCGCTCCAGCTCTACCAGCGGTCATGCGACGTCTTTCTGGGGTTGCCTTTCAACGTCGCGAGCTATGCGCTGCTCACGCACCTGCTGGCGGACCAGTGCGGGCTCAAACCGGGTGAGTTCGTATGGACCGGGGGTGATACGCATCTCTACCTGAATCACGTCGATCAGGCACGGTTGCAGCTGACGCGTGCGCCGCGGCCGCTCCCAAGGCTCGTCCTCAAGCGCCGTGCCGACAGCATCGACACATATCAGTATGAGGATTTCGCGGTCGAAGGCTATGATCCGCACCCGCATATCAGGGCGGAGGTGGCGGTTTGATCACCCTGATCGTGGCTCGCGCGGCAAATGGCGTCATCGGGCACAAGGGCAGGCTTCCCTGGCACCTTCCCGCAGACCTGAGGCGTTTCCGCGCGCTGACGATGGGGCCGGATGGACTGGGGCGGCCGATGATCATGGGGCGCAGGACATTCGCGAGCCTGCCGGGGCTGCTGCCGGGACGGCGGCATATCGTGATGAGCCGCAGAAACGACTGGACCGTTCCGGGCACGGAGACCGTTCACTCAGCCGATGAAGCGCTGGCGGCGGCGGGTGACGAGGCGTTCGTGATCGGCGGCGCGGAAACTTTTGCCCTGTTCGAGCCGCTGGCCGACCGCTGGGAGATGACCGAAGTCGAGGGCGAGCCCGAAGGCGATGTGACCATGCCCCCGCCCGATCCCGCTCGCTGGTGCGAAATTGCCCGTGATCCGCATGACGGTTACAGTTTCGTAACGCTCGAACGATCCTGAGCGGTGCCGGCGTAACGCCTAACCGCGTTTGAGCAGATCTTTCAGCCCGGCAAATGGCCCTGCCTCCTCGGCGCCAAGCGTTGCCACGACTGCCGCCGCGCCAACGGCGCGCGGATAGGGATCGAGCGCGAGCGCCAGCGTCTGCGCGACGGCTTCGCCAAGGTCGATCATGCCGTTTTCGACCGGCATGACGTCAAGATCGTCGGCGGACAGCTCAACTTCGGCTTCGTGATCAAGCTGCGGTTCGGGGCTGAACCGGATGTCGAAGCGCTCGTCGATTGTCACGTTCACCGCCGCTCCGGTCGCGACACAGGCTTGTGAGAGCGTTGCGCGTAGCCGCCCTTTTGCCTGCACGCCGCCCGGCCGCGCCGTCAGCACGGCCTCCCCCTCCAGCATGTCCAGCGAGAGCATGTCGAATCGCGCGCACAGTGCCGCGCGCTCGGCGGCGTCCGCCACGATCCGCTCGGTCAGTGGCTCCGCGCCGATCCGGTCGAGCGCCACGAGGCGGCTGAACTCGGGCAGGCTCATGCGATCCGGCCCGCCACAATGGCGGAGAGCGGCACGCTTTCAAGCGGCCCGGTCACGGCGGCTGCCATGTCATGCACCGCGGCATAAGCCCTGTCGCCATGATCATCGCCACGCCACAGATTGCGGACGATGGCCTCACGGGTGAGCCCCTGACGATAGGCGCCGAGCCGACCGCCGAGCGCGCCCATCACCTTTGTCACCTGCTTGCCGACGACGAGGTCGCCGAACCCGGTCTCGCGCATCTGCCCGTCCATGTCGGTGACGAACGCTTCTGCAAGGCGCGCAGAGGGCAGGGCACTTTCGCGGCCGTCCCGTTCCATGCGCAGCAGCACCAGCGACAGGACGAGCGCGAGCACCTCGAAACGGCCGTCGATCGTGTCAGGCACGCCGCCGTTCACATACCATCCCGGTTGCCGCGCCCGCGCCACGACGGCAGCATAAAGCGGTGCCATTTCAGGCTCGAGGTCGCGTCCAAATATACGGTTCAACAGTCCCACGCCGATGCTCCCTGCGGGCGCGGCTTGCCTTGCCGTGCCAATCGCGCATATTGAGGCAGTGAAAGCGTGTTGCAATGCGCGGGCGCCGCCGGTCAGAGTATTTCCATGAAGCGTATCGTCATCGCCGTTTTGATCTTTGCCGCCGGTGCCACGGCTGGGTGCACGCGCGTGCGAGGCCAGCAGGGCTATATTGTCGATCAGACGCTTGTTTCGGCAATCCGGCCCGGCGTCGATAATCAGACCTCGGTAGAAAAGACGCTCGGGCGTCCGACTTTCGGCGGGCAGTTCGATCAGCGCGACTGGTATTATGTCTCGCGCCAGACGCGCCAGCTCGCTTTTTCGCTGCCAAGGCCAGTAACCCAGACAGTGCTTCACATCCGGTTCGACGCGAGCGGCAATGTCGTGTCCGTGGACAAGACGGGTATCGAGAAGGTCGCGTTAATCAACCCGGTCGGCGACAAGACGCCAACGTTGGGTCGCGACCGCAGCTTCCTCCAGGAGGTATTCGGGAATATCGGCACGGTGGGATCGGGCGGCCAGGCAGGGACGACTGCCGACAATCCGGACGGCAACTGACGTTTTTCAGCCGGTTCGCAGGCCGTGCTTCCCATGAAGGCAGCTTGGCGCTAGGGGCTTCCCGAATTTGTAACACCCACAAAGAGGTTTGATGGCCAAGGAAGAACTTCTCGAAATGCGCGGCCAGGTGGTCGAACTGCTGCCCAATGCCATGTTTCGCGTCCGGCTCGAGAACGATCATGAAGTGCTGGGCCACACGGCGGGCAAGATGCGCAAAAACCGGATCCGCGTTCTGGTGGGTGACGAAGTGCTGGTCGAGATGACGCCATACGACCTGACGAAGGGCCGCATTACCTATCGCTTCATGCCGGGTCGCGGCGGCCCCGGTCCATCCTGAACGCCGCAGCGGCGCGCGTGCCGCTCGTTCTCGCCTCCGCCAGTCCGCGCCGCCTCGACCTGCTGTCACGGATCGGCGTGATCCCCGATCTCGTCGATCCGGCGGATATCGACGAAGCGCCGCGCTCCGGTGAACTGCCACGCCTTCACGTCATGCGGCTTGCCGCTGCAAAGGCGGAAGCGGTTGCCGTCCGTCATCCGGGCCGGGCCGTGCTCGGCGCTGACACTGTTGTCGCGGCCGGTCGACGGATCCTGCCCAAGGCGACGGACCGCGAAACGGCCCTGCGCTGCCTTTCGCTTCTGTCTGGGCGAAGGCATCGTGTAATGACTGCGGTTACCGTGATCGACGTGGAGGGCAGGGCACGGCACCGGCTGTCCGACACGATCGTCACGTTCAAGGCGCTGACCAGCGCCGAGATCGCCGCTTACCTCGATTCGGGCGAATGGGAGGGGAAGGCTGGCGGCTATGCCATTCAGGGCCGGGCCGAGGCTTTTGTGCGTTTTCTCGCGGGCTCGCACTCGGGCGTGGTGGGGCTGCCGCTCTTCGAGACACGAAATCTTTTGATCGCGGCCAGCATTCTTGCCTGAATGGCTGTACGAGGCCGGCATCGGCGAAGCGCGGGCGGCGCTGGTCGAAAATGGCGCGATCGTCGAGGCGCGCGTCGAGCCCGATGACGGGTCGCCCCAGGTTGGCGCCATTGTAGCGGTACGATTGATTGCGCGCGACGGGCGGCGCGGCACGGTGGCGCTGATCGACAGCACGCTTGAGGGCTTTGTCGATCCGGTCGGTCCGGCGCTGACCATCGGAACGGTATTCACTGCCGAAGTCGTGCGTGAGGCGATCCCCGAACCCGGGGCGCGCAAGCGGATGAAACTGCGCGACGCAGACGGAAGGGCCCCTGCTCCCGGGCCCGATCTTCAGGCGCGTATCGCGGCAACCGGATATCCGTTGCGCGAACCCGGCGTATTTCAGGCCGATCTCATGGAACAGGCGGGGTGGAGCGAGGTGATCGAGGAAGCGGCATCCGGCCAGCTCGCCTTTCCGGGCGGAATGCTGCGGATCAGCCTGACGCCTGCGATGACATTGATCGACGTCGATGGCCCCGGCGCGCTGCTGGCGCTGGCCATGGCGGGGGCGCGGGCGGCTGCAGCGGCGATCCGCCGTTTCGACATTACGGGATCGATCGGGATCGACCTGCCGACCATAAGCGGCAGGGCGGAGCGCACGGCAATCGCCGACGTGATCGACAGCCTGGTGCCACAGCCATTTGAGCGGACCGCGGTCAACGGCTTCGGCTTCATCCAGATCGTCCGTCCGCGCGTGCGCGCTTCGCTGTGCGAAATTCTCCGTTTCGATCCCGCTCGCGCGGCGGCGCGTGCGCTGCTCCGCCGCGCCGAACGCAGTGGGCTGACAGGATCGCTGACGCTATCTGCAGCTACCGCAGTCATTTCCGTGCTGCAGGCGAACCCGCCGTGGCTGGCTGCGCTCTCGCACAGAACAGGCGGTGCGGTGACCTTGCGTGTCGACGACCTGCTGCCCATGTGCGCCGGCGATGTCAGCAAAACCCGATAACGCCTGTCCGCTCTGCGCCGCCCTGGCCTCGCCCGTCCATGCCCCATTTTGTTCGCGGGGGTGCAAGGATCGTGATTTGCTGCAATGGCTGGGGGAAGGCTATCGCATCGCCGTGCAGGACGATTCAGCGACTGACGGGCTGGACAATGATCCGCAAGCCCGCTTATAGGCGCGCCCTTGGCCGTCCCCTGCGGCGCCTGCCCGGGTAGCTCAGTTGGTAGAGCATGCGACTGAAAATCGCAGTGTCGGCGGTTCGACCCCGTCCCCGGGCACCACATTGCCGATGACGTGGTTCACCCTTTCAGCGCCGCTTCCGCCTTGCCCATGTAATCGCGGGTATAGGGCAGGGCATCGCGGTTGCGGGCGAACTGCAGCTGGTAATTGCACAGCGATCCGCCTTCGAACGCGGCAATCGATCCCGCCAGATAAAATTGCCACATGCGAAAGAAACGCGCGTCATACAGCGCCTCGATCGCCGTGCGTTGCGCCGTCACGCGCGCGTACCAGTGGCGCAGGGTCCACGCATAATGCCGTCGCAGCGTTTCGACATCGGTGCAGATGAGCGATTTTTCGCTCGCAGTCACGATTTCGGACAGCGCAGGGCAATAGCCGCCCGGGAAAATATACTTCGCCGTCCACGCATCGGTGATGCCCGGCCTGCCCAGCCGCCCGATCGTGTGGATGAGCGCAACGCCGTCTTCGGTGAGCAGATTGCGGCAGACGCGGAAAAACTCGTCATAATGCGTCGGCCCGACATGTTCGAACATGCCGACCGATACGATCCTGTCGAAGCTGCCGGTTATATGGCGGTAATCGATCAGCTCGAACCTTACGCGTTCGGCCAGTCCGGCCGCCGCGGCCCGCGCACGTGCCACTTTCAGCTGTTCTTCGCTGAGGGTAATGCCCAGCACATCCACATCGGCTTTCTGGCAGAGATAGATCGCGAGACCGCCCCACCCGCATCCGATATCGAGCACGCGCTGCTTCGGCCCCAGCGCGAGCTTGGCCGCGATATGGGCTTTCTTGTCGGCCTGCGCCTGTTCGAGGCTGTTGGACGGATCGGTGAAATAGGCACAGCTATATTGCCGGTCGCTGTCCAGAAAAAGTTCGTAAAGCCGGTCGTCGAGATCATAATGGTGCGCGACATTGCGCCGCGCGCGGCGCGCCCAGTTGATCCGGTCGATGCGGCCCCTGATCACGTTCAGCCGCTCGCCTAGCGCGCCCGGCGCATCGAGCGTGCCGCCCTTTTCCCAGGGGTTATTGAGCCGGATCAGCGAGATGAGATCGAGAATGTCACCCCGCTCGACGATAAGCCGACCGTCCATATAGGCTTCGCCCGCGCCAAGATCGGTGGAGAAAACGATGTCGCGCGGCACGCGCGCGTCGGCAAAGCGGATCGCGACGTCTGGGAAACCCGCGGTCGCCTCGCCATAAGTCCTCGCACGGCCCCGGTGATCGGTGATGGTCAGGGTGCCCCTGCGGAAGGCACCTTCGATAAACTTTTCGAACAGCGACATGCGGATATTACAGGCCTGGCCTGGCTGTTTCGCTACAGGCCCGCATACCATTCATAGCCTGCGCCATCTTCCCAAAAGCCACCCTTGCCCCCTCTGATGTTCGCAAAACTCGAAACGGCCTCGATTCGTTGCACATATTTCGCATGCTTATACCCAAGCTGGCGTTCGACGCGGAGGCGCAGCGGCGCGCCATTGACGACGGGCAGATTCTCGTCGTTCAGCGCATAAGCGAGCATCGTCTGCGGATGCATCGCATCGATGACGTCGATCGATTCATAATAAGGCGCGCCGTCGTTGGCGTCCGCGCACCAGAGCATGATGTAGCGCGCGGCAGGGCTGATCCCCGCGCGATCGAGCAGCAGCTTCATCGGCACTCCGGTCCACTTCGCGATTGCACTCCACCCCTCGACGCAGTCATGACGCGTGATCTGGCTGCGCGCGGGCATGGCGCGGATCTGGTTCAGAGGGATCGATTGCGGCCGCGCGACCATGCCGTCGATCACCAGAGACCACTGCGCAAAATTGCCCGCGACATGATCCGCATAATCCTGCCCGACCGGCATTCGCGTGCCGTTGGCGCGAAAAACCGGGGAACGCTCGGACGGCCGATATTCGGTAGCCAGTGCCGTGCGGTTCTGCAGCACCCGCTGGATCGCGTAATTGGCGTCCTCGCCTGAACTGATCGCCTTTACGAGCGATTTGTTAGTGACGATAGCATCGCAGCCCGAGAGCAGCGCGCCGCCGCTGCCGACGAGGCCACCCATCAACATTCGCCGCGTGATGATCGCGTTCATGACGATTGCCCCTGAAGAACCGGCGCGACAACCGGATCGATGACGGGCTCGCGATCGCGCGGTACCCGGTATTGACCGGTGATCATCGACCGGATTTCGTTGAACGGGCCAGCAAGGATCACCAGCGCCAGATGGACGATGATGAAGCCCGCGATTGCCGCCGCCGCGAGGAAATGGATCGATCGCGTCGTGGCGCGCCCGCCAAACAGATCGGGAATCGGAAGGATCGCGTTGAAACCGGGCGACAGGCCGAGCCCGGTGATGATCGCCAGCGGGATGAGGACGAAGAGCGTCCCGTTATAGGCGATCTTCTGAAGCACGTTGTAACGCAGCGCCGCGCGCCCGGTCGGCCATTTCAGGCGCGCATGATCGATCACATCGGCGATCAGATGCGCCGGTGCGAGCTCACCCTTTCTGAATGCCAGGTCATGCCTGAAATGCCGATTGAAAAGGATGATGACGAAATAGGCGAGAAAGCCGAATACGAAAATCCAGGCGGTGAACAGGTGCCAGTGCCGCGCAAGCGCCAGATTATAGCTCGACGGGATGGTCAGCCACCCCGGAAAACGCGGCACGTGAAGCCACGGCGTATCGAAGTTCGCGCCATAAAGCCCCCAGTAGAGCATCGGATGCGCGTTTGAGATCATCATGCCGGTCATCAGCATGACGAATACCGAAAGCGCATTGATCCAGTGCCAGATACGCGTCGAGATGCGATGCCGGTGGACGAGCCTGCCGCCAATCGGTGGTTCGACGCTGTCGCTCATCGCTTGCCTTTCGCTGGACTCGCCACGCAGTCACCAGCGCCTGGGAACGATACGATCCGGTCTGCCGATCGGTTACAAGGCGTTCGTGACAGCCCCGATATTGTCCTGAACGATGTCGGTGATCAAGCGCTTCAGCCATAGGCGCGCGCGAAAAAAACCAGCGTCGTCGCCGATGTGACCGCGAGCGTCCACCACCGGATCACTCGCGCTGGCAGCCAGTTGCCAAGCTTTGCTCCGCCCCAGCCGCCAATGATTGCCCCCGCGACCATCGGCAGACACGCCGACCAGATGACCTGCCCAAAGTTGATGAAGACGATCGCTGCGGCACTGTTGGCAACGGCGAGCATAAGCGTGCGCGGTGCCATCAGCGCTTCGGGCCGGATATTGGCAAGGAGGCCGTAGGTCGCCGTGGTCATCAGCCCGACGCCCCCGCCGAAATAGCCGCCGTACACACCGAGCAGCGTTTGCGCGACAATCAGGCTCCGGGTGCCGATCGTCACGCGATCGTGCAGCCAGTCAGCAGCGCGCCTCCCAAAAGCAATGGCAAAGAATGCGATCAGCAGCAGCCATGGGATGACGACGTCGAAAACATGCACCGGCGTCACGACGAGGAGTAAGCTGCCGACAAGTCCGGCGACGAAGGTAATGCCCGAGAGCATCCCGATCGGAATCCCGCCAAGCGGCGCAAGACCGGCGCGAAATCCCCATGCGGCCGCGGCGGCGCCAGGCTGGAGCGCCACATTCGAGGTCGCGTTGGCGACCGGACCAGGCAGGCCCATCGCGATCAGCGCCGGCATTGTCGCGAACGTGCCGCCGCCCGCCAGTGCATTCATCGCACCGCCAACGGCTCCAGCGATCAGCGCCAGCGCCACGGTTTGAACCGCCTCAATCGCGATAGCCGGCAGCTCCCGAAAACGCCCATCGCAGGGTGCCCGCAATGCCGAAGGTCGCCACATCGACGGCGGGCCGGGTAAGACCTGAAGGGGAAAGGCCGTGCATCGCGCGTGCCCATGGCGGCAGCAGGTCGATCGCGGCCTGCGCGATGAGCCGTTGCAAGGCCTGCGCACGCAAGCCGCCGGTCTGCGCGTTAAGGATGATCCGGGCGACGGTGCGCGACCGCCCGGTATCGGCGAGCTCGGGCCGGAAGTCCTCGATCAGCGCATCAGCCTCTGCGCGCGTACGGGGAACCGGATCCGCCCCCAGCGCGATCGCAACTCCGGCGACTTCGGCGAAATACCGGTCCTGATCGGCTCGGCTCATTGCGGGCTCTCCAAAACGGATCCAGGCGTCGAGAAACGAGCGGGCTCCGGCGATATGAATCCAGGCGAGCAAATGCGGATCGGCGGCGCGATAGGGTGTGCCATCGGGCAGCGTACCGTTGACGGCGGCATGGATGCGGTTGACGCGCGCGATGGCGGCTTCGGCTACCGATCGTTCGGCATAGGTCGTCTGCGCAAGGAAGCGCGCTGTGCGGCGCAGGCGCCCGAGCATGTCGCTGCGGAAATTGCTGTGATCCCACACGCCTGCGAGCGCCACAGGGTGAAGCATTTCGAGAAGGAGCCCCGATATCCCGCCGACCATCATCGTCGTGACGTCGCCATGAACCCGCCAGGCGACCGACGTGGACGGCAGCAAGGCATCGTCAGACCGTTCGACCGGCTTTTCGCCCCGGGTGCGATCGTTGAAGACGGCACGGACCTGATCGACGATCGCCGCGCGCAGCGGATTGGCCATCAGCCCAGCGCCGCCAGCTTTTCTTCGGCCAGCCGGTCGAGCTCGGCGCGCGTCTTCCTTTCGCTGCTTGTCTTGAGCTGCCCGCACGCCGCATCGATGTCCCGCCCGCGCGGCGTACGGACGGGGGCGGAGATTCCCGCCTCGAATATGATCGCGCTGAACGCCCTGATGCGCTCGGGGCTGGAGCATTCATAAACTGCGCCCGGCCAGGGATTGAAGGGGATGAGATTGACCTTCGCGGGCAGCCGATAGTGTTTTATCAGCCGCACGAGCTCGCGCGCGTCCGCGTCCGAATCATTTTTGTCGCGCAGCATCACATATTCGAACGTGATGCGCCGGGCATTGCTCGCCTGCGGATAATCGGCGCAGGCCTGAAGCAGTTCCGCAATCGGATATTTGCGGTTGATCGGCACGATCTCATCGCGCACCGCATCGGTGACGGCGTGGAGCGAAACCGCGAGGTTGACGCCGATCTCCGCCCCCGCGCGTGCCATCATCGGGACGACGCCCGAGGTCGAAAGGGTAATCCGGCGGCGCGAAAGGCCCAGCCCGTCGCCGTCCATCACCACTTTCAGCGCATCACGGACGTTCTCGAAATTATAAAGCGGCTCACCCATTCCCATCATCACGATATTGGTGAGCATCCGCCCTTCGGGCTGGCTCGGCCATTCGCCAAGCGCATCGCGTGCGAGCATCACCTGTCCGACGATCTCGCCGGGACTGAGATTGCGGACCAGCCGCATCGTGCCGGTATGGCAGAAACGGCAGTTGAGGGTGCACCCCACCTGGGAAGAAACACACAGCGTCCCGCGGTCGGCATCGGGAATGAAAACCATCTCGAAATCATGGCCATCCACTGTTCGCAGCAGCCATTTGCGCGTGCCGTCGGCTGAAACCTGAGCCGCGACGATCGCGGGGCGGCCGATGACGAACCGCTCCGCCAGCCATGGCTGCTGCACGCGTGCGATATCGGTCATCAGGCTGAAATCGGTGACGCCGCGATGGTAGATCCAGTGCCAGATCTGTCTGGCGCGCAGCTTAGCGCCCTTTGCGTCGAGCCCGGCGCCTTCGAGTGCGCTGCGCATCCGTTCATGCGTGAGGCCGATGAGATCCACATGCCCTCCGGTGGGCGGCACTGCCGCGCGGGAAACAGGCACGGGATCGATATGACCGGGGATTTCCATATCACGGATATAGTGGCATTGATGGCGGCGCGCTACCGTCGCACACAGCCCAGTGCGGCGGCGTCAATGGCGGTTGCTGCGCCTTTCAGTGCGTAGATTTCGCTGGAGTGTCCACGGACTTCGACGGCAAATTCGCGTTCGTCGCGGATGCGGGCAACGATTGCCTCGTCGCTCACCGCATCGGCAGCCCAGGCATCGCTGCCGCTTCCCACGAGTGCAAAACGGCGTTCGCCCATGACGAGCACAACCGGTGCGCCGACCGGCGCTGCACGTCTGAGACGGATGTGGAGCTGGCCGCGCACGCCCGCGCGCGGCCAGTTGGAAATGCTCGCAAAGGGCCGGACGTTGCCGCCCCCGCCGCGCACCGGCTCAGCTATGGCATAGCAGCGCAACGGCGTTTCGTCGCGAAACGCCCCCCAGCCGTCGAACGTCCCAAGCGATGTTCGTGCCATCGCAGGCGCGGCGAACATCATGAATGCGCAGGTGCTGGTGAGGGCAATGTCTATCCTAATGTCGGCCTCCGCCGCGCACGATGATGCGCTCGCGTCCGTCCTCATGGCAGACGACCGATCCCTGCGGCAGGCGGGGGGCAACGGCGGTCCCGCACGACGGGTGCGGATCGCCGCCGACCAGCAACCCGCGCAGGATCTGGCTCGACCCGCCGTGCATGACCACCAGCCGATCCTCAACCGTCGTCTGTTCCGATATCCATCCGCGCAGACGCTCAGCCACGGTGGCATAGGTTTCCCCGGCGGGTGCTACCCTGATGAAGATATCACGCTTCCGGTCGATAACCGGTCCGTGCAGTGCCTCGATTTCGGCATAGCGCATGCCGTCCCAGCCACCCATGCCGATCTCGCCCAGCCGCACGTCGGTGCGTGCGCCGTGCCAGTCCTCGTCGAGATGTTCGGCGATGATGGCCAGCGTCTGCAGCGCACGCCCTGTCGGCGACGCCCAGAGTGCGATCGGGTTGCCTTCATCGAGCCGCTTTGCCAGACCCTCGCCCATCGCTTCGGCCTGGGCAAAGCCAGCGCGCGTCAGCGGGGTGTGGAGACGATCGCCCTGTATCCGTGCCGCCCGGTTAAAAACGGTTTCGCCATGGCGCGCGATAAAGGTTCGTCCCGGAAGCATCGTAGCTGCCATCGTTTAACTGTGGCCAATTTGCAACGCCCTGCCTGATTAGCACCCGTTCATGCAACTTTGCTGCCCGTCACTGATTAAGAGCCCGGTTCCAAATCAGGTGAACCGAGTAGGAGTTGCTTATGCGTACCCTTTTTTCCGCGGCGCTGATTGCCGCCGCTGCCGTCTCCCCCGCTCTCGCGCAGGAACAGGCCCCGTTTACCGGGCCGCGCGTCGAGGCAATCCTCGGCTATGACCGCGCCAACCCCGGCGATGATTTCGACAGCGAGAGGGAAGGCCTCCTTTATGGCGGTGGCCTTGGCTATGACTTCCAGCTCGGTGGCGCTGTCGTCGGCGTCGAAGGCGAGGCGACGGGATCAACCGGTCGTCTGCGTGAATCGAACGTTTTTGCCGACGGGGATGAGTATACGCTGAAGGGCGCTCGTGACCTTTATCTGGGTGCCCGCGTGGGCTTTGCCGTAGCCCCGTCGACGCTGCTTTACGTCAAGGGCGGCTATACCAATGCCGGGTTCATCGAACGCTACACGCCAGCGGGTGGGTCAACCATCCGCAATCGCTATGATGCCGATGGCTACCGTCTCGGAGTGGGCATCGAGCAGAAGTTCAATCTGTTCGGGCCGTCGGGCTATGTGAAGGCCGAATATCGCTACTCGAACTATTCGAAGCTGAACAGCGGCGTGAGCGACGAGACGGCTGAAATCGATCTCGATCGTCACCAGGCGGCTGTTGGCGTGGGCATACGCTTCTGAATTGCCAGGCGGACTCATGCACATCGCAGGGAGGGTCGGGGCGCTTGCCCCGGCCCTTTTTTCTGTCCATTAGTCTTACCAGTCTGTCAGCGGCAGCAATCCACCCGGGGGATCGAGACGAATGAAGGCCACGATCGAACGCGCGACGCTCCTCAAGAGCCTCGGCCACGTCCAGTCGGTTGTCGAGCGTCGCAACACCATCCCGATTCTGTCGAACGTGCTCATCGAGGCAGGGGCGGAGGGCACGTTGCGGTTGATGGCGACCGATCTCGATCTCCAGATCGTCGAAACCGTTGCGGCAAGGGTCGAAACCGCGGGGACGACGACCGTTTCCGCGCACACGCTATTCGAAATCGCGCGCAAGCTGCCCGAGGGGGCCGAAGTTTCGCTGGCGGCGGCCGAAGGCAAAATGGCGGTTCGCGCAAGCCGATCGAATTTCAACCTGCCGACGCTGCCGCGTGATGATTTTCCCGTCATTGCGGAGGGTGAGCTCCCGACCAGGTTCGAGCTTCCGGCGGCAACCCTGCGCCAGATCATCGACAAGACGCGCTTTGCGATCTCGACCGAGGAAACGCGCTATTATCTCAACGGCATCTTCTTCCATGTCGCGAATGATGTGCTCAAGGCGGCGGCGACCGACGGTCACCGGCTGGCGCGCATGACGGTGGCCCTACCCGACGGTGCGGAAGGAATGCCCGACATCATCGTGCCGCGAAAATGCGTCGTCGAATTGCGCAAGCTTCTCGACGAGGTCGACGGATCGGTCGAAGTTTCGCTGTCTTCCACCAAAATCCGTTTTGTCCTCGGCCATGCCGTGCTGGTCTCCAAGCTGATCGACGGCACCTTTCCCGATTACAGCCGCGTAATTCCCACCGGGAATGACAAGATCCTGAAGATCGATCCGAAGAGCTTCAAACAGGGTGTCGATCGGGTGGCGACGATCGCAAGCGAAAAGACGCGTGCGGTCAAGATGGCGCTCGATCGCGACAGGATCACCTTGTCGGTCACGTCGCCGGAGAATGGCACTGCCGCCGAGGAAGTTTCGGGCGAATACAGCGCGGCGGGCTTCGAAATCGGCTTTAACGCGCGTTACCTGATGGATATTCTCGATCAGGTCGAAGGCGACACGGTCGAGGTCCACCTCGCTGACGCCGCCGCGCCGACGCTGCTCCGCGAGAATGACAAGGCTGCCGCACTCTATGTGCTGATGCCGATGCGGGTTTGAACGAGTGATGCGCGACGCTCTTTTTGCATTGGCGCTGACGTTCGTCGCATTTCCGGCGGTCGCCAAGCCACCCAGTTTCGTAAAGGAATCGGTGTCCACTGCTTCCACCGATGGTGCGGTGATGTTCACCGCGCCGCTTGTGCCCGGCGACTACATCATCATGTTCTCGCCCTATGACGCGAAGAGCAACACCGTGCATGGCTCGGAGTTGGTCAACGTTCGGGGCACGAAGCACATCGCGGCCCCTGACGGCCTCGGCTCGCTCCAAATCCACCGAATGCCGCCGGGAAACTATGTCGTACGCATGCTCACGACGCAGGGGTTTTGGGGCGCCTGCCTTTCCGACAATACCGTCGCATTCGATGTCAAGGCGGGGCATATCACCTATCTCGGCCGGATGAACCCGACGCCAACGCTCGCGAGTATCGAGTCCGAGGCGTATCGCACCGGAAAGACATCGTCATCGGGCGGGCAATTGCGCCTGTTCAAGGAAAATGTGGTTCCGCCGGTCTTTTCATTCGCTGGTGCCGCATCACCCGCAACGGTGATCGAAATCGCCCGGGCGACCGGTTTTACGACCGACGCGCCGGTCATCTCGGTAACACCCACGCCGCAAGCTTACCGACGCACCGACAAGACAGATCTGACAGGTTATTGCAAATAGCGTTGTTCTATCCGGACAGTTTCTACCGACAGCCTATTTCCCGACGAACAAAAAAACCCACCGCGCTCATGATGCAGGCAAACGCTGCGTCGTGTCGCCAGCCGAGCGGCTCACCGAGAGATTGTCAGCGCCAGCGCTTCCTGAACGACCTTCAGCTGACTGGCGCTCCAGCCGCTTGCGTAGCCGATGCGGTTGGCGGGCACCGCGAGGCTACATTCTACCAGCGCGGTCCCTCAACTGACGAGAATTATCACGAGCAGCGGCTTCGATGCACCCGCCTCAGATGCCAGCACCATGTTACCGCCATGAAGACGTTCGACGGCGTAAGCAGCAGCATCGTGGCATCAGTGCCCGGCCTGCGCCCCACGTGCCACGCCCGACGCCGCGAGCTGTGCGTCGATCATCGCGAGCAGGCGCTCCAGCCCCGCCTGATCGTTCGCCTCGGCGCGGGCCACGAGCACATCCTGCGTGTTCGAAGCGCGCAGCAGCCACCAGCCATCGGGCGTTTTGACACGCGCGCCGTCGGTGCGATTGACTTCGGCTCCTTCGGCCTCCAGCCGGTCGAGCACTTCGTCGATGACCGCGAACTTGCGGCTTTCATCGACCTGAAAGCGCATCTCGGGCGTATTGATCATCGGCGGCATCGCGTCTTTCAGCGCCGTCAGCGATCCGCCGTTGAGATCGATCGCACGGATGAGCTGGACCGCGGCGAACTGCGCATCGTCAAAGCCGTACCAGTCGTAATAATCCTTTGCGAAAAAGATATGGCCCGACATTTCGCCGGCGAGCGGGGCCTGCGTTTCCTTCATCTTCGTCTTGATGAGGCTGTGTCCGGTTTTCCACATCAGGGGCTCGCCACCCAGTTCCGTGATGCGATCGTAAAGCGCCTGTGATGCCTTCACATCGGCGATGATCGTTGCACCCGGGAAGGCCTGAAGGACGGGTTCGGCCAATATCGACAGGATCTGATCGCCCCAGACGACGCGCCCCTTGCCGTCAATTGCGCCCAGCCGGTCGCCATCGCCGTCGAAAGCCAGTCCGAAATGGAGACTGTTGTCCGCGACAAGGCGTTTCAGGTCCGCCAGATTCTTTTCTTCGGTTGGATCGGGATGATGATTGGGAAAGGTGCCGTCAATATCGGTGAAGAGCAGATGGTGCTCGCCGGGAAGGAGCTTTACGAGCTTTTCGATCACCTCGCCTGCCGCGCCATTGCCTGCATCCCAGCCGATGCGGAACGGGCGGATGTTGAGCCCGTCAGCCAGCCGCGCGACATAATCATCGATGATCGCATAGTCGGAGACGCTACCGTCGCCCTCCTCCCAATCGCCGCTTTCAGCGAGCCGGGCCAGATCCTGAATGTCCGCCCCGTAAAACGGCGCATGGGCAAGTACCATCTTGAAGCCGTTATAATTGCCGGGATTATGGCTGCCGGTTATCTGAACGCCGCCATCGACCTCGAGCGTCGCTTCGGCATAATAGAGCATTGGCGTGGGGCCGAGGCCGACGCGCACGACGTCGATTCCCGCCGAGGTCAGCCCGCGAACGAGGCTCGCTTCCAGCGCGACTGAGGATAATCGCCCGTCATAACCCACCGCGACGCGCGTGCCGCCGTTGCGCCGGACGCGCGTGCCAAAGCCGCGGCCGATCGCCCAGGCATCGGATTCGCCAAGGGTTTCGCCCACAATCCCGCGGATGTCATATTCGCGAAGCGCCGAGCGGTGGAAACTGTGCGTCATTCAAACTCTTTCAACTGTTTCGGTTGGCGAACCCGTGCGGGCTTATCAATGTTCCGGTTACGGCTTCAACATAACGTCACGCGCGCGATTGACTTGCGTTGCGAGTTCCTTGCTTCCGCCCATATCGGGATGGACCCGCGCGATCAGGCGGCGGTGAGCTTCGGCCACTTCGGCCCGGCCGGCATCGGGAGCGATGCCGAGGAGACTTGCGGCATCGGCGCGGGTCATCGGCACCGGTGGCGGGGCCAGGAGGCGGCGACCATAATGGACAAGCCCGATGATGATGGCCGCCAGCAGGATGAGCTTGATCACAGGGCAGGTTCCATGATGGCGGGTGCGGACTGCGGCAACGCGAGGCCGGAAACCATTTCGCGCAATTCCTGACGTGCGGCGATGTGGCTGAGCCCAGGGTTGGTGATGGATTTGACGTCGAGCAGCGTCAGCCCCTGGGGGAAAAGTTCGCGATAGATCACCCGCTCGCCGAGACCTGGTATGATGCGAAAGCCGACGCGCTTCGACAGGTCCGAGAGCGCGGCCGCAACACGCTGCATGTTGTGCGCCTCAACATGCTGAAGTCGGTTGCGCAGGACGACCCAGTCGACGGTGCCGCCATCGACCTTGGCGCGGACCTTGCGCAAATCCCAGATCAGTTCGGCGTAAAAGCTTGGCCTTTTTACCTTGAACGTCTCGGCATCGACCTGGCCGATGAGATCGAGATCGATGAAACTGTCGTTGATGGGCGTGACCAGCGTGTCGGCGAGCGAAATTGCCGCGCGGGCGATCGGATCATCGCGCCCCGGCGTGTCGATGATCAGGAAGTCACAGCCGGAGCCCAGCTGCTCGACATCCTGTTCCAATCCCGCGGGCGTGAGCACCGAGAGAACAGCATAGTGCGGCGTCGGCAGGTCGACCGCGTTGCGGCGTGATGTCTCTCCGCGGTTTTCCAGATAACGGGTCAGCGTCCGCTGCCGCACATCGAGATCGAGGGCAGCAACGCGGTGCCCCGCCGTCGACAATGCGACAGCGGTATGAACAGCGGTTGTCGATTTACCGCTTCCGCCTTTTTCATTCGCAAAGACAATCCGGTGCGCGCGGCGCATATTTACCATGATCCTAAGGAGCGTGAGCGACTTGATTCAGCGGGCCTTGCTCGTCAAGGGCACGCCGTTACCCTATCGGAGCGATACCCCGCGTGCAAACCATCCGCGACCTGAATTCGCTACATGCCGCGCGGATTGCCTTGCATGGAACCGTTGCCTTTGTGCCGACAATGGGTGCCCTCCACCGGGGGCATATGGCGCTGATCGAGGCGGCAGGTGCCAAGGCGGATCACATCGTCGCTTCGATCTTCGTAAATCCGCTTCAGTTCGGGCCCGACGAGGATCTGTCGCGCTATCCCCGCCAGGAAGCGCGTGACGCGGCGATGCTTGCAGACGCCGGCTGCACGATCCTGTGGCTGCCCGACGCAACCGTAATGTATCCGCCCGGTTTTGCGACCGGCATTTCGATTGTCGGGCTTGGCGACATCCTCGACGGCATGGCCCGGCCCGGGCATTTCAACGGCGTGGCGACGGTTGTCGCAAAGCTGTTCGCGCAGGTGCGCCCCGATGTGGCGGTTTTTGGCGAAAAGGACTGGCAGCAGCTCGCCATCGTGCGGCGGATGGTGGCGGACCTTGATCTTGGCATAGACATCGTCGGCGTCGCGACCGTTCGCGATCCTGACGGCCTCGCGATATCGTCCCGCAATGCCTATCTTTCGGACGATGAACGCATCCGCGCGCGGGCTCTTCCGCAAGCTCTTTCCGGCGCCAGGTCCGCGATCGCGCAGGGGATGGATGCGCAAGATGCGGTTCTGATCGCCAGACACGTTCTGGAAGCCGCGGGCTTTATGGTCGATTATGTCGCGGCATGGGATGGACGCCTGCTTGCCGCCGCACGGATCGGCTCAGCCAGGTTGATCGACAATATCGCGCTTCCCATGGTTTCCGACGAGTTAACCATTTCTTGATGAACAGTGCGCCAAGGATGTTCCGGCGAAAAAGATCGCAAAGGGGCGAGCATGGCGCACAGCCTGAAGAGCGCGAAATCTCTGGTAGAAAGTCGGGTCGATGCTGTGGCGTCGGGCGACGTCCGCGCCCTGTTCGATCTTGGAATCGCTTATTCGAGTGGGGCAGCGGGAATTGATGTCGATCTGATCCAGGCGCACAAATGGTTCAACCTTGCCGCGCTGCTTGGCAACAAACGCGCCCAGGAATGCCGTGCCGAAATCGCCGATGACATGACCGCGCGTGAAATTGCCGAAGCACAGCGCCAGGCCCGCGCATGGCTCGGTGCGACGATGCGCCGCGCTGCCTGAACTCGATTCTGGTCGCATCGGTTTCGTAACCGTCGAAGACGCCGCCCCTATCCCTTTTTGAATGGCGTCATCGTTTCAAGGAATGCCGCATTGTTCTGGATCGCGCGCCGTTCGCGCACCAGGAAATCCTCAATCGCACGCCTGAAGCTGGCATTGGGAATGTAGTGCGCCGAATATGTGGGCACCGGAACATAGCCGCGCGCCAGCTTGTGCTCGCCCTGCGCGCCCGCCTCGACGGTCTTCAGCCCGCGCGCGATCGCAGCGTCGATTGCCTGATAATAGCAGAGCTCGAAATGGAGGCACGGGACGTCTTCGGTGCAACCCCAGTAACGGCCATAAAGAGTATCCGCACCGATGAGGTTGAGCGCACCGGCGATCGGCACGCCGCCGCGCCTGGCCAGGATCAGCAGCAGCCTGTCCGCAAGCGTCCGTCCGATCTCGTCGAAAAAGGCGCGGGTCAGGTAAGGCTGCCCCCATTTGCGTGCGCCGGTATCGAGATAGAATTGCCAGAACGCATCCCAGTCAGCATCGCGGATATCGGCGCCGGACAGGTGGACGATCTCGAGCCCTTCGACCGCCGCAGCGCGTTCCTTGCGGATCGCCTTTCGCTTTCGCGATGCGAGCGTTGCGAGGAAATCGTCAAAGCTGCGGTAGCCATCGTTCGACCAGTGGAACTGGATGCCTTCTCGGATCAGCCAACCGGCGGCCTCGAAAACCGGCAGCTGCTCGGGCGTGATGAAATTGGCGTGCGCGGACGAGAGAGTGTCGCGATCGACGATCGTCTCCGCTGCGTGCAGCAGGGCGCGCGCGGCGTCTGGATCGGATGTGAGGAGGCGAGGCCCGGGGACCGGAGAAAAGGGAACGGCGATCAGCAATTTGGGATAGTAGCGACCGCCAGCATTTTCCCATGCGTCGGCCCAGGCGTGATCGAAAACATATTCGCCCTGGCTATGCGCTTTCAGATAGGCGGGAAGCGCACCGACGACGGTTCCCCCGGCGACTTCGCACAAAAGCGGCACCGCTTTCCACCCGGTTCGCGGTGCCGCACTGCCCGAACGTTCGAGCGCGGCCAGAAAGGCGTGGGAGACGAAAGGGTTTGCAGCGTTCGTGCAGCCATCCCAGACGGCCGCGTCGATGGCGGAAACCCGTTCGCCGATCCGCACCGTATAGCCGGGATCGTCGGCGCTCATCCGTCTAGGCCCGGACGGCGACGATCGCATCGACTTCGACCATCGCGCCGCGCGGCAGGCACGGCACGCCCACGGCAGCACGCGCATGCCGCCCGGCATCGCCGAACAGCGCGACCATCAGCGACGAGGCCCCGTCGGCGACTTCGGGCTGCTGGGTGAAATCCCCCGATGAACTGACGAATACGCCGAGCTTCACGATCCGCTCTACCCGGTCGAGCGAGCCGAGCGCGGCTTTCAGTTGCGCGACGACCATCAGGCCGCAGCGTTCGGCCGCCGCTCTGCCCGCGGCAAGGTCGGCGTTTTCGCCCAAGCGCCCCTTGATGATCGCGCCGCTGGCGTCGAACGATATCTGGCCCGATACGAAGACCATGTTGTTTGCCGCCACGCTTGGCACATAGTCGGCGACCGGCGCAGCAGGGGTCGGCAGGATGAGGCCGCGTTCGGCGAGAATGGATTCGATCGTCATGGACTGACAAAGCCTGCGCGCGGCGCGCCGGTCAAGCGCCTTCGAGCGGCAGGCCCGCAAAACGCGCTTCGATCCAGCCAACTGCACGGGTCCAGTCGTCGATCCGGGCGTGAGCGGCAGACGCAGGCGGCGTCACGACGGCGAGCGCGGGCTCGGCGATCATATGGAGGCGGAACACATCGGGCGCGTGGCGCGCGACGGAGGTGTGGTGCTGCGCCAGATCGTCGACGAAGACGGTCACCGACGGCGCGAACTCGGCGACAAGCCGCGCGACCGGATCGCCCTTGCCGCCTTGATTCGTTTCGACACGGTGCACGATGCCATGCCCGGCCAGTTGGACACCGCGCGCCGCGTTGAAATGATGCCCCAGATTGGTGAGCACCACGATGTCGGCCTGTCCCGACAGATGCGCAAGGGCTTCGCGTGCGCCAAGGACAGGCGTCTGGCGGTGCATCTCGGTTTCGAAGAACCCTTCGAGCAGCGGCCATGTTTCTTCATGCGGCAGGGGCACGCCGTTTCGGGTAAGCGGCTCGGCAAAGGCACGCTCCAAGGTGAATTGGCAATCGTGCGCCTCTCGCAGCCAGTCCCTGAAATGGCTTACCATGTGAAGCAGCACTTCGTCGCAGTCGGTGATCAGCAGCGGACGGCTCATGCGCCGAGCCGGTCACGCGCGGCGACAAGCACTTCGGGTTTGACCCCGAGTGCATCAGCGCAGGCGATCAGATCGGGTTCGTGCGCTTCGAGAAAACCGAGCGTTCCGGCGAGAAGCGCGGGCTCGCCGAGCGACACCCTGAGCGTATCGGCATCGAGCCCGGTCACCGCCAGCAGGCGTTCAGCCCTCGCATCGTCCTGAAGCGTCCAGACGAGCGCGGACAGAGCCAGTTGATGAGGGTCGTTCATTTTGTCTGCGCACATGCTAGGACTTTCGGCGGACAGCAATGGAGCGAAATGCGCGTGGCGAAAAAAGTGCTCGTTGTCGAGGATAACGAACTCAACCTCCGGCTGTTCTGCGATCTGCTGCGCGCGCATGATCATGTGGTGGAGGGGCTGCGCGACGGCCGCGAGGCGATTGCGACGGCACGGCAATTTCTGCCCGACCTGATCGTGATGGATATCCAGATGCCGCATGTCACCGGGCTTGAACTGACCGAGGCAATCCGGGCCGATCCCGATCTTCGCGCAACCCCGATGATGGCGGTGACGGCCTATGCGGGCCAGGCCGATGAAGAGCGGATCCGCGCGGCGGGGGCCGATGCCTATGTATCCAAGCCAATTTCGCTGATGCGCTTTATCGATACGGTATCGGGATTGCTCGCAGCCGACCGAAGCGACGCGGCCAATTCGACCGTTACTTGATCTTGGCTTCCTTGAACTCGACGTGCTTGCGAACCACCGGATCATATTTGCGGAATGACAGCTTCTCGGTGGTGTTCGGGCTGCGCGGGTTCTTCTTCGTCACATAGTAAAAGCCGGTATCGGCCGTGCTGACGAGCTTGATCTTGACGGTTGTCGGCTTGGCCATGGCCCTGCTGTCTTTCGGATATGGTCGGGATGCTGGACGGGGAAGTCGGGCCTGTGCCGAGACGGGCGGCCAAAGTCAAGCCGATGCACGCGAAGCGAGCCGTTAACCCTTTCTTCATTACCCTGGGCGCAGCATGAAAACGGGACAAAAGGGCGCGGCCAATGGGACTGGGCAGTGATGCACGTAGCTGGGTAAAGCACGATCTTTCCTGCCGGATCGACCAGATCGCGATGGAATTGCCGCATATCACGGCAGCGCGCCTCGTCTGCGCGATCGACGATATCCGCCGCACTGCCGCAAACCACGATCTTCGCCCGCTCGCCGCACTTGCGCGTAGCCTCGAACACGCAATCGCCGAGTCACACGGCTCGGCCATGGTGCTGCCATATCTCGAAGCGATGAGCGACGCTGTAAGCTGTGACAGTATCGACCCCGCCGTCGCGTCATCCTTCCTTGCATCGGTGGAACTGCGCATTCACGGATAGCGGCGTGAATGCGCTGATCCCCGCCCTGCTCGTCGTCCTGCTCTCGGAAGTCGGCGGCCAGCTTGGCACGCTCGCGCTAAGGCAGCCGAATATCGTGGCTTTTGCGATCACGGGGCTTGTCGCCGCCGCCGTCGGGGCGGGCTGGCAGTTGTCGGGCGCGATGGTTCCAGATGCGCGAATGCTGATGCTTGGCGTCCTCGTTCTGTTCGCGGCATATGGACAGTTATTGCGTACCGGGCGCGCGGGGGAAAACCTGTGGGGCGTGCTGCTGGCGGTGTCACGGTCACCCACGCCCGGTGTGGCCTTCGGCTTTGCAGCATGTTCCGGCCAGCCGGTCGCGTCGGCAATCGGTGCGCTGTTTGCGGTTGGGATCGCCTGCGCACTAGGGGCGGCGGGACTCACCATCCCCCTCTTGGTGCGGCGGATCGCTGGGGGTATTCTGCTCGTTATCGGACTGTTCCTGCCGCTCCGCGCCTTCTCGCTGATCTGACGGAACTCTGGTGGCCCGGTTCGGTTATGCAGACGAAACGATTCAGTCAGGAGACGATCTGCCATGGCCAAAACGCCCAAGTCGAAACTCAAGACCCCGACCGACCTCGGGAGCAACGTGGCGACAGTCGCCGACGCGCTCAACGCCGCGCTGGCGGACAGCTTCGCGCTCTATCTGAAGACAAAAAATTTCCACTGGCATGTCAGCGGGCCGCATTTCCGCGACTATCACCTTCTGTTCGATGACCAGGCGACGCAGATCTTCCAGACGACCGATGCGATTGCCGAACGCGTGCGCAAGACGGGCAATACCACCCTGCGCTCCATTGCCGATATTGCGCGCCGCCAGACGATCGCGGACAACAACGCCGATTTCGTCTCCCCGGTCGAGATGCTTGCCGAACTGCGCGACGATAATCTGAAGCTCGTCACGCAGTTTCGCGCGGTGAAGGAAGCCGCCGAAACGGCGAAGGACAATGCGACGAGCGGCATCGTCGACACATGGACCGATGAGGCCGAGGAGCGCGCCTGGTTCCTGTTCGAAGCGGCACAGGGCGCGTAACAGGCGCGCATGCGCGCTTTCGCCACGCTTCTCGATCGTCTGATCTATACCCGCAGCCGCAACACCAAGCTGCGCCTGATCGGCGATTACCTACGCGCCACGCCCGATCCCGATCGCGGATGGGCGCTCGCGGCGCTGACGGGCGAACTTGATCTGCCCGGCGTGAAGCCCGCGGTCGTGCGCGGACTGATCGAGGAACGCGTCGATCCGGTGCTCTACCGGATGAGCCGCGACTATGTCGGCGACACGGCGGAAACAGTGGCGCTGATGTGGCCGTCGTCGCCCGAAGCGGCACGGCAGGATCTGCGCCTTTCCGCCGTGATCGATCGCCTGCTTTCGCTCGGCCGTCCCAATGCGCCGGCTGCGCTCGCCGAAATGCTCGATGCTCTGGATGTCGAGGATCGGTTTGCGCTCCTCAAGCTGGCCATGGGCGGGCTGCGCGCAGGCGTGTCGTCGCGCCTGGCGAAGACGGCGCTCGCGAACGCATTCGCAATCGACGTGGAGGCCGTGGAAGAGGTGTGGCACGGCATCGCGCCCCCTTATTCCGCGCTGTTCGACTGGGCCGAGGGGCGTGGCGCACAGCCGACCGCGCTCGACACCCCCGCCTTTCGCCCTTTCATGCTCGCCCATCCGCTCGACGATCTGCGCGTCGACCTCACCGATTATGCCGCCGAATGGAAGTGGGACGGGATTCGCGTTCAGATAGTCTGTGCGGGAGGGCAGGTGCGGCTCTATTCGCGCGGCGGGGATGACATTACCGGCAGCTTTCCCGATGTGGCTGCCGCAGTTACCGTGCCGGGGGCGTTCGATGGCGAGCTGCTGGTGCGCGGCGATGTGCAGGGTGGGCCCGAAAGCGGGGGAGCCGCGGCCAGCTTCAACGCACTGCAGCAGCGGCTGGGGCGCAAGGCACCATCGACGAAATTGCAGACGGATGCGCCGGCATTCGTCAGGCTTTACGATATATTGTTCGACGATGCAGAGGATTTGCGCGCGCTCGGCTGGACCGCGCGGCGTGCCCGGCTGGAGGCGCTGATTCCGCGTTTCGACGCCACGCGCTTCGATCTCTCGGCGGTGATCGAGGCTCATGATTTCGACGAGCTGGCGCTGATCCGCGCAGGTGCCCGCGACGCGGCGATCGAAGGGGTGATGCTCAAACGTCGCGACAGTCCCTATAGCGGTGGTCGGCGCGCCGGTCTGTGGTATAAATGGAAGCGCGATCCGCTGAGCGCCGACTGCGTGATGATGTATGCCCAGCGCGGCAACGGCAAGCGATCGTCCTTCTACTCGGATTACACATTCGGCTGCTGGAGCGAGAACGGCGAGCTTCTGCCCGTGGGAAAAGCCTATTCGGGGTTTACCGACGAGGAACTGAAAGGGCTCGACCGGTTTGTGCGGCAGAATACCGTCGCCCGGTTCGGGCCGGTGCGCGAGGTTGAAAAAACGCTGGTCCTTGAAGTGGCGTTCGATTCGCTCCACCGGTCGACACGGCACAAATCGGGCGTGGCCATGCGCTTTCCCCGCATATCGCGCATCCGGCTCGACAAGCCGGCGGAGGAGGCCGACCGGATCGAAACCCTCATGACCCTGGTGACGTGACGCGACGTGACGTGACGTTCAGCGATCGCGCCGCCCCAGCAGCCGCAGCCGCAGCGCATTCAGCTTGATGAACCCTTCGGCATCGCGCTGGTCATAGGCTCCGGCGTCATCCTCGAAGGTCACCACTTTTTCGGAATAGAGCGAGTGCGGTGACCGCCGCCCCGTCACGATGGCGCTGCCCTTGTAGAGTTTGAGGCGCACCGTGCCCGTCACCTTGGCCTGGCTGTGATCGATCGCCGCCTGGAGCATTTCGCGTTCGGGGCTGAACCATAAACCGTTGTAGATCAGCTCGGCATAGCGCGGCGCAAGCTCGTCCTTCAGGTGCGCGGCACCGCGATCCAGCGTCAGCTGCTCGATGCCACGGTGGGCAAGATGGAGAATCGTGCCGCCCGGCGTTTCATACATCCCGCGTGATTTCATGCCGACGAAGCGGTTTTCGACGAGATCGAGGCGGCCGATACCGTGTGCGCGGCCGAGATCGTTGAGTTTCATCAGCAGGTTTGCAGGTGACAGTCCCTCGCCATTGACCGCCACCGCGTCACCACGTTCGAAATCCACCGTGATCGTCTCTGGCGCATCGGGCGCGTCTTGCGGATCGACCGTCCGCGAATAGACATAGCCGGGAACTTCTTCCCACGGGTCTTCCAGAACCTTTCCCTCGCTCGACGTGTGCAGCATGTTCGCATCGGTCGAAAACGGGCTTTCCCCGCGCTTGTCCTTCGGCACCGGAATCTGGTGCTTTTCGGCAAAGGCGATCAGCGCGGCGCGGCTCGTCAGATCCCATTCGCGCCACGGGGCGATGATCCGGATATCGGGTGAGAGCGCATAATAGCCCAGCTCGAACCGAACCTGATCATTGCCCTTGCCCGTGGCCCCGTGGCTGACAGCATCGGCACCGAGAGCGCGCGCGATTTCGATCTGCCGTTTGGCGATCAGCGGCCGGGCGATACTGGTGCCGAGCAGATACAGCCCCTCGTAAAGCGCATTGGCGCGCATCATCGGAAAGACATAGTGGCCGACGAATTCCTCGCGCAGATCGTCGATGAAGATGTGCTCTTCGCGGACCCCCATCAGCCGGGCCTTGGCACGCGCCGGCTCCAGCTCTTCGCCCTGCCCCAGATCGGCGGTGAAAGTGATGACCTCGCACCGATAGGTCTGCTGGAGCCATTTGAGGATGACGCTGGTGTCGAGCCCGCCCGAAAACGCCAGTACGACTTTCTTGATGTCACCCACGTGCCAGTCCCCCGATTCGCTGCATGCCCCCTTAGGCAGGACCGACCCGATGGCAAATACAGCGGCGCGGTGACCGCGGCGGAGGAGGGGCTAGATCAGCCCCATTGACGAAAGCTCGAGCGCGAGGCCGGGCGGAAGATCGTCGCCGGTAACGTCACCCTCGACCATGTCACGCGGTGCGCTCCCCGCCGTCAGGTAACGCCAGCCCTGATGTGCGCGTTTCGGCTTGGGGTGGACGAGGATGACGCGATTTTCCACAAGGATGTCGGTCCGCCCTTCGGGTGCTTCGGCAAAGCCCAGGATCTCGCTGCGCGCGACCAGTTTGTGCTTGAGGATCCAGTAGAGCGAGCCGCCGATCAGCTCTGCATGCCGCTTGGGGCGATAGCGCGTGGTCAGCCGCACCGGGACATCACGTTCGGCAAAGCGCTCGACCAGATAATCGACACTGTCGCAGCCGAAAGCGACCTTGGTCAGGTGGAGCATGTCAGCCGCCGAGCCCCGCAAGCGTTGCCAGCCCTAGGAAGCTGAAAAACCCCATGACGTCAGTCGCGGCGGTGACGAACACCGCCGACGATACGGCGGGATCGATATCGCGGCGGTCAAGGATGACGGGGACGAGAATGCCCGCAAGCCCGGCCACCAGATTGTTGATCACCATGGCAGCGCCGATGACCAGCCCGAGCGTGACATTCTGATATAAGAGCCCGACGCTGACCCCGATCAGCACGCCGAGCGTCAGCCCGTTGGTCAGCGCGATGCGAAACTCGCGTGCGATCATCCTGACGGTGTTCGAACTCGTCAGCTGATTGGTGGCGAGCGCACGCACCACCACCGCCAGCGTCTGCGTGCCCGCATTGCCGCCCATGCCCGATACGATCGGCATCAGAACCGCAAGCACCGCGAATGTGGCGATCAGGCCCTGGAACAGACCGACGACAGAGCTCGCAAGAATAGCCGTGCCGAGGTTGACGATCAGCCATGTCAGCCGCGTCCGCACTGTCAGCAGCAGCGGCTGGTTAATGTCTCCATCGCCCGCGCCCGAAAGCCGGAGGATATCCTCGCCCGCTTCCTGGCTGATGATGTGAACGATATCGTCGACGGTGATCATGCCCACGAGTCGCCCGTCATGATCGATCACGGCGGCCGAGATCAGCGCATATTTCTGGAAGCGCAGCGCGATCTCTTCCTGATCCATATCGACGGGAATCAACGTCTGTTCACGCTTCATCACATCGATCATCGCAATATCGCGCGGCGTGCGCAGGATCCACGAAAGCTGGACAGTGCCGATCGGCTTGTGCGCCGGATCGACCACGAATATTTCCCAGAAGTCGGTCGTCAGTGCCGGATTGTCGCGCAGATAGTCGATCGTCTGCCCGACGGACCAGTGCTGGGGCACCGCGATCAGCTCGCGCTGCATCAGCCGCCCGGCGGACTCCCCGGGATAGGCAAGCGCGGCCTCGATTGCGGCACGGTCATCGGGATCGAGCGCGCGCAGCACGGCCGCCTGGTCCGCGTCGTCCATATCCTCGATGATGGCGACGGCATCGTCGGTATCGAGCTCGGCGGCGAGCCCGGCGACCTCATAAGGCTCGAGCGCATCGACCAACCCTTCGCGGACATGGTCGTTCATCTCGGCGAGCACATCGCCATCGAGCATATCGCCGAGCGCAAGCGCAAGGTCACCACGCAAGTCGGCAGGTGTCAGCTCGAAAAGGTCGGCAAGATCAGCCGGGTGCATCGGCCCGCAAAGATCGCGGGTGGCGCTGACATTGCCATTCTGTACGGCTTCGAGCACGTCGCGGACGAATCCGGGGCGAAGACGATCGTCTTCGTCGAGGCGCGTTGCCGGCAGAGCGGTGTCGAGATCGGCTTCGCTCACCTGCTGTCCTTTCGTGCGGGACGAGACGGGCAAGCCTTAGGCCGTGCGGCCGGGCGAAGGCAACCGTCAGCGGCCCCTGGCAGACACGCGATTTTGCCGCGCGGCAACCGGCCTGGCGGTCGGTCAAACCATTTCCTGCACCATCACGCCATTATTACCTGATCGTTTACGTTTGGCGGCTAGTCCGTCCCGACGGTTTGATCGGATTGGGCTACGATATGGACATGTATCGCGAAAAGGGTTTCGAGGGCAGCGGCAATGCTGACCTGCCAACCGGCGGGCCCGACGGGCAGAGCCACTCTGCCGGGCGCAAGCAGATCGGCATTGTCACCGAAATTTCAGGATCGTCGTCGCAGGTCTGTTTCAGCATTTCCGCGATGGAGCGGCTTGCAGGATCCGACGATCCCTGCCTTCTGATGGGCGGTCAGGTTGGCAGCCTGATCAAGGTGCGGGTGGGTTCAGCCTGGCTGATCGCCAACGTCCGCACGCTCAAGGGCGATCCAGCACAGCCCGGTATCGTCATCGGCTTTATCGACTTTCTCGGCGAAGGCGACGAGGAGCGCCTTACCGGCAAAATCTATAATTTCCGCCGCGGCGTCACGCGCTATCCGGCGCCCGGCGCACACGCTTTCCCCGTCAGTACCAACGACATGCGGCAGATGTATGCCGCGGCTGACCGCCCTCATATCGAGGTGGGAACAGTCTACCCGACGCAGGATATCCGCGCTGCCCTGTTCGTCGATGCGTTGCTCGGCAAGCACTTTGCACTTCTGGGATCGACCGGAACGGGCAAATCGACCGCCGCGGCACTCATTCTTCACCGCATCTGCCAGCTTGCCCCCCAGGGTCATATCGTCATGATCGATCCGCACGGAGAATATTCGGCGGCATTCAAGACGAACGGCGCGCTTTACGACGTATCAAACCTCGCAATGCCATATTGGCTGATGAACTTTGAAGAACACTGCGAAGTGTTTCTCGTTGCCCAGGGCTCGGAACGGCAGATGGATGGTGACATCCTGGCCAAATGCCTGCTTGCTGCCAAGGCGAAAAGCCGCGCGGCAGAGGGTATTACCAAGCTCACGGTCGATTCACCCATTCCGTATCTTCTCAGTGACCTGACGTCGAATATTCAAACCGAAATGGGCAAGCTCGACAAGGCGGGCGACAGCGCCCCCTATATGCGTCTCAAGACAAAGATCGATGAAATCAAATCCGATCCGCGCTACAGCTTCATGTTTTCGGGCCTGCTCGTTGCCGACACGATGGCGAACTTTCTTTCGCGAATCTTCCGCCTGCCCGGCGACGGCAAGCCGATCTCGATCATCGATGTGTCGGGCGTTCCCTCGGATATCACTTCGGTGGTGGTTTCGGTGCTCAGCCGCCTCGTTTTCGACTATGCAATCTGGAGCCGAAACGAACCGCAGCGTCCGATCCTGCTCGTTTGCGAAGAGGCCCACCGTTACGTCCCGTCGGACCGTAACGCGCATCTGAGTTCGGTGGGCAAGATCCTTGGCCAGATTGCGAAAGAAGGGCGCAAATACGGTGTTTCGCTTGGGCTTATCACCCAGCGTCCGTCAGACCTTGCCGAGGGCGTCCTTTCCCAATGCGGCACGATTATCGCGATGCGCCTCAACAATGATCGCGATCAGGCGTATGTGCGATCTGCCATGCCCGAAGAGGCGCGTGGCTTTCTCGACACCATACCCGCGCTTCGCAACCGCGAGGCGATCGTCTGCGGGGAAGGGGTATCAGTACCGATACGCGTCGCGTTTGACGATCTGCTGCCCATCCATCGCCCGGCGTCGAGCGATCCGCTTTTTTCCAAACTCTGGACCGAAGTCGGTGGAGAGCGCGAAATTGTCGATCGTGTCATCAGGCGCTGGCGTTCGCAGGGCAAGTGAAACGCGCGGTCACCCGAACACGATACCCGATACCATTTGCACGCCGTGCTGCTTTAGGGCCCGGTGGGCAGACGTCCGGGGGGCAGCCTCCGGCCCTGCATGAGCAGAACCCGGTCGAAGGACGATCATGGCAAGCGCGAGCGATGTGACTGAAGGAGCGGATGTGCCGCCAACGCGCCCGCCCTCCGCAGTGTCGCATGGCGTTGGTTTTGCGGGGCTTTCCGGCCTCGCTTCCTTTTTCTTTGCCGCGCGTCACTTCGGCTGGGCGGGCCCCTGGGCCTCGATGGCCTGTGTCGTCGCCTGCGGGATCCCGATGGTGCTCTGGTCGGTGTTCATCGACCGCGTCCACCGCAATCCGTCAACGGGGATCGATTGGGACGCACCGGCACGATCCTGTGGGGAAAGTTTTGACATCAGCCTGTCGAAGCTCGCCGGGCTATGGACTAGCTGGGCAATCCTGGGCGGCATCTATGCCCTTTGCCGGTTCTACTGGCAGGGGGATTATCTGTTCGCCATGCAGATATTCGTGCTCGCCGCGCTGCCGCTGTTTGTTCTTTCCATTCCCTATGTGCTGTGGATCGACACCCGCCTGAAACATCCAAAGGACGGTGCCTGGGCGTTTGGGCAATGGCTGATGGGCGATCGGACCGTCGATCGTTCTGCCATCGCCGATCACGCGCGAAGCTGGGCCGTAAAAGGGTTTTACACCGCGTTCATGGTTTCGATCGTTCCTGGAAACTTCATCACCGTCGCTCTGAGGCCATGGGACCAGATCGTTGCGGGCCCGGTTGCGCTCGCCGGTTTCCTGATCAGCATCATGTTCCTGATCGACGTTGCGATGGCGACCGTGGGTTATGTGCTGACGATGAAACCGCTCGATTCGCATATCCGCTCGGCGACCCCCTATATGGGGGGGTGGGTTTCGGCGCTGATCTGCTATCCGCCCTTTTCCCTGATGGGGAACAGCGGCCCGCTTGATTACCACTTTGGCACGCAGGAATGGGATCGGTGGTTCGCCGGGCAACCGTCGCTGCTTTGGCTTTGGGGGGTAATGCTGGTGGTGCTCACGGGCATTTATGCCTGGGCGACAGTTGCATTCGGTATCCGTTTTTCCAATCTTACGCATCGCGGCATCGTGACGCATGGCCCCTATGCCATCGTGCGCCACCCTGCTTACTGGTCGAAAAACGCCTTCTGGTGGCTGTCGACGCTCCCTTTCCTCGTAACCACCGCAAGCGCGTCGGACTCGATCCGCAACACCCTCATCATGGTCCTCGTCAGCGGAGTCTACCTCTGGCGTGCCAAGACCGAGGAACAGCATCTGGGTAACGACGCAACGTATCGCGCCTATGTTGCCCATATGGACGCAAAGTGGCGCGCCCGCTGGCAAAGGCTTGGCTTTTGCAGAAACGCCGCAGGCGTCACGGCCGCGCACCGCCGCTGACCACAGCGAACAGGCCGACGGTTCCGATTGCATAAAGCATCAATACGACCAGCGAATCGATGCCCATGCCCAAAATCAGTTTCCTGGGCCTGAAGATCAGGCCGACAAGATAAACGCTGGTCAGCAGAACGCCCAGCCCGGCAAGATAGATATCGGTATGCTGCGCCTGTGGCAGAACGGCGCGCCCGGACACCAGGGTCGCAAGGAGAAACAGGACCGGCAGGAAGGCATTGCCGCCAAAGATGTCACTGATCGCCAGTTGATAGTCACCGGCCCGGGTCGCAGTAAGGCCGGTAGAAAGTTCGGGAAGCGAGGTGGCGGCGGCCAGCACGGTCGCTCCGAACAGCACCCCCGTCATGCCGATATGGGCGGCGATCGCGCTGCCCGAACGTTCGAGCAGGACACCCGCGACCAGCGTAACGACCGCCGCCCCAAAAAAAACCATGATTTCGCGCGTCGTACTCCGTCCGCGGTCGCTCGATGCCTGTTCCTGCAGCACTCTCGCCTGGCCCTTTGGCATTGCCTGGGTATCAGGCGCGCTGCCAGACGGTTCGTGCCAGGGCAGGCCGTTGTTCGCCTTGGCAATCAGCCAGACACCGACGATCCACAGCATCGCGATCAGCAGCGCATCGGGCCCGACGCGCAGGAACACCAGCGAACCGGAAAGCTGCGTTCCCATCACGGCAACGACCAGAACCGCGATGACGAGCAGTCCTTCGATGACCAGCGTCAGGTTCGCCGCCTGATAGGTCAGCGGCACCTTCTGCTTCATCCCGAACGCGTCAAAGGCAACCAGAATGACGGTCTGGATCGCGATCCCGCCCAGAATGTTTCCCACCGCGACGCCGATATTGTTCGCCGCCGCCGCGCTGACGACGATCGCGATCTCGGGCAGGTTGGTGGCAATCGCGAGCACGATGACGCCACCCAGCGCCGATCCGAATCCCAGCCGGTGCGAGAGGACGTCGGTCGTGTTGGACAGCTTGATGCCGGCAACCCAGATGGCGACAGCCGCGACGGTAAAAATGCCGAGAAGCTGTGGCAATCCGAGCGAGGCGAACATTCAGATTCCCTTTCGCAATATTATCACTCTGCGCGTCGGCTGCCGTTCAATGCGCCGCACCGGCATCGACCACGCGCTTCGGTTTCGGTGCCAGCCAGACCACGCATGCGGCAAGCAGGAAAACGACAGAAGCATAGGTGAACACATGTGTCGCGCCAACGGTGCCCGCCTGCGCCTCGACCATTCTGTCCATCATCGACCGTGCCTGCTCCTCACTCAGTCCCCGCGTCTGTAACGATGACATGGCACTCGCGACGCCATTGAGCGTCGGCACCATATCCGAGCGGGCGACGCGCGATGCGCCGTCCCAGGCGGTGGTCGCCATCGCCGTGCCGACTGCCCCGCACAGGGTGCGCACGAAACTCATGATGCCGGCAGCCGATGTCGTCTCTTCGGGTTTTACCGATGCCAGTGCGATTGCGGTCAGCCCGATAAAGAAAAACGGCATGCCCAGCCCCTGGAGAAGCTGCGGCATGGCGATCTGCCAGAAATCCGAATCGGTGCTCCACCCGGCGCGCAGCAGCGACATGAAGCCGAGCCACAAGATGCCGAAACATACGGTAATGCGCAGATCGACTTTCCCGGACAGGCGCGCCGCGACCGGCGACATGATGACCGCAAAGACACCAACGAAGGCGGTGGCATAGCCCGCCTCTGTCGCGGTATAGCCGACGATCTGCTGCAGCCAGAGGGGGGTCAGCACGACCGATGCAAAAAAAGCGCCAAACCCGAGCGCGACGGCCATCGTCCCGGCGGCAAATCCACGGTGACGGAAGATGCGGATATCGACGATCGGGTTCGTTTCGCCCAGTTCCCAGATAATGAACGCGGGCAGCCCGATGGCTGCGATCACTGCCATCGCCACGACGAAGGGCGAGGAAAACCAGTCATTTTCGCGACCGGTGTCGAGCATCAGCTGAAAGGCCCCGACCCAGACGACGAGCAGCACAAGCCCGACAACGTCGATCCCGGCCTTTCTGCGCGGCGTTTCGAAAGGCGTCACCATGCGCGTGACCGTGAACAGGCAGAAGCCGACGATCGGCAGATTGATGAAAAAAATCCACGGCCAGGTCCAGTTGTCGCTGATCAGCCCGCCGAGAATCGGGCCGGCGATCGGCGCGCACACCGTCGTCATCGCCCATAATGCCATGGCGGCGGCGGCCATCCTCTTGGGGAAAACACGCAGCAGCAGCGATTGCGTCAGTGGCATCAGCGGCCCGCCCGACAGCCCCTGCAGAATCCGGAACGTCACCAGAATTTCAAGCGAGCGCGACGTTCCGCACAGAAATGAAAAAAGCGCAAAGCCGATCAATGAATAGGTGAACCAGCGAACCGTGCCAAAACGCGATGCCAGCCAGCCGGTAAGCGGAACGCTGATTGCGTCCGCCACGGAATAGCTCGTTATCACCCAGGTTCCCTGCGATGGTGAGATCGCAAGGCCACCTGCGATGTGCGGCACCGAGACATTGGCGATTGTCACGTCGAGCACGACCACGAAATTGGCAAGCGCCAGCGCAAAGCCTGCGACCAGCAGCTTCAGTCCCGAAAGCGACGGCGCACCGGCGCTATAGGGTGCCGCGGCGCTGGTACCCAGGTTGGCGCGGGGGATGTCGGCGCTGGCCACGCTACCTGCCCCGCGTGTCGATCACGGCATCCATCGACAGGCCGACCCGCAGCGGATGCGCACGCAGCTCGCCGGGGTCGAGCGCGATCCGCACCGGCAGGCGCTGGACGACTTTCACCCAGTTGCCCGTGGCGTTCTGCGCCGGGATCAGTGAAAAGGTTGCCCCCGTACCGCCGGCATAGCCGATAACGCTGCCATGAAACACGACATCACTGCCGTAAAAGTCTGACGTCAGCTCGACTGGCATGCCAAATCGCACTTTGCGCAGCTGGTTTTCCTTGAAATTGGCGTCGACATACGCGCTGGCGAGTGGAACCAGAGTCATGATCGGGCTTCCCGCCGCGATCCGCTGGCCGACCTGCACCTGACGATTGGTGACTATGCCGTCGATCGGCGCGCGGATGACGGTGCGTTCGAGACTGAGCTGCGCCGCCTCGAGCCGAGCGCGGGCCGCGCTGACATCGGGCGCGGTGGAAATCGTCGTCCCGCGCGTGAGCGCCTCACTTGCGGTGAGGTCGCTTCCCGCCGAAACGCCGGTGGCCTGTGCCGATACGATGCCTGCTGCGGCGAAATCGCGGGCCGCCTGTGCCGTTGCCAGCACGGCGCGCGCCGATGAAAGCTCTTCGCCCGATACCGCGCCGCTGCCCGCAAGGGTTTGCCGACGCTCGAAATCGAGACGGGCGCGCAGCAGCTCCGCGCTTGCCTGTGCCAGCCGCGCGCGCGCCTGCACGATATCCGCGCCGCGCGAGGCGAGTTTGGCGCGTGCCGATCCCACCTGTGCCGACGATTGCCCATAGCGCTGCTGGGCCTGGAGCAGCGCGGCCTGCGCGGTGGCGACCTCGATTTTGGCGTCCGCGGGATCGAGAATCACGAGCACATCACCCCGGCGAACCGATTGCGTCCCGCCAACGCGCACTTCGGCCACCGGGCCGGATACCAGCGCGGTAACCTGAGCCGTATCGGCACCGACATAGGCATTGTCGGTGCTGACCCGACCCGCCTGGGTCAGGAAATACCAGAGCCCGACCGCGATCGCAGCCACGACGACGACAATCGCCAAAATGCCCAGCAGCTGCCTGCGCCTCGACCCCCGGACGTTCGCGCTGCCCGCTTCTACCGCGTGACTTTCAGCAGCAAATTCAGGAGAAACGTCGGCCATCATTCGGCTCCGGGGACAATGTTGATTTCACGATAGCCGCCCCCCAACGCGCGGACCAGCATGACGTCCAGTGCGGTTCGGCGCGCCTCGAGATCGGTGACCGCGCGCCGCGCCGCCAGCAGGGTATCGGCAGTTGCAAGCACATTGAGCTGGTTCGAAAGGCCGGCGCGATAGCGAAGTTGCGCAATCCTGCTGGCATCTCCGGCGAAAGCGAGCGCACGGCGTGCTTCGGCAAGTCGGCCATCGGCGGCATTGCGGCTCGCCACGGCGTCGGCAACTTCGCGCAGCGCCGCCACCAGAACCGAATCATAGCGGGCAACTGCCTCGTCATAGTTCGCGCGGGCACCGCGATAGCGCCCCTCTATCCGCCCGGCGTCGAGAATCGGGAGGCTGACAGCAAGCCCGCCATTGCCATAGCTCGAACCTGAATTGATGAGTTTGTCCAACCCGAGCGACTGCAGGCCGGCAAGCGCCGATAGATTCAGATTAGGATAAAAATCGGCCCTGGCTACCCGAATGCGTTGACCAGCGGCCTCGGCGCGCAGCCGGGCGGCAACCAGATCGGGCCGCCGTCCGATCAACCCGATGCCGGCATTGGCAGGTATGCCGACGGGAAGCTCACGGATCGCCGGTCGCGCAATGTCGCGCCCACGATCCGGCCCCGCGCCCACGAGCGCCGCAAGCCGGTCCTGCGTCAGCAGGATTGCCTCGTCGAGCGCAAGCACATCGGCGCGCGCCTGCGGTACCCGGGTGTCGGCCGCCGCCTGGCTGCCGCGCGTATCGACGCCGACCAGAACCCGTTGCGCCGTCAGGGTCGCCACCTGCTCGCGCGCCGTCACCGCATCGCGTGCGACATCGCGCTGTGCATGGAATTGCGCCAGCTCGGCATAAGCCGCTGCGATGGCGGTGGTCAGCAGCAGCCGTGCCTGCGCGGCATCGACCGCCGCTGCTGACGCTTCTCCACGCGCTGCACGCAGCGCCGCGCGATTTTTTCCCCACAGATCGAGGTTGAACGAGAGCGAGGCCGTCAACCGGCCGGTACCCTGAACGCCTTTGGGGACAAAGGCTGGCGGAATGCCGAGGTTTTCGCTCTGTTTGGCGCCGCCGACGCTGCCATCGATCGCAGCGTTCGGCCCCAGCGCTGCTCCTGCCTGTTGGGCGATTGCATCGGCCGCGCGCACCCGCGCGGTAGCCAAAGCAACGTCGGGCGATCCGGCAAGCCCCTCCGCGATCAGGGCATCGAGCGCCGGATCACCAAGAGCTGACCACCATCTGTCTTCGGGCCAGTCGGCGAACGGCCCAGCCAGTGACTTTTGCGATGCGAGGCTTTCGACGCTTCGCAACACTGGTGCCGGCGCGAGCCGGGGAACCGGCGCGCAGGCGACAATCGACAGAACGGATAAAAGGAAAATGTGACGCTGCATTGCTTTCCGATGGATCTCATCGATCTGTCGCACGCTGACCCGGCAAGCAGGTGGATGCCCCGCGAGGACTCGAACCTCGATAAACGGAATCAGAATCCGGTATCTTACCATTAGATGACGGGGCAATATCGTTCAAAGGCATAGGCGGCTGCATTTTCCAAGTCAATGTCGCGGCCGGGCTGCCTGTCCGCCTTGCCCGCCCGCCCGCGACACGCTAGCGCTGTTGCCAAGTGCCGCCCTGACGCTCTCGATCATGCGGTGAGGAAGATAAATGGCATGGCGGACATCAGCGTCCCTTTGCCGCCGGCGACCGGAAGCTATCCGGCGCGTAACGCGGCCTTTCCGGGCAGCCCGCAAAAGGGCCACTTACAACAGGGCCATCCACGGCAGGGCGGCCGCTCGGAAACCGATCGTCGCGTGTTTGGCGCACTCGATCTTGGAACGAATAACTGCCGCATGTTGATTGCCCGGCCTGACAATCAGCGGGGGTTTACGATCGTCGATGCGTTTTCGCGGATCGTCCGGCTGGGCGAAGGGCTGACGGCGACTGGGCGACTGGGCGATGCCGCCATTGACCGGGCGATTTCGGCCCTGTCGGTCTGTGCCGACAAGCTGGTGCGGCGGGGCGTCCACCTTTCGCGCGCGGTTGCGACAGAAGCCTGCCGCCAGGCGGAAAACGGCGTGGAGTTCGTCGAGCGCGTCTATCGCGAGACTGGAATTGTGCTCGACGTGATCGACGCCGGGGAGGAGGCGCGGCTCGCAGTGGCGGGCTGTCATGTTCTGCTCGAACCCGGTGACGGCCCCGCACTGATTTTCGACATCGGCGGCGGATCGACCGAACTGGTAAGAATCGATGGCATGCATGACCGTGCCGTCCTCGACCCGCCGATTGCTGCGTGGCGCAGCGTCCCCCTGGGCGTCGTCTCGCTTTCGGAAGTGGAGCCGCATGAAGCGCCCGATGCAGCGGCACGGATTGCCGCCTATGCCCGGATGCGCGCGCGCTTCGCCGAAAGCATCGCCGATTTCATCGATCCGGCGATGACCGCGCCGCCCGCGCAACTGCGGCTGCTTGGCACCAGCGGAACGATCACGACGCTCGCCAGCGTTCATCTGGGGCTGGTGAGCTATGATCGCCGCGTCGTGGACGGGCTGTGCGCGCCGACTGATGCTCTTCGCGCGATATCGGCCGACATGGCGGCACGGTCGCTGACCGAACGGGCAGATCTGCCATGCATCGGCAGCGAACGAGCCGATCTCGTGGTCGCGGGTTGTGCCATTCTCGATGCGATTCTCGATGTCTGGCCGGCACCGCGTGTCGGCGTTGCCGATCGCGGTATTCGGGAAGGCATTCTGCGCGCGCTCATTGCATCGGGCATCCGATGAGGAAAGTCCTGTGAGCCGGGGCGGCGGCGCATCGCGAACGCGCGTCAAGACGGGCAAGGGGCGGACCGCATCGTCAAACCGCTGGCTCGCCCGGCAATTGAACGATCCCTATGTCAAGCGGGCACAGGCCGAAGGATATCGCAGCCGCGCCGCATTCAAGCTGATCGAGCTCGACGAGCGGTTCGGGTTCCTGAAGGGTGCAAAGGCTGTCGTCGACCTCGGCATTGCGCCGGGCGGCTGGGCGCAGGTCGTGCGGCGGCAGGTGCCGAGGGCTGCGATCGCCGGCATCGATCTGCTTGACGTCGACGCGATCGATGGTGTCACCATCCTCAGGATGGATTTCATGACGGATGACGCTCCGGCAGCGCTGATTGACGCTCTGGGTCGCGCGCCCGATCTCATTCTCTCTGATATGGCGGCCAATACCGTTGGCCATCAGCAGACGGATCACCTGCGCACGATGGGCCTGATCGAGGCGGCCGCCCAGTTCGCGCACGACGTGCTCGCGCCCGGCGGCAGCTTCGTATCGAAAGTCCTTGCCGGCGGCGCCGACAGCGCGCTCGTCGCTGCACTGAAGCGTGACTTTGCGACCGTGAAGCACGCCAAGCCTGCTGCCAGCCGGAAAGGATCGTCCGAATGGTATGTCGTCGCGCAGGGTTTCAAGGGGCGGGTGGGGCAGCCCTCACTTGGCTGACGTGATGGCGGCAAATCTGGCGCGAAAGGCCTGCAGCTCGGTGCCTTCGAGCAACGGCGTGTTCGTGAAATTGACGCCTTCCGGGCTGACCGGCCCGCCATTTCGGTAAACCTCGAAATGAAGGTGCGGACCGGTCGAAAGCCCCGTCGAGCCGACATAGCCGATAACCTGCCCCTGGCTGACCCGTTCGCCCGGCACAACCGCGATCCGGCTCATATGGGCATAGCCGGTGCCAAGCGCGCCCGCGTGGCCGAGCCGGACCATATTGCCGTGACCGCCATGCCATCCCGCGAAATTCACGATCCCATCAGTGACCGCGCGGATGGGGCTGCCAAAGGGAGCCCCATAATCGGTGCCCTGATGCATCCGTGAGTAGCCAAGCAGAGGATGAAACCGCATGCCGTAACTGGACGTGCGGCGACCATCGACAGGCATGACGAAACCCGATCGGCGTTCGCCCACGCCCGAAAGATCGAACCATTCGGTGCGGCCGCCGATTGTCCACTGGATCATCTGCGTCGCGCGGTTGCCTTCGACCATCCCGACGTAAAGCAGTTTACCGTAGCGGACCTCACCCGTCTCAGCGCGCTGCCGTTCGACGATCATATCGAAGCGCGCGTCGGGAGAGAGCGACCCCAGCTGCACTTTCGTGGCAATGGCACGGATATACTCCTGCACCGCGTCGGCCGGAGCCCCGGCACCGGTTGCGCCAAGAAAGACGCCGCCAGCCACCGTGCCGGTCACGCGCAACGGCGTGCTGTCGACTGCGACGGGAATGCGCTGCATCGTCAGCCCCGCGCCGGTGCGAACGAAGGCCAGCTTCATATCGAAACGCGCCCTGAAGGCGAGGTTGTCGAGCGGGCGTGCCATCATTTTGTCAGCGCGGCGCCCGAGCGTGAGCCCGAATGACGTGCCCGCCGCGATCGTTGCCGGATCGACCACGCCTGCCGTCATATCCGCGACCTGACGGGCTTCCAGCGCGCCGACCCCGGCGCGTTCGAGGGCGCGGATGAAGCCATCACCCTGGCCAACCGCCGCAGTCAGCTGGATCATCGGGCGCTCGGGTGCTTCGGCAAGAAGCTCGGCGGTATCGGTCGCCGCCATGCGCCGCCCCGTATCACCGCCCCACGCAAGTGGCGCAATCGCCTGCGCCTGCCCCAATTCGGTGGCTTGCGCCGAGGCATGCGCTCCGACGCGCTCTGGGAGCGGGGCGAATTGCGGCCTCAGGCTCCAGCTGATTGCGATCAGGGTCAGGCATGTCGCCAGCCCGCGCCACCAGCGGCGCGTACCGATTTCGGCACCAAGATCGACGACCAGATCGAGATCGGCAAGAAGGGTGAAAGCCCGGAGGGCCGGCACGGCGCGGTTAAAGCGCGGCACGATCCTGGGAACAGCGCGGCCCGGCGAGAAAACCGCCGATCCACCCGCACTTCCGAAATCCAGTTCATGGCGCTGATACAAGCCGCCGTTCCCCATACGCAGACCCGGTTGCGGACATGGCATCCCGCCTGGGTGAGGACGCTGTGGACCGACTTCGTTAATGTCACCTAAACCTGCGGGCGGATCGTCGGGCGATTGCGATCAAGGGGACTGGCCTGGGGGTGAAGCGAATTTCTTTCTGAAATGCTTGCAACCGGGTGCCGCGCCCGCAATCTTGGGTTCCATGGACGCGAAGCTCGTTGCCGTGCTCGGCCCGACCAACACCGGCAAGACGCATCTCGCGATCGAGCGTCTCTGCGCGCATTCGAGCGGGATCATGGGTTTTCCGCTGCGCCTGCTGGCGCGCGAGGTTTACGATCGGGTCGTCGCGATCAAGGGGCCGCGCGAGGTGGGCCTGATCACGGGAGAAGAAAAAATCCTGCCCGCGTCTGCGCGCTGGCTGCTGTGCACCGCCGAATCGATGCCGCGCGATCGCGATGTCGCTTTCGTGGCGCTCGACGAGGCGCAGATCGGGGCCGATCCCGAACGCGGCCATGTTTTCGCTGACAGGCTCCTTCACGCACGGGGCCGCGAGGAAACGATGATCCTCGGCTCCGACAGTCTGGCAGGCATCGTCCGTCTGCTGCTTCCCGACGCTGACATCATCCGCCGTCCGCGCTTTTCGACGCTCAGCTACGCAGGCGCGAAGAAGCTTTCGCGAATCCCCAAACGGTCGGCGATCGTGGCGTTCAGCGCCGAAGAGGTTTACGCCGTGGCTGAGATGCTGCGCCGGGCTCGTGGCGGAGCGGCGGTCGTCATGGGGGCGCTGAGCCCGCGCACCCGCAATGCGCAGGTCGCCATGTATCAGGCAGGCGAGGTCGATTATCTCGTCGCCACCGATGCCATTGGCATGGGTCTCAACATGGATCTGCATCACGTCGCCTTTGCGTCGCTTTCCAAATTCGACGGCAGGCGCCAGCGGCGGCTGACGATTGCGGAAATGGCGCAGATCGCGGGGCGGGCAGGGCGGCACCAGCGCGACGGGACGTTCGGCTCGCTCGGCGGCGAAGACGGGCCCTCGGCCTTCCGCCCCGAGGAAATCGAAGCCATCGAAGAGCATCGCTTTGCGCGCCTCGAATCTTTGAACTGGCGCAGCAGCGATCCCGATTTTTCAGACGTCGCGGCGCTTATCGCCAGCCTCGAAGTCCGCCCGTCGATGCCCGGGCTGAGCGCCGCGCCCGAAGCGATCGATCTCACCGTGCTCAAAAAACTGACCGACGATCCGCTGATCGCCGGACGGAGCCTCTCCAGCCCGCTCGTCAGGCGGCTGTGGGAGGCGTGCGGCGTCCCCGACTTCCGCAAAGTGGGGGCGGATCACCATGCGCGGCTCGTGCAGCGGCTTTTCCGGCACCGGAGCGAGGGCAATGGCCATATTCCGGTCGACTGGTTCGCGGGCGAGCTTGCCCGGCTCGATCAGGGCGGAAACGATATCGACGGCCTTCAGGGCCGCATCGCCGCCACGCGCACCTGGGCCTATATCGCTCACCGGGCAGACTGGCTCGACGATCCGGCTCACTGGGCGGCACGCACGGAGGCGCTTGAGGAAAAGCTGTCAGACGCGCTGCATCGTCGCCTGACCGAGCGGTTCGTCGATCGCCGGACCGCCGTGTTGATGCGTGAAATCGGCATGGACCCTGCGCTGCTCGACGTCACCGTGGCGGCGGACGGCAGGGTCAGCGTCGATGATGAACCGATCGGCCGGATCGACGGCTTTCGCTTTGCCGTGGATCCGCAGACGCGCGTCGGCGATCGCAAGCGGCTTCTCGCCGCCGCCGAACGCCGCCTGCCCAAAGAACGCGCACGCCGCGCCGATGCCCTCGCCCGATGCCCAGACTCCGATCTTGTGCTGGCCGGAGCGGCGATCATATGGGCAGGCCATGACGTCGCACGGCTCGAGCCGGGGCGAGACCTGCTTCACCCCCGGATCATCGCCGACGCGGCGCTGGGCAGCCTTCTGCCCGCAGATCGCGAGCGGGTGTGTGCGCGGATCGAGACGTGGCTGTCGGGAATGATCATCCGCCATCTTGCGCCGCTGAAAGCCATGACTCGCACCGCAACCGACCTGTTCACCCCGCCGAGCGTCCGCGCGCTTCTGGCACCGCTCGCGGCTTCGGGCGGATGCATCGCACGTGCCGAAGTCGAGGCGCAGCTCGCGGCGGTCGATCCCGGGGACCGTCGCATCCTGCGCGCGGCGGGGCTGACCGTCGGGTCGCTCGATGTCTACGACGCCCGGCTGCTCAAGCCCGAGGCGCTTCGCTGGATCGCGGTTCTCGGTGCCGTCCGCACCCGCCTGCCAGTCCCCGCCATGCCGCCGCCGGGTGCGACCGTCAGCGCGGTGGCGGGCACGATCCCCGGCTTTCGCAGATTCGGGCAGAAGCAGGTGCGTGTCGACATCGTCGAGCGTATCGCCCGCGCGCTGCATGACGCGCGCAGGGGCGATACGCCGTTCATACCCGATCCGGCTGCCGCCATCGCATTCGGCGTCGATCCGGCGACGTTCGATGCGATCCTCCGCGCGCTGGGTTTTCGCGCTGACGGAGAGGGTGGTTGGCGATGGCGCGCACGTCCCCGGGCTGCATCGGTCGCGCCGACGCGTGGCTCGGGCCACTTCGCCGATCTCGGGAAGCTCGTTCGCCTTGGCTGATGCGCGCGCTGAAATGCGCATCGACCGGTTCCTGTGGTTTGCCCGCATCGTCCGCTCGCGCGCCGACGGTCAGACAATGGCGCGCAGCGGCCGCGTGCGACTGAGCGGACGGACGGTGGACAAGCCCGCCGCATGCATACGCCCCGGCGACATCCTGACCTTCGCCACGTCTGTGGGTAAAGTCCGCGCAATCAGGATCACGATGCTGCCCACCCGCCGCGGCCCGCCGCCGGAAGCGTTCGGCTGTTACGAGGAACTCATCACCGGCCCCTCGTTTCAGGCGATTGACGAGCAAGCGTCGCAATCCTAACGATTCGGGCGACCACAGGGAGGCTTTGTTTCATGACTTATGTCGTCACCGACGCCTGCATCAAATGCAAATACATGGATTGCGTCGAGGTCTGCCCCGTCGACTGTTTCTACGAAGGCGAGAACATGCTCGTCATCAACCCGAGCGAATGTATCGATTGTGGCGTCTGCGAACCCGAATGCCCCGCAGAGGCGATCCTGCCCGATACCGAGAATGGGCTCGAAAAATGGCTCGAGATGAACAACACCTTTTCGGCGCAATGGCCGAACGTCACCCGCAAGAACGATCAGACTCCGGACGATGCCGATACGCACAAGGGCGAGGAGGGCAAGTTCGACAAATATTTCAGTCCGGAGGCAGGGCAGGGCGACTGATCGCACAGCCAGGCCGGATGGGTCTTCGTGGCAGCGGCCCGAACGGTTAGAGCTTGGCCGTCAGTTCCGGCACCAGCTTGAACAGATCGCCGACGAGGCCGATATCGGCGACCTGAAAGATCGGCGCATCCTCGTCCTTGTTGATTGCGATGATCGTCTTTGAATCTTTCATGCCGGCGAGATGCTGGATCGCGCCTGAGATTCCCACGGCAATATAGACGTCGGGCGCGACGATCTTGCCCGTCTGGCCAACCTGATAGTCATTGGGTACATAGCCCGCGTCCACCGCGGCACGCGAGGCACCGACAGCCGCGTGAAGCCTGTCTGCCAGCGGCTCGATCAGCGCGTGAAAATTGTCGCTGTTCTGGAGCGCCCGCCCGCCTGACACGATGATCTTCGCACTCGCCAGCTCGGGTCGGTCGGATTTTGAAAGCTCCGAACTGACGAAGGACGACAGCGCCGCGTCCCCCGTCGAGCCGACAGCTTCAACCGATCCGCTGCCGCCATCGCGCGCGGCCTTGGCGAATGCCGTGCTGCGCACCGTGATGACCTTCTTCGCATCGCCGGATTGCACCGTCGCGATCGCATTCCCCGCATAAGTCGGTCGCGTGAACGTGTCTTCGCTTTCGACCGACAGGATTTCACTCACCTGCATCACGTCGAGCAGAGCGGCCACCCGCGGCGCGATATTCTTGCCGTTCGCGGTTGCAGGCGCGACGAACGCATCATGATCCGCCATCAGGCCGACGATCAGCGGCGCGACGTTTTCGGCGAGCGCATGGCCGAATGCCGCATCATCGGCGACATGGACCTTGCCGACGCCCGCGATCTTCGCCACCTCCGCCGCCACGCCATCAATGCCGTCGCCCGCGATGATCAGATGCACGTCGCCGAGCTGCGATGCCGCGGTGATGGCGCTGAGCGTGGCATCCTTGATGCCGCCCGCATCATATTCGACCCACACCAGCGTCTTCATGCCACCACTCCCATATCCTTCAATTTGTCGACAAGCGCATCGACGTCGGTAACCTTGATGCCTGCCGAACGCTTTGCCGGTTCGACGACTTTCAGCGTCGTCAGGCGCCTTGCCACATCGACGCCGTAATCGGCGGGCGTCTTCTGCGCCATCGGCTTTGACTTGGCCTTCATGATATTGGGGAGCGATGCGTACCGAGGTTCGTTCAGCCGCAGATCGGTCGTCACGATCGCGGGTGTCTTGAGACTGATCGTCTCGAGCCCGCCATCAACTTCGCGCGTGACCGTCACCGTATCGCCCGCCACCTCGACCTTCGACGCGAACGTGCCCTGCGGCCGCCCGGTCAGCGCCGCGAGCATCTGGCCGACCTGGTTCGAATCGTCATCGATCGCCTGCTTGCCGAGGATGACGAGGCCGGGCTGTTCCTCGGCCATCACAGCGGCCAGCAGTTTCGCGACGCCAAGCGGCTCGACTTCGGTTTCGCTGACGATCAGGATCGCGCGATCCGCGCCCATGGCAAGCGCGGTGCGCAGCGTTTCCTGCGACTTCTGCTCGCCGATGCTGACCGCGACGATCTCGGTCGCCACACCCTTTTCCTTCAGCCGGATGGCTTCCTCGACAGCGATCTCGTCGAACGGGTTCATGCTCATCTTGACGTTGGCCAGATCGACGCCCGATCCGTCCGGCTTTACGCGTGGCTTCACGTTATAATCGATGACCCGCTTGACGGGGACCAGGATCTTCATGTGGTTCTCCGGGAGAATCGCTTTACGTTTACGTCAATCTTAACCGCAGATGCGCGCGTGCAGCCCTGTTTTCAAGTCCGCCGGTCAGCCCGCCGCCCGGACCTGCGCGACAATCTTCTGCGCCGCATCGCCGAGATCGTTTGCGGGGACGATCGCCAGCCCCGATTGTGCCAGTATCGCCTTGCCTTCGGCGACGTTCGTGCCCTCGAGCCGCACGACCAGCGGCACGGATAGATTCACTTCTTTTGCCGCCGCGACAATGCCCTCGGCAATGATGTCGCACTTCATGATCCCGCCGAAGATGTTGACGAGGATGCCCTTCACATTGGGATCGGCGAGGATGATCTTGAAGGCGGCCGTCACCTTTTCCTTCGATGCGCCGCCGCCCACGTCGAGGAAATTGGCGGGAAACATCCCGTTCAGCTTGATGATGTCCATCGTCGCCATCGCAAGCCCCGCGCCATTGACCATGCAGCCGATATCGCCATCGAGCTTGATATAGGCGAGGTCGTATTTCGAGGCTTCGAGCTCGGCGGGGTCTTCCTCGGTCTCGTCGCGCAACGCGAGCAGATCGGGGTGGCGGAACAGCGCATTGCCATCGAAAGCGACCTTGGCGTCGAGCACCAGCAGCCGATCGCCGCACACGGCCAGCGGGTTGATCTCGATCTGCTCGGCGTCCGAACCGAGGAACGCATCGTAGAGTTTCGATGCGACATTTGCCGCCTGTTTCCCCAGATCGCCGGTAAGCCCCAGCGCCGCCGCAACGGCGCGCCCATGATGCGGCATGAAACCCGTCGCAGGATCGATATCGAACGTCTGGATGCGTTCGGGCGTATCGTGAGCGACAGCCTCTATATCCATGCCGCCTTCGGTCGAGACGACCATGCCGATCCGGCCCGACGCGCGGTTGACGAGCAGCGCGAGGTAGAACTCCCTGTCGATATCCACCCCGTCGGTGACGTAGAGCCGGTTGACCTGCTTGCCGTGCTCGCCGGTCTGGATCGTCACCAGCGTGTTGCCGAGCATGTCATTGGCCGCCGCGCGTACCTCGTCGAGGCTCCGCGCAAGCCGCACGCCGCCCTTTGCATCGGGGCCCAGTTCGCTGAACTTGCCCTTGCCGCGCCCGCCTGCATGGATCTGCGCCTTGACGACATAGAGCGGCCCGGGGAGCCGCTGCGCGGCCGCCACCGCCTCGTCCGCCGTCAGTGCCGCATGGCCTGCGGGCACAGGCACGCCAAAGCCGGCGAGCAGTTCCTTGGCCTGATATTCGTGGATGTTCACGGGCGCGTGCTCCTGTTGGCGGTGTTGCGCGTCGAGCCTAAAGCGCAATGCCGCCGCTTTGCCAACCCGTCACGCCGTCAGCGAGCAACCGATCCCGGCGAAGGTCACGATCCTGAGGGTTTCCGGATCGCGCAAGGCCCCGGCGCGGCGGATATAGTCGCTGACCGTAAGATTCTGCCCCCTGATGCTGCCGAGCGAACGCAATTTGAGCAACTGCCCCAGCGACAATTCATGCGCCATCCGCTTTGCCATGCACCCCGACAGTCGCTGCGACAGTCCGGCGTCGGTCAGCGCCGTGCGAATCCGCGTCTCCGGCGTGGCACAGGATGCGAGCGCGAGAAGGGGGAGGAAGAGACCCATTGTCCGCATATGCACTCCGTCATGCCGAACCTCTTCCAGCATCGATCCCGACCCATATGCCTTGGCGTTGATGATACAATGGACCCTGAAACAAGTTCAGGGTGACGGCAAGGCCGGCGGCCCCTATATCGACCGCATGTCAATCGCCCTCAGCCTGCTCATCGTCGTCCTGACCATCGCCGCGATGGAGGCTGTCGCCTATGTCGCGCACCGATGGATCATGCACGGGCCGGGCTGGTTCCTCCACGAAAGTCACCACCGCGCGCGGCATGGCATGTTCGAGCTGAACGATCTTTACGGCGTCATCTTTGCCATTCCTTCGATCGTGCTGCTGCTCGGTGGCGTCCAGCTCGGCTGGCCGGTGTGGACGGCATGGGTGGGGGCCGGGATCGCTGGCTATGGCGCAATCTATTTCGGCTTTCATGACGTGATCGTGCACAAGCGCATGCGAACGCGCTACCTGCCGAAATCGGAATATATGAAGCACATCATCCAGGCCCACCGTCTGCATCATGTCGTCGAGACAAAGGAGGGGACGGTGAGCTTCGGATTCCTCTGGGCACCCAGGCCCGAAGCGCTGAAGGCCGAACTCAAGCGCCGCGGCCACAAGGGCGTAAGAGCGCCCGTGGGAACGTTCGGCGAGGCCTGATCAAGCCGCTTCGCTCTCCACCACCGCCGTTACCCCCGCCGCCGCGTCGAGCAACCGTTTCTCCAGCGTCCGCAGGCGCGCTGCGCTTTCAATCTTGTCGCCGATCAGATCGGTTACGTAAAACGTATCGACGGCACGCTCGCCATAGGTCGCGATATGGGCCGAACGGATCGTCACGCGAGACTGGAACAGCGCATAGGCGAGGGCATTGAGCAGCGCGGGCCGGTCGCGCGCGTTGACTTCGATCACCGTATACCGGTTCGATGCCTTGTTATCGATCAGCACGTTCGGCACGACTGCAAAGGAATCGGCGCGGAGCCTGGCGAGGGGGCGGGCCGCCAGCCGCTCGTCCAGCCGCGCCCGGTTCGCCAGCGCGTCTTCGATCCCCTGTTCGATCCGCTCCAGCCGCTGCGGCTCGTCGAACGGGCGCCCGAGCGGATCCTGCACCAGGAAATTGTCCAGCGCCATGCCGTCGCGCGTCGTGTGGATGCGCGCGTCGATGATGCTTGCTCCCGCAAGGTGGATCGCGCCCGCCACCCGGTAAAATAGTCCCGGATGGTCGCTTGCATAGACGGTGATGAGCGTTGCTCCGCGCGCCGGATAGACCTGCGCCGAAACCTTCAGCGGCGCATCGCCTGTCTCCGCAACGAGCCGCGCATTGGCCGCCACGATATCGTCGGGCTCGGCGATCCAGTAGCTTTCGGGCAGGCGCTTTGCATGTGCGGCGAAAGCCTTAGCGCTCCAGCCGAGCGCAATTTCAAGTGCCTCCTGCTTCATCGCGACACGTTCGGCACGGCCGGTCTGCTTGTGGCCGAGCCGCAGCACTTCCTCGGTTGCCTCGTACAGATCGCCGAGAAGCTGACGCTTCCAGCCGTTCCACACGCCCGGCCCCACGGCGCGAATGTCCACGATGGTCAGCGCGAGCAGCAGCCGCAGCCGTTCGGGGCTTTGCACCGCACCCGCAAAATCGAGGATCGTCTTGAAATCGGCGAGGTCACGCTTGAACGCGGTGGCCGACATCAGCAGATGCCTGGCGACCAGCCAGGCGACAGTCTCGGTCTCTGCCGCGGTCAGCCCAAGCCTTGGGCAAAGTTTCGTCGCCACCTCGGCTCCAAGGATGCTGTGATCGCCGCCACGCCCCTTGGCGATATCGTGAAGCAGCACCGCCACATAGAGCACCCGCCGCGAGATGACCTGCCCGAGAATCGCGGTCGCGAGCGGATGATCGTCGCGCAGTTCGCCATGCTCGATGCGCGAAAGCAGGCCGATCGCCCTGATGCTGTGCTCGTCCACGGTATAGTGATGATACATGTCGAACTGCATCTGCGCGACCACGCGGCCGAAATCGGGAACGAAACGGCCGAAGACTGTCGCCTCGTTCATCCAGCGCAGCACGGTTTCGGGATCGCGCCGGCTTGTCAGCACGTCCATGAACAGGGCGTTGGCGCGCTTGTCGTTCCGCACGCGGCTATCGATCAGCCGCGCGTCGCGGTTGGCGATCCGCATCGCCTGCGGATGGACTTCAAGGCCGTGTGCGTCGGCCAGCGCGAAGATTTCGATGAGCCGCACCGGATCGCCCTGAAACCAGTCGTCCGACGGCAGCGCCAGCCGCCCGCGATCGAGCACGAACCCGGAGAGTTTGCGCGGGCTCCGCCTGAAGCCCGACAGCGTGAAGCGGCGGCCCCTCGGCGCAAGCATATCGTCAAGATGCGCGAGGAACACGCCGGTCAGATCGCCCACCTGTTTTGCCATCAGGAAATAATGCTGCATGAACCGCTCGACGGCGGATCGCCCCGGTCGCGCCGCATAGCGCATGCGGCGCGCAAGTTCCGCCTGCACGTCAAATGTCAGCCGGTCCTCGGCGCGCCTGGTGACGATGTGAAGGTGGCAACGTACCGCCAGCAGGAAATTTTCGGCTTTCTGGAAGCGCCGCAGCTCGTCCCTCGTCATCAGCCCCTTGTCGACAAGTTCGGGCACCGTCTGCGTGCGATGAACATATTTGCCGATCCAGAACAGCGTCTGCAGATCGCGCAGACCGCCCTTGCCTTCCTTCACATTCGGTTCGACGACATAGCGGCTGTCGCCCATCCGCCTGTGCCGCGCATCGCGTTCGGCGAGCTTTTCGGTGACGAAGCTGCGCGCCGTTCCCGTCACGACTTCGCCGCCAAAGCGTGCCGCTGCCTCATCGTACAACGGCTGATCGCCCCAAACATAGCGAGCCTCGAGCAAGGCTGTGCGGATCGTGAGATCACTTTTTGCCAGCCGCACCATCTCGTCGAGCGATCGCGACGAATGGCCAACTTTGAGCCCCAGATCCCACATCAGATAGAGCATCGATTCGATGACCTGCTCGGTCCACCCCGTCGGCTTCCACGGCGTCAGAAATGCGATGTCCACGTCTGAATAGGGGGCCATTTCGGCGCGGCCATAGCCGCCGACCGCAAGCAGGGCGATCCGCTCGGACGAGGTCGGGTTGCTCGCGCGGTGCAGCCGGTGAACTGTAAAATCATAGGCCAGCCGCACGATCTGGTCGATCAGGAATGCCTGCGCCAAAACCGTCTCGCGCCCGCGTGACGGATGTTCGGACAGGCGGCGGGCAATCTCGGCGCGCCCGGCCTCAAGGGCAGGTTTCAGAAGCGCCGCAGCGCACTGGCGCAGATCGGTGCCGTCGAGCGCACCCAGTGCGTCGGCAAGTGCGCGCCGGTCGATGATCGCGCGGCGGTGCGGAACGATGGTGAAGCGGTCACTCATGCCAAAGCCCTAGCGCAGATACGCCCCGCTGTGCGATAGAATTGGCCGGGACGGAAAAATCGCGGTTTCCGGCGGATCGGAGCCGGTAATGGAGCCGCAGGGCAGAGCCCGGGAGAGCAGCGATGGCGACACAGTTGAAGGCGCAGACGACGTCCGGTGCAGAGCAGGCCGCGCGTCTCGAACTCGCAGCCTGTTACCGCATTTTCGCGCTGCTCGGCTGGGACGAGATGATTTTCAATCACATCACGGTCAAGCTCGATGAAGACGGCGCGTTCCTCATCAATCCCTATGGGCTCCATTTCAGCGAAGTCACGGCGTCCAGCCTCGTGAAGATCGATGTCGACGGCAACAAGCTCGACGAAAGCCCCTATCCGGTCAATCGCGCCGGGTTCGTGCAGCATAGCCTGTTCCACCGGCACCTGCCGCATGCCCATGCGATCATCCACACGCATACGACGGCGACAATGGCGGTCTGCTGCCTTGAGGGCGGGCTGCAGCCTGTCAATTTCTATGCCTGCAACTTCATGAACCAGATCGGCTATCATGATTTCGAAGGCGTGACCGTGCGTGACGAGGAAGGCCCCCGGCTGCTGGCCGCGCTTGGTGACAGGACGATGCTGCTGCTGCGCAATCACGGCCCGGTCGTGATGGGCCGCACGCTTCCCGAAGCGTTCATCAAATACTGGGCGCTCCAGCGCGCGTGCGAAATCCAGCTTGCCACGCTTTCGATGGGCCAGCCGATCCACATTCCCGATCACGTCGTCGCCGTTCACCAGCGCGATATTGCGCAGACCCAGATTCCCGGCGGCCCCGGCAGGGCCGAGTTCGACGCCATGGTCAGACGGATCGACCGGCTGGATCGCGGGTGGCGGGACTGAATGGATAACGTATTCAGACAGGCAGGGCCACCGCACCGAACGGTTCGCCATAGGACGCTGGCGATCCCATGACCGCGCTTACCGTCAACAATCAGCCTGTGGCCTATCGGATGGATCCACGGACGCCGCTTCTCTGGGCGCTGCGCGATGCATCGAACCTCACCGGCACAAAATATGGTTGCGGCACAGGCGATTGCGGCGCGTGCACCGTCGATATCGACGGAAAGGCCGTGCGCAGCTGCATGGTCAGCATCGCACAGGCCGAAGGCGCGGTCGTGACGACGATCGAGGCGCTCGCCCGCGATCGATCGCATCCGGTGCAGCAGGCGTTCGTCGCGGAAGGGGCGATCCAGTGCGGTTACTGCACGCCCGGCCTCGTCATGGCGGTCGCGGCGCTGCTGCGTGCCAATGCGCACCCGTCTGACAGCGATATCGACGCCGCGATCACCAACCTATGCCGCTGCGGCGCCTATCCGCGCATCCGCCGCGCCATCCACCGCGCGGCGCGTGCGGCACGCGGCGAGGACGTGATCGTCGCCGCGCCGCCACCGGGGATAGACCCCGCAGACGCTGCCCGCGCGGTTCCCGCCCTGACGCCTCCCCTGCTCAGGTAAATTCTTTCGCAATGCTGTCAGCCGGGTTCAGCAACGTTTCATCGGCCTTGCGCCAGCGTTTCAACGGAGGATGCGGCGGCGATCCGTCACGCGCATCCCGGAGTGAAACGACATGCGCCTCGATATCATGCTGGCCGCGCTCTTCGCGGCAACGAGCCTTTCGGCCCCTGCATATGCCGATACTGGCGATGCCGACGGCAATCGCGGGCATGGGTGGCAGGGCAGGGCTGCGGGAGCACCCCCGGCATCCCGCGGCAGCGCGTCAGGCAGGCCAGACTGGGGGCATGGCGCGGGATGGCGCGGCGGTACGAGGCCGGATGGAATTGCAAACGTGGCAAGGCCCGTGGCATCCCGCCCGGCTGAGCATGGCGCGGATAACAGGCGGTCGGATAACGGACGATCGGATAACAGACGATCGGATAACTCGCCCGGAGACCGCGGCCGCTTTTTCGGCGGGAACTGGCGCGCCAGCCCCAGTCCTGCTCCGCCGCCCAATCCTGTTCCGCCCGTTGCCGTCGGCGGCTCGCGCGACGGGCGCGGAAACTGGCGTGACGGCCAGCCCAGTGACGAATGGCGCAACCGCTGGGGTAACAGCGCGCGCGGCGACGCGGCCCGGCCCGGTTACGACCGACGCTATGACCATGCCCGCAACGATTCGTGGCGCAACAACGATCAGCGGCGTGGGACGGGCCTTCGCTGGAACCGCGACTGGCGCGCTGATGATCGCTATGACTGGCAGCGTTACCGGCAATACAACCGAAATGCCTATCGCCTGCCCCGCTATTATGAACCCTTTGGCTATAATCATGGCTATCAACGATTTTCGATCGGCCTTTATCTCGGCTCGTCATTGTACGGCAGGGACTATTGGATCGACGATGCCGCCGACTATCGCCTCCCCGATGTCTACCCGCCTTACCGGTGGGTCCGCTATTATAACGACGTGCTTCTCGTCGACACCGATAGCGGCGAAGTCGTCGACGTGATCTATGACTTCTTCTGGTAGGTGATCCGGCATGGTCCGTGGTGAACTCTTTTGAAGCCATCGATCGGTTGTTATGACAGGGGATGCCCGCTGCGCGCCTCGCCGAAATCGGTCGTGAAACCCGTGCACGGGTAGAAGCTCATCCGCGCGTCCAGCTGGTGGCGGGGATCGGCATCGACCTTTGGGTTTATCAGGACTTCCTGAGTGAAGACGAATGTTCCGCGCTTATCGGCATGATCGATGCGGATCGAAGACCGTCCGAACTCCTGTCCTCGACCGAGGAAACGCGGACCTTTCGCACCAGTGAAAGCTGCGATCTCAACCGCTATGATCCGCTGATCGAGGCCATCGACCAGCGGATCTGCGCGCTGATGGCCATGCGCCCCAGCCAGGGCGAAACGCTTCAGGGGCAGCGCTATGCCGTCGGGCAGCTCTTCAGGGCGCATCAGGACTGGTTCGACGAAAACGCCGATTACTGGCCCGCGCTCGATGCAAAGGGCGGACAGCGCTGCTGGACAGCGATGATCTATCTCGACGAGCCGACCGCTGGCGGGGAAACCTGGTTCAGCGCCGCCGGGCTGAAAGTCACGCCGCGCCGCGCAATGCTTCTGGCGTGGGACAATATCGATCAGTTCGGCGCGCCAAATTGGCAGGCGCTGCACGAAAGCCTGCCCGTCACCGCGGGCACGAAAACGATCGTGACCAAATGGTTTCGCGAACGCGACTGGATATAGAAGGGCGAAACAAGAGGAGCGGTGCCGATGCGATCGGGAGCCGACTACTCCCGCCTGCCCTGTCGCTCTTATCGGTGTCGTTCCTGTCCATAAGCTGACGCCTGCGTTCGCGGCGGGTTCAGTTCGGATCGTCCATTGCATCGTTATCGGGCAAGCCGATCTTGGGAGACAGACGATGCGTAACCTTATTTTAGCGGCGCTCATCGGCGCGACGCTCGTTCCGGGCGCAGCGATGGCGCAGAATCATGATCGTCGCGATGCGCGCGTGGAACGCCGCGATCATGATGATTCTTACCGCTCGGGCAACCGACGCGATTTCCGCGATGGCCGTGGCGATATCCGCGATGCCCGGAACAGGATCGGCGATGATCGTCGCGACTATCGCCATGACCGCAACTGGGGCAACAATGACTGGCGGCGCTATCGTCAGACGAACCGCGATCTCTACCGCGGGGGAAACTGGAATTCTGACTTTCGCTACCGCGCCTTCCGCCCCGGCGTCATCATCGGCGGGGGCTTTTACCAGCCACGCTATTACATAAACGATTACAGTCGCTTCCGCCTCGCCAATCCGGGTTTCAACCGGCGCTGGGTACGGCACTATAACGATGTACTGCTCGTCAACGTCCGCACGGGGCGTGTGATCACCGTTCATCGCAACTTTTACCGTTAAGGCCCGATCGGGACGCTTTGAGGGGATGGCATCTTTGCCGTCCCCTCTTCCAGTCATGCGGCTTTCTTCTGCCGGGTTTCGCGCTATCAGGCTGCGTGACTGCGAAACATCGGACCCCGCGCATATCGCCCGCAATCACGCGTCGCGGGCTGTTGATCGGCGGCGGGGCGGGGGCCGGGCTTCTTGTCGGCTGGGCGATATGGCCGCGAATCTACCTGCCCAATCTTGCCGCCGCGCCGGGCGAGCATGTTTTCAATCCGTTTCTGAAGATCGGCACGGACGGGCATGTCTGCGTGATCGTTCCCCAGGTGGAGATGGGGCAGGGGGTGTATACAACGCTGCCGCAGATCGTTGCGGACGAACTCGGCGCTGACTGGCGGACTGTGGCCGTGGAAGCCGCCCCGTCTGGCGTGCCTTATGCGAACACCCTTTTCGCCGAAGAATGGGCTGGCGACGGCGCGTGGCCGCGATGGGCAACCGATCGCTGGGCACGGGATAAGGGCCTGTCGGTGACTGGCGGATCGACGTCGGTACGCGGGTTCGAGGCCAGGCTCCGCCAGGCGGGAGCCGTGGCGCGCGCGCTCCTTTGCGTCGCCGCGGCAAAACGCTGGGATGCGGACTGGCGGGCCTGCGATACGGCAGACGGATTCGTCATCCGCGGCAATGACAGGATGCGCTTTGGCGAAGTCGCGGCGGAGGCTGCCGGGCTTCCGCTGCCCGAAGACGTGCCATTGCGGACCGGCCGTGAAAACCGCCTCGTCGCGCGCTCGCTTCCGCGCCTCGATGCGCCGGCGAAGGTCGATGGGAGTGCCCAGTTTTCGGCCGATATCCGGCTTCCCGACATGGTCTATGCCAGCCTTACCCAGGGCCCGCTCGGCGATGTGCGTCTGGTATCGATCGACCGGAAAGCTGCCATGGCGATTCCAGGCGTGATCGACGTAATCGAACAACCGCAATGGGTCGCGGCCGTTGCGGGCAACTGGTGGGCAGCAAACCGTGCGATCGAGGTCATGCGCCCCCGCTTTGCCACGGCAGGATCGCCGACGAGCAGCAATGTCATCGACGCCGCGCTCGACGCTGCCTTCGGCGAAGGAACCCGATATGCGGAAACCGGCGATGTAGGGGCATCGTTCAGGGGGGCTGACGTCATCACTGCCGAATATCGCATCGGCCTTGCCCCCCATGCCGCGCCCGAGCCCATGTCTGCGACGGCGTGGCTGGACCGGGGCGAGCTTCAGCTCTGGATCGGGACCCAGGTGCCCGGCCTCGCAGCCCGCGCCGCCGCCCGTGCGATCGGCCTCGACAGGGCGCAGGTCTCGATCCACTCGATGCTCGTCGGCGGTTCGTTCGGGCGACGCTATGAAGTCGAGGTGGCGGCGCAGGTGGCGGTGCTTGCCGAGCGGATGAAGCGGCCGGTCCAGCTTCAATGGTCACGCGGCGAGGATATGCGGCAGGATCGCTTTCGCCCGGCCGCCGTCGTGCGCATGGCGGCGCGTGTTGCGCCCGGTCGGATCGACGGTCTCCTCGTCAAGGTCGCCAGCCCTTCGCCGACGCTCGAGATGGAAGCACGGTTGCTCGACGGGAAATCCGCAGATGCGGCGATGCGCGCCGCAGACGGGCGATCGGTGGCCGCTGCAGTGGCGGGTGGAATACCTCCCTATGCCATTCCCAACATGGCACTCGATCACCACCCCGCCCGAATCGGCGTGCCGACCGGCGATTGGCGCGGACGCGGCCATGGTGCGACGTGCTTTGCCACCGAATGCTTCATTGATGAAGTGGCCGCTCTTCAGGGAATCGAGCCGTTTTCCTTCCGCATGGGGCTTCTCGGCAACAACCCCCGCCTCGGGCAGTGCCTGGCCAAGGTGGCGCAGCTCGGCGGCTGGAACGGCGGCGGGCCCGGCACTGCGCAGGGCCTTGCGGTTTTCCAGATGGCGCAGTCCTGCATCGCCGTCCTCGCGGAGGCGCGCATCGCCGACGACGGGCATCTGCGGGTAGACCGGCTTTCCGCAGTCGCCGACGTCGGGCAGGTGATCAATCCCGATATCGTCCGCCAGCAGATCGGCGGCGGCCTCATCTTCGGCATGTCGGTCGCCACCGGTGCGCCCGTCACGCTCACGCGCGGTCTTGCGGGGCCTGCAAACCTTGGCGCGCTTCGGCTTCCGCACCTTGCGGACAGCCCGCATATCACCGTCGAACTTGTTATCAGCAGCCTGCCGCCCGGCGGTGCCGGCGAGCTGGCAACGCCCCCGGCGGCACCTGCAATCGCCAATGCGCTTTTTGCAAGCGTGGGAAAACGCTATCGACACCTGCCGCTCCTTGCGTCAAGCGCGAGTGCGTGACTGAAAAGCCCGCTGACCACCCGCCCGTCCTGCGCCCGCGTATCGGCGTCCTTCTTGTCAACCTCGGCACGCCGACCGCGCCGACCATTCCCGCGGTTCGCGCCTATCTGAAAGAATTTCTGTCGGATCCCCGCGTCGTCGAGCTTCCCCGATGGATCTGGCAGCCGATCCTGCGCGGTTTTGTGCTCAACAGCCGGCCACGCAAATCGGCCCATGCCTATGCACAGGTGTGGAGCGAGGGCGGCTCACCGCTCGACGTCATTACCCGTGCCCAGGCGGTCGCCATGCAGGCGGCTTTCGGTGACGCCGCGATGGTCGATTATGCCATGCGCTACGGCGCACCCGCCATCTCCGACCGGATCGAAGCAATGAAAGCCGCCGGTTGCGACCGGATCATGATCGCGCCGCTCTACCCGCAATATTCGGGGGCGACGACCGGAACCGTCAATGACAAGGCGTTCGAAACGCTCATGAAAATGCGCTGGCAACCAGCCCTGCGCACACTGCCGCCCTATCATGACGATCCGCTCTACATCGCCGCGCTCAAGGCGTCGGTCGAAGCCGGGCTTGCCGCGCTCGATTTCGTTCCCGAGGTGCTGCTTGCGAGCATGCATTCTATGCCGCAAAATACGCTGTTCAGGGGCGATCCCTATCATTGCCAGTGCCAGAAGACCGCCCGCCTTCTCGCCGAAGCGATGGGTCGCAAGGTCACGGTTTCGTTCCAGTCAAAACTCGGCCGCGCGCGCTGGCTGGAGCCCGCGACCGAGGAAACCCTGATCGCGCTTGCCGCCGATGGCGTGAAGTCGATCGCCGTCGTCACCCCCGGCTTTGCAGCCGACAATCTCGAAACGCTCGAGGAAATCGCGATTCGCGGGCGGGAGGTTTTCCTGGAGGCCGGGGGCACGCATTTCGCCGCGCTCCCCTGCCTGAATGACAGCGAGATCGGCAACGCGATGCTCCACGCGCTGTTGTCGCGCGAGCTTGAAGGCTGGCTTCCGCGTCTCTAGGCTCGCGGGAAAACAAGCGAGGAGAGACTGAAATGGCACGTATTGCTATCGTAACCGGGGGCACGCGCGGCATCGGCGAAGCGATCAGCCTCGCCCTGAAGGACATGGGGATGATCGTCGCTGCCAATTACGCAGGCAATGCCGAAAAAGCCAAAGCGTTTACCGATCGAACCGGCATCGCCACCTATCAGTGGGACGTGGGCGACCATCTGGCCTGTATCGACGGCTGCGCGCGGATTGCGAGCGAGGTCGGCGACGTCGATGTCGTCGTCAACAACGCCGGGATCACGCGCGACGGTACGCTCGCACGGATGACCTTCGAGGACTGGAACGATGTGATGCGCGTCAACCTCGGGAGCTGTTTCAACATGGCGAAGGCGTGCTTTCCCGGGATGGTCGCCCGGGGCTGGGGTCGCATCGTCAATATCGGATTGATCAACGGGCAGGCGGGTCAATATGGCCAGGTGAATTATGCCGCGGCCAAATCGGGCATCCACGGCTTTACCAAGGCGCTTGCCCAGGAAGGCGCGAAGAAGGGCGTCACCGTCAATGCGATCGCGCCGGGCTATATCGATACCGACATGGTCTCCGCCGTTCCTGCCGACGTGCTTGCCAAGATCGTCGCGAAGATACCCGTCGGGCGTCTGGGCCAGGCGCAGGAGATTGCGCGCGGCGTCGCGTTTCTGGTGAGCGAGGACGGCGGGTTCGTGACAGGCTCGACGCTTTCGATCAACGGCGGGCAGCATATGTACTGACGGCCGAGCGCAGCGAGGCGGGCATCGCCGGGCGCGGCCAGCGGCCGCGATCGACGAAGCGGCTGCGCCGACTGCATTTTGCCTAAAAGTTCGGCGACACCATCGGTTGTGATTTCGCCGGAGCAGCACTCTACTTCGTCAATCTCAACGGCATCGGTCAGATGGCGCCTCATCAGCGGCTCGAAGACCAGTCCGGGCTCAACCGCGCGGCGACGCAGTCACATCAGGTTCGCGCGGTCGCGGCTCGGCCCGGTTTCAGTAGGGTGCTCAAGCGGTGCCCATGGGATTTTTGTCCGGCAACAGGTCGCCCAATAGCTGGCTGGGGAAGCGCCGGTTCAGGATGATCGCATAGAAGCTTTCGGAGAGTTGCGGGATGCGGCAGTATTCGATCAGCACGCCGGATTCGAGTTCATCGCGGACGACAATTGGTGGGACCAGCGTTACGCCGTCGCGCTCTCGGGCAAGCAGGCGCAGCATCGCCATATCATCGACTTCGGCCAGAATGATGGGGCGGATCCCCGCCAGTTCCAGCAGCCGATCAAATCCCAACCGGATGTCGCTGTCGAGGCTGGGGAGCAGGACGGGTTCGCTGCGCAAATCCTCGGGAAAGCGGAACGGTGCATGATTAAGCCTCGGCCGCCCCACCAGGCTGACGGGCTGTTCATTGAGGAGATGGTTGCGAAAGGGAGCACGGGCGTCCCTCGGCGCGGCACTGTTGGACAGAACCACGTCAATCGCATGGGATTCGAGCCGTGCCAACAGGTCGCGGATGGTGCCAGAGCGCACGATCAACTCGACGTCGACACGGCCGACCAAAGGGTTCAGAAACTCAAGCTGGAAGTTCCGCGACAGGGTCGTCAGCGCGCCGACCCTCAGCACCTGGCGGCTCGCGAAAGGTCGCCCGTCCAGTGTACTCATCAGCTCGTCGCCGGCTTTAAATACCGTGTCGGCATAGTCGAGCGTGATCTGCCCCGCTTCGGTCAGCACGAGCCTCTTGCCGACGCGGTCGAACAGCGGGTGCCCCATCTGATGTTCGAGTTTCTGGATTTGCACAGACAGTGCCGACTGCGACAGGTTCAACCGCTTCGCCGCCCGCGTGAGGCTTCCCTCGTGCGCGACTGCCCAGAAGTAGCGGAGGTGGTTAAAATTCAGGGTTTTCATTCGTTCTATAAAACAGAACGAAATGGCGGGCACAATGAATTTCTCCGATGGTACGCTTACAGTTATTCTCTCTGCGAATAGCATGATGCGTTGGGGGAAGACCTTTGCCGATTGATCTGTTGCCCTATGCTGCTGCCCTGGCTTTGGTGCTGAGCGCGGCAGTCGGATTTCTACGCCCAGGCCGCAGGTCTGGCATTGCCAAGCGACTGGCCGAGGTTTCGGCGCTGTTTGCGCTCGGGGTCGCAGGCGTTTCCGCCGTCATTCTCTTTATGAACGGCGCATGGGACGGCACCCTGATCGGTACGCGGGGCATCGGGTTTTCGATCCGCGTCGACGCGATCAGCGGCGTAATGCTTCTGCTCGTGTCATTCATCGGCTGGGTCGTCGTGCGCTACACCGCCACATATCTGGACGGGGAGCCGCGCCAGGGTGCGTTTACCGGCTGGCTGTCGCTGACGCTCGCCGCAGTGCTGCTGCTCGTGCTCTCGGGCAATCTGATCCAGCTCGTCCTCGCGTGGATCGCGACGAGCCTGTTCCTGCACCGGCTCCTGCTGTTCTATCCGAAGCGGATCGCGGCGCGGCGGGCAGCTGCCAAGAAGTTCGTCACGGCGCGCATTGGCGATGCTGCACTGATCATTGCCGCGGTACTGCTTGCGATTGCCTATAGCACGACCGAGATCGCGGCGATCCTGAGCGCCGCGCGCGCAGGGACCGGCGGCGGCCTGGCAATCGGCGCAGCGGGTTTCCTGGCGACAGCCGCGCTTTTGAAGTCGGCCCAGTTTCCGATGCACGGCTGGCTGACCGAAGTCATGGAAGCGCCCACGCCCGTTTCTGCGCTCTTGCACGCCGGGGTTATCAATGCCGGTGGCTTCCTGCTGATCCGCTTTGCCGACGTCATGTTGCTGGCGCCCGGGATACTCGCCGGGCTGGTCCTGATCGGGGGTTTTACCGCGCTCTTTGCCGGGTTGGTCATGTTGACCCAGCCGGCGGTGAAGACGTCTCTCGCCTGGTCGACAGTCGCCCAGATGGGCTTCATGATCCTCGAATGCGGCCTGGCGCTGTTCCCGCTCGCCTTGCTGCACATCGTCGCGCACTCGCTGTACAAAGCTCATTCGTTCCTCGCCTCCGGTGGCGCTGTCGAACTGATCGCGGCCAATCGCCGGCCCGGTCCCGTGGCCATTCCCAGGGCCGCTGCCGTCGGGCGTGCCTTCCTTCTCGCGCTGGTCATTTATGCCGTCGTCGGGTTTGGCTTCGGCTTTCAGCACAAGTCGCCGCAGGCCATCGCGCTCGGTGCGATCCTGATTTTCGGCGTCGCCTATATGCTCGCGCAAGGTTTGGCGGACGCCGCGCCGCGGGCATTGACCAGGCGTACCGTCGTCTATGCGCTCGCGACGTCCGTCAGTTATTTCGCCCTCCAGATCTTCGCGATCCGGCTAACGTCCGGCGTGCTGCCGCCAGCGCCATCGCCGGGCCCATTGCAATGGGCGCTTATTGTCCTCGCGGTCGTCAGTTTCGGCATCGTGGCCGTGGTCCAGGCGATATTTCCGTTGTGGGCCTACCACCCGGCGGCCGCAGCGTTGCGCGTCCATCTTTCCAACGGCTTCTATGCCAACGCGGTATTCGACCGGCTTCTGGGCGGCTGGCGTCTGCGCGATGCCGCCTGATTTTTCCGGAGAAAAGACAATCATGCACGCCATACCTTCGCTGGAACGCGATACGTCAGAGCTTTCCGCCGTCGTCGATCAAGCCGTTCGGGCGATTTCGCCCGCTTGGCCCTTGGCGTCAAGCGTTGCGGTCAATCCTTTCCTCGGCCAGACGCGAGAAGATCTCGCCACGGTTGCGGCCAGGCTTGCCAGGGTGGCTGGCACCACCGTGACCATGCCGCGCAACTGGTACCGGAAACGGATCGCCAATGGGCAGATCACCGATGTTGATCTGTCGGACGCGCTGGCGAGTGCGCCACCGGCGCTGCGCCCGAGGAGCCTTGGGGCGCTGAAGTCTGCGGTGCTTCGATCGGGTCCGGAGGTCAGGGCCCTGCCGACGGTAGCGGACCTCGCGGCGGACGCGTCCGGGATCGACTGGCCGGGGCTGATTGCAGAGCGCTTCGGTGCGTGGGCGGCTGGATATTTCGACGAGGGACAGGCGCTCTGGGCTGCGCCGCGCGGAGGGAGCGCCTATGCAGTCTGGCGAGCGGTTGCGACCCATGATCTGACCCCGGAGATTGTCGGTCTGGCGGGATTTGCGACTCATGTGTCGCAGGCTCCGGAAGCGGCAGCGGATGCGGTTGCCCATACGATGAAGCACATCGGCGTTCCGCAAGCGGCGGCGCACACCTATTTCCACCAGATGCTCATGACACTCGGCGGTTGGGCGCAATTCGCCCGCTACCGGCTGTGGCAGGCCGAGCTCGCGGGTGGCACCGACGCGACGATCAGCGACTTTCTGGCGATCCGCCTCATCTGGGAAGCGGCGCTGTTCGATCGATATGAGAACGAAATCGGCGCGCGCTGGGCGTCAGTCGTCACTATGCACGCCCTGCCCGTCACCGCGACCGTCGATGATGTCGTCGATGGCATCCTGCAGGAAGCATCGGAACGCGCGGCGCAACGCAAGCTGGCCGAAACACTCGCAGCGCCGGAGCCCGCGGCGATCGAGGGCCGCCCCTCGTTGCAGGCCGCGTTCTGTATCGATGTGCGCTCGGAGGTGTTCCGGCGTGCGCTCGAATCGGTAAACCCGTCGATCCAGACTTTGGGGTTCGCCGGGTTTTTCGGCCTGACCGTGTCGCACCGTCGCTTTGCTTCGGACGTGAGCGAACACCGTCTGCCGGTGCTGCTGAACCCCGGGCTGACGACGCATTCGGGTGGCCCGGACGACGCCGGTGCGGATCAGAGCGCCCGGTTAAGGGCTCGGGCGAAACGGGCCTGGGGCCGTTTCAAGCTGGCCGCCGTATCATCTTTTGCTTTTGTCGAGGCAACGGGCCCACTTTATATCAGCAAACTCGTGATCGATGCACTGGGCCTGCGCACGACGCCAGTGCCGAACGATCCGGCCCCGCGTCCCGGTCCGGCGCTTGATCCCGGTGCCCGGACAGCGGCGGCGGAAACCGTGCTGCGGGCAATGTCGTTGACGGCGGATTTCGCAAGGCTCGTGGTCCTGGCGGGGCACGGCGCCAACGTCGTGAACAATCCGCATGCCAGCGGGCTGCATTGCGGCGCCTGCGGTGGCTATTCGGGCGAGGTGAACGCACGCCTGCTTGCCGCCCTCCTGAACGATGTCGAAGTCCGCGAGGGCCTGGCTCCCAAAGGGATTGCCATACCCTCTGACACGCTGTTCGTTGCTGCTTTGCACGACACGACGACCGACGCTGTCATGCTCTATTCCGAGGACTGCATTTCCGCAGCGCACGCGAAAGACCTGAATGATGCCAGGATCTGGCTCGCCGCAGCGGGCAGGATCGCTCGGGGCGAGCGGGCGTTGCGTCTGCCGCGTGCGGCGGGGGAGGCAAGTCTCGTCAAGCGCAGTCGCGATTGGGCCGAGATGAGGCCGGAATGGGCGTTGGCAGGCTGCAAGGCCTTCATCGCGGCACCACGGCGGCGCACTATGGGAAAGAGTCTTGAGGGTCGTGCCTTCCTGCATAACTATGACTGGAGGGGGGACACCGACTTTGGGATCCTGGAACTGATCCTCACGGCACCCGTGGTCGTGGCAAGCTGGATCAGCCTGCAATATTACGGTTCGACGGTGGCACCAGCGGTCTTCGGCGGCGGCAACAAGCTCCTTCACAACGTCGTCGGTGGCATCGGGGTTGTCGAGGGCAACGGTGGTGCCTTGCGTGCCGGACTTCCATGGCAATCTGTCCATGACGGCGACCGTTTGGTTCATGAGCCCCTCAGGCTCTCGGTTTGTATCGAAGCGCCGCGCGAGGCGATGACCGCAATCCTCGAACGCCATCCGGACGTGCGCGCGCTTTTCGACAATCGCTGGCTCCACCTTTTCGCGCTCGACGATGCGGGGCGGATGGCGTGGCGCTACACAGGCGATCTGGAATGGGCGGCACTCATCGAGGCAGACCCTGCAACAGCTCTGCCCGAAATGGCGGGCTGAACGATGAAGCTGGCAGGAAGCAGCGTGGCGCAGCAGCCCCGCATGTCGCGCCTCGAGCGGCTGAAGTTCGGGGCAATTCATATCCGGCGCAAGGCGGTCGCCCAGGCGCGTAATCCTGATGCAGTACGCGCGAAGATGGATGCGGCTCTCATCATGACTTCAATTCTTTCGACTTAAGGAACATTGTCGGTGCGTCAGAGCCTATGTTGCTGAGGTTGCAGGGTATGCCAACTAACCGGCCAGTGCGGCTGTCGGATCGGCAATATCTACACCTCTTTCGTAACATGCTGTTTACCAGCGACGTTTACAGTAGGCGAATGGGGTGCACTATTTTTTGGAGCAATTGGGGGTGAGTGCGAACGCCGAATCTATCATCGACTGGAGCCGTTTTTCTGCAGCCCGTGCCGAACTGGGTACCGAATTTACCCGTATTCTCGGCTATTTCCGTGAGGATGGCACAAAGTCGGTCAATGCGATCGAGGCAGCGATGCGCGTGCGGAACGCAGTTCAGCTGGTCATCCCCGCGCACACGCTGAAGGGCGAGGCCCGTCAGTTCGGCGCCGAGGCACTCGGCGATCTTGCCGAAGAGATCGAGACGATGGCGCGCAATTGCATCGAGTGGCGCACCGAGCCTGATGAGGCGCTGCCCAATGTCGCCAGGCTGCGCACCCTGTTTGTCGAGACGCTTGAGGCACTGGATCGCGCCAGCAATCCTGTCGTCGAACGCCGGGGCTTTGGCAGGAAAACGATCACGGCGCACCAGCCATAAGGGGCGGCTCGATCGCCAGCCGACCGTTGCGTACCAGTGATCCGGCATGCGCTGTCATGCGCGCATCGACGGTCAGCCGTCCATCAGCGCCGGAAAAAAGCCCTCGTGCGCGGCGCGGAGCGCGGCAAGGGAGATCGCGGTCTCACCAAAGGCAAGGCAATCGCCGCCGGTCGTGCCGATCGCTGACGCAAACAGATTGCTGCCAGTTGCGCGCGCAATGACCGCGGCGGCGTCGCGCGTGGTTACCAGCATCCGTCCCTGGTCTTCGCCGAACAGCAGCGCTGCGGGGTTGGCGACCTGCGGCAGGCTGAGGCGCACGCCGATGCCGCCCGCCAATGCCATCTCCGCGATTGCGACGAGCGCCCCCCCGTCCGACACGTCGTGAACCGCGGTGACAAGGTCGTCGGCGATCAGGCCCCGCACCAGTTCGCCAAGACGTCGTTCGACCGCGAGATCGACCGGGGGCGGTGCGCCGTCTTCGCGGCCATGGCACTCGCGAAGCCATAATGACTGGCCGAGATGGCCTTTGCCAAAGCCGATCAGGATCAGCGCCTCGTCCGCGCTGACATAGCCGATCCTGACCGCCTTGCGCCAATCGGCCAGCAGGCCGACGCCGCCGATCGCCGGCGTCGGGAGGATCGCGCTTCCCCCGCCCGTCGCCTTGCTTTCATTGTAGAGGCTCACGTTGCCGCTCACGATCGGGAAGTCCAGCGCCCGACAGGCATCGGCCATCCCGTCGAGGCATCCGGTGATCTGTGCCATGATTTCCGGGCGCTGCGGGTTTGCAAAGTTGAGGCAGTTGGTGATCGCAAGCGGCGTTGCCCCAACCGCGCTCAGATTGCGGTAAGCCTCTGCAACCGCCTGTTTTCCGCCTTCATAGGGATCGGCAAAGCAATAGCGCGGGGTGCAATCGGTGGTGATCGCAAGCGCCTTTTGCGTGCCGTGGATGCGCACTACCGCGGCATCGCCGCCCGGCGGCTGGATCGTATCACCGCCGACTTTCTGATCATATTGTTCCCAGATCCATCGGCGCGACGCGATATCGGGTGAAGCAATCAGCTTGAGCAGATCTGCCGCGATATCGGTGCATTCGGGAATCGTCGCCGGGTCGAGCGGCTCCACCCGGGCCCATGCCTCATACTCCTCCTTTGTTGCGGCGGGCCGGTCGTAAAGCGGCGCCTCGTCGGCGAGCGGGGCGAGCGGAATGTCGGCGACGATGACGCCTTGATGCTCGAGCACCATCCGGCCGGTATCGGTCACCTCGCCGATGATCGCGAAATCGAGTTCCCATTTGCGGAAAATCGCCGCGGCAAAATCCTCCCGCCCCGGCTTCAGCACCATGAGCATCCGTTCCTGGCTTTCGCTGAGCATCATTTCATAGGCCGTCATGCCGGTTTCGCGCTGCGGCACCGCATCCATGTTCAGCCTGATGCCCACCCCGCCCTTCGACGCCATCTCTACTGATGAAGACGTCAAGCCTGCAGCGCCCATATCCTGGATCGCGACGATTGCATCGGACGCCATCAGTTCAAGGCACGCCTCGATCAACAGCTTTTCGGTGAAGGGATCGCCGACCTGAACCGTGGGCCGCTTCGCATCGGCGTCCTCACCGAAATCGGCGCTCGCCATCGTTGCGCCGTGGATACCGTCGCGCCCCGTCTTGCTGCCGACATAGACGATCGGATTGCCGATGCCCGTTGCCGCGCTGTAGAAAATCCTGTCTTGGTCGGCCACGCCCACGGTCATCGCGTTGACAAGGATGTTGCCGTCATAGGCGGGGTGGAAATTCACTTCGCCGCCCACCGTCGGCACACCCACGCAATTGCCATAGCCGCCGATACCGGCAACGACGCCCGCGATGAGATGCTTCATCCGCGGGTGATGCGGCGATCCGAAGCGCAGCGCGTTCATATTGGCAACCGGCCGTGCGCCCATCGTGAAGACATCGCGCAATATGCCGCCGACGCCCGTTGCCGCCCCCTGATAAGGCTCGATATAGCTAGGGTGGTTGTGCGACTCCATCTTGAAGATCGCCGCCTGGCCGTCGCCGATATCGATCACGCCTGCATTCTCGCCGGGGCCGCAGATCACCCAGGGCGCTTCCGTCGGCAGTTTCTTCAGGTGGATGCGTGACGATTTGTAGCTGCAATGTTCCGACCACATGACCGAGAAGATGCCGAGCTCGGTCAGGTTCGGCGCGCGTCCCATTGCGCGCACGACACGGTCATATTCATCGGGGGACAGGCCGTGTTCGGCAACGAGTTGGGGGGTGATCGCAGTCATGCGGGGTGCGTTAACGGGCCGGTGCGTCTCTTGCCACCCCCGCCTGAGAGGCGTCAGCCGATGCCGGCCACCGACCGGTCACCTGATGACGACGGGCGCGCATTGATGCCCCACACCTGTCGGCCGGTCAGAAACACCCACCAGCCCCATGCCGCGCCTGCATGGCGCAGCAACTGGAACGTCAGCGGCTCGGCAATTGCGGCGGCAAGCGCCCCCAACGGCGAAAGGCGGATCCCCGTCCACCGGCGATACAGCCGCAGCGACCACAGGAGATAGGCGAGATCGACCAAAACCTTGATCGCCATTGCGACGAGGACCGGCAGGATGACCGGCGACAGGCCCCTGACCAGAAAGCCGACAAGCAGCGCAAAGGCGGCGAGACCGTAAAGCGGCTGCACCGAATCGAGCGTCTTGACCGGGAGCATCGCCGTGCCGAGCACGCCATATCGCGGGTTGCCGATCATGTCGCGGTTCCAGAACTGTGTCTGGAGAAAGCCCGCAAACCAGCGACGGCGCTGGCGCAGGAACGGCATGATCGATGCGGGCGCGTCGGTGATCCCCCGCGCGGTGCCGAGCACGCTGACCCGCCAGCCGAGCCCGCGATCTGCCGAAAACCGGTGCAGGCGGTGAAGCACCTCATAATCCTCGACAAGGCAATCGGAATCGAACCCGCCGACATCGATCAGCGCGCTGCGCCTGAACCCTGCAAAGGCGCCCGAGACGAGGAGCAGGCTGTTTTTTTCCGCCCAGGCATAGCGCGACAGGAAATTGCGCACATATTCATAGCGCTGGAACCAGGCAAAGACGCGGCCGCTCGCGGTGGCGGGGCAGGCGGGCGTCAGAACCCCCGTTGCCGCGACGAGCATGGGATCGGCGGCAAAAGCGGCCCGCATCGCTGCAAGGGCATCGGGCTCGAGTAGCGTGTCGGCATCGACAGTGACAACGATGTCGGCCCTGATTTTACCGAGTGCCGCATTCAGCGCCCTGGCCTTACCGCCGCGCGGAAGACGGACCCACCGGACCCCCGCGCTTTCGACCCCCGCGCTTTCGACCCCCTCGCTTTCAAGGCGGGCCATGATTGCGGCGGTGCCATCGTCCGATCCGTCATCGGCGATCAGGATCAGTTCGGGCGGATCATTCTGCGCCGCCAGCGCTGAGACCGTGGCTTCCAGAACCGCCGCTTCGTTATAGGCCGCGACGATCACCGCGAGCGTCGGCCGGACGGCGGGGGGCGCCGCCGCGTGCACATGCGGCCCGCCGATGGTCCTCGTCTTCAGCGCGGTGAAGGCGAGCAGTGCGGTATCGTAAAAGATATAGGCGAGCCCCACCGCCCAGGCCGCAAACCCCATGCGCACGAATCCCTGAGCGAACAGAGCAACGAACAGTGCGATGGCAGCGGCCCAGATCAGCGGGCCGCGCCAGATCCGCTGCGGCGGATTGTGCCGCGGCGAGACCTGCGCGAGAGTGTCTGCAAGAAATGTCGGGGGCACGCACGGGCTCGCTGGTGGAACGGCAACCGCACGTAGGTGCTGGACCCGAGCGCCGCCAGTGCTAAGTTGCAGCCCGCGAAACGAACCGGAGCCGAACATGAGCGAAGCCGTGATGCCAAGTGCCGCCAGCCGCCCGTTCGTCGAACGCTATACCGGTATTGCCATCGCGTTTCACTGGATCGTCGCGCTGCTGATCATCGTCAACGTGGCTCTCGCATGGGCATGGCCGCTGGCCCCGGACGAGGCGGTGAGGCCGCTGATCCAGAATCACAAATCGATCGGGATTACCGTGCTCGGGCTGGTCATCCTGCGCCTGTTGTGGCGGCTCACCCATCGTCCGCCGGCCTTTTCAGGCCATCTGAAAAGCTGGGAAAAGCGGCTCGCGCACACCGCTCATATCGGGCTTTACGTTCTGATGTTCGCCATGCCGCTTTCGGGCTGGATCATGGATTCGGCATGGGACCGGGCGGCCCAAAATCCCAATTTCTGGTTCGGCATCGTCGAATGGCCGCGCATCGCGCCGATTCTGGCGCTCGATCCCGCCACGAAAAAGGGCGTGCACGACGTGTTCGGCGAAACGCACGAGATTGCTGCAAAGCTGCTTTATCTCCTGTTCTTCCTCCATCTGGCAGGCGCACTGAAGCACCAGTTCATCGACAGGGATCGCGAACTTGCGCGGATGATGCCGGGGCAGGGATGATCGAAGCGCCGGTGACCAACGACAAAGACCCTTTCGACCTGATCGTCGATGCGCCATTCGATACCGCGCTGTCCGACCGTTATCTCGTCTATGCGCTGTCGACGATCACCGCGCGTTCGCTTCCCGATCTGCGCGACGGGCTGAAGCCGGTGCACCGCCGCCTGTTATGGGCGATGCGGCTGCTGAAGCTCGATCCGGCCTCGGGCTACAAGAAATGCGCGCGCGTCGTGGGCGATGTGATCGGCAAATATCATCCGCACGGCGATCAATCGGTCTATGATGCCATGGTCCGGCTCGCGCAGTCATTTTCGCTGCGTTATCCGCTCGTCGACGGGCAGGGCAATTTCGGCAATGTCGATGGGGATAACGCCGCCGCCTACCGCTATACCGAAGCACGGCTGACCACTGTCGCCATCGATCTGATGGCGGGGCTGGACGAAGGCACCGTCAATTACCGGCCGACCTATAACGGCGAAGACGAAGAGCCCGAGGTGATGCCGGGCCTGTTCCCCAATCTGCTCGCCAACGGGGCGAGCGGGATCGCCGTCGGCATGGCGACGAGCATCCCGCCGCATAATGCCGCCGAAGTGCTTGATGCGGCGATGCATTTGATCGAATATCCCGATGCCCCGACGATCGATCTGCTGGCGCACGTCAGGGCCCCGGATCTGCCGACCGGCGGCCTGATCGTTGATCCGCCCGCCGCGATCGCCCAGGCTTATGAAACAGGGCGTGGATCGTTCCGCGTCCGATCGAAATGGCATGTCGAGGATCAGGGGCGCGGCACGTGGATCGCCGTCGTCACCCAGATTCCCTATGGCGTGCAGAAGGGCAAGCTGATCGAGGTGCTGGCGGCGATCGTCAACGACAGGAAGCTGCCGATCCTCGCCGAAATCGCCGACGAAAGCGCCGACGATATCCGCATCGTCATCGAGCCGCGCAGCCGCGTCGTTGATCCTCAGATATTGATGGAGGCGCTGTTCCGCCTGTCGGAGCTGGAAGTGAAGCTGCCGCTCAACATGAACGTGCTCGGGGCTGATCGCACGCCGCGCGTGATGGGGCTGAAGGCCGTGCTCGAAGCATGGCTGGCGCATCAGATCGACGTGCTCGTGCGGCGCGCCAACCACCGCATCGGCAAGATCGACGACCGGACCGAGCTGCTCGACGGCTATATCATCGCCTTTCTGAACCTCGACCGGGTGATCGAGATCATCCGCAGCGAGGATGAGCCGAAATCGGTCATGATGGCCGAGTTCGCCCTGAACGACCGGCAGGCGGAGGCCATCCTCAACATGCGGCTCCGTTCGCTACGCCGACTCGAGGAGATGGAGCTCAAATCCGAACGCGACAGGCTGGCGAAGGAGCGCGCCGGGCTGGACGCGCTGGTCAACAGCAAGGCACGGCAGAAATCGAAGCTGCACAGGGATCTCGCAAAGCTGCGCGAACGCTATGCCCCGGAAACGGCACAGGGCGCGCGACTGACGGCAATCGAGGAAGCCGCGCCCGCAAGGGACGTGCCGCTCGACGCGATGATCGAGCGCGAACCGGTCACCGTGATCCTGTCCGCCAAGGGCTGGATCCGCGCGCTCAAGGGCCATGCCGAGCTGACCGGGGCAGACATGGCCAAGTTCAAGGAAGGCGACGGCCCGGCCTTTGCAGTGCATGCGCAGACGACCGACAAGATCCTGTTCGCGGCTGCCGACGGGCGCTTCTACACGATCGGCGCGGACAAACTGCCGGGGGGGCGCGGCTTTGGGGAACCGATCCGTCTGATGATCGACCTGCCCGGCGATACGGCAATCGTCGCGATGCTTGCCGCGCGCGCCGATGCGAAGTTGCTGCTGGCGTCAGGCGACGGGCGTGGCTTCGTTGCCAAAGGCATTGATCTGGTCGCCGAGACACGGAAAGGACGGCAGGTCGTCAACCTGAAGCCGCGAACAAGATTGAGCATCGTTCGCACGATCGATGCCAGTCATGATTTCGTCGCCGCAATCGGAGATAATCGCAAGCTCGTGATTTTCCCGCTTTCCGAACTGCCCGAGATGGCGCGCGGGCAGGGGGTGGCGCTGCAGCGTTATGGCGACGGGGGCCTGGCCGATGCGGTCACGCTGAAATGGAGCAACGGGCTGAGCTGGGCGATGGGTGGCGAAAGTGGGCGCATGCGCACCGAGACCGATCTTTCGCCATGGCGCGCGGCGCGCGGCGCGGCCGGCCGGATGCCGCCGACGGGCTTTCCCAGGGACAACCGCTTTGCATAGCACGGGGTGAAGCCCGAAGCGGGCGGGACCGGCGACGAGACGGTCAGTCCGCCGCTCCGCCATTCGCCCTGTCAAGCGCTCTGTCGATAATCCTGTCGAGCGTCGCGCCCGGGGGAAATCCTTCATCGACCCATGTATTTTCAATCACGTTGAGCGTTCTGGCAACGATCGGCCCCGGCGGAAGGCCCCGCGCGATCAACTCGCCGCCCGACAGCGGAAGCGACGGGCGGGCCCAGCTTCCAAGCGCCGCGATCTCATCGGCCGTGCCGTCGGTGAGGAGAAGCCAGTCTGTCGCACTCTCCCCGCCACGACGATAGGCAAGCGCTTCGGCTGACATCGCGGCTGGCGGCGTGCAGGCGAGAACGAGACGTTTCGCTTTTGCCTTCGACAGTCGCAGGCGTGCGGCAATGCCCCCCGCGACATCGGCGCGCGGGCCGATAAGCGCGGCCAGCCGGCGGATCGGATCACCCGGCACGTCACAGGTCGATTCACGCATGACGAGTCGACCCAGCCCGGTGGCGGTGACGATCTCGGGCAATACCGGGCGCAGGATCGCGCGTTCGAGCATCAACGCGGTCGTTGCAACGGGATCGGGAAGCGAAAGCAGCTTCAGCAGTTCATCGGCGATGCGTTCTCGCGAAAGCGCCATCAGATCGTTGGCACGCGCGGTACAAGCGTCGAGCGCCGCCGGATCGGCCGCGCTGTGCGCGAACCGCGCATGAAAGCGGAAAAAGCGCAGGATGCGCAGATGATCCTCGGCAATCCGTTCGAGGGGTTCGCCGATGAACCGCACGCAGCATGCGTCAAGATCGGGGAGACCGCCGACCCAGTCAAACACCTCGCCTGAGGCAGGATCGGCGTAGAGCGCGTTGATCGTGAAATCGCGGCGCATGGCATCTTCGCGCCAGTCATCGGTGAACGCGACAGTTGCCCGCCTGCCGTCGGTTGAAACGTCGCGACGCAGCGTGGTGATTTCCACCGGTGTTCCATTGCTCACCGCCGTCACCGTGCCGTGCGCGATGCCGGTGGGGACGGACCTGATCCCCGCTGCCGAGAGCGCTGCGATAACGTTCGGCGGCGTCAGCACGGTCGCGATATCGACGTCGCTGACCGGCAATCCCAGCACTGTGTCCCGGATAGCGCCGCCCACATAGCGCGCGTTTCCGGCGCCGAGCGCGGTAATGATCCGGCGCAGGCCGGGCCGGGCGCGCCATGACGCTTCGGGCAGGTTCACGCGAGCCGCGCCGCCAGATTGGCGAGTATAGCCGCCGTCGCTCCCCAGATCCGTCGTTCGCCCCATAGAATCTCACGATAGCGCCGTTCGTTCCCGTCGAACATCGCCCGCCGCTCGAAAGCGTTGGCTGGATCGATTGCGAAGGCCAGCGGCACTTCGAAGATGGCAGCCACTTCACCTGCCTGGGCCGCAAGCGGCAGGTCGGGCGGAATGACGGCGAGGACGGGAAGGATATCAAACCCCGTCACGGTACGATAAGGCGAGAGCACTCCAACGAGGTCGGCGGCTGTACGGGGGAGCGAAACCTCCTCTTCGGCCTCGCGCAGCGCGGCTGCGATGGCATCGGCATCAGCCGGGTCGATCCGCCCGCCGGGAAAGGCGACCTGGCCGGGGTGACGGCGCATCGAATCGGGACGCTGGGTGAGGATCAGGCCGGGCCGGGGACGATCGGTAATCGCGATCAGCACCGCCGCGGGCGTACCCGGTTCAGCCGCAGCGGTGCTCATCTCGCCATGAAACGGAGCGGGCCGCGCGCGGCTTGCTTCCATCCGTTGGCGCAGATCATCGACAAGTCCCGATCCATCGAAACTGCTGCCGGTCAATTGTCCCCGGCCATGGGGAAGAAGATGCCGTTGCTCCATAGCCCTGGCGGATCATGCCCTTCGGCGAGCGCGAGCTCGGCAAGCTCGTAGAAAACGGGCCGCGCAAGCCGCGCTTCCATGCCGCTCCGCACGTGAAGATAGGGAATCGGCCCGTCGGGCGTGTCGCTGATACGGAGCACGTTGGCAGGCCCGGCGACGACAAAGTCTGCGGTATTGAGCCGGAAGGCGAGACGACGAGCCTCGCCCTCACCCTCGCTTTTGACTTCGACGCCGATGAACGGCACGTCCTCGACCGCGATGTCCAGCTTTTCGGCAGGTGTAACAAGCACATGGCGACCATCCGGTTCACGGCGGAGGATCGTCGCGAAGAGGCGCACCATCGATTCGCGCGCGATGGGCGAGCCCTGGTGAAGCCAGGTGCCGTCGCGCAGGATCCGCATCTCGCTGTCGCCGCAATGCGCGGGGTGCCAGCGGTCGATGGGCGGGAGGCGATTGTCGGCAAGCGCCTGCGCAACCTCGGCCAGGCTCATCGCGAAAAGATCGGGGACGGGATCGATCGGCATTGCGACGATCTAGACCGGGACGGCGACGGGTGCAAAGGACCGTGGCCCCAGCATCCCGCTTACCGGCAATGGCACTTGCGACCGGGCGAGAAGCCGGTCGTGATCGACTGGCCCGGGAACAGACCAGTCACCCGTAGCCTGCGCGGAAAAACCGAAGAAGCGGCCATAATATCCGGGATCGCCGATCATCACGAGCGGATCGCGCGGATCGGCCGCCAAAAGCGTGGTCATCAACTGCCTGCCTATCCCGCCGCGCTGATCGCCAGGCGCCACGGCGACCGGCCCGACAAGGATCATCGGCACATCGTCAAGCGCAACAGGCCAGCTCTGGAGGCTGCCGACGAGCCGCCCGGACCTGAACGCGGCGAAGCTCAGCTCCGCAATCGCCACCGTCCCGGCGCGGATGCGATAGGCCGTGCGCGCGCGCCGGTTCGTGCCGAAGGCGGCGTCGAGCAGCGTTTCGACCGCGTCTGCGGGCGCGAGTGCAAGTGGGGCGATACGGATCGTCATGACGGGGCGGTGCCAATAACGCGGTCACCGCATTTTGGAACCTTTGATTTGGACCCCCGGCAAAGTTCGATTAGGCGGCGCAGCGATGGAAGACCTGCTGCAACTCGAAGTCCGCGATCTTGTGGTGCCGGTGCTGACCGGAATTTATTCCGAAGAAACGCATCTCCCTCAGCCCCTGAAGATTTCGATCATCGTCGATCTCGATGCCCCCGCCCGGTTCACGGCCGGAGCGCCGCTCGATACCTCGAAAAATTATATGGATTTGAAGGCCGCCGCGACGATGCTTCCCGCGGGTCAGCATTTTACCCTGGTCGAGGCCGTTGCCGATCACATCATCGAAACGTTGATGATTCCCGATCGCCGCGTCGCGCGGGTCGAAGTCCATATCGTCAAGCTGGCGATTGCCGAAAATGGCGAATCGATCGGCATCCGCCGGGTCAGGCACCGCCGATGAGGCTTGCTCTCGTCACCGGCGGGCGGCGGCGGCTGGGCGCTGCGATCGCCGATGCGCTGGAAGGCGAAGGCTGGACGGTGGCGAGGCACAGCCATGTCGACGGTGACAGCGGCGTAATCGTCGCCGATCTTGCAGACCCGCATGCTCCCGCGCAGCTCGTTGCCGAAGTGGCCGCACGGCATGGCCAGGTGCCCTCTCTGCTCGTCAACAATGCTGCGATCTTCGGGCAGGACGATGCATCGAGCGCCGATGAGGCAAGTCTTGCGCGCCAATATGCGATCAACGCCCAGGCTCCCATTCTGCTCGCGCTGGCGATCGCAAAAGCCGGGGCGGGCGGGGCGATCGTCAACATTCTCGATCAGCGGCTGCGCAATCCGAACGGTGACCAGCTGAGCTATACACTGTCGAAAGCCGCGCTTTGCGGCGCGACGCGGACGCTGGCTGCCGCACTCGCCCCGCGCTGGCGGGTAAATGCCGTCGCGCCCGGGCTGACGCTGCCGACCGATGACTATGATGACGCGCAGATGGCGCGGCTGGGGCAGGCAATGCCGCTCGGCGCGCTGCCGACGCCCGGTGCCGTTGCCGATGCGGTGCGTTACCTTGCCGGCGCTATGGCAACGACGGGGCAGACGCTTTTCGTCGACGGCGGCGCGAGCCTGAAAAGCTTCGATCGTGATTTCATGCACCTGTGACTGATACGCGGTTCCGTGGGCAGCTGCCCAGGTCGCGTCGCACCAGCGCATAATCCTCGCGTGCTGCCTCGGCATCGGCCGCCGTCAGATCGCGCGCCGCTGTTGCTGGCAACTCGGGGGGAAGGAAACAGGCGAGCCGATACCAGGTGAGCGTGTCGGGTGCGGGGCGTGCCGCCGCCTCGTCTACGATCTCGCCAAGCGCCAGCGCCCAGCGGGGCGGTTCGCCCGGCCGGCGCAGGACCGTGACCGAAACCGGTGCCCCCGTGGCTGTTGAAAGAAAGATCTGGGTCTCGCTTTCGCCGATGACCGTGCCCGGAACGTGGAAAGCGCTCGCCACGCCCGTGATTTCGGGCGGTGCCGTCGTCTCGGCAGCGTTCGCAACGATCGCATGAATGCGTGCGTCCAGCGATGCCGTCCATGGCTGCTGCGCATCGGGCGTCACAAGCTGCATTTCACTCGCGCGATTGGCGACTGCACGCGCTGCGATGAGCACATCAGCCTTCTTCAGGCGCGGCAGCCGCCCCTGCGAATCGGGTCTCGCGTCAATGAGGTAACGAACTCGTGGCGGAACGCCCCCAGCTCCCCGAATCAGGGCCGTCACATCGGCTTCAATATAAAAACGCATCGCTCCCGGCGCGGCGGCGGTGCCCTTGAGCGCGATCGCCGAAGCAATGCGGGCGCGCAGCACGATCGGTGCCGCGGCGAACACATCGGCGGTATCGGCATAGGTCCATGCCGGGCCCAAAGACACTGTTGGCCGTGGAATAAACTGCGCAAATGTGACGTTTATGGGGCAAAAAAGCAGAATGCCCAACAGCGCGTGGGCGCGCAGCCGGGTCAGGCGCCGCGGAGTTGCCAAGACGGGCCGGACGGACGGGACGTACAACGTTTTTGACATTGTGGCCTGGGGCATGACGCACCTTAACGAAGGGTTAGTAAAAGCAGATTGCGCGAAATCGGACGGAGCGTTAGAGTTTGACCATCTGCCGATGAACGCACAATGTCAGGGCGGATTGCGAGTTGCGCGAACAGGTTTGGATCGGCTTCGGTTCGCTCGCGTTTATTCGTCAAACGTCTGTCGGAGGGAGTTTCCAGAGCACATGGCCTTTACAGACAAGAAGGGTTTGAAGGGCAGCGACTATACGTCGATGGTCATCGTCGCTGCGCTGACGGCGGTTATCCTCTATTTTCTTATCGCGGTGAACTACGAGCGTATCAAGAAGAGCGTCGAGGATCTCAAGACGTTTGACGTCGAGGAGCCGCCGCCGCCGCCGGAAAAGCTGCCGCCGCCGCCGCCGAAGGCAAATCTCCCGCCGCCGCCGGTCGTATCTCCGCCGCCGATCGTGCAGACGAACGTAGCGCCGCCACCCACGGTGACGACAGTGGCAACGCCACCGCCCGTGTTCGTGCCGACGCCAGAGCCGCCTCGCCCCGCGCCGCCGCCGCCGCCGCCGCTTCCCGCGGTCAAGCTGGTGCCAAAGGGTAATCCAAGCGGGTGGGCGACGAACGACGATTATCCGCCTGGTGCCCAGCGCGAGGGTGTCGAGGGAACGACGTCGTTCCGCCTTGAAGTCGATACCAGCGGCCGGGTTTCGGGGTGCTCGGTGACGGCGTCGAGCGGCTCGGCCGAACTCGACAATACGACGTGCAAGCTGGTGTCGCGGCGAGCCCGTTTCACCCCGGGCCGTGACAGCGCGGGCAACGCGATCGGAGGCGTCTACAATAGCCGGATCCGCTGGCAGATCCAGAAATAGGCCTCGGCCGCTCAGACTAACCATTCAAGTTCAAGGGAAGACGAATATGCTGATCCAGTTTTTTGCACAGGAAGCTGCCGCCAAGGCCAGCGGTCAATCCAAATTCGGCATTATGCCGATGCTTCAGGAAGGGGGCGCGCTGACCTGGGGCGTGTTCCTCATTCTCGTCGGCATGTTCATGATCTCCCTCTACATCCTGTTCGCCAAATGGTGGGAGCAGCAAAAGATCATCAATGACGGCAAAAAGGCCAATGCGGCTTTCTGGAACAGCAATACGCTGAAGGACGGCGCCACCAAGCTGGCAAAGGACGGTGCCTATCGTCAGATCGTCGAGGACGGGCTGATGGCTCAGGACCAGCACACGCTGCTTACCGATCCGGGCGATGCGCATGACTGGACACTCGTTTCGCTCGGGCGCACGCGCGCTGCGATCGATTCGAAGCTCAAGGGCGGTCTCGCCTTTCTCGCGACGGTCGGGTCGACGGCTCCGTTCATCGGACTGTTCGGTACGGTCATTGGTATTCTCGGCGCGCTGCTTGCCATCGGCACGGCGGGCCAGGCGTCGATCGATACCGTTGCCGGCCCAGTCGGTGAGGCACTGATCATGACGGCGATCGGACTTGCTGTTGCGGTTCCTGCGGTGCTTGCCTTCAACTGGCTGCAGGCACGCAACAAGATGATCTCGGAAGATCTCGGTGCCTTTACCAACAATGTGCAGACGTGGATGATGTCAAACGGTGCGGTCAAGCCGACAACGAGCCGCGGGGCGAGGGTGTCCACGCCCGCCGCCAAGCCCGTTGCGGCCGCCAAGCCGTCAACGACTGCGCCCAGGGCCTGAATCATGCGGCGGCCAGCAGTTCCTGGCCGCCGTCTTCGCAGAATACATTCCCTGCCATCGTGGCAGGACAGATAATCGCGTGCGGGACAGGATCAAATTATGGCAATGAGTATCCCGGGCGAATCCGGTGAAGAAAAGCCAATGTCCGAGATCAACACGACGCCGCTCGTCGACGTCATGCTGGTCATGCTCATTATTTTTCTCATCACTATTCCCGCAATCGTCCAGACTGTCGAGGTCGAACTGCCAAAGGTCCGTTACGAGCCGACAACGACAAAACCCGAGAATGTATCGCTGACGGTCCGGGCATCGGACGTCGGCCAGTGCGAAGTATATTGGGGGCAGACGCGGGTCGATTCGAGCGAACTGGTCGACCGTGCCGTCAAGAAGCTCGAGTTTGAGATCGAAAAACAGGGTGGCAAGGATGCGCCCGGTCTCGAACTGCCCGAAGCTCACATCCGCGGAGACGTCAACACGCCGTATCGCTGCATCGGTGGTGCCATGTACAATATGCAGATCGCGGGATTCACCAAAGTCGGATTTATTTCTGAACCCCCGCCCAACGGCTGAGGTGCAGGTTTTTCCGACAAGGCCCAGAGAGTGAGGAGTTAGCCCGATGGCTGCCAAAGTAGGCGAAAGCAACGACGACGATCCCATCATGGATCTGAACACAACGCCACTGATTGACGTCATGCTTGTGCTTCTGGTGATGCTGATCATCACGATTCCGATCCAGACTCATGCGGTCAAGATCGATCTGCCCGTCAACAATCCCAATCCGCCGCCGAAGACGATCGATCCCGTCATCAACAAGCTGACGGTCGATTATTCGGGGACGATTCTATGGAACGCGCAGCCGATCGATTTCGTGACGCTGCGCGACTATCTGGCGCGGACGCGGGAAATGTCTCCCGAGCCCGAACTCCATATCCAGCCCGATCAGAATGCGCGGTTTGTTGTCGTCGATCAGGTGCTCGCCGAGGTCAAGCGATCGAAGGTTGGCAAGATCGGTTTTGTCGGCAACGAACAATATGCCAGTTTCGGGAAATAGGCCGAACACCACGTGACAGCGAATGGGCATCCCGGCTTTTCGAGGTGCCTTTTTTTCTGCCTGGTTTTCTGACAGCGCTTTTCTTGACGACGCGGGCGACTTTTTTTGGCGGCAAGGCTTGATTGCTGTTCGCGGATAACTCAAATCATTGCAGTGTCCAAGCATGGGCATGGCTCTTCAACAAAGCGAAAGGAGGTGATCTGATGTCTCATGGTTCAGCTAGTGGCACGGATAATTTCGTTCGGGGGATGTTCGCGCGCTAATCCAGTTGCGCGGCCATGGTCCTCCGGGCTTGAGATTTCATCTCCGGCCGCTGACCATGTAAGGGGTTGCCGGGTCCATGATCGGACCCGGCAACCTTTTTCATTTCGACCCAGGCAAAAGTCCCGGAAAGCGTAATCGGGCGACAGGATCGAGGGAAACCGGCGCGGCCTCGACCAGGCCGAACGCCGAACAGGTTGTCAGGGCAACGGCGAAGTCGTCGGGCACGCCAAGCCGCATCTCATACAGTGAGCACTGCGCGCCCTGCCGGTACGATCAGCCTATCTGGCTGACTTGTTCTCTGTATCGTTCATCACATTGTTCGATGCGTCCTTCAGCCTGTCGGCAGCGCGGCTCGCTGAATTGGACGCGTTCGACATCGCATTGCCCGTCCGGTCCATCACATTGCCGGCCGACGACATCGCATCGTTCGTCGCGCCCTCGATCGTATTACCCGCCGCATCGACGACGTTGCTCACATCAGCCGCAACCGCATTGCCTGCCTCTGCAGTCTCGTTTGCGGCCTGCTTGCTGCATGCCGTTACCGCAAATGCTGCGCCGAGCATCGAAATCAGAATAATCTTCCTCACGTTTCACGATCCTTATCATTGCCGGATGCCCTGCGGGGGGCGAGAAATTCGAAAATTAAGCGCTCAAGTCCGCGATGACAAGACACACGCATTCCGCGCGGCCATTGACCGCATATAAAGACATCTTTATATGTCGCTCGGTGTTTGATGCCCTCATTCTTTTCCGCGCGCTGGCCGATCCAACGCGGCTCCGGATCGTTGCACTGTTGCGCGCCATGGAATTGTCGGTCGGCGAACTTGCACAGGTGCTCGGGCAGAGCCAGCCGCGCGTCTCGCGCCATGTCCGTATCCTGTGCGATTCGGGTCTCGCCGTCCGGCGACGCGAGGGAAGCTGGATCTTTCTCACCGCGGCACCGCCCGCACTGTCTGATCCCGTTTTCGCGCTGCTCGATCTCGAAGACGGTCATGGTGAATGGCGCGCTGCCGATGCCGCGAAGCTGGCGGCGGTTCGTGCCGACCGGGCGAGCGCCGCGGCTGCCTATTTCGCGGCGCATGCAGGCCATTGGGACGCGATCCGTTCGCTCCATGTCGCCGAAACGGCTGTCGAAGTGGCGATGCGCGACATGCTCGGGCCCGATATCGGGCGGCTCGTCGATCTCGGGACGGGCACCGGGCGCATGCTCGAACTGTTTGCGCCGCTGGCGCGTCATGCGATCGGCATGGATCGCAGCCCGGAAATGCTCCGCCTTGCGCGCGCCAAGCTCGACGGTTATCGGAATGTCGAGCTTCGGCAGGGCGATGTCGCAGCACTTCCGCTCGACGATGCGAGCGTCGATACAGTGATCGTCCATCAGGTGCTGCATTATCTGGCAGCACCGGACGTTGCGGTTGCCGAGGCTGCGCGGCTGCTGGCCCCCGGCGGGCGGCTGCTCGTGGTGGATTTTGCAAGCCATGATCGCGAAGAGCTGCGCGATCGCGACGCTCATGCACGGCTTGGGTTTTCTGACACGCAGATCGCCGGCTGGTTTGCCGCCCAGCGGCTCGATCTTGCCCGAACAGATACGCTGAAAGGCGGCGAACTGACCGTCAAGCTGTGGCTCGGCGTAAGGCCCGCACCCGGCATGGCGCTCGCGGCATGAGTCTGACCATCCCCCAGCTCGAGGAAGCGCGCCGCGCACTCGCCGCGCCGCTCTTTGCCGATGTCGCCGGGGATGCCGAGATCAGCTTTGAGTTTTTCCCTCCCAAATCCGATGCGATGGAAGCGACGCTTTGGTCTTCGATTGAGATGCTTGGTCCGCTTGCGCCGCGTTTCGTCTCGGTCACCTATGGCGCGGGCGGATCGACGCGCCAGCGCACGCACAGCACCGTTGCCCGGATCGTGCGCGAGACCGCTATTCCCGCCGCTGCGCATCTGACCTGCGTCGATGCCACGCGCGGGGAAATCGATGACATCGCCGATCAATATTGGGCGTCGGGCGTGCGCCATATCGTCGCGCTGCGTGGCGATCCACCCGAAGCGGGAAGGGACTATCAGCCCCATCCGGGCGGCTATGCCGGGGCGGCCGAACTCGTGGAGGGCCTGCGCCGCCGCCACCCTTTCGAAATATCGGTGAGCGCCTATCCTGAAACCCACCCCCAGGCGGTGTGTGCCGAGGCTGACGTCGATCATCTGCGCCGCAAGCTCGACGCGGGGGCAACGCGCGCCATCACCCAGTTTTTCTTCGAGCCGGAAACTTTCTTCCGTTTCCGCGACGTCTGCGCGGCGCGCGGCATCGATGCGGAAATCGTTCCGGGCATCATGCCGGTAACGAATTTTTCCGCGATCAGCCGGATGTGCGCGATGACGGGCACGTCCGTGCCGCCATGGATGGCGCGTCTTTTCGAAGGACTCGACGATTACCCGCAGGCGCGCCAGCTTGTCGCCGCGACCGTGGCGGCCGAGCTGTGCCGACGCCTTTATGCGGGCGGCGTCCGCCATTTCCACTTCTACACGCTCAATCGCGCGGAATTGAGCTTTGCGATCTGCCATCTTCTGGGCGTCCGCCCCGGAACCGCAGCTCTGGAGAAGGCGGCATGAGCCGGCGCGACGATCTTCTCGCTGCAGCGTGCGAACGTATCCTGCTGACCGATGGGGCGTTCGGGACGGAGATCCAGAACTACCGCCTTTCCGAAGCCGATTACATGGGCGATCTCGCGCTGCAAAAGGATGCCAAGGGCAACAATGATATCCTTGCACTTACGAAGCCCGCCGTGCCGGACGCGATCACCCGCGCCTATCTCGATGCGGGATCCGATATCGTCTCGACCAACACGTTCAGCGCGAACAGGATCAGCCAGGCCGATTATGCCGCCGAACATCTTGTGCGCGAGATCAATATCGCCTCGGCGCGGATCGCGCGGACTGCCGCTGACGACTATGCGGCGCGCGATGGCCGTCCCCGCTTCGTGGCCGGTGCCGTGGGCCCGACGAACAAGACGCTGTCGTTGAGCCCCGACGTCAACGATCCGGGCTATCGCGAAATCGACTTTGACGGATTGAAGGCGGTTTACCGCGAACAGGTCGATGCGCTGGTGGAAGGCGGCGTCGATTTCATCCTGATCGAAACGGTGTTCGATACGCTCAACGCCAAAGCCGGGATCATGGCCGTGAACGACGCCGAAGCCGCAACAGGGCGCGACATTCCGATCATGGTTTCGATGACGCTGACCGATCTGTCCGGCCGCAATCTCTCGGGCCATACGGTCGAGGCTTTCTGGCATGCGGTGCGTCATGCAAAGCCCGTGACGATCGGCCTCAACTGCAGCTTTGGCGCGTCGCAGCTCCGGCCGCATGTGAAAGTGCTGAGCGCGATCGCCGATACGCTCATCATGGTTTACCCGAATGCCGGTCTGCCCAACGATCTCGGCGCCTATGACGAGCTGCCTGCGCAGACCGCCGCTCTCGTGCACGAATGGGCAGCGGCGGGGCAGGTCAACATTCTTGGCGGTTGCTGCGGATCGACGCCCGCGCACATCGCCGCAATGGCCCGTGCCATAGACGGCCTGCCCGCGCGCACGGTGTCTCCGCCGCCGGTGATGACCCGGCTCGCGGGTCTCGAGCCCATGACGCTTGCCGCCTGAACGGACCTGCTAATGACATCGGCTGCGCGCAATTTCGTCAACATCGGCGAACGGAGCAACGTCACAGGCTCTGCGGCGTTCAAGAAGCTCATCATGGCGGGGAACTATGCCGCCGCCGTGGAGGTCGCGCGCCAGCAGGTCGAAAACGGGGCGCAGATCATTGACATCAACATGGACGAGGGGCTGCTCGACGCCGAATTCGCCATGACGACGTTCCTCAAGCTGATCGCCGCAGAGCCCGATATCGCACGCGTCCCGTTCATGATCGACAGTTCGAAATGGTCGGTGATCGAAGCGGGGCTGAAATGCGTTTCAGGCAAGCCGATCGTCAATTCGATCAGCATGAAGGAGGGCGAGGCGCCTTTCCTCGAACAGGCGCGCAAGTGCATGGCCTATGGCGCCGCCGTCGTCGTCATGGCTTTCGACGAGGCGGGGCAGGCGGACACGAAGCAGCGCAAGATCGACATCTGCGCACGCGCCTATGATCTCCTGACCGGCATAGGCTTTCCGCCCGAGGACATTATTTTCGATCCCAATGTGTTCGCGGTCGCGACGGGGATCGAGGAGCATAATAATTACGCGGTCGATTTCATCGAGGCTGTCAGCGAAATCCGGGACCGCTGCCCGCATGTCCATTTCTCCGGCGGGCTCTCAAACCTCAGTTTCAGCTTCCGCGGCAATGAGACGGTGCGGCGGGCGATGCACAGCATCTTCCTGTTTCACGCCATCCCTGCCGGGCTCGACATGGCGATCGTCAACGCGGGCCAGCTCGACGTTTATGACACGATCGATCGAAAGCTGCGCGATGCGTGCGAAGACGTTATCCTCAACCGTGACGGGGGCGCGACCGAGCGGCTTATCGCGCTTGCCGAAAGCTACAGGGGCACCAGCGCCGAACAGGAAAAGGCAGCCGAGGAATGGCGCGGCTGGCCGGTCGCGAAAAGGCTGGAGCACGCGCTCGTCAAGGGCATCGACATGTACGTCGTCGACGATACCGAACTGGCGCGCCAGCACTATGCGCGGCCGATCGAGGTGATCGAAGGGCCGTTGATGGATGGCATGAACGTCGTTGGCGATCTGTTCGGATCGGGCAAGATGTTCCTCCCCCAGGTCGTCAAATCGGCGCGCGTGATGAAAAAGGCGGTTGCGCACCTCATTCCCTTCATCGAGGCGGCGAAGGAACCGGGCGCGCGCGCGAAGGGCCGGATCGTCCTCGCCACAGTCAAGGGCGATGTGCACGATATCGGCAAGAACATCGTCGGCGTGGTGCTCCAGTGCAACGGTTATGAGGTCATCGACCTTGGCGTGATGGTGCCGTGGACGAAGATCCTCGCGGCGGCGAACGAGAATGATGCCGACATGATCGGGCTCTCCGGCCTCATCACGCCCAGTCTCGACGAAATGGTGACGGTTGCGGAGGAAATGCAGCGCGAGGGCATGTCAATGCCGCTGCTGATCGGTGGCGCGACGACATCGAAGGTTCACACCGCGCTGCGCATCGACAATGCCTATGACGGACCTGTCATCCACGTGCTCGACGCGAGTCGCGCTGTCGGCGTGGCGACCGCGCTTGTCAGCGATACCGGGCGCGATGCCTATGTGGTAGGCATCGCAAACGATTATCAGCATGTCCGCGACGTCCGCGAAGGCAAAGGGCAGTCGGTGCTGCTTTCACTCGCCGACGCGCGCGCCAATGCCTTCATGGCGGATATGCACATCAAGCCGCCGCCGCCCGAGCATCCGGGGCTGCATGTATTCGATGACTGGAACCTGCGCGACCTCGCCGATGTGATCGACTGGACGCCGTTTTTCCGCGCATGGGAACTGCACGGCAATTATCCCGCAATCCTCGATGACGATGTGGTTGGTGAAAGCGCGCGCGCCCTGTGGGTCGATGCGCAAGCGATGCTCGGGCGCATCGTTGACGAAAACTGGCTGACGGCGCGCGGCGTCGCGGGATTATGGCCGTGCGCGCGCGAGGGCGATGACGTCATCCTGCACCAGGCTCCCGAGACGCATATCCGCCTGCCCTTCCTGCGCCAGCAGATCGCCAAGCGCCCGAGATCGGAAGGGGGCCGCGCCAATATGTGCCTCGCCGATTTCGTCGACGATGCAGGCGACTGGATCGGCGGTTTTGCCGTCGGCATTCACGGGATCGAGCCGCACCTGACGGCCTTTCGCGCCAATCACGACGATTACTCGGATATTCTTCTGAAGGCACTCGCCGACCGTTTCGCCGAGGCGTTCGCCGAACGTCTCCACCAGCATGTCCGCTCGGACCTTTGGGGCTATGCGCCCGGTGAGCAGCTGACGAGCGAAGCGCTCATCAGGGAACAGTATCGCGGGATTCGGCCCGCGCCCGGCTATCCGGCCTGCCCCGATCACAGCCTGAAGCCGATTCTCTTCGATCTTCTCGATGCACCCGCCAATGCCGGGCTGACCCTGACCGAAAGTTTCGCGATGTGGCCGACGGCGGCCGTCTCGGGCTTCTACTTCGGCCATCCCCAGGCCGAATATTTCGGCGTCGCGCGCGTGGGGGAGGAGCAGTTGCAGGATTATGCCGTCCGCCGCGGCGTCGATCCCGATACGGCACGGCGCTGGCTGCGACCCAATCTGGATTGACAGAGCTGCGGCTGATAGGCCTGCCGGAATGAAACCAGCGCCATTGATTCTCGCAGCCCTGCTGTCCGCCACGCCCGCCATTGCGCAGGAAGGTGCGCAGCCGTTCACGATCGAAGGATCGGGCCGCGCTTTCGGCCGGATCGACGATGCGGTGCGCGCCCTGGGGCCGGACGGCGGCACGATCACTGTCGCGCCGGGCCTGTACAGGGATTGCATAAGCTTTGAAGGCGGGCCGATCGCCATTCGTGCGACGGTCCCCGGCGCGGCGATCTTCGACGGGGGCGTGTGCGAAGGCAAGGCGACCTTCGTGCTGCGCGGCACGTCCGCCGACATCGACGGGCTTGTCTTCCAGAACGTCCGCGTGCCCGATCGAAACGGCGCGGGTATCCGCCTCGAAAAGGGCGACCTGCATGTCACGCGCACGACATTCCGGAACTCGGAACAGGGCATCCTCACGGCCGATGGTCCGTCGGGCCGCATCGTCGTCGAACGTTCGACCTTTTCGGGACTGGGCGGTTGCCCCGATGACGATTGTTCGCACTCGATCTACGTCGGTAATTATGGTCTGCTGAAGGTGGACCGGGTGCGCTTCGAGCGAGGCACCGGCGGGCATTATGTAAAGGCACGGGCGGCGCAGGTGGAGGTCACCAATTCGAGCTTCGACGATACCGGCGGCAACGAGACCAATTACATGATCGATCTGTCGGCCGGGGCGCAGGGGATGATCAGGGGCAATGTCTTCGTACAGGGGAAGAACAAGGACAACCATTCGGCGCTGATCGCCATAGCGGCGGAGGCGCGTGACAATCCTTCGGCGGGGCTGGTCGTGATGAACAACGATGCGTCGCTGGCACCTGGTGTCGGCTGGTCGACCGTGCTCGTCGCCGACTGGAGCCATGAGCCGCTGAAGATCGGGCCCAACCGGCTGGGCGCGGGTATCACGCCGTTCGAGACCCGCTGACGATCAGCGGCACATGTCCGCCGCCCCTGCGATCAGATCGAGGCAGCGACCGTCCATTTCGCTGGCGGGAACCGGGAGCCCGATCATCGCGGCGAGCGTCGGTGCGATATCGACCGTTTCGATGCTGTTCGGCTGCTCAAAGCCCGCCAGTCCCCTGCGCCAGAACATGATGGGCACCCGGCGGTCATAATCCCACGGGCTGCCATGCGTTGCGACGTAAGTGGCTTGTGCGGTCGCCAGCGAAATCGGCGTTACGCGGGGCTTGAGTGCGACATAAAGATCGCCCGATCGCCCGCGATGGAAAGATGATTTGATCCGTCCGATAAGGCTCCACGTCTCGGGCGGGCCACGGGGCGTCGGGGAAGCCTCGATTTCCGCGGCGGTAAATACGGCTTCGACCTGTGGACTGGCCATGAAGAGCGCGCGCGCGCGTGCCATGGCCTGTGGTTTCCTGTCGGCGGGCATTGTCGCGTCGAGCCAGATATCACCTGCCGGTTCTGCTCCGACGAGCGCTGATTTCGGGAGGCCCAGTTCGTTGGCAATCGTCATCCCCACGGCACTGGCGGACAGGGCGGGATCGATCCGCTGCGCACCCGGCAGGGCATCTTGGGTGTTGCGATCAACGGCGTCATGTCCGCCATGATCGGCGGTCAGCACGACGGCATAATCGATATTCGCGCGATCGAGCCACGCAAACAACAGGCCGAGCTGCGCGTCGAGTGCCATCAGCTGGAGGCACATCTCGCTCCCCTCGGTGCCATAGCTGTGGCCGATGACGTCGGTCGCCGATGCGCCGATGATGAGCATGTCCGTTGCGGGCCCTTTACCCAGGTTCATTTCGGTCGCCAGATCGCCTGCGAGCGCCACGGTCGCAGCGTCCGATTCGGGCGAGGCACGAAACAGGCGCTCGGCATTCTTGTCGGGCCGCGCGGGGCGGGCGAACCGGCCGTCTCCCACGGTCTTGCCCGCGCCGATGGCAACGGCGCGGCTGCGCGTCTGGCAAAGGGGCGAAAGCGGCATTCCGGGCATGGGCCGTGCCAGCGCCGCGTCGATCGCAGAATTCGCGCGCGTCACTGCCGCCGGAATCATGCCCTTGTGATCGTCGAGCGTTTCGAACCGCGCATAGTCGGTCGGCCGCAGGAACCAGATCTGGTCGGGGCGATGCCCGCCCATCATGATGGCGGCGCGATCCTTTCCGGCAACCGCGACGATGCGCGTCGCGGAATTGGCAGCCTTCATCCGGTCGCCCAGCGTGGGGACGAGCAAATGGACGGAGGAGGGAATATAGTCGCGCGCGCGGCTCGATGCGCCGCGTGCCTCGTCCTCTGCGCAGTAAACGCCGGTATCCGCCCGGGACGTGATCGACTGATCGATCCAGCTGTTCGCGACGATGCCCGTGCGTGCGGGGCGATCACCCGTCAGTATCGTCGAATGCCCCGGGCAGGTCTCGGTTGCCGCGTGGCTCTGATAGGCCGATGGAAACACGACACCCTGCGACAGCCGCTTCATGCCGCCTGTCCAGTGCGCGCGATATTCGGCAAAGAGATCGGCGGAAAACTGATCGACCGAAATGACGACCAGCAGCCTGGGCGGCGCAGATGGCGCGGCGGCAGCGGCGGTGGCAACCAGCGCAAGTGCGGCGGCACCAAGATGGCGGAACATGCGGGTCTCCGTATCCAAAGGCGTCCTGTGACCGTAAGAGGAACATGATGATCGAGCTAGCCCGCATGAAGGCCATGTGTTTCGCCGTGATGACGCTGATTGGAGCGTTCCATTCAGATCCGTCGGGCGCGCAGGCGACGCACATCAGGCCGCGCCTGATTGCCGAAAGCGCCAATCCGGCCCCAGGAACGACGGTCGCCATCGCAATCGAGATGCGTACTGAAAAGGGCTGGCACGGTTACTGGAAAAACCCTGGCGAAGCGGGGGTGGCCCCGATCCTGAAATGGACCCTGCCGAAAGGGGTAACCATCGGCACCGCGCGTTTCCCGGTGCCGACGCTCCTGACGGTGGCGGGCCTCGCCAATTATGTTTTCGAAAGCGATCATGCGCTGATCCTGCCGCTGACGATTCCTGCAGATGTTTCCCGGGGCGCAAAACTGCCGGTTGCGCTCAACGCGAACTGGCTTGCCTGCACCGATGAGGTCTGCGTTCCCGAGACAGGCCATTTCGCGCTCGATCTGACGGTCGGCGACGGGGCGCGGGATCAGCGCGCGCGCTTCGACGACTGGCGGCGGATGCTCCCCATGCTGCTCGGCGGGCAGGCGGTGTTCGCGCGTGCCGGAAAGGAACTGCGCCTCGCCATTCCCTGGCCTGCGGGATCGCCCGTCATCAGCCCGCATTTCTTTCCCGCCGATAGTGGCCTGATTGCCGATGCGGCACCGCAGCGATTTTCGCGAAGCGGCGACCTTCTGATCGGCGCGTTTTCGGCGATCAAGGGCGCGAAACCAGTCAGCGGCCTGCTGTCGCTGGGGGACGGACGCGGCGTAGCGTTTATGGCGATCGCGGGTCCCGTTCCGGCGGATGGACGCGCGCTCGGCGGCGATGCCAATGCGCCGGACTGGACGATGATCCTTTTCGCGCTCGGTGGCGCAATTCTCGGCGGGCTGATCCTGAACGTCATGCCGTGCGTGTTTCCCATTGTGAGCCTGAAGGCGCTGAGCCTCAGCAAAGCCGGGGGCGATGAGCGCGCGGCCCGGCGCGATGCGCTCGGCTATGCGTTTGGCGCGATTGCCGTCTGCCTGGGGCTCGGTGCCGCCATCCTCGCCCTGCGCGCGGGCGGCACCAGTCTCGGCTGGGCTTTCCAGCTTCAGAATCCGGCGGTCATCGTGGCGCTGCTCGTGCTCGTGACGGCCACCGCGCTCAACCTTGCCGGCCTGTTCGAACTGCCGACGATCGGCGGCAATCTGGCGTCGGGCAACAGCGTGATGACCGGTGCGCTTGCCGCCTTCGTCGCGACGCCATGTTCCGGGCCATTCATGGGTGCGGCACTGGGGGCGGCGCTTGTCCTGCCGACGGCTGCCGCGGTCATGGTCTTTGGAGGATTGGGGCTCGGCCTTTCGCTGCCATTTCTGGTGCTCGGCTTCGTTCCGGCGCTGCGGCGACGTCTCCCGAGACCGGGCGCATGGATGGCGACGTTCCGGCACGTTCTCAGTATCCCCATGTTCCTGACCGCGCTTGGCCTTGCCTGGCTGCTCGGCAGGCAGGCGGGCAGCGATGCGCTCGCGCTGGGGCTCGGCGTGGCGCTTCTTTCGGCTCTCGCGCTCTGGTGGACGGGCCTGCGACAGGCGAAGGGAAAAGGCGGCCTTGCGCTGGCTGTGATCGCCACTTTGGGTCTGACGGCCGGATCGATCCTGATCCTTCCCGTCGGGAGCGAAGCGGGTGCCACTGTGAACGGCGATGGCGAGCCGTTCAGCGAAGCCCGCCTCGCCGCGCTGCGCGCAGCCCGAACACCCGTCTTCGTCTATTTCACCGCCGACTGGTGCCTGACCTGCAAGGTCAATGAGCGTATCGCGATTTCCCGACCGTCGGTGCAGGCCGCGTTCAGACAGCAGGGCGTCAGCACTCTCGTCGGTGACTGGACGAAGAACGATCCCGTAATAACGCGCTTCCTCGAAAGTCAGTCGCGGCTCGGCGTTCCGCTCTACCTTTACTACGCGCCCGGTTCGGCCGAACCACAGGTGCTGCCGCAAATCCTCACGCCGACGATGCTGACCGTACTCGCGAAACAGGCGAAATCAGGCTGAGGTCAGCGGCCAGGCGCCGATCCCGACTCATTTTGCCTTGAACACCCGCAGCCCGCCTATCCACGTCTCGAGCACTTTGGTGTCGCGGACCTGCGCTGGCGTGGCTTCGAATGGATCGCGATCGACAAGTATGAAGTCGGCGCGAAAACCCGGTGCGAGCCGCCCGACTTTCGTTTCGGCAAAAGCGGCATAGGCCGCTCCGGTCGTGAACGCTGCAAATGCCGCGATGCGCGATATGCGTTCCTGTGGCTGCCATCCGCCCGGCGGCTGACCGTTTTCATCCTCACGGCTGATCGCCGCGGCAAGACCCGGGAAGGGGTTTGCGCTTTCCACCGGGACGTCGGATCCGAACGCAAGGCGGCTCCCAGCCTTGAGCATCGATTGCCATGCGTAGGCACCCGCCAGCCTTGCCGGGCCCAAACGCACCTCGGCCATCGGCCGGTCACTCGTCTGGTGGACCGGCTGCATGGAGGCGATGATGCCATTGCGCCCGAACCGCGGCAGATCCACTGGATCGACGATCTGGGCATGTTCGATCCGCCAGCGCCGGTCGCCCGTATAGGTTGGCGCAAGATCGTCGATCGCGTCGAGCACCTGGGTATTCGCCCGGTCTCCGATGGCGTGAACGGCAAGCTGGAAATGATCGAGCGCCGCACGGCTCATCAGGTTGCGCAGCTTGGCATCGTCAAGGAAGCACAGACCGCTTTCATCCGGCTTGTCAGCATAGGGCTGTTTGAGGCAGGCTCCCCGTGATCCGAGCGCGCCATCGGCATATAGCTTGACGCCGCCCATCCGCAGCCGGTCCCGATAAAGCCACGGCGTCGGCTCGCCGCCCGCGATCGCCAGCATCGGCGCGATCCCTGCCGAATAGCTGAAGATGCGAATCTGCAATCGCCCCGCGTCGCCCGCTCGGCGAAAAGCGTTCCAGTCTTCGGCGCTGGTGCCCATATCGGCGATTGCCGTGATGCCCAGCGCGACCAGCGTCGCCTGTGCCTTGAGAAAAGCCAGATCCCGGTCTTTGGAAAGCGGCGCGGGAACGGCCTTTTCGATCAACGCCGATGCCGCGTCGACGAACACCCCATCCTCGATCAATCCGCCGGCAGGCGCTTTCGTCGCAGCCGTCACGCCAGCGGCTCGCATGGCCGCGGTGTTGGCCCATCCCGCATGCCCATCAGCGCGTTCGAGCCAGACCGGGCGGTCGGCAACAATGCCGTCAAGCTCCCTAGCGGTCGGAAAACGACCGAGTTTCCAGCGTTCCTGATTCCAGCCGCGCCCGACGATCCATTTGCGATCGGGAAAACGCCGGGCATAATCAGCGATCTTCACTGCGGCCTCGGCAAGCGAGTTCGTGTCGGACAGATCGAGCGTCAGGGCGGAAAATCCGAGGCTCATGACATGGCCGTGTCCGTCGATCATGCCCGGCAGCAGGACCTGCCCTTTGCCATCGATCTTCCAGTCGGGCCGCTCCACCTTGTCGCCGCGCTGCAGGATGCGTCCGACTTTGCCCTCTGCAGTGACGGTCAACCCCGTGAATTCCATCAGCCCCCCCGTGCCGTCGAGAGAAATGCCGCGCACATTGGCAATCCATCCGTCGGCAAGTGCGGGTGTCGCGGCGCTGAGCAGCGTGGCGGCAAGTATTTTCCTGATCATTGACGGCAACGCCCTTTTTCCCGACGGCAAGCCAGTTAGGCGCGGGCAACCATCACGTGCAAGCCGCGTTTCATTGTTCCGATCGTTGCGATAACGCACTGAGCGCGAAAGAGTCACATTGACGATACCCGCCCCTTTGAGAGCTGCCGACCCCGTCTGCTTTCGTGATCCGCTCAGTGAAGCCGACAGCCAGTTTCGCATTCTCGCCGATGCAATGCCGCAGATGGTCTGGTCGACTTTGCCCGATGGTTTTCACGATTATTACAATGCCCGATGGTATGAATTCACCGGCATGGCCGAGGGATCGACCGATGGTATGGAGTGGAACGCATTGTTCCATCCCGACGATCAGGAAAGGGCGTGGGCGCGCTGGCGGCACAGTCTCGAAACCGGCGAACCCTATGAAATCGAATATCGCCTGCGGGATCGGAATGGGGACTATCGCTGGACGCTGGGGCGGGCGTTGCCGATCTATGACGGGCAGGGGCAGATCCTGCGCTGGGTGGGGACATGCACCGATATCGACGACGCGAGGCGCGCGGCCGAGCAGAACGAGATTCTGAGCCGCGAGCTTTCACACCGGATCAAGAACATCTTCGCCGTCATCGGCGGGCTGATCGGGCTTTCCGCGCGCCAGTATCCGGAGGCGCGCGAATTTGCGCGCGAGCTTCAGGCGCGGATCGTCGCGTTGGGCAAGGCACATGAATTCGTTCGGCCACACAGTGACGAATCGGCACAGCTTATCGGTGCCTCGACGCTCCACACGATGCTCCGCGATCTTTTTGCGGCCTATCCGGCGCTTGGCGATGGCCGGCTGCGGATCGCGGGTGCTGATGTCGCGATCGACGATCGCGGTGCCACGCCGATCGCGCTCCTGTTTCATGAAATGGCCACCAACGCCTCGAAATATGGAGCACTGTCGGTCGAAAGTGGCGAGGTGGATATTATATCATGCTGGGAGGATGGCCAGCTCCGCATCAACTGGCGCGAACGCGGTGGCCCTGTCGTTGTCGGCCCGCCGGAACGGCAGGGTTTCGGGACGAAACTTGCCGAACTGAGCATCGCACAACAACTGGGCGGAAGTATCGAGCGTCATTGGCACCGCGAAGGGCTCGAAGTCGTGATCATCGTTCCGAAGGATCGGCTCACGCGCACCTGATCAGCCGCGCGCAAACGTCCTCAGCATCGCAGGGGGCACCACGTCCCGCTCGCCGCGCCAGACGCGCAGCGCATAATCGATCGCCAATGCAACGGCTTCAGGATCGGTTGGTTTTGTCAGAACGCCGATCGTTCCCGTGATCCCGTCCCCCAGAATGCGCGGGTTAGCCGTGATGAACAGGACTGCACACTTATGCTCTCGGCTCAGCGCTTCGCCGATCTGCGGGCCAGTCAAACCGTCACGCAGGTTTAGGTCGACAAGAGCGAGGTCCGGTCGCGCCGCCGCGAGATCGAGCGCCATCGGCATATCCGGCGCGATACCGACTGGCGCATGGCCAAGGTCTTCAAGAATGGCCTCGAGCTCGAGGGCTACGAGCATCTCGTCTTCCACGATCATGATGCGCGCGGGACAGGTCGAGGTCATTTTTTCCAACATAACGATGCTATGACGATTAAACGCCGGGCCGGTTCCGATTGTTCCGCCCCCGCATATCATGGGCTCTAGGTCTTCAACCGTCTCACAATGGCACTTGTATCCTGACGACCTCCGCCCATCGCCTGAACCTCGGCATAGAATTGATCGACAAGCGCCGCCACGGGAAGCGTCGCGCCGTTGGCACGGGCTTCCTCGAACGCCAGCCCCAGATCCTTGCGCATCCAGTCGACTGCAAAGCCGAAGTCAAACTCGTCTTTCACCATCGTCGCCCAGCGGTTGCTCATCTGCCAGCTCCCGGCGGCACCGCCCGATATCGATTCGAATACCCGATCGAGATCAAGGCCCGCGGCTTGCGCAAAGCGCAGGCTTTCGGAAAGCGACTGGATCGTGCCGGCAAAGGCGATCTGGTTGCACATCTTCGTCGTTTGGCCAGCGCCTGCTGCCCCGACATGGACGATCCGGTGCGAATAGGCCTGCATGATCGGAGTCGCGGCGGTGATCGCCGCACCGGTTCCGCCGCACATCAGCGTCAGCGTTCCGTTCTGCGCGCCGACCTGCCCCCCGGTCACCGGCGCATCCACGCTCATGATGCCCATCGCCTTTGCCTCAACCGCGAGCTGACGCGCGATCTTTGCCGAAACAGTCGTATGGTCGATGAAGACCGCACCCCTCGCCAGCGATTTATACGCACCGTCGCGGCCCAGCGTAACGCTCGCCAGATCGTCATCATTGCCTACACAGGTGATGACGGCGGCGGCCCCCTGCGCAGCTTCTGCCGGGCTGTCGACGGCATGGGCCTGCCCGGCGCGACCATGCTCTGCCACCCATCGATCCGCCTTCGCACGCGTCCGGTTATAGACGGCCATGTCGTGCCCGGCGGCCGCGAGGTGCTTCGCCATCTGCCCACCCATGACGCCGAGGCCGATGAATCCGAGCTTTGCCATGGAATGCCTTTTGTGCCTGCGACGGTTTGAGTCCCGCGTCATATCGTTTAGGAGCCGTCACCGAAATGGCCAGTGCAACAAAAATCCCGACGTCCGTAGTCACACTCGATGATATCCGCGCCGCCGCCTCCCGGATCGCGGGCAATGTCATCCGCACCCCGACGCTGCATTCCCGGACTCTGTCGAAGCTGTGCGGGGCAGAGGTTTTCCTGAAGTTCGAAAATCTTCAGTTCACCGCCGCCTACAAGGAACGCGGTGCGCTTAACAAACTGCTGATTCTGGGCGACAATGCGCTGCAGAATGGCGTGATCGCGGCGTCGGCGGGCAACCATGCCCAGGCGCTTGCCTATCATGGCGCGCGGCTCGGCGTGCCGGTCACGATCGTGATGCCACGCACCACGCCGACGGTGAAAGTCGTCCAGACCGAAAGCCATGGCGCGACGGTGGTGCTTCACGGGGAAACGTTCGACGCGGCCTACGCCCATGCCTGCCATCTGGAAGGTGAGCGCGGCCTCACGTTCGTTCACCCGTTCGACGATGCCGATATCATCGCGGGGCAGGGAACGATCGCGCTTGAAATGCTCGCCGATGAACCCGCGATCGACATGCTCGCCATTCCCATCGGCGGGGGCGGGCTGTTTTCGGGTGTCGGCACGGCGGCGCGCGCGCTGAAACCCGGAATCGGCCTCATCGGCGTTCAGGCAGAGCTCTATCCCTCGATGTTCGCGCTGCTCGGCAAGCACGACCTGCCAAGCGAGGGCGATACCCTTGCGGAAGGAATTGCGGTCAAGCAGCCGGGGTTGCTCACGCGCGAGTTTGTCGCCGGGCTTGCCGACGACATCGTGCTCGTTGGCGAACGGCACCTCGAAAAGGCAGTGGCGATGCTGCTCGAGATCGAGAAGACCGTCGTCGAGGGGGCAGGGGCGGCGGGGCTTGCGGCGCTCCTCGCGCACCCGGAAAAATTCGCGGGGAGGTCGGTTGGCATCGTATTGTGCGGCGGCAATATCGATACGCGGCTTCTTGCCAATGTGCTGCTGCGCGATCTCGCGCGATCGGGGCGGCTGGCGCGGTTACGCATCCGGCTGCAGGATCGACCAGGCGCGCTTTATAACGTGATGCGTGTGTTTGACGCGCAATCGGTCAACATCATCGAGATCTACCACCAGCGCGTTTTCACCACGTTGCCGGCCAAGGGGCTGATCACCGATATCGAATGCGAAACGCGCGATCGCGACCATCTCGACCGGCTCATTGCGGCGCTTGAGGCGGGTGGTTATGAAGTGACCCCGGTCGAACTCGCCTAGAAAAGGTCGGCGAGGGGGCAATTGATGGTAAACCGACTTTTCATCCGCACCTGCGGGCGGCATAGGCGCTGAGGTGAGCGCTCCTTTCCATTTTCCCCGCTTTTTCGTGACGGCTCCGTCGCCGTGCCCCTATCTGCCCGGCCGCACCGAACGCAAAGTCTTTACCGAGCTTGATGGACCTGACGCTGAAGCGCTGAACGACGCCTTGAGCCAGATCGGTTTCCGCCGCTCGCAGGGCGTGGCCTATCGGCCGTCGTGCCGCGAATGCAGCGCCTGTGTTTCGGTGCGCGTCGTCGTCGCCCAGTTCGAGCCCAATGCCTCGCAGCGCCGCCTGATGAACCGTAACCGCGATCTCGAAATATCCCTGTGTCGGCCATGGTCGACCGCCGAACAATATGACCTGATGACCCGCTATCTCGACGCGCGCCACCCGATGGGGGGCATGAACGGAATGGACGATGTCGATTATGCCGACATGGTCGAGCATTCCCCTGTAGACAGTCATATCGTGGAATATCGCGAACCGTCGGCCAATGGCCGTCCCGGTCGTCTTGTCGGTGCCTGTATCGCGGACCGTCAGTCCGACGGCGTGTCGATGATCTACAGCTTTTTCGAAAGCGGCCCGGGCGAACGGCCCGGTCTCGGCACTTTCATCATCCTCGATCATATCGAGCGGACGGCGAACGCCGGGCTCAAATACCTCTACATGGGCTATTGGGTCGCGGGCTCGAAGCGCATGGAATATAAGGTACGTTTCCGGCCGATGGAACGGCTCGGTGCCGGGGGCTGGCGCATGCTCGAGGATCAGGAAATCGAAAGCTCGCTGAAAGCGGCGGGCATGCTCGGCGCTCCCAACGCTAAAAAGGTCTGAAGCGATCCGGAACGGCCCGGCCTCAATGTGGGCTTAATGCCGCCGGGCTGGCTTCAGCCGATAACGCGTGCCCTCAAAATCATCGAACAGTCCGGCGATCGCCGGATGATCTACCGGCTCTTCGCTATCGTCGACCATCAGATTCTGCTGGCTGACATAGGCGACATAAGCGCCCTCCGAGTTTTCGGCCAGCAAGTGATAAAATGGCTGGTCCCTTGCCGGCCGGATGGCTTCGGGAATCGAGGCGTACCAATCCTCACTGTTCGCAAAGACGGGATCGACATCGAAGATGACGCCACGAAACTCAAAGTGCCGGTGCCGGACGATGTCGCCAATATCGAACCGGGCATGGGCAACAGCGGGAAGCGGGATTTTGTCGGCTGATGGCGAATGGATATCCATCAGCATAATCTAGGGTCTCGTACGCAGATGACAAGCGCAGCGGCCCCGATACGGCAGAGCCTTGGCAAACGATCAGTGCGCCGCTATCGGCTCGCACTCGACAAGCTGGCGGCCCGCAGGTCGCCGTCCCTTTACGGAGAGGTGGCAGAGTGGTCGAATGCACCGCACTCGAAATGCGGCGTGCCCGCGAGGGTACCCAGGGTTCGAATCCCTGCCTCTCCGCCATATCGTCCTGCCCGATGCCGTAACGGCGGGCGGCACGGCATGGTCAGAAACTGCCCTGTCGCATGAAGAAATTGCGCCGTTCGGACCGCAGCACTTCGGGGGCGAGGGCCGTGAGTTTGGCAAGTTCGGTCTGCAAGGCGAGCGAAAGGCGCTTGATCGCACCGGCGTGATCGCGATGGGCACCGCCTTTTGGTTCATAGACGATCCTGTGGATGACCTTGAGCCGCATCAGTTCCGCCGCGGTCAGCCGCATTGCTTCGGCAGCATCGGCGGCCCGGTCTGCCCCGCGCCACAGGATCGAGGCGCATCCTTCAGGGGAGATGACCGAGTAGATCGCATTTTCCAGCATCAGAACCCGGTTTGCTGCCGCAAGCGCGACCGCCCCGCCCGACCCGCCCTCGCCGACGATGACTGCAACGACGGGGACGCCGAGCGAGAGGCATTTTTCGGTACTGCGCGCGATTGCCTCGGCCTGGCCGCGTGCCTCGGCGTCAATACCCGGAAACGCGCCTGGCGTATCGACGAGCGTCAGCACCGGCAGCCCGAACCGGTCGGCCATGTCCATCAGGCGGATCGCTTTTCGATAGCCCTCGGGCCGCGCCATGCCGAAATTGTGGCGAATACGCGAATTCGTGTCTTCGCCCTTGGCGTGGCCGATGACCACGAGCGGGCGCCCTTCAAAACGCGCGAGGCCGCCGACGATCGCACGGTCATCGGCAAAAGCGCGGTCGCCGGCCAGCGGCATGAAATCGTCGAACAGCCCTGCAATGAAATGAGGAATATGGGGCCGCTCCGGATGCCGGGCGACCTGCGTACGCTGCCACGGCAGGAGGCGCGCGTAGATATCGACAAGCTGTCGATCAGCGCGCTCATCGAGCATCGCCGCCTCATCTTCGGGCCTGCCCGCCGCGCGCAGCTCCGCAGCTTTTGCCGACAGGAGCTCGACGGGCCTTTCGAAGGGGAGGTAGTGCATCAGACCGTCATCGACATGCCGCGATAGATGCGGGCGCGATAGCGCGAGTCTTCCGCGTCGGGCAGCGGCGCGCCGAGCAGCAGCACCGCCCGCGCAAACCGCCTGACCTCTTCGAGATGTTCTTCGAGCTCGCGCGGCTCCTCCGACTGGACCCGCCTGGTGAGGTTGATCTGGTTGACCGGCACATCGTGGACCAGCCGCTCATTTTCTACAGCCAGCGTCGCCGTGAACGCGTGCAGCGTCGTCTTGAGAAAGTTGGCGAGCGCGAACGCCGGGCTTTTGTCACCCATCGCAACATCGGGCGACGTCAGGACCAGCTGGCAATCGTCGTAAAGCGAGGCCTTGCGAGCCACCCGGAAATGGTTGGTCAGGTTGTTGGCGACAAGCAGGCGGAACGCGTCGGGATCGAGCGGGTCGTCAAGGCCGAACAGTTTTTGCGGCAGTTCCTCGAACGGCATGGAAACAACGGTCGTCGGACGGCCCCATCGCAGCAGCGCATCGTCCATCGCAGCCTCGACAGAGTTAGCGCATATGACGCTTGTGAGCGTGTCGGCGGGCACGTCGCCCAGCATCGCGGCAAGCGCGTCGAACCTTTCGCCGGTGCGGGTGATCAGCACGACCCGCGCGACATGGCATTGCTCGATGAACGCGCGCGCCGATTCCGCGATATAGTCGACGAGATGCTCGCCGATGATCCACACCGTCTTGCCGCGCAACTGATCGAGCCGTTCCTGTTTCGGGCTGCCGAACAGCTCGCGTTCGGTGGTCGACCGCTCGACCGAGAGTCCGCCCGAGGGCATGAATGTCTCGCCCGACGCAGCGCGATCGGCAAGAAAGAACACCGTCGCCTGCGCCACATCAGCCTCGGTCGGCATTTTTCCGAGGTGCAGTTTGGAAAGAACCCCGTTGCCGACTTTACCGGCTTCGGCCGCGATCCTGTCGGCAGGGAGGAACGGCACGTCGTCCGGCGGCGTGCGCAGCAGCCAGCTTGTATTTGCTTCGGGCGTATCGGGGCGATCGCTCCAGCCCGGCGCATCGACGAAATAGCCGCCCTGCCGCAACCGGGAAACGAGCGCGGCGGCAAGCGGTGCGGTCAGCAGATACTGATCCCATGTGCACACGCCATCGCCTTCACGCGCGCACGCCAGAGCCAGTTCCCTGATTTCGCGGGGATTGTTCGTATCGTGCGACATGCGCACGGTATCGTTTCGCGCAAGCCGCTTCAGGATCGCCTCGACGCGCACTCCGCGGCGAAGCGCCTTCACCGTCGCGGCGTGGACGGCGTTCAGCCGCCGGTTTTCGAGGATGAGCCTGCCGCGGCGTTCGAACAGGCCGGGCTTTCCGCCGGTTCCCGCCAGCCGGTCGCCATCCACCGGCCCCGGCGCAATGGCATTGAACTGGATTTCGGGGCCAAGATAGCGCGCCATGGATTCGACCATTGCACGTTGCCCGGCTTTGGAAACCGCATAATCCCCGCGATTGGGATAGGCGACGGCCAGATATTTCTCTCCGCCGAAATAGGATGAGACGTTTAGGACATAGCCCGATCCCTGACGCTTCATCAGCGGCGCGGCATGATGGATCAGAAAATAGTTCGAAACCAGATTGGCGTCGAGCGTGCGGTTCCACGCATCGATGCTCATATCGACGACCATGTCTTCGGCACCCGCGACGCCCGCATTGTTGATCAGGTAATCGATGCGGCCAAAGGCGTTCAGCGTCGCATCGATCGCGCGCTTGAGCGACGCGAAATCGCTGACGTCGACATTGGCCAGCGTCTGCACCCGCCGTTCGACGCCGGCAAAGCCGATGTCTTCCAGTTCGCTGACGATGCGCGCCCGCGCGACTGCCAGTTCGCCTTCGCGCCGCGCGACCATCATGACGCGCGCCCCGGCGAGCGCGAGCAATCGGGCGACCTGCCCGCCGATGCCTGCCGATCCGCCGGTGATCAGCGCCACCTTGCCCAGATGCAGGCCGGTGATGTTCTCGCTGAACCCGGCCATTGATTTACGCGCGCCGGTGGCTTCGCCGATGCTGGCGGGCACGTATAACGTCACCTCGCGGATCTTGCTCTCTTTCAGCAGGATGCGCGCGGCGTGCCCCGCCGTGAACCGGATATTCTCCGCTTCGGTGTTGCCGAAACGGACGATCTGATTGCCCCATTCGGTCTGCCGACGCCGCCCGTGCGCGACATCGACTTCCGATTCGTCGCGCCAGATACGGATGAGCTGTTCGGTCGCCGCGCGGAGCATCTGGGCATAGACATTGCCCTGTCCGTCGCTGGGGTTGGTCACGAACAGGAAACGCGGCTCCTGCAACAGATTGTCATTGGCTTTCCAGTAGCGGCTGAGGGTGCGCGCGAGCGCGATGCTCCCCGCGAGCTCGACATCCATGAAGGCTGTCACGTCCTCATCGGTCGCGCCGACCAGCTCGCCGACCAGCTCGCCCGGGCCGAGCACTGGCAGGAACAGGGCGCCGTTGATGGCCGCATGCTCCTGCGTATAGGCATCGAGCGCGGCCTCCATCGCTTCGGGCTCCGTCCGGTTGAAGCGCACGATCGTCAGGCGCTCGCCAATGCTTTCGGCGCGCGCCTTCGCCTGGGCAATCGCGACATCGGCCTGCCGCGTGAGGCCGAGCAGGACGCGTGCACCGCAGGCGATCTGGATTTTCGCGATCTCCAGCGCATCCTGCCAGCCGTCGCCGGCAGCGATCAGCACGGCCAGCCCTTCGCCGTCCATCGAGCGCATCGTGGGGCGCGAAAGATACACCGACCGGTCTTCCTTACGGACGGTCATCCCGTGCGTCACTTCGAAATCATGACCGTTAAACGCGGCCGAATCGTCGCTGCCGAGGAAGACGCACGTGGTTGCGATATCGGTCGGCGTCGGAAAGGTCTTGGCCATCGGCGTATCGCCTGTCGACCGGGCGAGTGACATCATGCTGAAGAACAGTTCGGCCGTCGTGCCGGGGGTATCGCCGCGCATTCTGTCCATCGTCGCGAACACCGATCGGATGCGCTCGCTCTCGATCGGCCCGGGAAAGACGAGATTCACGCGGATGCCGCGCGCGCCGAGTTCGAGCGACAGCTCGCGCGACCAGGCGTTCATCGCCGCCTTGGGCACCACATAGGCGGTGCGCGCATAATATTGGGTGCGTGAGAAAATGGTCGAAATGTTGATGATCGAGCCGCCTTCCGGCATATGCGCAGCGGCAGCGCGCGCAACGTTCCAGCCGACGCCGAAGATATTGCGCAGCGCGTCGCCGACAGTTTCGGTATCGCCCGATCCATGTTTCTGGAGCGTGGAAAGCTCTTCGCGGCTGAAGGGCAGATGCTCGATCGGCTGTTTCGGGCCAGTCGAGCCCGCGTTGTTGACGAGGATATCGATCCGGCCAAAGCGTTGCACGATGTCGGCGATCGCGTCGCGCACCGATTGCGGGTCGCCACCGTCGAGCGTCGCGGTGGCAAGACGCGCCTTATCGACGCCGAGTTCGGCACAGATGGCCGCGGCCGCATCGTCGGTGCGCGAAGCCGTACGCCCCGTCATCACCACCGTCGCCCCTTCGGCGAGATAGTGGCGGACGATATAGCCGCCCAGATTGCCCGCCGCGCCGGTGATGACCGCGATCTTGCCGGCCAGCCGTCCCGCCATCATCGGAGCCACAGTCGTTATCGCTCGTGCCACAAACATCTCCCATCGGTTCGGCGCTGTGTGTCCGTGCGCCCTGATACGCGGCCTGCCTGGGGAGGGCGGCAAATCGTGACCGCAAACTGTGACGATCGGAGGGTCATGAGGCGGGTGAGCGCGTCGCGATGCCAGCCCAGGCTTCGAGCAGCGCATCGCGGCTGCGCAGCCCCATTTCGGGGAGCGCATGATTGACGACATAGGTCGAGCCGGCATGACGGTTTTCCCACATCGCCTGGTGGGCTTCGGGCAGGCTGCTCCACGGCACGACGTCCGGTTCGGTAACCTGCAGCAGGCCCGCGGCGATCATGTCGTTCATGCGCGCGACTTCATAGGCATTGCACAGGTGGGTACCGAGAATCGACGCCGTCGGCATCAGGATTTTCCGTTGCCGCGTCCATACCTGCGGCGCGTAGAATGTCAGCCGCCGGCCTGACAGATCCTCGCAGTAAACGACGCGTCCGGTAAATGGCTTGACCAGCGAGGTCGAGACGCCGAGCGTATCCTGCCCGGCCCGTTCGAAGACCACATCGGGGTTGCCACGCGGATTGTCCGCCGAGCGCAATATCCTGCCGATCGCCGAACCAAAGGGTTTCATCACCCGATCCTGATAATCGCGAACCGCCGCCTTGAAGGTCTCGATATCGCATTTCGCATCGGGCAGGCGCGGCATCGTATCGGGCCACAGGAAATTTACGCCTTCGCGTCGCCGGATCGCTTCGAGGCTGACGATCCCCTCGATTGCATCTTCAAGCCCCAGCGACTGGAGAAATTCACGCTGGCCGTCAGTGGTGGTCGCGACCACGCTGCGCGCATTGAAGCGCCTTGCCGCCTCGATGATTTCGAGCCCGGTCTCGTCGAGCAGCTCGCTCGAGCCGGGGCCATAATAGATGAGCGCCGCTTCACCGCCGCGCAGCCCGGCCCTTTGCAGCATCGTTTCGGGCGTGGCCGCGCCGCGTTTTCCCATCAAGCTGAAATGATAGCCCGAAGACGCGCCGTAAAAGGCGAGCGTGCCGCCATCGGCAAGCAGCTGGAAGCTGCGTGGAAACGCCGTCTCGCCTGCATGGCTGACGACGTAATCGGCCCGTCGGCCGCTGTTCAGCATCTCGAACTCGGCGATCAGCGGCGCGCCCGCCGCCTCCCAGGCGCGCGCAGCCGCGTCATTTTCGGGCACGATCGTGTAAAGATCGGCGAAGCGCGCATCCCTGCGGTCGATCGCACCCGTTGCCCCGTGCTGGCCGGTGATGAACGCAGCACGCTCGCGGCTCGACACCAGCCCCGTAACCTGCAGCCCCGTCCGCACCGCGCTGCGCAACGCGTCGAGCCCCGTGCCGGTGGCTGCCCCTTCGACGAACAGCGTGCGTCCCGGCACGATCTTCAGCTCGGTGAAAAGGCATCGCGAAACCGTGCCGAGATTGAGGATATAGCTGCCCGCCTGTTCCAGCGTCAGATCGGGCGGGATCGGGTGCATCTGCGGTGCCTGCACGGTAAGAAACTGCGCGTGGCTGCCCGTCTCGGTTTCATAGCCCTGGATCGCGAAATCGGCATACATCGGATCGTTTCCGACCTGCGGCGAAAGGAGATCGTTCGTTCCCGAATAGACGCTGACAAGATCGCCGACCTTGACCCGGCCTTCGGCGCGCGTTTCGCTGCCCAGCGCCGCGACCAGCGCGATCCCGCCCGATCCGGTGATCTGGACGTCTTCGTCATGCGCGTCGAACGGTGAAACCGGAATGCCCGTCAACGCCCAGATATCATTGAAGTTGACCTCGCTCGTCAGCATGTAGAGCAGCGCCTCGTTCGGCGCAGGCTCGGGCACCCGGACGATCAGTTCGCGCTCATGCGTCGCCGGTGGCCCGAAACGCGGTGCCCCCGTTTCGGCATCGCGGGCGATGCCGAACGCATATTGCCATTCCGGGATGCGCGTCACGCCGGGATAGAAGGGCGCGCCGACGGGAAGAAGCTCGCCCGCCGATACAAGTGCCCTGCCGCGCGGTTCGTGCTCCGCGTCGATCCATATGCCGTCGCGGCGCACCGGCAGCGGCGGGCTTACCTTCTCCATGAACTGGCGGATGCCCGTCTTGCCGCCCTGCGGATCGACGATCGCCTCGGCAAACAGTCGTGCCTCGCGCGCCAGTCCGGCGCTCATGCCCTGTTCGAGCCCGGTGCGCACCGCGTCCAGCGCGCGTTCGCCCGCTTTGCCGCGCCCCGCCCAGTCGAGCTGTCGGCGGATGCGCCGGAGGAAGCCGCCCTGAAGCACGCTGTCGAGATCGACGGGCGAGGCGACCTCCCAGCGCGCCGTCGCTTCCTGTCTGGCCGAAAACGCCCTGCCAAGCGGACTGTCCGCGCCGTTCTCGACATAGGCACGCACCAACGCGTGCGCCTGCGCCAGCGCATCGGTGGCCCCGCCAACCACATCATCGACAAGGCCGACAGCCGCCGCTGCCGCGGCATCGATGCTCCGCCCGCCCAAGATCAGGTCGAGCGCATCGCGCACCCCTTCGGCTCCATTCCGGTCGGCCAGCAGGCGCGGCAGGCGCTGCGTGCCGCCATAGCCGGGCAGCAGCCGCAGCCGGATTTCGGGCTGCCCGAACCGCGCCGTCGGCTCGGCAACGCGATAGTGGCAGGCGAGGGCGAACTCCATGCCGCCGCCCAGCGCCACGCCCTGCACCGCCGCAATGCACGGCTTGCCCATCGTCTCGATCCGCCGAAACGCCAGCTGCGCATTGTTCGGGAGCACCATCGCTTCGTCGATGCTGTGGATTTCCTCGAGCATCTGGCGGATGTCCGCCCCGGCAACGAACGACCCGGTTCCCTCACCCGTGAAGATTACGGCTGCCACATCGTCCTTGCGCGACAGATGATCGACGACGGTCACCAGCTCGTCGATCGCGCGTTCGTTGAGTGCGTTGACCGGCGGATTGGTCACCGTCACCGTCGCGACGCGCCTGCCAGGTGCCACGACATTATACTGGATGAGGAAGTAGCGATAACGTTCGAACAGCGACTGCTCTTCGGACAGACGCTGCCTGCGCTGCCACGCCCCGATCGCCGTTCTCAGTTCATCGAGTGCCTCGGGATTGCGCAGCGTCGTCACGTCGCCGACGTCGCTGCCGTCCGCGCCGCCTTCGACGAGCGCGCGGACCATCCGGCGCATATATTTGCCTGATCGCGTTTCGGGAAATTGCGAGACTTCGATGAAATCGGCAGGAACCGCGACGGCGCCTTTCTCGCTGCGCACAAGTTCGAACAGGCGGCGCCTGTCGTCGAGTGTCAGCTTCCGGCCTGCGACCGGAACGACGAACGCAAGCGGCGTCAGCCCCTTTTCGCGGTGCGGCGCGCCGACGACGAGCACATTGCCAACGGGGGAATCGGGATCCAGCGCCTTGTCGCGCAGGATCGCGCCCTCGATTTCCTCGGTGCCCATGCGGTGCCCCGATACGTTGATAACATCGTCGCTGCGGCCGTGAAGCGAGAACGAGCCGTCGTCATGGGCGATCGCGAAATCGCCCTGGGTGTAAGCCCAGACGCCGCGCCAGCGCTTCCAGTAACCATCGATCCAGCGTGCGGCGTCTCCCCGCCACTTCCCCTGAACCCGCCCGTCGACAACCCGGAAGTTGTCGATATCGCCCCAGATCGTGCGGGCGAGATAAGGGTAGGGCGCGGTGATGACGATCTCGCCCTTCTCGCCCATCGCCGCACGCCGCCAGAGCGCGCCGCCCTCGCCGTCGCGCGCAAAGGGGGCCGGGCTCGGCGCGGCGTCGGCATCGTCGATCCACACCTCCCCCATGATCCACGGCAGCGGATAGGCGTGCGCGTTGGCGCTCAGCGGAAAATCCGCATTGCCGTAAAAGTGCGTCCAGGCGATTCCGCCATGCTCGGTTGCCCAATAGCTGTTGATATATTGGGGCACGATGTGCCGCATCCCGAAGGCCTGCACCGGTGGCGACACCGGCTCGGCGCAAAAGGTCGCCACGCGCAGCGATCCCATCGTGTAGCGCGCGAGATCGGCAAGGTTCGACGGATCGGACATGACCGATTTGAGGAATGTCACCCCCGCCTTGAAGATGGTAACGCCGTGCCGTTCGATCATCGACGCGAAACGCCCGGCGTGCGGAAACACCGGCGAGCCTTCGGATACCACGCTCGTCACGCGCGCCATCAGCGGTGCGCAGATCAGATAGCTCTGCCCGGTGATCCAGCCGGGATCTGCAACGACGAACAGGGTGTCGCCCGGCCGCGCGTCGAAGGAAACCTTCATGGTATGCGCAACGCCCGCCGCATAGCCATGGGCGTGAACGATACCCTTGGGCTTTCCGGTCGAGCCCGAGGTATAGATGAAGAACATCGGATAGTCGGCCTCGACCGGCAGCGCCCTCGACGAAGCCCATATCGCGCACACGAAGTCCGCGCCGGGCAACGCCAGCAGTTCGGCCTGCGTCATGACCTCGAAACCGGCCCCGCGCGCAGCGGCGAGCAGCGTTTCCAGCGCCGCATCCGTCAGCTCGTGGCTCCAGCGATCACGTTCTTCGTGCCAGATCACGTCGGGCTGTGCGGTGTGGCGGACAACGATGACCGCATCGACGCGGGGTGGCAGCGTCACCAGTGCCGATGCGATCGCGATACGCACGCGCGCCGCATCGGCACTGGTGATGCGGCCCTCGCTGCCCAGCGCGATCAGCGCTCGCCCCACGCCCCGCATGACATCCGACCGTTCGACAGAAACCTCGCCCGCAAGCGTCTGCTTCACGGTCTCGATGATGACTGCGGCATCGGCTTCGGGCAGTTCGAAGTCGGTATCCGCCAGAATGGAAAGCGCCGTGCCGACGGGCACGTAATTGTCGAGCGCGGGATCGGTATAGGCGTTTTTGAATGCCGCGACCTGGGCGTTGCGGTAGCTGCCGTCGGACGTAACGATGACGCGGGCGCCGGCATCGCAGATCCGGTCTGACAATGTCTTGTCGCTGAAGCCGCCAAAAACCGCCGTATAAACGATGCCCAGCCGTTTCGCGGCCTCGGTCCAGAAGATCTGGGGCACGATGCTCGGCATGTTGAGCGCGATGCGATCGCCCGCCTTCAGGCCCAGCGCCTCGAGTGCCAGCGCGCATTTCGCCGTTTCGAGCAGCAAGTGTTTGCGCGAGACGGTGAAACAGTCGACCGGCGCGCCCTTGCCGCCCAGCGCCGACATATCCCAGCGGTCGCCTTCGAAAATCAGGGCGGTTTCATCGCCGTGCCCGCTCAGTACATGGCGGTCGATCTCGCTGAAGCATGCGTTGGTCTGCCCGCCGGTGAACCATCGCCAGTGCGGCGGTTCCGAACCGTCGAACGCCTTGTTCCACGGCATCCGGTCCGCTGGCATCGCAGCCGTCAGCGGTGCACCGGTCAGCGCGTCCCATCCCGTCCATGACCCGTCATCGAGACAGAGCCAAGCGCCGGCCGCGCCAATATCGGGAACGAACCAGTGCATTGCGCGCGCGGCGATATCACCATGGAACGCGCCGGGATCGGCCAGCGCGGCAGAGCGCATCGCGTCCCAGTCGGCTCGGGTCCGGACGGGATTTTGAATGGGTGGCACGGGGTCGATCGATTTAGCCCCCTGAACCATGTTCGAATCACTCCGCCCCGACGCTTCCTTATCGGCGCACTCAGCCCCAATGCCGGACGATTGGCAAGCATGGCCGTAACATTATGCCGAACGCTCGCCCTTCGGCGTCTGTCGCGGCCGCCGGGTCGATCCCGCAAGACCCCGCTTTTACCGGAAATAGGGTGGGTCGGCGATCGCCGTGCGCGATTCGTTCAACAGCCGACCCCAGTCCGCGCTCAACTGGTTGAAATAATCATCGTCGGCCTCGATCCGCCGCCGGATCGCCGCCGCCCGCGGGTCGCGTGGAACGATCATGACATCGAGCGGGCGACCGACCGACAGATTGGACCGGATGGTCGAATCGAAGCTGATCAGGGCTATTTTCACGGCCTCAGCCAGCGAGGTCTCGAATGTCAGCGCGCGATCGAGGATCGGCTTGCCATATTTCAGTTCACCGATCTGCAGGAACGGTGCATCGGGCTGGCATTCGATGAAGTTACCCTCGCCGTAGATGAGGAACAGCGCGAGCGGCTGCTCTCCGATCCGTCCCCCCAGAAGCAGCGTTGCACTTGCGTTGATCCGCGTGCCTTCAAGCGTCTGACCGATCGATCGCCGCGCGTCGCGGACCGCTTCACCGACAAGCTGGGCGACGCGGAACATCGTTGCCTGCGTGCTGACGGTGCGCGGCACGCCGCCGTCATCGGTCGCGGCAAGCCCTTCTTTCAGCGATGACAGCATCGACTGGGTAACCGACAGGCTTCCGGCGCTGGCACAGACGATCAGGCGGTGATCGTCGTCGGCGAGGACGTGCAGCTTCCTGTAGATCGAGATATTGTCGACCCCGGCATTGGTGCGCGTGTCGGCGATGACGACGAGCCCATCGGCGACAAGCAGGCCCACGCAATACGTCATCGCCGTCCTTTCCGTCAGTCCTGCGCCTGCCCTACGGTCACGCCGGCGTCGAGTTCCTCGATCCCGCCGCCTTTGCGCGTTCCCGAAACCGGCGCGACATCGGATCCATCGAGGCCGACTGCGACGCGGACATAGCCTTCGTCGGGGCTTTCACCGGTGCACGGATCAAAGCCGATCCAGCCGCGCGCGCCCAAGTGGAGCTCGGCCCAGTAATGCGCGGTCCGGCGCAGGTCGCGCGCGGGGCCATGGATGCTGTGGCCCGATACGATGCGGGCCGGGATGCCGCACGACTTGGCGGCCGCCGCGAGCAAATGTGCCGCATCGCGCACGTTCCCCGTCCTGCGTGCGAGAACCTCGGTTGGCGGCACGCCTGCCGTCCGTTCGTCCGTGATCGTCAGCACATGGCTTATCATGCGGTTCAGCGCGTGGGCGCGCTCCATATCGTCGGACGATCCGATGCTGCGAGCGAGCGCGCGGACCGCGTCGTCGGGGGCGGTAAGCGAAGTCGGTCTCGTATAGAATAGCGGCGGCAGGGGTTCGGCGCACCGGCTGATCGCGCCTGCCATATCCTCGGTCAGCACTTCCCCGCGCACGGTTATGCCGACCGCGTCCAGCGGCCCGTCGACATACAGCATCGTCGTGAGATTGCCGTAGCCGTCGCGCCCCGTGCGCAGCCTGGCGTCATGGTCAACGTCGATCCGCCAGTCGATTACCGTCTGCGCGCCATGATCGGCCGGCGTGACGCGCAGCAGCTGGACCACGCGTGCCTGCGGCTCGCTGAAGCGATAGGTGGTGAACTGGTCTATGCTGAGCCGCATGATCAGATGAACCGGAACTGGCGCGCGATCGCGCGATCGATCATGGCATTTTCAGCCAGACAATCTTCGAGATATTCGTGCAGCCCCCCGCCGATGATCGCTGCGACCTTGGTGTTGCCCAGACGCGCGTGACGCAGGCGGGCAAGACGATCGGCCTCGCCCTGGAAGCCGGTCTGTTTGCCGAGGGCATTGAGGTGCTGGACGACTTCCTCGGCACTTGCGGCAAGCGATCGCGGCATCTCGCGGCGCAGGATCAGCAATTCGGTGACAAGCGAGGGCTTCAGCCCCTCGCGGTAAAGCCAGCGATAGGCGTTGACCGCGCTGACTGTCTGGAGGATCGTCGTCCACTGATCACGGTCGACAATTCCGCCCACGGCCTCGTCTTCTGGCAGCAGGATATGATATTTGACGTCGAGAAGGCGCGCGGTATTGTCCGCCCGCTCGAGCGTCATGCCGAGCCGGATCAGCCAGCTTGCCGGATTCCGCAGCATCCGGCCGATCGCGCCTTCGAATCCGCGCGTCTCGGCCTGTGCGTCATCCATCAGATTGACGGTCGCCTGGGTGTCGCCGGGTGAACTCCGCCCATGAAACAGCAGCCAGGCGCGGTTGATCGTCGCCCAGGCCTCGCGGCTCAGCGCAGCGCGCACCGCCTTGGCGTTATCGCGCGCACGATCGAGGCAGCGAATTACCGATCCGTCATGATCGGCCGAAAGCGTCAGATAGCGCGCCACGTTGCGCGGCGTCAGTCTTTCGCCGGTAGCCGTGAAAGCCGGCCCGGCGTCGATCACTGCGAGCGCGCTCTCCCAGGCGGCGTCGCCGGCCGGCCGCGTCGACAGCGCATCGAGCCGCACCGTTGCTTCGACGAGGCGGGCAGTAAACTCGGCACGTTCGACATAGCGGCCCATCCAGTAGAGCGAAGCGGCGGTTCGGCTGAGCATCAGTCGTCCTGCCCGGCCGCGAGCACAAAACTATCCTTGGTGCCGCCGCCCTGGCTCGAGTTGACGACGAGCGAACCCTGTTTGAGCGCAACGCGGGTCAGCCCGCCCGGCACGATCTTCACCCCGTTTGTGCCGGTGAGGACGAAAGGCCGGAAATCGACGTGGCGCGGTGCGATGCCTTCGGCCGTCAGCGTCGGCACGGTCGAGAGCGCGAGCGTTGGCTGCGCGATGTAGCGATCCGGCTGGGCCTTGAGCACGGCACGGAATTCATCGATCTCGCGGCGGCTCGCCGTCGGCCCGACGAGCATGCCGTAGCCGCCGGAGCCATCGACCAGCTTCACGACGAGTTCGGGCAGATGATCGAGCACATATCGCAGCGATTGCGGCTCACGGCACCGCCATGTCTCGACTATCGGCAGCAGCGACGGCCCACCCGAATAATAGCGGACGATCTCCGACATGTAGCTGTAGACCGCCTTGTCGTCAGCGATGCCGGTTCCGGGTGCGTTGACGATCGCGACATGGCCTGCGCGATACGCGGCAATCAGCCCGGCGACGCCAAGCAGCGAATCGGGCCGGAAAACCAGCGGATCAATGTAATCGTCGTCGACGCGCCGGTAGATCACGTCGACGCGCACGCGACCGGTGATGGTGCGCATCCAAACGAAATCGTCATCGACCTCGAGATCGGCTGCTTCGACGAGTTCGATTCCCAGCGAATCGGCAAGGAAGCTGTGTTCATAATAGGCTGCATTGAACCGGCCGGGCGTCAGGATCACGCAGACCGGGTCGCTTCCCGAACCGACCGGTGCCACCGAGCGCAGCGTCTCCAGCAGCATGTCGCCATAGCTGTCCACCGGTCGCACCCGATAGCTGCGGAACAGTTCGGGGCAGAGGCGGATCATCGCCTCGCGGTTCTCGAGCATATAGCTTACGCCCGACGGCGTTCTTGCGTTGTCTTCGAGCACCCAGAAATCGTCGGGGCCTGTCCGTACCAGATCGATGCCGCAAATGTGAGCCCAGATGTTGTGCGGCGGTGTCGAACCCACGATTTCGGGCCGGAACTGCGGATTGGTGAAGATCAGGTCGGGCGGTAAAACGCCATCGTCGATGATCCTGCGTGCGCCGTAAATGTCCTTCAGGAAGGCATTGATGGCCTCGACGCGCTGGACGAGCCCCGCTGAAAGCCGGTCCCATTCATGCGCCGTGAAGACGCGCGGCACGATGTCGAACGGAATGATACGTTCGCTTGCATCGTCGTCGGCATAAACCGCAAAGGTGATGCCCAACTGGCGGAAGGTGGCCTCGGCGGACTGCTGTCGGCGGAAAAGTTCGGCGGACGGCGTTTCGGCCATCCACTGCGCAAGGCCGGCAAACTCCGGTCTGGCACCGGTTGCGCCGCTCGCACCGCCGTTAGTGCCCATGATTTCATCGAACGCCGTTTCCGTCATCGCGTGAAAGACTGCAATGCTTTGCAGCGCCGCACAAGTGGTGGAAAGAATCGGCTCCGACAGCGTTATACGCCGACAAAAATCTATCGAGAGTCATCGATGCACCCCGCGACGTTTACCCAAGATCATCCTCTGATTTCCGCTTTTCATGCACAGATCGCCGATCAGGAATTTCCCTGTGTAGGCGCGAAATCGGCGCTTGCGCGTGGTCAGATCAGGATCGTTGTTGCACGCGCGATCGACAGCGCCTGGAATGATCTGCAGATCCACGCCGCGCTGCTGGCCTTCGTCGAGGATTACGGGCGCGACGACAAGCTGTTCCAGAGCCTTGCAGTCATCTTCGAAGGGCCCCGTGATTTATCCGAGGCCGCTTTCGAATGTCACCTATGGGAGCGAATCCAGTCCGTCGCCGACAAGGATGCGTGGCTCGGTCAGGATTATGACGCGCGCGTCAGCCCCGATCCCGATAACCCGCATTTTTCGCTGAGCTTTGGCGGCGAGGCATTTTTCGTCGTCGGACTGCATCCGAACGCCAGCCGTCCTGCGCGACGTTTTGAGGCGCCGGTCATGGTCTTCAACCTGCACGACCAGTTCGAGCGGCTGCGTGCCGAGGGCCGTTACGAAAAGCTTCGCTCGTCGATCCTGGCGCGCGACGAAGCGGTGGCAGGATCGATCAACCCCATGTTGTCGCGCCACGGCGACGCGTCCGAGGCACGCCAGTATAGCGGCCGGGCAGTCGGTTCCGAATGGCGCTGCCCCTTTGTCGATACCCGCGCCGGCAACGACGTGACCAGCGAAGACCGCGATGCCGCATGAACGCGAGCGGATACGCATCCCTCCACGCTCGGGCACTGCATTTGAACTGAAAGCCGGACGGCAGCTCAGCGTGATCGATCCGCAGGGCGAACAGGTCGCCGACCTGCTGGCATTCAATGCGCATGACAAGGGCGAGGCGATCTCGTCGGGGCGCACGCTCGATTATGCGGGCAAGATATATCTGACGACGGGCGATCTGCTCTTTTCGAACCGCAGCCGCGTCATGCTCGAGATCGTAGAAGACACTGTAGGTCAACACGATTTTCTGCTCACGCCATGTTCGAAGGATACGTTTCGCATCCTCTATGGGGAGACCGATCCCCACCACGGCTGCTTCGGCAATCTTGTCAGGGCGCTTTCGCCGCACTGGATAAAGCCCGATGCCATTCCGGTCGCCTTCAACTGCTTCATGAACGTGCCCGTTGACGGGGAAACCGGCAAACTCAGGGTTTTGCCGCCTCTGAGCAAGGCAGGCGATTACATCAGCTTTCGTGCGCGAATGGATCTGATCATCGGGTTGACCGCCTGTTCGGCACCGCAATCGAACAACGGCAGCTTCAAGCCGATCGACTATCTGGTCGAATGACCGGACCACCGGTGCGCGCTGTCGTGGTTGCGCCTTTTCGCCCGGTTCCCAGGCGCACCTGTCACGTCCACATGCGGCCGTGACAGGTGCGCCTGATCCGTGTGCGCCGGCCAGGCAGGTCGCGTTGCCGCGGCAGAGTCTGCTGTTCGTTCGGGTAGAAGACTGGCCGGGATTTCACGCCACCTCGGCGAGCACGCCCCCTTCGGGATCGCGCAGAACATAGCCGCGACCCCAGACTGTCTCGATATAGTTTTCGCCAGCGCACGCGAGGCTAAGCTTCTTTCGCAGCTTGCAGATAAAGACGTCGATGATCTTGAGTTCGGGCTCGTCCATGCCGCCATAAAGGTGGTTGAGGAACATTTCCTTGGTCAGCGTGGTGCCCTTGCGGAGCGAGAGCAGTTCGAGCATCGCATATTCCTTGCCCGTCAGGTGGACGCGGCTGCCATCGACTTCGACCGTCTTGGCATCAAGGTTTACAGCAAGCTTGCCCGTGCGGATGACGGATTGCGAATGCCCCTTCGAACGGCGCACGACGGCATGGATACGCGCGACAAGCTCGTCACGGTGGAAAGGCTTGGTTACATAATCATCGGCACCGAAGCCGAACGAGCGCACTTTCGAATCCATCTCGCTGATGCCTGAAAGGATGAGTACCGGCGTGGAGACTTTGGCGACACGAAGTTTTTTCAGCACGTCATAGCCGTGCATATCGGGCAGATTGAGATCGAGACAGATGATATCATAGTCGTAGAGCTTGCCGAGATCGAGGCCTTCCTCACCCAGATCGGTGGTGTAGACGTTGAAGCCCTCGGCGGTGAGCATCAGCTCGATCGCCCTTGCCGTTGTCGGCTCGTCTTCGATCAAAAGCACGCGCATCGGCAGGTATCCCTTTGAAGCCCTGTTGCCGCAACCACCCATGAGAGGTGGTGCAGCCAATTCATTAACCTAGTGTGGAATGAAGGGAAAAGGTTAATTTTGATTTAAGCTCAGAACCGGTTCGTGTTGCCCCCCCCACAGCCCGCAGCGAAAACGCCGCTTCGCCACGGCACAAACCTCTTTCCCCTTGAGCATCGCGCCACACCCGCTATGCTTGTGACTGTTCCTGCGCTGGCGCGCCGCCGATCGGCTCACCTGAGAGCGATCGGCTTTCGCATGCGACTGTTCGTCGATGCCATAGCTGCCCCAGGGAGTTCCGATCCGTGCTGACCCGTATCTTTATGACATTACGTATTTTTGCCCTGTTCGCCTTTGCGTTTTCGCCGTCGATGCTGCTGCTTGTTGTGGTCGGGCTCTACACCCGGAGCGCCTGGTGGTTCGGCTTCATCGGCCTGCCCGTTCTGTTCGGAAACGGTATTCTCGTGTTCATCCGGCCATGGCGTACGCTGATCGAGATGGAGCTGCGCCGGATTATGCGGCGCACACTCATCGCGAAAGCTGCACCGGCAGCATCGCGATCAACAGCTCCACCCGCCTCGGCCTGAACTTCCATGGGGGTGTCGCCAGCCATGCCATGCGTGCGTGCGTCGTTAGAAAGCTGCTGTTTAAAAACCCTGCTGCACCTCTAAATTGGGACTCTTCCCGTCACGGAGGTTCACATGATCGACATCCGCAAATTCGAAACGCTCGGCTCTGCAAATCATGGCTGGCTCGATGCGCACCATCATTTTTCATTTTCGAGCTATCATGATCCCAGGCGCATGGGCTGGGGCAGCATCCGGGTGTGGAACGACGATATGATCGCCCCTCATACCGGCTTTCCACCGCATCCGCACAATGACATGGAAATCATCACCTATGTGCGCACGGGTGCCATCACGCATGAGGACTCGATGGGCAACAAGGGGCGGACCGGGGCGGGCGACGTCCAGGTGATGAGCGCCGGATCGGGCGTGCGTCACTCCGAATGGAACGCAGAAGATGTGCCGACCACGCTGTTCCAGATCTGGATCGAACCGAACCGTACCGGTGGCGAACCGTCCTGGGGCGCGAAGCCTTTTCCAAAGGAAAGCCGCTCGGGCAGCTTTCAGGTGCTGGCGAGCGGGCTCGACGAGGATGTGAAAGCGCACGGCGCGCTCCCCATTCGTACTAACGGGCGGGTGCTGGGGGCAACACTGAGAGCCGGGGAAAGGCTGACGCACGACGTTGCTGCCGGTCGGCACGCCTATCTCGTCCCGGCAACGGGATCGCTCACCATCGACGGCGTCGGCGTTAACGCCCGAGACGGCGTCGCACTGGGCGCAGGCGCGTTCTCCATCACGGCGAATGAAGACAGCGAGATCGTGCTCGTCGACGCCGCCTGACATCGACATACAGGGAGATCTGAAATGGCAAAGGTTCTGGTGCTCTATTATTCGACCTATGGGCATATCGAGACAATGGCTCATGCCGTGGCCGAAGGTGCGCGCGGTGCGGGTGCTACGGTCGATGTGAAACGGGTGCCCGAAACCGTTCCCGAAGACATTGCGCGTGGCGCGCATTTCAAGCTCGATCAGGAAGCGCCGATCGCGACCATCGCCGATCTCGAACATTATGATGCGATCGTCATCGGAACGGGCACCCGCTTTGGCCGGATATCTTCGCAGATGGCGGCGTTTCTCGATCAGGCCGGCGGCCTGTGGGCGCGTGGCGCGCTGAACGGAAAGGTGGGTGGTGCCTTTACTTCGACCGCGTCGCAGCACGGCGGGCAGGAAACGACGCTGTTTTCGATCATCACCAATCTTCTTCATTTCGGCATGACGATCGTCGGCCTCGACTACGGGCATCAGGGGCAGATGGGCCATGACGAGGTCGTCGGCGGGGCACCCTATGGCGCGACGACGATCGCCGGTGGCAAGGGCGAGCGTCAGCCCTCGCAGGCCGATCTCGATGGCGCGCGATACCAGGGGCGGCGGGTGGCTGAAGTGGCAACGAAGCTGTTCGGATGAGCCGGCGGGTCGCGAGCGCTCCCTTCGATGGCTTGCGTCCCGCGCCGCCCCCGGCCATCTGGGCGCGATGCTTCTAGCCGATCGTATCCTGTTCATCGATGCCGAGGCGATGATCCTCGACAAGCCCGCCGGGCTTCCGGTCGATCTGCCGCGCGATCAGTCGATCAGCGTGATGAACCATCTCGATTCGCTCCGTTTCGGTTTTGAGCGGCATCCCGCGATCGTCCACCGGCTCGATCGGGACACGTCGGGCTGCCTGCTCCTTGCGCGAAACCCCAAAGCGCAGCGCCGCTTTTCGCAGGCATTCGAGCGCGGTGAGGTAACCAAGACCTATCTTGCCATCCTAGATGGCATTCCAGGCAAACCGGCCGGTACGGTCCAGCTCGGGCTCGCCAAAACCAGCAGCCGCGAAGGCGGCTGGCGCATGGTGCCCGACACGCGCGGCCAGCGTGCCGTCACGCATTGGGAAGTCGCCGGGATGAGCGGGGGGCAGGCGCTCATTCGCTTCACGCCGGAAACAGGGCGGACGCATCAGCTGCGCGTTCATGCGGCCGAGGGGATCGGCTTTCCGATTCTTGGCGATCCGGTTTATGGCGTGAAAGGCCCGGCCATGCTGCTCCATGCCGCAGCGCTTTCGGTGCCGCGGGAAAACAGGATGGCCGCCGCCGCGACCGCGCCGCTGCCTCCGCAGTTTCCTGACTGGGCGCGCAATGCCGTCGCCTGACCCGCTGGCTTCCGCGATACCGTCACGCGGCGATCGCATGGATGATCCGTTGCCTGAGAATGCTATCGAGGAAAGGTTTCTCGCCGCGACAGGGCCGGGCGGACAGAATGTCAACAAGGTCGCGACAGCCGTTCAGGCGCGGCTCGACGTGTTCGCGCTCGGCCTGCCGCCATCGGTCTATGCGCGGCTGAAGCGGCTGGCGGGATCGCGGTGGACGAAGGAGGGAGAGATCGTCGTCGTCGCGCGCAACCACCGCACGCAGGACGCCAACCGGACCGATGCACGCGAACGCCTTGCCGCGCTGGTCTGGAAAGCACATCAGGCCCCGGTACGGCGCATCAAGACGCGCCCGTCGAAAACCGCAAAGGCAAAGCGCATGGCGGGAAAGGCGATCCGGGGCGACGTCAAGCGCGGGCGCGGAAGAGTGGAAATCGACTGATGCATGACCTGACGATCACAGCAGGCGACACCGAAACGCTGTGGCGCGAGATTGCCGACGCGGCAGAGGCGCTGACGGCGGGCGAAGACGATCCGGTTGCCAATATGGCCAACGTCTCCGCGCTGCTGTTCGAATATCTGCCTGACGTGAACTGGGCCGGTTTCTACCGGCTCATCGACGGTGAGCTCGTGCTGGGACCGTTTCAGGGAAAGGCGGCGTGCGTCCGCATCGCCATCGGCAGCGGAGTCTGTGGCACGGCCGCTGCCGCCCGCCAGACGCAGCGGATTGAAAACGTCCATGCTTTCCCCGGACATATTGCATGCGATGCTGTGAGCGCGTCAGAACTGGTCGTGCCCGTGATCGTCGGCGATCAGCTCAGATCGGTGCTCGATCTCGACAGTCCATCGCTCGCCCGCTTCACCCCCGCCGATGCCTGTGGCGCGGCGGCACTCGTGGCGCGCATCGCAGCGCGTATCTGACCCTGAACGGGACAGATCATTGAGCTGTCGCACGCTGGTTCGGCGCGTCGAAAAATGCTAAAAGAATCTTTAAGATAAGCGTTGATCGCGGAGAAATCGTGAACCGTCCGCGCTATTGAATGGGAGTGTTTACCATGCGGATCCCCAGAATCACCGGCGTCGCGATTGTTGCGCTTGGTTTTGCAAGCCCCGCGCTGGCAATCCCCGACTCGGGTGCCGGTGCGCCTCCGGTCATGATGCCCGGAGATGTGCGCCCGCTGATGGTTCAACCGCTGCCCGAAGACGACGCACCGCTGCCTCCGCGCGATCGCTTCGATCCGCCCGAGGGGCCGGAGCAGGGCCGCTATGTCGTCCCTCATTACGGTTATCAGCTTCCGCGCGACTGGATGGGCCCGACCCATTTCATCAGCGACTGGCGCTCTTATGGGCTGACGCGTCCGGCTGCGGGCTATGGCTGGTCACGCTATTACGACGATGCCGTGCTGACTGACCGGTGGGGCCGCGTCTATGACTGGCGGCGCGACGTGCGCCGGGATGGCCGGGACGGGCGCTATGATCGACGGACTGATCGGCGCGGTGGCAGCGGTGTCGGTGGCGCGATCGCCGGTGCCGTTGTCGGCGGTGTGGCGGGCAATGTCATCGCCGGGCGCGGCAACCGGCTTCCCGGAACGATCATCGGCGGCGGGCTTGGCGCGATTGCAGGCGCGGCGATCGATCGCGGCGGCCAGCGGCGCGGCGATGACGGTTATCGGGACGGCGACTATGATCGCGGCCCTGGCGACTATGATCGTGGCGACTATGATCGTGGTGATTATGATCGTGGCGGCGATCGCGACGGTCGCGGTTACCGCCGTGATGACCGCTATGGCGGGGGCGGCTGGTCGAGCGGGCCGCACTGGTTCGGCGGCAGCCAGGGCGGTGTCTATTCCTACGGCTATGGAGGCGGGGGAGACACCGTCGTCACCACGGTCGTCATCCAGCCCTCGACCCCGGTGGTACAGACGGTGACGTCGACGTCTTATGAATATATCAGCGTTCCGGTGAAGCGCCGGATCGTTCGGCGTCATCATAGGCCGCGCAAGCCCGTCTGCGTTTGCTGAAACCGGTCGGCGCGCCGACTCAGCTCAACCTGTCCAGCGCTTCGCGATCGAGCGAGCCGGGGATGATCATGACGGGGCAGGGCAGCCTGCCCGCGTCGGCACCCGCGAAATGAGCCACGAGCGGCCCCGGCGCGCCGTCGGCGGCAGCACCGAGAACCAGTGCCGCAATCTCCGGGTTCTCGCTCAGGGCCTCGCGCACCATTGCCGCCACCTCACCCGTCTTGACGATGAAGCGGGGCACGATTCCGGCTTCGCTGACGATCGTTCCCGCCGCGCGGGCGACCGTGGCCTCGGCGGTCTCACGCGCTTCGGCTTCGATCGTGGCCTGCACGTTGCCGAATGCGACGAACTCGGACGGGGGGATGATCGCAAGAACCTCGACCGCGCTTCCCGTCCTCGCAGCGCGGCGGGCGGCGAAACGCAACGCGACTTCGGCTTCGGGCGTTTCATCGATGACAACAAGATAGGTGCGCATCCCGGTTCCCCTCTTTTCGCGCAGGCTGCGCCAACGCCTTCCGCTGCGCAAGCGCCCTGACCGCTACGCGCATGGACGGTCCTTGACGCTACGGCGCGGCTGCCCGAAGGGACAAGCGAACCTGAATCGAGGATGCCTGCATGGCCATCGCGCTCAAGATGCCCGCTCTTTCGCCGACAATGGAGGAAGGGACGCTGGCCAAATGGCTCGTCAAGGCGGGCGATGCGATCAAATCGGGTGACCTCCTCGCCGAGATCGAAACCGACAAGGCGACGATGGAGTTCGAAGCGATCGACGATGGCACGATCGCCGAAATCCTTGTTCCAGAGGGCACCGAAGGCGTGAAAGTCGGCACCGTCATCGCGACGATTTGGGGAGATGGAGAGAGTGAGGGCGATGACGTTACGCCTCGACCGGCAGCGGCGGCGGTACCCGCGCCCGAGGAAAAAGGCTATGGCGTCAGCCCCGCGACCGACCCAGCGCCCGCTGACTTGAAAACGCCGCCGGCATCGCTTTCTAAAGCAGATAGCGGCGGCCGTATCGTCATGTCTCCGCTCGCGCGGCGGCTTGCCGGGCAAAAAGGCATCGATCCGTCGACGCTGAAGGGCTCGGGACCAAACGGGCGGATCGTAAAGGCCGATGTCGAAATTGCGTTGCCCGGTGCTGCCCCCGCTGCCGTGCCGCAAGCCCCCGCTGAGAAGCCCGCGCCTGCTGCCGCCGTTCCCGCCAGTACACCCCCGCCATCGCCGTTCGTCACCGATATTCCGCATGAGGCGATCAGGCTGTCGAACATCCGCAAGGTGATCGCGCGGCGGCTGACCGAATCGAAACAGACGATCCCGCACATCTATCTGACGGTGGATATCCGGCTCGATGCGTTGCTGAAGCTGCGCGGCGAGCTCAACGCCGCGCTCGCACCCAGAGACATCAGGCTCAGCGTCAACGACATGCTGATCAAGGCGCTTGCGCTGGCGCTGATCGAGGTGCCCGTCTGCAACGTCAGCTTTGCGGGAGATATGCTGATCAAATACAGCCGCGCGGACATCTCGGTCGCGGTCTCGACGCCGACTGGCCTCATCACGCCGATCGTCGCCGACGCGGCGAACAAGGCGTTGAGCGCGATCTCCGTTGAGATGAAGGCCCTCGCCGACAAGGCCAAGGCCGGCAAGCTGCAGCCGCACGAGTTCCAGGGCGGCACCGCCAGCCTTTCGAACATGGGCATGTTCGGCATCAGACAGTTCGAAGCCGTCATCAATCCGCCGCAGGCAATGATCATGGCGATCGGCGCGGGCGAGAAGCGACCCTATATTGTGGACGACGCACTCGGCGTGGCAACGGTGATGAGCGCCACCGGCAGTTTCGACCACCGCGCGATCGACGGCTCGGATGGTGCGCAATTGATGAAGGCGTTCAAGACGCTGGTGGAGAGCCCGCTGGGGTTGGTGGCGTAAGTGCACGCCGATCCCTCTCCCTCCCATTTCCAAGAGGAAATTGGCCCCTCCCTTTCCCGCAAGGGGAGAGGGGCAAAAGGAAAGATGCTGAAAAAGCCCTCTCCCCTCGCGGGAGAGGGAGGGGCCCGCGCCGAAGGCGTGGGAGGGAGAGGGGGTGGTCCTACCCACGCCGAGCTCCTCGCCCGCGCGAAATGGATGCGAAGCAATCCGACCGAGGCCGAAAAACGTCTCTGGTCGATGCTCCGTGACAAGCGGATGCGGGTGTTCAAGTTCAGGCGGCAGATGGTCGTCACGCCCTATATCGTCGATTTCGTCTGTCTGGAGCGCCGGTTGATCGTGGAAGCCGATGGATCGCAGCACGCGGGGAGCGCGTATGACGAGCGACGTGACGCCGTCCTGCGCAATCATGGATTTGACGTCCTGCGTTTCTGGAACAACGACATAGTCTGCAGCGCCAGCGGGGTCTTCGATGCCATTCACGCTGCGCTTTGTTCCCCTCACCCTCCCACCGCTGCGCGGCGGGCCCCTCCTTCTCCCGCAAGGGGAGAGGGGCTCAATGCGCCGATGAGCTGATGCACACACTGGCAACGCTGGATGGCCGGGGTGACGCCCTCATCGGTCGACTGTTCACCAGCATTCGCGAAAGAATACATAATGCCTGACACTTACGACCTCATCGTTCTCGGCTCCGGACCCGGAGGCTATGTTGCGGCGATCCGCGCGGCGCAGCTCGGGCTTAAAACTGCCATTGTGGAACGGGAAAATCTTGGCGGCATCTGCCTCAACTGGGGGTGCATCCCGACGAAGGCACTGCTGCGTTCGGCCGAGGTGCTGCACACTATGCAGCACGCCAGGGATTACGGCCTGAAGATCGAGGGCACGGTCTCCGCCGATCTCGGCGCAGTCGTGAAGCGCTCGCGCGGGGTGGCGAAACAGCTCAACCAGGGCGTCACGCATCTGATGAAGAAGAACGGGATCACCGTCCACATGGGCGACGGCTCGCTGACGTCGGCAACGACGCTGAGCGTGACCAAGGGCGGCAAGACGACCGAGCTTGTGGCGAAGAACATCATCGTCGCGACGGGGGCGCGCGCCCGCGACCTGCCCTTCGCCCGAGCGGACGGGAAGCGCATCTGGACGTACCGGCACGCGATGGTGCCGCCCGACATGCCGTCGAAGCTGCTCGTCATCGGATCGGGCGCGATCGGGATCGAGTTCGCGAGCTTCTACAACGATATGGGTGCGAAGGTGACCGTCGTTGAAATGCTCGACCGTATCGTGCCGGTCGAGGATGCCGATGTATCCGCCTTCCTGCAAAAGGCGCTGGCGAAGCAGGGCATCGATATCCGCCCGGCCACCGGCGTGCAGGCGATCGCCGATACGGGCAAGGGCATCCGCGCCGAAATCAGGGCCGCCGACGGCACGGTCACGACCGAAGAGTTCAGCCATGTCATCGTCGCGGTGGGCATCGTGCCGAACACGGAGACCATCGGGCTCGAAGCGCTTGGCGTGGCAATGGAACGGAGTTTTGTGAAAACCGATCCGATGTGCCGCACCAACGTGCCCGGCATCTGGGCGATCGGTGACATTACCGCCCCACCGTGGCTTGCGCACAAGGCCAGTCATGAGGGGGTAATTGCGGTAGAGGCCATGGCGGGGCTGCACCCGCATGTGATGGACCCGAAGAACATCCCGGGCTGCACCTACTGCCATCCGCAGGTAGCCAGCGTCGGCCTGACCGAGGCGGCGGCAAAGGCGGCGGGCCATGTCGTGAAGGTCGGCAATTTTCCCTTCATCGGCAACGGCAAGGCGATCGCGCTGGGCGAGGCGGAGGGGTTCGTCAAAACCGTGTTCGATGCAAAGACCGGCGAACTGCTGGGCGCGCACATGATCGGTGCCGAAGTGACCGAGCTGATCCAGGGCTATACCGTTGGAAAGACCGCCGAGCTGGTCGAGGCCGATTTCATGCACACGGTCTTTCCGCATCCCACGCTCAGCGAGATGATGCACGAAAGCGTGCTCGCCGCTTATGGCCGGGCGCTGCATATCTGACGCACCCTGCGAGCGCGGAACCCTCGCTTGGCTTCGTCGTTCCGCCACCATGTCCAACGCCGATGAAAAGCATGCTGAAACGGATGCGGCGTTCAAAGAAGCTGTGAACATGACGCCGGCACAGATCGAGCGATTTCTCGACAGCGATGAATCGAAATCGGTCGGCTGGAAAGGCGCGGACGGGAATGGGGCAGGGGAAAGTATCGGCCATGCGTCGGGCAGGCGCATCGTGGACATTCTGCGCACGAAAAGGGCTGATCTGACTCCGGACGATTATGCCCATATGGCAAAGGTGGTCGGCTATGTGCGCCGCCATCTGGCGCAGGGCCCCGAAAAAGATGTCAAAACGTCACGCTGGCGTTATTCGCTGATGAACTGGGGGCATGACCCCTGCCGATAGGGGACGCCTCAATGATCCGTTTCGCCGCCGCAGCAGTGACCGCTGCCCTGACCATTGCCACGCCCGCCTCGGCCGACAGCGTCGTCGTCACCGCCGATCGCATGATTGACGTCATCACGGGCAAAACGGTCGAGCGTCCGGCGATCTTCATCGAAAATGGCCGGATTACCGGCATTGCCGACGCACGCACGGCCCGCTGGGGCAGCACGGTGAAACATATCGACCTGCCCGGGCGCACCTTGCTTCCCGGCCTGATCGACATGCACGTCCACCTGACGTCGCTTGCGGAAATCGGCGGGTATCGCGCGCTTCAATATACCGATTCGTTCTGGGGAGCCGTCGGCGTGGCCAATGCTGCCAGGACGCTGCAGGCGGGCTTTACCACCGTGCGCAATGTCGGCTCCTGGAGTTTTCAGGATGTCGGCCTGCGCGAAGCGGTCGACGAAGGCTATATTCCCGGCCCCCGTATTGTCACCGCGGCGTGGGCGATCGGCGCGACGGGCGGGCATTGTGACGATAATGCCCTGCCGCCATCCTATGACATGAAGCAGCCTTCGGTGATCAACAGCCCTGACGAGGCACGCGCCAAGGTGCGCTGGCTGCACAAATATGGCGCGCAGGTCATCAAGATCTGCGCGACCGGCGGCGTGTTTTCGCTGGGTGACAGTGTGGGCGGGCAGCAGCTCGGCCTCGACGAAATGAAGGCCATCGCGGACGAGGCGCATATGCTTCACCTGAAAGTGGCGGCGCATGCGCATGGCGACGAAGGGATCAGGACGGCGATCCTCGCCGGCATCGATACGATCGAGCATTGCAGCCTCGCCTCGGATGAAACGATCAGGCTGGCGGCGCAGCGCGGCACCTGGTTCGACATGGATATCTACAATGACGATTATATCCTCGCGACGGGCACATCGAACGGCACCGAACAGGAAAGCCTAGACAAGGAAAAGATGATCGGCCTGAAGCAGCGCCAGACGTTCCAGCGCGCCGTTCGCGCCGGAGTACCGATGCTGTTCGGCAGCGATGCTGGCGTCTATCCGCATGGACAGAACGGCCGCCAGTTCGCCAAGATGGTCGAATGGGGGATGACGCCGATGCAGGCGATCCAGGCGGCAACGGTGAGCGCGGGCAAGGCGCTCGGCAGGGAAGGCGACGTCGGGGCGATTGCTGTCGGGCGTTACGCTGACATGATCGCCGTCCGTGGCAATCCGCTCGCCGACGTCCGGCTGCTCGAGACTGTCGATACCGTGATCAAGGGCGGCGTGGTCGTGAAAGGCGGCAATTGATGGTTCTTGCCGCTGCGGGTTTGCTTTCGATCCTGACGTCGATCGCGATCGGGATCGTGGCGGCGAAGGGCTGGCTCCAGCCGTTCGATCTGCCGCTCATGCGCGCAGGCGCGATGGTGGAGGGCGTGACGCCGGCCTGGCAAATCTCTGCAGCGCGTTTCGTGACGCATCTCGGCGATCCGGGCATACGCACGGGTTTCATCGTCATCGCCGCTCTGGCCCTCGCGATGCGTGACCATGGGCGTTCGGCGGCGATCTATGTGGCGGCGGTGGCGGTCACGATTGCGAGCTATTCACTGGCGAAACAGCTGTTCGACCGTCCCCGGCCCCATCTTACCGACTGGCTGTCCGCACCGACCGATCCCAGCTATCCGAGCGGCCATTCGGCAGGGGCGGTCGTTGTCCTCCTGCTTGCCGCGTTGCTGATCGGCCGCGGTTACGCGCCTGCAATGGTCGCTGTCGCCATCGCGGTGGCGATCGGCAGTTCGCGCGTGGCAATGGGCGTGCACTGGCCGAGCGACGTGATCGGCGGATGGCTGTTCGGCGCGGGCGGCGCGCTGATCGGCTATGCCGCCATCCAGCGCTACGGCAATCCGGTCACGCCGCTGCTTTGAAAGCCAGTTTCCTGCCCCGTTGACCCCCTCATCAATCCCGGCTATGCGCAAATTTCCGTTCTGGGGGCCTGGCCCGCAGGCGGCTTGAACATTGCCGATGCGTTTGCCGGACCGATAGGGGCTTCATGCTTCCTTGCGGTCCTTTCGTCCATGGCTGCTCTCGCATATGGTAAAGTAACCATTCGAAAGGTGAAGGCTTCAAATGCCGACGATTAACCAGCTGGTCCGCAAGGGCCGCGATCCGCAGATTGCCAAGTCCAAGGTTCCCGCGATGGAGGCGAACCCGCAGAAGCGCGGCGTCTGCACGCGCGTTTATACCACGACGCCGAAAAAGCCGAACTCGGCGCTGCGCAAGGTGGCGAAGATCCGCCTGACCAACGCGCGCGAAGTGATCAGCTATATTCCGGGTGAGGGGCACAATCTGCAGGAGCACAGCGTCGTGCTGATCCGTGGTGGCCGCGTCCGCGATCTTCCCGGCGTGCGCTATCATGTGCTGCGCGGCGTGCTCGATACGCAGGGCGTGAAGAACCGCAAGCAGTCGCGCTCGAAATACGGCGCCAAGCGGCCGAAATAAGCGGGCACAACGCTGATCCCGCCTGGGCGGGACCAGCCAGCAGTCAAAGTAAGCCCCGGGCGATGGTTCCGGACAAGGCTGAAGAACAAGGAAATCTGAAATGGCTCGTCGTCGTCGCCCTGAAAAGCGCATCATCCTTCCCGATCCCCGGTTCGGCGATATCACGCTGTCCAAGTTCATGAACAATCTCATGCTCGATGGAAAAAAAGCGGTTGCCGAGGGCATCGTCTATACCGCTATGGAGACTGTCGAAACCCGTGCGAAGCGCGATCCCATCGGCGTGTTCCACGATGCGCTGAACAACGTAAAGCCGGGCATCGAGGTGCGTTCAAGGCGCGTCGGCGGGGCGACCTATCAGGTCCCGGTCGAGGTCCGCGCCGAACGTTCGCAGGCGCTGGCAATCCGCTGGCTGATCGCCGCCGCGCGCAACCGCAGCGAAAATACGATGTCGGCGCGCCTGTCAGGCGAGCTGATGGACGCCGCCAACAACCGGGGCAGCGCCGTCAAGAAGCGCGAGGATACCCACCGCATGGCCGAAGCCAACCGCGCATTCTCGCATTATCGCTGGTAGTGATTATATAGAGCGAGAGGGTATGGTGATGGCGACACAGGCGCGTGACAATCTCGATTTCGAAGAGCAACGGGCCCGTATCTGGCTGGCGTTCGAAGAGATAGAGAAAACGTCGGCGGAGACGAGAAAAATCGTCGCCGAAGCTGGCAAGGTCGGTGTTGAAACGCGTGCCGTGCCGTATTCTACGATCTTCCAGGGCTTCATTGCGGTCGCCGGACTTTTGGGTGCCGGTGCCGCCATTGCCAAGCTACTCTCTCCCTGATCATCTGCGACACTACCTCAAATTCTAACCGGTAAGGACACGTCATGGCCCGCAGCCATCCGCTCAGCATGTATCGCAACATCGGCATCATGGCGCACATCGACGCCGGCAAGACGACCACGACCGAGCGGATCCTCTATTATACAGGCAAGTCCTACAAGATCGGCGAAGTGCATGAAGGCACGGCGACGATGGACTGGATGGAGCAGGAGCAGGAGCGCGGGATCACGATCACCAGCGCCGCCACGACGTGTTTCTGGAACGATCACCGCATCAACATCATCGACACGCCGGGCCACGTCGATTTCACGATCGAGGTGGAACGCTCATTGCGTGTCCTCGACGGCGCGATCACCTGTTTCGACGGTGTCGCCGGGGTCGAGCCGCAGTCGGAAACCGTCTGGCGCCAGGCGGACAAATACAGCGTTCCGCGCATGTGCTTCGTCAACAAGCTCGATCGCACCGGCGCGAATTTCGACATGTGCGTGCAGATGATCAAGGATCGTCTCGGCGCGCGCCCCGCGGTGCTTTACCTTCCCATTGGCATCGAGGGGGGGTTCAAGGGCCTCGTTGATCTCGTCGAAAACCGCGCGATCATCTGGCTTGATGAGTCGCTCGGCGCGAAATTTGAATATCAGGATATTCCCGATGACCTGAAAGACAAGGCCGCCACCGCGCGCAGCGCACTGATCGAGCTCGCCGTCGAGCAGGATGACGACATCATGGAGGCCTATCTGGAGGGCACCGAGCCCGATGTCCCGACATTGAAGAAGCTGATCCGCAAGGGCACGCTGAATTCTTCGTTCGTGCCGATCCTGTGTGGCTCCGCGTTCAAGAACAAGGGCGTCCAGCCCCTGCTCGATGCGGTGATCGACTATCTTCCTTCACCGCTCGACGTTCCCGCCATCAACGGCCTGAAACTCGACGGCGTGACCGAAGACAGTCGCGCTGCCGCGGACGACGCGCCGTTCTCTGCGCTCGCGTTCAAGATCATGAACGATCCCTTTGTCGGCACGCTCACCTTTGCACGCATCTATTCGGGCAAGCTCGAGACGGCGTCATCGGTGCAGAACAGCGTCAAGGACAAGAAGGAAAAGGTCGGCCGAATGCTGCTCATGCACGCAAACGACCGCGAGGATATCCAGATTGCCTATGCCGGCGATATTGTCGCGCTCGCGGGTCTGAAGGATACGACGACCGGCGATACGCTGTGCGCGCAGAACGCCCCGATCATCCTCGAACGTATGGAGTTTCCCGATCCGGTCATCGAAGTCTCGGTCGAACCCAAAACCAAGGCCGACCAGGAGAAGATGGGCGTTGCGCTCAATCGTCTTGCCCGCGAGGATCCGTCATTCCGCGTTTCGACCGATCACGAAAGCGGTCAGACTATCCTGAAAGGCATGGGCGAGCTTCATCTCGAGATCATGGTCGATCGGATGAAGCGCGAGTTCAAGGTCGAGGCGAATGTTGGTGCCCCGCAGGTCGCCTATCGCGAATATCTCGCAAAAAAGGTTGATATCGACTATACGCACAAGAAGCAGTCGGGCGGATCGGGCCAGTTCGGGCGGGTGAAGTTCACCGTGACGCCGGGCGAGCGCGGCTCGGGCGTCGTCTTCAAGGACGAGGTGAAGGGCGGCAATATTCCCAAGGAATATATCCCGTCGGTTGAAAAGGGCATGCGCGAGACAGCGGCGACGGGTTCGCTCATCGGATTCCCGATCATCGATTTCGAGATTTCGCTCTATGACGGCGCCTATCATGACGTCGATTCATCCGCGCTGGCGTTTGAAATCTGCGCGCGCGGGGCAATGCGCGAGGCCGCGCAGAAGGCGGGCATCAAGCTGCTCGAACCGATCATGAAGGTCGAGGTCGTGACGCCCGAAGATTACCTCGGCGACGTCATCGGAGACATGAATTCCCGCCGCGGCCAGATCCAGGGCACCGATACCCGCGGCAACGCGCAGACCGTCGAGGCAATGGTCCCGCTCGCGAACATGTTCGGTTATGTGAACACGCTGAGATCGTTTACCCAGGGCCGCGCGCAATATTCGATGCAGTTCAGCCATTATGACGAAGTGCCGACCAATGTGGCCGAAGAGGTGAAGGCGAAGCTGGCATAACGCGAAAGGGAGCTGAATAGCCCGTTCAAACCTGTCGGAAAGCGAGGCGGCAGGTCCGTGAGCGAGAACCGGTGAAGCGGCTGCGCCGCTGTCGCTCGCGCGTCCGTTGGCTGAGCACGCTTCCCAAGTCTTCCATCGGTTTTGGGGGCAGCCTTGGAAGCCAGTGCACCACGGCACGAGCAGCTCAAGTTTACCTTTACGGCCGAACTTGACCGGATCGAGTTGCTTCTCGCCGCCTGACGCGCTTTCGTGGATCCATGACCGCCTTCGCCCCCAGTCTTCGCCAGCTTACCTATCTCGTCGAGCTCGATGCCCAGCGGCATTTCGGGCGGGCGGCGGTGACGCTGGGGATCGGACAATCGACGCTGTCCGCCGGGATCGCCGAACTGGAACGGCTCGTGGGCGTCCAGCTGGTCGAGCGGACCAAACGCGCGGTGCGCTTTACCAGCTTGGGAGAGGCTTATGTGGCGCGCGCCCGCCCGGTCGTCGAGGCCAGTTTCGCGCTCGCTGAATTCGCCTCGGCGGCGTCGGCACCGCTGACAGGCCGACTGCGGCTCGGCATTATTCCGACGATCGCGCCCTTCCTGCTGCCGCGCGTGTTGGGGCCGCTCAAGGTGCGCTTCCCCGCGCTCGATCTGCACCTGCGCGAGCAGACGTCCGACGCGGCCTGCGCCGCGCTCCATCGCGGCGTGCTCGACTGCATCCTCCTTGCGCTGCCGTTCGATTGCGGGCGGGTCGAGACGTTCGAGATCATGCGCGATCCGCTCGTGATCGGTGTGCCCGAAGGGCAGAACAGCAGCGAAATCGATCCGGACAGTCTGTTGCTGCTCGAAGACGGTCACTGCCTCAGCGATCATGGTCTGACGGCCTGCGGCCTTTCGCGAACACGCGAACCGGCGATGATCGCCACGTCGCTTCATACGCTGGTCGGCATGGTCGATGCGGGCATGGGGACAACCTTCCTGCCGCGACTCGCCATCGATGCCGGGCTGCTCGACGGGCGGCGCGTGCGGATCGAACCGCTGGGTGAGCGCGCTGAACGGCGCATCGTTCTGGCGTGGCGGGTGGGCAGCGCACGTGCGGATGATTTCAAGATGTTCGCCGGTGCGCTGGTCGAACTCATCGGCGCTTGATTGACTTAATCGATCACTGCTTACAATTTAATCGATTGGACAGATGATGAGTCGGGCTGGCATGGTCAGTCGCAGAGCAAGCTGCATCACAGGAGCAAAGCGAAATGGCTGACATGGAACCAGGCGAAGGCTGCCCGATGGGCCACGGTGGCGGCGGCGAAGTCAAGATGCGTTCGCTTCTCGGCCGTTCGAACAAGGACTGGTGGCCCGAAGCGCTCCCGGTCGACATGCTTCACCAGCATGGTGTTTCGCCCGACCCGATGGGGCCGGATTTCGACTATGCCGAGGCCTTTTCGAAGCTCGACTATGCCGCGCTGAAAGCCGATCTCACCGCGCTGATGACGGACAGCAAGCCGTGGTGGCCCGCCGATTATGGCCATTACGGCCCCTTCATGATCCGGATGGCATGGCATGCGGCAGGCACCTACCGCGTGACTGACGGGCGCGGTGGCGCGGCGAGCGGCCAGCAGCGGTTCGAGCCGCTCAATTCCTGGCCCGACAACGGCAATCTCGACAAGGCGCGGCGGCTGCTGTGGCCGATCAAGCAGAAATTTGGCCAGTCGATCAGCTGGGCCGATCTGTTCATCCTTGCGGGCAATGTCGCGATCGAGAGCATGGGCGGGCCGGTGTTCGGCTTTGGCGGCGGCCGCAAGGACGTCTACCAGTCCGAAGGCGACACATTCTGGGGTGCCGAGGAAATCTGGGTGAACGAGGGCGCAAAGACGCGCCTGATCGACGGTGAGACGACCGAGCTCGAGGGGCCGCTCGCCGCGATCCAGATGGGGCTGATCTATGTGAATCCCGAAGGGCCGGGTGGCAATCCCGATCCGCTCCAGTCGGCACGTGACATGAGAGCCACTTTTTCGCGGATGGCAATGAATTCGGAGGAAACCGTTGCGCTGACGGCAGGCGGCCATGCCTTTGGCAAGGCCCATGGCGCGAAACCGGGCGAAACGTTCGGCAAAAATCCTGCCGCCGAGGCGATGCATATGCAGGGTCTGGGCTGGCTGACCGACAGCGAGGAAATCGGAAAAGGACATATCACGACGTCGGGCATCGAGGGCGCGTGGACACCGAACCCGACGCAGTGGGGCGGCGATTATTTCCGGCTGCTGTTCAAATATGACTATGAACTCGTCGAGAGCCCGGCGGGTGCCAAACAGTGGCAGCCGGTCAATCCCGACCCCGAAGACATGGCGCCCGACGCGCGCGATCCGTCAAAGCGCGTGCCGACGATGATGACGACCGCGGACATGGCGCTGAAGATCGACCCCGAGTTTCGCGTGATTTCGGAACGGTTTCGCGATGACCAGTCGGCACTCGATGACGCGTTCGCGCGTGCGTGGTTCAAGCTCTGTCACCGCGATATGGGCCCCAAGATCCGCTATCTTGGGCCCGAAGTGCCGGAGGAAACGCTGATCTGGATGGATCCGGTTCCGCCGGGAAAAGCGCCGTCCGATGCCGAGGTCACGGCATTCAAGACCGCTGTCCTGTCGAGCGGGCTTACCGTCTCCCAGCTCGTCAAGACGGCATGGGCCTCTGCCTCGACCTATCGCCGGACGGATCATCGCGGCGGCGCGAACGGCGCGCGCATCGCGCTGGCCCCGCAAAAGGACTGGGCGGTGAACGAGCCTGCCGAACTGGCCACGGTGCTTGCCGGGCTGAACGAACTGCGCGGCGCCATGTCGCTTGCCGACGCCATCGTGCTTGCGGGATCGGCTGCGGTCGAAAAGGCGGCGAAGGACGCGGGCCATAACGTCTTTGTGCCCTTCACTGGCGGCCGCGGCGATGCGACGCAGGACTGGACCGACGTCGAAAGCTTCGTCTGGATGGAGCCGCAGGCCGACGGCTTTCGCAACTATCTGAAAACCCGCCAGCCGGTCAGGACCGAAGAGCTGTTGCTCGACAAGGCGTCGCTCCTCGGGCTGTCGGCTCCCGAACTGACGGTGCTCATCGGAGGGCTGCGCGTCCTCGGCGCAAATCACGGCGACAAGCCCGAAGGCGTGCTGACCAATCGCAAAGGCCAGCTCACCAACGATTTCTTTGTCAATCTGCTCGACAACGACACCTTTTGGGATCTTGTCGATACCTCTGCCGACGAGGAATTCATCGGCTATGACCGGGGCGGAAAAACCAAACGGTGGCGCGCGACGCGGACCGATCTGGTCTTCGGCTCGAACTCGCAGCTGCGCGCCACCGCCGAAGTCTATGCCGAGCGCGGCAACGAGCTGAAGTTCGTCAGGGATTTCGTAAAGGCGTGGGTCAAGGTGATGAATGCCGATCGTTTCGATATCGGCAAGGGCATGGAATATGATGCGTAAGTAGGGCGAATGCCCGGCGGTCGGCAAAGCCATTCCGCCGGGCATCTGGCGCTAGTCGATCCGGTAGAGCCTGATGTCGTGCGGCAGGCGATCGACCGGTTTGAGCCATGCGGGTGCGCGGTCAGCCACGAGCGCGGCGGCAAGGCTGCCCGGACTGTCCCTGGCGTAAAGCGTGTCAATGTCATGACCGGGGCAGTAGAGCAGATATTGCGCGCCGGCCTTGCGCAGGATCGGACCGGCATCATCGGGCGTCGCCAACAGCGCGCCGATCATGGCATGATTTCCGGCAAGATCGCGATGATAGGTGCCGCCCAGGCTCCGGTGCGATGTTTCAAGCAGGATATGCGGCTCGACCGTCATGGGCAGGACGAGGAGCGAGGAGGGCAGGCGGCGGAGCATTGCCGAGACCGCCCCGCTACGGCAGTTCGCCTGATCGGCGGCGTTGCGCGGTGCCTCAGGCCGGATCATCGTCGCGCCCGCCAGCATCCATCCGACCGGAAGAAAAGCCAGGGCCAAGATGCGCGGCTGCACGCCTGACTGTACGAACAGGCGCACCACAAGCGCTGCGGCAAGAATCGCGGTCAGCGCGCCGAGGAAAGGCTGGGCCCGGACCTGCACGACGGTCATCCCGAATGCGGCGAGCGCCGTCACCAGAGGAACCCACCAAGCCCGGTCCGCGCGTTTCAGGGCCAGCCAGGCGGCAACGGGGATGACGAGCGGTGATGCGCTGAGCAGGGCTATGACTGGCCCCGGCCCTTCATTGGTGAACAGGGAGGGCAGGCTCTGGAGTTCCGAGATATCGTCCATCCAGTAGCGCCACGAGATCATGTCGTCGCCTGCCGGATAGCGCAGGCAGGCCGGAAAGGACGAGGCAATTGCGATACCGATCACCGCAGCGCCCGTCCCGAGCGCAACGGTGCGTGCGAACGCGCCTGAGCGCAGCAGCGGGCCTGACCGTGCGAGCACAGCAACCATCGCGCCGCCCGAGACCATCAGGATGAAGACTGCAGGTGTCCATGCGTCGCAATAGCCCATCGGCCACGGATGCGGCATGAAGATAGCAAGCGAGACGACGGCGCTTACCATGAGGGAAAGCCCTGTTGCTCTGAAGAACGACGCTTCCCTCACGGGATCGGCGATCCAGAGCAGACCTATGGCGGCGAGCGCGGCCGCAACCTCCGGCGCAAGCTCGATACCGACGGTCATCGAGGCGACCACTGCTATCCCTGCAACCGCACCATGAAAGCCGCGCCGCGCACCACTGCCTGCCCAGACGAGCAGCAGCATCAGGATGAGTTGCACATTATGATGGTCGATCTCGCCCGGCCCGAACAATGTGAGCACGCCGAACGCAGTCACCAGATTGAATGCGATAATCAGGTCGGTGGCACGTCCGGCAAGGTTGCGTGCAATCGCCAGCGAAAGCAGGATCAGCGGAAAAAGGTAGATTAACGGTGCTGCGGTTCGCGCGAGCCGTTCGGCATCGGCCTGCCCATAGAAAGGCGAAAACAACGCGATGAGCGACGCCGGGACGAGGTCGGCAAGCCGCGACCAGTGCATTGCGGTGCCTCCGGCCGGCCCAAGACGATACTGCGACAGATCCCACCAGCCCTGGCCGCCGAGCCAGTCGCGGATCTGCAACAGTCGCATGGCTGAATCCGGATCCATCGAACGTCCGGTCCTTATGAAATCCCACCCGGCATGAAGCTGCAGTGCGGCAAGCACCGCCCAGATTGGAATCGCGACAACCACGGCGTGGCTCAGAAACCGGTGAGAGCGGGCCGGAGAGTGGCTGGGCGAGAGGGCATTCATGAGACCCGCATAAGTCTCATTTGGCTAAGCTAGCGTTAACCAACACGACGGCTGACGGCATTTGGAACGGTTGTGAATTGTGCGGCGGCGCGTCGCGGCGAAAAATCCCTAGCGCGGCCTTGAATCCTTCGCTAAGGGCGCGCCTTCGCTTGCGACGGGCCGGGATCGGCTGGCCTCTTGCGGTTGGGGACGGCCCCGTTCCACGAAGCTGATTTGTAACGATGACGCGCCCGCCGATTTCGGTGGCGCGCCCAGAAGGAAGAAACATGGCGAAGGCGAAATTCGAGCGGACAAAGCCGCACTGCAACATCGGCACCATCGGTCATGTCGACCATGGCAAGACATCGCTGACCGCAGCGATCACCAAGGTGCTTGCCGAAACCGGCGGCGCCACGTTCACGTCCTATGCCAATATCGACAAGGCGCCCGAAGAGCGCGAGCGCGGCATCACGATTTCGACCGCGCATGTCGAATATGAGACCGCCGAGCGCCATTATGCGCACGTCGACTGCCCGGGCCATGCCGATTATGTGAAGAACATGATCACTGGTGCCGCGCAGATGGACGGCGCGATCCTCGTCGTGTCGGCGACCGACGGCCCGATGCCGCAGACGCGCGAGCACATCCTTCTTGCTCGCCAAGTCGGCGTGCCGCAGATGGTGGTCTTCATGAACAAGGTCGATCTGGTCGACGATCCCGAGATTCTCGAGCTCGTCGAGCTCGAAATCCGCGAGCTTCTCTCGAAATATGATTTCGACGGTGACAATATTCCGATCATTCAGGGTTCGGCGGTCTGTGCGCTCGAGGACAAGCAGCCCGAGATCGGCCATGACGCCGTTCTGAAGCTGATGCAGGCGGTTGACAGCTGGATTCCGCAGCCGGCACGTCCGCTCGACAAGCCGTTCCTGATGCCGATCGAGGATGTGTTCTCGATTTCAGGTCGCGGCACCGTCGTCACGGGCCGCGTCGAGACGGGTGTCGTCAAGGTCGGCGAGGACGTCGAGATCGTCGGCATCAAGGACACGAAGAAAACCGTCGTTACCGGCGTCGAAATGTTCCGCAAGCTGCTCGATCAGGGCCAGGCTGGCGACAACATCGGTGCGCTGATCCGCGGTGTGGGCCGTGAGGAAGTCGAGCGGGGCCAGGTGCTCTGCAAGCCCGGCTCGATCAAGCCGCACACCGAGTTCACATCGGAAGTCTATGTGCTTTCGAAGGACGAGGGTGGTCGACACACGCCGTTCTTCGCAAACTATCGTCCGCAGTTTTACTTCCGCACCACAGATGTGACCGGCGAAGTCGTCCTTCCCGAGGGCACCGAAATGGTCATGCCGGGCGACAACGTTCAGCTCGGCGTCAAGCTCATCGCGCCGATCGCGATGGAGCAGGGGCTGCGTTTCTCGATCCGCGAAGGCGGACGGACCGTCGGTTCGGGAGTTGTAGCTTCGGTCACCAAGTAATACAGGCACTTCATATCGCCCACCCCGCCGGTTCCGGCGGGGTGGGCGGTCAACGTTTCGCACATTTCCTTTTCAGGAATGGCAATTTGGTGCCCCCTTATCGGGGGTGGGCTCTTTCGCATCGGCAGGCAAATGGACACGAACAACATCCGCATCCGGTTGAAGGCATTCGATCACCGCGTGCTCGACCAAGCGACCGGCGACATTGCCGAGACGGCAAAGCGCACCGGCGCGCTCATCCGTGGGCCCATCCCCCTGCCGACGCATATCGACAAGTTTACCGTGAACCGTGGCCCGCATGTCGACAAGAAGTCGCGGGAGCAGTTCGAAGTCCGGACCTATAAACGCCTGCTCGACATCGTGCAGCCAACACCACAGACGGTTGATGCGCTGATGAAGCTCGATCTGGCTGCCGGTGTCGATGTGGAGATCAAGCTGGCCTGAGTGACGGGGTCGATCCTGTCGCAAATGCGGTGCGGCGTGTTGACCATATAAACGGGCTGGCCTAATGGCCTGCTTCTGCGCGATACGGTTCGCCGAATCGATGTGAGCGAAGGCCGGGGGCGATCCCGGCACAAATAAGGGATACCGCCCGGTTCGCCGGGGTCTGCGTCCTCGTCCTTCCCTTGGGGCTTTCGGGCCGATCGTGGGAAAAGCTCGGACGGGGCCGTATCTGTACATGGGCAAGCCAAGCGCGCGGGAATTTTCCCGTGCGCCTCTAGCGTTTGGAGAAATGGTCGTGAGGACCGGTGTTATTGCAAGAAAGATGGGGATGACCCGTCTTTTCCAGGACGATGGACGGCATGTGCCGGTGACCGTTCTGGCGCTCGAGAATAATCAGGTGGTTGCGCAGCGCACTGCAGACCGTGACGGCTATGTCGCGGTGCAGCTTGGTGCCGGAGTCGCCAAGGCCAAGAATGTGGCCAAGCCCCAGCGGGGACATTTCGGTAAGGCTGAGGTTGAACCCAAGGCACGGCTCGTCGAGTTCCGGGTCGCCGACGATGCGCTCGTCGAGGTGGGATCCGAGATTTCTGCAGACCATTTCGTGGCGGGGCAGCTGGTCGATGTCTCAGGGCATACACAGGGCAAGGGGTTTCAGGGCGGTATGAAACGCTGGGGCTTTGGTGGTCTGCGCGCTTCGCACGGCGTTTCGGTTTCGCACCGTTCGCTCGGCTCGACGGGCCAGCGCCAAGATCCCGGCAAGGTCTTCAAGGGCAAGAAGATGGCGGGTCACATGGGCGACAGGCAGCGCACCCAGCAAAATCTCGAGATCGTATCGACCGACGTGGCGCGAGGGCTCCTTTTCGTAAAGGGCTCGGTGCCGGGATCGAAGGGCACATGGCTGACCGTGAAGGATGCGGTCAAGGTCGCGCGTCATGCCGATGCGCCTTATCCCGCCGCCCTGCGCCGCGCTGCGCCGGACGACGGGCAGACGACGGCCGAGGCGCACGTCGACCCGGACATGGCGGTAGGGGATGAGACTGCTGTCGTCGCCGAAACCGGCAAGGAGGGCTGAACATGAAGATCACGACTCAGTCGCTCGACGGAACGGCAGGCGGGGATATCGAGCTGAATGACGACGTCTTCGGGCTCGATCCACGCGCCGATATTCTGCACCGCGTCATCACCTGGCAGCTCGAAAAGCGCCGGGGCACCGCCCGTGGTACGCGCGAGCGTTCCGATGTGGCGCGCACCGGCAAGAAGTTCGGCAACCAGAAGGGCGGCGGTACGGCGCGTCACGGCAACCGGCGCGGTCCGACGTTCATTGGCGGCGGCAAGGCGCACGGCGCGCGCGTTCGCGATTTCAATCCGTCACTGAACAAGAAGATCCGTGCAATGGGCCTTAAAATGGCGCTTTCGTCGAAAGCGAAAGACGGCACGCTGATCGTGATGGACAGTCTGGCGGTTGCCGAAGGCAAGACCAGGGCGCTCGCCGGTCAGCTTGCCGCGCTCGGCTGGGGCAAGACGGCGCTCGTGATCGACGGGGATACGGTTGAGCAGAGCTTTGCACTGGCGTCGGCGAACCTATACAGGATCGATGTGCTGCCCGCAGGCGGCGCCAATGTCTATGATATCCTGAAGCATGAGACCCTGGTGCTGACGCGCGCCGCGGTCGAGAAGCTGGAGGCGCGTTTTAATGGCTAAGGGCCCTGATCGGGCGGTCGATCTGCGTCACTATGACGTTATCGTCGCACCTTATGTTACCGAGAAGTCGACCATGGTGAGCGAGTTCAACGCGCATGTGTTCAAGGTCGCAGGGGGCGCCACCAAACCGCAGATCAAGGCGGCGATCGAGGCGATCTATGGCGCGACCGTGATGTCGGTCAACACGATCGTCCAGAAGGGCAAGACCAAGAAGTGGAAGGGTACACCCTACACCCGGTCGGACTTCAAAAAGGCGATCGTCACCTTGACCGAGGGTTCGACGCCGATCGATATCACGCAGGGAGTGCGCTGAGATGGCGCTCAAGCATTTCAATCCGACCAGTCCCGCACGCCGCGGCCTGATCCTCGTCGACAAATCGTCGCTGTGGAAGGGTAAGCCCGTCAAGGCGCTGACCGAAGGCAAGAAGAAGACCGGCGGTCGCAACAACAAGGGCCATGTGACGTCGCGTGGCATCGCTGGCGGTCACAAGCAGCGCTATCGCTTCATCGATTTCAAGCGCCGTAACTGGGACGTCGAGGGGACGGTCGAGCGGCTTGAGTATGATCCGAACCGCACGGCGTTCATCGCGCTCGTCAATTATGGCGAGACAAACAGTGACAAGGGCGCTGGCAAGATCGATCAGCGCTATATCATCGCGCCGCAGCGCCTGGCGATCGGCGACAAGGTGATCGCAGGCAAGAAGACCGACGTGAAGCCCGGCAATGCGATGGAGCTTTCGTCGATGCCGGTCGGCACAATCGTCCACAATGTCGAGATGAAGCCCGGCAAGGGCGGTCAGATCGCGCGTTCGGCGGGGACGTATGTTCAGGTTGTCGGCCGTGATCGCGGCATGGTGATCGTCCGGCTTAATTCGGGCGAGCAGCGCTATATCCACGGCACATGCATGGCAACGGTCGGTGCGGTGTCAAATCCCGACAACGGGAACACCAATCTCGCAAAGGCCGGCCGGAACCGCTGGAAGGGCATCCGACCGCTCACCCGCGGCGTCGCGAAGAACCCGGTCGATCACCCTCATGGTGGCGGTGAGGGTCGCACCTCTGGCGGACGTCATCCGGTGACACCATGGGGCAAGCCCACAAAGGGTGCGCGCACCCGCAACAACAAGTCGACCGACAAGATGATCATCCGGTCGCGTCACGCCAAGAAAAAGAGGTAAGCGACGATGGCTCGTTCCGTCTGGAAAGGTCCGTTCGTGGACCTTCACCTTCTGAAGAAGGCCGAAACGGCACAGGACAGCGGCGCACGCACGCCGATCAGGACCTGGTCGCGTCGTTCGACCATCCTGCCGCAGTTCGTCGGGCTTACTTTCAGCGTCTATAACGGCCGCAAGTTCGTTCCCGTCTCGGTCAATGAGGATATGGTGGGCATGAAACTCGGAGAGTTCGCGCCGACCCGCTACTTCCCGGGCCATGCTGCCGACAAGAAGGGCAAGCGCTGATGTCAAAGGCTGCCAACCCCCGCCGCGTTGCGGATAATGAAGCGCTGGCCGTCGCGACCGCAATTCGCGGCTCGGCACAAAAGCTTGGTCTCGTTGCCGGCCTGATCAGGAATCGCAAGGCCGGTGATGCGATGAACATCCTGAAGTTTTCAACCAGAGGCATGGCACCCGACGTCCGCAAGGTGCTCGCCTCGGCGATCGCCAATGCCGAGAATAACCATAATCTCGACGTCGACAGCCTTGTCGTTGTTGAAGCCAGCGTCGGAAAGGGCCTCAGCATGAAGCGTTTTGCGACGCGCGCCCGGGGCCGTTCTGCGCGGATCGTGAAGCCGTTCAGCCGCCTGCGCGTCGTCGTGCGTGAAGTCCAGGACGAGGAAGTCTAACATGGGTCAGAAATCCAATCCGATCGGCCTCAGGCTCCAGATCAACCGGACGTGGGACAGCCGCTGGTATGCGGAAGGCGGAAGCTATGCGCGTCTGCTGCTCGAGGATCTGACGATCCGCAAATATCTGTTCAAAAACCTGCCGCAGGCTGCGATTTCCAAGGTCGTTATCGAGCGCCCCGCCAAGCTGTGCCGCATTTCGATCTACGCGGCCCGCCCCGGTGTGATCATCGGGAAGAAGGGCGCGGATATCGAAAAGCTGCGCAAGACGATCGGCGCGATGACGTCGTCGGAGGTCTCGCTCAACATCGTCGAGATCAGAAAGCCCGAGATCGACGCGAAACTGGTTGCCGCCGGCATTGCCGACCAGCTCGAGCGCCGGATCGCATTTCGGCGAGCGATGAAGCGCGCCGTGCAATCGGCCCTGCGTCTGGGTGCAGAGGGCATAAGGATCACCTGTGCGGGGCGTTTGGGCGGGGCGGAAATCGCGCGGACCGAATGGTATCGCGAGGGCCGGGTGCCGCTTCACACGCTCCGTGCGCACGTCGATTATGCCGAGCATGAAGCGCATACCGCTTATGGGGTATGCGGGATCAAGGTGTGGATCTTCAAGGGCGAGATTCTCGGCCACGATCCGCTTTCGCAGGAACGGCTGATGATGGAAGCGCAGACCTCGGGCGTTCGCCCGGCGCGCGAAGACCGTCGATAACCGCCGGGACCAGGGACAGATAAGATGCTGCAACCAAAGAAGTTTGCTCACCGCAAGCAGTTCAAGGGCCGGATCAAGGGCGACGCCAAAGGCGGCTCGGATCTCAATTTCGGCTCCTATGGGCTGAAGGCGCTTGAGCCCGACAGGATCACAGCGCGCCAGATCGAGGCCGCGCGGCGCGCCATCACGCGTCACATCCGCCGTCAGGGCCGGTTGTGGATCCGGATATTCCCCGACGTGCCGGTTTCGTCAAAGCCTGCCGAAGTCCGCATGGGCAAGGGGAAGGGTGCGCCCGAATACTGGGCCGCGCGCGTCAATCCGGGCCGCATCCTTTTCGAGCTTGACGGGGTGCCCGGCCCGATCGCCGCGGTGGCGTTCAGTCGTGCAATGGAAAAGCTGCCCATCAAGACCAAGGTCGTCGCCCGTCTCGGGGACTTTTCGCACCTGGGAGCAAGCTGACATGGCCAGCATTGCCAATCTCATCGTCAAGACCGATGACGAGCTGCAGAGCGAGCTCGGTGCGCTGAAGCGTGAGGCGTTTAACCTGCGCTTTCAGGCCGCAACCAATCAGCTCGAAAAGCCGAGCCGTATCCGCGAGGTGCGCCGCACCATCGCACAGATCAAAACGCTTCAGACAGCGCGCACCGCGTCGTCCGAAGCGCTGAAGTAAGGAAGCCGAGATGCCCAAGCGCGTTCTCACCGGCGTTATCGTCTCCGACAAGGGTGACAAGACGATCGTGGTCAACGTCGAGCGCAAGGTGAAGCACCCGCTTTACGGGAAGATCATCCGCCGTTCGAAAAAATATCACGCCCATGACGAGGGTAATGTATTCAAACTCGGCCAGACGGTCCGGATCGAGGAATGCGCGCCGGTCTCCAAGCTCAAGTCGTGGAAAGTCATCGACGGTAGCGGCGCGGCCGACACCGGCGTCGAGGATAATGCGTAATGATCCAGATGCAATCCAATCTCGACGTCGCAGACAACAGCGGCGCAAAGCGGGTCCAGTGCATCAAGGTGCTGGGCGGATCGAAACGGCGTTTTGCCGGCGTCGGCGATGTGATTGTCGTGTCGATCAAGGAAGCGCAGCCCCGCGGCAAGGTGAAAAAGGGTGATGTCCACCGCGCTGTCATCGTCCGCACTGCCAAGGATATTCACCGTGCGGACGGCTCGACCATCCGTTTCGACGGCAACGCCGCCGTGCTGGTCAACAAGAACGAGGAGCCGATCGGCACGCGTATCTTCGGCCCAGTCTGCCGCGAGCTGCGCGCGAAGAACTATATGAAGATCATCTCGCTCGCCCCGGAGGTGCTGTGATGGCGTCGCTGAAAATCAAAAAGGGTGATAAGGTCGTCGTGCTGTCCGGCAGGGACAAGGGCAAACACGGCGAAGTCACCAGGGCCATCCCGAAAGAGGGCAGGATCATCGTGTCGGGCGTCAATGTCGCCGTCCGCCATACCAAGCCGACGCAGGCAAATCCTCAGGGCGGGCTGACGCGGTTCGAAGCGCCGTTGCATGCTTCCAAAGTCGCGATCGAAGATCCGAAAACAGGCAAACCGACACGCGTCCGTTTTGAAATCCGCGACGGCAAGAAGGTGCGCGTCGCCGTGCGGTCCGGGGAGCTGATCAATGGTTGAGCAGAAGATTTACCGGCCCCGTCTGCAGGGTATCTATGAAGAGCGCATCGTCAAGGCGATGACCGAGAAGTTCGGGTATCGGAACGCCATGCAGGTGCCACGTATCGAGAAGATCGTGCTCAACATGGGTGTTGGCGAAGCGACGCAGGACAAGAAGAAGGTCGAGACGGCGGCAGCCGAAATGGAGCTGATTGCCGGGCAGAAGCCAGTCGTGACCAGAGCAAAGAAATCGATAGCGCAGTTCAAGCTGCGTGAGGGCATGCCGATTGGCTGCAAAGTCACGCTGCGCAAGGAACGGATGTATGAGTTCCTCGATCGTTTCGTGACCATCGCACTGCCCCGCGTGCGTGATTTTCGCGGGCTTTCGGACCGGAGCTTCGACGGGCGGGGCAACTATGCCTGCGGCCTGAAGGAACAGCTTATCTTTCCCGAGATCAGCTATGACAAGGTCGACAGGATCCGCGGCATGGACGTGATCGTGGCAACGTCGGCGAATACGGACGAGGAAGCACGCGAGCTGCTCCGCCTGTTCGGGTTCCCGTTTCCTATCGATGAGACGTCCGAACAGAAGAAGGCGGCCTGAGCCATGGCAAAGAAGAGTTCGATCAACAAGAACGAGAAGCGCAAGGCGATGGTCAAGCGCTATGCCGGAAAGTTTGCTGCGCTCCGCGCAATTGCGAACGACAAAAATGCTGATGACAGCGACCGGCTGATGGCACGGCTGAAAATGTCTGCGCTTCCGCGCAACGCAAACCCGACGCGTGTGCGAAATCGCTGCGCGGTAACCGGTCGTCCGCGCGCCTATTATCGCAAGTTCGGGCTTGCGCGCGTGATGCTCCGCGATCTTGCCGTTCGTGGCATGATCCCCGGCGTCACCAAGTCGAGCTGGTAAGGACCAAGACATGGCACTGACCGATCCTCTGGGTGACATGCTCACCCGCATCCGCAACGGCCAGCAGGCGCGCAAGGACAGTGTCCTGACGCCCGCATCGAGGCTGCGTTCCCGCGTGCTGGACGTGCTCCAGCGCGAAGGTTATATCCGTGGTTATTCGGACGAAGAACTCGTCGGCCATGCCGGGATCCGCATCGAGCTGAAATATTTCGAAGGACAGCCGGCGATCCGTCATGTCGCCCGGGTTTCCAGGCCGGGTCGGCGCGTCTATTCCGGCAGCAAGGAATTGGCGCGGGTCCGCAATGGCCTCGGCATTTCAATCGTCTCGACGCCGCGCGGCGTGCTTTCCGACGCTGAAGCGCGCGAGCAGAACGTCGGCGGCGAAGTCCTTGCGGAGGTATTCTGATGAGCCGGATCGGAAAAAAGCCGGTTGCAATCCCGGCCGGGGTCACGCCGTCGATGGAGGGGGGCATACTTTCAATGAAAGGGCCCAGGGGCACGCTGTCTCTCGCGATGCGGGATGAGATCAGCTACACGCTCGATGACCATGGACTGAGTGTGAAACCCGCCAATGGCACAAAGGCGGCGCGCGCTTTCTGGGGCATGCAACGCACGCTGGTGCAGAACCTGGTGACCGGCGTGACCGACGGCTTTACCAAGACGCTGGAGATTACCGGCGTCGGCTATCGCGCCAATGCGCAGGGCACCAAGCTGAAGCTTCAGCTCGGTTATTCACACGACGTCGATATCGATGTGCCGGCCGATCTTGACGTGAAGACACCCGATCAGACGACAGTTCACATCTCCGGCGCCGACAAGCAGAAGGTCGGCCAGCTCGCGGCTGAAATCCGCCGCTGGCGCAAGCCCGAACCCTATAAGGGCAAGGGCATCAAATATCGCGGCGAGTTCATCTTCCGCAAAGAAGGCAAGAAGAAGTAATGGCAAAGCTGTCTCTCCTCGAAAAGCGCCGCCAGCGCGTTCGCACCAAGTTGCGCGGCAAGGGCACGCTGCGTCCGCGCCTGTCGGTCCATCGTTCGGGCAGACATATCTATGCACAGATCATCGACGATACGGCAGGCAGGACGCTCGCCATGGCGTCGTCGCTCGAAAAGGACGCGCGTGGGAGCACGGGCGCGACCGTCGATGCGGCAGCTGCGGTCGGCAGGTCGGTAGCCGAACGCGCCAGGGCTGCCGGTGTTACGAGCGTTGTGTTCGATCGTGGTGGTTTCCTGTTCCACGGCCGCGTGAAAGCGCTTGCCGACGGCGCCCGCGAAGGCGGATTGGAGTTTTAAATGGCTGACGAAACACAAAACCCGGCGGCGTCCGCTGGCGATGCCGGTGCGCCGGTGGCAGATGCACCGCGCACGCGGGGTCCGCGTGGCGGCCAGAATCGCGGCGGACAGAATCGCGGCGGCGGCAACCGTGACAATAACCGTGCCCGTCGCGATGGCGGTGGTTCGCGCGATGATGGCGGGGAGGAGCTGATCGAAAAGCTCGTCCACATCAACCGCGTTTCCAAAACGGTCAAGGGCGGCAAGCGCTTCGGTTTCGCCGCGCTCGTCGTCGTCGGTGATGGCAAGGGCCGTGCGGGTTTTGGCCATGGCAAGGCGCGCGAGGTGCCGGAGGCAATTTCAAAGGCGACCGCGGCGGCGAAGAAGAAGATGATCCGCGTGCCGCTTCGCGATGGGCGGACGCTACATCACGATGGCAACGGGCATTTCGGCGCAGGCCGCGTAACCTTGCGTTCGGCACCGCAGGGAACCGGCATCATCGCGGGTGGCCCGATGCGCGCGATCTTCGAGTCGCTGGGTGTGGCGGACGTCGTGACCAAGTCGGTCGGCACGTCCAACCCCTATAACATGATCCGAGCGACTTTTGGTGCGCTCGGCGAGCAGACATCGCCGAAGTCGGTGGCGCAGCGGCGTGGCAAGAAGATCGCCGATCTGCTTGGTCGCGGCGGGGGATCGGCCGACATGGTCTCAGCCGAAGCCGCGATGGTTACGGAGTAGATATGATGGCGCACAACGAGACCGGATTGATCAGGATCAAGCAGACCGGGTCGCCAATCCGGCGCACCCAGGATCAGCGCGCAACACTGAAGGGGCTCGGCCTCAACAAGATGAACAAGATTTCGGAGCTGCGGGACAGCCCGGAAGTTCAGGGCATGATCCGCAAGGTGCGGCACATGGTCGAGGTTCAGGGCTAGGCCCCTGCCTTTTTCCGGCAGCGCGACAAAAGCGAAAGCGAGTGCAATGAGACTGAACGACATCAAGGACAATCAGGGGGCCCGCAAGTCGCGGATGCGCGTGGCACGCGGCATCGGGTCGGGCAAAGGCAAGACGGCCGGCCGCGGCCAGAAGGGCCAGACTTCGCGGTCGGGTGTCTCGATAGCCGGATTCGAAGGCGGACAGATGCCGCTTCACATGCGGCTCCCGAAGCGCGGCTTCAACAATATCTTCGCGAAGGATTATGCCGAGGCAAATATCGGGATGATTCAGAAACTGATCGATGGCGGCGTATCGTTCGACGGTGTCGTCGATCATGCCGCACTCAAGGCCGTTGGCCTGGCACGCGGGGGCAGTGACGGCGTCCGCCTGCTTGGCAAGGGTGAGCTTTCAGCCAAGCTGAGTTTCCGGGTCGCCGGCGTTTCGAAGGGCGCGCGCGAGGCGATCGAAAAGGCCGGTGGTTCGGTCGAAGTGATCGAAACCGTTGCCGCTGCCGACAAGGCAAAGGCGAAGCACCGCACGGTGCAGCGGGTGAAAGCGGCGGACAGGGATGCAAAAAGAGCCGCGGCGAAAGCCAGGTGAACCCGAGCGGCGGTTAGACATCGCCGCCCGCCCCCCTATATGATGCACTGACCTTTCAGGAATATAGTCTTCATGGCATCCGCAGCCGGATCAATTGGCAGCAACGCAAGCCTTGGTAAGTTTGCGCAGGCGACTGACCTGCGCAAGCGGCTGTGGTTTACCTTCCTCGTGCTCGTCGTATTCCGGTTGCTGAGCCATGTGCCCTTGCCGGGCGTCGATCCGCGCGCGCTTGCCGCGCTCTATGCGACCACAAAGGGAGGCGTGCTCGACTTTTTCAACACCTTTTCGGGCGGTTCGCTCGAGCGGATGAGCGTTATTGCGCTTGGCGTCATGCCTTATATCACCGCCTCGATCGTCGTGCAGCTTTCGACGTCGTTGAGCCCCAAATTGGCTGCGATCAAAAAGGAGGGCGAGGCAGGTCGCAAGCGGCTGAACCAGTATACGCGTTATGGCACTGTTTTTCTGACTGCATTGCAGGGTTATTTCATTGCTGTCGGCCTTGAGAACTGGTCCTCTGCGGGGCTGGCTTCGGCGGTTGTCGAGCCGGGGATGGTGTTTCGCGTGGCCTGCGTGATCTCGCTCATCGGGGGAACGATGTTCCTGATGTGGCTCGGCGAGCAGATTACGAGCCGCGGCATCGGCAACGGCGTATCGCTCATCATCATGGCGGGCATCGTCAGCCAGCTTCCCCGCGCCATCTTCAATCTTTTCGAGAAAATCCGGACCGAAAGCATCAGCCTGGGCGTCGTCGCGGTACCCGTGGTGGCGCTGCTGCTGGTGGCGTTCATCTGCTTCATGGAACGCGCACAGCGCAGGGTGCTGATCCAGTATCCCAAACGGCAGACCGCGCGTGGCATGATGCAGGGGGACAAGAGCTTTCTGCCGCTGAAGATCAATACGGCGGGGGTTATCCCGCCGATCTTTGCCTCGTCCTTATTGCTCATGCCATTGACGATTACGCAATTCGCCGGTCAGACCTTCAAGGTCGGCGACAGTCGCTGGGGAGATTTCGTACTTACCGTGACCGGTGCGCTGCAGCACGGATCACTCGCCTATATTACGCTTTATGCGGCCGGGATCATATTCTTCAGCTTTTTCTATACAGCGGTTGTTTTCAACCCCGAGGAAACCGCTGACAATCTCAAGCGATATGGCGGCTTCATCCCCGGCATCCGCCCGGGAAAAAACACCGAGACGTACCTCGATTACGTGCTGACGCGGGTCACCGTGGTCGGCGCGGGCTATCTCACCCTGATCTGCCTTGTTCCCGAGTTTCTCACGGCCGAGCTGGGCATTGCGCTGGCGCTCGGCGGAACGAGCCTGCTGATCGTCGTCAATGTCACGATGGATACGGTCACCCAGATCCAGAGCCACCTCCTCGCACACCAATATGGCGATCTGATCAAAAAGACGAAGCTCAAGGGACGCGGGCGCTGATCGTGCGCCAGCAGGGGGAGAGGGCGGTGAACATCATTCTGCTGGGGCCGCCAGGCGCGGGCAAGGGGACGCAGGCCCAGCGGCTGGTCGAGGAGCATGGCATGATCCAGCTGTCGACGGGTGACATGTTGCGCGCTGCGCGGAACGCCAGGACGCGGCTGGGCGACCGGGTGGCCGCGATCATGGATTCGGGCGCACTCGTTTCCGACGATATCGTTTCCGACCTGATTGACGAGCGCCTGGGGACGATGCGCCGCGAACAGGGCGCCATATTCGATGGCTATCCGCGCACCGAAGCGCAGGCCGCTTCGCTCGACAGGCTGCTGGGCAGTCATGGCCGCACGCTTGATCGCGTTATCGAACTCGAAGTCGATGAAGATGCGCTGGTGAAACGGATCACCGGGCGGTTCACCTGCGTCGAATGCAACACCGGCTATCACGATATCTTTGCGCAGACGGCCAAGCCGGGCGTCTGCGATCAGTGCGGATCGACCGAGTTCAGGCGGCGCGCGGATGACAATGAACAGTCGGTAAGGATGCGGATGGCAGAATATCGGGCGAAAACCACACCGATCCTTCCGATCTACGAGGCGCGTGGCTTGCTTGCCCGCGTCGACGGCATGGGCGATATCGCGCAAGTGAGCGCAGAGGTTGAGGCGCTGGTCGAAGGATAGTGCAGACGGGCGATACGATCGCGGCGGCGGAACCCGTCGCTCTGCGATCGGTTTTGCGCACATGTCTGACAAAGAGCTTCGCAAAGGCGACAAGGTCGCGTGGGATTCGAGCGGTGGCCACTCGGTCGGCACGGTCGTGAAGAAGGTAACCGCGCCGACGACAATAAAGGGTCACAAGGTTGCAGCTTCGAAAACCAGTCCGGAATACATCGTTGAAAGCGATGCGAGCGGAAAACAGGCTGCGCACAAGCCGGATGCGCTTAAAAAAAGATGATTCGTGTTCGGTGCTCGGTTGACACCGATCCGACGGTCCCCTAGCCGCTGATACATCCTGAAACGCATAGTTCAGTGCACGCTTTTGCGCGCGCTGATTTCGGTGCTTGGGTTTACCTTGCGATGCGCTCCCTCGGTGGGAGTGCGGAGGCGGAGAGATGGGGCCGCGTGCCAGCGGTTCCGTGGAGCTAGGAGAACAGTTTTGGCACGTATTGCGGGTGTTAACATTCCGACCAACAAGCGCGTCGAAATCGCGCTGACCTATATCCATGGCATCGGTTCGACCACGGCCCGGGAAATTACGGGCAAGCTCGGCATCGAACCAAGGCGTCGTGTTCAGGACCTGACCGATCAGGAAGTTCTTAAAATCCGCGAGACAATCGACGGTGCGTATACGGTGGAGGGTGATCTTCGTCGGACGACATCGATGAATATCAAGCGGCTCATGGATCTGGCCTGCTATCGCGGGCTGCGTCACCGCAAGGGCCTTCCGGTCCGCGGCCAGCGCACGCACACCAATGCGCGCACCCGCAAGGGCAAGGCCAAGCCGATCGCCGGCAAGAAGAAATAATCTCTTCGCCTGGCGCATCTTCCGGCTTTGGCCGGGGCAAAAGGATTTAGGAAAACAATCGAAATGGCTCAGGCACCACAGCGCATCAAGCGGCGCGAACGTAAAAATATCACGAGCGGCGTCGCTCATGTGAATGCAAGTTTCAACAATACGATGATCACGATCACCGATGCACAGGGCAATGCGATAAGCTGGTCGTCCGCAGGGATGATGGGCTTCAAGGGATCGCGAAAGTCGACGCCCTATGCCGCGCAGGTGGCGGCCGAGGATGCAGGCAAGAAGGCCGCCGAGCATGGTGTCCGGACGCTGGAAGTCGAGGTCAAGGGCCCGGGTTCGGGGCGCGAATCGGCGCTTCGTGCGCTTCAGGCGGTTGGCTTCAACATCACTTCGATCCGGGATGTGACATCGATCCCGCATAACGGTGTGCGTCCTTCAAAGCGACGTCGCGTCTAAGTGCTCGGCGAAACCCGTACCGATGATTTTCCGGCTGACCCGCTGACGAGCGCGTCGCCCAACCCCAAGGGGAAAACCGTGGCTGTGAATTCCAAGAACTGGCAGGAACTCAAGAAGCCGACTGCACTCGACAAACGGCCGACCGGCGATGCTCGCCGAAAAGGGTCTTTTGTCGCGGAGCCGCTCGAGCGCGGGTTCGGCCTTACGCTCGGCAATGCGTTGCGTCGTGTGCTGCTCTCGTCGCTGCGCGGGGCCGCAGTCACGAGCATCAAGATGGAAAATGTACTGCACGAGTTCAGCTCGCTGGCGGGCGTCCGCGAGGATGTTACCGACATCGTGCTCAACGTGAAGCAGATCGCCCTGCGGATGCAGGGAGAGGGCCCCAGGCGCCTCCAGCTTTCGGCCACGGGCCCGGCGGATGTAACCGCCGGAATGATCGCCGTGTCAGGCGACATCGAGGTGATGAATCCCGATCTGCTGATCTGTCATCTTGACGAGGGTGCCATGCTCAACATGGAACTGACCGCAGATGTGGGTAAGGGCTATGTGCCCGCCGCCAACAACCGCCCAGCCGATGCACCCATCGGCCTGATCCCGATCGACGCACTTTATTCGCCGGTCAAGCAGGTCGCCTATAAGGTTGAGAATACACGGGTCGGGCAGGAACTCGACTATGACAAGCTGACGCTCACCGTCGAGACCGACGGCACGGTGACGCCGGACGACGCTGTCGCCTATGCCGCGCGCATTCTGCAGGATCAGCTCGCGCTGTTCAACCACTTCGACGATAGCGGCATCGCCATGAGCTCGCCGATCATCGGCATGGCAGCGCCGACGCCGCAACATGTGAACGAAAGCGACGCGAACCAGCTCAACCGGTATCTGCTGAAAAAGGTCGACGAACTCGAGCTTTCGGTTCGCTCGGCGAATTGCCTGAAGAACGACAACATCATCTACATCGGCGATCTGGTCGGCAAGACCGAGGCCGAGATGTTGCGCACCCCGAATTTCGGACGCAAGTCACTGAACGAGATCAAGGAAGTGCTCTCGAGCATGGGACTGCGTCTGGGGATGGACATCCCCGGATGGCCGCCCGAGAATATCGAAGACATGGCAAAGAAGCTCGAAGCGGAGTTGATGGGTTAGCGGCACCCGTCGTAACCGGTCGGTCTTGATCAAGGTCGGCCGCGATACGCGGAGGCGGTTTCGTCCGCGGGAAATGTTTGCCCCGTTTCAGGCTGTTCCGCTTCAGGCTGCCTCGGCAGCGGGGGATGTGGCGTTCCCGGCCAGCACGCGCTCGAGTGCGCTGGCCAGTGCTGCCAGCGTGAACGGTTTGCGCAAAACGTCACAACCCCCGAACCGTGCGGCATCGTCAATGTCGCCTGCAAAGCCTGTCATGAACAGAACAGGTATGTCTGGATGTAACGAACGGATTGCGGCAACTAGATCCGGCCCGGAGATCCCCGGCATCAGCACGTCGCTTACGATCAGTTCAATATCGCGACGCGCGCGGAGGATATCGGGAACATCGCCAGGGTTGCCACAGGGGATCGGTTCATGACCAAGTTCGGCGAGCGCGGCGGCGGTTGCCGACAGAACGCGCGGATCGTCTTCTATAACCAGAGTCGCGCGGCCGATCTGACGCGTTGCCGGTGATCGGCCGACAATGGCCGGCGCGGCAGCCGGGGGCATTTCGGCGGTGTGGCGCGGTAGCCACAGGGAGACGATCGTGCCCGCGCCCGGCGTGCTTTCGATCCGGATCGCGCCCCCGGACTGCGTGACAAATCCAAAGGCCTGGCTAAGCCCGAGTCCGGTGCCCCGCCCATGTGCCTTGGTGGTGAAGAACGGCTCGAACACGCGGTCGGCGATGGCCGGATCCATGCCACGCCCGGTGTCGGCGACGGCTATTCTTACATAATCACCCGCCGCAAGCCCCGCGACCGTATTTTGGCCGAGCGTAGCCGTGTCGGTCGCGATCGTCAGCGTGCCGCCATCGGGCATTGCGTCACGCGCATTGACCGCAAGGTTGAGGATGACGTTTTCGAGCTGGTGCGCGTCGACAAATACCAGCCATTGCGCGTCGTCGGCACTGTCGATCACGATTTCGATGGTATCGCCAAGCGTCCTGTCAAGCAGCTCGACCATGTTCGCAACAAGCACATGCGGATCGTGGGCGGCAGGCAGCAGCGGCTCGGCACGTGCGAAGGCAAGCAGGCGCTTGGTCAGGGCTGCGGCGCGGACGGCGCCCTCCATCGCCCGGTCCAGATGGCGCGGCGCATCGGGTGCACCTTGGGCGATGCGCCGCTGGCCGAGTTCAATCCCGCCAATCACCACGGCAAGCATATTGTTGAAATCATGCGCGATGCCACCCGTGAGCTGACCGATAGCATCCATTTTCTGGGCCTGCCGAAGCCTGGCTTCGGCCTCGGCGCGCTCAGCCATTTCGGCATGGAGTTCGGCAGTTCGCGCAGCCACCGCATCCTCTAGTTGGAAATTGCGTTCCTCTTCATCGTGCCTCCGGATGCGCCCGATCCAGGTTGCGACGCCAAGAACGACTGCGATGAGCGCCAGGACGATGCCTGCGGTGACAATCAGCGTCATGATCCGGTCGGAGCGATCGGCCGTGGTTTCCGCAATTGCCGAGCGTGCCGCCAGCGTTGCACGTTCCCCGGCAATGACGCCGTCCACCGCCGCGTCAAGCCGCGCAAGAGTCGGTGATTTTCCCGCCAGATAATATTGCGACAGCGCCGTGGCGTTCTGGCTATAGGTGGTGCGCAGTGCCACCGCACCCAATTCCTCGCCACGCGTCTGATAGGCCGCGCGCAGAGCCCTGACCCGCGGACGCACCGAGGGGCTGACGTCGCGATCGAGCCGGTCGAGCAGCGTCCCCGCGCGGCGCCACGCGTCTTCATAGGTGCGGCCGATGTTCTTGTCCCCGCTGATCACGAACCGCCCGAGCGTTGCCTCGGCGCTGGCGAGCGTCGCGTCGAGCTCGCGCGCGAGGATCATTACCCAGTAGCTCTGCCGCTGGCGATCGATCGCGACATCCCGTCGCGCGCCGCTTGCCGCCGCCTGCCAGACGAGCACTGCAATCACGACGATACCTGCAAAGGCAAGGAGCGCGAGCGCAACGGCACCATGCTGCGGCCGTCGCCCGTGTTGGTCGTTATCGTCCATGGCGGCAGAGCTTATCGCATCGCGAGTCGTGCTGCCAAGCCGTTACGCTATCCGATGATCCCGGTGCTGCGCCCGGCGGTGGCGAAATGCAAAAGAATCGTCTGAACCTGCTCGCCCGAATGCTCGGCGCAGAGCGAACAGCGCAGCAGCGTCATGTTTGCCGGAGTGGCCGGCGGTCGTGCCAGATTCACATAGACGCCGTTTTCGAGCAGCGCCTGCCACATCGCCGCCCCGCGTTCGAGATCGGGCATGATGACGGCGATGATCGCGGACTGTGCTTCGGGCGTGCCGAGCGTGAAGCCGAGATCGCGAAGCCCCTTGTGGAGGATGCGTGAATTTTCCCAGAGGTGCGCCCGCTTGTTGCCCGCGTGCATCAGCTTGCGGATCGAAGCGGCTGCGGTCGCAACGACACTGGGCGGAAGCGACGCCGTGAAGACATAGGGGCGGCAAACGAGCCGCATGATTTCAAACTTCGGATGGTTCGATACGCAGAAGCCACCCACCGTGCCGACGCTTTTCGAAAACGTGCCGATGACGAAATCGACATCACCGAGGCAACCCTGATCCTCGGCAACCCCGCGCCCGTTGGCACCGAAAAACCCCATCGAATGCGCTTCGTCGACAAGGATCATCGCGCCATGGCGCTTGCACACGGCGATCATTTCAGTGAGCGGCGCGATATCGCCGAGCATCGAGTAAACGCCTTCGAGGATTACGAGCTTGCCGGCATCCCGGGGTATGCGCCCCAGCCGCCTGTCGAGATCGTCAACGTCGTTGTGCCTGAAGCGGACGATATTGGCACTGCCGAGCGAACAGCCATCGTAGATCGAGGCATGGCTGTCCGCATCGAGGACAATATAATCGTCCTTTCCCGCGATCGTCGAGATGATGCCGAGGTTCGCCTGATAGCCGGTGGAAAAGACCATCGCATGGTCCATTCCATAAAATTCCTTCAGCGCGTCCTCGCAGTCGCGATGCGGCGAATAGGTGCCGTTGAGCACACGGCTGCCGGTCGTGCCGCTGCCGAATTCGTCGAGCGCGGTCTTGCCGGCAAGAATAACATCGGGGTCGAACGTCATCCCCATGTAGTTATAGGTGCCGAGCAGAATCGTTTCGCGCCCGTTGCAGATCGCGCGCGTCGGGCTGAGCACCTTTTCCATCACGAGCGAAAACGGGTCGCGCTGCCCGGTCGCGAGAAGCGCCTCGCGCTGCCCGATCAGCGCGTCGAATTTTGAAAACAGATCGCTCATGCAACTTTGAGCTTCTCGACCGCGTCGATCAGCTGGCCCACCGTTTCGATATCGGCCTGCATGTTCATCGTGATCATCACGTCGAACGCGTCCTCGATCGCTGCCACAAAGTCCATCACGGTCAGCGAATCCCATTCGAGATCGCCCATGAAGGTCGTCGCCTCCGATACGGTCACGCCCTTTGTGTTGAAGGGTTCGATCTGCGCGATCACGGCGGCTGAAGTCTCTGAACGGTCGGTCATGCGGTTCCCTCGGGGCGGCTCCCGCCATGCCTAGCGATTGCGGCGAATGTTTGGCAAGATGACGGGTAAGAAACGATTTTTGCCTTGTTCTTTCAGAGCCAGCCCGCATCGCGATACCATTGTGCTGTTCGCGCCAGCCCGTCGGCCGTCGCGATCGCCGGGGCCCAGAGCGCGGGATCGATGCTTTCACGCGGTGCCGATACCCAGTCGGGGTGCGTCAGATAGTTGACCCGATCGGCGGTGAGCTTGGCGGCGGGGCCGCGCGCCGACCTGTCGATCCGGGCACCAAGGCTCATCAGCGCTTTCGGCAGTGTGATCTTGACGATGCGTCGCCGCCCCACTGCCATGCCCAGGGCATCGGCAAATTCGCCGTGGTTCCAGCCCCCGGGCCTGCCATCGTCCGGCTCGAGGATGCGGTGCGATAGTCCGCTGGGGACCAGAACGGCAAGAAGCCGGGCGAGGTCGTCGACATGGATCAGCGAGACCCGGCCTGCGGGCGGTAGCAGTGCGAGCCCGCGCTTGGCCAGCCTGAACATGTCCAGCATGTCTGTATCGCCCGGCCCGTATACGCCCGGTGGCCGCACGACGCACCAGCCGAGCCCCGATATGACGACCGCATCCTCGCCGCCCCGCTTCGATGCGCCATAGAGCGAAAGCTGGGGCTCGCGGGCTGCAAGCGACGAAATATGGATGAAGCGATCGATCCGCGAAGTCTCGGCGGCATGGATCATGGCCTGCGTGCCCGCGATATTCGCCGCGTCGAATGCCGCTGCATCGGGGGCATTTACCGCGCCCGCGATGTGGAGCACCGCCTGCGCGCCTTTGCATAACGCCGCAAGCGAGACGTCATCGTCAAGCGCACCGGGCACCCAGGTGACGCCATCCTTGTGGGGCTGCGGACGACGGGCCAGCGCGCGGAGATGATGACCGGCTTCCACCAGTCTCGCGATTGCCGCTCTGCCCACCAGGCCGGTCCCACCTGTGACTGCGATCGTCATCGGGTCGGTCACAGCAGCACCATGTGATCGCGGTGAACGAGTGCCGCCCGGGGCGGGCTGTCAAGTGCAGCAGCGATGGCTTCGCTCTTCAGCCCCGCGATCCTGACGACATCGGCGCGATCATATTCGCTCAAGCCCCGCGCAATCGCCTCGCCATCAGCCATGATGTCCACGACGTCGCCACGCGCGAATTGCCCTGATACGTCACGCACGCCAACGGCCAGCAGGCTGGCGCCTGCGCGCAACGCCCTGGCCGCGCCGGTATCGACGGTGATGCTGCCCCTGACGGTGAGTCGACCGGCGAGCCACGCCTTGCGGCTGCGGGCGCGGGCAGGGGCGGTGAAACGGGTATGCCGTTTGTCCGCAGGCAGGCCGCGCAGCGGATGATCATCAGCGCCCGATGCGATAATCAGATCGACGCCCGCGCCGGTAGCGATCCGCGCCGCCTCGATCTTCGATGCCATCCCGCCCGAACCCATCCCCGATGATGAACCGCTTCCCGCGCTGGCGGCGATGCGCGCGTCGATCCGCTCGACGACGGCAATATGCCGGGCGTCGGGATCGTTCGCCGGATCGGCAGTATAAAGCCCGTCGACGTCGCTCAGCAGGATCACCGTATCGGCCTGTGCCGCGGTCGCGATCCGCGCCGCAAGCCGGTCGTTGTCGCCGAAGCGGATCTCGGCGGTGGCGACGCTGTCATTCTCGTTGATTACCGGTATGACGTTCAGGCCCATCAGCCGGTCGAGCGTTGCGCTTGCATTCAGATAGCGCCGCCGGTCTTCAAGATCGTCGAGCGTGACGAGCATCTGCGCCGCCGTCAGCCCCTCGGCCCCAAGCAGTTCGGCCCATATCCCCGCAAGCGCGATCTGCCCCACCGCCGCTGCCGCCTGTGCATCTTCGAGGGTCGCACGCCCGCCTTTGCCCAGCCCCAGCCGCCGCGCGCCAAGCGCGATCGCTCCGGAAGACACAACCGCAACCTGCGCTCCTGCGGCGGTCAGCTCGGCAATGTCGTGCGCAAGGCTAGCGAGCCAGTCGCGCCGAACCGCACCGTCCGCCCCGACAAGCAGCGACGAGCCGACCTTGACGATCAGGCGGGTTGTCATTCGCCGGGTGTCATTCGGACAGTTGTCTCTTGAATTTCTGTCGGCGTGCCGGCGGCAGCGGAAACGGGATCATCGGACTGCCTTACCGTGACAGGCGAACCGCGCAAAGCATACTTAGAAGGTGCCCCGCCACTGTTCCACCAGCCCCCGGACATCCACTTTCGCCTTCAGCCGCGCCGCAAGGAGCGCCGTGCCGCTGATCTTCCGCTGCACGAACAGCGTATCGATCGGCGGGATGTGCCAGGCGGCACGATCCTGTGCGATCGTCATTCCTTCTTCGCGCATCGTGCCGACGAACGCCCGGTCGCCGAAATCGAACGGGCCGGGCTTCGATATTTCGGCAATGATGACGTCGATCATCCGGCTGATCGCCTCCGGGTGGCGCTCGACCGCCGCGGGATTGAAAAACCCGGCTTCGAGGCCCGCCGCGCGCACGGCATCGCGGCTGCCGTCCAGTCCTGCCATCAGCATGGCATGATAGCCGCGTGCCGTGGTGTGCTCGACCGCGCGGGCAGCGCCGAAATCGAGCAGGACCAGTCGTCCGGTATCGCGCTGATACCGGAAATTGGCGAAATTGGGATCGGTCTGCATGAAGCCGAAACCGAAGAGTTCGCGGAGCACGAGGCCGATCAGCGCGTCCATCATCCGGTCGCGCTCATCCTGCGGCGCATCCTCGAGCGATTCGACGGGCACGCCATCGATGAAGCTCATCGCCAGCACGTCACCGTCTGAAAATTCCGGTTCGAAAACGGGCACGATGAAGCGATCGTCATCGGCAAGGAGCGCGGCGTAGCGCTGCATCATCGCCGCTTCGCGAACGTAATCGGCTTCCTCGTGAAGCTGCCGCTTGGCCTCTGCCAGAAGCGGGGCGATCTCGATTTCCCTGGGCAGCAACCCGGAGATACGCAGCAGCGTCGCGACATTGTCGATATCGGCATCGATGCTCGTCTTCACGCCGGGATATTGCACCTTGATCGCGAGCGTCCGCCCATCGTGCGTCACCGCGCGGTGCACCTGCCCGATTGAGGCCGCCGCAATCGGGCCTGCGCCAAAACGCGCGAACCGCCGCCGCCAATCCCTGCCCCAATGTTTTGCGAGAACGGTCTGTAACTGGGATGGCGGCATGTGGCTTGCACTGCTCCGCAACCGTGCGAGGATCGTGCCGAGTTCGGGGGGCAGGAGATCGCCCGCGTCCATCGAGATCATCTGGCCGAGCTTCATCGCCGCACCGCGAAGATGCGAAAGCTGATCGGCGACGCGCGACGCGTTGGCGGGCGTCAGGAGAAGGTCGCTCATGCGCGGACGTTCACCTGCCGCGAGCCTGCGCGCACCCTCCGCCGCGACATTGCCGACGACGCCACCGGCGAGTTTTCCGAAGACGCCGAGCCGTGCGAGCCGGCCGCTGGGGACGCTGCGCCCTTTTCCGTCGAACGATTGGTCCGCCACGCATCACACTCCACCGGGGGGGGGGAAGGCACCCTGCCTGTTTCAGGCAACTGCCTCCGCTCCGATATGGTGGCATGCCAACAACCAATCAATCGGGCGTAGGACGAACGGCAACTTCGCCATCAGGCACGCGTTGGGCTCCCGACTCCGGCGGACAGGAACAGACATGGCCAGAACCGATGCACGCTCAGTGACAGAACTGCCGATGGGACGGCACTGGCGGCGCACGGCCGGTTGGGCCGGGGCAGTGGCTGCGGCGCTGGCGGCGGCGTTTGTGTTCAACCGCCGGTCGGCCGCGCGGGCAGAGGAGGAAACCCCGCCGCCCGGGGAGTTCATCACCGTGAACGGCGTGCGGCTGCACTATGTCGATCGCGGCGAGGGACGTCCGATCGTGCTGGTCCACGGGAACGGATCGCTGGTGCAGGATTTCATGGTGAGCGGTCTGGTCGATGCACTGGCCACGAATTTTCGCGTCATTGCTTTCGACCGGCCCGGATATGGCTATTCCGAACGTCCGCGCGACCGGGCCTGGACGCCCGAGGCACAGGCCGGTGTTCTCATCGCCGCCTGCGCAGCGCTGGGGATCGAAAAGCCGCTCGTCGTCGGGCATAGCTGGGGAACGCTCGTCGCCGTTGCCTGGGCTCTCGATCATCCGGGGGCGACAGCAGGCGTCGTTCTCATCTCGGGCTATTATTTCGGGACGCCGCGCCTCGACGCGCTGCTGACCGGGGTGGCTGCGACGCCGGGATTGGGCGATCTGCTCGCCAATACGCTGCTGCCGCTGCAGACGCGGCTGATCGGCCCGCTTGGGCTCAAAATGGTCTTTTCACCCGATCCGGTGCCCGATCGCGCCCGCCACGAACTTCCTTTCGGATTGATGCTCCGCCCCTCGCAGCTTCACGCCACGGCGGCCGACAGCGGGCAGATGCCATCGGCTGCGGCACGGCTGGCGGAACGCCATGACGGATTGACGCTGCCCATGACGATCATCTGGGGATCGGGTGACAAGCTCGTGCCGGGGCAGGGGCAGTCGGAGCGGCTGGCGCATGAACACCGCCATGCCGATCCGGTAAGGATCACCGATGCCGGGCACATGCTTCATTATTCACACCCCGATCGCGTCGAGCATGCGATCCGCAGTCTGGCGACGCTAGCCCTTGCCTAGAGCGGAGACCAGCTGATCGGCTCGTCGGGTTCGCTACCCGCCGTGACCGGGATGGCGACGGGGCCGACCCTTTCGAGAATCTGATCGAGCGCCCAGTCCACCCCCGTGCCGCTCACGCCGGACAGCGGGATGACCATGCCGCCGCTTGCCTGTTCGAGTTCGGCCGATAGCGCCGCAATCAATTCATCGTCGAGCATATCGATCTTGTTCAGCGCAACGATCACCGGCTTGTCGGCAAGCCCCGCGCCATAGGCATCGAGTTCTTTCCGTACGATATCGTAGCTTTCGGCCACGTCCCCGTCATTCGCATCGACGAGGTGGAGCAGGACGCGGCACCGTTCGATATGCCCCAGGAACCGGTCGCCGATCCCAGCGCCATCGGACGCCCCTTCGATCAGGCCGGGAATGTCGGCGACGACGAACTCGCGGCCCTTGTGGCTGACCACGCCGAGCTGGGGCCGCGTCGTCGTAAAGGCATAGGCCCCCACTTTGGCCTGTGCATTGGTGACGGCGTTGATGAATGTCGATTTGCCCGCGTTCGGCAGGCCGACGAGTCCCACGTCGGCCAGCAGCTTCAGCCGCAGCCAGACCCAGGCTTCCTCGCCCGGCCAGCCGGTCCCGTGCTGGCGTGGAGCGCGGTTGGTCGACGTCTTGTAGCTCGCATTGCCACGCCCGCCGTCGCCGCCGCGCAGAAACACGCGCTTTTCGCCCACCGTCGTGAAATCGGCGAGGACGTGCGCCTTGTCTTCGCTCAGCACCTGCGTACCAACCGGAACCCTGATGATCAGGTCGTCCCCGCCCGCGCCCGTCCTGTTGCTGCCCGCACCACCCCGTCCGCGTGGTGCGCGAAAATGCTGGGTATAGCGAAAATCGATCAGCGTATTGAGTCCGGCGACGCATTCGAAAACGATGTCGCCACCCTTGCCGCCGTTGCCGCCGTCGGGGCCGCCATATTCGATGAACTTTTCACGGCGAAACGCGACGGCACCGGGGCCGCCGGTGCCGCTGCTGAGATAGACTTTGGCCTGGTCGAGAAAATGCATGGGGCGCTCGCTAGGGCTTTGGCGGGGCAAAGGCCAGCACCGGCAGGTGCCAGGATCCGGCCTTATCGAGGGAAGGCATTTGCGAACCGTTGACACGGATGTTAGAAAATTCATCTCGCCACGGTTCGGTGAAGACAGGGCTTCATAACATGACGCACGCCAAAACACCTGCCGACTTGACGATCACCCCGCGGGATCGTCGCTTTGGCCGCAATCTGGAGCAAAAGCGCTGGTGGCTGAACAGCGATCCGGTTGCATCGGCATTTCACAACGCGCTTTCGATCACGTTTCCGCGCGGCGAGGCATTTTTCGTCGAATCGGTGAAGGCGTTCCGCGACGGTGCTTCACCGCGGCTCGCCGCCGAGATCCGCAGCTTTGTTCATCAGGAAGTGATGCACAGCCGCGAGCACCTTTCGTTCAACAAGCGCGTTGCCGACGCAGGTTACCGGATCGATCACCTCGAACAGGTCGTGATCGACAGTCTTGCCCTGACCAGAAATCGCCCCGAGATTCTCAATCTCGCGGTAACGATGGCGCTCGAGCATTATACGGCGATCCTTGCACATATGATGCTTGCCGATCCGGGCCATTTTGCCGGTGCCGATTCCGAACTGGCCGACATGTGGCGCTGGCACGCCATCGAGGAGATCGAGCACAAGGGCGTCGCCTATGATACATGGCTGCATGCCAGCCGCGACTGGACGCGCGGCAAACGCTGGCGCGTCAAGGCGATCATGATGCTGATCGTGACGAAGAATTTCTGGACGAAGCGGTGGAGCGGCACGCTCGATCTGCTCGCGCAGGACGGGATCACGGGCTGGAAGGCAAGGGCACGGCTGGCATGGTATCTCGTTGGCGCGCCCGGCCCGCTGCGGCGGCTGTTCCTGCCATGGCTCGCCTACTTCATACCGGGCTTTCACCCCTGGAATCATGACGACCGAGCGCTGATCGGCAAATATGACAGCGACTATGCGGCCGCGAACCTTCAGAAGACACTGGCCGCCTGAGCCAGCCTGCGCTTTTGACGGCACGACTGATTCTTCGCATCGGCGATCGGCTGATCGCCACGCTTGCGGAACAACGCGTGTTTTACGCTGCCAGTCGCATCGGCCCCAGATCGAGCCTGAACGCTGCGCAGGGCAGGGTGATTCCGCGCGCTATGCACAGGCGGTTCTCCACCGTTCCCGTCGGCACGAAGCCGAGTTTGCGCAGCACGCGACCCGACGCCGGGTTTTCGATGAAGTGCCACGAAACGAGCCGGTCGAGCCTGAGCGTATCACGCGCCATGATGACCATGGCTGCGCCCGCTTCGGTGGCAAAGCCGCGCCCCCATGCCGAGGGCGTGATCCAGTAGCCGAGTTCGACTGCCCCGGCGTCATCCGGGCTGAGTGCGATTCCGCCGATCAGCCGGGGTGCACCGCCGGTTCGCTCATAGACCAACAGCGATGCATCACCGGCTGCGCGGGGCATTGAAAGCCACGCCTGCGCGTGGTCCAGCGTATAGGGCCAGGGCATACGGGCAAGCGTGAAGGCGACGTCTTCACGGGCGATGGCGTCCACAAGCTCGGGCGCATCCTCCATCCAGCCGGGCCGCAGCAACAGTCTGTCGGTTCTGACGAACATGGACGCCTCTCCTTTATCGTGCCGTTGCACCATCTGCATGACGGGGCCGCGACATGGACTAAGGGAGATAATAAAAAAGGAGTTCGGGGGTGACCCTTACTCCCTGCGGCCTGTCTCGGCAGACCTTCGGGTCACCCATGAGGCGACCCGTATTTCAGACCGCCGGTTATTCTGCCGCGTGTGCCGCCATATCGACCGAGACGTACTTTCGCCCCTGTTTGCCTTCGTGAAAGGCGACGCGGCCGGTAATCAGCGCGAAAAGCGTATGATCCTTGCCGAGCCCGACGTTGCGTCCCGGCCATACGCGCGTGCCGCGCTGACGCACGATAATGTTGCCGGCAAGCGCGGTTTCGCCGCCAAACTTCTTAACGCCAAGGCGACGCCCAGCCGAATCACGACCGTTGCGCGATGATCCGCCTGCTTTTTTATGTGCCACTTCCGGTTACTCCGCAGTCGCCGCGGGCGCGGCTTCGGGGGTTGCGACGGGCGCTTCGGCCTTCGCCATTTTAAGGGCTGCCTTTTTTTCTTCGCCTGAGCCGACACTGAGGATCCTGAGGATCGTGTGCTGCTGGCGGTGGCCGTTGCGGCGGCGATAATTATGACGACGCTTCTTTTTGAAGACGATGATCTTGTCAGCCTTCGCCTGGGCGATGATTTCAGCAGCAACAGTAAGACCTGTTGCTCCGCCCTCGCTCGCAAACAGCACATCGCCGAGCGAGATGCGTGCGCCCGCCTCGCCGTCCATCCGGTCGACGACGATCTTGTCTCCTGCGGCAACGCGATACTGCTTGCCGCCCGTGCGCACCACTGCGAACATGGCCTTACTTTCAAATCAAAAGCTGTTACCCCGCAGGCACAAGCCTGCCGGGAGAGCCGGGTTCTTATGGACAGGGACGCGCACTGTCAATCCAAAGGAGCTGCAACGTTCGTTGCCGTTGTTGCAGCTCCTTCGAGCAATGGTAAAAATGCAGAACCAGCCCGCCGATCCAAATCCGCTGATCCCCGTTAGCAGCGGCACCTGCGGCATGGCGCGCGCAAATTCGGCTAGAATGCAAAGCCGATGGAAAAGACCACCTGCGCATCGGAAATCGACGATCCGTCTTTGGTCGATGAAAAGTTCGGCAGCAGATAGGCCGAACCGGCGGTTGTGATATCCGTATCGGTATAGGCAATGCCCACCGTCACCGGACCCCGCGTATAATCGACGCCAAACAGCCAGTCGAAATATTCGCCTGTCGGTGCGACGCTGGTGCCGTTCGGCCCGAGGCCGGGATTGCCGTTCGAATAGCCGATATGCCCCTTTGCGAGCAGACCGCTTTTGCCGAGCCCGACGCTTCCGTCACCCCAGAGATACAGATTGTCATAGGCCTGGCCACGACTCTCTGGCGTATTTGAAAAGTTGCCGAGCGCGCGCTGTTTCGGTGCATAAGCAACGCCAGCCAGCAGATTGACGGGGCCGGCAGTGCCGCTCAGCTTCACATAGGGTTCGAAAAAGTCGGTCGTGTCTGCGCCACCCGGATAGCTGTAATAGGTGACGCCAACATCGACGGTGCCACCACTGCCAATCGGTCTCTTATATCCGGCAATAAGATCGAGTTCGAGGTTCGGGCCGCCAAAAGTGCCCCAGCCGGCCAGGTTCGATGCCCAGAAGCCGCCATATAGGCCGCTTTCATGAGTGATCGTCGCCCCCCCCTGCAACGCCAGGTCTTCATTCGATTGTGAGACGCCGCGAAAGCGGTAATCCGAAACGAGCGAGACCGATCCCGATACAGTGATCGGCGGCGGCGGCGATGTTTCTTCGTCTGCCAGAGCGGGTGTTGCTGCGGCAAGAGCGATGGCGCTGCTCAGGCAGCCGAGGAGAATGCGCATAGACTTCCCTTTGCAAAGACGGGCGTATCTGCCCTTGGGTCGTCCCACCTGCTTTGACGTGCGCAAGCCTCTCAGGTCCGGGCTGCGTCCCGATCCTCATCATCGTGCCGTGGAATTGTGCATTGCACAACAGTAATTATCGGTTGCTCCGGTATGATATTCGCCTGTTGCCGCTATGCAACACCGGTCAGATCGAATCGAGTGCCTGCGCCAGATCGTCGATCAGGTCCGCCGTGTCTTCCAGCCCGATCTGCAGGCGCACGAGCGGTCCCGACCAGCTTTGCAGCGTCGCCGTGCGTATCTTATCGACATCGACCGGCGTCACGAGGCTTTCATAGCCGCCCCAGCTATAGCCGATGCCGAACAGGGTGAGCGCCTCGATAAAGCGCGTCCGCCGCGGAATGTCCCCACCTGCGAACGCAAAGCCGAAAAGCGTTCCCGGGCCCTTGAAGTCCCGCGCGTAGATCTGATGGCCCGGGAATCGCGGCAGCGCGGGGTGAAGAATGTCACCGATTTCGGGCCGACCGGAAAGCCAGCGTGCGATTTCGATGGTCGCCTCTCCCTGCGCCTTCAGCCGCACGGCCATGGTGCGCAGGCCGCGCGCGCCGAGCCAGGCATCGTCCGGGCTGACACAATGGCCGAGATCGAAAGTGACAGCTTCAAGGCGCGGAAACCACTCGGCCGTGGCGGTCGCCGAACCGAGCATCAGATCCGAATGTCCGCCGACATATTTCGAACAGGCCATGACGCTGATATCCACACCCGCCGCCATGGCCGGGAACAGGAGTGGCGAGGCCCAGGTATTGTCGAGGATCGTCGCAACGCCACGTTCCCGCGCGACGGCGCAGATCGCGGGCACATCCTGAAGTTCGAACGTCTGCGATCCCGGACTTTCCAGCAGAATCGCGCGGGTATTGTCCGCCAGCAGACCGGCGATGCCGGCCCCGGCATCAGGCGCGTAATAGCGCGTTGATATTCCCATCCTTTTCAGCACGCCATCGGCCAGCCGCCGCGTGGGCCCATAGGCCGTATCGACGATCAGCACTTCGTCACCCGGCCTCAATACGGTGAGCAGCGCCGTGGAAATCGCCGACAGCCCCGAAGAATAGAGGACGGTACCGGCAGCGCCGGGTTCGAGTTCGGTCAGCGCCTCTGCGAGGCTCCACTGCGTCGGCGTTCCATGCAGGCCGTAATAGAATTTGCCGAATCCGCGCGTAGCTTCATCGAGTTCGGCAACACTGTCGAACAGGATGGTCGATGCTCGCCAGACCGGCGGATTGATGACGCGTTGCGCCCATTCCCGCCGCCGCCCGCCGCGAACGATCCGCGTGGCGGGGCGCAAAGGCGGTTTGCCGCCGCTCAAGCCGCACCGATCTCCCTGGCCGCTCCGATCTCTTTGGGCGTGGCGGGGTCCGCGCCCCATTCGCTCCACGATCCATCATAGACCGCAACCTTGTCGTTGCCGAGCAGGTGGGCGGCAAAGGCGACCGTGGCGGCGGTAATCCCCGAACCGCAGGTCGCGGCGATCGGAGCGGCTGGATCGATACCGGCCGCTTCGAACGCATCTTTCAGCCCATGCCTGTCTTTCCAGGTGCCATCGTCATTGAACATATCGTTCATCGGCAGGTTCTTCGCACCCGGCATATGGCCAGGATTCACGCCGAGGCGCGGTTCAGCCTCGCGCCCCTCAAAGCGCGCCCTTGATCGCGCATCAACAATCTGTTCGCCGCCGTCATCGAGCAGCTTTCGCATCTGATCGAGGCTGCGGACACTGCTGTCGTCTTTCCAGACGGTGAAGTGGCGGTGACGCAGCGTTTCCCTGCCGTTCGCCACGGCACGCCCCTCCGATTGCCATCTGGCCAGGCCACCGTCGAGAAGCGATACCTGATGCGCGCCGAATAGGCGCAGCATCCACCACGCCCGCGCTGCGGTGTGCAGGTCGGATGAATCGTAGAGCACGATGCGGCTGCCATCGCCCAAACCGAGCGACTGCATCCGGCTTGCAAATTTTTCAGGTCTGGGCAGCATCATCGGAAGCTCGGTCGCCGTATCGGCAAGCCCCGCCAGATCCATGAAGACCGCGCCGGGAATATGCGCCGCTTCATACTCGGCCGCCGCATCGCGCGCCGGATCGAGATGCCAGCTCGCATCGACGATGCGCAGGTCCGCCGCTCCCATCTCGCCTGCGAGCCACTCGGTCGATACCAGCGCGTCCATCCGTCTCTCCGTAACTGCGTGTCAGGGCTTCGATGCAACGGCTCTACTGGCCGTGCGGCGCTTCGTCGAGGGTGCGCAGGTGCAGCGCGGCCTGATCGCGCAACGCGGTCCGGGTGAGCGGTTCCATCTTGTCCCATGTGCGATACGGCATGGCGAGCCGCTGGTTGCCGCCAAGCTTTTCACGGTTGCGGGCAAGGAAATCCCAGTAAAGGGCATTGAACGGGCAGGCATCGGGGCCTGTCCTCTGCTTCACGTCATACCGGCAATGGCTGCAATAATCGGACATTTTGTTGATATACGCTCCCGACGATGCATAGGGCTTTGATCCCAGCAGGCCACCGTCGCCGAACAGGATCATTCCGCGCGTGTTCGGCTGTTCGACCCATTCATAGGCATCCGCATAGACTTCGAGATACCAGCGATCGACATCGTCGGGGTCCGCCCCGATCAGCAGTGCATAATTGCCGGTTACCATCAGGCGCTGGATATGATGCGCATAGGCATGATCGATCGTCTGCCCGATCGCCTGGCGCAGGCAGTGCATGTCTGTCTCGCCCGTCCAGTACCAGCCGGGCAGGGGGCGTTTCGCGTTCAGGAAATTTCGGGTGCCATACTCCGGCCCCGCCCAGAAATAGATACCGCGCACATATTCGCGCCAGCCGATGATCTGGCGGATGAACCCCTCGGCCGCGTTGAGCGGGACGCGGCCCGCCCGGTATTCATGCTCAACCGCGCGGCAAAGCTCGAGCGGATCGAGCAGACCGGCGTTCAGATAGAATGAAAGATGCGCGTGATACATGAAGGGTTCGCCCGTCAGCATCGCATCCTGGAAATCGCCGAAACGGGGAAGCGAGACTTTCAGGAAATGCGCCTGCGCTTCCAGTGCCTGCGGACGGGTAACGGCGATACCGAACCCGTCGAGCCTGCCGATGTGATCGCCAAATCGGGATGCGACCAGCGCCAATACGGTCTGTGTCACGTCATCGGGTGCGAAATATGGCAGGCCAGGCATCGTGGCGCCGCGACCGGCCGGTTTGCGGTTATCCTTGTCGTAATTCCATTCGCCACCCTCCGGCTTGCTGCCGTTCATCAACAGGCCTGTCTTGCGCCGCATGTCGCGGTAGAAATATTCCATCCGCAATTGCTTGCGTTCATCCGCCCAGGCATCGAACTCGGCATGGCTCGCGATGAAGCGCGTGTCCGGGCGGATCTGGATGGGGACGCCGAACAGTGTTTCCCACGCGGCCATCATCGCATTGACGCGATGCTCCCCCGCTTCGGTGACGATGATCGTCTCCGGATCGTGGCGGCCGATGGCGCGTGCGACTTCGCCGGTGAACCCGCCCGTATTTTCGGGATCGTCGAGCGTCACGTAATCCACGGTCCACCCGTCGTTCCTGAGTGCTTCGGCATGGTGGCGCATGGCCGAAAACAGGAACGCGATCTTTCGCTTGTGGTGGCGGACATAGGTCGCCTCCTCGACGACCTCCATCATCAGGATGACGACATTCCCGCGCATGACGCCTTGGAGGGAGGCAAGGCCATGCGACAGCTGGTCGCCGAGAACGGGAATGAGGGTCGTCATCCGCCAACCGCTAACGCGTTCCGCCGAACTTTTCATCCAGCCAGTCGCGCAATACGCGCTGATCGGCGATAGTCGCCTTGCGGATCTGGGCCTTCAACTTAATGAGCGAAGGGCGATCAGGCGTTATGTTCGAGGCTCCTTCGTTGCAGATCGAACAGGTCGCGCGCAGATTGGACGTATCGTCCGTGCCGCCCATAGACTTGTCGACGATGTGTCCGATGTGAAGGCGAGTCTTGCGTGCTGGATCGGCAGGATGCGGTTCACCTGCGCCAGCCCCGCACATCTGGCAGGTAAATCCATTGCGATCGAGAACCACCGATCGCAGTTCCTTCGAAATCGAACGCTCGAATGCTGGTTCGGGGGTGGCGCTTTCCAGAAGATACTGACCTGGCTTGAGATGGGCCCGGTCATTGTGCGTCAGGATGCGATAGCCTTCCTCGTTCCGAAGCTCCCGAACACGACGGGCCCACTCAGTAATGCCCCCGGCGACGCTGCGAAGTTCGTCGCTGGTCAAAACTTTGCCGAGGTTCGACAGAAAATAGTCGCGGAGCTTCTTTCTCGCCGCCATCAAGCCACTTTTCGCATCGTCATCGTTTTTCTGCAGGCTAGCGCAACGCGGAGATTGGCTGCGACCGCACGCGCGACCGGCGGCGGAAATGCATTGCCGATCTGGCGATAGGCGGCCGTTTTCCGGCCGGTAAAGGCCCAATCGTCGGGAAAGCCCTGAAGCCGCGCTACCATTCGCGGTGTCAGACGTGGCATGCCGACAAAATCGCCCGAGGGTGGGGCCTCCGCAATTGTCCTCCCCTCGACACCCAGCGATGCCCATGCCCGACGCGCTCGTGTCGGCCCAAGGTCGGGTCCGCCGTGCTTCTTCGATCCACCAACGATGGTTGGGGCAATCTCGCTTGCGCGCTCCGCCCAGCCTGTCGCGCCTGCCCATCCATCAGCCGCCATGAGATCAAGCAAAGTTTGCCCGACCGACGGTGGATTATGCGGTAACGGCGTCGGCCAATCGAAAATGTCGCTCATCGCCGCGTTGACGGCTACGATAACAACCCGTGGGCGTAACTGCGGTACGCCATAATCCGAAGCATTCAGCAGTCGCCAGTTGGTCTTGTAGCCCATCGCTTCGAGCTGCCGCTTTAACTCGACACGATAGTCTTCGAACACGGCCGAAAGGAAGCCACGGACGTTCTCGATCATGATTGCCTGGGGTCGTATCTCATCAATCAGCCGCAATGCTGCCGGAAAAAGGTTGCGCTCGTCGTCAGCCCCGAGCTGCTTGCCGGCCAGCGAGAAGGGCGGGCAGGGGAGACCGGCTGCAAAGAGTTCGACGCCGCGATAAGGCCGTCCATCGAACGCGTTCATGTCGCCGCGAACGATTTTCCAATCTGGTCTGTTGTATTCGAGGGTCCGGACGCAATCGGCATCAATTTCAACAAGCGCCGCATGACCGAAGCCGGATTGCTCGAGCCCTAAGGACTGCCCACCGGCTCCAGCACAAAACTCGATCACATCCATCGAGCCGTTATGTTCAAGTTTCGTTCACGGTCAAGAGCCTTCGACAAGAGGCCGTGGTGGCGATAGACCCCTAATTCATGACACCCAAATTTCTTGGCCAAGCCTCTGCACTTCCCGCGTCTCCCGAGGCGGCGGTGCTCGATTATGTGCCCAATCCGCGCCCCGGACGGCTGTATCTTGTGCGATTTGCGGCTCCTGAATTCACTTCGCTCTGCCCGGTCACGGCGCAGCCCGATTTCGCGCATCTCGTCATCGATTATGCGCCCGATGAAACGATCGTCGAATCGAAGTCGCTCAAGCTTTTCCTCGGGAGCTTTCGCAACCATGCAGCGTTTCACGAGGATTGCACTGTCGGGATCGGTGAACGGCTGTTTTCCGAGATGCGGCCGCGCTGGCTGCGCATCGGCGGCTACTGGTATCCGCGCGGTGGCATTCCGATCGACGTTTTCTGGCAGTCTGGCGAACCGCCATCGGCGCTCTGGCTGCCGCCGCAGGACGTGCCGGGATATCGCGGTCGGGGATAGTCAGTTAACCTGCATTAGGGTAAGTTGAGATCATGGCCGCCGTCCCGCATTATCACCCGATCGGCATCCGCCCCGATGACATCGATTTCATGGGGCATGTCAACAATGCACGCTATCTGAACTGGGTTCAGGAGGGGGTGATCGCGCACTGGCAAAGCCTCGCGCCGCCATCGGCGGTGGCCGCGCACCTGTGGGTCGCGCTGAAACATGAGATTACGTATCGCAAACCGGCCTTCCTCAACGATGAGGTTGTCGCGACGGTGGTGCTTGAAAAAGTGGAGGGGGTGAGGGCGTTTTATTCGACGCTGATCAAACGTGGCGAAGAGGTGCTTGCCGAGGTCAAATCGAGCTGGTGCTGTATCGATGCCAATACATTACGTCCGGCGCGGATCGCAAAGGACATTGCGGCGCATTTTTTCGGCTAGCGCAAGGCTGTTTCCCCGCCCGGTATTGACCGGACTGACCGTCCCCCCACGTTGGCCGGGCGTGACCGCTGGCTGGCGGCATCGCTATTTGAACAGGCCCCCGAGAAGTCCGCGCAGAAGCTGGCCACCGACCTTGCCGCCGAGCTGACGCCCGATCGACGATGCGACAGACGTTGCCGCCGATCGCATCATCTGGCCTGCTATCGTCGGCCGTGCCGCCTCCCTGCCCGCCGCGGCGTCGATCCGCGCCTGTTCCCTTGCGGCGATTGCAGCCTGCTTTTCGGCCGCGGCGGCCGCCTTTGCGGTGGCGGCGGCAGCGGATGCCTGTGCCGATTTCACCACCAAAATCTCCTCGGCCGACTCGCGATCGAGCAGCGCGTCATATCTGTCGCCAATCGCGTCGGTCGTGATCATCACCGCGCGCTCGCTGGCGTCGATCGGTCCGACGCGGCTCGCCGGGGGCCTGATCAGCGTGCGTTCGACGACTGCGGGAGACCCATCGGGCTGAAGCAGCGAAACGAGCGCTTCGCCAATCTTCAGTTCGGTGATCGCACTGGCGACCTTGATTGCGGGATTGGGGCGGAAGGTGTCGGCTGCCGCCTTGACCGCCGCCTGATCGCGCGGCGTGAACGCGTTGAGCTTGTGCTGGATCCGGTTGTTGAGCTGGCCCGCGACCGTATCGGGAATATCGATAGGGTTCTGCGTGATGAAATAGACGCCGACACCCTTCGAACGGATCAGGCGGACAACCTGTTCAACCTTTTCGATGAGTGCCCTGGGAGCATCGCTGAACAGAAGATGTGCCTCATCGAAGAAAAAACAGAGTGTGGGTTTGTCGGGATCGCCGATTTCCGGGAGCGATTCGAACAGTTCGGACAGCAGCCATAGCAGGAACGTCGAATAGAGCCTGGGCGAGGACATCAGCCTGTCGGCGGCAAGGATGTTGATCACGCCGCGCCCGCGATCATCGAGGGCGATCAGATCGCGAATGTCGAGCGCAGGTTCGCCAAAGAAATGCTCGCCGCCCTGGCTGCGCAGCTGCAGCAGCGATCGCTGGATAGAGCCCACCGACTGTTTCGTGATATTGCCATAGGTTACGGTCAGCTCATCCGCACGACCGGCGCAATCGACCAGCATGGCCTGGAGATCGTCAAGGTCGAGCAGCAGCAGGCCGTCCTTGTCGGCAACGTGAAAGGCGATAGTGAGGACGCCTTCCTGCACATCGTTCAGGTCCATCAGCCGGGCGAGCAGCAACGGTCCCATTTCGGAGACCGTCGTGCGGATCGGATGGCCCTGTTCGCCGAAGAGATCCCAAAGCTGCGTGGGGCAATCCTGATAGGCCCAGCTGGTATCACCGATGTCTGCCGCGCGCGCCGCAAAGGTTTCGTGCAGTTTTCCCTGCGGCGATCCGGGCATCGCCAGCCCCGACAGATCGCCTTTCACATCGGCAATGAAGCAGGGAACGCCGACGGCAGAGAAGCCCTCGACGATGCCCTGCAGCGTAACCGTTTTGCCTGTGCCGGTGGCACCCGCAATCAACCCGTGCCGGTTGGCCCGCTCGAGGTTCAGAAATTGCCGGTTCGCGCCGCCACTGGCTGCACCGATGAAAATCCCCCCGCTCATTCCCGCCCCCCCCACTTCGCAAACGGGCAGTCGCGGCGTTCGCCCACGGCCGCGAGTGCCCAGAAAAATGCCTTATCCGGCTCGTGCGGAATGGCATGTGGCATAATGCCGCATCCGCCAGTTCGAATGACAGCCGGAAAAGCCCGATGCCGCGGGCACCTACCGTCCTGAAATCCGGATCCCGATATATCGCGGCACATCGCCGCTGCGCTGAATGTAGACCAGAAGGCTGTTTCTGCCCGCCGCACGCGCCGCACTGACGCTGGCGACCAGGTCCGCCGGGCTCAGCGTCGGCCGACCGCCAGCCGAGGTGATGACATCACCCTGTTTTATGCCACGAGCCGCCGAGTCGCTCGACGGATCGACATCGGACACGATCACGCCCCGCGTCGTGGGCGCTATGTTCAGGTGCTGCGCCAGTGTCGGCGTCAACGGCTGGACCGCAAGGCCAAGCGCCTTCTGGATGACACTCGCCGATGGCTGAGCCGGAACCGCGCCATTGCCGTCCAGCGCATCGTCGGGCGCACCGCCGACGAGCTTTGCAAGCTGCTCGGGCGACGGCCGCTGCCCCAGCGTGGCGAGGACCGTCTGACGGCGACCATTGCGGATCAGTTCGATCGGCACCGCCGAGCCGACGGGCAGTCCTGCGACAATAAACGAAAGCGATTCGTCGGGATTGACCTCGCGGTTGTTGACCTTGACGATGACGTCGCCCGGCAGGATGCCCGCGCGCGCCGCACCCTGACCCGGTTCAACCGAACGGACGATCTCGCCCGTATTCTTGGCAAGGCCGAGCGAGTCGGCGATGCCATCGTCAAGCGGCTGGATGCCGATGCCGAGGTAACCGCGCTTGATCGTCGCGCCGCCCCGCAGTGTCTGCACGATGCCTGCCGCCTGTTCGCTGGGAATGGCAAAGCCGATGCCCACGCTCCCCCCCGTCGGCGACACGATCTGCGAATTGATGCCGACGACATTGCCATTGATATCGAACATCGGGCCGCCGGAATTGCCCTGGTTGATTGCAGCATCGGTCTGGATCAGCCGCGTCTGCGGGCCGCCAAGGCCGGTGCGGTGCACCGCCGATACGATGCCCGCGGTCACCGTCGATCCGATGCCAAAGGGGTTGCCGATTGCGATCACCCAGTCGCCCACGCGGGTTTTTGTCGAGTCGCCGAACTTTACATAGGGCAGGTTCGTCGCATCGACCTTGAGCACCGCCAGATCCGATTCGGGATCGCGGCCCACGAGGCGCGCCACATATTCCTTGCGATCGACCAGCGTGACAGTAATGCTTTCAACCGAAACGCCGCGCCCTTCGGCGGAGATTACGTGATTGTTGGTCACGATATAGCCGTCGGGTGAGATGATGAAACCCGAACCGAGCGATGCACCCTCACGCGTGACCGGCCGACCATCGCCGCTTTCACCCTGTTGGCCAAACAGTCCTTCGAACGGCGTGCCGGCAAACGGATTGCCTCCCGTTGCAACCGTGACCCGCTGTTTCGTCGAAATGTTGACGACCGCGGGCTGGAGCTTTGCGACCATATCGGCAAAGCTCATCGGCGCACCTGCACGCGGTGCGGTGACCGGCTGGATGCTGCCCGGCTCGTTCTGCGCCAGTTGGGCACTCAGCGGCGAAGGCAGCGTAAGGGTCGCAGCGGTGCCTGCAATCAACAGGCCGGCGGTAATGGCATAAGCGTAACGCAAGATCAGGCTTCCCTTTCGAAAGGCGCGCGGCTTAAATGCTGTCGCGCGGCTGAACCAATATTGAATAACAGTCTATCGCCCCCCTCTGAACTCCCTCAGATAGTCATTGCTGGGTGACAGGATGATAGATGACTGGCTGCCGGTTGCCCCATCGACGCCGAACGTCGTTCGATAGGACTGCATCGCCCGATAGAAATCGTAAAACTTCGGATCCTTGTTGAAAGCCAGGGCATAAATGCCCGCCGCCTGCGCATTGGCATCTGCATAAATGATCTGCGCGTCACGCTGGCCCTTGGCACGGATCGTCAGAGCTTCCTGCGTCCGCGCCGTCCGCATCCGCTCATACGCCGATTCGAGCGGCGTTCCCTCGGGAAGGTCGGCTTTCTTGATCCGCACATCGATCACCTGTGCACCATATTGCGCGGCTACGCGATTGAGACCGATGCGGATATTGTTCATCACCGCGCCGCGCTCGGGGCTGAGCAGCGCCGCAAACTGGCGCTTACCCAGTTCGTTGCGTAGCGCCGATCCGAGGATCGGCTTCAAGGCATCGGCGACGTTGGCCTCGGTCTGCGCGGTCACGGCCATCCGCAGCGGATTCACGACCCGGAACCGTGCAAAGGCATCGATGTTCAGCCGCAACTGATCGTTCGAAATGACCTGCTGGCGTTCCATCTCGACGTCCTGGACGCGCTTGTCGATCCAGATCACCTGCTCGAAGAAGGGGATGAAGGCGACGAGCCCGGCACCGGTATAGCCGAACTGTTCGTTTGCCCGGTAGCGGTTGATGATCCGGACCGGCTCGCCAAAGCGCAGGACGACGCCCTGCCGCGTTTCAGGGACGATTGCGAACGTATTCACCAGCAGGATGAGCGCCGCGACTGCCGCCACTGCAAGGCCTGCGGGTGAACGGAGGTAAGTGCGCCAGCCGGTCATTGTCCGCCTCGCGATGCCTGGGGTGCCTGAACGGCAGGTGGTACCGGTCGGCCCTGGTTATTGAGCGGCAGATAGGGTGTCACACCCGGGGCCTCGATCACGGTCTTGTCCACTTTCGAAAGCACGGCCTCCATCGTCTCGTAATACATGCGTCGGCGCGTTACATCGGGCGCGGCCTTATACTGCTGATAGACGCGGTCGAATGATGCGGCTTCACCTTCGGCTCTTGCGATGACTTGCTGTGCCTGGGCGCGCGCCTGATTGACCGATGTCTGCGCGGCCTGCTGCGCAGCTGTCACGTCCTTGAACGCTTCGTTGACCGCATCGGGAGGGCCTGCGTTCTTCACTGCCACACCTTCGATGCGGACGCCCGCGCGGTAACCGTCGAGCAACACCTGCATCCGCTGCTGCACCTCGGCCTCGATTCCCGTCCGCCCCGCGCCGATCGCGTCGTTCAGCGTCACATTCGCGATCGCGGCACGCATCGCGCTTTCTGCCACCGCGCTGATCGTCTCGTCAGGATCGGCAAGCTGGAACTTGTAAAGCTCGGGGCTTTTGATCGACCAGCGGATCGAATAATCGAGGTCGATGATGTTCTCGTCGCGCGTCAGGACCAGTTTCTCTCCGGTGCCACCGGGAATGTCGATCAGGCGGATATTCTGCACATCGAGTGTATCGACACTCTCGATCGGCGACGGCAGCGTAAAGCTGATACCGGGATCGAGCGTCCGTGAATATTTACCGAAGGTCGTCACGATTCCACGTTCCTGCGGATTGATCCGGTGGATGCACGAAAGAGCAAGCCATACGATGATAAGCGCTAATGCGGCATAGCCGATCATCGCTGAATTGATCGGCAGCTTGCCGTTGGGAATACCCTTGCGTCCGCGTTTCAGCAGTTCGTCCAGCGCCGAAGGACCGCGCGGCCGACCGCCGCCGGGGGGCTGGCTCCACGGGTTGCGCGGCCCGCCACCACCCGAGTCGCCACCGCCCGGCCCACCGCCAGAGTTGCGTCCGCCGCCCCACGGGCCACCATCGTTAAGCCAGGTCGTCAACGCGCCCGGCCACTCGCTTATTGCTCTCATGCAACCTTTATAAGAAGCGCGCGCCCGAAAAACAGTGGCGTGCGCGCGATTCTCGCGCCAAGCGCCCTGCATGACCGATACCGCGCACCTTGCTGCCGCTCTGGCCGGGCTGCCCGCCGCAGATGGCCGTGCCGCCCCGCCGCGATTCCACAATGGCCGCGCAAGCATCATTCTCGACGTGAGCGGGCTCGACGCCGCCTCCCGCGATGCTCTCAAGGCCGAGGTCGAAGCCGCGCTGGCGGCTGTGCCAGGCGTCACATCGGTCCGCATCGCGCTTACCGCGCAAAAGGTCGGACGGCGATTGATCGCGGTGGCAAGCGGGAAGGGCGGCGTCGGCAAATCCACGCTCAGCGCCAATCTCGCGATCGCGCTGCGGCGGCTCGGCCGCAGCGTCGGGCTGATCGATGCCGATATCTACGGCCCATCACAGCCGAGGCTGATGGGCACCGAAGGCGCAAAGCCGGGGGCTTCGGGCAATCGGCTGCAGCCGGTGCCGACGCGCTTTGGCGTCCCGATGCTGTCGATCGGACATCTCGTCGGGCCGGGGCAGGCGGTGGCATGGCGCGGGCCGATGGCGGGCAATGCACTGGGCCAGCTGATCGACGCCAACTGGGGCATGGCCGATACGATCATCGTCGATCTGCCGCCGGGCACCGGTGATGTGCAGCTCTCGATGATCACGAAGCACAAGCCCGCCGCCGCGGTGATCGTTTCGACGCCGCAGGATCTCGCGCTGCTCGATGCGGTGCGCGCGGTCGATCTGTTCCGTCAGTCGAACGTGCCAATCATCGGCGTCGTCGAAAACATGGCGGGTTATGTCTGCCCGCGCTGCGGCGAGACCAGCGATCCGTTCGGCAACGGCGGCGCGCAGGCGGCGGCGTCGTCGATGGGCCTGCCGTTTCTCGGGCGTATTCCGCTCGACATTGCGATCCGCACCGCCAGCGATGCAGGCGATCCGCCGGCGTTCGGCACCAGTCCGCAGGCTGACGCATTCAGCGCCATAGCCGCGCATGTCGCCGACTGGCTGGACGAAAACTGACCCTGGATTGAACGGTCGTCAGGCGAGCGCCAGTCGCGCCGCCGCGCAATCCGCATCCATCTGCACCTTCAGTGCATCGAGGGTATCGAACCGTTCCTCGGGGCGAAGCCATTGAATCAGGGCGACCTCGATCGTCTGGCCATAAAGATCGCCGCTGAAATCGAAAAGATAGGGTTCGAGCAGTTCCCTGGGCGGATCGAAGCTGGGCCTTATGCCGAGGTTCGCAACGCCGCCGAGCACCCGGCCGTCCGCCAGCCGCGCGCGCACCGCATAGATGCCGTAACGGGGGCGCAGATAGCTGCCGAGATCGAGATTGGCCGTCGGATAGCCAAGCGTCCGGCCCACCTTGTCGCCGTGCTGGACGATGCCTTCGATCGCGAAAGGGCGGGTCAGCAGCCGTGTGGCGGTGGCACAGTCGCCTTCGATCAGCGCCTCGCGGATGCGGCTCGACGATATGATGTCCCCGTCGCGGCCCACCGGACCCACGGTCTCACAGCCGATGCCGATTTCCGCGCCAACCTCGCGAAGCACCGCGCAATTGCCGTCGCGACCCTTGCCGAAGGTGAAATCCTCTCCGGTCACGACGGCGGCCGCGCCGATCGTGTCGCCCAGCCAACGGGTCACGAAATCGCGGGCGCTCACATTGGCCAGCACCGCATCGAACGAAAAGACGAGCATCGCATCCGCCCCAGCCGCCGTGAACAGCCGCTCGCGCTGGTCGAGCGTCGTCAGGCGGAACGGTGGAAGGTCGGGCCTGAAATAGCGTACCGGATGCGGATCGAACGTCGCGACGATCGCCGGTCGGCCCTCGGCCCGTGCCCGCGCCACCGCACGGCCGACGACAGCCTGGTGTCCTTCATGAAATCCATCGAAATTGCCCAGTGCGACGACTGCCCCGCGCAGGGCCTTCGGCGCCGGTTCACCCCCCGCGATCCGCATCGCCTAAAAAGGAACGTCGTCGTCGAGGTCGCTGTCGAACGCCGAGGGACGGCCACCGCCGCTGCGGCCCGCCCCCCCGCCACCAAAGTTCCCCCGCGGTGCATCGTCCTGGTTCCAGTCGCCGCCGCCGCTGCCGCCTCTCGCGCCACCGCCACCGCCACCGCCGCTCCCGCCTTCGCCACGGCCGTCGAGGAGCACCATCGTGCCGTTGAAATTCTGCAGCACGACTTCCGTCGTATAGCGATCATTCCCCGACTGATCCTGCCACTTGCGCGTCTGAAGCGCGCCCTCGAGATAAACCTTCGAGCCCTTTTTCAGATATTGCTCGGCGATCCTCACCAGGTTTTCGTTGAAGATGCTGATGTTGTGCCAGTCGGTCTTTTCGCGCCGCTCGCCGCTGGTCTTGTCTTTCCAGCTTTCGGAGGTGGCGAGGCTGAAGCTGCACACCTTGCCGCCGTTCTGGAACGATCGCACCTCGGGGTCTTTTCCCAGATTGCCGATCAGCATCACCTTGTTCAAACTTCCCGCCACCGGCGCTCTCCTGACTGCTTTCGCGTGCCGCTTAATGGGGGCGATGCTTTTGTCGAGTCACGATTGGGCTGAAGCGAGCCGGCGTCTCAGAGCCCGAATGCCCGCGCGGTCCAATAAGTGACACCCGCGGCAATATAGGCTAGCGTGAACAGATAGAGCAGCATGAATCCCGGCCATTTCCAGCCGTTGGTTTCGCGCCGCACCACGGCGATGGTCGACAGGCACTGCGGCGCAAACACGAACCATGCGAGAAAGGCGAGCGCGGTGGCGAGGCTCCATTTGCCCGCGAGGCGCTCGCCGAGCGACCTGTCGCGCGCCGAGTCGTCATCGCCGCTGTCGATCGCGTTGACGGTGGCGAGCGCCGATACCGCCACCTCGCGCGCCGCCATGGCGGGGATCAGCGCGAGCGCGATATCCCGGTCGAAACCGATCGGCCTCACGACGATGGCGAGCCCGTCGGCGATGCGCCCGGCGATCGAATGATCGATCTGGCTCTGCGGCGAACCCTTCGGCACCTGCGGAAAGCTCAGCAGCGCCCACAGGACGAGCGTCGTCACCGCGATGATCGTTCCCGCGCGCTTCAGGAAAATCCACGCGCGCTGCCACAGGCCGAGTAAGAGATCGCGCGCGACCGGCCATTGATATTTGGGCATTTCCATCATGAATCCCTGCGCGGGGCCTTTCGTCACCGTCCGCCGGAGCAGTTTTGCCGCGATCAGCGCCCCGGCGATCCCCGCCGCATAGAGCCCGAACAGGACGAGCCCCTGAAGGCCGATGCCCGGCGCCACCCGCCGCGCCGGAATGAAGGCGGAGATGATGACGGCATAGACCGGCAGCCGCGCCGAACAGGTCATCAGCGGGGCGATCAGGATCGTCGTCAGCCGGTCTTTGGGATCATCGATCGTCCGCGTCGCCATGATGCCGGGGATTGCGCAGGCAAAACTCGACAGGAGCGGAATGAAGGCGCGGCCCGAAAGCCCGACACCCGCCATCAGCCGGTCCATCAGGAACGCCGCGCGCACCATATAGCCCGATGCTTCGAGCACGAGGATGAACGCGAACAGGATCAGGATCTGCGGCAGGAACACTACGACCGCGCCGACGCCGCCGAGGAGACCATCGGTGACGAACGAGCGGAGCAGCCCGGCCGGTATCGCCGCGCGCGCGAGATCGGACAGCGCGGATACGCCAGCCTCGATCGCGTCGGCGAAGGGCGTCGCCCAGGCGAAAACCGCCTGAAACATCACGAACAGCAGCATCGCGAGCAGCACCGGCCCGGCAACGGGATGAAGCGCCACGCGGTCGATGCTCTCGGTCCAGCGCCGCGCCGGGCTGATCTCGGTCGTCACGCTTTTTGCTATGCGCCGCGCATGGCGCTGGCGGTCGGCGAGCGTCGCCTCGTGAAGCACGGTATGCGGCCGCGTGACGTGCTGGCCTGACAGCACCGTGTCGAGTGCGTCGCGCAGCGCGTCCAGCCCCCTGCGGCGCACGGCGACCGTCGGGATCACCGGCACGCCCAGCGCCTGCGCGAGCGCGGGAACGTCGATCGTCAGGCCGTCTCGCGCCGCAAGATCGAACATGTTCAGCGCGACGACGACGGGCCTGCCGAGCGCGATCAGCTCCATCGCGAAACGCAGGTGATTGTCGAGGTTCGACGCATCGACGACGACGATGATCGCCGCAGGCATCCGCTCGCCCGGCTGTTCGCCGAGCACGACGTCGCGCGTCACGCCCTCATCGGGGGAAGACGGGGTGAGCGAATAGGTTCCCGGCAGATCGACGAGCTCGACCGGCCGCCCGTCGTCAAGCGCGATGCGCCCCGCGTGCCGTTCCACCGTGACGCCGGGATAATTGCCGACCTTTTGCCGCGCACCCGTCAGCGCGTTGAACAGCGCCGATTTGCCCGCATTGGGATTGCCGACCAGCGCGACCATCGGCGTTTCGGCCACCACTTCTGCGCGGGCAATGATCGGCGCTTCGATATTCATGATACCGGATCCACGGTGATCGCCGATGCATGGGTGCGGCGGATGGCCACGGTCATCCGGCCGATGCGTACGGCGATGGGATCGCGCGCCTGAAACCCGCCCGCATGCAAGGGCTGCACCGCCACGCCCTCGTCGAAACCGAGTTCGCGCATCCGCCGCGCATCGCGCGCGCCGAGCGCTGCCCAATCGATCGTGCGGATCGTTGCTTCGCGCGCGAAGGGAAGAGTGTCGAGTGTCATTGCGACTGATTATCAATAACGTGGCACGGGCGCCAGTGGATTATAAATGGATCATATTCGGCTTGTTAACCCTTTCGCTTTATGTTTGTGCGCACGTCGATGAAGAGGAGCGGGCGTGGCGCACAAGTTGACGATCCGGGGGATGGCGAAACACTGGCTGTTGCTTGTGGCATTGATCGCCGGTGCCGGGGCTGTCCCGGCGGGCGCGGCTACGTGTCTGGGGTCCGGCGGTCAGGGCACGGCCTCCAATGCGTTCAACAACCTTTGTTGGTTCGACTTCACGACCTACGACGATACGATTGCCCGATCGCCGTCGGGCCAGACGATAAGTTACTCACCTTTCGATGGCTCGACGATCACTTTCACCATCAAGGTGACCGGCAGCGCGCTTGCGGCAGCGACTTCGCCGCCGTCGGGCGCGACGGCTATAGGCAATTCGGCATTTATGGGCATAGCGGGCAAGCCTCTGCTCGTGGCATCGGGCGGCACGGCCACGCTGACGTTCTCTGGCATGACATACACCCCGGCGTCAGGTTCGGGGTCTACCGGATTTCAATTCACCGCGGCAGATGGGGAGACAACGAATGACGGTGAGTCGCTCAGCTTTACGACCAACGGCGGCAACTGGACGACTCTGGAACAGGTAAAGCCAGTCAGCGGCTCGCTATACCCAACCATATCCAACACTGGACCGGTATTTACCGAAACGGGTGTGACTGGAACCGTCGGCAGTTACGTCATGGGATCGGTAACACCAACGACGATCATTACTACGATCGATGCAACAGCCGGTACGCAAGCCGTAATGTTCGGCACACGCTTCTCCAAGGTACGTTTCACCAACTATGTTTCATATGTCCGTGCCGACGCTTCCGACCAGTTTACCGCGTCCATAAGATATGCGTCATCGGGAAACCAGATCAGTTATTCTACTACCACCACCGGAAATAGTCTTGCGGGATTTACGATATTCTCTACGTATGTAGCATCTTTTGCGCCGATCAACTTCCGCGAAGTCATGGCAGCCGGCAGCACCAATAGTCTTTCTGCGTATCGCACGACTATTACATGCACCAATCAAATATCGTCGAGCACGCCAAGACCCAACAATACCGTCAGCCAATCTTATAATTTCGCAACGTTACAACCTGGTGATACCATCACCTGTAACATGTTCAACGCGCCTTTTCCTCGCCTGCGGCTGACAAAAGCGCTGGGGGCCCCGGGGCGCGCCATCGCTGAAGACCAGTTCACTTTGAACGTCACGTCGGGTGGCTCAACTGTTGCGACGACCACCACGACTGGAACCGGAACGACGGTCACCAACGATACGACGCCCTGGTATCAGGGAACGACCAATGCCTCTGGCGTGGCAAGTACCGTCTACGGCCTCAGCGAAACTCCCTCGGGTTCTACGGTTCTGGGCTTTTACACATCGACGATGGCGTGCACCAACGCCAACGGCTCCTCATCGACCACTCTGCCGACGACGGTTGGCGGCACGATCACGCCCCTGCTCGGCGACGTCGTGACCTGCACGATCACCAATACGGCAAAGCCCGCGACGGTTACGCTGCTCGTCACCAAGACGATGGCGGTCGTCTCAGATCCGGTCAACGGCACGACCAATCCGAAGCTGATCCCCGGTGCCGTCGTCCGCTATACGACGACCGTCACCAATACGGGGCAGGCATCGGTCGATGCATCGACCCTCGTCATCACCGATCCGCTGCCGCTGAACATGACGCCCTCTGTCGCCAATCCCGCCGTGACCTTTGCCGACGGCACCGTGCCCAGCGGCCTCGCTTTCGATCCTGTGACCGACGTCAGCTATTCGTCCGCAATCGACGGTGGCGCGCCCTTCACCGCCGCGCCAGCCCCCGATGCCAACGGCTATGATGCGAATATCAGGGGCCTCCGCATCGCACCCACCGGCACGATGGCGGGCAGGACCGTTGCCGGGCAGCCGAGCTTCACCGTGAGTTTTCTGGCTCAGGTGAACTGACGGCGGGCTGGCGGCTAGACCGTCGGGTAGCGCAGCCGCCCCAGGAAGCGCGCAAGGCTCAGCCGTTCGGGCGCATTGTGTGTGAAGCGCGCTTTCGCCTTTTCGATCTGCATCACATTTCCGATCCGGCGTGAAAGGAAAGCGCGCGTATGCGCCGCATTCTCGCTGTCGTCATCCATCAGCACCGTCAGCGTGCTGGCATAGACGCCCGTCAGCAGCGCGCGCTTCGAATAATGGTTGAAATCGGTCGCCGTATCACCGGCGGCATGCCACATCGCATCCGCCGCGCCCCAGCCGAGCGCCGCTGCACGCGGCAGGTTTTGCAGGAGCGCCAGAACGGCGAGCGCGCGCCGCAGCGCTTCCCGATCGGGCAGCACGATATCGATCCGCGCCTCGACGAGTGCTGTGATCCGCTGGCGTATCTTCATCGCGGCAAGAGCCCCTGCCGGCAGGCGATCGATCATGTCGGCATCGATCGTTGCAAACCACGCATCGATCATGTCGGCCGCACCGCCCGGAAAGGCAAGCCGCGCCACATCGGGATCGATTCCCGTCGCCTCCGCGGCGAGGCCCAGCGCGATGGGGGTCCAGCCATCGAACGCCGCATGCTGAGGCAGCTCGCGGGCGAGCGTTTCGCGCATGTCGTCCAATGTGGGATCGAGTGAATGATCGGTCATGGACGCAGCCCTTTACCAACGGTGACAGCGCGGAAATGGGATGATAGAGCGCAACAGTCAATCACCGCGTCAATCAATCAAGGGCCGCTTTCAATGGCGAAATTTCTTGGCAATCTCGGCAATGCGTTGCTGGTGGGTTTCACGCTGCTCGTCATCGTGATCTTCGTGTTTCATGGCGGCACGGCGGCGCCAGTCTATCTGCAATGGCTGTTCCGCTACCTCCACGTCCTGTTCGGGATCATGTGGATCGGCCTCCTTTATTATTTCAATTTCGTGCAGATCCCCACGATGCCGAAAGTGCCCGCCGAGCTGAAGCCGGGCGTTTCGAAATATATCGCTCCGCAGGCGCTGTTCTGGTTTCGCTGGGCGGCGCTGTTCACCGTGCTGATGGGCCTCGTCATCGCGAGCCATCCTCCGTACAGCCCGGCCTCCTATCTCGTCCCCGCGCTGACCTTTGCCGATCCGTCGCTGCGGATGATCGGGCTTGGCATGTGGCTCGGGATCATCATGGCGATCAACGTCTGGTTCGTTATCTGGCCCAACCAGAAAAAGGCGCTCGGGCTGGTCGAAGCCGATGCCGATACCAAGGCGAAGGCGGCGACGACGGCAATGATGTTCAGCCGGATCAACACCATCCTGTCGATCCCGATGCTCTATACGATGGTGACGCAGCAGGCCGGGCTGGTCAGCTAGCCACGGACTGGGGCTCGCGGACGAGGACGAGCGCCAGCCCGACGAGCGCCGCGCCATATCGCGGTGCAGCACCGGTTTCAAAGAGGAACGTTTATGCCCAGCCTGTTCGATCCCATTCGCCTCGGTTCGATCGAAGCGCCCAATCGTATCGTCATGGCACCGCTCACGCGCGGCCGCAGCAGGCCGGTCCATGTGCCGATCAGCGCGCTCAAGGCCGAATATTACAGCCAGCGGGCAGCTGCCGGGCTGATCATCGCCGAAGCGACCGGCATCACCCAGGAAGGGTTGGGCTGGCCGGCGGCTCCGGGCATCTGGAGCGACGCGCAGGTCGAGGCGTGGAAGCCCGTGACCGACGCAGTCCATGAAGCGGGCGGGCGGATCGTTCTCCAGCTCTGGCACATGGGGCGGCTGGTCCACCCCGATTTCCTCGGCGGTGCGCAGCCCGTGTCGAGTTCGGCGACGACCGCGCCCGGCGATGCACATACCGAGACGGGGAAAAAGCCCTATTGGGCCGCTCGCGCGCTGCATCTCGACGAGATACCGCGCATCATCGGCGACTATGTCCATGCGGCGGAAAATGCTATGAAAGCAGGGTTCGACGGCGTCCAGGTTCATGCCGCGAATGGCTATCTGATCGACCAGTTCCTGCGGGACAATTCAAATTTCCGCGACGATGACTATGGCGGCCCGATCGAAAACCGCATCCGCCTGCTTCGGGACGTGACGCAGGCGGTCGTCGATACGGTGGGAGCCGGGCGCACATCCGTTCGCATGTCGCCCAATGGCGAGACCCAGGGTGCCGATGATTCAAACCCCGTCGCGCTGTTTACGGCCGCCGCGGCAGCGCTTCAGGCGATTGGCATCGGTTTCCTCGAGCTGCGCGAGCAGAAAGACTTCGGCAATTTCGGCAAGACCGACGTTCCGCGTGTCTCGCCCGATATCCGCAAGGTGTTCACCAATCCGCTGGTTCTAAACCAGGAATATCGCCTTGCTTCGGCGGAGGAGGATATTGCCAGCGGGCTTGCCGATGCGATCAGTTTCGGGCGGCCGTTCATTTCCAATCCCGATCTCGTTTTGCGGCTGGAACGCGACGCCGAACTCGCGCCCGACAATTTCAGAACATGGTATTCGGAAGGCGCGGAGGGCTATACCGACTATCCGGTGCTCGAACCCGAAGCAGCCTGACGCCCGGTCTGGCCGCGATGGCGCAGTTTATGATCGGCAAGGACAAGCGCGACCATCGCCGCAACCACCGGCGCGCCGCGGATGCCGACGCAGGGATCGTGGCGACCTTTCGTCACGATCTCGGCGGCGCTGCCGTCTCGCGTGATGGTTTCGACGGGTGTCAGTATCGATGACGTCGGCTTGAACGCGACGCGGACGATGACCGGCTGTCCGGTCGAAATCCCGCCCGCGATACCCCCGGCATGGTTGGCAAGGAATTCGGGCGATCCGCTTCCGGGCCGCATCGCATCGGCATTGTCCTCGCCGCGCAGGCGCGCCGCGGCAAAGCCGTCGCCGATCTCGACGCCTTTGACCGCGTTGATGCTCATGCACGCCGCCGCCAGATCGGCATCGAGCTTGGCATAGAGCGGCGCGCCCCAGCCGGGGGGGACGCCGGTCGCGGTGCATTCGATCACCGCGCCGAGTGACGATCCGGCTTTCCGCGCGCTGTCGACCAGAACTTCCCAGCGCGCGGCGGCAGCGGCGTCGGCGCAGAAAAACGGGTTCCGCCCGATCTCGGCCGCGTCGAACGCCTCGGCCCGGTCGCCCCCGATTTCGATGACATGGGCCTGAACCGTCACTTCGGGGATTACCAGCCGCGCGATCGCACCCGCGGCGACGCGTGCCGCCGTTTCACGCGCCGAACTCCGCCCGCCGCCGCGATAATCCCGGAAACCATATTTCGCGTCATAGGCGTAATCCGCGTGGCCGGGGCGGTAGGCGGCTGCAACCTCCGCATAGTCTTTCGATCGCTGATCGGTATTTTCGATCATCAGGCTGATCGGCGTCCCCGTCGTCCGCCCTTCGAATACCCCTGAAAGGACACGCACCACATCGGCTTCCTGCCGCTGCGTCGTGAAGCGAGAGGTGCCCGGCCGCCGCTGGTCGAGAAACGGCTGGATGTCATTTTCAGACAGCATGAGACCGGGCGGACAGCCGTCGACCACGGTACCAAGCGCAGGTCCGTGAGATTCGCCCCAGGTGGTGAACCGGAAAAGATGGCCAAAGCTGTTGTGGCTCACGCGACACCCGCCTCTGGCCCCGATCCGCCATGCCTGCGCGGTGCCGTCAGCATCAGCTCAAAGCCAGATCGGGCGCGTCCTCGGCCTTCATTCCGACCACATGGTAACCCGCATCGACGTGGTGCGTTTCCCCCGTCACGCCGCTTGCCAGATCGCTCAGCAGATAAAGCCCTGCGCCGCCCACATCGTCGATCGAGACATTGCGTTTCATCGGCGCGTTCAGTTCGTTCCACTTCAGGATCAGGCGGAAATCGCCGATGCCAGAGGCGGCCAGCGTCTTGATGGGGCCCGCCGAAATGGCATTGACGCGGATGTTATCCCGCCCGAGATCGACCGCGAGATATTTGACGCTCGTCTCCAGCGCCGATTTCGCCACGCCCATCACATTGTAATGCGGGATCACGCGCTCGGCACCCAGATAGCTGAGCGTGAGCATCGATCCGCCGCCACGCCCCGTCGCAGGATCATAGGGCACCATCATCGCTGCCGCCCGGCGGGCCACCGCGGTGAACGAAAAGACGCTGATGTTCATCGTCAGCAGAAACGTTTCGAGATCGACGTCGCAATAGCGCCCGCGAAGCGCGTCCTTATTGGTATAGCCGATGGCATGGACAATGAAATCGATCGTCGGCCAGCGATCACCCAGCGTGTCGAAAGCCGTGTCGAGCTGCCCCATGTCCGCCACGTCGCAGTCAATCAGGAAGTCGCTGTCCAGCGACGCGGCAAGCGGGCGCACCCGCTTTTCCATCGCCTCTCCCTGATAGCTGAAGGCGACCTCCGCCCCCGCTTCGCGCAGCTTCCTTGCGATTCCCCAGGCGAGCGAACGATCATTGGCAAGCCCCATGATCAGTCCCCGCCTGCCCGCCATCAACCCGGTCATTGCGCCTCCGAAACTCCCGCTTCCGGCTCCTTTAGACGGTTCGCGGGGGTTTCTGCCAGTGCCGCGTTCAAATGCGCGCCAATCACCAGCCCCAGGCCGATGACCCAGAAGAAAAGGAGAGCGACAATCACCCCTGCGAGGCTCCCGTAAGTCCGGTCATAGCCGCCGAGCTGCGCGAGGATGAAAGGGAGCAGCGTCAGCGCACCGAACCACCAGAGCGCGACGAAGAACGCACCGGGCCATTTGGGATAGTCGCCATAGCGGTAGCGGCTCGGTGTCAGCGACCACATGAGCGCGTAAATGGCACCCCATATGATGAACGGGGGGATGAGGCGCGATAGCTGGATCCAGCCGACCAGATCACCAGCGAGCGGAAACAGGCGAAAGATGAGCTGCTCGGCGGCGGTAAGAAAGATCTGCGCCGTAAATGCGGTCATCATCAGTACGACTGCGCCGATGCTGATCCCCATCGACGTGAGACGATATCGCCAAAACGGATGGGTAAACGTCGTGCCATAGGCACGGCGCAGGATATCGCGGATCGTCTCGATGAAGCTGCCGACAGTCCACAGTCCCAGCGCGGCACCGATCCAGAGCAGCCATCCGGTGCGCCCGGTCAGCACGTCGTGGATGGGCTGGCGCAGCAGCGTCTGCACTGTGGCCGGCAGGGTAGCGAGAAACGCTTCCACGGCGCGGAGCGAATCGGCGTCGCGCCCAAGCAGGCTCGCCAGCGCAGCCGTGACGATGAAAAAGGGAAACAGCGTCAGCAGCGTCAGATAGGCAAGGTTTCCGGCATGGATGAAACCGTCCTTGAACACGCCGATGATTGTCCGCCTGCCAACCTCCAACGGGCGGACCCACCATGCCAGACGTTCGAGCCGGCGCTGCATCGCAGCGTGATCACCGGCAAGCTGCTGCTTACGGCGCGCTTCGGGCGACTGAGGCGAAAGACCCTGCATCGCCGTTTCGGCTCAGACGCCGAGCGCAGCGCGCGGGTTTTCGAGCCGCGGGCCGTTTGCCTCGGCCCATGCGATAAGAGTTGCATCATCGCGGGGCAGCACGATCTGCAAGGTCACGAGCTGATCTCCGCGCGCGCCGTTCTTGCCCGTGAAGCCGCGTCCCTTGAGCCGCAGCGTCGTTCCCGACGAGCTGCCTCCGGGCACGTTCAGCATCACCGCGCCATCGACGGTCGGCACTTTTACCGGACCTCCAAGAATCGCCTCGGCAAGCGTAACAGGCAGATCGAGCCGCACCGCATCGCCGTCACGGCGAAAAAAGCGATGGGTTCCGATCTGGACGGAGACGACGGCATCACCGTTTCCGCCGGGCCCCGGTTGCCCTTTTCCCGCAAGCCGCATCTGCGTTCCGTTTTCGACGCCCGGCGGCAATTTCAGGTCGATCGTCTTTCCGTCGGACAATGTGATCCGCTGCGTTGCGAGCGTCGCTGCATCTTCGAAACTGACTGCGAGCTGATAGCCGATATTGGCACCTTTTGCCGGGGGGGCCGCACGGGCACCCCCGAATGGCGATCCGCCTCTGCGCCCGCCAAACAGCCCTTCAAAAATATCGCTGATATCCGCACCGCCCGCTTCGAAGCCGCCTGCGCTGCCGCGAAACCCGCCGGCCTGCGGGTTGAAGCCGAAGGGTGCGGCGGGATTGCCATCGCCATCGATCTCGCCGCGATCGAAACGTGCGCGCTTGTCGGCGTCGCTGAGCAGGTCGTAAGCGGCAGTCACCCGGCTGAAACGCTCGACAGCCGACGCGTTCCCCGTATTTTTGTCCGGGTGAAGTTCCTTGGCGAGTTTCCTATAGGCTTTTTTGATATCCGCTTCGGTCGCGCCGCGCGCGACGCCAAGCGTCGAATAGGGGTCGGATGATGCCATGCGCGCCCAGTTATGGCGCGGCGCGCGGCGATGCAATGTCGCCGCGTGCCGTGCCGGTCTGCCTATTTTGTCGGAGCCTTGGCTTGCTTTGCCAGATCGTTGGCAATCGCCTTGGCCATCTTCTCCGGATCGGACGGCTTGATCGAACCGGATTTGCTGTTGAATTCTTCCTGCGTGGAAGGTGAAAGATTAGGGCGGCCCGCCATGATGCCGGCGGCGATCTTGCATTTCACATATTGCGTCTCATCGGGCTCGGCTTCGATATTGAGCACATCGGTTGCTTCCGATTTGGTCGTATACGTGTGCTTGCCCGGTGTCGTGACATGAACCCAGTAGCGGTCGTTGTTCGTCGTGCCGAGCATTGCGCCGTTTTCGCGGATGTTGCAGCTGATCGCCATGCCCATCGCGCTGGTAGGGAAAAAGACGACCTGGCTCTGGCCTGCCGGCGGCGGCGCGATGACTATCGGCGCGGCGGCCGGTTTTTCCGCCGCGAGCGCGGAAGCCCCCACAAGCGTGGTGGCATACCCCGCCCGCAGTTCGAATCCGTAATTATTCGTCAACCGTCCACTATGCAACAATCGCGTCGACTACGATCGGCTCGACATCGACCGATACCTGCATCGATTGCGCGCCCGAGCCGAGAAAAATGCCGTCGATCGGTGCGACTTCCGAATAATCGCGGCCGATGGCGGTGACGATATGATCGCCCGCCATCCAGATTGCATTGGTCGGATCGATGCCGACCCAGCCGAGCGCGGGCCCGCACCACACGAGCACCCAGGCGTGTGTTGCATCCGCGCCGACCAGCCTTGCCTGCCCGTGTGGCGGGATCGTGCGGATATAACCCGATACATAGGCTGCGGGCAGGCCGGCCGAGCGCAGGCCCGCGATCATGATCTGCGCAAAATCCTGGCAGACGCCACCGCGCTGCGCGAACGCTTCAGCAGGCGGTGTTTCAGTTTTCGTTGCATCGGGATCAAAGGTGAAATCATTCTGGATGCGGCAGGCGAGCTCGAAGACGGCATCGAGTACGGGCCGCCGCATGTCGAGGCTCGTCGCGCACCAGTCGGCTATGCTCCGGTCCAGCGCGATCATCGTCGAGGGATAAAGGTAATTGGCTGGACCATGGGCTGCGAGACTCCGGTCCCTCCGGGCAAGCGCGGCAAGCGTCCCCAGCGCGGGATCGGTGGATGCGGGCGTCGGCACCAGCCGATCGACATCGATCAGCGCCGTCGAGACGATCGCGAGTTCGGTCACGGCATCGGCGATCACAAGTCGCGTCACATTGGCGAGCGAGGCGTCGGCCCGTGCGAACGACAGCTCGCCCTCGGGGATCACGCCCAGATGATGTTCGATCAGCGTCTGGCCGGACCAGATGATCGGCTTCAGCCGCAGATTGCAGCGTGCGAATGCGACCGGCTGCGCATAGGTGAAGCGCGTTTCATGGCGGATCGCATACCTCATGCCCGTTTCATGCCAGGGTCAGGCCCGCGGCACGGAGCGGCGCGACACCGCGCAGGAAAAACCGGTTCCCGACAGCGTCAGAGAGCGCGTACAGGCGGCCTTCCAGCCCCCGCGCCGCATCATCGTCGAGCGTCGCCGCGGTCAATGTCGCCATCAGGGCCGAAAGCTGAGCGGCTGCGGCCTGTTGGGGTTCGGCCATGCCGTCATCGGCAAGCCGCGGCAGCGCGGCGAGGTGCGCGTCGATCGCCTTGACCTGAAATGCGATTGAACGCGGGTTGCCCCCGTCGAGCGCGACAAGGTCGCGCACCGGAGCCCCGGCAACGCCCATCGGGTAGCGCTGGCGATAGCCGATCTGCGCGTTGGTCAGTTCGAGCAGGAGCATCAGATCGCTCGCGGTCGCCCCCGATCCTCCAAATGTTTGCAGCAGGCGACAGGTGCCCGCCGCCCGTTCGATGCGCCGCCCCATATCGAGGAAGCGCCATGCCGCCGTCCGCCCCATGTTTTCGGCGGCGAGACCGCTCAGCGCGGCATAGCGTTCGTATAGCACGACTGCCCGCGCAGCCACGCGCCCGCTCGTCGGGAAGCGCGCGTCGAGGAGGCGCGTGACATCGGCCGACAGCCGCTCGCGCGATCCGTCGCCGATAGTCTGCGCCGCGCGCACTAGCACGTGCACGCTCGATCGTTCGCGCAGATCGTCGAGCGCCGCCTTAGCCAGCGCATAGAGATCGGCATGGCCCGCCCGCGCACGGAGCGTCGCCGCCCCGCTTGCGATCAGCGCGTCTTTCAGCCGCTTGGCCGTCGCTGCCGCAAGCGGCGTCCCGCCATCGACATCGACCGACCCGCCCACGGCGGCGCGTACCATCGACAGCACGGCTTCGCCCCGTTCGAGATACCGGCCCAGCCAGAATAGATTGTCGGCCACGCGCGCCGGCAGCGTGCCCGGATTGCGGCGGATCGCCATGCCGGTGCCGGCACTTGCCAGCGAAAGCGGCGCAACCGGCCGTTCGGCAACGATACAGACGTCGGTCGAAGCTGCGCCTTCGCCTAGCATGGCTGCGCGAACGTCAGCCCCCGGCCCGATCCGGGCAAAGCCGCCGGGCATCACGCCCCATTTTCCGTGCGCGTCGCGCGTGGCGAATACGCGCACCGTAAATGGCCTCGGTTCGAGCGCGCCGTCCTCTCCCGCCACTGGCAGTGTCGACAGCCGGACAATTTCCTGCCCGACATAATCGATCCCGCGCCGCTGAAGGTCGGCGACGAGGGCGGCGCGGGCATCCGGTTTGAGATCGGCACCGAACACGGGCCCGTCGGGCAGTTCGCGTGGCGATGCACGGAAAGCGGGCGCGATCACCATCCGGTCGAGCCCTTCGATCACGGCTTCGCGCGCGTCGTCCTGCCCGCACCACCATGTCGCGATATTGGGGAGGCGCAGATCCTCGCCCGTCAGCCGCAGGCACAGCCGCGGCAGGAAAGCGGCAAACGCCCGCGCCTCGAGCACACCCGCACCCGGCGAATTCGCGACGACCACATGGCCCGCCGCCATCGTATCGACCAGTCCGGCGACGCCGATGCGCGATCGCGCATCGAACGCCAGCGGATCGAGCAGTCGCGGATCGACGCGCCGCCACAGCGCATCGACGCGCTTCAACCCCTCGATCGTGCGCAGATAAAGCCGATCGTCATGAACCGACAGATCCTCGCCCTCGACCAGAAGCAGCCCGAGATATCGCGCGAGATGCGCCTGTTCGGAATAGCTGGGATTGTAGCGGCCCGGCGTCAGCAGCCCCAGCCGCGGCTCGTCACGCCGACACGATGCGGCGATGCCCGCGCGCACATCGGCAAAGAAAGGCGCGAGCCGCTCGATGTGAAGTTTGTCCTGCAACCCGTCGAGCACGCGGGTGAGCGCCAGCCGGTTTTCGAGCGCATGGCCAGCGCCGGTCGGGGTCCGCGTATGATCTTCGATCACGCGCCAGTTGCCTTTGGGGCCGCGCCCGATATCGGTCGCGAAGAAATGAAGGTGATGGCCGCCTGGCGGCGCGAGGCCCATCATCGTGCGCAGAAAATGCGAACTGCCGTTCACGACCGCAGCGGGCAGGAGGCCGCCGCCCGTCAGCCGCTGCGGCCCGTAAAGATCGGCAAGGATCATTTCCATCAGGTCGGCGCGCTGGACGACAGCGGCGGCGATATGCGACCATTCAGCCGCGTCGATCATCAGCGGCAGCGGCGAAAGCGGCCATTTCCGGCTCTCCTCATCGCCGGGCATCCTGAACCCCATGCCGATCTCATCGACCTGGCGTGTGACCCGCGCCTGAGCAAGTGCAAGATCACCGTCGCCCGCCAGCGCCACCTCTTCGAGCATGGTCTGCCAGACATCAGGACGTGCAGCGGTGACGAGTGCGTCGCCCGCACCGGCGATGCCGCGATAGGCATCGACCCAGTGGTGCACGGCTTCGCTCAGATCGGCGGCGCGGGCAGGACTTGCCACGACGTCGTTTCCCCTTCCTGTTGCCCGCGCCCGTCCGCGCACCCGCTCCAAACACCACAAACCCTGTTGCCTTGCAACACGCAATGCTCGACTTGGCACAGCGGCCATTCTAGGCGATGCGGATGAGCACCGATCCGAACGCGATTTTCGCCGCATGGCTTGCCGAGGCCGCGGCCAGCGAACTCAACGATCCCGATGCCGTGGCACTCGCGACGGTCAGCGCCAGTGGCCAGCCCGCGGTCAGGATGGTGCTGCTGAAGGGTCATGACGAGCACGGCTTCGTTTTCTATACCAACCAGCAGAGCCGCAAGGCCGATGATCTGCGCGCCAACGCACGGGCCGGGCTGCTTTTCCACTGGAAATCGCTGCGCAGGCAGGTGCGCGTCGAAGGGCCGGTAACGCCCGTTACCGCCGACGAGGCTGACGCCTATTTCGCCACGCGCGGTCGCGGGTCGCGGCTGGGGGCCTGGGCTTCCGATCAATCCCGCCCGCTCGATTCGCGCGCGACGCTCGAGGGTCGGCTCGCCGGGGTGACGGCGCGGTTCGACGGGCAGGACGTGCCGAGGCCACCTCACTGGTCTGGCTATCGCGTCGTCGGCGAACGAATCGAATTCTGGGAAGATGGCGCACACCGGCTGCACAATCGCCGTCTGTTCACGCGCAACGGCGACGCCTGGAGCAAAGAGCTGCTCTATCCATGACCGACGGTCGCGCCAATCTTGCAACCCGCGCCGCGATCGCCAGCATCACGATGGCGCTGGGCCTGCTCGTCCTCAAGACCTACGCCGCGGTCGCCACCGGCTCGGTTGCCATGCTCGGCTCGCTCGCCGATACCGCGCTCGATGTCATCGCCTCGTTCGTGACGCTTTACGGCGTCCGCATGGCTGCCATGCCTGCCGACGCCGATCACCGCTTCGGCCACGGCAAGGCAGAAGCGCTCGCCGCGCTGTTCCAGGTTGTCCTGATCGGCGTGTCCGCCTGCGCGATTCTGTGGCGTGCGGTCGAACGCATGGTCCACGGCGAGGTGACGGCAAGGGCGGAGTTCGGGATCGGGGTTTCGGTCATCGCGATCGTGGCGACGATCGGGCTGCTCGCCTATCAGCGTCATGTCATCGCAAGGACCGGTTCGGTCGCGATCAATGCCGATCACGTGCATTACCAGTCAGACGTTCTGCTCAATCTGGCAGTGATCGCGGCTATCGCGATCGATCAGTATGGCGGGATCGGCTGGGCCGATCCGGTCTTCGGTGTCGGCATTGCAATCGTGCTGATTATCGGCGCATGGCGCGCGGCGGGGCAGGCGATCGATCAGCTCATGGATCGCGAATGGCCCGAGGACAAGCGCAGGGCTTTCCTCGATTTCGCGGCGACCCTGCCGCCCCTTGCGGGTCTTCACGATCTGCGCACGCGCACCAGCGGCACGCATGATTTCGTGCAGTTCCACGTCTGGGTCGATCCGGACATGACGGTCGCTGAGGCGCATGAGATCATCGACGCGGCGGAAGATGCGCTGATCGCCCGCTTTCCGGGCACCGAGATCCTCATCCACCTCGATCCGGAAGGGCAGGTGGACAAGGAAGGCATTCTTCCCACCGAACTTGCCGAGCACGCACCACTATGAAACTGCCATTCGCCCAGATCGATGCCTTTGCTGACCGCCCCTTCACGGGCAATCCGGCGGGGGTCATGCCGCTCGGCGCATGGCTGGCCGATGACGTGCTTCAAGCCATTGCGCAGGAAAACAATCTGCCGGAAACTGCGTTTCTCGTCGCCGATGCGGGTGGCCCGGCGGACTATGAACTGCGTTGGTTTGCGCCCAAAGCCGAAGTCGCGCTGTGCGGCCATGCGACGCTGGCGGCAGGACACTATCTGCTGTCCGCCGATCCGGCGCGTGACCGGGTAACGTTCCGCACCCGCAAGTCGGGAATGCTCACTGTCGAACGCGCAGGCGACGGCTATGCGCTGACGCTCCCCGTCTGGCGGGCATCGCCCCGGCCCCTGCCCGAAATCACCGCCGCGCTTGGCATTGCCGAGCCCGTCGCGGCGCTCTGGCATGAGAGTGGCTATGCCCTGATCGTGATCGAAAGCGAGGAGGCCGTGCGCGCGCTCGTGCCCGACATGTATGCGCTGCACCGATGCGGGCCGATCGTCGCGATCATCACCGCCCCGGGAGAAACGACCGATTTCGTCAGCCGTGTCTTCACGCCATATTTCGGTGTTCCCGAAGACCCCGTGACCGGATCAGCGCATGCCGTCGCGTCCCCCTATTGGTCCCGCCGTCTGGGCAAGACCGAACTGACTGCCTGTCAGGCCAGCCCGCGCGGCGGGTATCTCGATTGCCGCCTCGATGGGGATCATGTGATCCTGACCGGCAGATGCGCCACGGTGATCGAGGGCGTGTTCACGCTCGACGCCTGACCGTACCGGAACGTCGCGCCCCGCGCGCGCGTTGAACCGGGCACGCAACGATGGGAACGGGACGCATGGCAGCGCGGGCATATTGGCAGGGGCAGATCAGGCTCGCGCTCGTCTCGATCCCCGTCGAAATTTACACTGCCACGAAATCGGGGGCGGCCATCGCCTTTCACCAGATCCATGAGCCGAGCGGCAAACGGATCAAATACGAAAAGACCGTTCCCGGCGTCGGGCCGGTCGATCCCGATGACATCGTCAAAGGATTTGAGGTCGAAAAGGGCGATTATGTTCTGCTCGATCAGGATGAGATTGACGCGGTCAGGCTCGATTCGAAGAGGACGCTTGAGCTGACCCAGTTCGTCGATGCCGATGAGATCGACGTGCTCTATTATGAGCGCCCCTATTTCGTCGTCCCCGCCGACGATCTGGCCGAAGAAGCGTTCATCGTCCTGCGCGAAGCGCTGCGTGCCGCGCGCAAGGTCGGCCTTGGGCAGCTTGCCATGCGCGGTCGTGAATATGTCGTCAGCCTGAAGCCGTGCGGACGCGGGATGATCCTCGAAACATTGCGCTACGCCGACGAAGTTAACAAGGCGCAGGGCTATTTTCGCGACATCCCGGATGCCAGGCCCGACCCGGACCTGCTCGAGCTTGCGACGACGCTGATCGACAAGAAGACTGCCAAGTTCGATCCGGCCGTCTTTCACGACCGTTATGTCGATGCACTGAAAGGTCTGATCGAGCGCAAGAAGAAATCCAAGTCGAACCGCAGGATCATCGAGGATCCTGACAATGGCGACCGCGGCTCGGGCTCCAACGTCATCGATCTTATGGCGGCGCTCAAGAAATCGATCGAAAAACCCGCGCCGCCCGACAAGGGTGCACCCAAACCCAGGGCAACAAGCAGGAAACGCGCCTGATGGCGAAGGCCGATCCGCTTGCCACCTATAACGCCAAGCGGGACTTTGCGAAAACGAAGGAGCCCGCGGGCACGCTGGCACCGGGCAACGGCAATCGCTTCATGGTTCAGAAACACGATGCGACGCGGCTCCACTGGGATTTGCGGCTCGAGGTCGATGGCGTGATGAAGAGCTGGGCGGTGACGCGCGGCCCCAGCCTCGATCCGGACGACAAACGCCTCGCCGTCCAGACCGAGGATCATCCGATCAGCTATGCCGATTTTGAGGGCGTGATCCCGGCAGGCGAATATGGCGGCGGTACGGTGATGCTGTGGGATGACGGACGCTGGGCGCCGGTCGCGGGGAAATCCGCGAAGGATCTTGATGATGGCCACCTTCATTTCGTGCTCGATGGCATCAGGATGAAGGGCGAATGGATGCTGATCCGCCTCAAGCCACGCAGAAAGGAGCGAAACGTCAACTGGCTGCTCCGCAAGGTGGAGGATGATTTTGCGGGCGGCACCGACGATCTCGTCGAGGGGGTGCTGACGAGCGTGAAGACCGGGCGCACGATGCAGCAGATCGCCGACGGCGTGGCGGCAAAGGAACTGCCCGGCTGGAAAAAGCTGCGCGCATCAGCCCGCAAGAAAAACGGCTCGAAAATGCCCGCTTTTCGCGAACCGCAGCTCTGCACGCTCGTCGACAGCGTTCCTGCGGGCAGTGGCTGGATTCATGAAGTCAAATATGACGGTTATCGCGCGATGATTGCGGTTGCGGGAGGGCGGGCAAAGGTATTCACGCGCACCGGGCTCGACTGGAGCGACAGGTTCGCGGCCATCGCCGAAGCCGCCGCCCGGCTCCCCGTGGCGTCCGCGCTCATCGATGGGGAGATCGTTGCGTTCAAGGACGGCCGCCCTGATTTTTCGACACTGAAGGATGCCATTTCAGAGGCGGGCGCGATGACATTCTTTGCATTCGATCTGCTCGAGCTCGACGGCGAGGCGTTGGACAGGCTGCCCACCGTGCAGCGCAAGGATCGGCTGCGCCCGCTGATCCCGTCAGGCGAACGGCTCCAGTTCGCCGAACATATCAGCGGGGACGGCGAAAAGCTGTTCGAGACAATGTGTCGCGAGGGCTATGAAGGCATTGTCTCGAAACGCGCCGATGCCGCCTATAGCGGACGGCGCACGCAGGCCTGGCTCAAGATCAAATGCACGCACCGGCAGGAATTCGTAATCGTAGGCTGGACGCAGAGCAAAGCAACGCGCGGCTTTGCCTCGCTTCTGCTCGGCGTCCACGAAAACGGGACGCTGCGCTATGCCGGAAAGGTCGGCACCGGCTTTTCGCAGGCGCTGATTGCGGACATCATGGACAGGCTCAAGCCGCTTTCGCATGATGCGCCCGCGGTCGATGCCCCCCGTGCCGCCGTGCGCGGGGCACATTGGGTGAGGCCGGAACTCGTCGCCGAAGTGGCCTATGCCGAAGTTACGCCCGATGGCCTCCTCCGCCATTCGAGCTTTATCGGACTGCGCGGCGACAAGCCGGCAAAGTCGGTCGTCACGGAAACGCCCGTCGCGCTCCCGCCGCACCGGAGCAGCGTGACGATCACCAACCCCAATCGGCTCATTTTCGATGATTCACCCGTGACCAAGGGCGATCTCGCCGCCTGGTATGAAGCCATGGCACCAGCAATGCTCCCGTTTGCCGCCAATCGCCCGATCAGCCTGGTACGCTGCCCGCAGGGACGCGGCAGGCAATGCTTCTTTCAAAAGCACGATGCCGGATCTTTTGGTGACCACGTCAGGCAGATCCCGATCCGCGAGAAGGACGGTTCGACCGAGGACTATCTCTATGTGGATGACGCCGATGGCCTCGTCGCCTGCGTCCAGATGGGAACGATCGAGTTCCATGGCTGGGGTGCGTCGGTCGGCGAAATCGAAAAGCCCGACCGGATGGTCTTCGATCTCGATCCCGATGAAGCGGTTGATTTCGCGGCAGTAAAAAAGGCTGCGGTGGACATCAAGACGCACCTTGCGGACATCGGCCTTGCCAGCTTTGCGATGCTTTCAGGCGGAAAGGGCATCCACGTCATCGTGCCGCTGACGCCGCAGGCCGAATGGCCGGTGGTCAAGGATTTCGCGGACCGGTTTGCGCAGGCGCTTTCAAAGGGCGAGCCCGAGCGGTTCGTCGCTACGATGAGCAAGGCGAAGCGGAAAGGCCGCATCTTCATCGACTGGCTGCGCAACCAGCGCGGGGCTACCGCGGTCATGCCCTATTCCGCGCGGGCACGAAGCGCTGCCCCGGTTTCCGCGCCGGTGAGCTGGGCTGAACTCGGCGAGATTACGGGAGCGGCGCGGTGGCACGTCGGCGATCAGGCCGAACTGCTCGAACGCGCCTCATCGAAAGCGCTCGCGAACTGGGGGGCGGCCCGGCAAGTGTTGCCTGATTACTGACCGCAAAAACTCAAAAGCTCATTTCGTCATAAACGCGCGAAAGATTGCCCCCCCACTCGCCATGATAACGATCGAGCAGGCGCTGCGCGGGGACTTTTCCCGAGGCGACGATCTCGTGCAGCGGATCGAGGAAACCCTGTTCGCTCTCCCCGATGCCGTTCAGGCGCGCGCGCGCTTTCAGCCCGGCATCGGCAATTTTGAGGACTTCGCGCGCGAGCCCGCGAAGCGTGCCGCCGCCGGGCGAACCGGCATCGAGCGCCCTGGTCGGCACTTCGTCCCGAAGCACCTGCTGCGCTTCGATGCTCCATTCGCTGACAAGGTCGTAAGCCGCGTCGAGCGCGGTCTGATCGTAAAGCAGCCCCACCCAGAATGCCGGCAAGGCGCAGATCGTGTTCCATGGCCCGCCATCCGCGCCGCGCATTTCGAGGAAACTTTTCAGCCGGACTTCGGGAAAGGCGGTCGACAGATGATCGGACCAGTCGCCGCGCGTCGGCTTCTCGCCGGGCAGTGCGCTCAGCTCGCCCCGCAGGAAGTCACGAAAGCTCAGGCCCGCCGCTTCGATATAGCTGCCGTTGCGGAACACGAAATACATCGGCACGTCGAGCATATAGTCCGCATAGCGTTCATAGCCGAACCCTTCGTCAAAGACGAACGGCAGCATTCCGGTTCGCGCAGCATCGGTATCGGTCCAGATATGGCTGCGGTAACTGAGGAACCCGTTCGGCTTTCCTTCGAGGAAGGGCGAGTTGGCGAACAGCGCTGTCGCGAGCGGCTGGAGCGCGAGGGATACGCGGAACTTCTTCACCATGTCGGCTTCCGACGAATAGTCGAGATTGGTCTGGATGGTGCAGGTGCGCAGCATCATGTCGAGCCCCATGGTGCCGACGCGCGGCATATGGTCCAGCATGATGCGATATCGTCCCTTGGGCATGATCGGCAGCGCCGCGCGCGTCTTGTCTGGCCACAGCCCCAGCCCGAGGAAACCGAGGCCGAGCCTGTCGCCTACGTCCTTCACCTGGTTCAGATGCCGTCCCGCCTCGGCGCAGGTCTGGTGCAGATTTTCGAGCGGCGCGCCCGAAAGCTCGAACTGGCCCGCCGGTTCGAGGCTGACCGATCCGTCTTCGCCCGACAGCGCGATGATGTTTTCCCCTTCGAAAACCGGCGTCCAGCCATAGCGCGTCAGCCCGGTCAGCAGGCTGTGGATGCCACCCTTTTCCTGATAGGATGGCGCTGCATGATCGGATTTTCGGTAAACGAACTTTTCGTGCTCGGTGCCGATCCGCCAGTCGGCTTTCGGCTTTTCGCCGTCTTCAAACAGCGCGATCATATCGGCGCGACTGTCCATCGGCGCTTCGATTTCGGCGGACGTGGCGCGCGTGGTCATCGCCGCGCCGTAGCGATCTGGTGTCGCGCTTTCCAGTCGCAAAGTGAAACGCGCATCGGCGCTGTACACACTCGGCATGCTCAGCGCGCGCAGGCCATCCAGATCGAAACCGCGGCAACGGCGGCGGTATCGGCGCGGAGGATGAGCGGGCCGAGCGATACCCTGACCGCGCCCTGCACCGCCCTGATTGCGGCACGTTCGGCATCGTCGAACCCGCCTTCTGGGCCGATAAGGGTCGCAGCCGGGCCGGGATTTTGCGTAACCGCTTCCACGATCGGCAGACCGCCTTCCTCATCGGCGAAAAACAGCGTCCTTCCGTCGAGCGTTTTCAGAAACGCGGGCAGGCTCATCTGATCGGCGAGATCGGGCAGCGCCGTCCGCCCGCACTGCTCCGCTGCCTCGATCATATGGGCGCGGAGCCGATCGTCCTTCACCTTGTCAACGACTGTCCGCCGCGTGAGCACGGGCACGAAGCGCGCGACGCCCAGCTCGCATGCTTTTTCCGCGACCCAGTCATATCGACTGCGCCGGATCGGTGCCGCCGCGAGCCACAGGTCGCGCACCGGCTCGCGCCGGCGGAGGTGTTCCACGACCTGCAGGATCAGATCGCGCCTGGCGATCGTGCTCACGATGCCAAGCCATTCGCCCGAAATATTGTCGCACAGCTTGACCGCATCACCCGCTTTCAGGCGCATCACGCCGAGCAGATAATGCGCCTGGGGGCCTTCGATGCGAATGTCGTTTCCGGCGCAGAGCGGCTGATCGACGAACAGGCGCACGGTCGATTGGGGAAGCGTGGTGCGTGTTATGGGCATCTGTCGATAAGCTTTCCGGGCCTGAACCTGTTACATGGTTCATCGTCGCGCCGGGACGGGGGCGCAAGTGGAGGACGACACCTGGAACAGGTTCAGCACGATGTCACCGAAATGGTCGCCGATACCGAACTTACGCGGTTCATGCGCATCCTTCCGGCGCCGCTGCGTCCCTATGCCCTGCTGGCACGGTTCGATCGTCCGATCGGCTGGTGGCTGCTCTATTGGCCGTGCGCATGGGGCGTGTTGCTGGCCGGGGGACTCCGTAACGACTGGCCGCTTCTCGGCTGGCTCCTGCTGGGCAGTATCGCCATGCGCGGGGCGGGGTGCGTTTATAACGACATCGTCGATCGAGACCTTGACGCGCAGGTGGCGCGGACGCGGCTGCGCCCCGTTGCGAGCGGCGCAGTTTCGCTCGGGGCAGGGTGGATCTGGCTCGTGTTGCTCAGCCTGATCGGCCTTTTCGTCCTTCTGAAGCTTCCGGCTCCCGCACAGATCGTCGCGCTGGCAAGTCTCGCACCCGTCGCCGCCTATCCCTTCATGAAGCGGGTGACCTGGTGGCCGCAGGCATGGCTGGGCATCGTGTTCAGCTGGGGGGTGCCGGTCGGCTGGGTGGCCGTTGCGGGGGAGGCGACGCTGCCCACGCTTCTGCTCTATGCAGGCAGTATCGCCTGGGTGATCGGCTATGATACGATCTATGCGCTACAGGACGTGGAAGACGATGTGCTCGTCGGCGTGCGTTCATCGGCGCGGCGCATGGGGGCGGCCGTGCGGGGCGGGGTTGCGTTTTTCTACGCGCTGGCTTTCGTGCTGATTGCCGCTGCCTTCCTGATCACCCGGCCCGACTGGCTCGTGCTCGTCGCGCTCGTGCCGTTCGGACTGCATCTGGCATGGCAGATCGTGTCGCTCGATCCTGCCGACGCGCAAGACGCACTCGCCAATTTCCGTTCGAACCGGGCCGCTGGGCTATTGATGGCGCTGGCATGCGCAGCCGTTGGCAATGCGCTTTGACGCGCGGGCAAGTGCTCCCTAACGGCTGACCGATGCTTACCCGCGAAGAGGCGCAAAGCCGCGCCGCCGATCTCGTTTCGCACGCAGTCCGCGCCGGTGCCGACGCCGCCGATGCGGTTGCGCTTGCCAACGCCTCAGCCTCGGTAGAGGTGCGCCTGGGAAAACTCGAGGGGGTCGACCGTTCGGAAAATCAGGAGATCGGCCTGCGCGTCTTTGTCGGCCAGCGGTCAGCGACGGCCTCGACGTCCGATCTGTCGTCCGCCGCGCTCGCCACGCTGGTCGAGCGGGTCGTGGCGATGGCACGGCTGGCACCCGAAGACAAATGGGCCGGCCTTGCCCCGCAGGATCGTATCGCGCACGGCCCGTTCCCCGATTTCGACATCGACGATGGCGGCGAAGCGGCCCCTGAGGCCCTGCGCGAAGCGGCGCTGGAAGCGGAGGATGCGGCCCGGGCCGTCCCGGGCGTGACCAACAGCGAAGGTGCCAGCGCCAGCGCGGGCCGCGCGGTGATGGCGCTGGCGACCAGTCACGGTTTTGCCGCTGCTTCGGCAGGGAGCAGCCATGGCATTTCGGCCGCAGTCCTCGCGGGCGATGCGGGCGCGCAGGAGCGTGATTCGGCGTATAGTTCGGTGCGCCATGTCGTCGATCGTGAAAGCCCCGCCACCGTCGGACTCCGGGCCGGAGCGCGCGCCGTCGCCCGCGTCTCGCCGATCCGTCTGCCGAGCGGCCCGACGCCCGTCGTCTTCGATCCGCGCGTCGGCAGCTCGCTCGTGGGGCATCTGCTCGGCGCGATCAACGGTGCGGGCGTGGCGCGGCGCTCGAGTTTCCTGCTCGACGCGCTCGGCACCAGGATTTTCGATTCGAGCGTCACGATCACCGACGATCCGCACCGGCTGCGCGGCCTGCGCAGTCGCGCGTTCGACGGCGAGGGAGTGGCGACGGCACGTATCAACCTGATCGAGCGGGGCGTGCTGACGCAGTGGATTGCCGACAGCGCCAGCGCGCGCCAGCTCGGGATCGCGCCGACAGGGCACGCATCGCGCGGCGTTTCAGGAGCGCCGGGGGCGGGGACAAGCAACGTGCATATGGCGGCGGGCAGCGTGACGCCTGCCGCGCTGATGGCAGACATCCTCGACGGTTTTTATGTGACCGAACTGATCGGCATGGGCGTCAACGGCCTGACCGGTGATTACAGTCGCGGGGCCGCCGGCTTTCAGATCGTCCGCGGTGAAATCGCAGGGCCGGTTTCCGAGGTGACGATCGCGGGCAATCTGAAGGACATGTTCAGCGCGCTGATCCCCGCCGACGATCTGGTGTTTCGCCATGCGACCAACGTGCCGACGCTGCGGATCGACGGGATGGTGCTCGCCGGTGCATAGTTTCCGTGCGCCGTCACCGCCGTTCCTGGCCCTGGACTGATGCTTGCCGCTGTGTCCCGGGCAGCCCGCGAGGCAGGCGCGATGGCGCTCGCCCGCTGGCGTGGAAAATTCGAAAGCTGGGACAAGGTGCCCGGTGAAGTCGTCTGCGAAATTGATCTTGCCGCGAATGATATGCTCCGCGCCGCGCTGTCCGGGCTCGATGCCGAGGCGGGGTGGCTTTCCGAGGAAACCGCCGATTCGGCCGAGCGCCTGATGCGAACCCGCGTCTGGGTCGTCGATCCGATCGATGGCACGCGCGATTTCGTGCGTGGACGGCCCGGCTGGTGCGTATCGGTCGCGCTGGTCGAGGGGGGCCGGGCCGTGCTCGGCGTCCTCGATGCTCCCGCGCGCGGCGAGCTTTGGGCGGCAGCGGCGGGGCAGGGCGCGACGCGCAACGGCCGTCCGATTTGCGTCTCGGACAGGACCGAATTGGCCGGCGCGCGCGTTCCCGCCGATACGCTGCCCAGGGCCGATCGCGATCTCGTCGCCGTTGCCAAGCCCAATTCGATTGCCCTGCGCATGGCGATGGTCGCAAGCGGGGAAGCCGATCTTCTCGCCGCACTGCGCTGGGGTCATGAATGGGATATCGCTGCCGCAGCGCTGATCGCCGAGGAAGCCGGCGCGACGGTGACCGACGCGCGCGGGCAGACGCTGCGTTTCAATTCGACCAGGGGCGAAATGTTCGGCGTTCTCGCCTGTGCCCCCGGCATCCATGCCGCAGCGGTCGAACGCCTCGCGTCGCGCGCGGCAATTGCGGTCGTGCGCTGACGGGCATGGCGGGCTTTGTCTTTGCGGTGCACTGGGCTAACGGCACGCGGACATGACCGAAGCACCGCACCAGGCCGCCAGAGATTATCGCGATACCGTCTTCCTGCCGAAGACCGGTTTTCCAATGAAGGCAGGCTTGCCGCAGAAAGAGCCCGGCATATTGGCGAAATGGCAGGCGGACGGTGCCTATCATCAGCTCCGCGCCGCGCGTAAAGGCCGGGAAAAGTTCATCCTCCATGACGGTCCGCCCTATGCCAATGGAGACATGCACATCGGCCATGCGCTCAATCATATCCTGAAGGACATGGTGGTGCGCACGCAGTCGCTGCTCGGCAGGGATGCGCCCTATGTGCCCGGTTGGGATTGCCACGGCCTGCCGATCGAATGGAAAATCGAGGAACAGTACCGGAAGAAGAAGCTCGACAAGGACGATGTGCCGCCACGCGAATTCCGCGCCGAATGCCGCGCCTATGCACGGCAATGGGTCGATACGCAGCGCGAACAGCTGAAGCGGCTGGGCATCGGTGGCGACTGGGACCACCCCTATCTGACGATGGCCCCCGAAGCCGAAGCCACGATCGTTTCCGAGCTCATGAAATTCGCCGAAAGCGGGCAGCTCTATCGCGGCGCAAAGCCGGTCATGTGGTCCCCCGTTGAAAAGACCGCGCTCGCCGAGGCCGAGGTTGAGTATGAGGACATCACGAGCACGCAGATCGACGTGGCGTTTGAGATTGTGAAGTCGCCGATCCCCGAACTGGTCGGCGCACATGCGGTCATCTGGACGACGACGCCGTGGACGATCCCGGTAAATCAGGCTTTGGCTTACGGGCCGGATGTCCAATATACCATCTGCAAGGCGGAGGGCGTTGGACGAATGGGAGCGAGCGTCAAACCGCTTTTCTTTCAGTGGGTTGGTAAACAATTTATAGTAGCATCTGCTCTCGTCGATGCCGTCCGCGCTCGTTTTAATGCCAATATTGACAGTGGTGGTGCATTGGCATTCACCACCGGAAAAACGTTCAACGGCTCAGACCTCGCCGGGACAATCGCCCGGCACCCGATGCATCACCTTGGCGGATTTTTTGCCAAACCCCGGCCGTTCCTGCCTGGCGAGTTCGTCACGACCGAGCAGGGCACCGGCCTCGTCCATATGGCGCCCGATCACGGCGAGGATGATTTCGCGCTGTGCAAGGCGAACGGGATCGATCCCGTCTTCGCGGTCGAAGGGGACGGCAAATACCGCGCCGACTGGGCGTGGCTCGGCGGGCAGGGCTCGGTCATCAATCCCAAGTTCAACGCACCCAACGGACCGATCTGTTCGGATCTGCGCGATGCGGGCGCGCTGCTGGCGGCGTCGGCGGATTACCGGCACAGCTATCCGCACAGCTGGCGTTCGAAGGCGAAGCTCATCTTTCGCGCGACGCCGCAATGGTTCATCCCGATGGACACGCCTCTTCCCCCCTCCCCTTCAGGGAAGGGGCTCAGCCTCCGCGGGACCGCGCTCCGTGAAATCGAAGCAACGCGCTTCATCCCCGAAAAAGGCCGCAACCGCCTGCACGCGATGGTGGCGGGGCGGCCTGATTGGGTGATCAGCCGCCAGCGCGCCTGGGGCGTGCCGATCGCGCTGTTCGTCGAGCGGAAATCCGGCCAGTATCTGGCGGACCCTGAGGTGAATGCGCGCATCGTCGCCGCGATCCGCGCGGGCGGGGTGGACGCCTGGGATGCCGAGCGTGCGCAGGAAATCCTTGGCGCGGACTACCGTGCCGATGATTATGAAATGGTCACCGACATCCTCGACGTCTGGTTTGACAGCGGCTGCACGCACGCCTTCGTGCTCGAAGGCGAGACGTGGCCAGAGCTTCGCTCGCCCGCCGATCTGTATCTCGAAGGATCTGACCAGCATCGTGGCTGGTTTCAGTCGTCGCTCCTTGAAAGCTGCGGCAGCCGGGGGCGCGCACCGTTCAGGGCGGTGCTGACGCACGGTTTCACGATGGACGCCAAGGGCATGAAAATGTCCAAGTCGCTCGGCAACACGATCAACCCGCTCGATCTGATGCGCGATTTCGGTGCGGATATCCTGCGGCTGTGGGCGCTGACGGTCGATTTCACCGAGGATCACCGGATCGGGAAGGAAATCCTGAGCGGAGTTTCGGATCAGTATCGCAAGCTCCGCAACACCTTCCGCTATCTGCTGGGGGCGCTCGACGGGTTCGACGAGAGCGGGCGGGTGCCCGTTTCCGAGATGCCCGAGCTCGAACGCTACATCCTTCATCTGCTTGCGGACATGGACGCGAAGCTGAAGCAGGCGGTGCAAGATTTCGACTTCAACAGCTACACGCGCCTCATCAGTGATTTCGCGAACAACGATCTGTCGGCGTTCTTTTTCGATATCAGGAAAGACAGCCTTTACTGTGACGTTAACCCGGCGACTGGCAAGCAGAGCGAAAAGCGGCGGGCCTATCGGACGGTGCTCGATATCCTGTTCCACGCCCTCGTCCGCTATGCCGCGCCGGTGCTGGTCTTCACCGCGGAAGAGGTGTGGGGAACGCGGTTTCCCGAGGCGAGGAGCGTGCATCTGCTCGAATGGCCCGCGATCGACGGGGACTGGCTCGATGAAAGACTTGGCGAGAGCTGGAATGGCTATCGCGTGCTCCGCGAAACCGTTACCGCCGAGATCGAGCCATTGCGGCGCGACAAAACCCTGGGATCTTCGCTCGAGGCGAAGATCGCGCTTGGCATTGCTGACGTGCGTGACCGGCCCGCGCTGACCGGGGAGGAGCTTGCGGAACTGTTCATCGTTTCGGAAGTCGTGATCGCGCAGGTCCCGCATGGCACGCCCGCGGCAGCGCAGCGCACGAGCCACCACAAATGCGGCCGCTGCTGGCGGCATTTGCCTGAGGTGAGCGAGGACGGCGCGCTGTGCGGGCGGTGTGAAGAGGTGCTGGCCGATGCGTGAGCCGAATCAAATCCTCCCCGGAACGGGGAGGGGGACCGCGCGAAGCGTGGTGGAGGGGACAAATGCGCAGGGGCGCGCTGTCGAGCCATTGAGTTGCGCTACATCCGGCCCCTCCGCCGCTGCGCGCCACCTCCCCGTTCCGGGGAGGATCTAGATGCACCGCACCCCCGGTTTCGCGCTGGCGGCGCTTGTCTTCGCGCTCGATCAGCTTGCGAAACATATCGTCATGGTTGCGTTCGATCTGAAAAACCGGCTGCAGATCGAGATTACCGGTATTTTTCAGTTCACCTGGGTTGAAAACCGCGGCGTTTCGCTCGGCATGCTCCACGCGGAAGGCGATCTCGGGCGGTGGCTGCTGATCGGGCTCACCGGCGCGATCTCCATCGGGGTCGCGATCTGGCTGTGGCGCGAGCGGAACCGGCAGGATGCTTTCGGTCTCGGCCTTATCCTCGGCGGGGCGCTCGGCAACATCCTCGATCGGGTGCGCTTTGGCTATGTCGTCGATTTCGCCGATCTGCATTTCGGCGCGTTCCGTCCTTTCCTGGTTTTCAACGTTGCCGATGCGGCTATAACCATCGGCGTGCTCATCCTCGTTTTCCGTGCGCTGCTCGCGCGTGACAAAGTGAAAGTGCCTGAAAATGCGTAAGCCAATCCTCGCCGGTGCCCTCGCGGCGGCAGCCCTCACCAGCCTTGGCGCGTGCGCCACCGGTCGTCGTTTCGGCGGTGGCTCGGGCCCCGACGAAATGGCCGTCGCGCGCGCCGCCCCGCTGGTCGTTCCACCCGATTTTGCGCTCAGCCCGCCAAAGCCGGGATCGGCGCGGCCACAGGATATCGATTCGTCGTCGCAGGCTCTGCAGGCGATGTTTGGGGGTCCATCCGCGCGCAGTGCCGGAGAGACTGGAACGTTGGCGGAAGCCGGTGCCGCGCGCGCCGAAACCGGTATCCGTTCAGAGGCAGGCGACCCGGGCACGGCTGTCGTCGATAAAGGCGCTGTGACGCGGGATATTGTCGCAGCACCCGCCGGGGACGGTGAGGGAGCACGGGCGACGACGCCGCAATAGCCCTGACCGGCTTGTCTCCGGTTCAGCCGCGCTCGCCCAGTCTCCGTTCCCAGGCCAGCGCATCCCTGACGATGCCGTCGAGATCAGCGCGCCTCGGCACCCAATCGAGCATCGCCATGATCCGGCTGTTGTCCGCCACCAGTGCATCGGGATCGCCCGCGCGACGCGGCTCCATGCGGCGGTCGAGCTTCATGTTCGTCACGCGGTCAACCGCGTCGAGCACCTGCATCACGCTGAACCCCCGGCCATAACCCGCGTTCGCGACAAGATTTTCATGCGGATGCGTGATGAGCCAGTCGAGCGCCGCGACATGCGCCTCCGCCAGATCGGTAACATGGATATAATCACGGACGCCCGTTCCGTCCGGCGTTGCATAATCGGTGCCGAAAACGCTGACATGGGCGCGCTTGCCGGTCGCGGCCTCGGCGGCGATCTTGATCAGATGCGTGGCCCCGGCGGTCGATTGCCCCGAACGGCCCGCCGGATCGGCCCCCGCCACGTTGAAATAGCGCAGCGCCGCATAGTTGATCGGGTGCGCGGCGGCGGTATCACGCAGCATCGCCTCGGTCATCAGTTTCGACATGCCATAGGGATTGATCGGCACCTGCGCGCTGTCTTCGCGCACGGGCACGACCGGCGGGATGCCATAGGTCGCGGCGGTGGACGAGAAGATGAAGTGCTTCACCCCCGCCTCGACCGCGCTCGCGATCAGCGCACGGCTGCGCACGGTATTGTTCAGATAATATTTCAGCGGATCGCTGACCGATTCGGGGACGACGACCGATCCTGCGAAATGGATGATCGCGCCGATGCCATTGTCCCGGATCGCGGCTTCGACCGCCTGGGCATCGTCGATACTGGCTTCGACGAAGGGCACATCCTCCGGCACGGCCCAGCGGAACCCGGTGACGAGATTGTCGATCACAACCACGGGCCACTCCGCGTCACGCAAAGCGAGCACGGCATGGCTGCCGATATAGCCGGCACCGCCGGTGACGAGGACGGGGATTTTCGCGGTCATGGCATGGTTCTAGCCGCGATCCGGGCATCCAGCCAAGCGGCTGCGTCGTCAGACGAGCGCTTTTCACCGTCAACCATCAGGTTCGCCCGCCGCATATCGTCCACGGCAATGTTTCCGACGATCGGCCTGATCGCCTTCATGAGACTGGGATCGCGCGATGCCCGGGTGCCTGCCAGCAGCAGCGCGTCATAGGCGGGGGCCGCCCCTTTGGGATCGCTCATCACGGTAAGCCCGTCCGCCGCGATCCGCCCATCCGAACTGAACGCCGAGATCGCATCGGCATCGCCGGTCTTCAGCGCTTCGTACATGAACGTCGGGTTGAAGGCACGCTGCGCCCTGAAACGCACACGATAGGCCGTGCGGATCGCCGCCCATTCGGGGCGATCGAGAAACTCGAGGTCGCCGCCCAGCACCATATCGGGTGCCGCGCGCGCCAGATCGTCGAGCGTGCGAAGGCCCTTTGCCCGCGCCACGCGACCCGGCACCGCAAGCGCATAGGCGTTTTCGAAACCGAGCGGGCCTATTGTGGTCACGCCTTGCCGCGGCGTCCAGGCCGCGACGCCGACGGCCAATGCAGCCCGACCGGGCACGTCGGTCCGCTTCATCTCGTTCGTCCAGATCGTGCCCGAATAGTCGACATAGATATCGACATCGCCAGCACTGAGTGCGGAAAACACCACTGCCGAGCCGAGGTTTTCCTTATACCGAATCCGGTATCCAGCTGCTTCGAGCCGCCGCCCGATGACGCGGGCAAGGATATATTGTTCGGAAAAGCTTTTCGCCCCGATCGTCACGGTCGGCTGATTTCGCGCGGGCGCAAAAGCGATGGAGAGCGGCACGGCGACAAAGACGGCAAGCGGTGCGATCCACAGCGCCCGCCGCCGCGCTGAAATGCCGCGTTCGGCGAGCGCCAGAAGCCCGTCCGCGACGAGGGCAAGCCCGGCGGCGGCAGCACAGCCCCACAGGACAAGAGTCCAGTTCTGCGTCTGTAACCCCGAGAAAATCACATCGCCAAGGCTCGGCGCGCCGACCGTCGTCGAAAGCGTTGCCGCACCGATCGTCCACACCGCCGCAGTGCGCACGCCGCCCATCACGACGGGAAGCGCGAGCGGAGCCTCGACCAGAGCAAGCTTCTGCCAGCGCGTCATCCCGATGCCGTCCGCGGCTTCGCGCACATCGCGGTCGATGCCGCTCAGCCCGATCGCGGTGTTTCGCAGGATGGGCAGCAGCGCATAAAGCGCGAGCGCAAGCAGCGCGGGCAGGAAACCGAGCACGGGCACCGGCACCAGCGCGGAAAGCGCGACGAGCAAGGGATAAAACAACGCCAGCAGCGCAAGCGAAGGGATGGTCTGGATCAGGCTCGCAGCCGCAAGTGCCGCCCGGCCGAAATGCCGGTTTTGCGCGGCGAACACGCCAAGCGGCAACGCGAGCACCAGACCGAGCAGCATCGCCGACGCGGCAAGCACGATATGCGATGCGAGAAGGGGAAGGATACGCTCGATCATCGCGCGAGCCTGGCCAGTCGCAAGGCCTGGCGTTTGGGCACCCCGGCCAGTGCCTGCGCCACCGATCCGCCAGCGCCAGCCAGCAGCGCTCCCGGCTGCTCATCGGCGACGACGCGCCCGTCGCTCAAGACAATGACACGGTCGGAGATCAGCAGCGCCTCGGCCATGTCATGCGTGACCATGATGCTGGTCAGCCCGAGCCGGTCGTGCAACCCCCGGTAACTGTCGCACAGCGCATCGCGCGTCACCGGATCGAGCGCGCCGAACGGCTCGTCCATGAGCATGATTCCGGGTGCCGGGGCCAGCGCGCGCGCAAAGCCGACGCGCTGCCGCTGCCCGCCCGAAAGCGTAGCGGGCATACGCCGCGCAAAATCACGCGGCAGATCGACCAGATCGAGCAGTTTGGCAACGCGCCGTTCGCGTTCGTCCCCGGCCGCGACAAGGCCCGCGATCCTGAGCCCCATTGCGATGTTCGCGCCAACGTCGAAATGGGGGAACAGGCCGGTGCCCTGGATCACATAGCCGATGCGTCGGCGCAGCAGGTGGACCGGCTCTCCGTGCGTGTCCGCGCCGTCGATCGTCACCGCTCCCGCATCAGGATCGATCATCCGGTTGACCGTTTTCAGCAGCGTCGATTTTCCCGATCCCGACGCACCGACCAGCGCGACGAAGCTGCCTGCCGCCACGTCGAGCGACACCGACTCTATTCCCCCATGCCTGTCATAACGCTTCGTCACGCCGCGAAGCGTGACCTGCGGCCCGCGATTTGTCTTGCCTTCGCTCACGCTTCGCGTTGTGAAGGCGGAAACAGGGGGTGTCCATGCGCAAGGCCATTTTCATCACCGGCGGCGGATCGGGCATCGGTCGGGCGACCGCCCAATTCTTTGCCGCAAAAGGCTGGTTCGTCGGCCTGGCTGACGTGAACGCAGCCGGGATCGCGGAAACCGCAGCGCTGCTGCCCGACGGTGCGTCCAGCACGCATGTGATGGACGTGCGCCATCATGCGGACTGGGACGCCGCCCTCGCGTTTTTTGCGACCAGAAGCGGGGACCGGCTCGATATCCTGTTCAACAACGCCGGGATCGGAACCGGCGGCGCGATGGAAGCGATGAGCGAGAGCGATATCGAACGGACGATCGATGTGAACCTGAAGGGCGTGTTCTGGGGTGCGCACGCAGGGCTGCCCTATCTGCGCAGAACACCCGGATCGGCGCTCGTCAGCACCTGTTCGGCGGCGGGCATCTATGCGAGCGCGGGGATGTCGGTCTACTCGGCGACCAAGTTCGGCGTCCGCGCCATGACCGAGGCGCTCGATCGCGAATGGGTGGCCGTAGGGGTGAAGGCGCGCACGATCATGCCGAGCTTCATCGATACGCCACTGCTCGACCTTTCCGCGTCGGGCTCGAATGTCGCCATCCGCGATGTCGTCAGGAATGCCGGGCTCGAATTCACGCCCGTCGAACAGGTGGCGCAAGCAGTCTGGGATGCGGCACATGGACGGCGTGTGCACACGCTTGTCGGCAAGACCGCCCGACGCCTGAACTTTGCGTCCCGCTGGGCACCGTGGCTGCTGCCCCGCCGCGCCAAACCGAAAGCCTAATCGAGCAGCGCGTCGATCGATTTCGCCAGGTCCACGTCACGATGCGAAAGCCCGCCCGCATCGTGCGTCGTCAGCGCGATATCGACGCGGTTGTATATGTTTGTCCATTCGGGGTGGTGATCGGCCTTTTCGGCAAGGAACGCGACCCGCGTCATGAACGCAAAGGCTTCGGGAAAATCGTTGAAAACGAACTGCCGCGTCAGGGCGTCGCGCGCATCGTCGAAATCCCAGTCTCCCAGCGCGTCGAGCGCGTCGGCGCGCTGATCCTCGTTCAGTTGTGCAATCACTTTCTTTGCCTTTCGCCACGCCCGCGCGCTATGTCGCGCCGATGCAGGGTCCGGGTCAACATATCTGAATGTCTGCGTCGCTTTCCGCCGATAATCTATGCTGTTTGCGCGGCGGGCGGATGCTGTTTACGCAACTGTCCTTTACGCTGGGCGCGGGCGATGCCCTGCGCATCAGCGGTGCCAACGGGGTCGGCAAATCGAGCTTGCTGCGTATCCTTGCGGGCCTGCTCGTCCCCGCCGACGGCCTGGTGGCCAGCGAGGGGGCCGTCGCGCTTGCCGATGAAAATCCGGCGCTCGACGCGACGAAGCCGCTCATCGACGCGCTCGGCTTCTGGGCGGCACTTGACGACGGCGACCCGATGACCGGGCTTGCCGCCGTCGGCATGTCTCACCTCGCAATGGTGCCGGTGCGGATGCTCTCGACCGGGCAGCGCCGCCGCGCCACTCTCGCGCGGACGGTAGCCAGCGGGGCCGCGATCTGGCTGCTCGACGAGCCGGGAAACGGTCTCGACCAGGCGGCGATCACCATGCTGGAAGCGCTCGTCGCCGCGCATCGCCTGCAGGGCGGCATTGTTGTCGTCGCATCGCATCAGCCGCTGCTCATGCCCGATGCACAGATGCTCGCGCTGGCATGAATGCATTTGCCCGCCTCGTCGCGCGCGATCTGGGGCGCACCATATACCGGGGCGGAGCGGGGCTCCCCGTTGTCTTCTTCCTCATGGTCGCGACGCTTTACCCGTTCGCCGTGGGCCCCGATGGCGGACTGCTCGCGCGGACGGGTGGCGGCGTCCTGTGGGTCGCGGCGCTGCTGGCGGCGCTGCTCCCGATCGATCGGATCGTCGCGCCCGACGCCGAGAGCGGCGTCTTCGATCAATATGCCGTGCGCGGCGTTGCCGACGAAGTCGTTGCACTGGCGAAGACCGTCGCGCACTGGCTTTCGTTCGGGCCCGCGCTGATGCTCGTGGCGCTGCCCGCTTCGGCAATGCTCCGGCTGGAAGCCATTACGCTCCAGACGCTCGAACTGGGTTTGTTACTTGGTACACCGGGACTGGCGGCGCTCGGCGTGATGGTCGCGTCGCTGACGTCCGGCCTGCGCGGTGCCTCGGCGCTGACCGGGCTTCTCGTGCTTCCGCTCGCGATCCCCATCATCATCTTTGGCGCGGGAAGCCTCGGCCCGTCTGGCGTCGGCGGGTTGAAGCTGCTTGCGGCAAGCTCGCTGCTCCTTGTCGCCATCGCGCCCTTTGCCGCAGGCGCTGCCATGCGCGCGCTCAGGGATTGAGCCCGGCACGCGACCAGCGCGCCCAGATCGCGGTTGGAAGGAGCAGCCCGCGGCTCTCTTCGCGCACGGCGAGCTCGCCGCATTCCACCCTGCCCGGCAAGTCCCCGAAACGCTGCGTCATAAGCGCCCCGATGGCGAGCGCGGACATGCGGATCGCATAGACGGTGAGGAACACGAAGCTGCTCTCCGCATCGACAAGCAAACGGATATCGCCGAGCAGCGGGGCCAGATCGCGCTCCAGCTGCCACATTTCCCCATCGGGTCCGCGCCCGTATTTGGGGGGATCGAGGATGATGCCGTCATAGCGTTTTCCGCGGCGGACCTCGCGCGCGGCGAAACGGGTGGCATCGTCGACCAGCCAGCGAATCGGCCTGTCGCCCATGGCCGACAGCGCGGCATTTGCCTTCGCCGCATCGACCGACTTTTTCGAGGCATCGACATGCGTCACCGCCGCTCCGTTACCGGCGAGCGCAAGCGTGCCGACGCCGGTATAGCCGAACAGGTTGAGGACCGCTGCCGGCTTCAGCGCGCGCGCCCATTCCCAGACGGGCATCATATCGGGAAAAAATGCCAGGTGCCGGAATGGCGTCGTCTGTGCGGTAAAGCGCACGCCGTTCCATGCCAGAGGCCAGCCTTGCCGCGGGACGTCGCGTGCAAAAGCCCAGCGCCCGCCGCCATCCTCATCCGATCCGGGGATGAATGCGCCGTCAGCCTCCCAGTCGGTCATCGCGGCATCCCACATCGCCTGCGGCTCGGGGCGAATGAAGCGATAGGGGCCATAACGTTCGATCTTGCGGCCCCCGCCCGAATCGATCAGCGCATAATCGTCCCAAGGTTCGCCGATCAGGGTTTCGACGTTCAAGCCGACCGCTCGAAAACATAGCCCCGCACTGCGTCGATGGTTGCCGGCAGGGTGTCATAACGCTCGTGCCGGTCAAACAGCCCTGCGATCTGTGTCGGCAGGGCAGGGCGGACGCCCGTCGCACGCTCGACGGCTTCGCGAAACTTGGCGGGATGCGCAGTGGCCAGCGTGACGATGGGGACGTCGGCGGGTACATCGCTCCCCTGCGCGGCGGCCAGCGCGATCGCCGTGTGCGGATCGAGCACCTGGCCGAACCGTTCATGCGCGTGGCGCATGGCCTGGGCCATGCCGTCGCCATCGATCCGGGCGCTGGCGAACAGGGGGTTCGCGCGCCCGATCAGTTCTGCCGGTATCGACAGCGCCCGGGTGTCTTCGAAATCACGCATCATGGCCGCAACCGCCGCACCGTCGTTGCCCGAAAGATCAAACAGCAGCCGCTCGAAATTGGAGGAGACCTGAATATCCATCGAGGGCGCGGCGGTGGGGGTGACGGTCGCGCAGCTGTAATCGCCGCCCGAGAGCGCGCGCACGAGAATGTCGTTGACGTTCGTCGCAACGATCAGCCGTTCGATCGGCAGGCCCATGCGCGATGCGACATAGCCGGCAAAGATATCGCCGAAATTGCCCGTCGGCACGCTGAACGCCACCCTGCGATGCGGCGCGCCGAGCGCGACGGCGGCGTAGAAATAATAGACGATCTGGGCCATCAGCCGTGCCCAGTTGATCGAATTGACCGCGCCGAGGCTCAGCCGTGCGCGCGCCTCCCCATCGGCCAGCATCGCCTTCACGATGCGCTGAGCGTCGTCAAAATCGCCCTCGATCGCGATATTGTAGATATTGGGCGCGAGCACCGTCGTCATCTGCCGGCGCTGGACCTCGCTGACGCGGCCCACCGGGTGGAGCATGAAGACGTCGACCCGGGCGCGGCCCGCCAGTGCGTCGATCGCGGCCGATCCGGTATCGCCCGACGTCGCGCCGACGACCGTCAGATGCGTGTTACGCTCGCCGAGAAACCGTTCGAAGAGAAACCCCAGCAGTTGCAGCGCCACATCCTTGAAGGCAAGCGTGGGGCCATGAAACAGCTCGAGCAGCCAGTGCTGCTGGTCGAGCTGGACGAGCGGCGCCACCGCAGCGTGCGAAAAGCGCCCATAGGCTTCGGTGCAAAGGGCATGCAGCGTATCGTCGTCGAGCGTGCCTGCCACGAACGGACGCATCACGGCAACGGCGGTCTCGACATAGGATTTGCCTGCCAGTCCTGCGATCGCATCGGTCGAAAGCGTCGGCCAGTGATGCGGAACATAAAGCCCGCGATCGGATGCCAGACCGGCGAGCGTGACATCTTCGAATCCGAGCGTCGGCGCGCTGCCCCTGGTGCTTATATAATCCATCGGCAGTGCGATTAGCGATGGTCCGGTTGCGCTGCAACACGGCGCAAGGTCAGCTGGCGGGCTCCCCTTTGGAAATAATCCATCCAAGAAATATCAGCAACAGGCTGACGCCGATGAACAGCCAGTCCCAGATCGACTGACCGAGGCGCTGTACGACATGATGCAGCTCAAGCAGGTGATGGTCGATGACGCCTTCGACCACGTTGAACAGGCCCCAGCCCATCAACATCGAGCCGTAAAACGTCCGGCCAGACCAGGCCAGATCGTCACGCTTGCCCGCGTTGAAAAGCATGATGATCCCGACGATGGTCGCAAGCCAGACGACCGCATGAAACACGCCGTCGACGGTCATGTTGGTCTGCATGTTCTTCATGCTGTTCAGCGGCACTCTGGCTGACAGCATTCCATGCAGCTGCCAGATCTGATGTAGCAGGATGCCGTCGATAAAGCCGCCCAGGCCGATGCCGATCACCGTTCCCGCCGCCGCGACCGGCCGTCCTGTCTTTTTACCGGTCATCCTGGAGCTCCTGTCCGATCCGGATTGCGAACCGCAACTGGCAGCGAAGGTTCCCGCGGGTGCGCTCAGGGTTCTGCTCGCACCGGCACCGGAATGTTGCAGATATCCGCACCCCCCGCCGGCTGGATGAAGAACGCGTCGCGGCGGTTGGCGCGAGCGTCGGCATAGTCTGCAAAGCTGGCCGACTCGGTCGAAAGAAACTGGTAGCGCGCCAGGCCCGCGACCTCACCGCCCAGGCGCACCGAAACGATAGGCACGCGCTGACCGGGCTTTTCGTAGAAACCAAGCGGCCCGGTGCCGCGCGGCAGGCTCGACAGATGTTCGATGCCCGCGATCACGCGCCCCACCAGCGCGATATTGCGATCGAGATGACGCGGCGCATGGCCGATGACGGTGTAAAGCTCCGCCCCCGTCCCCGTATCGGGAGGCATGTCGCGCCCGACGCCGACCATGCCGTAGCAGTGAACGGGCCAAACCTCGGAGTCGTGAGTGGATGAGCCTTCGTCGATCTTGCCAGCTACAGGCCAACCGCTACTAAAGCCCACTTCAGCAACATAGCTGTCCCTAAATGGCATGCGACGTTCGTGCACAGGCCCGGGTTTGCAAGGTTCTGACATGCAGGCGTATGAAATACCCATTGAATACTCCTGAGGAAGGCCATTGAAAACTGATGAGGGCAACCTCTTCGCCTTCGCCTTGTCCTCGCCATTCGCATCGCCCCATTGTACGACATAATTGTCCTGCACGCGGTTGACGCTCGTCCCGTCCCACCAGTGCGCGGCGGCAGGCGTCCTGATATTCCCCACCCACCCTTCCGAAAAAGGTGGCGGTATCAGCTGGATGACGATGCAGCGCCCGTTCCCGTCCCTGTCGGGCGCGAGATCCATCACGATGAGATCGTCGGCTGCGATCGTCACCCAGTCGGCGGCGGGGGCGGCCGCGACGATTTCGCCGGGGGTGCGGGCCCTCGGCGGGGACGCACCGGCGGCGGCAGCGAGCGCGAGTGCGGCAAAGGGCAGGGCGAGCATCTTCATGCCCCCACCATGCCACGCCGCGCGTCACAGGCAAGGTTGCACCGCGCCGACCACACCCCTAAAGGCCCGTCCGTCCAGCGATATGCGGAGCGGTGGCCGAGTGGTCGAAGGCGCTCGCCTGGAAAGTGAGTATACGGCAAAACCGTATCGAGGGTTCGAATCCCTCCCGCTCCGCCAATTGGTTGCTGCAAAGCATTGTTATGATTGATCTTTTTCTCCGATGCTCGCCAGAGCCCTACATCTAGTTGATACCCCCGCCAAGTGCGCGATAAAGCGCAATGAGGTTGGTTGCACGGGCGAGGCGGGTCGTGACGAGCTGCTGCCGCGCCGCATAGGCGGTGCGCTCGGCGTCAAGCGCAGTGATAAAGCTGGTCACGCCGACACGGTAGCGGGCATCGGAAAGCCGCGCGGCGACCTGCGCTGACTCGGCACGCGCCGTCTGGGCGGCCACCTGCGTATCGATCGTGCCACGCTGCGCCAGCGCATCGGCAACTTCGCGGAAGGCGACCTGGATCGCGCGTTCATAGCTGGCGACTGCGGCATCGCGGCTTGCCTCGGCCAGCCGCACATTGGCGCGCCGCCGTCCCCCATCGAACAGCGGCAATGCGAGCGAAGGCCCTGCCGAATAAGTGAAACTGCCGCTCGCGAACAAGCCCGACAGGGCGGTGCTGATCGTCCCCACCGTCGCGGTCAGTGAAATAGTTGGAAACAGGGCGGCGCGCGCTGCCCCGATATCGGCGTTGGTGGCGCGCAGCTCCCGTTCGGCCTGCTGCACATCAGGACGCCGCAGCAGCACCTGCGAGGAAACCGCGGTGGGCAGCGTCACGAGTGTCGCCTTTCGTTCATCGAGTGAAACGGGCAGCAGTGCCGCCGCCACCGGCGCACCGACGAGCAGCTCCAGCGCATTGCGATCCTGCGCGACACGTGTCTCCAGTGCGGCAATATCGTTGCGCGCGGCCTGATAGTTCGTATCGGCCTGACGCGCCTCGAGCTCGGACGCGATGCCGGTACGGAACTGCGCTTCGGTCAGCATGCGCGTCTGTTCGAACGCGCGGAGCGTTTCGCGCGAGATCCGCAACTGATCCTCGTCAGACGCCAGCGTGAGCCACGCAGTAGCAATTTCGGCGATCAGGCTCACGCGTGCCGCGCGCTGCGCTTCCCCGGTCGCGAAATAGCGTTGCAGCGCCGCCTCGTTCTGGTTGCGGATGCGCCCGAACAGATCCACCTCGAATGCCGAGACGCCGATATTGGCCGAATAGATTTCAAGGTCGGTCAGTGGCGTAGCCGCACCGCCGACACCGCCCTGTCCCGCCTGAAATGTATTGGTGGCCGTAGCCGAGCCGGATAGCGACGCATTCGGCACCAGGTCTGCGCGCTGCACCCGGTAGCGGGCACGCGCCTGGAGAACGTTTGCACCAGCGATGCGAAGATCGCGGTTGTTGGCAAGCCCGCGATCGATGACCTGACGCAGCCTGTCGTCCGTGAAAAAGTCACGCCACCCGATTGCCGAGGCATCGATCCCCGCCGCCTTCGCCGCGGGATAGACGCCTCCTTGTGGCAGCGCTGCGGGGACAGAACCGACCGGCTGGACATATTTCGGGGCAAGATTGCAGCCTGCGAGAGTCATGGTCGCGGCGATCAGCGCAGAATGGCTGGCGCGCATCATGACTGGCTCTCCGCCACCGCCGGCCCGGCGGGATCATCACGCACCGCGGGCTCGGCGCGACCGCCGCGCCCGAACAGGCCGACCACCACCACGAAGAACATCGGCACGAAGAAGATTGCAAGCACCGTTGCCGAGAGCATGCCGCCGACAACTGCCCAGCCGATCGCATTCTGGCCGCCTGCACCCGCACCCGATGACAGCGCCAGCGGCAACACACCGAAGACGAATGCAAAGCTGGTCATCAGGATCGGCCGCAGACGAAGTTTTGCCGCAGCGACGGCCGCGTCAAATGCACCAAGACCGTCGCGCATGCGCTCTTCGGCGAACTCGACGATCAGAATGGCGTTTTTGGCCGATACGCCGATCGTCGTGATCAGGCCGACTTGCAGATATATGTCGTTATTAAGGCCGACGAGCGTCGCCGCGAGCACCGCGCCGAGCACGCCCAGCGGCACCACCAGCACGACTGACAGCGGCACTGACCAGCTTTCGTACAGGGCGGCAAGGCACAGGAAGACGAGCAGCAGCGACAGCGCATAAAGGGCAGGGGCCTGACCGCCCGACAGCACTTCCTCAAAGCTGAGCCCGGCCCATTCGAGCTTGGTTCCGGATGGAAGCTTCGCGTGCAGCGCCTCCATGGCTTTCAATGCGTCTCCCGATGAATAGCCCGGGCCGGCAACACCCAGCAGCTCCATTGCGGACGATCCATTGTAGCGGGTAAGCTGCACCGGCGCATTGGCCCAGCTCAGCGTCGAGAAGGCCGTGAACGGCACCATGGTGCCCGACTGGCCGCGCACGAACAGGGTTCCGAGATCTTCGGGCTTCTGGCGGAACGGTTCGTCGGCCTGGACGAAGACGCGCTTGACGCGGCCTCGATCGACGAAATCATTGACATAAGAACCACCCCATGCCGTCGCGATCGTCTGGTTGATCTCGGTCAGATCGACGCCGAGCGCGCGGGCCTTGTCCTGATCGATCTCGACCTTGAGCTGCGGCGCATCATCGAGCGAATTGGGGCGAACGCCCGCGACGCGCTTTTCGCCTTGGCTCATGCCCAGCGCCGCGTTGCGGATGGCGACCAGCTTTTGATAGCCGATGCCGGTCTCATCGACGAGTTGCATATCAAAGCCGGTCGCATTGCCGAGTTCGGACACGGCCGGGGGAACGATCGCAAAAATAAGACCGTCGGTGTACTGGCTGAACGTCGCCATCGATCTGCCGACGATGGCACCAACCTTGTTCGCCGCGCCGCCGCGCTCCTCCCAGTCGTTCAGGGGGACAAAGGCGATGCCGCTGTTCTGCCCCTGGCCTGCGAAACTGAAGCCGTTGATCGTGAAGACGCCCCTGACGTTGGCCGCCTCCTGCTTCAGGAAATGACTGCGGATCATCTCGAGCCCCCGCTCGGTCCGCGCCGACGTTGCACCCGACGGGCCCTGGACGATGGCCACCAGATAGCCCTGATCCTCGTCGGGAAGAAAGCCCGCGGGCAGCCGGTAAAACAGAGTGCCCATCACCGCGACGATCAGCGCATAGACGGCAAGCGAGCGTTTCCAGCGCCCAGCGGTGGCGCGGACGCCGCGTTCATAGCGCTGCCGTCCCGCATCGAACCTGTCGTTAAACCAGCGGAAAAATCGCGCGAGCGGCCCATTGCGTTCCTGCCTGTCCGGATCATGGGGCTTGAGGATCGTGGCGCAGAGCGCCGGCGTCAGCACGATCGCGACCGTGACTGAAAGCGCCATGGCTGTCACGATCGTGATCGAAAACTGCCGGTAGATGACGCCCGTCGATCCCGCGAAAAAAGCCATCGGCAGGAACACCGCGATCAGCACGACGGCGATGCCCACCAGCGCGCCGGTAATCTCGTCCATCGATTTGCGCGCCGCGTCTTTCGGACTGAGCCCTTCGGTCGTGATCAGCCGCTCGACATTCTCGACGACGACGATCGCGTCATCGACGAGCAGGCCGATGGCCAGCACCAGCCCGAAGAGCGTTAGCGTGTTGATCGAATAGCCGGCCAGAAAGAGCACCGCGAAAGTGCCGAGGATCACGACGGGGACCGCAATCGTCGGAATGAGCGTCGCCCGCCAGTTCTGCAGGAAAAGGAACATGACTAGGAAGACGAGGATGATGGCCTCGATCAGCGTTTCTACGACCTGTTTGACCGACAGGCGCACGAACGGGGTGGTGTCATAGGGATAGATGACCTTGACATCCGGCGGCAGCGTCGTTTCGATTTCAGCAACCCGCGCCTTTACCCGATCGACGGTGGACAGTGCGTTTGCTCCGGGCGCGAGATAGAGTGCGATGCCGCTTGCCGGCTTGCCGTTCCACTTGGAATCAAAGCCGTAATTTTCGGCACCGATCTCGACGCGCGCAACGTCGCGCAGGCGTACGATCGATCCGTCGGCATCCGATTTCAGCCGGATCGCGCCGAATTGTTCGGGCGTCTGCAAGCGTGACTGAACCGATACCGTCGCGTTCAGCATCTGCCCGGCAGGCGCGGGCTGCCCGCCGAGCTGCCCTGCGGAGACCTGGGCGTTCTGCGCCCGGATCGCCGCGGTGATGTCAGACATCGCAAGCTGGACGCTGTTCAGTTTTACCGGATCGACCCAGACCCGCATCGCATATTGCGCGCCGAAAAGCTGGACATTGCCGACGCCTGAAACACGGCTGAGCGGATCCTGCATCCGCGACGCGATGAAATCGGCCAGATCAGTCGCATCGTGACTGCCGTTTTCCGAATAAAGCCCAACGATGACAAGGAAGTTCGCCGATGCCTTGGCAACCTGCAGGCCCTGCTGCTGAACCTCCTGCGGCAGCAGCGGCGTTGCCGCCTGCAGCTTGTTCTGGACCTGGACCTGGGCAATGTCGGGATCGGTGCCCTGTTCGAACGTGACGGTGATCGTGAGCTGCCCCGACGAGCTCGACGACGACGAGAAGTAGCGCAGATTGTCGATGCCCTTGAGCTGCTGTTCGATCACCTGCGTTGTTGTGGTCGCCAGTGTCTGCGCGTCGGCACCCGGATAATTGGCGGTGATCGCAACGGCTGGCGGTGCGATCGCCGGAAACTGCGCGATCGGAAGTGAGCGGATCGCGAGCAGGCCTGCCAGCATCAGCAGGATCGCCAGCACCCAGGCAAAGATCGGGCGATCGATGAAATAGCGGGCCATAACCGCCTACTTCTCCGGCGCGGGGGCGGGTGACGCGCCGGATGCCGCTCCGCCCGCGGGAGTCCATGGCCGTCCGGCGACCGGCATGCCGGGGCGAAGCAGCATCGCCCCCTCGACAATCACCCGGTCGCCGGCCTTCAGCCCCCCGGTCACGATCCAGTTGTCCCCGGCTGTGCGGCCGGTCTGGATGACGCGCGGTTCGGCTGTGTTGCCCTTGCCGATAACCAGTACCGTGGCATGGCCCCTTTCGTTGCGCGTGACGGCACGCTGCGGAACCATGATCCCCCGTGCCTGCACCCCTTCGACAAGTGCCGCACGCACGAACATTCCGGGAAGGAGCAGCCCACTGCCGTTCTCGAAAAGCGCGCGGATCGTCTGCGATCCCGTATTCGGGTCGACGGTCACATCTGCAAAACGGAGCCGCCCTTCGACAGGATAGGTCGATCCCGTCTCGAGCGTGAGCCGGATTCGGGCATCGCCGTCACGCGCGAGATTGCCTGCCACGACCTGTTCGCGCAGCCGCAGCAGATCGGTGCTCGACTGCTGCATGTCCACATAGATCGGATTGAGGCGCTGGATCGTTGCCAGCGGTTCCGTCTGCGCCGCACTCACCAGCGCGCCGGTCGTGAAGGCTGAACGTCCGATACGACCGGAAATCGGCGCGGTGATCATCGTGCGCGAAAGATCGATCTGGGCCGAGCGCAATGCCGCCGCCTGCGCCGCGACATCAGCCTGCGCCTGACGCGAGGTAGCGATGGCATTCTCGTATTCCTGACGGGCGACCGCGTTAATCTTGATCAGTTCGCCGTAGCGACGTACCAGCGCGGCGCTCGACGCAATGACCGCATTGGCGCGCGAAAGTGCGGCGCGTGCGCTGGCGACCTGCGCTGCATAGGCTGCCGGATCGATCGTGTAGAGCGGCTGCCCCTGGCGGACGTAATCGCCTTCGGTGAACAGACGTGCGCGGATCAGCCCGTTGACCTGCGGGCGCACCTCCGACGTTTCGAACGCCGCCGTGCGGCCGGGAAGCTCGGTGGTCAGCGTTACGGGCTCTTCGCGCACCGTTATGAAGCCGACGGGCATCGGCCCCGGGGCTCCCCCTTTTTGTGCGGGACCGCCCTGACCGCAGGCCGCGACCGTCAACAGCGCCGCGCCGAGCAGGATACGCCAGGAAGCCATACTTGCTCCTCGGTTGAAAACATGTGGACGAATGATCACCCGGCACGATCGTTACTATCGCAGTGCAGCAATGGTCAAGGAATGCTTCTACGGCACAGAATGCGGTGCCGCCGACTGACATTTCGGCCTTTGGTGCAATAGCGCCGGTCTTGGCAGAAGGGCATGGTGGACCTCAGATTCTCCGCCGGGACATTCATGCCCGTGCGGCAAACAAGGGAGTGGAACATGCTGCAGCAGGCTCTGGACAAATTGGCCGGACAGGTCGCAATTCGTTCGCGTTACGATAACTTCATCGGCGGCAACTGGACACCGCCCGTGCGCGGGCAGTATTTCGACAATCCCTCTCCGGTTACAGGCGGCACCGTATGCAGCGTCGCCCGCTCGACCGCTGAGGATATCGAGCTCGCACTCGACGCGGCACACCGTGCCAAGGACGGCTGGGGGCACACCTCGCCTTCGCAAAGGGCGGTCATCCTCAACAAGATCGCCGACCGGATGGAAGAAAAGCTTTCGCTGCTCGCGCTCGTCGAGACGATCGACAACGGGAAACCGATCCGGGAAACGACTTATGCCGACATCCCGCTCGCGATCGATCACTTCCGCTACTTCGCCGGCTGCATCCGCGCGCAGGAAGGCGGGATTTCGGAGATAGACCATGACACGGTCGCTTACCATTTCCATGAACCGCTGGGCGTCGTCGGCCAGATCATCCCCTGGAATTTCCCGATCCTCATGGCGACGTGGAAGCTCGCACCTGCGCTCGCGGCAGGCAATTGCGTCGTGCTCAAGCCCGCCGAGCAGACGCCGATGTCGATCATGGTCTGGGCAGAACTGATCGGCGATCTGATTCCCCCGGGCGTGCTGAACATCGTCAACGGCTTCGGCGTGGAGGCGGGCAAGCCGCTGGCGCAGAGCAAGCGGATCGCCAAGATCGCGTTCACCGGGGAAACCACGACCGGTCGGCTCATCATGCAATATGCCACCGAGAACCTGATCCCGGTTACGCTGGAGCTCGGCGGCAAGAGTCCGAACGTGTTCTTCGCCGATGTGATGGACGAAGATGACGCGTTTTTCGACAAGGCGCTCGAGGGCTTTACGATGTTCGCGCTGAACCAGGGTGAAGTCTGCACCTGCCCGAGCCGCGCGCTGATCCACGAGAGCATCTACGACCGGTTCATGGAAAAGGCGATTGCGCGGGTCAAGACGATCAAGATGGGCAGCCCGCTCGACATGGATACGATGATCGGTGCCCAGGCGTCGAACGACCAGCTCGAGAAGATCCTGTCCTATTTCGACATTGCGCGCGGCGAAGGGGCGAAAATCCTGACGGGCGGAGACCGGGCGGATCATGGCGGCGAACTCGGCCAGGGCTACTATGTCCAGCCCACGGTGATTGAGGGTCACAATAAAATGCGCGTGTTTCAGGAAGAAATCTTCGGCCCTGTCGTCGCCGTGACGACGTTCAAGGATGACGATGATGCGCTCGCGATCGCGAACGACACGCTTTACGGCCTTGGCGCGGGTGTGTGGACGCGTAACGGAACACGGGCCTATCGCATGGGTCGCGGCATCCAGGCGGGTCGCGTCTGGACGAACTGCTATCACCATTATCCCGCACACGCGGCATTCGGCGGCTATAAACAGTCGGGTATCGGACGCGAAAATCACCGCATGATGCTCGATCATTATCAGCAGACAAAGAATATGCTGGTGAGCTACGATCCCAAGGCGATGGGATTCTTCTAGGCGGATCCCTTTTCGGAACCGGGTTGGTATTGCGGCGGGTCCGGATTTCGGGCCCGCCGCTTTCGTGGAAAGATGCCGTGATGACGATACCCCCCCCGTGTCCTTGCAACGCCCGCCGCGGCCGCGCTGATCGAAACGCTTTCGGCGAAACATGGGGCGGTGATGTTTCATCAATCGGGCGGATGTTGCGACGGATCGGCACCGATGTGCTACCCTGCGGGCGAATTCCGCGTTGGCGGACAGGATATCCTGCTCGGACATATCGTGGGCGACGTGCCGGTGTGGATCGGTGCGGCACAATTCGAATATTGGGCGCACACCCAGATCACCATTGACGTCGTGCCGGGGCGCGGGGCGGGGTTTTCGATCGAAGGGCCCGAAGGTGTGCGCTTCATCGTCCGGTCACGTGTGTTCACCGACGAAGAGGTCGCCGTGCTCGCCACAGCGCCGCCGATCCGCGGCGACCAATTGGCGGCGTGACGACGACCGCAGGCTGTGGCATCATGCAGCATGGCGAGCGACGGGGCAGGGAGCGGGGCGCGCGGATCGGCAATCCGGACCACCTCGACGCAGATCGACGATCCGGTCGAAGCCGTGCGCTTTATCTTCCGCGCGCTCGACCCGCCCAGCCTCGCGGGCGTTCTCCTTTTCTGCTCGAGCCGCTACGATCTCGAAGCACTTGCCGCCGCGATCGCCGCATGCAGCGAGGGACTGACAGTCGTCGGCTGCACCAGCTCGGGTGAAATCGGGCCCGATGGAATCGTTCAGGGAAGCATCACGGCGATCGGTTTTCCCAGTGACGCATTCGCGCTGAATGCGGTACGCTTCGATGGTCTCGATCACTTTGATCCCGCGTCTGCGCAAAGCGATGTTCGCAGCCTCCTCGCGTATGCAACGACAGCCTCTGTGGGTCTGGGAGACAATCTTTCGCGCGCCGCCATCTTCCTTGTCGACGGGCTTTCGCACCGTGAGGAAATTCTGGCGATGACGGTGCAAAATGCGCTCGGTGAGATCCCCCTGGTCGGCGGCTCGTCGGGCGATGGGCTCGCTTTCAAGGAGACATTCGTTTTCGAGGGGAATGCATTCCGGCGTGACGCCGCGATCGTGGCAATCTTGACGGCCTCCCGCCCGATCAAGCTTTTCCGCGCGCAGCATTATGCACCCGGCCCGATCAAGATGGTGGTGACCGCGGCGGATCCGGTCATGCGCGTCGTCCATGAAATCAACGTTGAGCCCGCCGCGATGGAATATGCGCGCCTGATCAAGGCATCGGTCGCCGATCTCGGCCCTGAGCTGTTTGCGTCGCATCCGCCGATGGTGCGTGCAGGCGGCGAATATTATGCCCGATCGATCCAGTCCGCCAATCCGGACGGCAGCCTGACCTTTTACTGCGCGATCGATGCGGGCGTGGTCCTCACGCTCGGTGAAGAACGTGAGATCATGACGGGGCTCACCGCCCTATTCGACGATCTCGAAAGAGAAGTCGGCGAGATCGACCGCATCATCGGTTTTGATTGCGTGCTCAATGCCATCGGGGTTGGTCAGCGCCAGCTCAGCCACGCCGTCTCGACGCTGTTCGCCGAAAAAAAAGTGGTTGGCTTCAATACCTATGGTGAGCAGTTCCACGCCCTTCACGTCAACCAGACCTTCAGCGGCCTCGCGATAGGACGATGACGGTTCTTCGCCAATCGGCTACCCCGGCGGCAGCCGACAGAATTGCCGCGCTCAAACTCGAACGTGACAAGCTCCAGCGCATCAATGCCGTTCTGATGGACCGGGTCGAGCGGTCGACCGACCTCCAGGGCAATGCCTTTGCAATCTTTGAAACCGCGATCGCCCTCGAAGGCAAGGTGCGGCTGCGCACGCATGATCTGCAATCGGCGCTCGATGAGCTTGCCAGCACGAACGCCGCACTGGCGATCGCCAAGGAAGCTGCCGATGAAGCGCAGGGTCGGTTGCGTGACGCCATTGAGAGCATCAACGAAGGTTTTGCGATTTTTGACGCAAACGACCGGCTCGTGCTGTGCAACCAGACCTATCTCGGCCTGTGGTCACGCGTGGCCGACCAGATCCGCCCTGGAATGCGCTTCGACGAGATTGCCAGGCTGATCGGCGAGGATGGAACAACGCTCGGGGCCATGGTCAAGCCCGATCGGTGGCTTTCCGAACGGATCGAACAGCACCGTATCGCCGATGGCGGCCACGTCCATGCGCTCGCCGATGGACGCTGGGTGCAGATTAACGAGCTGCGCACGAGCGAGGGCGGGATCGTGGGTGTCTATACCGATATCACCGAAGTCAAGGCCGAGGACGCGCGCCAACGCGCGCGCGAACTCGCCGAAAAGAGCGCTGTCCTGCAGGCGACGCTCGATACGATCCGCCTCGGGGTGTGCGTCTATGATGCCGAACGGCGGCTGATCGGCTGGAACGGATCGCTGCTGGAAACGATCGGCCTGCCCGCCGATGGCATCGGGCTGATCGCGACGCACGACGGCATGATTGTCTCCTGCAGCCATCTGAATGGCCCGATGGCCGATGACGACCCGCTTGCCTGGGCCACTGCATCGAGCTGCGATATTGTTTCCCAGCGCCGTCACGCATCGGGCCGCGTTCTGGAAATCCGCAGGTCGCCGCTGCCCGATGGCGGGATGGTGATGAGTTTTGAAGACGTGACCGCGCGCCTCAAAGCCGAAGTGGCACTGCGCGAGACCGCCGAAACGCTCGAGCGCCGCGTTGCCGAACGGACGGCTGAGATGGCCGCCGTCAATGCAAAGCTGCAGCAGGAAATCGCCGAGCGCCTTTCGGTCGAAGCGGCTCTGCTCGACGCGAAGACACAGGCAGAGCAGGCCAATCTGTCAAAGACGCACTTTCTTGCAGCGGCAAGCCACGATCTGCTCCAGCCATTGAGTGCCGCCCGGCTCTTCGTCGCCGCGCTGACCGACCGGCACCTTGCAGCACCCACCCGGGTGCTCGTCGATCAGACCGGATCGGCGCTGAATTCAGTCGAGGATCTGCTCGAGGCGCTTCTCGAAATCTCGCGGCTTGACGCCGGGGCGATTACGGTTGCGGCGACCGATTTCCCGATCGCCGACCTCCTTCGCAATATGAAGGCCGAGTTCGATGTCGTCGCGCGCGAACGCGGCCTGGCCTTCAGTGTAGACGAATCCGATGCCTGGGTCCGGTCTGACCCCCGGCTTCTGCGGCGCATCCTCCAGAACTTCATCTCCAATGCGCTTCGCTACACCCCCAGCGGGAGCGTACGGGTGGTCTGTGCCAACGATCATGACGTGCTGCGCGTGGAAGTGATTGACACTGGCGTGGGGATCGCAAGCGAACACCAGAGCATAATCTTCGAAGAATTCCGGCGGCTCGACAACAGCGCACGCAGTCGTGGCATGGGGCTCGGCCTCGCGATCGCGCAGCGCGCGAGCCGGATGCTCGGCCACCGCCTGCTGCTTGCATCGGAACCCGGCGAGGGCGCGCGTTTTGGCGTTGAAGTCCCCGTCGGAACGGTGCGGTCGACCGACCGCGAAGCCGTGTCGTCTGTGCGCCGTGGCCAGCTCGCCGGGCGCACGATCCTCATCATCGACAATGAAGCGGCGATATTAAGCGCAATGCGCGCGGTCCTCGAAGGTTGGGGCTGTTCAGTAATGACGTCTGAAAGCGACCGCGATGCGCTGGTGTAGATGCAGCGGTGCAATACGCTGCCCGATGCTATCCTTGCCGATTACCATCTCGATGGGAGCTTGACGGGCGATGCGGCGATCGAGGCGCTGCGCAAAGAGGCTGGGACGACGATCGCCGGCATAATCATCACGGCAGACCGTACACCCGAATTGCGGGAGTCTCTGACCCAAGCCGGTTTTCCCGTGTTGAACAAGCCGGTCAAGCTTGCCCGGCTGCGTGCACTGCTGACAAGCGGACACTTATGAACAGTCGGACATCGGGGAATCACCCAACGTCGACGGATCAGTCGGCGCCAAAATGGACCTTGTTGACCAGGATGACCGCCTGAGTTCGGCTGAAGACCCTGAGCTTGCTGAGGATTGCCGAGACGTGCGCCTTGACCGTCGTCATCGAGACGCCAAGTTCATATGCAATCTGTTTGTTGAGCTTGCCCGTCACGAGCAGCCCGAGCACCACTCTCTGCTGCGGCGTCAGCGAAGCGATGCGCTGCAAAACGTCAGCATCCTCCCGGGCGATTGTCGATACGGCAGCCTCATCATCGACAATGAAGATTTCGCCGGCAAGGATCGATCGCAGCGCTTCGACGATCGCTCCCCGGCGGAGCGACTTGGGAATAAAGCCGGAGGCACCCGCTGTCAGCGCGGCGCGTGCCAGTCCACGCTCTTGTGCCGCCGAAACGATAACGACCGGCACCGAGGGGTATTTTTCGCGCATCATGCGCAGGCCTGAAAGTCCGTTCGCGCCCGGCATGTCGAGATCAAGCATGACAAGATCGAAATCGCCTTCACGTGCGACAACCGCCATCGCCTCTTCAAAGCTTGCAGCCTCGAAAAGCTCGCAGGTCTCGAAAGCAAAGGCGATTACGGTGCGCAATCCATCACGCACCATCGGGTGATCGTCGGCAATGAGGACCCGTTCCACGCGCGCAATGCTTCCCTGCGCTGTCGGCACCGCCGCAGTCGGTCCAGGAGTGCGATGCGCAGCGTCACCCAAGGGCAAGGGGGCGGCGCGTGCCACCCCCTGCGCTATCATTTCGCCGCCACCTGCGCTGCTGCCCTGGGCAGCTTGAACACCCAGAGCGATCCGCCCTGGTTGATGTGCTGGACGGCCTTGGCTACTTCACCACCCCAGAGTGGGACGGCGCCACCCCAACCGGACATTACGGCGACGAATTGTTCGCCATCCTGTTCCCAGGTTACCGGCGATCCAACGACGCCTGATCCGGTGTTGAACTTCCACAGCTCCTTGCCCGACCGGGCATCGAAAGCCTTCAGATAACCTTCAGGCGTGCCGGTGAAGACGAGATTGCCGCCCGTCGACAGGACGCCGCCCCATAATGGTGCCTTGTTCTTATATTCCCAGACAATCTTGCCCGTCATGGGATCGACGGCACGCAATGCACCGATATAATCGGGATAAAGCGGCTTGATCGTGAAACCCGCACCGAGATAGGCCGCACCCTTCTTATAGGCCACCGGCTCGTTCCAGATATCCATGCCCCATTCGTTGGCCGGAACATAGAACAGCCGGGTCTGCTGGCTGTACGCCATCGGCATCCAGTTCTTGCCACCAAGGAACGATGGCGCCGAAAAGACCGTCGTTCCCTTTTCGGTGGTTGCCGGCCCCGGGCGGTTCGAGGCAATGAACTTCGGATTTCCGGCTTTGTCGAAGCCGTCAGCCCAGGTTGTCTTCGTAACGAAGGGGTTCGCTGAAATGAACTTGCCCGTCGTACGGTCGAGCACGAAGAAATAGCCGTTGCGATCGGCCTTTGCACCCAGCTTCATGGGCTTGCCGTTGATCGTCGCGTCAAACGGGATGAATTCGTTGACCCCGTCGAAATCCCAGCCGTCATGCGGTGTCGTCTGGTAGTGCCATTTGATCACGCCGGTGTCGGCGTCGATAGCGAGCGTCGATGCGGTATAGAGGTTCTTTCCGGGGCGCAGCGCGCTCGCCCATGGCGCGGGGTTGCCGGTGCCCATGAAAATCAGGTTGGTATCGGGATCATAGGTTCCGCCGAGCCAGGTTGCGCCACCGCCCGTCTTGTACTGGTCGCCCTGCCACGTCGCATTGAGCGTGCCGGTCATGCCGTTTTCCTTGCCACGAAGCGTGCCCACATGGCCTTCGATCGTGGGTCTGCTCCAGATCAGCTCGCCGGTCTTCACATCGCGTGCATCGACCCGGCCGACCGCGCCGAATTCACCGCCGGAAACACCGGTGATCACCATATCCTTCACGATCAGCGGCGCTGCGGTATAGCTGTATCCGGCCTGGTAATCGGCGAGCTGCTTGTTCCAGATCACCTTCCCGGTGTGACGGTTCAGAGCAACCAGCCGGGCGTCGAGCGTACCGAAGATGATCACGTCACCGATGATAGCCGCACCGCGGTTCACGACGTCGCAGCAGGGTACGATCGCATCCGGGAGGCGGGCGTCATATTCCCATTTTTCCTCACCCGTCTTCGCGTCGAATGCGAACAGACGCGAATAGGATCCGGTGACATAGATCGTGCCGTCATAAACGATCGGCTGAGATTCCTGTCCGTGCTGTTTTTCACCTCCAAGCGACGAGGAAAAGGCAGGCACAAGCCCCTGAACAGTTTCGGAGTTGATCATCGTCAGGGGGCTGTAGCGCTGCCCGCGCGGCCCCATGCCGTAGGTCAGAACGTCGCCTGTCGAGTTGGCGTCATCCATGAGCTGGGCCTGGGTGGGGCCGACGTCCTGCGCGTGCGACGGTACGCCCGCAAACGCCGCCACGGCAGCAATGCCCAGCACCGCATGGCGAAATCCGCCGAGTGCCGAACCGTTAAGCAGATAAGAAATCTTCATTGTTCACTCCCCTCAATTGTCGCCGTTGGCATACACACGGGCACTGTGATCGTTAATAAAGCCAGATAATCGATCACAACGCTAGACCCTTGCCCGTCTCTGGCCCATTGGACCTTGGACTTAAGCACCACCTGACGATCGCGGTTTGATGCGCTGGACGCCGTAATGCCCGAAAATCCGATCGAGCGTACCGTCAGCCGCGAGCGTGTTCATCTCGGTCTCGAGACGGTCGGCAAGATTGCGCCCATCGTCCTTGACGGCCATGCCGATGTCCCACCCCGGGCTGGTTAGCAGCGGGATGGCGCTTTTTCTCACGGCAAGGGCGTCGCCACCGGCATGAACGGCCGATTCGACCTGCGCGCGCGACGCCATCACGACATCGGCATTGCCTGACCGAACGGCATCGACCGCCGCGGCACCGCTCTTTGCGTGGCGCACATCGGCCAGGAGGGATCCGCCGAAGGATCCGCTGAAATAGGCGTCGGGAATACTGTCGATCTCTGCCGATAATCTGCGCCCCTTGAACTGGGGCGGAGGCGCTTCGCAATCGACCTCGCGGTTGCACGCCATGGCAAAGCCTTCGCGATAATAGGGGGCGACAATGAAGACGCGATCGTTCTTCAGTGCGAAGGCCCGATCATAGGGCACGTGCAGCATCACGTCGGCGGCCGGGGCACCCATCATAGGCCCCTTCCACACTGCCACGCGCAGATCGTCCTCGACGCCTTCGCCGGCCATGAAATCGAAATAATCCACGCCGAGCCCAAGACGGTCGGCCAGCGCCTTGCCGATCTCGACGTCGATGCCCGTGAGCGTTCCGTCCCTGCGCCAAGACCACGGTTCAAAGTCCTGATACAGTGCGACCCGAAGGACTTTTTTCTCGAGCACCTTCTCAAGCGGGAGCGCAAACGCGCGCGGGGCGGAGAGGGCAGCCGCGAAAGCGTACAACCCGTGGCGCATGATCTGTCGGCGGCTGGTCACTCTTCGTGCTTTGTGTCGAGCCACGACCGGATCGACCAGCCCGCTTCCTGGCCCAGAATTTCGCCGAGCGGCGGCATGTAGACCTTGCCGTCGTGCGACGAGCCATGGCGATAGCGGTTGATATACCATTCGTCGCCTGCCTCACCCTGATCGAGGTAGCGCAGATCGGGCGCTATCCCGCCCGAAATAGCCTCGAGCCCATGGCATCGGGCGCAATTCTGACCGTAAGCGGACTGACCGATTTTGATCGCGGTGGGATTTCCCCGATAAGGGTTCACTTTCACCCATTCGGCCCCGAGCTTTGGCAGACCGGTGACATCGACGGGCTGAGGCGTGACATTGCCGTGCGCAAGAACCTTTACGCCGACGGTCGCAGATGCAAACAGCAGCGATGCACAGAACGCTGAACGTGCAATGACAGATATTCGAGGCATCGTGGCATCGTCTCCAGACCTCGCGAAACAGCGGGTTGCATTTGTTGTAGTGCGTCGCTGATACAGGCTTTATTGCACTTTGGTACAAGTGGCTCGGGAGCGGTGGATGTCTAGCAGATTGCGAATGCGAAACCTTATTCACGCGCTCGTTGCAGGGGCAATGCTGGTGCAGTCTGCGCAGGCTGCAGAGACCGTCTATGTCTCCAATGAAAAAAGCAGCAGCATCACGGTAATCGACGCGGAAACGATGAAGGTCGTCGCGACGTGGCCCGTGGGCAGGCGCGCCCGCGGGATTGACGTGTCACGCGACGGCAAGCAGCTCTACCTCTGCGCCAGCGACGACAATGCCGTTCAGGTGATCGACCGCGCCACGGGAAAGATTGTGGCCGATCTTCCCTCGGGCGAAGATCCTGAGCAGTTCGCCCAGTCGCCCGACGGCAGGATGCTTTTTGCTGCCAATGAGCGCGATTCGACGGTTACCGCGATCGATACGCTGAACCGGACGGTCGCCTTCCAGGTTACCGTGGGTGTGGAGCCGGAAGGGATGGCAGTCAGCCCCGATGGCCGAACCGTCGTCTCCACGTCCGAAACCGACAATCAGGTGCAGTGGATCGACGTTGCGTCACGCAGCGTCGTCGCGCAGACGCCGGTTGGCCTGCGCCCCCGCCATGCCGAATTCACCGCCAATGGGCGACAGCTCTGGGTGAGCGCGGAAATCGGCGGCACCGTCGCCGTCGTAGACACCGCGACGCGCAAGGTGACGCAGACGATCGGTTTCAGGATCGACGGTGTCGGGGAGGAGCGCATCCTGCCGGTCGGCATCGCGTTCACGCCCGACCAGACGACCGCGGTCGTGGCCCTCGGTCGCGCCGATCACGTCGCCCTCGTCGATGTCGCCAGCGGAAAGGTGAAGCATTACGTTCCGGTCGGCCGCCGGGTGTGGCACGTCGCGGTCAATGCCGCCGGAACGCGCGCGTTCACCGCCGACGGCCTGACCAACACGACGTCGGTCATCGACCTGGAAACGACAAAGGTCATCGCGACGATTCCGACCGGTATGGCACCATGGGGCGTTGCCATTGCACCCTGACCGGGCTGCCGACAAAGACCAAAGTCCAATAGCCCTGCGCCCCGCCCGCCCTCATTCGAGCCCGACAGTCCGGCACCATCGACCGGGCTCGAAATCTGGGGGACGGAAAATGGGCAAATTTAAATTGCTGTCCGCAGTTGGCGCAGCCGCGCTGCTGATCAACGCGGCACCCGCTTTCGCGCAGGACGACACGACTGGTGCCCTGCTTTTGCGGCTCAAGGAAAAGGGGATCCTGACCGATGAGGAATATAATGATCTGATCGCGCGCCGGGCGGCTCCGGTCGCGCCGACGGCCGTGACGACGAGCGAGCCCCAGCCGCCCGCGCAGGCCGCGGCAGCCGCGCTCGACGACAAGCGCACCGTCCGCATGACGGATAGCGGCGTCGGCTTTGAAATGGGTGGCGTGACGCTCAAATTCTCGGGCTCGGTCAACGGCTTTTATTCGCATGAAAGTGGCCAGACAGTGGGTCCTAGGACGGCCGTGGTCGGCGGCGTAGCCCCCGTGGGTGGCGATTCATCGGCAATTCGGAACGGGCTGCTTCCCGGCTTCCTGAAGGTCGAGGTGACCACGCAACAGGGCGGCTGGGACGTTGGTGCCCATTTCGGACTTTACCCCGGCATCAACAGTGCCGATTATTCTACTGGAGGCGGCGCAAACGCCGGCGGCAGGCCCGTTGCCCTCCAGACGGCAGGCATCGACTTTCGCCAGACCTATCTGACGTTCGGCCGCCCCGAAATCGGCGAATTCAAGCTCGGCCGCGATATCGGACTGTTCGGATCCGAAGGCATTTTGAACGACATAACCTTGCTGTCCGTCGGATCGACGGGCGGAAACGTCGCGCCGGCCAATACGTCGCTCGGCAGGATCGGCATCGGCTATATCTATACCGACTTCCAGCCGCAGATTACTTATACCTCGCCCAAATTCGCCGGGCTGCAACTGACCGCGGGCATCTTCCAGCCGCTTCAGTCGCTGAGCGGGCCGGACGAAACCGGCAAGTCGCCGGGCTTCCAAGGCAAGGTGACCTATGATGCGAAGTTCGGCGACTTCAACGCGCGTGCGTGGGTTTCGGCGATCACGCAGGAGCATAATCGCATTAATAGCGTGAAATATACCGGCAGCGGTTTCGATGTCGGTACAAAGCTCGGTTACGGCCCACTCTCGGTCGTCGGCTATTATTCGAAAGGGTCCGGGCTCGGCATCATCGCGCTCAACCTGCTGGATACCGACGCGTTGGGTGCGAAGCGTGACAGCGAGAGCTTCTACCTTCAGGGCCTCGCGACCTTCGGCAAGTTTTCGCTGGGGGCAAGCTATGGCGAATCGACTCTCGATCATGCCAATGCCGCCGACGCTCTTGCCAATCCCACGCTCGTCAAAAGGAACAGCAGCTATGTCGGCCAGGGGCGTTATGGCCTGACAAGCTGGGTGACGCTGATCGGCGAATATATTCACACCAAGTCAGAAGCGCATAATGGCAACAGGGCAGAAGCCGATACGATTGCTGGTGGTGCAATTCTGTTCTTCTAGTCTTATCAACGCATGACGGACGGCGGGGCGCGACAAGGCTCCGCCGCTCCGAATAAGGGAGCCCGATGAAGCCTTTTCTCTTCGTGCTCGCCTGCGCCGCGCCGACGATCGCCATTGCCGATGAACCGCCGATTATCGTGACCGGCCAGCCGCTCGCGGCGACCGCGGGACGAAAAGCGTATGACACGGTTGTCGTTGGGCGGGATCGGCTCGTGCTCAATCCGTCGGCGCGGCTCGAGAACGTGCTCGCCGACGTGGCGGGTTTCTCACAGTTCAGGCGGTCTGACAGCCGCTCGGCAAATCCATCGGCGCAGGGCGCGACCCTGCGTGGCCTTGGCGGAAATGCGTCGAGCCGCGCGCTCGTTCTGCTCGACGGCGTTCCTCAGGCCGATCCGTTCTTCGGCTATATTCCGTTCAACGCCATCCCGCCCGATCAGCTCGGTGCCGTCACGGTAACGCGCGGTGGCGGGGTCGGCCCGTTCGGCGCCGGCGCGGTCGCGGGAACGATCGAGCTGACGAGCGCGGGGCGGGGCCAGCTGCCGCTGTTTGCCGCACGCGGCTTTTACGGATCCAGAAATGCAACCGATGTGTCGGGAACATTTTCACCGAACATCGGGCAGGGCTTCATAAGCGTCACCGGCCGCTGGGACCGGGGCGACGGCGTTGACACCACACCGGCATCGCAGCGCGTCGCGGCCACGGCACCTGCGCGTTACGATGACTGGTCCGCAAGCGTGCGCGCGGTCGCCCCGATCAATGACAGGACGGAAATCCAGGCGCGCGGCACCCTTTACCGCGATCATCGCACGTTGCGTTTTGTCGGGGCGGACAACAGTTCGGAGGCAAATGATGCGAGCGTCCGGCTCATCCATCGCGGGCCCTGGCAGGTGGACGCTCTCGCCTATGTCCAGACGCGCAATTTCACCAATGTCGTCATCAGCGCGGCAAATTTCCGAAAGACGCTCGACCAGCGCGATACGCCATCGACGGGGCTCGGGGCCAAGATCGAGCTTCGTCCGCCCGTCGGCGGTGGCCATGTGGTGCGCGTGGGCGGGGATGTGCGGCTCGCGGACGGGCAGCTCTTCGAAGACGCCTATAGCGCAATGACCGGCCGGGTGACCGCGCGGCGCAATGCAGGCGGAAAGGCAAGCACAGCGGGCGTTTTCGCGGAAGACGACTGGACGATCGGCTCCCTGATCCTCACCGGGGGTATCCGCCTCGATCGCTGGACGCTGAGCGACGGTTTTTTCCGTGAGACCAGCGCGACCGGCGCGCCGACGGCAGACTCGCAGTTTGCCGATCGTTCCGGCTGGGAAGAGTCGGGCCGGATCGGTGCCGCATTTGCCCTGTCCGACATGCTGTCGCTTCGTGCTGCGGGTTATACCGGCTTTCGCGCGCCGACGCTCAACGAGCTTTACCGGCCTTTTGCTGTCTTTCCCGTCACGACACGCGCAAATGCGGCACTCGACCCCGAACGCCTGAGAGGTGCCGAAGCCGGCGTGAGCTTCACGCCCTCGCCCACGATCCGGCTGGCCGTCACCGGCTATTACAACCGCCTCGACGATGCGATTGCCAATGTCACGATCGGCCCGAACCTTCGACAGCGGCAGAATATCGACGCGATCGTCGCCAGGGGTATCGAACTTGACGCGGGCATCCGCCTCGGTGCCTTCGATCTTGCCGCATCCTACGCCTATACCGACAGCCGGGTAAGGGCCACCGGAACGGCTGCACGGCTTGACGGGCTTCGTCCCGCGCAGACACCGCGTCATACGGGTAGTGCGACGCTGGCTTGGGCACCCGCAGTCGGCCCGGCGCTTTCGGCCACGGTCCGCTACATCGGTGCGCAGTTCGAGGATGATCTTCAGACCGACACGCTGCGCGATGCCCTTGTCGTCGATGGCGTCGCGCGTCTGCCAATCGGGAAGCACCTTTCGATCATTGCGCGCGCTGAAAACATTTTCGACGTGGCGGTGGAAACACGAAACGTGGCGGGATCGATCGATCTGGGGACGCCGCGAACCCTCTGGATCGGCTTCAGCATTACACGTTAGGATGAAAGTCATGACTGATCTGGCCGTCCGCCTTCAGGAAAATGCGCGATCACTGTCGCAGCCCGATGCCTATTGGGCCAAGGCGATTGACTGTCTCAACTGGACCGTCAGGCCGAGTCGCTTCGACGAATCGAGCTTCGATGAAGCCGATTTTGGCGTGAAATGGTTTGCCGACGGGGTTTTGAACGTCAGCGAGAACTGCCTCGACAGGCACCTTGCCCAGCACGCGGATACGACTGCAATCATCTGGGAGCCTGACTCGCCCGATGCCGAACCGCGTCACTTTACCTATCGCCAGCTGCACGAAGATGTCTGCCGCTTTGCCAATGTCCTGAAAGCCGCCGGTGCGAAAAAGGGAGACCGCATCACGCTTTATCTGCCGATGATCCCCGAAGCGGCCATCGCGATGCTTGCCTGCACGCGGATCGGCGCGATCCATTCGATCGTGTTCGGCGGCTTTTCACCCGACGCGCTGGCGGGGCGCATCACCGACTGCGATTCGACGATCGTCGTGACTGCCGACGAAGGGTGCAGGGGCGGCAGGCGCGTGCCTTTAAAAGCCAATGTCGACAAAGCCGCCGGGCTCTCGCACTGCCTGAAAACAGTGATCGTCGTGCGCGCGACGGGGGGTGACGTCGATATGCAGGCGGGGCGCGACCTTTGGTATCACGAAATCGCCGGGACCGTCGCACCCGAATGCCCGCCCGAACCGATGAATGCCGAGGATCCGCTCTTCATCCTCTATACTTCGGGATCGACGGGCAAGCCCAAGGGCGTCGTCCATACGACCGGGGGCTATCTGCTCTGGGCCGCCATGACGCATGCCAAATGCTTCGATTATCGGCCCGGCGAGGTTTTCTGGTGCGCGGCCGACGTCGGCTGGGTGACGGGGCACAGCTATATCGTTTACGGGCCGCTCGCCAATGGCGCGACCACCCTGATGTATGAGGGCGTTCCGAACTGGCCGACCCCGAGCCGGATCTGGCAGGTCATCGATCGGCACAAAGTCGCGACATTGTTTACCGCACCGACCGCGCTCAGGGCCCTGATGCGCGAGGGTGACGACCATGTCACCGCGACCGACCGTTCGAGCCTGCGCCTTCTCGGATCGGTCGGCGAGCCGATCAACCCGGAAGCGTGGCGCTGGTATCACGACGTGGTTGGCGGTGGCCGCTGCCCGATCATCGACATGTGGTGGCAGACCGAGACCGGTGCGGGCATGATCTCGCCGCTGCCATCGACATCGCTCAAGCCGGGTTCGGCGACCTTGCCGCTTCCCGGCGTCGAGCCGCAGATCGTCGACAATGACGGCATCGTGCTCGAGGGTGCTGCCGACGGACCGCTGGTCATCGCCCGCTCATGGCCGGGCCAGATGCGCACCGTATGGGGCGATCACCGCCGCTTCTTCGAAACCTATTTCCAGACCTTTCCCGGCAAATATTTTACCGGGGATGGCGCGCGCCGCGACGAGGACGGCTATTACTGGATCACCGGCCGCATTGATGACGTCATCAATGTTTCGGGCCATCGCATGGGCACCGCCGAAGTCGAAAGCGCGCTCGTGCTCCATGCAAAGGTTGCCGAGGCCGCGGTGGTCGGCATGCCGCACGACATCAAGGGGCAGGGCATCTATGCCTATGTCACGCTCAACGCCAATGAGGTGCAGAGCGACGCATTACGGGCGGAACTGGCACGATGGGTCCGCATCGAGATCGGGCCGATCGCCACGCCCGACGCGATCCAGTTCGCGCCGTCGCTCCCCAAGACGCGAAGCGGAAAGATCATGCGCCGGATCCTGTGCAAGATCGCGGAAGGAGACGTGTCCAGCCTTGGCGACACGTCCACGCTTGCCGACCCCTCGGTCGTCGACGATCTTGTCGCCAATCGCATTGTGCTTGCGTGATCGCGGACTGCTCGTCCGAAGGTTGTATGGCGGAGTTGATATTTGCTGTGTCAAAGCCGGTAACGGTCCAACGAAAGTGAGTTTCATGCGCGCCCGATATCTCGCTCTTGCCATCTGCCTCACCCCGATCGCCGCCAGCGCGCAAGTCGCCCCGGCATTCGCCCCTTGCGCTGCCTGTCACAAGGTCGAAAAGGGCAAGAACGGGCTCGGACCCCATTTGTGGCATGTCGTCGGTCGCAAGAAAGCGTCGGTGGCGGGTTTTGCCTATTCGGACGCGATGAAAGCACAAAAGGGCGTCTGGACCGAGGCCGATCTCGACGCCTATCTCACAAGTCCGCGGGCCGCGGTGCCCGGCACGCGCATGTCTTTCCCCGGTTATAAAGACCCGGCAAAGCGCGCCGCCGTCATCGCCTGTCTGAAAAGCGTGAAATAGGTCAGCTGGCTGCGTCGACGCGCGAAAGCCTCTGCATTTCGATGGCGGGGTAAAGATGCGCGACGCTGCGTTCGAATTCATAACGGGCCGCATTCAGACTGGCAAAGCGCGGCGGGATCGGCATATCGCCCGCCTCCGCCGGATCGATGCCCATCGCCACCGCGCTGTTCACGGCCGCCTCGACCCAGTCCAGCCAGTCGCGGGTCTGGGCGATTGCCGTGGCGGGTGTCGTGTCGAACGGACCGTGGCCCGGGACGACGCTTTTGTGTTCCACCGTCTTCAGCCGGTCCAGCGAAGCGCGCCATCGGGGCAGATCGGCATGTGGCGTTGACGGCGCACGATCGTGAAAAACGAGGTCACCGGCGATGAGCACGCCGGTTGCCGGATCATGCACCGCCAGATCGGCGGCGCTGTGCCCCGCCAGCGCCAGCAGGTTCAGCGTCCGCCCGCCGATCGTTTCTACGGAGCCGTCAATGATGCGGCCCGGCATCTGGAACTCGGTGCCCCGCATCCAGTCGCCGAGCAGCCGGTACATGCCATCGATGAAGCCCGCGCCCTCATTGCGCAGGCCCGCGACCAGCGCCGGCGTCGCTGCAACGATCGCGGGATCAAAGCCGGCGCTGCCGTAGATGTGATCGGGATGCAGATGCGTCAGGAAAACGCGCACGACCGGCTTGCCCGTCAGCGTCCTTGCAACTGCCTTCAGCGCGGTGGCGTATCGCAGCGACGGGCCGCAATCGACGAGCACCGCACCGGCATCGGTATCGATCAGAGTGATGTTCGCGATCGCGCCGCCATTGCCCCGTTCGATCGGCGCATCGGCACCGCGCAGCATCCACAGCCCATCACCGATGATCTGCGCGGGAATGTCATAGGTGAGCGGCCTTGCCTGTGCGGGCGTGGTGGCTGTTGCCGCGGCCACTGCCAGCCCGCCCAGCACGGCCCGCCGCGTCGGCACGTCGCGGTCAACGGGCCGCAAGTGCGGTCGCCGCGCTGATGACCTGAACCGATCCGCGATAGTCGCGGCCGTTACTGTCCCCCGCGTCAAAGCTGATCGCGGTGATCCCAGCGGATGGAACCAGAAAGGCAAAGCCCGGATCTTCGGCGACCGACCCGTTGATGCTCATCGACCCGAGCGCCCGGCCATTGGCATCCGTCAATGAAAGCCGATCGATGTTGTAGGCGGCGATGTTGCTGACGAGGCCGGTGTCCATCGGATGACGGAACGCAAGCCGCACCCGTGTCACGCCGCGGTCGCTGACGGCCCGCCCGCGCACTTCGCCGAGATGCTGTGCCCAATCGCCCTTTACACGACTGATCGGCGGGGCGGAGCAGCCTCCGCCGGCGGCGTCGATCCAGCGGCCATTGACCCGCCAGCTCCCGTCCGCGAGCTGGACGGCGGCGCGCACCGGCGTTCGCTGATCGAGCTTGATCCGTGTCGCGATGAACGGCAGCGCGCCCTGCGGCCTGAAATCGAGCGCGAGCTGGATCGGGTTGAGATCGGCAAACAGGATGATCCGCTTGACGTCCGGTATCGCGCGCGCATCCACCGCAACGGGAAATTCGCGCTGGTTTTCGGCGATCGACGGGAACACGACGCTCAGGCGACTGTCGAAGATGACGGGTGAGTCACCGAAATAGAGTGCAGCAAGCCCTTCCCAGACCGGAGAGTTCAGCGGATCGACGGGCAGTGGCTGCCCTGCATGCGCGGGAACTGTGACTGACTGTAACAGCGCGACCAGGACAGCGAGCCGGCGGATCATGATCGTTCCTCCCAATGGCTTAGTTACGCATTGATCGGTGCGCGCTACAAGGTCGCCTTTGGGATGAGAGACCCTTTGGATGATCGGACTTTTGCTCACGCTTGCAGCGGCGGCTTCGGCGGATTTCGATCCGGTAACACGCTATCGCATCGCGCACTATCGCGGCGTCGTTGACCGGGCACCCGAGGGCGTGCTGAAGATCGACGCGCAGCGGGCGCATCGCCTGTGGCGCGACCGGGCTGCGATCTTCATCGATCTGACGCCTGCCGAGGGGGGCCAGCGTGACCCCGATACGGGGCGCTGGACGCTTGCCGAACCCCATCGCTCCATTCCCGGAGCCCACTGGTTTCCCGAGGCGGGGCGGGGCGTGCCCGCGCCAGAGATCGCCGCATGGTTTACCGATGGCGTGACCCGCCTCGCTGCGCGGAAGCGGACGATCGTGGCCTTTTGCCTCGCGGACTGCTGGATGAGCTGGAATGCCGCGCTGCGCCTGCATCGCATGGGCTATCACGACGTACGCTGGTTCGCCGAAGGGTTGGACGGCTGGCGCGACATCGGGGCGCCGACCGTCGCCGCGACGCCCTATGTTGCTGCCAAGCGCTTGTGATGATAGCGCTATCAGCGTCGTCAGGAGACGCTCATGCCCGAACAGCATCTTACCGATGTGTCGCGTCGCATCCTCATCGCCATGGCATCGGCCGGGCTGCTGTCATCCTCGGTTCGAGCCCGACGCGCCGTGCCCATGATTTCCGTCCCCATCGTCGACGCGTTGCAGCTCCTCGTGGTGACGGATGCGGCGACCTTCGGCCCGTTCCTGCCAGATATTGCCCCGCCGGGAATGCGAGTCGAACGCGCTGGCAATGGCGGCGGTCCCACACCGCGAATGCTTCCCCATCCGCTGCTCGCTGAATTCGGCCTTTCCATCCTGGGAACGTCGCGACGGGCGGGGGAGGAGCGCAACGTCCTCGTCGATTTCGGCTATTCGAGAGAGGTGCTTAGCAACAATCTCGCGCTGCTCGGTGTGTCCCCTGACTCGGTTGATGCGGCGGTGCTCAGCCATGGGCACCTCGATCATTATGGCGGCTTTGCGGGGTTGCGCGGCGCGGACGTGGGCACGAAACGGGATATTCCGCTGACGGTTGGCGGCGAGGAGGTTTTCTGCGAACGCGTTGCGCTTGTCGGTAATCCGCCGCCGTTGATGGGAGCGCTCGATCGGCCTGCGCTGCTCAGGGCAGGGTATGACGTGCGGATCGCGCCCGCGCCTACGGTCATTGCCGATCAGGCGTTCACGACCGGCGTCATCCCCCTAAAGAGTTTCGAGAGGGCTGCAATCCCCACGCGCATGCGGCCCGGGGCGGGCTGCGACCGGGCGGCGCTGGCCCCGGCAAAGCGCGATATCGCCGAACTTGCCGATGACGGCGAGCATGAGCTGGCGACCTGCTATGCGGTCAGAGGGCTTGGTCTCGTGATCATCGCGTCATGCAGCCACCGCGGCGTCGTCAACTCCGTGCGCCGTGCACAGGAGGTTTCGGGCATCGACAAGGTGCACGCCGTTATCGGTGGCTTTCATCTGGTGCGGCCGCGAACCGAGGAGGAGGCGCGGCGGACCGTTGCCGAGTTCGCGCTGATCGATCCGACCTATATCATCCCGATGCACTGCACCGGCGAGGTGTTCATTGCCGAAGCGCTGCGACTGATGCCGCAAAAGGTGGTGCTACCCTATGTGGGAACACGTTTTCTGTTTTCCGCCGCATGATCCGGTAGCGCCAAATTGGCCTGAGGCGTTTGCCCCGGCCAGCCCGCGCTGCTATCGATTCCAGCAACGGTTTGCCTGACCGCAAAGGGCCGCCGCTTTTCTGGCCGGGAACATGACCATGACCGATGCCACTGTTATCCTAAGCTATGCGCGAACGCCGATGGGTGGTTTTCAGGGCGCGCTGGCGGGCCTCAAGGCGACCGATCTCGGCGCGGCGGCCGTGCGCGAGGCCGTGGCACGAGCCGGGATCGACGGCGACAGGATCGATCGCATCTATATGGGCTGCGTGCTTCCGGCGGGGCTCGGCCAGGCACCCGCGCGTCAGGTCGCGCTCGCCGCCGGGCTTCCCCAATCGGTAGAAGCAACGACGGTCAACAAGATGTGCGGTTCGGGAATGCAGGCGGCGATCATGGCGCATGAGGCGATTGCGGCGGGCACCGCCACACTGATCGTCGCGGGTGGCATGGAAAGCATGAGCAATGCGCCCTATGCGCTCCCCAAGCACCGGGGCGGCGCACGGATCGGGCACGGGGTGGTGATCGATACGATGATGATGGACGGGCTCGAGGATGCCTATGAGCCCGGCAAGGCGATGGGCGTTTTCGCCGAGGATGCTGCCCGCGACTTTCAGCTGACCCGCGCCGCGCAGGATGACTATGCGATCCGATCGCTGACGCGCGCCAATGATGCCATCACCGGCGGCGCGTTCGCGCGCGAAATCGTGGGGGTTTCGGTGCCGGGTCGCGGCGGTGCCACATGGGTGGAGACCGACGAGCAGCCGGGCAAGGCGCGCCCTGACAAGATCGCGGGGCTCAAGCCGGCTTTCGTCAAGGACGGTACGGTGACGGCGGCCAATTCGTCATCGATATCGGATGGCGCGGCGGCACTCGTCATGGCGTCTGAAAGCGCCGCCAAGGCGATGGGTGCGGTGCCGGTCGCGCGCGTCATCGCGGTATCGGCGCACGCGCACGAACCGGCAAAGTTCACCACCGCGCCGGTGCCCGCGATCCGCAAATTGCTTGAAAGGACAGGGTGGGGCATCGATGACGTCGATCTTTTCGAAGTCAACGAAGCCTTCGCGGTTGTTGCCATGATCGCCGCGCAGGAGCTTGGTATTCCTGCCAAAAAACTGAACGTGAATGGCGGGGCGACAGCGCTTGGCCATCCGATCGGCGCATCGGGCGCGCGGATCATCGCAACGCTGATCGCGGCGCTGCAGAACCGCGGGCTGAAACGCGGCGTCGCTAGCCTGTGCATCGGCGGCGGCGAGGCAACGGCGATGGCGATCGAACTGGCATGAGCGGGCCGCTCGCGGGCCTGAGACTCGTCGAGTTCGCGAGTATCGGGCCGGGGCCGCATTGCGCGATGCTGTTCGCCGATCTCGGCGCGGACGTTTTGCGCATCGCGCGGCCGGGCGGCAACGGCATTGCCAACCCCGTCGTCGATCGCGGGCGCGGATGCCTGACGCTCGATCTCCGCACGGCAGAGGGCAGGGCAGCGGCGTTCGATGCCTGCCGCCATGCCGATGTGATGATCGAAGGGATGCGCCCCGGCGTGATGGAACGGCTCGGGCTCGGCCCAGACGTGCTGCTCGAGGCAAATCCGCGCCTGGTCTACGGCCGCATGACAGGCTGGGGGCAGGATGGCCCGCTCGCGGCAACGGCCGGGCATGACATCACCTATATCGCGCTCACCGGGGCGCTAGCCGCGATCGGGGTTCCGGGGGAGCCGGCGGTGCCACCGCTCAACCTTGTCGGGGATTTCGGCGGCGGATCAATGCTGCTCGCATTCGGCATTCTCGCGGCGCTTTTCGAGCGCGGGCGATCGGGCAGGGGGCAGATCGTCGATGCCGCGATCATCGACGGCGTCAGTTCGCTGATGACGATGTTCGCCGGGCTGGCGCCATCGGGCGCGATCTCGCTCGATCGGTCGCGAAACATGCTCGGCGGGGCTGCGCCTTTCTATCGTTGCTATCTGTGCGCGGACGGGCTGGAGCTTGCGGTCGGCGCGATCGAACCGCAGTTCTGGGCCATGTTCGTCCAGCGGCTTGGCACGGCGGAAGTACTGACTCAGAATCCCGCCGACTGGCCCGCGACCAGCGCGGCGATCGCCTCCATTCTTGCCCGCGAGCCCCGCGAATACTGGCTTGACCGGTTTGAAGGGTCTGACGCCTGTGTCGCACCCGTTCTGCCACTGGCCGAGGCGTTGAGACATCCGCACAACCGCGCGCGCGCTACCTATGTCGAGCATGACGGCCTGATGCAGGCCGCGCCAGCCCCGCGCTTTTCGCGCACCCCGGGCCGTTTGCGACCGGCAGAAGACGGCGCGGCGATGCTGGCGCGATGGGCGGCTATTTCATCGTCGGGATAATGAAGCTCGATCCCGCCTCGATCCCATCGGGCCAGCGCTGCGTGACCGTCTTGGTGCGGGTGTAAAAGCGGATTGCATCGGTGCCATATTGGTTGAGATCGCCGAACGCCGATTTCTTCCACCCGCCAAAGCTGTGGTAGGCAACGGGGACCGGGATCGGAACGTTGATGCCGACCATGCCGACATTGACCCTCGCGGCAAATTCGCGCGCGGCATTGCCGTTGCGCGTGAAGATCGCCGTCCCGTTGCCATAGGGATGGTCAGACGCCGCCGCGATCGCCTGCTCGAGCGTATCGACGCGCAGGATCTGGAGGACGGGGCCGAAAATCTCTTCCTGATAGCTGCGCATTCCCGTCGTCACGCGATCGATCAGCGTTGGCCCCAGGAAAAAACCGTTCGCATAGCCCTGCAGTACAAATCCACGCCCGTCGACGACGAGTTCAGCGCCCTCGCGCGCGGCCAGATCGATATAGCTTTCGATCCGTGCCTTGTGCTGCGCCGAGATGACCGGGCCATAATGCGCATCGGGATCGGTCGCGATGCCGATGCGAAGGCTCGCGATCGCGGTCTCGAGTTTGCCGCGCAGGATATCTGCGGTGTCATCGCCAACGGGCACGACGACGGGCAGCGCCATGCAGCGTTCCCCCGCCGATCCATAGGCTGCGCCGATGATGTCGGCAACGGCCGCGTCCAGATCGGCATCGGGCATGACGATCCCGTGATTCTTCGCGCCGCCCATGCACTGCATCCGCTTGCCCGCCGCTGCACCGCGTGAATAGACGTAATGCGCGATGTCGGTCGATCCGACGAAGCTCACGGCCTTGATGTCAGCATGATCGAGGATCGCATCGACGACGGTCTTGTCACCGTGGACGACGTTCAGGATGCCCTTTGGCATTCCGGCCTCGATCGCCAGTTCGGCAAGGCGCATGGCGACGGAGGGGTCGCGTTCGGATGGCTTGAGGATGAAGGCGTTTCCCGCAGCGATGGCGGGTGCGCACATCCACAGCGGGATCATCGCAGGAAAATTGAACGGCGTTATTCCCGCCGCGATGCCCAGCGGCTGGCGCATCGAATACACGTCGATTCCCGGTCCTGCTCCCTGGGTATAATCCCCCTTCAAAAGCTGGGGCACGCCGCAGACATATTCGACCACCTCGAGGCCGCGTTGAATATCGCCGCGCGAATCGGCGACGATCTTGCCGTGCTCGCTCGAAAGCAGGTGGGCCAGCTCGTCGATATTGTCCTCGATCAGCGTCTTGAACCGAAACATCACGCGCGCACGGCGCTGTGGATTCTGTGCGGCCCAGCCGGGTTGCGCGGCCAGTGCAGACGCGACGGCCTGATCGACATCCGCCGCAGTCCCGAGCGTCAGGCGGCCCTGCACCTCACCGGTGGACGGATTGAAAATGTCGTTCGCATGTGTGCCGCTGGCCACGCTGCGTGTGCCGTCGATGAAGTGATCAATGCTGTACATCGGCCATATGTTACGGACTAAAGTCCGTGCGCGGAAGGGTCCGGCGGCATCACTGCTCAGTCAGCCACGAAGGTGAACGGGCTCAGCCCGCGTTCGCGCTCGTTGAAGGTCAGCACCCGTGCGACCGGCGGTGCGGCACGCTGCGGACAGTCTGGCCGGGAACAGTGACGGCAGCCTAGCCCGATCGGCATTGCGCTGCCGCGAAGATCGATTCCCTGCGCAACGGCAAGCGGCTCGGCAAGTCTGGCATCGACGCCGAGACCGATCGCAAACTGCGCCCGGATCTGCCCGATCCGCCCGCCCTGCGGCGAAACGGTTCTTGCCTGTGTAAACCAGCGGCTGCCGTCCTCAAGTTCGACGAGTTGGCGGACGAGTCGTCCCGGCCGATCGAAGGCGGCGTGCAAATCCCACAGCGGGCAGCGGCCTTCCGCCTCGGCCAGCGGCGACGCGCTCGCCCCGGCATAGCGTTTCGAAACCTGGCCCGCGCGATCGATGCGCAGCATGAAAAAGGGGAGACCGCGACTGCCGGTGCGGCTCAGGGTCGTCAGCCGGTGCGCGACCTGTTCGAAACCTGCGCCGAAGCGCCTCTGCAGCAGCTCGATATCATAGCCGGTCGCTTCGCACGCGCGCAGGAACCGGTCGTAGGGCATCATCAGCGCGGCTGCGAACTGCGAATGGAGGTGTCGGCGAAACAGTCGCTCCGATACCCGATCGGATCCATGCGCGGCAAACGCGCCACCTTTCACCAGGGCCTCGATTTCGTCCTTTGCTTCGATCTGAGCGAGCTGGACGGCAGCGGCAAAGGTCCGGCTCGCGGGATCGAGCAACTCGCTCAGCTGAAGCTGGCGCGCGTGCAGATCGAGCCGCCGCAGCGTCGCGGGCAACACATCGACGGGCAGGATGCGGATCGACAGCTGGTGCTTGGTGCGGAGCCGCGCGGCGATCGCGCTGTAAAGGTCGCCCGATCCCAGCCGCAGTTCATCGGAGACGGTTTCAGCGAGCGCCTCGAGATCGGGATAATGGTTTCGCCAACGCTCGATCTCGCGGCGGACCGGGGTAATCGCATCGGCGATGGTGGGCTGATCCGAACTGCTGCGGTCATAAGCCCGGGCAAAGGCATCGGCGGTTTCGGGGGCGGCGGCCAGCCAGTCATCGATTCGCGCGCGATCGATCCCCAGATCGGCAAACAGCGTATCGGCAAGCCGCCGACGCAGCGCCTCGATCCCGCCACCGGGCTCTACCGCTGCCAGTTGCCGCGGATCGACATCGAAGGCGTCGCCCAGCCGCAGCAGCAAAGTGGCGGTCAGCGGGCGCTGGTTTCCTTCGACGAGCGTCAGATAACTTGGTGAAATCCCGAGCGCATCGGCCATCGCGGCCTGCGTCAATCCACGCGCCCGTCTCAACCGGCGGATGGCCGGGCCCGCAAAGAATTTGCTCTCGGACATCCGGCAAATGTGTCACAAGAGTTACAACATTACAAGCCGATCGGGGGCCATTACGACCTGATGACCATAATCGGTCCGGTTAGCGCGCAATATCAAACTCGATGTGCCGTATACACTGTAATATTGATGAATTCCTCTCGTGTTAGGGCTCTTGATGACTTACGCCGCCACAGCTTCTAATCTGACGACCCTCATTACGGGCCACGCCACATGGGACGGCATCGATCCTGAGCATGCCGCGCGGATGCGGCTTCAGAACCGCTTCCGCAGCGGGCTCGACATCGCTCGCTATACGGCGGGCATCATGCGTGCAGACATGGCCGCATTCGATGCCGATCCTTCAGCCTATACCCAGTCGCTCGGTTGCTGGCACGGTTTCATCGCGCAGCAGAAGATGATCGCGATCAAGAAGCATTTCGGTGGTACGGACCGCCGCTATCTCTATCTTTCGGGCTGGATGATTGCGGCGCTGCGTTCCGAATTCGGTCCCCTTCCCGATCAGTCCATGCACGAAAAGACGAGTGTTCCGGCGCTGATCGCGGAAATCTACACGTTCCTCCGCCAGGCCGATGCGCGTGAACTGCAGATCCTGTTCAAGGCGCTCGACGCGGCCCGGGCAGGGGAGGATGCCGCGGCGGAAGAACAGGCGCTCGTTGCGATCGACGGTTTTCAGACGCATGTCGTGCCGATCATTGCCGATATCGATGCCGGATTCGGCAACGCCGAGGCAACGTATCTGCTGGCGAAAAAGATGATCGAGGCCGGTGCATGTGCGCTTCAGATCGAAAATCAGGTGAGCGACGAAAAACAGTGCGGCCATCAGGACGGCAAGGTCACCGTGCCGCATGACGATTTTCTCGCCAAGGTCCGCGCCTGCCGCTATGCCTTTCTCGAACTCGGCGTGGATGACGGCGTCATCGTCACGCGCACCGATTCACTTGGCGCGGGGCTGACGAAGCAGATCGCCGTATCGGACCAGGCGGGCGATATCGGCGACCAGTATAACGCGTTTCTCGATTGCGAGGAGATCGACCCGTCAACCGCGCGCAATGGCGACGTCATCCTCAATCGCGACGGCAAACTCATGCGGCCGAACCGCCTCCCGTCGGGCCTGTTCCAGTTCCGGGCGGGGAGCGGTGAAGATCGCTGCGTGCTCGACAGCATCACCTCGCTCCAAAACGGCGCTGACCTGATCTGGATCGAGACCGAGAAACCACATATCGAGCAGATCGCCGGGATGATGGACCGGATCCGCGCGGTGGTGCCGAACGCCAAACTCGTCTATAACAATTCACCCAGTTTCAACTGGACGCTGAATTTCCGCCAGCAGGTCTATGATGCGATGAAGGCCGAAGGTCTCGACGTTTCGGCATATGACCGCGCCCGGCTCATGGACGAGGCGTATGACGAAACAGAACTGGGCGTTCAGGCCGACAAGCGTATCCGTACATTCCAGAGCGATGGTGCGAAGCGCGCGAATATCTTCCATCACCTGATAACGCTGCCGACGTATCATACCGCCGCACTATCGACCGACAATCTGGCGAAGGATTACTTCGGCGATATGGGGATGCTCGGCTATGTGGCGGGTGTTCAGCGCAGGGAAATACGCCAGGGGCTGGCGTGCGTGAAGCATCAGAACATGTCGGGCTCGGATATCGGCGACGATCACAAGGAATATTTCGCTGGCGAAGCGGCGCTCAAGGCCGGTGGCGTTCACAATACGATGAACCAGTTCGGCTGAGCCGCCGCCCCGCGCTGTCGGCGTTGTTCGAATTGAGCGAGAGCCAGGCCGCATGTCATGACGTTACACAGCTTATCGGCTTACCGACTTCCTGGGGAGGAAGGCGCCCGCGAGCAAACCTCGCGGGCGTTTCGCTTCTTGCAAACTACGTATTCATCCGGCACAAAGTGCCCCGGGGCGGTATCGATGGATCAAGGGGTCACGTCCTAAGTGCCGTTTGCTGATGTGCAGTTGCCGACTCTGCAGAATTTGACGATGCCCGGTCGTATCGCTGACTTTCAGTGGATCAGGCATCCTCTTGGCAGGCGCGAGAATTGGCCCGCCGCGCTTGAATCGGCAGTTGAACTTCTGCTCGCCTCCGACGTTGCGATGACGCTTTACTGGGGTGCTGACCATTACGTGATTTTCAACGACGCGGCGTTGCCCGGCTTTGGCAATCGGGCCATCGCTCTGGGCGATCGCGCGGCCGATGTGTGGGCAGATTGGTGGCCGCTCATCAAGACCCAATTCGAGGAGGTTCTGCGATCGCGCCGCAGCATAACCCGGCTCGAAGCTCCGTTTACCGAGCCCGATGGCAACCGCACGCGTGAAATCTACTGGAACCTGACCTTCTGGCCGGTATTCCATGACGGCGCTGTGGGCGGCATTCTTTGCGCCGCGCGCGAAGTGACCGACGAGGTGTTTTCAAAGCGGCGGGACCGGCTGATCGTCGAGCTCGACAATGCGCTGGCGAAGGCAAGCTCGGTCGAAGAAGTGATGCAACTGTCGCTTGGCCTGATCGCCAAGCAACTTGGCGCAGGACGTGCGGGCTTTGGCGAAGTCGTGGATGAAAGCATCGAGATCAAGCACGTCTGGGCTGACGCTACCATGCCCGACATCCGCGGAACCTTCCCGCTCGGCTCATTTGGCGACATATCGGAAATGCTGAAGCGGGGTGAAACGGCCATCATCGACGATGCGCAAAGCGATCCGCGCATAAGCGAGGATGCCACGCGAGCCCGCTACAGCGCCATGAACCTGCGTGCGGGCCTCGTCGTGCCGATCATCGACCGCGGGCGCTATGCCGGTGGCATCTTCGTGCAGGATTCCGAAGTAAGGCGCTGGACACCGTTCGAGGTTCTCCTTGCCGAGGCTGCGACGCGCCGCCTGTGGGCAGCACTCATCCGCCTGCGCACCGACATCGCGCTGCGGGATCGCGAGCAGCGCTATCGCCTTGTTTTCGAGCAAGCCGAAGATATCATCTTCACGGCAGACATTGCGCAGCGGATTACCGATTGCAACGCCGCCACCGCGCGCGCCCTCGGGATAGAGCGCGAAGCGATCATCGGGCAGACGATCGCCAATTTCGTCAGTGCCGATGGTTTTGCGCAGACGACTGCCATGCTCCAGCGCAAGATCGACAATGGCGGCAATACCCGCCATGAAATTACAGTGTACGCGCCCAATGGGCGTTCGATGCTATGGGAAAATAATTCGACGCTGATCCGCAATCTCGACGACCAGCCGGTCGGTTTGCTGTCAATTTCGCGCGACGTGACCGAACGGCGTGCATTCGACGAGCGTCGCGAACTGCTGATCCACGAGCTCAACCATAGAGTGAAGAATACGCTATCGCTCGTCCAGGGTCTTGCGCATCAGAGCTTTCGCGCAGGTCAAAAGCCGGAGACGGCCGCAACAGACTTCCTTGCACGCCTGTCCGCTCTGGCCGTTGCGCATGATCTGCTTACGCGTGACCAGTGGGAAGGTGTGACGATCGCCGAGCTTGTCCGCGGTGCCACGGCCCATGCTGCCGAACGTGTGGATGCGGCTGGACCACACTTGCTCGTTTCGCCAAAATCGGCTGTGGCGTTGGTTATGGCCCTTCATGAATTGACCACCAATGCCGTCAAATACGGCGCGCTGTCAGTCGCCAGCGGTCGGGCGACAACCGAATGGAGCGGACAGCCTGGCGATCGTTTTCGCCTCATCTGGCGCGAAACCGGAGGGCCTTCGGTGGCACCGCCATCCCGGCGCGGCTTCGGCGTGCGGATGATCGAGCGGGTGCTTGCGAGCGATCTTGGCGGCGTCGTCAATATCGATTTCGTGCCGACTGGCGTCGTGTGCACGATCGACGGGCCGGTGTTGCCATGAGCACCGCCAAGGGACTGCGCATATTGCTCGTGGAAGACGAAGCGCTCATCGCGATGATGGCGGAGGACATGCTCGAATCGATTGGTTGTTCGGCCGTAACGGTTGCCTCATCGGTAAACGAGGCACTTGCCGTGCTCGACGGCGGCAGCTTCGACGTTGCCATGCTTGACGTAAACCTGAATGGGGAACGGTCGATGATCGTGGCGGATCGTGTTCGCCAGATCGGGATGCCCTATCTGTTCACCACCGGCTATGGTCCGAGCGGGGTCGATGCGGGCCATGGCGATGCGCCCGTGCTGGCCAAACCTTATGTGCTGGCCGACCTCGAAGCCACATTGGCGCGGCTTTCGCAACGTTAGCCAACTCGGGAGCCTTGCTCCGCGGGGACCAGCTCGATCACGTCCATCAGCGATTCAAAGTGCGGATAGGGCAGGATGATGCGCCACCGCCGCTCGCCGATGCGCTGGACTGCCCCCGCCATATCGCGCGACTGATCAGTGCCATAGTCAAACGGACGCGTTTCATCGCCGAGCATCAGCGTGCCGAGGAATATCGTGCGCGCGGGTCCGTCGTCGAACAGCGAACCTGTGGGGCGCTGGGAGCCACCAAGTTTTGAAAAGCGTGCGATAGTCCCTTCCCGGGTTACCCGGCATCCGAATGCCGGATAGCTGACATAGGCGAGTGATCCGGGACTGGCAGAACCGAGCTTGATCACGCGGCAGCGATAGTCGCCTGCCTCCAGAGATACCGTATCGAGGGTGGCATCCGGTTCGAGCAACGGACCCTCGCGCAAAACCGCCTCGCCATTGCCGCTCGCACGCGCCTCGCTGAGTGCCTTGACAAACGCCCCGCGCCAGTCGCGCAGTCGCTGCATGTCGGCAGGGGTCACGACCCGCTTCCAGTCGGCAGCGCCAGGTCGCAACGGTCCCACGCTTGTGCAGCCGGCAAGCGCCAGACATGAAATGATCGCGAGCACCTTCATGAGACGGGTCTGGCCATTACGCTAGGCGGCCGTCCACCCGCCATCGATCGCCAGGTTTGCTCCCGTGATCGCGGCCGCCTCGTCACGACAGAGAAACAGCGTGAGCCCGGCCACCTGCTCGACGGTCACGAACTCCTTGGTCGGCTGAGCGTCAAGAAGAACGTCATTCATCACTTGCTTCCGCGTCATCCCGCGCGCCTTCATGGTATCGGGAATCTGTTTTTCGACGAGCGGGGTCCAGACATAACCGGGTGAAATGCAGTTCACGGTGATTCCATGGGTCGCGACTTCGAGCGCCACGGTCTTCGTCAGGCCGGCCAGCCCATGCTTGGCGGCGACATAGGCGGATTTGTCGGGGCTTGCGACGGTCGAGTGCGCAGAGGCGGTGCTGATGATCCGGCCCCAGCCTTTTGCCTTCATCGCCGGAATCGCCGCCTTGATCACATGGAACGCCGATGAAAGGTTGATCGCGATGATCGCGTCCCACTTTTCATCGGGAAAATCCTCGACCGGCGAAACAAACTGGATTCCCGCATTGTTGATGACGATGTCCGGCCCGCCCAGCTCGTCGGCACAGCGCTTCACCATCGCCGCGATTGACTGGGGCTTCGTCATATCCGCGTCGGAATAGGCAGCCCTGCCACTGGACAGCGCCTCGAGCGCCAGGCGTTCGGCTTCGATTTCGGCGGCGTCGCCAAAGCCGTTGATCATCACGTTCGCGCCCTCGGCGGCCAGCGCCTGTGCATAGGCAAGGCCGATGCCCGATGTCGATCCGGTAACCAGCGCCGTTCTTCCTTTGAGGAACATCAGCGTGCCGCCCCCCACCTGCCGAGCGCCTCCGCCTGCCGCGCCCGGAGGCTGGCTCGATAAGTGATCGAGCTGACGACCTGTGCCGCTGGCTGACGCGATCCCGCGGCCAGGTTTTTTTCCGCCCACGCCGTTACTTTCGCTGCCATCGCCGGATCGCCCGAGCTTGACGCCAGCTGCACGATGAACTGCGACCGTGTTGACGATTCAAGAAAGGCGTTGACCTGATCGGCATGGGCCACCGCCCAGTCGAACGCCATCGCTGGATGCTCCCCCGCAACCGCGGCGACGACATTGCCGCGCATCGGCACGGGAATTTCGTCCGTCAGTGTCAGATCGAGCGCTTTCGTCGCCAGTGCCGGATCGCGGACCGATCCCAGATATTGATAGAGGACCAGCTTTGCAGGCGGACTTTTTTCCGCGCGTGCGCGCTCGTGAAGCATCTCCCACCGCGCGGCATCGGCCGAGGCGGAAAAGATGCCGAGCGACGCAAGGCGGATCGGCCCGGGAACGGCGTCAGGCGTGTCGAAGCTCTGCATCGCGTAGCGCGTCGCGTCGGCTTCGAGCGAAGGTTCGCCAAGGGTGCCGAGGACGGCGAGCACCTGATCGCGGAGCTGCGTTTCGGCCGACGTCTCCCCCGCCCTGGCCACCCAGCCGAGGCGCGCAAACTGCGGCAGGAGGACGGCGCGTGCGCGGGCGCGAAATGCGTCCTGCTCGGGCGCGCCTTTCATCATGATATCGATCGTGCGCAGATGGCTGGCGACAAGATCCCAGACGATCGGCGATGCGCTGACCGGAATATCGTCGATCAGCGCCAGATAGCGCTCGATCGGCTGGTAATCGCCATTGGCGAGCGTAAGCGTATCGGCGACGAAGCCGACCTGATCGGTGGGCGACAGGCTCGTGAAAGAGCTTCGCAGCGCTTCCTGATGCGCTGGCGAATAGAGCGTGCGGAAATAGGCGCTCTGCCCCTTGTTGATGAGCGCCGGGCCACAGCCCGACAGTGTCGCCGCCGTCGGCGTCGTGCCTGTCACCGTCACCAGCGAAGACGTATCGCCCGTGATGGGGCCGACGCGCACGGGAACGATCCATGTCTGCGGCGTTTTCGACGGGGCGTCGAGGCCGAAACGGTCCTGCGTCAGTGAAAGCGTCGTGCCCCCGTCCTTGCAGACGGGTTCGGAAACGCGGATGAGCGGCACGCCGCCCTGGCGCGTGAAGCTGTCCATCATCGGCTTTACCGGTCGGCCCGCAGCCGTCGAGACTTCGGCCCAGAGCTGATCGGTTACCGTGTTGCCATATTGATATTTCGCCATGTAGCTCCGCACGCCGGCGCGGAAAGCATCGGCCCCCACCGCGCCTTCGAGCATGCGGATCACTGCTTCGCCCTTGCGATAGGTGATATCATCGAACGCCTGGCTGATCTGGTCCGGCGTCTCTACGGGCTGGATGATCGGGTGGGTCGACACGCGAGCATCGCGGACGATAGCACTCTGCCGGTCGAACGCGACCGACTGGGTGAGCGCCCCCCATTCCGGATTGAGCGCGTCCGATGTCTTCGATGCCATCCACGAGGCAAAGCCTTCGTTCAGCCAGAGATCGTCCCACCATGCCATGGTGACGAGATCGCCGAACCACTGGTGCGCCATTTCATGCGCGACAACGTTGAAAATGTCCTGCCTCTGCCCCTCGGTCGCAAGCCGCGGATCGACGAGGATGATCCGTTCGAAATAGGTGATCGCCCCCCAATTCTCCATGGCGCCAAAGAACTGGCTCGAGCCGGGCATGGCGATCATGTCGAGCTTGGGAAGCGGGTAGGGCGTTCCGAAATAGTCGTTATAATAGGCAAGAATGCGCTTGGCGCTGGCAAGTGCGTAATCGCCCTGATCCACGACGCCGCGGCGCGTGATCACGCCGATCTCGGTCTTGCCGGCCATCAGCGTCTTGCGTTCGATATCGCCCATGCCGAGGAAAAGCAGGTAGCTCGACATTTTGGGCGTCTGCGCGAAGTGGAAGACGGTCTTGCCGTTCGCGCCTGCCGTCTTGCCCGTGACGGGCATGTTGGAAAACGCCGTCTGACCGGCGGGCGCGGCGGCGCTCAGCCTGAACGTCGCCTTGATCCCCGGCTCGTCCCACATCGGCGCGAAGCGGCGCGCGTCGGGCGCTTCGAACTGGGTGAAGAGCATCCGCGCCTTTGCGCCATTCGCCCCGTCATAATCGGTCGCGAAAAGGCCGGTCGCGGATTGGTTGATCTTGCCCGTCCAGCGCATCGAGAGGGTGTGACGCCCGGCGGTAACGGGCGCGGCAAAGGTAAATGTTGCCGTCTGCGCCGCAGTGTCGATAGCGACAGTCCCCGCGCGGCCATCGACGGAGACGTTGGAAATCGCGAGGTCAACCGCGTTCACCGTTATCGTCTTCGTGGGCTTGGCCACCTCAACCGTGACCGTGCCACTGCCCGAAAAGACCAGCTTCTGGGCATCGGGATCGACATTGAGGTCATAGGCCGTCGGCGTGACTCCGGTCGGCAGACGGCCGACCGCGAATGCCGATGTCGAGGCAAGGAGCGCGGCACCCAGCGTCAGCGCGGAAAAGAGTGGACGCATCATCAAAAAATCCTTTGTAGGCTGCGGGCGTTTATATCGATATTGCGCCGACCAGCAATTTGCTAGGCATCGCAACGCCAGTATGGTCGAACTCGGGCTGCTAGGGGGAATTAATGAAAGCCGAAAATACACCGATGTTAGTTGCCCTGCTCGGTAGCGTGCTTTCTGGGTGCACGGCAACGATTGATCAGTCCAGTTTTTTCCCAAGCGCAAAGCTGCAGGCTCCGGATATCAAGCTGTCTGCGCCTGTGGGCTATATCGCATCGAACAGAATGATCGAGATACCTCAACTCGGGTCCGTACGAGCAGTTTTCCTCGACAACCCGCGTAGCAATACAACAATCGTCTACAGCGCGGGTAACGGCGGATTCGTTGATTCCTCTGGGACAAGCAAGGTCGTCGCAAACCTCGTAGCAGCATCCGGTGCTGATATTATCCTCTATGACTATCCGGGACGTGGCGGCACGACGATCCCCGCGACTATTCCCGCTGTTATTGCGGTAGGCCCGCAACTGGTCGAGCAGTTCAAGACATTGGGTTGGCTGGGCAATGGGCCCAGCTTTGCCTATGGCTTTTCGTTCGGTGGCGCCATGGCCGCGGCAATGGCGCGTAAAGGCGGTTTTACCGGACTTATCATAGAAGGTAGCGCGTCGGACTATGAAAAAATTGGGCGCGATTTTTTGCCAGGCGTCGCGAAGCCTTTTGTGAAGTTCAAGGTCTCTCAGGATCTTAAACTGTTTGACTATTTTGGCTATGTGCTTGCTGCGAAAGCTCCTATTCTGCTGTTATCCGGCGTCGACGATAAAACTATCCGGCAAAAACGCATGCGCAGTTTTGGCAACCAATTGTCGAACCAAGGTGCCAAGGTTACTTTCCAATCTACGCCGGGCGGTCACGGCACAGCATTAGGCAGCCTTGAGGGCCAAGCCGCACTGCGGTCATTCGTAGCAGCAAAATAATCGATCTGGGCTTTAGACAGGCGAACGACGGCTTTCAGCTTGCCTGCTTCAACGCTCAAATGACCGAAAGGTCGTGGTAAGCCGCCTTCATAAATCCTATCAAACCATCATCCGACGATCTCCTGCACGGCGTCGAGCAGATGGCCGTCGTCAAGGTGCGAACAGCGTGCCGTAAATTGATAATCTGCAAGCCCAAGCAGCCGCGCCTGATCGGCGTTTTGGATCGGCATCGGCCATGGCGTCGTTCATACCCATTGCCGGGGCGCTTGTCGAAGCCCTCCGCTGCTTTAAAACGGACCCAGCCACACAGGATCATGCAATGCGCCTCGACGATCAGGACGAAAGCTCGAACTATGAAGTGCAGACGGGTCATTCAGGTGCCGGGTTCGGAGGCGGGGGGCTCGGGCTTGTCGGCATGTTGTTTCCATTCGTGTTCAGCCGTTTCGGCTGCACCGGCGTGCTTGTCCTCGGGCTTGTCCTGCTCGTCTTCGGCGGCGGCCTCGGCAGCGGTGGGCTGCTGACGGGGGGCGGCGGTGCACCGGTCGCGCAATCGGGCTTTCAGCCATCGAACAATCTGCAGCCGATTTCGCGTCGCGTGCTCGGGACGACCGAAACCGTCTGGGGCGATATCTTCGCAAAGGAGGGCAGAACCTATTCGCCGACGACACTCGTTTTCTACGATCGAAACGGCCAGTCGGGCTGCGGCGCCGCGCAATCGGCGATGGGGCCGTTCTACTGCCCGACCGATCGCAAAATCTATCTCGACACCGCATTTTTCGACGAGATGGAGACGCGGATGGGCGTCACCGGCGATTTCCCCATCGGCTATGTCATCGCACACGAAGTGGGGCATCACATTCAAAACCTGCTCGGGCTCGATGACCGGATTCGTGCGGCGCAGGCGCGCGCCACGACGGCGGAGGGCAATGCGCTGCAGGTCGCCATGGAATTGCAGGCGGATTGCTATGCCGGGGTATGGGCGGCGCGCGCGCGCACCACGGGCGGCCAGCAAGTAGTTGAAAGCGGCGATGTGGAGGAAGGAATGAATGCCGCCCAGGCGATCGGCGACGATACGCTGCAGCGTTCCGCCGGACAGCGCCCGGTGCCCGAAAGCTTCACCCATGGATCATCGGCGCAACGACAGCTTTGGCTGCAGCGCGGCCTGCAGTCGGGCGATCCCGCGCGATGCGATACCTTTGGCGCGCGATAGCCGGTTGCGTCGGCAGAATCGGCCCGCTATTGGAGCCGACTTCGTCGCGACGGGCTGTGCCGTCGCGCGCCGGGCGTGGGGCTGTAGCTCAGTTGGGAGAGCGCGTCGTTCGCAATGACGAGGTCAGCGGTTCGATCCCGCTCAGCTCCACCAGGCCCGGGACGCGGTGGCGATGAACCCGGTTTTCGCCCAAATCGGCACGACAATCTTCGAGGCGATTTCACGCCGTGCCCGCGAAACGGGCGCGATCAATCTGGGGCAGGGGTTCCCCGATGCGCGCGGCCCCGCCGATGTTCTGGAAGCCGCGGCCAAGGCCCTGCTCGACGGTGACAATCAATATCCGCCGATGACCGGACTGGCGGCTCTGCGCGAGGCGGTTGCTGCCCATTACTGCCATCATCAGGGGCTCGATCTCGATCCGTCCGAAGTGATCGTGACGTCGGGCGCGACCGAGGCACTGGCCGCGACGATCCTGGCGCTGGTCACCCCGGGTGACACGGTGTTGATGTTCCCGCCGTTATACGATGCCTATCTGCCGCTCGTCGAACGCGCGGGCGGGGTAGCGAAGCTTGTCGGGCTGACGCCGCCCGACTGGCGCATCACGCGCGCGCAGATCGACGCCGCGGGGCCGGCGCGGTTCGTGATCGTGAACACGCCGCTCAACCCGACCGGCAGCGTGATGAACGCGGACGAGCTTGCAATCCTCGCCGATTACTGCACCGCCTGCGACGCCATCCTCATCGCCGACGAAGTGTGGGAACATCTGGTGTTTGACGGCATGCGCCACGTCTCACCGATGACCGTGCCGGGCATGCGCGGGCGGACGGTGAAGATCGGATCGGCCGGCAAGATCTTCTCGCTCACGGGCTGGAAAGTCGGCTGGATCAGCGCTGCGCCCGCGCTGGCCGGGGTGATTGCCAAGGCCCATCAGTTCCTGACCTTCACGACGCCGCCCAACCTGCAGGCGGCGGTTGCCTATGGCATGGCCAAAGACGACAGCTATTTCGCCGACATGCGCGCCGGCTATCAGCGATCGCGCGACCGGCTTGTCAAAGGGTTCGACGCAATCGGCCTCAAGACCCTGCCTTGCGCATCGACCTGGTTTGTCAACGTCGATCTTGCCGCATCGGGCATCGCCAGGGACGATGTGGCTTTCTGTGACCACATGCTCGAGGTGGCGGGGGTTGCCGCCATACCCGTTTCTGCCTTTTATCCGCGCGATCCGGTCAGGAACATCGTCCGTTTCTGCCATGCCAAGTCGGACGCGACGATCGACGAGGCACTGTCACGGCTGGCGCTCATTTAAGCAGCACCAGCTCTTCGGACATCGTCGGGTGTAGGGCGACGGTATCGTCGAACTGGGCCTTGGTCAGCCCGGCTTTTACGGCAACCGCTGCCGCCTGCAGGATTTCGGCACTGTCGGGCCCGATCATGTGGAGCCCCACGACGACATCGTTCGATGCATCGACGACCATCTTGTAAAGCGCGCGCTCGTTGCGGCCGGCCAGTACGTTCTTCATCGGCCTGAAGTCTGACGTGTAAGTCTTTATCGTGCCGAGCTTGTTACGCGCATCGCTCTCGGTCATGCCAACCGCCGCGATGGGCGGATGGCTGAAGACGGCGCTGGGCACATTGGCATAATCCACGCGCGTCGGCTGGTTGCCGAACACCGTATTGGCAAAAGCGTGCCCCTCGCGGATGGCAACGGGCGTCAGCTGGATGCGATCGGTCACGTCGCCGACGGCATAGATGGAGGGGACCGATGACCGGTTGTCATCATCGACCCTGATTGCCCCCCGATCGTTCAGTTCGACGCCCGCCGCGTCGAGCCCGAGCCCCTTGACGTTCGGTGCGCGGCCAGTGGCGAACAGGACGATATCCGCGACGATCGGATCGTTGCCGCCAAGCCTGACCGACAGCTTGCCATCCGCGTCCTTTTCGATGCTTTCGAACGGCGCGTTGAACTTGAAGTCTATGCCCTTGATCATCGAAATCTGAAGCAGCCTGTCCCTGATCTGGGCATCATAGCCACGCAGGATCGTGTCGCCGCGATTGACGATTGTAACTTTCGCCCCGAAGCTGTTGAATATCCCGGCAAACTCATTGGCGATATAGCCGCCCCCTGCGATGACGACCCGTTTCGGCATTGTTTCGAGGTGGAAAACCTCGTTTGAGGTGATGCCATGTTCGCTGCCGGGAAATTCGGGAACTACCGGCCAGCCGCCCGTGGCGATCAGGATGGTTTCCGCGCGCACCTCCCGCCCGCTGGCGAGCCTGACGGACTGGGGGCCGGTCAGCACTGCCCGTTCGCGGATGACATCGACGTTGTGCGACGCCAGCGTCTCGCCGTAAATACCCTCAAGTCGATCGACCTCGGCGAGGACGTTATCGCGCAGCGCCGCCCAGTCGAAATCGCAGGCTGGAACGTCCCACCCGAACCGCCGCGCATCGGCGAGATCTTCGGCAAAATGCGATCCGTAGACGAGCAGCTTTTTTGGCACGCAGCCGCGGATTACGCAGGTGCCGCCGATCCGGTGTTCCTCGGCAATTGCGACCCGCGCGCCGAACGCCGCAGATACGCGTGCCGCCCGGACACCGCCCGAACCACCGCCGATAACGAAAAGATCATAGTCGAAACTCATGCACGCATCCCAATCAATCGAGTAAAGCCAGTCATTATCTTGTGGGTATCGTTGCCGATTACAGCCCTGCGCGTGCCATCAGCGAACGGGTGGAGGGATCGAAGCTTTCCCGCATCGCCGGATCGTCGGCGCGTTTTGCCATGTCCTTGCCCAGTTCAACGCCGAACTGGTCGAACGGATTGATCCCGAGCATCGCCGCGTTCGCAAAGACGCGATGTTCGTAAAATGCGATCAGCGCACCCAGCGTGCGGGGCTCCACACGGTCGAGCAGGATCGTCGTCGAAGGGCGATCCCCCGGATAGGAGCGCGCGCCATCGTCGGCGCTGCGCCCGGCCATCAGCGCCGCTCCCTGCGCCAGTGCATTGATCAGAAGCGCGCGATGATGCGAAGGGTCGAGATCGTCTCCCGCTTCGATACTCGCAACGATTTCCAGCGGGACGAGCCGGGTTCCCTGATGGAGAAGCTGGAAAACGGCATGCTGCGCGTCGGTGCCCACTCCGCCCCAGGTGACCGCGGCGCTTTGCCGCCCCAGCGGCGCGCCGTCGGCGGTCACCGATTTTCCGTTCGATTCCATTTCGAGCTGCTGGAGATAGGCGGGGAGCAGGCGCAGCCGTTCATCATAGGCGAACACGGCGCGCGTTTCGCAGTTGCGCACCTGCGTGTAATAAAGATCGACAAAGGCCGCGAGCACCGGGGCATTCTCGGCGATCGGCGCGAGGCGGAAATGCCGGTCCATCGCTGCGGCACCTTCGAGCAGTTCCTCAAACGCATCCCATCCCAGCGCGAGCGCCGCCGGAAAGCCGATCGACGACCATAAAGAATAACGCCCGCCCACCGCCTCGTTGAAGGGTAACACACGGGTTTCATCGACACCCCATTCAATCGCCTTGTCCGGCTTCGCCGTCAGCGCGATGACGCGGCTGAGCGGATCGACAACCCCGTCCTCTTCCATCCAGCGAAGCGCCGAAGCGGCATTGAGCATCGTTTCGGTCGTCGTGAATGTTTTTGACGCAATCGCGATAATCGTTGCCGCCGGATCGAAACGGGCAAATGCCTCTTCGAGTGCGACGCCATCGACGTTGGACACGATGGCGACATCATAGCGGTCGGCATCGCGCCCGAGCGCGTCTACAATAAGATCGGGACCAAGCGCCGAGCCGCCGATCCCGATATGCAGGATGTGGCGCACCGGGCCCAAGGCGTCGCTTTCGATCGCGTCGATCAGCGCGCGCATCCGCTGATGGAGCGCCCGTGCCCGCGCCACGCTTTCGGGCGATCCTTCGCCGCGCTCGGCCGTATGTTCGGCCGCACGGTTTTCGCTTTTGTTGACGATCTGGCCAGCAAACAGCGCGTCACGCCTGGCTGGAAGTTGCGTTGCCGCTGCAAGGCCTTCGAACGCCGTCAGTGCCGCGACCGACAGATGCGTCTTCGAAAAATCGAAATGCAGTCCGGCGACATCGACGGACAGTCGCGCGACACGGCCCGGATCGTTATAAAACAGGACGCTCAGAGGATCGGGAGCGAGGGCTTCGATCGCGGTCCATTCAGTCATCGCTCGGCCTTTCGAATCACTCCTCCGGCCTTGACGCTTCAAAGGCCGCGCCGCAATGCGCGGCGAATGTCAGACCCCGTAGCCACGACGATCAAACCCGCCAGGAAAGAAAAGGGCATTATCCAGGATTATGCCGAATTTCTGCTCAAGCTCGGTATCTTCGTCTTCATCCTGCGCAGCTTTATTTTCGCGCCGTTTTCAATCCCCAGCGAATCGATGCTGCCGCGGCTGTTCGTCGGCGATTATCTCATCGTGACGAAGTGGAACTACGGCTTTTCCCGGCACTCGCTCCCCTGGTCGATCCCGCTGATTTCAGGCCGGATTATGGCGCGCATTCCAGACCGCGGCGACGTTATCGTCTTCAAGGCGCCGCCCGCCAACGATACCGATCTCATCAAGCGGGTGATCGGGGTGCCCGGCGATGTCGTCCAGATGCGTGATGGAATATTGTGGCTGAACGGCAAGCCGATCCCGAAAGTGCGCGTTGCCGATTTCGTCCAGCCGGTTTCGCCCAATACGCATTGCCTCACCGCCGACGCGGTGGAAGCCGCCCCCGATGGCACGGCGCGCTGCCGCTATGCACAGTTCCGCGAAACGCTTCCCAGCGGCAAAAGCTACAACGTCCTCGATTTCGGGCCAAGTTTTCCCGATAACACACAGGCCTACACTGTCCCCGAAAACAACATCTTTCTGATGGGAGACGACCGCGACGACTCGGGCGACAGCAGGCTTGAGGCAGGCGGTTTCGGCTTCGTGCCGATCGAAAATATTGTCGGAAAGGCGCAGCTCAGCGTATTTTCCACCGATGGCTCTGCCAATTATCTGCTGCCCTGGACGTGGTTTACCGCCGCGCGCTGGCAGCGTATCGGAGAAGGGTTCTGAGCGGCGGACTCGCCGAATGGGCGATGGAGGCGCTGGGAATCGCGCCGCGTGATCTTTCGCTTTACGAGCGCGCACTGACCCATGGAAGCAGCGGGTCGCCGGCAAACTACCAGCGGCTGGAGTTTCTGGGCGATCGCGTGCTCGGTCTGGCAATTTCACGCTGGCTTTATTCGGTTTATCCGGAGGAAAGCGAAGGCATGCTTTCGGCACGCTTCAATGCGCTGGTGACAGGCGCGACATGTGCCGATGTCGCCCGTGCGATCGGCGCGGGCGCTCACCTGATCCTCGGCAAACAGGCCCGCGACGATGGCGGGACGGATAGCGGCAACATTCTCGGTGACGTGACCGAGGCGCTGATCGGCGCGCTCTACCTCGATCACGGCTTCGACGCTGCCGATGCCTTTATCCGCAGGCATTGGCAGACGCGGATCACCGGCGCCGCAGCAGTGCCGCGGCATCCCAAATCGGAGCTTCAGGAATGGGCGGCCGCGAACAATCGCCGCGCGCCGGTCTATACGAGCGAGCGGACCGGGCCGCATCACGCACCGCGTTTTACCGCGACAGTCAATATCGGCCCGGCGGGCGAGGCAAGCGCCGAGGGATCGTCGAAGCAGGAAGCCGAGACCGCGGCCGCCGCGACGCTCCTGATGAGATTACGATGACGCGGCGGTGCGGTATCGTAACCGTCGTCGGTGCGCCGAACGCGGGCAAATCGACGCTGGTCAACGCGCTCGTGGGTCAGAAGGTCGCGATCGTCAGCCCGAAGGCGCAGACGACGCGGACGCGGCTGATGGGCGTCGCTCTGGCCGGGGATACGCAGATCGTCCTTGTCGATACGCCGGGTATTTTCGAGGGCAGAAGGCGTTTCGATCGTGCCATGGTCCAGGCGGCATGGGGGGGGGCTGCGGGAGCCGATCTGATCGCGCTACTTATCGATGCAAGAGCGGGGCTGGGCGGGCGGGTCGAAGCCGTTCTCAGCGGACTCATCGACCGGCCCGAGCCGAAACTGCTCATTCTCAACAAGGTCGACATCGCGGATCACGGCAAGATGCTAAGGCACATCCAGACGCTCAACGACCGGCTGGTATTCGCAGATACGATGATCATCAGCGCGGCCACTGGCGATGGCGTTGCCGATCTGAAAGCGCGACTTGCTGCGGCAATGCCCGAGGCGGCGTGGATGTTTCCCGAAGACCAGGCGAGCGACGCGACCGATCGAGTGCTCGCTGCCGAGATCACGCGCGAGCAGATTTTCAACCAGCTTTATCAGGAACTGCCGCAGGCGTGCGCCGTCGAGACCGAGAAATATTCGGAGCGTGCGGACGGATCGGTGGAGATACACCAGCAGATCCTTGTCGCGCGCGAAAGTCAGCGCGCCATCGTGCTGGGAAAGGGCGGCAGTCGGCTGAAGGAAATCGGCAGCAAGGCGCGCGCGGAACTGGCCAGCCTGCTGACTGTGCAAGTACATCTGTATCTGCACGTCAAGGTTTCACCCGACTGGGATGAAGATCGCGGCATCTACCGCGACATGGGGCTCGACTGGGTCGCCTAACATGTCGCGTTACGGCCCGCAGCAGTCCTGCGGGCATGCGCCTTGTCCCTCTGTCCCTCTGTCGTCCCTCTGTCCCTCTGTCCCACTGTCTGTCAGCGCGGACGGTCCGCCTCGGTTGCGGTCAGCGAATATTGCGCGCCCATCGGCAGCCAGGCCAGCGCTGGTTCGAGCGGGCGGAGCAACGCCAGCGCGCCCGGAAAAAAGACACGGTAATCTGTCTGCACCCGGCTGAAGCCAGCCTTCGTCAGGCGGCGTCGCATTTCCGGGGCGCTGATCAGCACGGCGTTTTCGTCAAAAGGGCATTGCCTCACGGCATGGCGGGTCAGCGGGTTCCACGGATTATGCTCGAACAGAATGAACATTCCCCCGGGCGCAAGGTGCTGCCTGATCTGCGCGAGCAAAGCGATGTGCAGGTCTTCGACGATATGATGAAACACGCAGGACGTGAAAATAAGCTCAAATCGGCCCATCGCCAACGGAAAATCAATCCCGTCATATCCAAAAAAGCTGGCGCCACCGGACAGTTCGGCACGACACCGGTCGAGCGATCGTTCCGATACATCCAGGCAGGTTATGTGCGCATCGGGAAAGGCCGCGCGCATCGGCTTCAGCGAATTGCCAATGCCACTTCCGAAATCGAGTATCCGGTCAACGGCCAGCCCTGCGCAGCGGGCAGCGCGCTTCGCATCGGCGACTTTATAGTCCGCGAAATAGCCGACATCCTCACCGCTGATCCGGATCGACCGGGCATGCTGCGCCGCATAGGTCGCCGCGACCGCATCAAATTCCGCCTCGAGCATGACCGGTCTCTTTTGCATACATTAACGTTTGTTTCATAAACCACAGTTTTCTACCAGTCCCAAATGATTCACGGGAATGAGCAATCCCGACGAGCGCGCTTGGCGCGGTGCCATCGAAGGCGGTAGGGAGGGAGATGACGAAGGGGATCATCCGCACAGGCATTGGCGGCTGGGATTATGATCCCTGGCGGAATGTTTTTTATCCTGAAGGGCTTGCCAAGGCCAGGCAGCTTGCCTGGGCCGCTGGGCAGTTGACCGCGATCGAGATCAATGCAACCTATTATCGCAGTCAGAAGCCCGAAACGTTCGTCAAATGGGCGACGGCGGTTCCCGATGGTTTCAAGTTCAGCCTGAAGGCATCGCGCTATTCGACCGCGCGCAAGGTGCTTGCGGACAGCGGGGATTCGGTCGCTTTCTTTCTGAACGAGGGCTTCACGGCGCTGGACGACCGGCTCGGCCCTATCCTCTGGCAATTTGCGGACGGCAAGCCTTTCGATCGCGAGGATTTCGCGCGCTTCCTCGATCTTCTTCCAGAAAAACAGGATGGCATGACGCTCCATCATGCGCTCGAAGTGCGGCACGAAAGCTTTCGCGACCCGGCCTTCGTGACGCTGGCGCGCGAAAGGAACGCAGCGATCGTTTTTGCCGACGACGCCGAATTTCCGTGCATTGACGAGGCAACCGCCGATTTCGCCTATGCACGATTGCAGCGTTCGCAGGCCGATTGCGTGACGGGATACGATGCGCCTGCGCTCGACCGCTGGGCCGAAGCCGCCAGGGACTGGGCGGCGCGCGGCGATGCCTATGTCTACTTCATCAGCGGCGCAAAGGAGCGGAACCCGGCCGCGGCAATGGCATTGATCGAAAGGCTGCGATGACGCGGATCGGTATTTTCGGGGTCAGCGGACGGATGGGGCAGGCCATTGCTGCAGTAGCGGCGACGGCGGACGTCTCGATCATCGCGCTGGACGCGGGGGATTTCGCCACGCTCGCAGACAGGCCTGACGTTCTGGTCGATTTTTCGGTGCCGGCCGCGCTGGAAAGCCATCTTGCCGCCGCACGCCGGACGCACACGCCGATCCTGATCGGCACGACGGGCCTGAACGACGCGCATCATGCGATGATCGACGATGCGGCGCGCGAAATCGCGGTGCTGCAGGCGGCAAACACGTCGCTCGGCATCGCTCTCGTCGCGAGCCTCGTCGCGCAGGCGGTTTCGCGACTTGGGTCCGACTGGGACGTCGAGATCCTCGAAATGCATCACCGGCGCAAAGTCGATGCACCGTCGGGAACGGCGCTGATGCTCGGGCAGGTCGCCGCCGGTGTGCGTGGCAAATCGCTTCCTGAACTCACACGCTTCGATCGCAACGATGCGCGTGAGGAGGGGACGATCGGCTTTGCCTCACTGCGGGGAGGATCGGTGGCGGGCGATCACCTCGTCGTGCTCGCGGCCGAGGGCGAGCGCATCGAAATCGGCCATCGCGCCGAAAGCCGCGTGATTTTCGCGCGTGGAGCGGTGAAGGGGGCGCTGTGGCTGGCGGGGCGGCGAGCAGGGCGCTACACCATGGGGGATGTTCTGGGGCTGGCCCCGCTTTGAAACGCGCGGACATCTTTGAATTCTATCGCCGTCTTGCGGAAGCCAATCCCGATCCCCAGACCGAACTTTCCTACGGCAATATCTATCAGCTGCTCGTTGCCGTCGTGCTGTCCGCCCAGTCGACCGATGCGGGCGTAAACAAGGCGACTCGCGCGCTCTTCGAGACTGTCAAAACCCCCGCGCAAATGCTCGCTCTCGGGCTCGACGGGCTGAAAGCACATATCCGGACGATCGGCCTGTTCAACAACAAGGCAAGGCACGTCATCGCGCTTTCGCAGTTGCTCGTCGAGAGGCACGGCGGTGTCGTGCCGACCGGGCGCGATTCGCTTCAGGCGCTGCCCGGCGTCGGGCGCAAGACCGCGAATGTGATGCTCAACGTTGCACTCGGGGCGGAAACATTCCCGGTCGACACGCATGTTTTTCGCGTTTCGAACCGGACCGGCCTTGCTAGGGGGAAAACGCCCGACAAGGTCGAGGCGATACTCGAGCGCCAGACTCCGGCTCCGTTCCGTGCGCAGGCACATCACTGGGTGATCCTTCACGGACGCTATACCTGCAAGGCACGCATGCCGGAGTGCTGGCGGTGCATCGTCGCCGATCTTTGCATGTTCAGGCCCAAGACAGCCGCACCGACGCATGCTGCAATCGTGCAACAACAGCCGGAGGAGATTTCGGGTGCGTAATGCCTTGTTTCTGCTAGCGATCGGTGCTCTGGGTGGCAGCAGCGCATTCGCTGGCGAGCGTAACGCCATTCCGCCTGCCGAGCCCGCCGGAAAGCCAGTCGACTGCATAGCGCTGAGTGCAATCCGCTCGACTCAGGTTCATGGCGACAGCACGATCGATTTCACGACCAGCGGTAACCGGGTTTACCGCAATACGTTGTCGCAAAGCTGCCCCGGCCTCGGGTTCGAACAGAGATTTTTCTACAACACCTCGCTTACCCAGCTCTGCTCGGTCGATGTCATTACCGTTCTGCATTCACCCGGCCTGTCTCCGGGCGCGACATGTGGTCTCGGCAGGTTCCAGCCGGTGCAACTCTCGAAAGCGATCTCCCGCTAGGGCTGGCGAAGTTTATGATGGCCTGCTATCGGCCCGACGATGCACTCGTAGCTCAGCTGGATAGAGCACTGCCCTCCGAAGGCAGGGGTAAGTCAAGCGTTTTGATTGTGGTTGCGGAAAATAGTGATTAAAACCAAGCAGTTCGGGAACTCGGAGAAAGCACTGGAATCGCTTTAGCGGTCGCGGAAGCACCACGGAAGCAAGTTTTAGAGAGTGTCTAGAGTACGAAGGGCGATAAGTGGTGGGGTCGGAACCCATTGCGTTTGCCCAGACGGGGTTGACCGGTTCGAGATTGACCCCGAGCAACCTCGGACACTATCTGAAGATAAATGCACCCATAGCTCAGCTGGATAGAGCGCTACCCTCCGAAGGTAGAGGCCTCAGGTTCGAATCCTGATGGGTGCGCCAACCTCACTGCTGGTATCGCGCGTTTGAGATTTCTCACGCCGTCAAATGGGCACCTTTATCAACTCTGCTGATCGCGGCGTCTGGGCCTGGACTTGTACCGGTTTCATGCCGGTCAGCTATCTCACTATGCCATCTTGGCTTCGAACGCGAGCGGGCTGATGCCGCCCAGATATGAATGGCGGCGATGGGTGTTGTAGAACCCGTTGATGTATTGAAAGATGGCGGCT
>JANPGY010000010.1:0-1679 GCA_031424175.1 Sphingomonadales bacterium
ACTGGCCTGCTCGGCATCGCCGAAATCGCCAAGCCCAATGACGGCAACCGCATGGACGGCTGCTGGTTCGATCTTGGCGCGCAGCAATTGCACCTGCTGATCGACGAACCCTTCGCGCCATCCAAACGCGCGCATATCGCACTGACCGTCGCCGATCTGGCGGCGGTGCGAGCACAGATGGAAGGGGCAAGCCTGCCGATCGCCGACTTCCTGCCTTCCGATGGCCGCGAGCGTTTTTTCAGCGAAGACCCGTTCGGCAACCGGCTGGAGTTTATTGCGGCGCGATCGACAGACTGAAATTGAACGCTGCGGCAAAACGCCACGCCGCGCCTCTTGCAATATGTATCGAATTTGATACACACGGGCCGTGAAGCCGATATCCTTTCTTGGCGACAGCCTCGCGCGGATCAGGGACTTTCCCGACGATGCAAGGCTGTCAGCGGGATATCAGCTCAACGAAGTGCAGCTCGGCAACGAACCGCATGATTGGAAACCGATGAAGACGGTCGGAGCCGGTGTCCGGGAAATCCGGGTCCGTGAGGCTTCGGGGGCTTTCCGCGCCGTCTATCTGGCGACATTGCCCGATCGCATTCTCGTGCTCCATGCGTTTCAGAAGAAGACGCAGGCAACGGCGCAGAAGGATATCGATCTGGCGGCGCGGCGTCTGCGCGAATGGAAGGGATAGGATATGGACGAGCAGCATTTCGACAATGTCTTCGACGCCTTGGCCGATACGCCGGTCGAGGCCGCCAATCTCAAGGCGCGTGCCGACCTGTTGTCGGCAGTGACGGCGCGGGTACGGTCGTGGAACCTGTCGCAATCGCTGGCGGCGGAGCGGCTGGGCATCACCCGCCCGCGCCTCAACGATCTGCTGCGTGGCAAGCTCGACAAATTCTCGCTCGACGCCTTGGTCAATCTGACCGCCGCTGCGGGACTGTCGCTGCACATCGAAATCGCCGACGCCGCCTGATCATTTTTCGCTGTCCTACATTGGAAACCGCATGATATCCTGCGAGCCGCTCGTTCTTTCACAGCTTGAATACCCTCGGCCCGCATCTGGCGGGTCCGCCCAGACCTGTCGGCGTTATCGACCGGTCGTACTGCAGGGAAGTGTTTCGAATACCCCCGTGTCCGTCACTCTTGTAACTCTTGCGGCAAAATGGGGTAATCCAGATTCCAGTTTTCGTCCGCGCAGGCGGAACTTTAGTGGAACCTTTGGCCATTTTCTGCGGCTGACGGCCTTGCATCGCAGCGCTGATGCCGCCATCGCCCCATTATGAGCCTCAACAGCTTCGGCCACATCTTCCGCTTCACCACCTGGGGGGAAAGCCATGGGCCAGCCATCGGTGCGGTGGTCGATGGCTGCCCGCCGGGACTGGCACTGAGCGAGGCCGACATCCAGCCGTTCCTCGACGCCCGCCGCCCAGGCCAGTCGAAATACACCACTCAGCGGCAGGAGCCCGACGCGGTGCGCATCCTGTCGGGGGTATTCGAGGGTAAAACCACCGGGACGCCGATCAGCCTGATGATCGACAATGTCGATCAGCGGTCGAAGGATTATTCCGAAGTCGCCGCCGCCTATCGCCCCGGCCATGCCGATTATGCCTATGACGCCAAATATGGCTTTCGCGACTATCGCGGCGGCGGCCGGTCGAGCGCGCGCGAAACCGCCAGCCGGG
>JANPGY010000011.1:0-26669 GCA_031424175.1 Sphingomonadales bacterium
ACCGCAGGTGCCAATACGGCCGGTGTCGATACCGTCTTCGCCGATACGGCGGGCGCAACCGACGCTGCCAGGGACGGCCAGTTCTCGGCGCGTGACGATTATACCGTCGCGGCCGCGCTGCTGACCATTTTCAAGACCAGCCGCATCATAAGCGATCCAGTCAACGGAACGACCAACCCTAAACTTATCCCCGGCGCGGTCGTGGAATATTGCATCGCGGTTTCAAACGCAGCGGGCGGCGCAACGGCCACGAACGTCAGCATCAGCGATCCAATTGCCTCGCAGACAACCTATACCGCAGGCAGCATTCTCGTCGATGCAACAGTAACGGGCGGTGTGTGCAGTGGTGGCACGACAGGCGGCTCCTTTGCCACGAATACGGTTTCAGGAACGCTTTCAAACATCGCGGCCAGTAACACGCGTGGGCTCTCCTTCCGCGTCACGATCAACTGATGGAACTTCGGCGGCGCTCCACTCCCGGAGCGCCGCGCGGGTTCGACAATCATTGAGGTTTGCAAAATTTTCAGGTTCAGATCTTTTGCGTTTGTTGCTCTGTCCATGGCCGTCGCCATGATGGCGTCACAGGTGCGCGCCGAGACGATCAGCAACACGGCGTCCGTCCGGTGGACGATGGGCGCGGCGACGTTCGTGCGCTATTCCAACCGGGTCGACGTCGAAGTCAGCCGCCCGGTGCAGACGTCAATCCTGGAAACCTACCAGTTTTCCGGAAAAGCCGGTGCCGAGCAGATGACGGTGCCGCAGACGATCTGTCGTGGCAGCGGCGGCGATCAGGCCGTCACGCTCGACAACACCGTGTTTGCGGGCATGTCGACAAGCCCGGCATCGGTTGAACGCACGGCGCAGATCCGCGCGGGCAAGCCGCTGATCTTCGGCGTGGCATCAAGCGCGGATAATCGCGATCCTCGTGTCATCGACACATTCTCGCTGACGTTTACGACCCCCGCAGGCGATGAGGAAGTGCTCGTCCTGCACGAGACTGCGGTGGATTCCGGCCTGTTTACCGGCATGATACGGACGACGCCGGCCCCCGCGCAGCCCGTCCGCAACAACTGCGAACTTTCGCTGCTGCCGGGCGACGGGCTTCAACTGGGTTCGGCGCGCGTCGGCGATGGCGAGCCGGTCGCGACCACACCCGTCAATGTGCTGATCGATCCGTTCGGCATCGTGTTCGACAGCGCGAGCGGCGAGCCGGTCCAGGGCGTGCGCGTCACGATGGTCAATGCCGATACCGGCGCTCCGGCGGCAGTGTTCGGCGATGACGGCGCGGCACGCTATCCCTCCAGCGTGATCACCGGCGAAACCGTGACCGACAGCAGCGGACGGGTCTATACCTTCCCGTCGGGCGACTATCGCTTTCCGTTCGCCGCGCCGGGTCGCTACCGCCTGCTGGTCGAGCCGCCCGCGCCCTATTCGTCGCCGTCGCGCGCGGCTCCCGATGAACTGGCCAGTCTGCTTCGCCCCGACGGCCTCCCTTTCACCGTCGTTCCCGGATCGTACAGCCAGGTGTTCGTGCTCGACAGCCCCGAACCCGTGCGGATCGATTTTCCCATCGACCGTCCGGGGCAGGCGCTGCGGCTGCGCAAGTCAGCCTCGGTCGCGGTCGCGGTGCCGGGCGATGCCGTCCAGTACCGGATCACGGTATCGAACGACGATCCCGCCCGCCGGACGAGCGCCATCACGATCAGCGACCGCCTGCCAGACAGCATGCGCCTCAAGCCCAATTCGATCCGCTATAATGGCAAGGTCCAGCCCTATACCGTCAGCGCCGACGGGCACGATCTTTCGATCGTCGTGCCGCCGCTCCCGGTGCGCGGCTCGGGGGTGGTCAGCTATCTCCTCGAAGTCCGCCCCGACGCCGCTGCCGGGCAGGCGATGAACCGGGCACAGGCGCGTGACAGCCGCGGCACCACCAGCGCCGTCGCCGATGCAACCGTCCGCATCGCCCGCGATACGCTGGCAGACAGGATGACGATCATCGGCCGCATCACGGACGGCGGCTGCGCGGTCGATCCCGACGCGGCAAAAGGCATCGGCGGCATCCGCGTGATGCTCGAAGACGGCAGCTATGCGGTGACGGATCCGGACGGACGCTATCATTTCGAAGGCGTCATCCCCGGCACCCATGTCGTGCAGATGGATCCGTCGACACTGGGCACGGGGCTGATCCCCGCAGACTGCACCCGTAATGCGCGTTCGGCAGGCTCCGCGATTTCGCGCTTCGCGATCGGCCAGGGCGGCAGTCTGGTGCGCATCGATTTCCGCGCGGCCGCAAGGCCTGGCGCAGCGCCGCTTGCGGCAATTTCCGCCACGGTTCCGGGCACGGCCGCTGCTCCGGGCACGACTGCTGCTCCTGCCATAGCGCCGCCCGGTCCTGCGCAGGCGGCGCCCGCCACAGATGCCGCAGCCGCCGGTGCCGAGATCGACTGGCTGGCCGGGCAGGGACCGGGTATCGCCTGGCTGTTTCCCGCGCCCGACCATAATCCGCGCACCCGCGCCGTGCGCGTGGCGATCAAGCATGGCCCCGGGCAGAGCATCGCCCTGTACGCCGATGGAAAAGCCGTGCCCGCGCTTTCGTTCGACGGCACGCGCAAAAGCGCCGACGGGCAGGTTTCCGTCTCGCTCTGGCGGGCGCTCGACATCGGCGAGCGGGATACCGTCTTTACTGCCGAAGTGCGCAATGCGGACGGAAGCGTGGCCGAAAAGCTCAGCCGCACCGTGCACTTCGCCAATGCAGCGCTGCACGCCGAGCTCGTCCGCGAAAAATCGGTGCTCGTCGCCGATGGCGTTACGCGCCCCGTCATCGCAGTGCGCATGACCGATCGTGACGGCAAACCCGTTCACCACGGGCTCGTCGGCGATTTCAGTGTGCCCGCGCCTTATGCTCCAGCGGTCGAGGCTGATGCGCAGGCCGTGCGCCAGCTTGCTGGCCTTGAAAGCGCGCGGCCCGTCTGGCGCGTCAAGGGTGACGAGGGGATCGCCTATATCGAGCTCGAACCGACCACGGCATCGGGCGGGCTTTCCATCACCCTGCCCTTTCGCGACGCGCAGGTGACGCGCACGCAGCGCATCGAGACCTGGCTCACGCCGGGCAACCGGCCATGGACAATCGTTGGCTTTGCCGAGGGCACGACAGGTTTCAACACGTTGAAAGGCAATCTCGAGCGCACTGGCAAGAGCGGCGATGACCTGCTGACAAGCGGACGGATTGCCCTGTACGCCGCAGGTCGCATTACAGGCAAATGGCTGCTGACGCTCGCCTATGACAGCAACAAGAAGGAAGATCAGACGCGCTTTGGTGGGATCATCGATCCCCAGGCTTATTATACGATCTATGCAGACCGCAGCGTGCGCCGATTCGACGCTGCATCGGTGCGAAAGCTTTACGTCCGGCTCGAGCGTCCGCAATTCTATGCCCTGTTCGGCGATTATGAGACCGGCATGGCCGAGACGCAGCTTACGCGCTACGTCCGCAGCTTCAACGGAGTCAAGGCGCAGTATCGCAACGAGAATGTCGCCGCGAGCGCCTTTGCGTCGGACACGCCGTTTCGCCACCGTCGCGAGGAAATCCAGGGCAACGGGCTCAGCGGCCCCTATGCGCTCGCCGCGCGCGACATTCTTGCCAACAGCGAACGTATCACGATCGAAACGCGCGACCGGCTCCGCTCGAACCGCATCGTGGACAGTCGCACGTTCGCGCGCCATATCGATTATGACATCGATTATGTCACGGGCACGATCCGCTTCCGCGAGCCCGTGCTCAGCCGCTCGTCGAACCTCGATCCGCAGATCATCGTCGCCGATTACGAAGTCGATGGCGTGGCGCAGCGCGTCGTCAACGCCGGTGGCCGCGCGGCCTGGACCAACGGGAAAAAGACTTTGTCCGTCGGCACTTCGGCGATCCACGACGAAGACGAGGGCGCGCGCACCAATGTCGGCGGCGTCGATGTGCGCTATTCCCCGAATGCGGCGACCGAAGTTCGCGCGGAAATCGCGGTCAGCGATCGCGCTGGACGCGGTAACGGCAACACGGGCCTGAAGACCGGCACATCGACCGCATGGCTCGTCGAAGCCGAACATCATGGCTCCAGATATGATCTGCTTGCCTATGCGCGCGAGCAGGCCGCCGGATACGGGGTCGGCCAGTTGAATAACAGCGAGACCGGGACGCGCAAATTCGGCGCTGACGGCCGCTTGCGCATCACGCCCGACCTTTCGTTCATCGCAAGCGGCTGGCGCGAAATCCAGTTGGGGACGAACGCTGCACGGACCGCGGGATCGGCGCGCGTCGAATATCGCGGAAAGGCGGTCGATCTCCGCGCCGGCGTGGTGGTTGCCGATGACACGCTTTCCGACGGGCGTCGTGCAACGTCGACGATCGCTCAGCTTGGCGCCACCAAGAAGCTGTTCAACAATCGCCTTGAGCTCGACGCGCAAAGCGAATTTGCCCTGGGCAAGAGCAAGAGCATCGATTTTCCGACGCGCCAGACCGCGACAGCCCGCCTTGCCGTGACGTCCGACGTCACGTTGATCGGGAGCTATGAAATCGCGAGCGGCGAGAATATCGACGCGCGCACCGCCCGGGTCGGTTTCGATCTGAAGCCGTGGACCGGCGGTCGCATCCTGGCCACTGCAAACCGGCAGACGATTGCCGAATATGGTCCGCGCAGTTTTGCCGCTTACGGCCTTGCCCAATCGCTGCCGATCGGCAAACGCTGGACGGTCGATTTCACGCTTGACGGCAACAGGACGCTGAGCGGCATCGATCCGGCGCGCGTGCTCAACCCGGCCCAGCCGGTCGCGAGCGGCGGCTTCCTCGGCACCGATGGAACGCTGACCGAAGATTTTACCGCGGTTACCGGCGGCGCGACCTATCGCGGGGACCGCTGGAGCTGGAATGGCCGTGCTGAAGTTCGTGCCGGAGAAACCACCGATCGTTACGGCATTACCAGTTCGATGCTGCGTTCGCTGGGCGAAGGCCGTGCGCTCGGCGGAACGCTCAGCTGGTTCAAGGCGGAAAGCCGGACTGGGCAGAAGACCGAAGCCGCTACGCTCGCGGTCAGTTGGGCCAACCACCCCGACGACAGCCGCTTGTGGTGGCTCCAGAAGCTGGAGCTCCGATCCGACGCCGTGTCGGGCGTAACCGAAGGTCAGCCTGGCCCGATCGGCGGAGCGCCCAGCCTGGTCACCGGCAGTGCAACATCAAAGCGGATCGTGAACAGCCTCAGCGTCAACTGGTCGCCCGTCATGCAAAGCGAGGGACGCTTTCTGGGTCGCAGCGAGTTCCAGCTTTTCTGGGGCAGCCGCTACGTCTTCGATCGCATCGACGCGGACGATCTTGAGGGCTGGTCGAACATGATCGGAGCAGACGCCCGCGTCGATCTGTCCGAGACATTCGACCTCGGCCTTGGCGGCTCGGTCCGTGAGTCCAACGGTGGGAACGCGATCAGCTATGCAGGCGGACCATCGGTGGGCGTTACACCGTTCCGCAACGGCTATGTCACCCTCGGCTATAACCTCGTCGGCTTTTATGATCGTGACTATGTGGCCGAGCGCTACACGCGTAGCGGACCGTTCGTGACGATGCGCTTCAAGTTCGATCAGAACTCGCTCGCCAGTCTTGGTCTCGGCAATCGCCGCTGACGGGTTATCCGGCCCGTACATAATCAGCCGCGAAATCGAGTTTCGTCGTCAACAGCGCGCGAAAAGTATTGTAGCCGCCGGTTCCAGGCAGAAACGCATGAAAGAAAAGCTGGGGCTGGCCATCGAGCCCCGGCGCGACCGAAGCATGACCCGGCGCCCACCAGCTCCGGGTCGTCTTGAGCAGCGGCTCCACCTGCTTCACATAAGGGCCGAGCGGATGGTCAGCCACGGCGACACCGATCCCATAGGCGGGGGTTCCGAAATCATTTCCGGCGTAAAACAGCCAGTAACGACCCTGCTGGCGGGTGACCCACGGCCCCTCGATCAAATGGCCTTCCCATGCCAGATCATTGGCGAGCACCAGCGTATCGGCACCCATCAATTCGCCATTGTCATCAATGCGCTGCGCGTGGATCGGTGTCGTCATCGCATCGACGATCATTGCTGCTTCCGGAATCTCCGACAGAACCGATTTTGCATGTTCCCACACGTCGAGCACGGCTTCGATCAGTGTGCCCATCAGGAAATACCGTTCCATCGGACGCTGCGCGTTTGCCCAGATCTGCACCGCGGCGGCCAGCGATGCGGTTCGACGGTCTGCTTCATTGAGGAAAATGCGGTCGACCAGCTCGGGACGGTTGCGCAGCAGCCCGGCGAGCGGTCGCGGCCAGATGCCGTTCGAATCGCGCTTCCAGAACAGGTAACGCTCGCCATTGTCATCGACGAAAAGGTGTGAATCGATCACGCCGCCGCTGAGGATCGGCCGCGTCGGATCGTCGGGAAGCCCGGTCGTGTTGACGGCATGCCCGGCGAGCAGCGGATGCCCGAGATCGTGCCATGGACCGATCGGATGCACAGCCCGGGCAATGCCGATCGCCAATGCATGGCTCTTTTGACGCCCGGTATAGACAATCCAGTATTCGTCGCCGACGCGCGCCATTTCCGGTGCCCAGAAATCACCGACGTCACGCCCCTGCGCAGTCCAGTCGGGTGCCTTGCCTTCGGGAAAGACAAACCCCTTGTGCGTCCAGTTCTCCAGATCGTCCGAATGGAGGATCGGAAAGGCATTTGGCGCGTCATTTGACGTCGCAACGAGATAATAGCCCTCGTCGGTTTTGAGCACCGCCGGATCACCATAGCCGGCGGTCGTCAGCGGATTGAGGTTGTCGACGATCAGCGGTTTCCAGTCGGGATCGGGACCATCCGGCACCACGGGCACGCGCCTCGCATGTGGGGCACGGGTGCCGAAATCGCGCGCAACGTCTTCGAAAAAGCGCCGGTAGCTCTCCTGCTCGCCATCGGGCAGGTGGTAGACGCGCAGCTCGATGCCGAACCAGACGGTAATGCGCGTGCCCTGGCCGTCGGCCACCGCGTCTATTTCAAACTTGGGTGTCACGCTGTCGCCCCGGATGTTCCGGTTCGCTACGCCGGTCTGCTGCGCTCGTGGAATATCCGAAAGTAAGCGACAAGGCAGCGCGTTGGCAAGACAGCTCCGCGCGCGCGCCACAGCACTTGCGCTGTCATTTGCCGCGTCCAGTTGGAAATGAGCGAGCCGCTGCCGAGCCGGGAGAGATAACTGCGAAAGCCCCGTTACCCGACGTGATAGCCAGGCCGCAGGCTGAAGCCCAGAACCGGCGTATCGCCATTCCACATCAGCGGGGCGATATACATGTAACGCCCCTTGCCTGTCGGCTGGCCGCGTGACGTCGCCGACCATGCATGAAAGACGAGATATGTACGGCCGCCGACTTCGAACACGCTCTGGTGGCCGGGGCCACTGAGGCACCCTGTGGAGGGTGTGTTGTAACTTTGCAGGATTGGATTTTCGCGCGCCTTGACGCAGGGCCCCGTCGCCGAATCGCAACGCGCGTAGCCCATCGCATAGTTGGAAAGAACCTGATCGCTTTCCCAGCCAAAATGGTTCGCGGAATATAACAGTGTATAGCTCCCCGCAGGATTTCGGATCATCGTGGGCGACTCGACAACGCGCCATTCCCAGTGCTGATCATTCTCGATCAACGCGCGCGGCTCGCCTTCGAGCCGCATCCCGTCGGCCGAGAGTTTCTGCACATGGATGTGTGATCGCTTCAGGAACCGGGGGTGGTTGCCGTCATTCTTGAAATACAGGTAACGCTGGCCATCGTAATCGGTGAACACGCTGGGATCGATCGTTCCCCCTTGCGCCCTCTGGCATATCAGCGGACCGGATGCGTCAGCGACAAAAGGGCCACGTGCGCTGGCGCTCCATGCAACGCCGATACACTGGAGATCACTGGCCCGTTCGCGGGCTGTGAAGTAAAGAAGATAGCCGTTTGCCGTCCGCACGACGTCAGGCGCCCAGGTAAAGCCTGGCAGCGCCCAATCTGGCAGGTGCGGCATCGCATCCTGAACACCGCCATCCGATCGTCGGATAAGCTGCCAGTCGGTCAGGTTTTTCGACACCGCTATCTGTACGTTTGCGCGCATTCCCAGCGCGTTTGTTGCATAGGCAATGAATTCGCCGCCGTCGACGAGGATGAACGGATCGGGAAAGTCGGTTCTGAACACGGGCACGAATGGCCTGACCGTCCGTGACAATCTGGCCGACGTCGGCGCTATCGCCGTGGTGGCCGCAAGCAGCGACACCTGGGGTTTCGACACGATCACTCCTTGTGGGGATGACATTACCATTTTCAAACAGTGCCGAAACAGCGAGTAAAATGCGGCATTGTCAGGCTTGTCCGTCTGATCGCCACCATTGGCGCGATTAACTCACAAACACCCCTGCCGTCGTTGACGAATGGAACGCGCACGCCAATCACCCAATGATCTGTGGAGACCTGTAAACGCCGGTCAGTGGCAAACCGCTGCATGGACTTTCACTGACTTTGCTCAGCGGCTAGGAAATCAATATGATAAATCCTGTATCCCCGGTCACCGTCTCGCTTGAAGCGGGTAAACTCACGGTGCGTCTGGTGCCTGCAATCGGCGGGAGCATTGCGCGGTTCGATCATCTAAGTGATCGCGGCCAACAGCCCCTGTTGCGCCCGGCGGCGCCAGGCGCCACCAGCATTCTCGCCATGGCGAGCTTTCCGCTCGTGCCGTTTGCAAACCGGATCCGCGGTGGGCGCTTTGCGTGCGACGGGAAATCCATCGCGCTGGCGGCCAACCTTACCGGAGACGCAAGTCCCCTACATGGTCAGGGCTGGCTCGGCCAATGGCACGTCGTCTCGGCACAACAGCAGCGGGCGGAACTGGCATTCAGTCACCTGGCCGGCGAATGGCCGTGGGATTATGAAGCATGGCAGGATTTTGCACTCGACGATAACGGGCTCACGGTAACGCTCCGATGCCGAAATCTCTCCCCCTCGCCCATGCCATGCGGGCTGGGCCAGCATCTCTATTTCCCCTGCGATGCTCACACTATGCTCGATGCACGCGTGTCGTCTGCCTGGACCGTGGACGCCGATACACTACCCGTCGATCGGGTCGAAGCGCAGGGAGAGTATGATCTGCACAACCGCAGGATCGCCGATACGAACCTCGACAATGCCTTCGAAGGGTGGGCGGGAACAGCCGATATCGTCTGGCCGGGCGCGCCGGTGCGTCTGCGGATGTCATCGCCGGATGCAGGCAACTTTCATGTTTACTCACCCGTCCAGCAGGATTATTTTGCCGCTGAGCCAGTGCAGAACGCCATATGCGCACTGAATGCCCCACCGGCGCAATGGGAAGAACTGGGCCTCGCGATGCTCAGTCAGGGTGCCACACACGAATTGACGATGCGACTTGAAATCGAAAGTGCAGACTGACGACGGCTTGAGCTGTCACGATCGCACCTACAGTCCAATGCCTGCCACTGTTTCAATCAAGCATAGGCCTGTGTACGATCGATGGCCCGATCGATCTGGCCTGTGACAATCGCCTTTCGCCATGTAGCGAGCGCCTGCCCGACCACTTGATCCATGTTGTAATATTTATAGGTTGCAAGCCGACCGACGAAGAACGTGTCGGGCTCGGCATCCGCCAATGCTTCATAGCGTTTATAGAGCCGCTGGTTTGCTTCCCGCGGAATAGGATAATAAGGGTCGCCCTCTGCAGCCGGATATTCGGTCGTAATGCTCGTAACCGGCCCGGTATCGCCCGTGAAATGCTTGTATTCGGTAATCCGCGTATACGGTATGGATTCGTCGGGATAGTTGACCGTTGCGACTGGCTGATACTGTTCCTGATCGACAATCTCATGCTCGAACCGCAACGAACGATAGGGAAGCGCGCCGAAGCAGAAGCCGAAATACTCGTCGATAGGGCCGGTAAAAACCAGCCTGTCATATGAGCATTTCTGTTTCACCTGCGAGAAATCGATGCCCGTTATCACATCGATGTTCGGATGATCGAGCATGCGTTCGAACACCCGCGTATAGCCTTCCGCCGGAATCGCCTGGAATTTGTCGCCAAAATAACGGTCGTCGGTCGTGGTCCGCGTCGGCACACGCGCCGTCACTGATTTATCGAGATCGCCCGGATCGAGACCCCATTGTTTACGGGTGTATCCCCTGAAGAACTTTTCATAGAGTTCACGTCCGATGGCGGAGACGACGACGTCCTCCGACGTCCTTATCGTCTCTACCGGTTCGGCACGTGCGGCCAGCCATGTGGCAACCTCGGCGTCGCTGTGCAGGGACAGGCCATAAAGACGATTGATGGTTGTCCGATTGATGGGAATTGGCACAAGCATCCCGTCAACCTCACCAAGCACACGGTGTTCATAGGGCCGCCACTCGGTAAAACGCGACAGATAGTTAAACACCTCCGCCGAGTTGGTATGGAACAGGTGCGGACCATATTTATGATAAAGCTGCCCCGCTTCATTGCGTTCGTCATACGCATTGCCACCGACGTGCTCGCGCCGATCGACAACAAGTACGCGCTGGCCCGATCCGGCAGCAAGGCGTTCGGCCATTACTGCTCCGGCAAAGCCCGCACCGACGACCATCCAGTCATAATGTTTTGCGGAAGATACCCGGATATCGGCCGAGCGGCGAACCCCGGCAATCAAGCCAGCCATTTCGGCCTGGGTGCGATCCCAGCTTGATTGCGCGATCAGCGCATCGGCTTCCTCGACGCCCGCGCCAGTCTTCGCCATATCGAGCGCAACCTCTATCGCCGCCACGAAACCCTCGGCATCATCGGCGATCAAGACCCGATCACATTTGCCATAAGTTGCGAGGACATCCGCGATAGCGGTTGAAACTACAGGCTTTCCACCAGCCAGATATTCGGGAGTTTTGGTTGGGCTTATAAACTGTGTCGCCTCGTTTATGGCGAACGGCATCAACGCGACATCCCACCCGCCAAGATAGGCAGGCAACTGCTTATAATCCTTACCGCCCAGCCAATGGATATTCGGCAAGCGAGGGAGTTCGCTTTCGTCGATTTTCACGACCGGGCCAAGCATCACGAACTGCCAATCGGGGCGTGCCACAGCCACTTCGGCCATGAGCGCCAGATCGATACGTTCGTCGATCACCCCGAAATACCCGATACGGGGCCCGTCAATCCGTGCCTGATCGCGCGGTTCGGTGATCCGCGTCCGCGCTATGGCAAAGTGAGCGGTGTCGACACTTGATGGCAGGCAATGGACCAAGGGGTGGCGATCGCGCAGCAGTTCGTAGAGGCTGAGACCACCGGTAAAGACGATATCGGCCGCCGCAAGCAGCTGTATTTCCCGATCAAGAAGCTGGGGATGCGCAAACTTGAACGTTGCAAGTGCATCCATGCAGTCATAAACGACGACATCTGCGGCAAGATGCTGTGAGAAATGAAGCATCATTGGCGTGTAATACCAGCGTATTACCGATTGCGCCTGGGATATTGCAAGAGTATCGAGTAACCGGCTTAGAGCAACAGTCTGTTGCGCCTCGCTCATCCCTTCCGGCAATTGGGGAGTTGCAATGGTAATTCCGGATGCGCTGCATGTACGAATATCAAGAAGAGGCGCAATACCGGGTCGAAAATTGGGTTCTTCCCAGTAAATGACGTCATGGCTGGCCGCAAAACGCGTCATCAGATGCTGCGGACGCTGGAAAACAAAGCTCCAGCGCAAGTGGGAGAAACAGATCAACACCGGCTTGGCAGGACGCGCAGTCGCCTCTACACCCGAAATATCTCGGTACATTTCATTCACCCGTAGTTCAGATAGCCAAATAACGATGGTGTGGCTGACTTGTTCCGACACAGGCGTGCCAATGAGATGAACAGCCTATCTGTCCGAGCTGGGACCGGCGACTTTCCTATGCATTTCTGCGAGAACCGACTGGGGAACGACGCCTGTCGCCGCGACCTGCAGCTTGTTCAATATGCCCGATATGATGCGATCATCGCCCGCAAGGGCCGCTTTCCAGCCATCGCGGGCGACGCCTGCCGGATCGGCCTTTTTCGCCTTCCCCACATTGGTATCAAGCATGTCCGCACGTGCAAAAAACTCGGTTTCGGTTGCGCCGGGCATGAGCGTCGTCAGCGTTACGCCTTTCGATTCCTTGATCTCGTTACGCACCGCATCGGTGAAGTTGTCGATGAACGCCTTCGTGGCGTTGTAAATGGGGTTGAATGTGCCCGGGATGTAACCGACGATCGATCCCGTCACGAGGATCCTGCCACTGCCACGTGCGATCATCGCGGGGAGAACCCGGTGAAGAAGATACAGCGTGCCGGTGACATTGGTGTCGATCGTGTGCCGGATCTGATCAAAAGTCTGATCGACGAATGCCCCGCCATAGCCTGCACCGGCGTTGGCGCAGAGCACGTCGATATCCCGGTCTCCGATCTGTTCCAGCAGATGATCGACGCCATCGAGCCTCGAAAGCTCGGCCTCCACCGCTACGACATCAACGCCATGGTTCCGAAAATCGGCTGCCGCCGCATCGATCAGCGGCTCGTTCGCGACGACGACAAGGTCATAGCCGTCTTCGGCTGCGACACTTGCCAGCTCAAACCCGATCCCGGTCGATGCGCCCGTGACGACGGCAAGTTTCCTCTTACTCATTCAAACCTCCATCGCTGACATCATGCCAGGCTTCAGGACGATTTTCGTCGTCTCGTTCTGATTGTCGTGAAACAGCCTGTAGCCCTGGGGTGCATCTTCGAGCGCCATCCGGTGACTGATCAGAAAGGTCGTCTCGATCTTCTTTTCCATGATCGCGGCGAGCAGCGCGGGCATATAGCGCTGGACGTGCGTCTGCCCCGTCTTGAGCGTCAGCCCTTTCTCCATGAACGCGCCGAGCGGGAACTTGTCGACGATCCCCCCATAGACGGCAGGCATGGAAATCCGGCCACCTTTCCGGCAGGCAACAATGGCCTGTCGGATCGAATGCGTCCGGTCAGTGCCGAGAAACGTCGATTTCTTGATCTGGTCGATCACATTGTCGACAAAAAAGCCATGTGCCTCAAGTCCGACACAGTCGATGACCGCATCGGGCCCGATTCCGCCGGTCATTTCGATCAGGGCATCGTGCACCTTGCTGTGTTCGTAATCGATCGTCTCGGCACCGAACTTCCTCGCAAGCTCCAGCCGGTGCGGGAAATGATCGACGGCGATCACGCGCTCGGCACCCATCAGGAACGCGGACTGCACGGCGAACAGCCCGACCGGCCCGCAGCCGAGCACGGCGACCGTTTCACCGGGTTCGATGTCGGCGTTTTCAGCGCCCATCCAGCCGGTCGGCAATATGTCTGACAGAAACAGAACCTCATCGTCCTCCAGCCCGTCCGGAATGACGATCGGCCCGACATCCGAATAGGGCACGCGGAGATATTCGGCCTGCCCGCCCGCATAACCGCCGGTCAGATGGCTGTAGCCGAACAGCCCGGCCATCGGCTGGCCGTAAAGCTTTTCCCCAATATCCTGATTTTCAGCGGGATTGCCATTGTCGCACGCCGAATATTGCTGCTTGCCGCAATGAAAACACTGGCCGCAGGAAATGGTGAACGGTACGACGACGCGCTGGCCCTTCTTGAGTGTGCTTGCCGCGCCAACCTCGACGACCTCGCCCATATTCTCATGGCCGAGAATATCGCCCGCCTTCATCGTCGGGATAAATCCGTCATACAGATGCAGGTCGGATCCGCAGATGGCTGCGGAGGTGATCCTGATGATCGCATCGCGCGGATTGATGATTTCGGGATCGTCGACGATATCGACGCGTACGTCGTGCCGACCGTGCCAGGCGAGTGCGCGCATCGATTATTCCTTTTCGGCTTTGACCTGGGCATTGGTCCACGACGAGACAGTAATCTCGCCAGTTTCCATCAGCTGCTTGAAGCGGCGAAGATCGCGTCGCGCCTGCAGCCCGGGCTCGCGTTGAAGCAGCGTGGAAATCATCCGGCCCACCGCACCGCCCTTCGACATGTAAGCGGTCGTCAGCATCACTTCGGTGCCACGACCTCCCTGCGCATCCCGAAAATCGATCCGCCCCGAAATATGGACCGGTGCGCCCGTTGCCGATTCCCAGGCAATGAAATCTCCATGGCGCTCATCGATGATGATGACGTCCCAACTGGCTTCATCCGATGTCCAGCGCGACCGTTCGTCACTGACGACCTCGATCCTGGCGATCTCCTGCATCACCCTCGGCAGATTCGCGAAGTTCCGCCAGAAAGCGTAAAGCTCGCCCCGCGGACGATTGATCGTGGCCGTCCGCCCGATCACGGTATCTCCGGTCAGGCCCGCCTGCTCCCCCGCCGCCAGAACCGTATCCCGGTCCTTCGATGTCGTCGGCGGAGCATCGTCAAATCGTTCGAGCGTCTCGTTCATCGCTTGCGTTTCCGATCGGTTGAGGCATCGGCAGCACAACCCAACAACTGACGGCATGTTCCCGCCGACCCCCTAATGTCGCGCAAAAGGGCCGCAGGGGCGCGGTGCCTGCCTGTTGATGACCGGGATCAAATCTGCGACGCCCGAAACGGAAAATTGGTGCGGAGATTGACCGGTGCCCGAGACTGCGATGTTCGAACGGCTGAACCCGATGACCGGGGCCGTTGCCAGCCGCGCGCAGGCGATGAGTGTGGATGACGCCTGTGGCGTGGCCGATGCTGCTGCCGCGGCCTTTCCCGGCTGGGCGGCGCTCGGTCCCAATGCCCGGCGTGCCGTGCTCATGAAAGCCGCTGAAGCGCTGGCCGCCCGCGGCGACGAGATCGTGGCCGCGATGACGTCTGAAACCGGGTCGACCGAAGGCTGGGCGCGCTTCAACATCATGCTCGCGGGAAACATGCTGCGCGAGGCCGCATCGATCACCACCCGGATATCGGGCGAGGTGATTCCGTCGGACAAACCCGGCTGCCTCGCCATGGCGACCCGTGAGCCCGTCGGCGTCATTCTCGGCATCGCGCCATGGAATGCCCCGGTCATCCTGGGGGTCCGTGCCATCGCGACGGCACTTGCCTGCGGCAACAGCGTCGTTTTCAAGGCCTCGGAGATCTGCCCGCGCACGCATTCGATCATCGTCGAGGCGATGCTCGCCGGGAGCCTGCCCGATGGCGTGCTCGGGCTCGTCACCAATCCCCGTGAGACAAGCGGCGAAATCGTAGGGGCACTGATCGATCACCCCGCGGTCCGGCGGATCAACTTTACCGGCTCGACGGCTGTCGGGCGGACGATCGCGATCCGCGCCGCTCAGAATCTGAAACCCTGCCTGCTCGAACTGGGCGGCAAGGCGCCGCTGCTGGTCCTTCATGACGCCAATCTCGACGAGGCGGTCAGCGCGGCAGCGTTCGGGGCCTTCATGAACCAAGGCCAGATCTGCATGTCGACCGAACGGATCATTGTCGTCGAGGCGGTTGCCGAAGCCTTTGTCGACAAGTTCCGTGCCAAGGTGGCGACGCTCGCTGCGGGCGATCCTGGCCGTGGAAACACGCCACTTGGCGCGGTTGTCGGGCCGGGAACGGTCCTGCATGTCGAAGCGCTCATCGCCGATGCCTGCGCCCACGGTGCCGTGCGGCTGACCGGCGCGGCGGCAGACGGCGTCATCATGCCGGCCACTGTTATCGACCGCGTGACCCCTGACATGCAGCTCTACCGCGAAGAGAGCTTCGGCCCGATCGTCGGGATCATCCGCGCGGCGGACGAAGATGACGCGGTCCGCATCGCCAATGATTGCGACTATGGCCTTTCGGCCGCCGTCTTCACGGCGGACGTCGCGCGGGGGCTGACGGTCGCACGGCGGATCCGCTCGGGCATGTGCCACATCAACGGGCCAACCGTTCATGATGAAGCGCAGATGCCCTTTGGCGGTGTCGGCGCGAGCGGCTATGGCCGGTTCGGGGGGGAAGCGGGCATCGACAGCTTTACAGAATTGCGCTGGATCACCGTGGAGACGCAGCCCGGCCATTATCCCATATGATCACCGCCGCGCCCGCTATCAGCTCAAGAGGCGGCTGCCCTCTGTGCCGAACAGACGTGATCTGCACAAATAATGCGAATTTCTGTGCATAAGTGTTTGTATCATAATCGTTGTATTGCTCTGACTCATGTCATTATGGGGGCTGGAAAGTGAAGCGATTGATATGGTTGTCCGCCGCAGTGATGGTGGCGGCAGGAGCGCTGGCCTATGGTTTCGAAGGACGCATCCGCGCTGCGCTGTTCAGGCCAACGCTGGCCGACCTTGCTTATGGCACCGCGTCACCCGCGCAAAAGCTTGACCTGTATCTGCCGAAAAGCGGCACCGCCCCCTTCCCCGTCGTTGTCTACGTTCATGGCGGCGCATTCCAGTTCGGCGACAAGCGCGAGCCATTTGTCGGCTTTGTAACAGGTATCGAGGCGCTGAACGCCCGCGGCATCGCGCTCGCCTCGATCAACTATCGCATGGCAGGCGAGGCCATCTTCCCCGCCGCTGTGCAGGATAGCCGTTCGGCGGTGCGGTGGCTGCGCGCCAATGCCGTTCGACTGAACATCGATCCGGCGAGGATCGGCGTCTGGGGAAAGTCCGCCGGGGCCTATATGGCGACGATGACGGGCTATACCGACAATGTTGCGCGCTTCGATGATCCGGCAATCGCGCCCGGCGTGGAATCGCGGGTCAGCGCTGTCGTCGCCATGTACGGGCCGAGCGACTTCCTCCAGATGGACGCGCAACTGCGCAACAGCTCATGCGGAGCGGCGAGCGCAACCCATGACGCAGCCGACAACCCCGAATCCAGATTCCTCGGCGGGGCGATCCAGACGGTCGCGGCAAGAGCAGGTGCAGCCAACCCGCTGACCTATGTTCATCGCAACGGCCCCCCCACGCTGCTTCAGGCGGGAACGAAGGATTGCACCGTGCCGCACCAGCAGTCCGTTATTCTGGACCGGGCTCTCCGCAAAGCGGGAACGTCGACGAAACTCACACTCTTCGATGGGGCGGCCCACGCCGATGACATGTTCGAAACCGCAAAGAACCAGGCGCTCGTCGCGTCGTTTTTTGCACGGCATTTTGCGATTGCCGCTGACGCCAGATAGCGGTGCGCATGCTCCGGGATCAGACGGTCTTTTTACGTCGTTTTTGGCGAGGCTATAACCAGCCAAACACAGGCAGGCTTTTCGCGCGCAGCCACGCCGGATTGTAAAGCGTGGACAGATACCGAAAGCCGGTGTCGCACAGGATCGTGACCACGGTTTTCCCCGGCCCCAGATCGCGCGCCAGTCGCACGGCGCCTGCCACGTTGATTCCACTCGACAGTCCAAGGCACAGCCCCTCATTGCGCAGCAGCGCCTCGACCTGCGCCAATCCCTCCTCATCGGAGATCCGGTATTGCCGGTCTATCGGAGCACCGTCGAGATTCGCGGTGATGCGTCCCTGCCCGATCCCTTCGGCAACCGAACTGCCTTCCGATTTGAGCTCGCCGTGCGCATAATAATTGTAGAGCGCCGCACCATGCGGATCGGCGAGTGCGATCTGGATACGCTCGTCCTTCGCCTTGAGGCCGAGTCCGACGCCTGCGAGCGTGCCGCCCGTGCCGACGGCACAGGTAAATCCGTCAATCCGGCCGCCGGTCTGTTCCCATATTTCCTCTGCGGTTCCAGTGATATGTGCGCGTCTGTTCGCAATGTTATCGAACTGGTTAGCCCAGACAGCGCCCGGCATCTCTTTGGCGATCCGCCGCGACTGGTGGACGAAATGGCATGGTGAGGAATAAGGCGCGGCGGGAACCGTCACGAGCTCGGCACCCAGCGCACGCAGCGTGTCCATCTTTTCGCGGCTCTGCGTGTCGGGCATGACGACGATCGTCCTATAGCCCTTTGCGTTGGCGACCAGCGCGAGGCCGATCCCGGTGTTTCCCGCCGTCCCTTCGACAATCGTTCCGCCGGGCCCGAGCGTCCCATTCCCCTCGGCATCCTCGACGATCGCGAGTGCCGCACGATCCTTTACGCTCGCGCCGGGATTGGCGAATTCGCACTTGGCGAGTATCTCGCACCCCGTTGCCTCGCTCAGCCCCTTCAGCCGGACGAGCGGCGTATTGCCGATGAGCGCAAGCGTATCGTGAATGACGGCCATGAGGGTCAGATAGCCCGCTTGTGGAGGGCCGCAACCAGACGAAATTCTGGGGCGGGCGAAAGCCGGCCTATCGGACGACGCCCGCGGCGCGCAGATGCGGGTCCAGCCTGCCTGCAAGCCACAGGAAGAACATGCGATAATCGCTCGCCAGAGACCATAGCGGGTAGCTGAACGTCGCCGGCCGGTTTTTTTCCACGCCGAAATGTGCCGCCCATGCAAAGCCATAGCCTGAAATCGGGATCGCCGCCCATCACCAGCCGCCCTCAGCCAGCGCGATACCCAGAAAGACGAGCGTCAGTGCCGTCCCCGCATAGTGGATCGCGCGCGTTTCGCGTCTGCCATGCTCGCGCAGGTAATAGGGCCAAAAGTTGCCATAGCTGGTCATCCTGTTCATGATCCCGGCATTAGCAGTGGCGCGCGGCACAGGCTAGCGAATCACAACTGTTCCTATTATGTTCTTTAAAATGGAGTTTCCGCCCCGCCCTCTCCGCTGGCTGTTCCTCGATCTCAACGCCTATTTTGCGAGCGTCGAACAGCAGGTCCGGCCCGAGCTGCGCGGAAAGCCGGTGATCGTTGCCCCCGGTGGGATGGAAACAACCGTTGCGATTGCCGCCTCCTATGAAGCCAAGGCTTTCGGCATTTCGACCGGAACACCCGTCTGGGAAGCGCGCCGCAAATGCCCCGATCTGGCAATCGTTGCGCCGCGCCACCGGCTCTACGTCGAATATCACGACCGGATCGTCGCTGAGATCGAACGGCACATCCCCGTTACCAAAGTCTGCTCGATCGACGAGGTTGCATGCCGGTTGCTCGACAATGAAAACGAAATGGATCAGGTGGCGGCACTTTCAGCCCGCATCAAATCGGGCATCCGCGACCACGTAGGCGACTGGCTGCGCTGTTCGATCGGCGTCGCGCCAAATCGCCTTCTCGCCAAGCTGGCGAGCGACATGATGAAGCCCGACGGCCTCGTCATCCTGCCCGCAGAGGAACTTCCGCAGCGGCTTTACGGGCTGAAGCTGACCGACATCTGCGGCATTGGTGCAAAAATGGCGAAGCGGCTGGCGGCGGCTGGCGTGAACGATATTCAACAGCTTTGTGACCGCGCACCGATGAAGGCGGGAAGCGCATGGGGCGGCACCGAGGGCGACAGGCTCTGGTATGCGCTCCATGGCGTCGACCTGCCGGGCAGGCCAACGCAGGAACGGACGATCGGGCACAGCCATGTGCTCGCCCCGAAAGCACGCGGAAGCGAGCGTGCGCGCGCCACCGCGCGCCGCCTTGCCGTCAAGGCGGCAAGCCGTCTCCGCCTGAAGGGCATGACCGCGGGCCTGCTCGTCCTTCACGTCCGCTTCGATGATGATCGGAGCAAATGGAACGCATCGGCCAAGCTCGCCGCGACGCAGGATTCATTTGCGATCCTCCGCGCGCTCGATACGCTCTGGCCTCGGCTCCTCGCCCACGCGCGCCCCCGCGGCGCTCATGAAATGCGCCTGCGGATGGTTGGCGTCACGCTGATGAACATCGCCATCCGATCGGGCGATCAGGGCAGCCTGTTCGCGGCGCTCGGCCCCGATCACGAGCTTGCACGCGCCGTCCGGACCGAGGCGCTCAGCCATGCTCTCGACAGGATAACCGCCCGTTTCGGTGGCGACGCGGTTCTCGTCGGTGCGCCGATGGGGGGCCGGGCAGACCGGATCGGCACGAGCATCGCCTTTGGGCGGATACCGAAACCCGGCGAGTTTCATGCAGGGGGTTGAGGCCGGAGAACAGTCGCTGGCGGAAAAATCCGTATTCTTCAGGCAACGGACAGTCCGACGTTCTCGCAATTGCCGCCGCCATTGCTCCCCTGCCCGGCTTCCCCTATACCGCAATCGAACGCCCCGGCGGCCCGGCCCCTTCCTGCGAACGGTCCGTGCCTTACCGGGGCGCTGTTCTTTAATTTGCCTGTGAGAACCGCATGTCCCGCCGCCGCCAGATTTACGAAGGCAAGGCCAAGATCCTGTACGAAGGGCCCGAGCCGGGTACGCTGATCCAGTATTTCAAGGACGATGCGACCGCGTTCAACGCCCAGAAAAAGGGAACGATCAACGGCAAGGGCGTGCTCAACAACCGGATATCGGAGCATGTTTTCACGCTGCTCGGCACGATCGGCATTCCGCATCACTTCATGCGGCGGCTCAACATGCGCGAGCAGCTGATCCGTCAGGTCGAGATCATTCCCATTGAAGTCGTCGTCCGCAACGTCGCTGCCGGCTCGATCAGCACCCGCCTCGGCATCGAGGAAGGGACGCAGTTGCCGCGCACGATCATCGAATATTATTACAAGGATGACGCACTCGGCGATCCGATGATCACCGATGAACATATCGCGGCGTTCGGCTGGGCCGCGCAGGACGAAATGCACGATATTGCCGACATGGCGATCCGCATCAACGATTTCCTGTGCGGGCTTTTTGCAGGGATCGGGATCAGGCTCGTCGATTTCAAGCTCGAGTTCGGGCGGTTGTGGGATAACGACTATGCCCGCGTCATCCTGGCCGACGAGATCAGCCCCGACGGGTGCCGCCTGTGGGACATGCAGACCAACGAGAAGCTCGACAAGGACCGGTTTCGACGCGATCTGGGTGGCGAGGTCGAAGCCTATCAGGAGGTTGCGCGGCGGCTCGGCCTGCTTCCCGATGGTGCCGAAAACGTCGTTCTCGATCTCGATGCCCAGCGCAAGAAGCGCGGTCGCTGAGGCGGGCCCGCTGCCTTGGCGCCAAAGGGGTCTGACAGTCGGTGACGACAGGGCTTCCGCCTTCGCAGCGATTGCCCGTCATCATCAACGCCGCCGGTGGCACCGCGTCACGCCTTGGCGCTGCGCTGACCGATGAGGTGAATGCGGCCTTCGCGGCGGCGGGACTTGCTGTTGATGTCCACCCGGTCACAGGTGACGCCCTTGCCGGGGCAATCGAAAAGGCCGCGAGGACCGGCCGGGTGGCGGTGGGCGGGGGAGACGGAACTCTCGGCACTGCGGCGGCGATCTGTGCAAACGCTGGCGCGACGCTCGGCATCCTTCCGCTCGGCACCCGAAACCATCTGGCAAAAGAGCTCGGGATCCCAGTGGACCTGCCCGGTGCCGCAGGTGTCATCGCCAGCGGCTCGACCCGGCATATCGACCTGTCCGAGGTGAACGGGCGCATCTTCGTCAACAATGCCTCGATCGGTTTTTACCCCGCAATGGTGCGCGCACGCGACGATCTGCGTGAATGCCATGGCCTGCCGAAATGGCTCGCCAACCTTCCCGCCGGCTGGACGACGCTAAACGGCTTGGGACATCGCCGGTTCGAGCTGGTCATCGACGGAGCGGCGCAGCCGGTGCGGACGTCGCTGCTGTTCGTGGGCAACAACGTCTATTCGCTCGACCCCGGCAAGCTCGGCATGCGTGACGCTCTGGACGACGGCAAGCTCTCGGTGTTCGCGGTCGCGACCAACAGCCGCGCTGGGCTGATCGCCTTTGGCCTCCGGGCGCTGACCGGCCGTGCTGACGCGTCGCGCGATTTTGCAGCGCTCGGGGTGTGCGAAACGCTCCAGCTGCATACGCGTCACCGTCGGCTCGATGTCGCGCTCGACGGTGAACTCGTCGCACTCGATACGCCGCTGCGCTTTTGCACGCGGCCCGGCGCGCTCGCAGTGAACGCGCCATCGATCTGAAGGCCCGCCTTTACGGCCTGTTTACCAGTTGGCGGTTATCGGACGGCGCATCGACAGAACCGGCTCGAACTTGCGGAGCACAGAACCATGCGCCTTCTCATTGCCCTTATGGCCGCCACTGCACTCAGCGCATGCGGCGGAGCCAGCCCGAACAGCTCTGGCTCGGTAAGCGTGGGCACGCCGTCTGGCGGATCGACCGGATCTGACGACATCACAAAAACCTATGCTGAGTTCAAGACGCCGACTGTTCCACGCACTTATTCTGCGATCGGCGGCAGCCAGGTCTATGAATACACGACCGACGAACGCTTCTGCTGCAATCAACAGGCGCAGATCTTCGCCGGACGATCATCGACTGTGCGCAACAGCGTTTCATCCATAACCTATGATCCAGCCGCCGCGGTCTTTACGCTGACCGTGCAAGACCCGCTGACAGGAGCAAACACAGTAACGCGCTATCAGGATCCTGCCAGCCGCACCAATTTCGGCGGTGCAGTCGAGCCGCAATGGGGTGTTCCCAACCTGAACAATCCAAACATCCGCTACCTTCAAGCAGGCGATGGAGATTCGCGTTCCCCCTACCCCAATTCCGGAACAGGGGCGATTTACCTTGGAACCAATTTGATCCCACCCAGTGGACCGGACAACACTAGCTACCAGGCGACAAGCTTTTTCTATGAGTTACCGGGAACGCGAACAAACTATGTAACATTTGCTGGTTATCTGCGTACTTCAGTCTCTTGGTCGCTCGCAGATTTTGGAGGCGTTGAATCACTGCAGGCCAGTTGGCATCTTGAGCGTGGTGCGTTCGCCTATGGGATTTCCACCGATCCCAATGCCGTACCCAAATCAGGCAGCGGAACCTACACCGGCGGCTTCCTTGCCACGATGGTCTACAATCCGACGCTCGACGGAGCCTATTCAGGCGGCACGCTTCCCACTTACTTCCAGTGGATCGAGGGCAGCGCAACAACGAACGTAAATTTCGCGACCAATGCGATCACTCTTAATTTAACAGGAACGGTTTCTGCCCCGTCGATTGAGTACATAAATCCTAAAAACGCCGCTCGCTTCTTTCCAAATACTGCCTACACATCACCCGCGGAAGTTAGCGTGGCTCGAGGATCGACCTTCACGGCAAACGGCACCGCGACAATCAACCTGGAGCAGACGGGTGGATTTACCGGCTCGTTCCAGTCAGCTGACTTCAGCGCGACCACCAACGGCTCTCCAAAGTCAGTGAATATCGCTGGCTCAACGATCGATGGCGGGTTTTTCGGGCCTGCAGCAGAAGAGGTTGGCGGCGGCATCCATATCGCTGGTGGAACGCCCGACCAGCGTGTCGATATCGTCGGTGCATTTACCGGCAAAAGACCTTAAATTGTTGCAGGCTCTTAAACGCCTGCTTCTCGCAGCCATGCTGCTCACGCCCGCTCTGGCGTCAGCCGAGGCGGTAAGGGGAAGTTGTGTCAGCGGGGTATGCCAGGTCTCCCTCACGCCTGATCAGCTGCTAGACAAAGCGGCTGAACTCGTTTCGCGACACGATTTCGCGCAGGCACAGCCGATGATCGCTGCCCTTGCAGTCATCCCCGCTTACACCGTTCAGACGCGCTTTCTGTCGGGCTATATCGCAGTCGAAAGCGGCGATACGAAAATGGCGATCCAGCAATTCCGGGCAGCTCTTGCCGTCGATCCCAAAGCGACGCGCATCCGCCTCGAGCTGGCGCGCGCACTGATGATAGAGGGCAAACGCGGCGCGGCCGACTATAATTTCCGCCTTGCCGCACAGGACAGGAATCTTCCGCCCGAGATCGCGGCAACGATCCGGGCATCACGCGGCCTGCTGCGAGATTCGCGCGAATGGCATCTTTCGACGCAGTTCGGCCTCGCGCCCGATAGCAACATCACCAATGGCACAAATGCTCAAACCATAGACCTCGTCTATGGAAACCAGATCATACCGCTCAAGCTCGACGCGAATGCACGCCGCCGATCGGGTTTGGGCCAGACGGGCAATGTTTCCGCCGGCTGGCGCGGCACCGTTGGAGAACGTCTCTCAATGCTTGTCGATCTCGACGGCCAGGGCACCAATTACAGCGATACGCAGTCCGACGATTTCACGGCGCAGCTCGCGGTCGGCCCCGAGCTGAAACTCTCGGAAGCGGCCCAGGTTTCTGCCCAGGGCGTGGCCAGTCGGCGCTGGTACGGGGGAAAACGCGTGTCGACCCAGCTCGGAGCGCGCGTCAGTTATCAGGCTGAAATCGGCAGCAGTCAGCGGGTGGGTCTGGCGCTTGACGGGCGGCACACAAAGTCCGCGATCAATCTCGATTACAGCGGCTGGAACCTTGGCGCCTATGCGACTTACGAACGCGTGATGATGCGTACGATGGTCGCCAACGCAACCCTGTTCGGCCGTGTCGATTCACTTACGGCCAAAGCCTATTCCAGCCGTGAACTTGGCATGAGCCTGGGCATCGGCGGTGAACTTCGCCACGGGATCAACGCGGGTGTGTCGGGCGGTGTAAGCCATGCGCTCTATGACGCACCACTGCGCGCCTTTTCCCTGAAGCCGCGCAGGGACTGGCGGCTGAACGCGCGCATGTACGTCGGCTTGCGATCGGTTCGCATCATGGGTTTTTCGCCAAGCATCACGTACAGCTATTCCCGCAACGGCGCGACGCTGCCGCTTTACGCGAGCGAACGTTCGCGCTTCGCGTTCGAACTCGCCCGTTATTTCTGAATTCGACTGTCTCTGGCGGTGCCGCGCAAAGGCTTGTCGCCCGTCACCGCATCGGACATAGAGTGCCGCCATCATGAAAGTCCGTATTCTCGTAACTCTCAAGCCCGGCGTGCTCGATCCGCAGGGAAAGGCGATCCACCGCGCGCTGGAAGGTCTCGGCTTTGCGGGCGTCAATGACGTGCGGCAGGGAAAGCTGATCGAACTCGAGGTCGACGATGACATCGAGGACGGGACGATCGCGGCAATGTGCGAAAAACTTCTCGCCAATACGGTGATCGAGAATTTCCGGATCGAGCGGGTCTGATGCGGTCATGAAAGCCGCGGTCATCGTCTTTCCCGGATCGAACTGCGATCGCGATCTTGCCACTGCCTTTGCAGCCGTCAGCGGTGAGCCACCCCTGATGATCTGGCACATGGAGACGAGCCTGCCGCCGGGGCTGGACGTGATCGGCGTGCCCGGCGGGTTTTCCTATGGCGACTATCTCCGCTCGGGTGCGATGGCGGCGCGCTCCCCGGTGATGCGCGCGGTGGCAGATGCCGCAGGCCAGGGGCGAACGGTGCTCGGCATCTGCAACGGATTTCAGGTACTGACCGAAACCGGGCTTCTGCCTGGTGCGCTGATGCGAAACGCCGGTATCCGGTTCGTCTGCCGCGACGTCGGCCTCACGGTCGCCAGCAGCCAGACCCTTTTCACGAGCGCCTATGGCGCGGGCGAGGACATCACGATCCCCGTCGCGCATCATGACGGCGATTATTTCGCCGACGATGCGACGCTCGATCGGCTTGAGGGTGAAGGCCGCGTGGTTTTCCGCTACCGTGAACCTGTCAACGGCAGCGCACGAAACATCGCCGGGATCGTCAATACCGGTGGCAATGTCCTTGGCATGATGCCGCACCCCGAACGGCGGATCGGCCCCGAGCATCAGGGCAACGACGGGCGGCGCATGTTCGATGCCCTGATGGGAACGCTGGTTCATTAGGGACCGGCGGTGATGGCCCGATCAATCGACGCTCGCCCTGAACGGTGAAAAGTCCGTCCCCTCGTCGAACACGTCAATACCTTCGCGCCGCTTCAGCGCAGTGACGAGCGCGATCGTGACGGGGAGCAGAAGGACTTCCCAGCCGCTCTTGATCGCCCATTGCGAAACCACTGTCTGGAACAGGCTTTCCGTGGGCCAGCCCTCCAGCCCGTAGAAAGCGACGGGATAGAAGATCAGGCTGTCGAGCCCCTGCCCCACCACGGTGCTTGCCACGAATCGGAGGCCCATGTGGCGTCCCCCGCTCGCGACCTTCATCTTGGCGAGCACGAAACTGTTCGCGAACTCGCCGACCCAGAAAGCCGTCATCGATGCGATGACGATCCGCCAGCTGTTCGAAAATACCGCCTCATAGGCCGGCTGAAACGGCCATCCGGGCGCTGGTGGCAGCGAAACGACGGCCCAGGCCATGAACGCCATGAACGTGAGCGCGGCGAATCCGGCCCAGATCACGCGCCGCGCGCGGGCATAGCCGTAAACCTCGGTCAGCATGTCGCCGATGATATAGCTCACGGGGAAAAACAGGACGCCGGCACCGAACGGCCATGGGCCGATGATGGGCAGATCGACGACCGATCGTTTCGACGCACCGATGATGTTCGAAAGCAGGAGGATGACGACAAAGGCAGCCATTATGAGATCGAAATAGCGGAACTCGTGGCGGGCCGGGCTGACGGACGGCTTGGCAGGATGATCGGATGTGGTCATGACGGTGGAGCCTTAGCCGAAATGCCGCTATCGGCAATCCGCCGGAAACGGCACGCGCGCCCGTAGCTCAGCTGGACAGAGCACGAGACTTCTAATCTTGAGGCCGCTGGTTCGACTCCAGCCGGGCGCGCCAGTTTTCCGTTCAGCTTTTCCGTGGTGGAAATTGCCCCGCCAACCGGCCTAGGCTCAGGACCTATAAAAAGGATTTCCAAGACGGCGTCGATCTGATTCAGTGGCGGTGCTAAGGAGGCGCTACCAATGAGTGATCTGATTTGGTTGTCGGAGGCGCAGATGCGCCGGATCGAACCGTATTTTCCGCTG
>JANPGY010000012.1:0-40695 GCA_031424175.1 Sphingomonadales bacterium
CTCGTCGAGCGCTTCTTCAGCAAGCTCAAACACTTCCGCGCCATCGCTACCCGCTACGAAAAACACGCCGAAAACTATCTCGCCCTCATCAAGCTCGCATCCGTAAAAATCTGGATGCGCTTTATGAGTCGGTAACCTAGACTGCGTTACGTCCTGACGAAGCTTTGCTGAAACGTCCGCACGTGAACGAAAGTGGCCTCGGCGCGACGCCTGCGGGGCTCCAATATACGCCCCCACCTGCCATCGATCGTTGCTATGCCGCCATCCGGTGCAGCGCGCACAGCTTGTTGCCGTCAGGATCGCGCAGATAGGCCAGATACATTTGCATGCCGCCGCCCTCGCGTACGCCCGGCGCGTCCTCAATGGCGGTGCCGCCGTTGGCGACGCCCGCTGCGTGCCATGCGTCGGCCTGTTCGGGCGTCATCGCAAAGCCGATCGTCGATCCATTGCCGTGCGTCGCGGGTTCGCCGTTGATCGGCGGGGTGACGAGGAAGAGGCCTTCATTGTGCGCGTAGATCAAACGGCCCTTGGGATCCTTGCTCCCCGCGCGGCCGCCGATCGCCGTGAACAGTGCATCATAGAACGTCTTTGACCGTTCGATGTCGTTGCTGCCAACCATCATGTGACTGTACATTGCATTCTCCCGTTTCAATAAACCACCACGGCGCGGATGCTTTCGCCGGCGTGCATCAGGTCGAAGCCCCTGTTGATCTCGTCGAGCGTCAGGACGTGCGTGATCATCGGATCGATCGCGATCCTGCCGTCCATGTACCAGTCGACGATTTTGGGGACGTCGGTTCGCCCCTTCGCGCCGCCGAACGCGGTGCCGCGCCAGTTCCGCCCGGTGACGAGCTGGAACGGCCGCGTGGCGATTTCCCTGCCCGCTTCGGCCACGCCGATGATGATGCTCGTCCCCCAGCCACGGTGGCAGCATTCGAGCGCGGTGCGCATCACTTCGGTATTTCCGGTCGCGTCGAAGCTGTAGTCCGCGCCGCCATCGGTAAGCCCGGCGATCCTTGCGACGGTCTCCTCGCGGCTCAGACCCTTTGAATTGAGGAAGTCGGTCATGCCGAACTGCCGGCCCCATGCCTCTCGGGCGGGATTGATGTCGATGCCGATGATCCTGCCAGCGCCCGCCAGCCGCGCGCCCTGCACCACGTTCAGCCCGATGCCGCCGAGACCGAACACGGCAACGCTCTCCCCCACCTGGACCTTCGCCGTGTTGACCACCGCGCCGACGCCGGTCGTCACCCCGCACCCGATGTAGCAACTCGTCTTGAACGGCGCGTCGGCGCGGATCTTCGCCACCGCGATTTCGGGAAGCACCGTGAAGTTCGAAAAGGTCGAGCAGCCCATGTAATGAAAGATCGGCCGCCCCCTGTAGCTGAAGCGGCTCGTGCCGTCGGGCATCAGTCCCCTGCCCTGCGTCGCGCGGATCGCGGTGCACAAATTGGTCTTGCCGCTGAGGCATGATTTACACTGCCGACATTCGGGCGTGTAGAGCGGGATCACATGATCGCCGGGCGAAACGCTGGTCACGCCCGCCCCGGTCTCGCGCACCACGCCGGCGCCTTCATGGCCGAGGATCGTGGGGAAGATGCCTTCGGAATCATGCCCGTCGAGCGTATAGGAATCGGTGTGGCAAATGCCTGTCGCCATGATCTCGACGAGAACCTCGCCCGCGCGCGGCCCTTCCAGATCGACGTCGACGATTTCGAGCGGCTGCCTTGCGGCAAAGGCGACGGCGGCGGCGGTCTTCATTTTATCTTCCTCGCGAACGGGATAGTCATGGCGTCGCAACGCCCTATACCGGTGCCATGGCCCCATGACGACGGTTCGGGAGTTTGGCGTCAGTGACTGGATTCGATCCCGCCGAACACCCCCACCGCCGTTTCGATCCGCTGTCGGGCCGTCACGTCCTCGTTTCGCCGAATCGTGCACGGCGGCCGTGGCAGGGAGCCGAACATGGCCCAGGCAGCGAGACGCGGGTGGCGCACGATCCGCAATGCTATCTGTGCCCCGGCAACAGGCGCGCCAATGGCATCGTCAATCCCGACTATGAAGATGTCTTCGTGTTCGAAAATGATTTCGCGGCGCTCATGCCCGACACGCCCTCCCCCATTTCCCAGGTCGGCGGATTGCTGTTCCGCGCCGAGTCGGCGCAGGGCACCAGCCGCGTGATCTGCTTTTCGCCCGATCATGGCGCGACACTCCCCGATCTTCCGGTCGCGGCCATCGCCCGCGTCGTCGATGCCTGGTGCGCGCAATCGGCAGACCTCGCGGCGCGCTATCCGTCGGTCCAGGTTTTCGAGAACAAGGGCGCGATGATGGGCTGCTCGAACCCGCACCCGCACGGGCAGGTCTGGGCCACGAGCTACATCCCTGACGAGCCGACCCGTGAAGATCGAAACCAGCGTGCCTGGTTCGCCAGACATGGCACGCCGATGCTGCTCGACGTCGCGCAGCAGGAGGCGGGCGGCTGCCGCAGCGTCGATTCGAACGACCACTGGCTCGCCATCGTCCCGTTCTGGGCAAGCTGGCCATTCGAGACGCTGCTTCTCCCGCGTTTCCCGGTTGCGCGGCTGCCCGATCTCGACGGTGAGGCGCGGGTTGCGCTGGCTGCAATTCTGCAGGCGCTCACCCGCCGCTATGATGCCCTGTTCGCGACCAGTTTTCCCTATTCGATGGGCTGGCATGGTGCGCCGTCCGACGGTCGCGCCACCGACGGCTGGCAGCTTCACGCGCATTTCTATCCACCGCTGCTGCGCTCGGCTTCGGTGCGCAAATTCATGGTCGGCTATGAACTGCTCGCCGAGGCGCAGCGCGATCTGACCCCCGAACAGGCGGCGGCGCGTCTGCGCGATGTCGTCCTCCCCGCCACGGAGACATGCCGATGAACCGTGACCGGGCCCTTGCCGCCTTCCTCCGCGCCTATCCGCACGAGCCGACCCACTGGTTCCGCGCGCCGGGCCGCGTCAACCTGATCGGCGAACATACCGATTATAATGACGGCTTCGTCCTCCCCTGCGCAATCGATCGGGAAACCGTGGTGGCCGCCCGGCTGACCGGGGACGGATCGTTGATGAGCATCGCCGCGGAAGATGCCCCGTCACCCGACCGGCTGGTTGATCGGGACCGCTATGATCCGGGCGAATATCACTGGTCGCGCTATGTTCATGCGGTCGCGACGGTTCTGGCAGCGCAGGGGATCAGGCCATCGGCGCAGATCGCCTTTGCCGGTGACGTGCCACTGGGATCGGGCCTGTCATCGTCCGCTTCGCTCGAAATGGCGGTCGGTGCCGCGCTGGTCGGGCTGCTCGATCTGACCCTTCCCCCCAATGCGCTGGCCAAGATCGCGATGGAGGCGGAAAATGACTATGTCGGAACGCAGTGCGGGATCATGGACCAGCTGATCGCGGAGCGCGGCATTGCGGGCCATGCGATGCTGATCGACTGCCGCAGCCTCGACTGTCAGCCGGTCAGGCTTCCCGATGGCGTCTCGATCCTCATCGCGCATTCGGGCGTGCGTCATGCTCATGCGGGCGGCGAATATAATGACCGCCGCGCCGAATGTAGGCGTGCGGCGGCGCATTTCGGGGTCGAAGCGCTGCGCGATCTCGATCCCGCGCAGCTTGAGGAAGGCAGGGCCGGGCTCGACGATGTTGCCTATCGCCGCGCCCGTCACGTCGTAAGCGAAAACGCGCGCACGATTGCCGCGGCGGAGGCGCTCCGCAGCGGAGACCTTGGCGCGATGGGGCGGCTGATGGCCCAGTCGCACGCATCGATGCGCGATGATTTCGAAATCACCGTTCCCGCGGTCGACACACTGGTCGAAATCATCAGCGCGGTGGTGTGCGGCGACGGCGGCGCGCGGATGACCGGCGGCGGATTTGGCGGTTGCGTCGTTTCGCTGGTGCCTGAAGCTATGGTCCGGCGCGTCGAGGACAGAATCGCGGAGGCGTATCGCGATCCTGCGGGCAAGCCGGCCGAAGTATTTGTCTGCAAGGCGAGCAACGGCGCGGGGCCGCTTCAGGCTTTCGATTGAAGCAGGATGGCGATGTTTTCGGCCTGATCAGATATTTCTCGCCGGTCCGCTTTGCATTATAGGCCCTGAGCGTATCCGGGTCGAGCGCTTGGGCAAGCGTAATCTCGTGGCTGTAGGTGCTTTTGAATGTCGTCGTCAGCTCGTCGATCACGCGCCTGCGCATCCGCGCGTTGACGTCCGGCCCTGCCTTTTGCAGGAACGGGGTGAGCAGGAATCCGCCCAGCCCCCAGGTCAGCCCGAAGTTGCGGTTGAGGATGGTGGGCGACACATCGAGCGCCCCATAGATATACACCTGTTTATAAGCGTCCGAGCCATAGCGGCTGTAGGTCTTCATCCGCCTGACCGCTGCGGCTTCCATGCAGCCCAGAATCTGCCCAGCGAGTTTTCCGCCGCCGATCGGATCGAAACCGAGCGTCGCGCCGGTATCGCTGAGCGCATCGGTCAGCATCGATAGGAAACCGTCGGCCGCGCTGTTCAGCGCGATCTCTGCGCCGATCCCTTTCAGGGTCGCAACCTGTTCGTCGCTCCGTACGATATTGACGAGCGGGATGCCGTCCTTCGCGCAGATCCTCACGAGCATCTGGCCGAGGTTCGACGCCGCCGCCGCGTGGACGAGCGCGGTGTGACCTTCCATCCTCATCGTCTCGGTAAAGGCAAGTGCCGTCAGCGGATTGACAAAGCATGACGCGCCATCGCGCGGGTCCGTCCCGTCGGGGAGCGCCATGCACATCGCGGCGGGCAGGCAGCGATAGGCGGCGTAAGTGCCACCGCCGATCAGGGCGACCGTCTTACCCATCAGGGCCTGCGCCTCTGGACTCGCGCCCGCCGCGACGACGGTGCCGCAGCCTTCATTGCCCAGCGTCATAGCCTCGCCCACCCGTCCCGCCATCGCGCGCATCGCAGGCGGCGGCACGTCTGCAGTGACGACGGGAAGGCCCTCACGGAGCGAAGCGCGCGCGGTCGCCACATCGGCACCCCCGACCAGCAACCCGAGGTCGGACGGATTGATGGGTGCCGCGAGAACCCTGACGAGTATCTCATGCGCCTGTGGCACCGGCATTACGCGATGTTTGAGCGAAATCTCGAGCTGTCCGTCGGGCGTCACGAGCGTCACCATCGTCAGGTTGGTCGTGGGCAGGTCGGGCATCGCTTCTCTCCTCAGATTGCTGTTCAGGCCCGGTCAAGCGCGATCACCGCGAGCGTCATCCGCGACAGGCAGATGAGTTTGCCGGCTTCGTCCTCGATCCGGATCGTCCACACCTGGGTCGTCCGGCCGATCGATTCGGCGCGCGCGGTCGCGTGGACGAAGCCATCCTTTGCGGGGCGGATATGGTTTGCATTGATTTCCATGCCGACGGCACCGAAGCGCGTGCGATCGATGGTGCATGCGCCACCAACCGAGGCGACGGTTTCGGCAAGCGCGACCGAAGCGCCGCCGTGAAGCCGCCCATAGGGCTGATGCGTCCGGTGATCGACGGGCATCCGCGCGCGGATCCAGTCATCGCCCGCGCCGGTGAATTCGATGCCGAGATGGCCGGGCATCCCCCGCTCGCCCATCATCGTCAGTTGCGCGATATCGGGTATCGCGTCGTCATGCCAGATTGTCATCGTGGAGAAATGGCCGAACGGTTCGCCAATGTCCACGCCGTGCCGTGCGCAACTTTCCTGAGGCACAGCAGAAAAAATCAGAAGTCGTGTTGACATCGGTCCAGCCCATGGTAGCGTTAACACAGGGATCTGGAAGATACCTACCTTTCGGCGTTCCGTGCCACGGTGACCGGGGGCAGGGTTCAGTCGGTGATGTGCGTTTACAATGCCGTCAATGGCGTGCCGGGCTGCGCCAGCACCATGTTGATGGACGATCATCTCCGCACGGCGCGGGGATTCAAGGGCTATGTCGTTTCGGATTGCGGCGCAGCGGCGAATATCTACCGGCCTGACGCGCTGCACTATACGAAGACCGCGCCGGAAGGCATCGCCGTCGGCTTCAAGGCGGGAATGGACCTGATCTGCGGCGATTATCGCAACAACATGACGACCGATGCCGACAATATCGTCGCAGCGGTAAAGGGCGGATTGCTGCCGCAGGCGGTGATCGATCGATCGCTCGAACGGCTGTTCGCCGCGCGCGTGCGCCTTGGCCTCTTCGATCCGGCGCTGCCATTCCCCGCAATCACCGCCCGGGACTATGACACGGCGCAAAACCGCGCACTTTCGCGCAGGATGGCCGAAGCGTCGCTCGTGCTGCTCAAAAACAAGGGCGACCTTCTGCCGATCAAGGGTTCACCGCGAACCATTGCCGTCATCGGCCCGAATGCGGACAGTTTCGATGCGCTGGTCGGCAATTATTACGGCACGCCGTCAAAGCCTGTCACCGTCCTCGACGGCATCCGCGCGCGCTATCCTGACGCCAAAATCCTCCATGTGCAGGGCACTGGCCTGATCGGATCGGCCGAAGTGCCGGTGCCCGACGATGCGCTATGTGTCGACCCGGCCTGTGCCGCCAAAGGCCTCAAGGTCGAATATTTCGGCGGCGTGAACCTCGAGGGCGGGGCGACCGGAACCGGTACAATGCCGAACGCGCGGCTCGACTGGCGCGGAGACCGTGAGACGTCTGCGCGGTGGACCGGCACGATCGTCGCCCCCGAGACCGGCGACTATGGCTTTCGTTTCGCAAGCGAGAATGGCTACCGCGTTTATGTAGACGGAAAACTCGTTGTCGATGAATGGGGCGTGGGCGATGCCCCGTCGATCCTTTCGGGCACGATCAGGCTTGAAAAGGGCCAGCGCTACCCGATCCGCGTCGAAGGCTTCCAGCGCGGCGCAAGAAGCAGCCAGCAGCTCGTGTGGAGCACACCTGGCGCTGACGCTGATCACGCGGTCGAGGCCGCAAAGGCCGCCGATCTCGTCATCTTCGTCGGCGGCCTGTCAGCGCGCATCGAAGGCGAGGAAATGAAGGTGACGGCTCCGGGCTTTGCCGGCGGCGACCGGACCAGCCTCGACCTGCCTGCCCCGCAGCAGGCACTGCTCGAACGGCTGAGCACGACCGGCAAACCGCTGGTTCTGGTTTTGATGAATGGCAGCGCACTGGCGGTGAACTGGGCCGACCAGAATATACCGGCGATTGTCGAGGCCTGGTATCCTGGCGGCGAGGGCGGACATGCCGTAGCGGGGTTGCTTGCGGGGGATTTCAGCCCTGCAGGGCGCTTGCCGGTCACGTTTTACAAATCGGTCGATCAGCTTCCGGCCTTTGGTGACTATGCGATGAAAGGGCGGACCTACCGTTACTTCACAGGGGAAGCGCTTTATCCGTTCGGCTATGGGCTCAGCTATACGCGCTTTTCCTATGCGGCACCGAAACTTTCGACGTCACGCATCGGACCGGACGGGGAGCTCGGCCTATCGGTTGCGGTCAGCAATGTCGGCCCGCGCGATGGCGATGAGGTCGTTCAGCTTTACGTGGCGCATCCGGGCAGCCCGAACGCCCCGTTTCGTGCGCTCGCCCGGTTCGAACGGATCCATCTGGCGAAAGGCGAGACGCGACAGGTGAGCTTCACGCTCGACGCCCGCGCGTTGAGCACCGTGGATGACAAGGGCGAGCGTCGCCTCGCGCCCGGCCCAGTCACCCTGTGGATCGGCGGCGGCCAGCCCGGCAACCGCCCCGGACTGCCCGCCAGCGCAGGAGTCGCCGCCAAAGCGACAATCACGGGGAGCCTGACACTACCGCGCTAGAGCGGCCAGCAGCGCCGAAACCCTTTGCGGCGCGACCCGATTTTACCGGATGCCGTACCCTATCGGCAGGGGGCGCATCCGAATCGCGGCGGACGAGCGTAAAATCGAGCAACGCCTCGCATACGGGCTCAGTTTTCCCGGCGCGCCGGGCGCGGATCTGGTTCACCAGCATGTCGAGCGCCGTGCGCGACATTTGCGCGATTGGCTGGTGGATGGTCGTCAGTTCGGGCCAGATCGACTGGGCAAAGTCGGTATCGTCGAATCCGCAGACCGTCAGGTCAGACGGCACGTCGAGATGGCGTCGGTGCGCGATCGTTACCGTCGCTGCCGCCATGTCATCGTTGCTGGCGAATATTGCGGTTGGGCGCTCGGGCAGATCGAGCAGCGCTTCTGCCGCCGCAAGACCGGATCGATAGGTAAATTCACCTTTGGCAATGAACGCATCGGGCACGTCGAGGCCGGCGGCGCTCATCGCGCTGCGGAAACCCATTTCGCGTTGCTCGCTCGCCTTGTGCATCGGATTGCCGAGAATAAACCCGATGCGCCTATGCCCAAGGCTGACGATGTGGCGCGTCATCGCCGCCGCTGCTTCCTGATCGTCGATCCTGACGACCGAGACATTTGCCGGCGGTCGCCAGTTGGCGACGGCCACGCAAAGCATATCCAGGCTCTCCAGAATATTGAGAATATACAGGGAGTCGCAGATCGGTGCCGACAGGATGATCCCTTCGACGCCCGAGGCGACAAGCTTGGTGAGCGCCGCTTCCTCGCCCGCGATCCCGCCGTCGCATCGTTCGATAATGAGCTGGACGTGGCTCAGCCGCGCTTGCTCGAGGCTGCCGAGCAGATAGCGGCTGAGATAGGCGGCACTGGGATTGCTGTATAAAAGACCGATACGGATGGGTTCGGCTCCCGCCAATGCGCGGGCCGCCTGGTTTGGCGAGTAATTGAGCTCCTTGATCGCCCGCAACACGACGTCGCGCGTACTGTCGCGCACATTTTTTTCGCCGTTGATCACCCGGGAGACCGTCATCAACGAAAATCCCGCCCGTGCCGCCACGTCGGCAATCGTCGGTACACCAGGCTGCGCGCGCGGCGATTTGTGCGTCATTCGTCTCCGGCCCCATTTCGGGCCGTGTCGGCATCGCACTATGCCGCACGGCTGCACCAAGCGCGTGAATCATAACCCGGCAGCGGCAGATGCACCGCGGCAGCCTGGACAGTGTTGGCACGTTCTTCGACCGGACAGTGCACATTGCGAAACTGGGCACATTGCCAACCGGGCCGGTCGCGACGCTCGCCTTATGACAGATATCGCGCGCCGTAAAGATTTCGGGCTGTGGCAGGGTCTGGCGTGTCAGCGCTCAGCCCGCCATGTCCTCCAGCTCGCGGCCCTTCGTCTCGTACACCATGCGCATCACGAAGATGACCGACAGAAAAGCACATGCAGTGTAGAAACCATAGGTTACCGGCAGTCCGATGTTCTTTGCCAGCCATGGAAAGCTGAAACTGATCGCAAAATTCGCGAGCCATTGCGCCGCGCCCGCCACCGCCAGCCCTGATCCACGGATCTGGTTTGGAAACATTTCACCCAGCATGACCCACATGACGGGCCCCCAGCTGAAATTGAAAAATACGACATAGATATTCGCGGCGATCAGCGCGATCGTCCCCACGCCTTCGGGCAAAGTCAGGCGGCCATCGGCAAATGTGCCGACCGAGAAGCACAACGTCAGGATACCCAGCGTGAGTGCCATGCCGATCGATCCGATCAGGAGCAGCGGCTTGCGCCCGATCCTGTCGATCAGGCCGATCGCGCACAGGCATGACAGGATCGACAGGGTTCCGCTGAGAATGTTGATCTTGAGCGCGTCAGCCTCGCTAAAGCCAACGGCCTGCCACAATACAGCACCATAGTAAAAGACGACGTTGATGCCGACGAGCTGCTGGAACACAGCGAGACCGATGCCGATCCAGACGATCCGCCGCCATTTTCCGGTGGCAGGATCGTTCAGGTCTGAGAGTTTGGGCGCGTGGTCGCTCGCGAGCGAGGCTCGGATTTCCTGTGTCTTGATCGCCGCCACGCCGGGCCCGAACAGACGCGTCAAGACCGCTTCTGCTTCGGCCATGCGGTTTTTGGCGACGAGGAATCGCGGGCTTTCGGGAATGATCAAAAGCGTGAGGAGGAACAGCAGTGCCGGAGCGGCCTGCACCCAGAACATCCACCGCCAGGCCGCATAGCCCATCCAGAATGTGCCAAGCGACGACCCTGCCGCCTGGGCAAGGAAGTAGTTGGCGAGGAAGGCGCCGGTAAGCCCCGCGATGATCATCACCTGCTGGACGCTCGACAAGCGACCGCGGATGGCCGCCGGCGTGACTTCGCTGATAAAGGCTGGCGACAACACGCTGGCTGCGCCGACGGCGGCACCCGCAAAAAAGCGCGCGATCGCGAGCACTAGTGCGGATCCCGCAGCCCCTGAAGCGATCGCGCTCCCCAGAAAAAGAACGGCGGCCAGCATCATGACCATGCGACGGCCGATCGAGTCGGCAAGACGTCCGGCCATGAACGCGCCGAGCGCACAGCCGGGAAGCAGCGCACTGACGGTCAGGCCAAGCGCCCCCTCACTCAGGCCGAATGTCGATTTCAACCCGTCCTGCGTGCCGTTGATCGCGCCACTGTCATAGCCGAACATGAAACCGCCAATCGTGGCGACCCCGACGATGGCCGCGATCAGCCGCAGGTTTACCTGCTCCGCACTTCGATCCGACATGGCATCCCTCCCAAAGGCGCATCCACTGTTATGGTAACGCTAACGTCGGTTGGTCTGATGACAAAGCCGATGCCTGTCAACGATGGCACATCGGAACAGGACCAGCGAAGGGAAATAATGTTAGCGCTACCTTTTTGATGCTGTTATCCCGGCCGTGCTCCGCAAGAGGCGCGGGTAGACAAAAAACAATGGCTGGGCAGGCGGATGTATCTGGGGATCGATGTCGGCACGTCCTGCGTCAAGGCGGTGATTGTCGACGATGATGGCCATGTGGTCGATCAGGCGACCGCCCCGCTGGCCATATCACGCCCGCAGCCGCTCTGGTCCGAACAGGATCCTGCTGACTGGTGGGCAGCAACCGGCACTGCCGTCGCGGGCCTCGACGCGGAGAAGCGGGCTGCAGTCAGGATCATCGGCCTTGCCGGGCAGATGCATGGTGCAACGCTGCTCGATCGCGATCAGCAGCCGCTGCGCCCAGCCATCCTCTGGAACGACGGCCGCAGCGGGGCCGAATGCGCTGCGCTCGAAGCCGCCGTGCCCGATCTCGCCAGCGTGACCGGCAATCGCGCCATGCCCGGGTTTACCGCACCCAAGCTCAACTGGGTCCGCACCCACGAGCCGGAGGTTTTCGCCGCGACCGCGATGGTGCTGCTGCCCAAGGACTATGTCCGCCTGTGCATGACCGGTGACGCCGCGTCGGACATGTCGGACAGTGCAGGCACACTCTGGCTCGACGTGCCGACGCGCGACTGGTCTGACAGGATGCTGGCCGCCACCGGGCTTGACCGATCGGCCATGCCGACACTTTACGAAGGCAATGCCGTGACCGGCCAGCTCCGCGCCCAAGTCGCCGATGCCTGGGGCATGGCGCGCGTGGACGTGGTCGCTGGCGGGGGTGACAATGCGGCGGGCGCGATCGGCGTCGGCGTCGTGCGGGGGGGCGATGCATTCCTCTCGCTCGGCACGTCCGGTGTGCTGTTCCTTGCCAATGACGGTTACCGGGCGAACCCGGCGGGCGGAGTCCACAGCTTCTGCCACGCGCTTCCGGGTCGCTGGCACCAGATGTCAGTCATATTGAGCGCGGCCAGTTGCGTCGATTGGGCGGCGCGGCTCTGCGGGCTTGCAGACGCCGCCAGCCTGTTCGCGCTCGTCGAAGCGCGGGCCACCCCTGCGACGAGCGAAATGTTCCTGCCCTATCTGTCGGGCGAGCGCACCCCGCACAATGATCCCGACGCCAAAGGGGTGTTGTTCGGGCTGACGCATGAAACAGACACAGCGGCACTGGGGCAGGCCGTGCTCGAAGGCGTTGCCTTTGCCTTTCGCGACGGGCTCGAGGCGCTGCTCGACAGTGGTGCCACGCTCGAGACGATTTCGGTTATCGGGGGCGGTGCACGTTCGCCTTACTGGGGCAGGATCCTCGCGTCCGCGCTTGGTCGCCCGCTGATCTACCGCGACGGTGGTGAGGTCGGCCCGGCTTTCGGCGCCGCCCGGCTCGCGCGGCTCGGGCTCGGCAAGGATACGATCGAAGACGTGTGCGTGCCGCCGCCGGTGACCGCCGTCATCGATCCCGACGAACGCCTGGCGGACCGGTTCGCAGCACGGCGCCCCGCTTTCCGCCACCTGTATTCGACGCTCAAATCCAGCTTCACGGAGACTGCATGATGACCGCCAGCTATTTCACCGACATCGCCCCGATCCAATATGAGGGGTCGGAGACGACCAGCCAGCTCGCCTATCGCTATTATGACAAGTCCCGTGTCGTCCTGGGCAAGACGATGGAGGAGCATCTGCGCATGGCGGTATGCTACTGGCACAGCTTCTGCTGGGACGGGTTCGACGTATTCGGCGCGGGTACCTTCAACCGTCCATGGCACGGTGGCATGCTCGATCAGGCGGCCGCCGATCATAAGATGAACGAGGCTTTCGAGTTCTTTACCCGCCTCGGCCTGCCCTATTTCTGTTTCCATGACGTCGATGCGATGGCGCAGGCGCACACAATCCAGGATTATGTCGCCAACTTTGCCGTGACCGTGGATAATCTTGAGCGAAAAATGGCGGACACCGGCGTCAGGCTGTTGTGGGGCACGGCCAATCTTTTCAGCCATCCGCGCTACATGGCCGGCGGCGCGACCAATCCCGATCCCGAAGTGGTGCGCTTTGCGGCAACGCAGGTGCGCCACTGCCTCGATGCCGCGCACCGGCTTGGCGGCGAAAATTATGTGCTGTGGGGCGGGCGCGAGGGATATGACACCATCCTCAACACCGATATTCGCCATGAAAAGGAACAGCTCGGCCGTTTCCTCAAGATGGTCGTCGAGCACAAGCACAAGATCGGCTTCAGGGGCACGATCCTGATCGAGCCCAAACCGCACGAGCCGACCAAGCACCAATATGATTTCGACGTCGACACGATCTACGGCTTCCTGCTCCACCACGGCCTCGAAAAGGAAGTCAAGGTCAACATCGAGGCGAACCATGCGACGCTTTCGGGTCACAGTTTCGAGCATGAGATTGCGAGCGCCGTCGGCCACGGCATCATGGGATCGATCGACATGAACCGGGGCGATCCGCAGAACGGCTGGGATACTGACCAGTTTCCGAACAACGTGCACGAGATCACGACAGCGCTCTATTATGTCCTGCAGGGCGGTGGGCTGGGCACGGGGGGCAACAATTTCGATTCGAAGGTCCGCCGCCAGAGCATCGATGCCGCCGACCTGTTCTACGGCCATGTCGGCGCGGTCGATGTGCTGGCACGCGGACTGCTGAACGCGGCGGCGCTGATCGAGGACGGGGAGCTCGCGCGGTTCGTCACCGAACGCTATGCCGGCTGGACGTCGGGCGTGGGCAAGGCGATCCTCGATGGCACGGTCAGCCTCGAAGAGCTGTCGGACGCTGCCGTGGCCGAGGGCGTGAATCCGGTGCCCCGCTCGGGCCGTCAGGAATATCTGGAAAACATCATTACGCGGAACAGCTGACGGTGGCGATCCGCCTTTCCCGCCTTGTCATTGCCGCCACGGTGATGATGCCGGGCAGTGCGGTTGCAGACGACGGGGGCGGCGGCGCGCTGGCACTCGATCCGCTTTTTGCCGACAACGCCGTTCTGCAGCGTGACCGCCCCGTCATAGTCAGCGGAAGCGCCCGGCCCCGTCAGCCGATCACCGTGACGCTGGGCGCGGACAGTGCCTCTGCGACGTCCGACGCGGCCGGTCGCTGGCAGGCCACCCTGCCCGCGCATCGGGCGGGCGGACGCTTCGATCTCGGTGTATCGGCCCAGAGCTTACGCGCGGTGACGGCGAAAGGGCTGACTTTTGGTGACGTCTGGGTGTGCTCGGGCCAGTCGAACATGGAGCTGCCGGTGAAGGCGGCACTGAATGCGGAACAGGAAATCGCCGAAAGCACCAATCCGGCGATCCGCCTTCTGACCGTGGCGCATGACAACAAGCCCATGGCGCAGGCCGGTTTCGCCAGTCCGGTTTCGTGGACGCAGGCGAACCCGGCAAGCGTCGCCAACTTTTCGGCGGTCTGCTATTTCATGGCGCGCGATCTGCACAGGCGCCTCGGCGTGCCCATGGGGCTCATCCACGCGAGCTGGGGCGGATCGAATATCGAGGCGTGGATCTCGAGCACTGCCCTGGCAACGCTCGACGGACAGGCGACTGACATTGCGCTGAACGCGCTTTACACACATGATCCCGTGGCGGCGCAGGCGCAATTGGCGGCCAACTGGCAGCGCTGGTGGCACATGAAAGCGGGAGCCACGTCATCGCCGTGGATCGACGAAGGCGGCCTCGAATGGCAGGCAGCTCCCCTGCCCCTGCGTGACTGGAAAAGCTGGGGCGTTCCCGCCACTCAGACGCTTGACGGCATGGTCTGGTTTGACCGGATATTCGATCTGACCGAGGCGCAGGCCGCGCAGGGCGCGACGCTGGACCTTGGTGCCATCGACGAGATCGACCGGAGCTGGGTGAACGGAATACCCATCGGCAACACCTTCGGCTGGGGGGCCGATCGCTCCTACGGCGTGCCCATGGGCGTGCTGAAGGCAGGGCGAAACCGCATCGCGCTGAATATTTACAGCGCATGGGAAGCGGGCGGAATGTTCGGCCCTGCGGATAAAATCGCAGTGCGGCTGGCCGACGGCACGCGTATTCCGCTGGGCGACGACTGGCGCTATGCGCTCCCCCGCCAGCCCATCCCCGCGCCACCCGCGCCGCCGTGGTTTTCGATCGGCGGCAAGACGGGCATGTATAATGCAATGATCGCGCCCATCGGCGGTTACGCGATCAGGGGGGTCGTCTGGTATCAGGGGGAATCGAATACCGGAAATCCCGGCGACTACGCCGCGCTTCTCGATACGCTCAAGATGAGCTGGCGTACGCAATTCGGCGCGGCGACGCCGTTCCTGATCGTGCAACTGCCCAAATTCGGCCAAATCGTGACCCGTCCCGTCACGTCAGGCTGGGCATCGCTGCGTGAGGCACAGCGCCGATCGACCGGGCGCGATCCGCTTGCGGCCCTCGCGGTCTCCATCGATCTCGGCGATCCAGCCGAACTCCATCCGCAGAACAAGCAGGCCCTAGGGGTCCGCGTGGCGCGCGCGGCCCGCAGCCTCGTCTACGGCGAACCGATCGCCCCCAGCGGGCCGCAACTGGCGGCGGCGATACGCAGCGCCGACAAAATTGTGATCAGCTTCCAAAACGTCACCGGCGAACTCGTCGTGCGCAGCGCGGCAGGCCCGATCGCATTCGAGCTTTGTGGCCCGGCCGATGCGAGCTGCCGGTTCGCCGATGCGGCACTGCGCGAGGGCCAGGTCATGCTCACCGGCCCCGACATCGCGGCCGCGACCCGTGTCCGCTATTGCTGGGGAGACGCGCCGCTGTGCAACCTGTATGACGGCGCAGAACTGCCGGCGGGCCCCTTCGAGGTCGCCATCAGCCGCTAGCAGACGGCTGCTAACGGCGCGAGCAAGGGGAGACGATCTTGGACGACCTCATCGGCAGCATCGTATCGGTCGTGTCGCCCATTCTGTCGCCGCATGGTCCACCGACGCCCGGATCGCCCGCAAGCTATGTGCCGGGCGATTACAGCATCCATTTTTTCCTGCAGCTTTGCGTGATCCTGATTGCATGCCGCGTCATCGGCAAGCTCGGCCAGCGGCTGCTCGGGCAGCCGCAGGTCGTGGGTGAGATGATCGCCGGTGTCGTCCTCGGGCCGTCGCTTCTCGGGCTGTTCTTTCCCGTAATCCAGAACGCGATCTTTCCACTGGAAACGAAATCCGTCCTTTACGCAGGGTCGCAGCTTGGCGTCGGTCTGTACATGTTCCTTGTCGGCACCACGCTCCAGACGAGGCTTTTCAAGGCCAAGGCTAAAAGCGCGTTCGGCGTTTCGGTTGCCGGCATTGCCGCGCCGTTCCTCGTCGCATTCGCCATGACGCCATGGCTGCTCACGGTCCCCGGGCTGTTCACGCCCGGCATCTCGCAGATCAATGCAACCCTTTTCGTCGGTGCCTGTATCGCGCTCACGGCCTTTCCCATGCTGGCGCGCATCATCAACGAGCACGGCCTTGCGGACAGCGCACTCGGCACGCTGTCCCTGACGGCGGGCGCATTCGACGATGCAGTATCGTGGTGCGTGCTTGCGGTTGTGCTCGCCACTTTTGGCGGCGGCCCCGGCGTTGCGATCCTCGCGATCGGCGGTGGCATCGCCTATGCCGCTTTCATCATCACTCTTGGCTCGCGCCTGCTTGCCCCGCTCGGCCGCGCGGTGGAGCGCGATGGTGAGATGGGTGCACCGGTGCTTGCCATCACGCTGGCTCTGTTCTGCCTCTCTGCCTTTGTCATGGATGCGTTGGCATCCATGCGATCTTCGGCGGGTTCATTCTCGGCGCCGTCATGCCGCGCGGCCTGTTTGCCGCAGAGCTCAGGAAAAAGGTCGAACCACTGACCGTCGTCCTGCTCCTGCCGATGTTCTTCACCTATTCGGGGCTCAATACCCGGATGGACATGGTCAATTCGGCCGGGCTGCTGCTGATCGCGATTGCCATATTGATCGCCTCGATCGCGGCAAAGGGCGGCGCATGCTATCTCGCCGCGCGCCTTTTGGGCGAGGAAAACCGCACCGCGCTGGCCATCGGCGCGCTGATGAACTCGCGGGGGCTGATGGAGCTGATCATCATCAACATCGGCCTGCAGAAGGGCATTATCGGCCCCACCCTGTTCGCCATGCTGGTGCTGATGGCGATCGTGACGACGATGATGGCGGGGCCATTGTTCGAACTTGTCTACGGACGGGACGCACGCGCGAGAGGGGAACTGGGTCTCCTCAATGCCTGAACCGCCGCCGGGCAGGATCAGGAAAGGGCAGCTCAGTAATCGAACAAATGGTGGGCGTGGCAGGGTTCGAACTTGCGACCCTGCGATGTCAACATACTGCATATGCCCAGACACGTCGAGTTTTAGCCGTTCTCCTTTGGACGCGATTGAAGTTATCCCAAATATCGATGATTTTGATGTTAATCCACCCAACCTTCATCCAGGCATTCGCGTGGACGTATTTCGGCATTGGCGGCGCGCCAATTAGCTCGATTGGCTCTGTCGCAAAGTTGAAAAACGGGTCGGGGCTGGCGAAAGTGAAGCTCAGAAGGAAAACGGCAATGATGGGTTGCGCGCGCGGCAACGGCACCCACCCACGATAACGACGCGGATCGAGAACCTCGCGACCGCGGCGGAATCACGCCGCCGACGATATGTCCTGCCCATAGGCGACGAAAGTGCCAGCTTCGCCAAAGCCGGTTACGCCGACGAGTTCATTCCCGCGAGATGTGGAGGATGATCGCAATTTTGATCAGTTCGGAAAACGCCGACACCACCAGCACGATCAGGAAAAGACTTCCTGGCATGCCGAGCCTAGATTGAACGCAGTGATCAGCCCTGCGATAACCACCGTGGTGCCTTTCCGAGAGCTTCGACGTCAATGCCATGCGCGCCTTGTTGCGCGCACCGGCGCGCGTTCAAGCCGCCAGTTCCCTGGCCATTTCCCCATTAAGGCTGGCGATATCAATGACGTAGCGAAAGCGCACCTCGCCATCTTTTACCTTCTTGTACGCCTCGTTGATCTCCTGGATCGGGATCACCTGCACGTCGGGAGCGATGCTGTGTTCGGCGCAGAAATCGAGGATCTCCTGCGTCTCGGCGATCGAGCCGATCAGTGACCCGCCCAGTGTCTTGCGCCCCATGACAAGCTGCTGGTTGTTATAGCCCGGCATCGGCCCAACTGCGCCGACCGCGATATAGGTCGCGTCGCGTTTCAACAGCGGGACGAACGGATCGACCTTGTGCTTCTCCGGAATTGTCGAAAGAATAAAGTCGAAGCTGTTCTCCAATGCCTGATAGGCCTCCTTGTCGCTTTCGACGACGCCTTTTGCACCGAGCTTTTCCGCCTCGGCCACTTTCTCCCTGGTCGTGGTAAAAACAGTGACGTCCGCGCCCATAGCCTTCGCGATCTTCACTGCCATATCGCCCAGTCCGCCGAAGCCGACGATGCCTACATCGTTGCCCGCCTTCACGTGCCAGTGCTTCATTGGCGAATAGGTGGTGACGCCGGCGCACAGGATCGGCGCCGCGGCCTCTATGGGCAATGAGGCCGGAATCTTGAGGACAAAGTCTTCCCTAACTACGAGAACCGTAGAATAGCCGCCATAGGTATTGTCGCGACCGTACATGTTGTCGCCAGTCTTGGCCTGTGCTGCCGGCTTCATCGGGCCGTTATAGGTCGCGAGCCAACTGTTCGGCCCCTCGCAATATTGCTCCTCATGCTGGTGACACGATGCGCATTCGCGGCAACTGTCGATCATGCACCCAACGCCCACCAGATCGCCGACAGCGTGTCGCGTGACGCTGGGGCCGACCTTCGTCACGCGCCCGACGACTTCATGACCCGGCACGCACGGATAGACCGTATTGGCCCAGTCATTCTCGGCCTGATGGACGTCCGAATGGCAGACGCCGCAATACAGTACCTCGATCTCGACTTCTTCTGCGCCGGCCTCCTCGCGCTCGAACGTGATTGGCTTGAGACGGGAGAAGGAATGCCTGGCAGCGTACCCTATCGCTTTGATCATGTCTGGAAGTCCGATCCTTTACGCCGCATGCGACCATTTACCGCCAAACGCACAGACGGCAGATCATGTCCAACGGACCAAATATATTCATCGCGAGACATATCGGGGGGCAAATGGCGACCCCGGATCATTTGACCACTCCGGATCATTCGGCCTTGGTGAGACGTCGTCCGAGGCGTTCTAATCGGCCAGTCGGTCCTGATAACAGTCGTGGATGATCGGCAGGCCATCGCTCCCCAGAAGAAAGCGCAGCGACGATCCTTACTCGAGCGGTATGCGCTTGAGTTTGCCAGATCCGATATGCCACCGAAGCTGAGCTGGGGAAGCCCCGTCAACGTCGTTTACGTGACGCACGATGTACACGCCCCGAAACCGCTGCCGGGTGCCATCAGCCAGCGTTGTATCCACGGTTACCGGAACGGGCTGGTAGATCGATCCAGCGCCAGCGTCCCCTGGTTCTACTTGACCAATGGTGACGCGGGCTTGGCGGGTATACAGAAAGCCTTTTTCGAAACGTGCTCTGGTCTGGCCTTGCTGGCCGTTGTCACCCCATTGGCTCCAGGCGGTATCATAATCGCGCGCGTTAATCGCAGAATAGTAACGCCGGATAACGGCCACGGCCGCCTCCGTGCCTTTGGGCGAAGGTCCGCAATCTGCCAAGGGAGCGGCCTTGTCATCAAAAAGAGCGCAGCTGCGAGCGATCTCGCTGTCGATCATCGCGCAGCTATTGGCGGCGTTGCAAGGCGGGTGGGTCGCTGGCGAGACGTTCCGACAGACCGCGACCTTTCGGGAGGCGGGGGCAACGCCCAGCTCTGCAGCGCATGATCGAATCCCCGACGGCACTGCGGTCGCCAACGTATCCGTCAACTCCGTCGGTGCCGGACTAACCCCTGACTCACGGGGCGCGACCGTCGTGACTGACCTGCCCCCCTGTTCCCCCGTCGAGGAGTCAGCAGGAACGGACGCTGGCTCGCATGAAGCGAGTGCGCAGACTGCGCCGACCATCCAAAACCGTCTTCCTTGCCACATTAGATTTATCAGTCTGACCGTGGGCCGCCTTGGCGACGGCTATGTCCTGCTCGCCGAACGCGCCTACGACAGCGACGCGATGCGCGCGAGGCTCGCCGAACGTGGCGCCTGCGCCTGCGTCAACCCATGCCGAACCGCAAAAATATCCCGCCGTTCAGCCCGTCCCCCTATTGCTACCGCAACCTCGTCAAACGCTTCTTCACAAAGCGCAAACACTTCCGCGCCGCAGCAACCCGGTATGACAAGCGCGACGACAACTTTCTCGCCTTAATCCAACTCGCCTCAATCCGGATTTGCTTGATTTTTCACGATGAAGTCGCCCGCCCGGCCAACCTTCGATGGCAGCGGTCGGCCCATGATGCCGGCAAACCAGCCATTGGCGGCCAGCGCCGCCGACAGATCGATCCCGCAGTCCACGCCGCTGCGCGCGAACAAATAGGCCATCTCTTCAGTCGCGACATTGCCGGCCGCACCCGGCGCGAAGGGACAGCCGCCCAGCCCGCCCAGCGCAGAATCAAACACGCGGCAACCTGCTTGATAGGCGGCCCAGGCATTGGCCGGCCCCATGCCACGCGTGTCGTGGAGGTGGACGCGCAGCGGGAAGTCGCGTCCCAGCCGTTTGAAAGCATGTTCGAACAACTCGCCCACCTGGTCGGGGACGCCGACTCCGATAGTGTCGGCAAAGGCGATCTCCACCGCCCCCGCCTCGGCCATTGCTTCGGCGAGGTCGAGCACGCGATCCTGCGGCACCGGTCCCTCGAACGGGCACCCGAAAGATGCGGAAATCGTGAGTTGGGCTGTCATGCCGGCGGCTTTCGCCTTGGCTATCATCGCCCGGTTTGCCGCGATCCCGTCGGCAACCGTCTGCCCCTGGTTGGCAATGCCGAAGCTGTCGGTGGCCACCAGCACACAGCCTGCCTCATCGACGCCGCGGGCTCCGGTACGCGACGCGATCGCGCGATCGACGCCGCGCTCGTTGAGACAAAGGGCAATATACGAAACATCGGCCCGATCGGGCAGGCCGGCGATAACCGCTTCGGCATCCGCCATCTGGGGGACGCGCCGCGGGTTGACGAAACTCGCCACCTCGATCCGCTGCGCGCCCAGTGCCACGAGCCGGTCGACAAGTGCGATCTTGCCGGCAGTCGGGACGAGCTCCTTCTCGTTCTGGAGTCCGTCGCGCGGCGACACTTCGACAATCTGGACGGGAGGGCGGCTCATATCACTTGATCGGAAACGCGCGACATCGGGGGGGAAATATCGTTTCCTGGGCGACTTGACCAGCATGAATTGTATACATTGGGGCTCATGACGCGCCGAACCGGATCCGGCGGGACGACAAAGGGGGCCAACCATGCGCACTACTTCTGCCACACCGGGTCTCAAGCGACCATCAACGCCGCGTTCGAGGGGGGGGGATCAAGGGAGCGTTACTCGACGGCCGGATCAATTATGACCTCGCCGACTGTTACACGCGCATCCGCGACATGCAGTTCTTCGAACTCTTTGTCGGCTCGTTCGGCCTGCTGCGCGTGGTGTCCAACATCGACCGGGTCGACGTGAAGGACGCCGAGCTCAGCCTTGACGCGCGCATCATTCGCGGATGGAAGGTGTTCGGCGCGTTCAACCCGACCGACAGCGAGATCAAACAGAATGCCTCACCGCCCTATACGGTCGGACTGCCGCACCGACAAAACTGACGGGTAGCCGGATACCGGAGTGACTTTCCTCTCTGAATGCAGGGAGAAAATGGTGGGCGTGGCAAGGATTGAACTTGCGACCCCTGCGATGTCAACACAGTGCTCTACCACTGAGCTACACGCCCACGGGCACTGCCGTTAATCGGCGAACGCTGGACACGCAAGCGCGGGTTTAAAGTTTCGAGGCGGCGCGATCCTCAAAAATGCGATCGACCTCCAGCACAAGGTCGCGCAGGTGGAACGGCTTCGACAGCACCCTTGCCCGGGGCAACGCCTGCCCAGCGCGCAAGGTTACCGCCGAAAAGCCGGTGATGAACATCACGCGCATGTCGGGGGCAATGACCGCCACTCTCTGCGCCAGTTCGATCCCATCCATTTCGGGCATGACAATATCCGTCAGCAGCAGATCGAAATGCGATCCCGCTTCAATATGCGCGAGCGCCGTCGTGCCGCGATCGCATGCCGTGACCGAATAGCCCGACCGTTCGAGCGCGCGCACCAGATAGGTCCGCATCGCATCTTCATCATCGGCCAGCAGGATTCGAATCATGGGTTCCCTCTTACGCCCCGAATGTTCCCGCTCAGAGCGGCTCAGTTGCGTTATTGCAAAGCGGTTAAGATTTTCCAGTGGCCAACGCGAGCCGATCGCCTATCGCTGGCATCAATGATCCTTCCGAACGTCCTGGAATTCAATACAGCGGAACTGACGTCGCCGGTCGTCGTCGCGGTCCCGCACGCGGGACGCGCCTACCCCGCATCGATACCGATGCTGCACGCACCGATCGACCAGCTTCGCCCGCTCGAAGACCGGTTTGCCGACCATCTGGCGAAAGGAGCCATCGCGGCGGGACTGGCCACCATTATCACCAGCGTGCCGCGACTGATGATCGATCTGAACCGATCGGAAGAAGATCTTGACCCGGCGATGGTGGCGGGCGGCTTTCCCGGCGGTGCGCCGCTCACCCCGCGCGCGCGGGGCGGCCTTGGCCTGATCCCACGTCGGCTTGGACAGACTGGCGAGATATGGCGCCTGCCCCTTGGCCGTGTAGAAATAGACAGGCGGATCCGGCTTTACCACCGACCATGGCATGCGGCGCTGGCAGCGACACTGCTGCGCGCACGTGACCGGTTCGGTGCTGCGCTGCTGATCGATCTTCATTCGATGCCCCCACTTGGGGGAACCCGCGCGCCGTCGGTCGTCATCGGCGATCGGATCGGGCGCAGCGCTGCGCCGCACCTTACGGCTGCCGCATACGAGTTTGTTTGCGGTGCCGGTCTGGCGGGCGCAATCAATGTGCCCTATGCAGGCGGCCATACGCTTGATCGCCATGCCTGCCCGCAGCGCTCTGTCCACGCGCTGCAGATCGAGATAGACCGCAGCACTTATCTTGATACCGCGCTCGACCGGCCCAGTCCGGGACTGTTGCGGATGCAGGACTTTGTCACCGATCTTGCCATGCGTCTGGGCGATGAGCTCGCCATGCCGCAAAGGCTAGCCGCCGAATAGAGAAAAAGCCACCCCGCATTTTCATACGAGGTGGCCAGGTTCAGGGAGGAGATGCACTGGAAAGCGCATCTACCGGGCCGCGAAAGGGGGACGCGAACCCGGCTGTCAGGCAGATAGGATGCATGAAATCGCGTTTCAAGCGGCAACTTTGCCGCATCGAAGCCATCCGATATCAAGCGGGTGCAGCCTGTGGCATATTGCCCTGTGCCACCTGCCGGCCGAAGATTTCGCGCATCAGCTGAAGTGAAAAAAGATGCGCGTGAACAAGCGGGAGAAGCCCCGACTGATTGAATTTGCGCAGCACGTCGCCGCGCATATCGCGCAGTTTTTCCTCATTGATCATCTGAAATCCGCGGTAGATGAACGGCTGGCTGTCGGGGTTGATCTGGATCGACACTTCCCCTTCCATGAGCAAGCCGTGCTCGACGATCTCTGCCATGAATTGCCCGGTCTTGAGACCTGCCTGCTCAAACTGTTCGCAGAACTGAAGAATGGTTTTGACGGAATCTGAAGGCTGGTCACCGTCGAACAGGGCATCGCCATCGTCAAAAGGGCCGACGACGCCTGCGGTCGGATCCATACAAAGGGACAGTTCGTCACTTTCGGGGCGAAGCCGTGCGAGGAGGTAGGGGTAGCGGCGCAGATACGCCGGAATATAACCTTCCGAGATCATCTTGCCATCCGCATCGAGAAAGGTGTTCACGCCCTCGTTCAGACCCATCAGCGCGAGCGGCACCGGACTTTCTCCCGAGGAGAAAATGATCGGATAAAAGCGCTGGGCGATGGCGAATTCTTCAACCGTCAGCGGAATGGCATGTTCATTTGCGGCCCATGGTGCCTTTTCCGGCACACGGATCCGCCAACCGCCATGTTCCTGGGACGAGATTGGCACGAGATCCTTGTAAAGCAGCGGCAAGGCATTCTGAGGGGCCTGGCTGGCCATGGCGAAAACTCCGGACTGGGTGGGGGAGAACTGGGTGGGAAAGACTGGTCACGCGCCCTATTTCGACCTTACCGGATTGGCAAGCGCGGCCCTTCCCGCGTTGCCGGGATGCCGACGGGTTAACCGCCCATTCAAGGGCCCGGTGGCATCGCGGCGATGTCCAGAACAGGCCGGGAATGATTGTTTGAGCTATCTGATCGTCACCTCGCTTGCCGCAACCGTAGCGGTGCTGCCGGTCAGCGGACTTGCGCCGACCCGGGTGGCAATAGAGCAGACGGTCGTCATCAGGATTTCCAATGCGCCGCCACCACCGCGCCGACTGCGCTGGCGGGAAAAAAAAACACTGAAGTGCGTGCCGCTGGCAAAGCTCGGTGGCTATGCGATCAGCCAGCCTGACAGCATCGATCTCATCGTCAGGGGCGGCCGCCGCTACCGGGCGCATCTCGAGCGAGGCTGCCCGGCAATCGCCTTTTATTCGGGTTTCTACATCCGCCCACCGACCGATGGCCGCCTCTGCGCGGACCGGGACATGTTTCATTCGCGTGCGGGCGGTCAATGCAGTATCGAAAAGCTTCGCCTGCTCGTTCCGGAGAACTGATGCGCCGGGCGCGCCTACGGCTTGACTTTAGGCGATGCCAATCGCAACGCGCGAAAGGTTTTCAACGGATTTTTGCATGAAATTTGCCGATCTCGGCCTGTCTGACGAATTGCTGCGCGCGGTGACCGACGCGGGCTATAGTGACGCGACTGCAATTCAGGCGCAGGCGATCCCCAGTGTACTGATGATGCGCGACCTGATCGGCATTGCGCAGACCGGCACGGGCAAGACCGCGAGCTTCGTTCTGCCGATGATCGACATTCTTGCCGAGGGGCGCAGCCGCGCACGCATGCCGCGATCATTGATCCTCGAGCCAACGCGCGAGCTTGCGGCGCAGGTCGCGGAAAATTTCGAGAAATATGGCCGCTATCACAAGCTTTCCATGGCTCTGCTCATCGGCGGTGTACAGATGGGCGATCAGGTCAAGGCACTCGAAAAGGGCGTCGACGTCCTGATCGCGACCCCGGGCCGACTGCTGGATCTGTTTGAGCGCGGAAAGATCATGCTGAACGATTGCGCGCTCCTCGTAATCGATGAGGCCGACAGAATGCTCGACATGGGGTTCATTCCCGATATCGAGACGATCTGCACGAAGCTGCCCGCAAGCCGCCAGACTTTGCTCTTTTCGGCGACCATGCCCGGCCCGATCAAAAAGCTGGCAGACAAGTTTCTGACCAACCCCAAGCAGATAGAGGTCGCGCGGCCGGCCAGCTCCAACCTGAATATCGAAGCCAGGCTGGTCGCGTGTACGTCTCGCACCAAGAAAGACACGCTGATCGGTCTGCTGAGGGCGGAAGACGTCACCAGTGCGATCGTATTCTCAAACCGCAAGACGACGGTGCGCGAACTCGCACAGAGCCTGTTGCGCATCGGCTTTCGGGCCGGGCAGATCCAGGGCGACATGGATCAGTCGGAACGGATTCGCGAACTCGACCGGTTCAAGAGCGGTGACATTGCGATACTCGTCGCATCCGACGTGGCGGCGCGCGGCCTTGATGTGAAAGGCGTCAGCCACGTGTTCAATTATGACGTGCCCTGGCATCCGGATGATTATGTCCACCGCATCGGCCGCACCGGCCGCGCGGGCGCGACCGGCAAGGCGTTCACGCTCGCCACGCCCGACGATGCCGAAGCCGTTGCCAATATCGAGAAACTGACCGGCACGAAGATCGGGCGACATGGCAAGGTGGCAGAGTCATCCGCCGCTGAACCCACGGATGATGGCGATACGATCGCCAGCGACGACAGTAGCGGAAAAGCGAAGAAGGGTTTGCCTGCGCGTACCCCCCGGGATCGCCGCGAGCCCCGCCCCCCGCGCAATGCAAACCGGACGGATAATGAACGCGCGCCGGTTCCGGATCGCGGGCTCCGCCCCGCCCCCGGCCCCACGCCCGTTGCGCGTCCGCCGCGTCAGAACGGAATCGGCGATGGTCATGACGACGTCCCCGATGATGGCTGGAACGGTCCGCTGCCGGACTTCCTGTCGGTCAGGATCAGCCAGTAAGCCCTGCGGGCGTTTACGGTTTGTTAACCCTTTTATGCGTTAACCGTTCTTGACAATTCCTTTCGACTGGCGGGAGTTTTGTCGATGGACTTGCGTCGCCATTCCCGGGTTCTCGCGATCGCACTTGCACTGTCGGGCTGCGCATCCATGCGCCGGCCCGCGGTCAAGACGGCGGCCCAAGGCGTTACGGTCACGGCGGAGGAAACAGCGCCATCCGACTGGAAACAGGTTGCTTCGTCCGACTATGTTGCGCGCCTTGCCGATCTGTCGGCGCGCTTTGCCCGAGCCCGCGCAGAGGCCGCGCCACGCCATGAAAAGGCAATCACGGCCGAGGGATCCCTGCTCGATCCGGGTATCGCGCTCGATCGTCCCGAGCCGACACCGGGGCGGTACAGATGCCGCACCCTGCGGCTTGGCAAGATGCTGCGCGAACCTGCATTCGCCGCGTTCAAACCCTTTTTCTGCTTTGTCGCCACACAGGCGTCTTTCCTCGCGCTCAGCAAGGCTACGGGGACGCACCGCTTTGGCGGGTGGCTCTGGGCTGATAACGACAAGCGCCTCGCGTTTCTTGGTGGCTTTGCCAACGGGACCCGACGTGAGCCCCCGCCCTACCAGACGGGCGCGGCATCCAATGCAGTCGGCGCAATCGAACGGATCGACGATTTCCGCTGGCGGCTGATCCTGCTTGGCCCGCCGACATCGAACCGCATCGAAATCGTCGAGCTTTTGCCCGATACGCCACCACCCTCGACGCCCGCGCAATGAGTGGCAGCGCGGGGTAGCCAGCCGATAGCCGGATCGCTAGCGGGCGATCGATGCACGCCGGATCGAAACTTTGGCGTATCGAAGCGGGCGCGCTCTTCGCGCTGGCATTGCCGCTCGTGCTGGCAAATATCGCCCAGTCTGCGGTTCAGGCAACCGACCTGATTTTGCTCGGTCGGCTGAGCGCATTTTCACTCGCAGCGGGGTCTCTCGCATTCAATCTCTACATCCCGTTCCTGGTTTTCGGGATCGGCCTGATGGCGGCGGTCTCGCCGATTGTCGCGGCCCGACGCGGGGAGAAAAGGCATGCGGTTCGCGAGATCCGGCGCACGGTTCAGTCGGGGCTGCGGCTTGCCGTCGTCCTCGTGGTCCCGTGTTGGGTGATTCTGTGGAACGCGCCGTCATTGCTGCTGCTGATGGGGCAGACGCCGGCGCTTGCGGCCGCAGCGGGCGGGTTCGTGCGCATCTTCATGTGGAGCCTGCTGCCGATTTTCTGGTTTTTTGTGTTGCGAAATTTCATTTCTGGCATCGAGAGGTCGAACTGGGGTGCCATGGTGCTCGCCGTCGAGATCGTGGTGAACGGGTTGCTCGGCTGGGCCCTGATATTCGGCCATCTGGGGCTGCCCGCGCTGGGGCTGACCGGGGCGGCCATCGCGAGCGCCTGTGCGAACATCTTCGTTTGCCTCGCTCTCGCGCTCGTGATCGCCTTCCTGAAACCCTTTCGCCGCTATGCCGTGTTCAGCGGACTCGGGCACGCCGACTGGCCCCGTTTTCTTGAGATCGCGAGGATCGGCCTCCCGATCGCGATCACGCTGTTTTTCGAGGTGACGGTGTTTGCGGGCGCTGCATTTCTGATGGGGCTGATCGGCGAAACGTCGATCGCCGCGCATGCGATCGCGCTGCAGATCGCGTCCGCCTCGTTCATGGTGCCGATGGGCATCGGCCAGGCATCCACCGTGCGCGTCGGCCTCTTCTATGGCGCGCGCGATCGGGCAGGTATCGGGCGCGCCGGCTGGACGGCGATCGTGCTCGGAACCGGGTTCATGGGCATCATGGCGCTGGTACTGATCGCCTTTCCCCTCTCGTTCACGGGTGTTTTCATCGATACCGCCGATGCGCGGAATGCAGAGGTGGTTGCGCTCGCGCTCGGCTTTCTGGGTGTCGCGGCGCTGTTTCAGATCGTGGACGGCGCACAGGTCGTCGGCGCGGGCGTGCTGCGCGGGCTCCAGGATACGCGCGTGCCGATGTATTATGCCGCTTTTGGCTATTGGGTGATCGGCATCGGGGTGGGAACGCTTCTCGCCTTTCCGCTCGGCATGAAGGGCGTGGGCATCTGGATCGGTCTTGCCGCGGGTCTCGCCGTGGTCGCCGTACTCATGCTGTGGCGCTGGTCGCGGCGCGAAAAACTGGGTCTTGTCCCTATAGCCTAGTCATGACAGCGTCGCCCATCGCGCGCGTCGTGCCGTCGCCGCCGATGTCACGCGTGCGGACGCCGCCGTCGAGCGCCGCTTTTACGGCACCGAACAGCCTGTCTGCGTCGCCCGCCCGCCCGAACGACCAGCGCAGCGCCATTTCAAAACTGAGGATCGCTGCAAGCGGGTTGGCCACACCCTTGCCCGCGATGTCGGGAGCCGAGCCGTGAATCGGTTCATAAAGGCCCGGCTTTCCCCGTTCACCAAGCGCAGCGGAGGGCAGCATGCCGAGCGACCCCGTCGCCTGCGCCGCCGCATCGGACAGAATGTCTCCGAACAGATTGTCGGTCAGCAGCACGTCGAACTGCGTCGGTGCGCGGACGATCTGCATCGCCGCGTTATCCGCGAGCATATGCTCCAGCACGACATCGGCATAGTCGCGTCGGTGGAGAGCCGTGACAACCTCCCGCCACAGCAGCCCGGTTTCCATCACGTTCGATTTTTCGGCACTCGTTACCCGGTTGCGGCGACCGCGCGCGAGTTCGAACGCCACCCGTGCCACGCGCTCGATCTCGGCCGTGGTATAGACCTGCGTATCCACGCCGCGCTTCGACCCGTCGGGCAGGGTTTCGATCCCGCGCGGCTCGCCGAAATAGACGCCGCCGGTCAATTCGCGCACGATCATGATGTCGAGCCCGGCGACGACCTCGCGCTTCAGCGACGATGCATCGGCCAGCGCATCGAAGCACAGCGCGGGGCGCAGGTTTGCAAACACCTGCATTTCCCTGCGCAGGCGCAGCAGCCCTGCCTCGGGGCGGAGGTTCCGCTCGACGGCTGCCCATCGTGGCCCGCCGACGGCACCCATCAGCACGGCATCGGCCGCGAGCGCGCGCTGCAGCACCATATCGGTCAGCGGCGTGCCATGCGCGTCATAGCTTGCGCCGCCATATATGCCTTCTTCGATCGTGATGTCCGGCGTCAGCGCGGCGGCGATCCGCTTCACTTCCGCGCAGACTTCGGGGCCGATACCGTCACCGGCGAGGAGAAGAAGCACGGACATTCAAGCGCCAGTGCCACGGCGCGGCGGCTTTCGCCAGTCTCATTGCCCCGCCTCATCGAAAAGCGCGAAGCGCTGAAAGCTGCACCTTGCCTTTCTGGCACCGCCGCGCGATTGCGGCACGGTTGAAACCGTATCAGAGCCTTTTGTTCGTCCCCGGCAACCGCCCCGATCGCTATGCGAAGGCGATTGCGAGCGGCGCGGATCTCGTCGCGATCGATTTGGAAGACGCTGTCGGACCCGAAGACAAGCCCGCCGCACGCGATGCGGCGCTTGCGGCGATCGGGCCGTCCAATCTCGGCATCCGCATCAACGGCCTGCGCACACGGCAGGGGCTCGGCGACCTGCTCGCGCTTGCCGATGCCCCCATCCGTCCCGCGTTCGTCATGATCCCGATGGTCGAAAATGCGGTCGAGATCGAAATCGTCTGCGCAGCGCTCCCGGATGTCGCGCTTTTACCGCTGATCGAAACGGTGAGGGGGCTGGGCGAGGCCCATGCGATTGCCGCTGCACCGGGTATCGGCGGCGTGATGCTCGGCGGGGCTGACCTTGCAGGGCAGCTTGGCGTCAGTATGTCATGGGACGCGCTTCATGCGGCGCGTGCGCGGATCGTGATGGCCTGCGCCGCCGCCCGCGTGCCGGGCATCGATGCGCCGTGGCTCGATCTCGACGACCTTGACGGTCTCGTGGCCGAGACCGTTCGTGTGAAGGCGATGGGATTCAGCGCGCGATCGATCGTCCACCCAAAACACGTCGGCGCGATCCATCGGGTGATGCGCCCCACGCCCGCCGAACTTGCCGAAGCACGCGATGCCCAGGCCGCCTATGCCGCGGCGGGCCAGAATGCGGTGCGGCACAACGACAAGATGCTCGAGGCCCCGGTCATGGCCCGCTACGCCCGGATCCTCGCTCTGGAGACGCTTCCCTAGCGTCCTGCCTCCCGCTTCACTAAGACGGGTTGATCATAACGGAACGCCTGATGTTCATGCCTGTCTGGAACTGGATCAGAACGCATCCGCGCTGGTCCGTCTTTATTGCGATCGCTGTCGTGCTGGTGGCTTGGCTCGTCTTTGCGCCAGCCGCCCGAAACTATGAATATGTCAGCCAGGCAGTCGAACGGGGCGACGTCGTCCGGCGCGTCACGGCATCGGGCAAGCTGCGCGCGTTGAACACGATCAACGTCGGTGCCGAAGTGTCGGGGCAGATCACGCGCGTCAATATCGATTTCAACTCACCCGTGACCAAGGGACAGGTGCTCGCCGAGATCGACCCCACCCGCCTCCGCGCCCGCGTGGCGCAGGCGCGCGCGCAGGTCGCACTGGCAGAGGCGACGCTGGCGACGGCGCAGGCGGCAATCGGACGGACCGAATCAGACATCGGCACCGCCGAGCGCGACTATGCCCGTCGGCTGAGTCTGGCGAAAAGCGGTTTCATATCGAAAGCAGGGCTGGATACCGCCGCCAATGCGCTCGCCGCTTCGCGCGCCGGTGTGCGGACCTCGAGCGCGCAGGCGGCATCGGCGCGCGCGCAGATCGCGCAGGCACAGGCCGAGCTTTCGTCGGCCGAACTCGATCTCAGCCGCACGACGATCCTCGCGCCTGCCTCAGGGGTCATCATCAACAAGCTCGTCGAACCCGGCACCACCGTTGCCGCCAGCTTCCAGACACCAAATCTGTTCGAGATCGCCACCGACACGAAGCGGATGCAGGTCGAGGCTTCGGTCGACGAGGCCGACATCGGCCAGGTCCGCGACGGGCAGCCAGTGCGTTTTACCGTGGACAGCTATCCGGGCGAAAGCTTTGCGGCTTCTGTCCGCCAGATCCGCAAGGCCGCGACGGAAACGCAGAATGTCGTCAGCTATCTCGTCATCCTCGATGTCGACAACAGGGACGGCAAGCTGTTGCCGGGCATGACGGCCAATGTCGAGATCATCACTGGGGCGGTCAGGAACGTCGTCAGGGTGCCGACAGTCGCGCTCCGCTTCCGCCCGCGCGAAGCGGACCGGCCCGCCGACAGGGCACCGCCGCCAGAGACATCGATGATATTCGTCGCCTCCGAGGATCCCTTCAAACCCGCTCGCCGGATCGTGAGGCTGGGGCTTCAGGGCGAGGATTTCGTTGAAGTCACCGGCGGATTGTCGCCGGGAGACAGAGTGATCGTGCGCAGCAGATCGACGGTGAAGAAAGCTGGAAAGGATGCCGAGGGCGATTCACCGGACGAGGCGGATAATGGTTGATCAGGCCGCGCGGGCATGACCCCGCCGCTCCTCGTCACCGAAAATCTCGTGAAGGACTATGTGCTCGGCGGGGAAACCGTCCACGCCATCGCCAATGTGTCGCTCACCGTCGAGCGCGGTGAGTTCGTCGCGATCATGGGCGCATCGGGCTCTGGCAAATCGACGTTCATGAACATGATCGGTGCGCTTGACATACCGACGTCGGGAACATTGCACCTCGACGGCATCGACACCGCAACGCTGACGTCGGACGCGCTTGCCGAAATCAGAAACACCAGGATCGGCTTCGTTTTCCAGCAGTTCAATCTGCTCGCGCGCACATCGGCGGTGGATAATGTCGCCGTGCCGCTGATCTATGCCGGGGTATCGGGTGCCGATCGCCGTTCGCGCGCGGTCGAAACGCTTTGCGCGATGGGGCTGGGCGACCGGCTGGGCCACACCCCGGCCAAATTGTCGGGCGGGCAGCAGCAGCGGGTCGCCATCGCACGCGCGCTCGTCACCAGACCCCTCATGCTGCTGGCAGACGAACCGACCGGCGCGCTCGACAGCAAGACGTCCGAAGACATCATGGGCATATTCCAGCGCCTGAACGACAACGGCATAACCGTCATCGTCGTCACCCATGAGGCCGATGTTGCAGACTATGCATCCCGCCGTATCGTCTTTCGCGACGGTGCCGTGATCGAGGACGCGCCGGTGACAGGGCGGAGACGGGCCCCCGCCCCGGCTCCGGCCCGACCCGTGATATGAGCATCGCCCGCACGCTCGCCGGCTGGGGCATCAACGTGGCCATCGCGCTTACGGCGCTCCGCACCAACCTCATGCGTTCGATCCTGACGGCGCTCGGCGTGCTGATCGGCGTCCTCGCCGTCATCATCGCGGTTGCGGTGGGCGATGGCGCGAAGGCATCAGTTCTCGACTCGATCAACCAGCTCGGATCGAACATGGCGATCGTCTTTCCCCAGCCGGAAAACCGCGGCGCGCGCCGCGTGGTTGACCGCGGACGTCTGACCGAGCGCGACGCTGTCGCCATCCGTCGGCTCGTCCCCGGCGTTTTGGCGATTGCGCCCCAACTCCGCTCGACAGTGCAGATCGTCATTTCGGGCCGGAATACGACGTCGACCGCGGTTGGCGTGACCGCTGACTATGCGCGCGTGGCCAATGCCGAGGTGGATACCGGGCGGATGATAGCGGATGCCGATATTCGCAGCGCCGCGCGCGTCGCCGTCGTCGGGCCAAGCGTCGCTACCAGGCTGTTCGGAAGTTTCGATCCGCTCGGGCAGTCGGTGCGGGTCAACCGCATTCCCTTCACGATCATAGGCGTGCTGCAGAGCAAAGGATCGACATTCGGCAACGATAATGACGATCTGCTGCTCGTGCCGATCAGCACCGCACGCCAGCGCTTCGCCAGCGCTGCAACGCAGGGCCCCGACGATCTTCACGTCCTGTTCGTCGGCTTTGACGATGGTGTGGATCTGGCTGTGGCAAAAAGGAATATGGTCCGCGTGCTCCGGGCGCGCAATCAGGTGCCAAAGGGCGAAATCAGCCCGTTCACGATCAACACGACCGAGGAGTTCATGAAGCAGTCGGGCCTCGTGACCGCCATATTCCAGGGCGTTCTGGTTGCGATCGCATCGATCAGCCTGCTCGTCGGCGGGATCGGAATCATGAACATCATGCTGGTGAGCGTGACCGAACGGACGCGCGAGATCGGCCTGCGCATGGCGCTGGGCGCGCGGCGCAGCGATATCCGCAACCAGTTTCTGGTGGAGGCGGCGGTGCTGTGCGTCATCGGCGGCCTGATCGGCGTTATCCTTGCCGCCATCCTCGCGCCGCTGCTTGCGGGAGCGCTCGATTTTCCCGTGCCCCTCAGCGCGCTGACGGCGATTGGCGCGATCCTGTTCAGTGCCTTTATCGGCCTCGCCTTTGGCAGCTGGCCGGCGATCCGGGCATCGCGCCTTTCCCCGATCGAGGCACTGCGCTCGGAATGAAATGCTGCATTGCAGCAACCATGCCCTGGCTGATATGTTGGACAGCAGCAACGCGCGAAGGAACGACTGCATGAAAAGCACAACCTGGGCCAGTGTCGGGTTCGACGCCTGGCTCCTCGGCTTCGAAGCCGCATCGGTCATTGGCCTGCGCTCGCTCAAGATGGCGGCGGGCGGCAAGGCGGCATTCGTCGAGGCCGATCTCATGGTGCGCGAAAAAATGGAATCGGTCGCCACGCTGCACTGGGAAGCTGCGACCGGTCGGCTCGGCACCGAGCCGGGCACCGCAGCACGCCGGGCGGTCGCGCATTACCGCCGGAAAGTCCGCGCAAACCGGCGGCGACTGGCGCGCTGAAGCGGCAGGAACAGCTCCCCCGCGCTCAGGTCGTCAGCACCGTGCTCCCGGTGGTGCGTCGACCCTCGAGATCGGCATGGGCCAGGGCTACATTTTCGAGTGCGTAGGTTTGCCCGATGGTCATCGTAAGCGCGCCGCTGCGAAGCATCGCCCAGACGCGATCGGAACCCGACTGGCGTTCTTCCGCCGTGACATAATAGTCGAACAGCGTCGGCCGGGTGTTGAACAGCGATCCTTTCTGCGCGAGGATGCCGAGATCGACGCCGGTCACGGGGCCATCGGCATTGCCATAGCTCACGATTATCCCGCGACGGCCGGTTGCATCGAGCGAGGCATTCCATGTCGCCATCCCCACGCCGTCGAACGTGACGCGGACCCCTTCGCCACCCGTCAGCTCGCGTACCGTGCGTGCCAAGCCCTGCTGATCATTAATGATGACGTGATCGGCACCGGCAGCGCGCGCGGCATCAGCCTTGGCAACAGTTGAAACCGTTCCGATCACGGTGGCACCGATATGTTTGCACCATTGCACCAGCAGCTGCCCAACGCCACCGGCTGCGGCGTGGACAAGGACGGTCGAATCCGCCGCGACTCTTGCGCAACGTTCGACAAGAAACTCGGCCGTACAGCCTTTCAGCAGGCCAGCGGCCGCCGTTTCATCGCTGATATCGTCGGGAATGCGAAAAAGAGACGATGCCGCGATATTGCGTGCCGTTGCATAAGCACCGCGTACCGGGCCGAACGTGGCGACACGCTCTCCGATGCGGAAGGGCGCATCCGTTCCCACCTCTTCCACGACGTCGGCCGCCTCCAGGCCCAGCGCACCCGGCACTGGCCCGGGATAGAGCCCGGTACGGTGATAGATATCAATGAAGTTCAGGCCGACCGCGATGGATCGGAAGCGGATTTCGCCCGGCGCGGGCGGAGGCAGATCGGCATCGATCCATTCAATGACGTCAGGCCCGCCGAATGCCCTGATGATTGCCGTGCGTGCCATCGCCTGCCTCCTCGTCGGTTTTTTCCAGATTGTTCGTCTGCTTCAAAAACAAAGGGGATGGCGAGTCCATGCCCGGCAAATTTACGGCAGATGCCTACATTGACTTCCGCGCTGTTCCAGCCACACTGGAACAGATAGTGAACAATGATTCGGTCGATCCGCCTTGCCGCCGCGCGCAGCGTGTGCACCGCGCCTGTTTTGCAAGGCAGGGAGGCATGCGTGGCCCTGGGTGATAAGCATCTCGACAGGCGATTGCAGGGCGGGCTTGCACGCGCGGCGCTGCATGAACTGTTTGCGACCGCCGATGACGATATGAGTGCCGTCGTCGGCTTTGCCGCACTTCTTGCACGGCGTAGCGGCGTGGCGGGCAAGCCTTTTCTCTGGCTCGGCACGACCCGCGGCAAGCGACTTTATGCTCCCGGCCTTGGCGAACTGGGCGCGGATCCGTCCTGTTTCACGCTCGTCACCGTGCCCGATATCAAGGCGATGCTGCGCGCGGCGGGAGACATCGTGACGTGCGGTGCCATCTCCGCGCTGATGATCGAGGGGTGGGAAAAACCCGCCATGCTCGATCTCACGGTGACGCGCCGCCTCGCTCTTGCCGCGGCACGTTCGGGCGTCTTCACCTTGCTGCTGCGCCAGGGCCATGATCCACCGCCGAGTGCCGCGCATACGCGCTGGCGCATCGCGCCCGCACCTTCGGTCGCGCTGCCCGGCAATGCCCCCGGCGCGCCTGTTTTCGATGTTGAAATGTTCCGTCATCGTGGCGGCGTGCCGGGTTTTTCGGCCCGGTTGGAGTGGAATCGTGATACCGGCCGTTTCGGACAGCGCGATGCGCTATCTCGCGGTGCATCTGCCGCTTCTGCCTTCGGAGCGGATCAGGACGCGCACGTCCGCGCGGCCTGATGCGCCATCCGACGGGCCCTATGCGCTCGTCGAAAAGGTCAGGAACGCGGTTTGCATCGCTGCGCTCGATACAAAGGCATTGGCGCTTGGCCTCGGGGCCGGGCTGACACTTGCCGATGCGCGCGCACGCGTCCCCGAACTGGCCGTGTTCGATCACGATCCTGCGGCCGACCGCGCGATGCTGGACTGGCTCGCCGAAAGCTGCGGACGCTACACGCCCTCGGTCATGGTCGATCCGCCCGCGGGCCTCATCCTCGACATTGCTGGCTGCGCGCATCATTTCAAAGGCAACAGGAATTCGGTTCAGGCGGCTATGGCTGCGCCGCTGGCGCTGGCGCAAGACCTTGAAAAACGCCTCAGGCGCCTTGGTCTCACGGCCCGGCTTGCGCTTGGCGAGACCCCCGATGCCGCCGCCGCGCTTGCCCGGTTCGGCGGACTTGAGGTCGGCGAACTTCCCGTCGCTGCGCTGCGTGTCGATGCCGAGACGCATGTCGCGCTGCGCCGTGCCGGCCTCAAGACCATCGCGGCGCTCGCCAGTCGTCCGCGCGCCGCGCTCGCCGCACGGTTCGGACGTGAAGTGCCCGAGCTGCTCGATCGCCTGCTGGGCCTCAGCGATACGCACGTCACGCCGTTCGTTTTGCCCGACGAAATTCAGGCGGAGGCGCGTTTTGCCGAGCCCGTCGCACGGACGGAGGATGTGCTCGAGACGATCGCCCGTCTTGTCGGAGAAACAGCGATCGAGCTTGGCAGGCGAGGCACCGGTGGCAGGCGATTTGCAGTCGCGCTCTACCGGTCCGATGGCCATGTCGCGCGCCTTGCGATCGAGACAGGCGCACCGACACGCGATCCCAAGCGTGTCGATCGCCTCTTACGCGAACGGATCGGCGCGCTCGCCGATCCGTTCGATCCCGGCTTCGGCTATGATCTCATCCGCCTTGCCGTGCCCGTCACCGAAACACTGTCGCCCGCGCAACTGCGCCTTGAAGGGGGAACGCTTGCCGATGACGGATTCAATGCGCTGATCGACCGGCTCGTCGCGCGTCTCGGTCGCCACGCAGTTCGCCGCTTTGCCAGCGCCGATACGCATATTCCCGAACAGGCAAGCTTCACGCTACCCGTCGGGGAAGCGCCGCTGCTTTCGCTGCCTGCACCCACGCCCGGCGAACCGCCGCTCCGCCCGCTCCATCTGTTCGATCCGCCGCAGCGTATCGAGGTTCTGGCGGAAGTTCCCGATGGCCCCCCGCGCCGCTTCCGCTGGCGCCGCGATACCTATGAAATCACCCGCAGCGAAGGGCCCGAACGCATCGCCGCCGAATGGTGGCGGCGCAGGGACGGTGCCGGCCCCACCCGTGACTATTACCGCGTGGAAGACGCGCGCGGCTGCCGCTTCTGGGTTTTCCGCCACGGGCTTTACGGCGTGGAAAAGGCAAGCCCTGACTGGTATGTCCATGGCCTGTTCGCCTGATCGGGTAAAAGCTCCTGCGTCATGGTGAGTTATGCCGAACTCGCCGCCGCCACGAACTTTTCGTTCCTGCATGGGGCCAGCCACCCGTCGGACATGGTCGGCACCGCGCTCGCGCTCGGCCAGAGCGGCATCGGCATTGCCGATCGCAACAGCGTTGCGGGCGTCGTCCGCGCCTGGGTGGCGCTCCGCGATGCGACAAGTGCGGCACGCGATGCCGGTCATGCGGTGCCGCGCTTCAAACTGGTTACCGGTGCCCGCCTCGTCTTTGCGGACGGCACGCCCGATATCATCGCCTATCCCGTCAACCGCAGCGGCTGGGGTCATTTATGCCGCCTCCTCACAACGGGGAATCTGCGGGCGAAAAAAGGCGAATGCCATTTGTTCTTCGAAGATCTGCTCGAATGGATGGGCGATCTCATCCTGATCGTCATCGCCCCGCCTCATCATGATCAAGACGTGATGACGGCGCTCCACCGCCTTCATGTATCTGCGCCCGGCCGGATCTGGATCGGCGTGTCCATGCTTTATTCCGGTGCGGGCAAGCGCCGCCTCGCCATCCTGAAAGCCCTGTCACGCGATACCCAAATCCCCCTCGTGGCGATCAATGACGCGCTGTACGCCACGCCGGACGACCGGCCGCTGCACGATATCATGACCTGTATCCGCCACGGCATGACGATCCACAATGCGGGCAAGCGCCTTGAAGTCAATGCCGAGCGGCATCTCAAGTCGCCCGCGGAAATGGCGCGGCTCTTTGCCGATGCCCCCGAAGCCATCGCCGCGACGCAGGCGATAGTGGAGCGGATTCATTTTACTCTTGACGATCTGCGCTATCATTATCCCGACGAACCGATCCCCGACGGGTGGACGCCGATGGGCTGGCTCATCCGCCTCACGATGCGCGCCGCGCGCAAGCGCTTCAGGGGCACGCGGCTCACGCCGCAATGGCGCGCGCTGCTGGTCGAGGAACTGACGCTGATCCGCGCGCAGAATTATGCGCATTATTTTCTGACGGTGCACGATATCGTCGCCTTTGCGCGCGATCAGGGCATTTTGTGCCAAGGCCGGGGATCGGCGGCGAATTCGGTCGTCTGTTTCCTCCTTGGCATCACCTCGGTCGATCCGGTTCAGCACAACCTGCTGTTTTCCCGTTTTATTTCTGACGAGCGGAGGAGCCGCCCGATATCGACGTCGATTTCGAGCATGAACGGCGCGAGGAAGTCATGCAATATATCTATCGCCGTTACGGGCGCCACCGCGCGGGCATCGTCGCGACGATCCAGCATTTCCGCCCGCGTGGTGCGGTGCGTGAAGTCGGCAAAGCGCTGGGGATGACCGAGGACGTCACCAACCGCCTCTCATCGACAATCTGGGGCAGCTATGCCTCGACGATGGATGAGAGCCGGTTCGCCGAAACCGGCTTCACGCTCGACAATCCGGAGATTGCACGGCTGAACGGCCTCGTCCAGCAGCTGCTCAATTTTCCACGTCACCTGGGTCAGCATGTCGGCGGCTTCGTACTCACGCAAGATCGCCTCGATGAAACCGTGCCGATCCACAATGCCGCGATGGAGGACCGCACGTTCATCGAGTGGGACAAGGACGATATCGACGCATTGGGCCTGATGAAGGTCGATATCCTCGCGCTGGGGATGCTGACGTGCATCAGGAAGGCGTTCGATCTGATGCGCGCCCATCGACTGGGCGACAACGGGCTCGACATCGATCTGATGGCTGACGATCCCCTGGTGTATGACATGCTGTGCAAGGGCGACAGCATTGGTGTCTTTCAGGTCGAAAGCCGCGCGCAGATCAACATGCTGCCGCGCCTGCGCCCGCGCGAACTCTACGATCTCGTCATCCAGGTCGCCATCGTACGCCCCGGCCCGATCCAGGGCGATATGGTCCACCCCTATCTCAGGCGGCGGCAGGGACGTGAACAATGGTCCTTTCCCGCGCCCGCCGCCCCGTATCCCGCCGATGAACTGCACGCGATCCTCGGCAAGACACTGGGCGTGCCGCTGTTTCAGGAACAGGCGATGAAGCTCGCGATCGTCGCCGCCGAATTCACCGGCGGCGAGGCCAATCAGCTCCGCCGCGCAATGGCCACCTTTCGCCATGTCGGCGGGATGCCGCAATTTGAGGAAAAGATGGTCGGCGGGATGATGCGCCGCGGCTATGACGAGGCGTTCGCCCGGCGCTGCTTCGAACAGATCAAGGGATTCGGGTCTTACGGTTTTCCCGAAAGTCACGCGCTCAGCTTTGCGCGTCTCGTCTATGTATCGTCATGGATCAAATGCCATTACCCCGCCGTCTTCTGTGCGGCTCTCCTCAATTCACAGCCGATGGGATTTTACGCGCCTGCACAGATCGTGAGAGATGCACAGGAACACGGCGTTACGGTGCGTGAGATCGACGTGAATGCGAGCGGATGGGACAATGGGCTGGAGCGCAAAAAGCCCCTTCCCTCCCCTGAAGGAGAGGGGCTGAGAGAGGACTGGTGCGTCAGGCTGGGCCTGCGCCAGATCGACGGATTTCGTGGAGAATGGGCGCATCGCATCGCTGCGCACCGGCCTTATGCCCGCATCGAGGATCTGGCTGTCCGCGCGGCGCTTCCCGCCCGTGCGCTGCGCCTGCTGGCCGATGCCGATGCGTTTCGCTCGCTGGGTCAGGATCGGCGCGAAGCCTTGTGGGATGTGCGCCGCACCCATTCCGATACCCTTCCCCTGTTTGCCGCTGCCGACGCGCGCGAGCTTGCCGAAGAGCCGGATGCCCGCCTTCCCGCAATGCCGCTCAGCGAGCATGTCGCCGCCGATTACCAGACGATCCGGCTTTCGCTGAAAGCGCATCCGATGCAGTTCCTGCGCCCGCATTTCGAACGCGAAGGCATATTGAGCTGCGCGCAGACGTCTGCCGCGAAAAATGGCGCACGGGTGAAGACGGCGGGCGTCGTCCTCGTGCGCCAGCGCCCGGGCAATGGCAATGCGATCTTCGTGACGATCGAGGATGAAACGGGCGTGACCAATCTCGTGATCTGGGCGCGCACGTTCGAAACGCAGCGGCGCACCATCATGGCGGCGCGGCTGATGGTCGCCGAAGGTGAAGTACAGCGCAGCCCCGAAGGCGTCATCCACCTGATGGCCAGCCGCATCCATGATCGCACCACCGAACTTTCACGTCTATCCGAAGAGCATGAGACCGTGCAGGATCTATCCCGCGCCGACGCGTTCAAGCACCCGCTGCACCGGAAAATCGAGCTGCCCGAATTGCCATGGCGCTGTGCCAACGGCCATCCGCAAGGCGATCTGCCGGCAGGCGGACGCCATCCCCGTGACGTTCGCATCCTGCCCAAATCGCGCGACTTTCACTGACGCAAGCCCATCATCGCTTACCCGCGCTTGCCACTGGCGTCGGCCAGCGGCCCGCACTAGGTTACCGACTCATAAAGCGCATCCAGATTTTTACGGATGCGAGCTTGATGAGGGCGAGATAGTTTTCGGCGTGTTTTTCGTAGCGGGTAGCGATGGCGCGGAAGTGTTTGAGCTTGCTGAAGAAGCGCTCGACGA
>JANPGY010000013.1:0-73238 GCA_031424175.1 Sphingomonadales bacterium
TGAAATACCACAGCTCCGACGTTTTTCTCCGATGCCGTTTCAGAATTATTGCAACGGCGCTTCGCTTCCCCCTACACAACGGATAGCTACCCGGTGGATCTCCATTTACCGGGCATAACCGCTTTAACAGGCCGGTCGCAGTCGGCGACAGGGGGATGGTTTGATGACCCGTTTGAATTTTCGCTGCAGTCTCCTGACGACGACCATCGCTGCCGGTTCACTCGCAGCGTTGCCCGCATTCGCTCAGGATGCTCCCACTCAGGCACTGACAACTGCACCAGCGTCCGCAGCGGGTGCGACGGCGGATGCCGGCGACAGTCCGATTGTCGTCACTGGTTCGCGCATTCCGCGGCCCAGCTATGACCGCGACCAACCGACGATCACGATTTCGGGAACGTTGATTGACCAGCGCGGGCAGACATCTGTCGCGCAGGCGCTCAACCAAACCCCCGGTTTTGGAATTCCCGACAGCTCGCTGGTCGGCAATCAGGGCAGCGGATTCGGGGTCGGCCAAGCGTTTGTGAATCTTTACTCGCTCGGTTCACAACGCACGCTTACACTCGTCAATGGTCGTCGCTTCGTGGGGGCCAACCCGGCAACGGTTTTTTCGCAGGCTGGTGCTGGTACGCAAGTCGATCTGAACGTCATTCCAACTGCATTAATCGATCGCGTTGAGACGATCGGCATTGGTGGAGCACCGATTTATGGATCGGATGCGATCGCGGGCACCGTAAACATCGTCTTAAAGCGTAAGTTTGACGGGCTCGACCTTGACGCTCAATCGGGCATCAGCGAACGCGGTGACCTTTTCAACTGGCGCCTGCGGGGTCTTGGTGGATTTAACTTTGGTAGTGGGCGCGGTAACTTCACGGTGGCTGGGGAATATGTTAACGAGCGTGGAATTCTTGGAAACAGCCGTGAAGCCATTGCTGCGCAAAGAGGTTTTATTGCGCCGCTCGATCCAGATTCCACTTTCTCTCAAGTGCTTGTGCGGGACCAAAGGACATTCCTTGGTACGGCGGGTGGTAACCCCTATTTCCTCGATCGCGGAACATTGGGCCCCACGCGCAGTATTGTCGACGCCGATGGAAATCTGGTCCGTTTTGCGCCAAACGGTAATTTGGTTACGTTCAATACGGGCACTCCGACCAACGATCGGAACACCTTTCTCGGTGGCGACGCACTCAATCTTGCCGATATCACAAATTTGAAAGCCGACAGCGAGCGGTTCAACGCCTCAGCCTTTCTGAACTACGACTTGTCCGATACGGTCTCTGCCTATGTCGAGGGGTGGTATTCGAAAAACCGTGCCATCAATCTGACGGGGCAACCTGTGTATAATACTGCCTTCTTCCGTCAGGCTGATCCTGGCGCTTTCGACGTCAATGGCAATTTCATCTTCCGCCTTAACAATCCTTTCCTGACCACCCAGGCCCGCGAAATTATACGCGCCAACCTTGCAGAGCAGGGCCTGCCTTCAACTGACGAAGACGGTGTATTTTATGTTGGCCGCGCAAACACCGACCTGGTGTCAGGCGTCGCTAAGCTGGACCAAGATCTGTATCGCTTTGTAGGTGGGCTTACCGGCAATTTCTCGCTTCTCGGCAAAACTTGGACTTGGGACGTCTCGGCCAATTACGGGCGAACGCGCAGCGTCTCAATCCAGCCCGCGCTGGTTGAGCCGAACTTGCGACGTGCGCTCAATGTGACGGCCAACAGTGCCGGACAGATCGTATGCGCACCTTATGACCCGGATCCTAATGATCCCGGGGCTCCGCCTAGTACACCGCCTTTCGATCAGGCATATGGCGGCACCATTTCATCAACCTGCGCCCCGCTTAACCTGTTCGGCAGCGGCGCGCCCAGCCAGGCGGCGCGCGACTATGTCACAACCAACGCGCGGACCGTGGCGATCACGAGCCAGCGTGATTTGTTGGCTACGCTGACGGGCGCGCTCGCGACGTTGCCCGGTGGCGATCTTGGCGTTTCCATCGGTTATGAAAACCGGCGCGAGTATTCGAGCTTCACACCTGATGAATATTATACCCGGGCACTTGGTCGCTCAATTCCAATCCTACCATTATCAGGTGCCTATATAACCAACGAGTTGTTTGGGGAGGCTCGGCTGCCGTTTATTGGACCTGACCAGAACATCCCGTTTGTCTACTCGCTCGAAGCAAATGCAGCGGGTCGCTGGGTCGACAACTCGGCCGCTGGTAGAGCGTTCACCTGGACCGCTGGCGGGCGCTGGTCACCAATCCGTGACTTGGCAATCCGTGGCAATTTCACCCGATCGATCCGGGCGCCGGCTGTGACCGAATTGTTTGCGGCCGATCAGCCCGCTTACGATGGTGGGTTCGACCCTTGCGATTCCCAAAATCTCTCTGGCGGCCCAAGTCCGTCTCAGCGACAGGCGAATTGCGCTGCGGCTGGGCTTCCTGCAGATTTTTCGTCGATCATCAATTCGGTCACCGTGCCTATCAATGTGATTGGTAACCGTGAACTGCAGAATGAAACAGCTGACAGCTGGACAGTTGGTGGCGTGTTACAACCACGGTTTTTGCGCAATTTTTCGCTGTCTGTCGACTATGTCAGCATCCATTTGCGCAACACAATCGTGTCATCCGGCGCGCAAGATGTGCTTAGCGGTTGCTATGACGCGAGAGACTATCCAAATAATTTTTATTGTGGCCTCATCACGCGCGATACCGACCCCGACAATTTTGGCCAAGTGCTGACACTGGACGAGCCTTATATCAATCAGGGTGGTCGGGTCTTCCGGGCGTTCCAGACCGCGCTTGACTGGCGGATTGCGATTGGCGATTCCGCAATTGTCACGCTAGGTGCGAACTACCAGCATATAATAAAGCAGTACAGGCAGATTAGTGCGACTTCTGACGTAACCAGAGAGCGCGGAAACATTGGCAGCAGCATCGACCAATTTAGTGTGCAGGGCACAATCGAAAAAGGTCCGGTGAGCTGGTTCAATCAAGTGCGTTACGTTGGACCAGCGCGCTTCGACGTGACCGAGCAACCTGGGACGCGCGACGTGCTTGGCGTATCGAAATATGTCGTGTGGAACAGCTCAATCGCATTTAATGTCGATAAGAGATTTACCTTTCGGATCAACGTGGACAATGTCACAGATCGGAAATTGCCATACCCTGCTAGCAGCAGTGGCAGTCAGAACACCTATTCCGAGGCATTGTTTGGGCGATCGTTCCTCGTCGGTGTTAATGTGCGTTATTAGCGCATCGTAGGTCAACCCGCAGCCCGTGGCTCGCTACGTCGACAACAACATTGGGGTTACAATCTTCGACAGCGGTTATAACTTTTCGCAGACATAGGATGTTATGGAATGCGCTAAGCACCGATGGCACGGATCCGCTTTTGAGCGGCGATAAATAGTGAAGTCGGCGTGAATGGTAACCATCCGCGTCGATTTTTCATCCAATCACCAATCCCCCCTCGCCCTCATCTACCCTCACTGTAACCCCATCACCAATCTCGCCCCTCAGGATCGCGTCAGCGAGGGGGTCCTGCAGGTATTTCTGCACTGCGCGTTTCAGCGGTCTCGCGCCGTAGACGGGGTCATACCCCACTCGCCCGAGCCAGGCGCGCGCGCCGTCGGTCAGGTCGAGCACGATCTTGCGACCTGCCAGCAGATTCTGGACCCGCCCGAACTGGATGTCGACGATCGGCCCCATGTTCGCCGCTGACAGCCGGTGGAACAGGATGATCTCGTCAAGCCGGTTCAGGAACTCGGGCCGGAAATGGCCGCGCACGATCTCCAGGACCTGCGGCTCGACCGAGGCCACCGACTGGTCGTCGGGCAGATTGGCGATATACGGCGATCCGAGATTCGAGGTCAGGATGATGAGCGTGTTGGTGAAATCGACCGTGCGGCCCTGTCCGTCGGTCAGCCGCCCGTCGTCGAGCACCTGCAACAGCACGTTGAAGACGTCGCCATGCGCCTTTTCGACCTCGTCGAACAGAATGACCTGATAGGGGCGACGGCGGACGGCCTCGGTCAGGACGCCGCCTTCTTCATAGCCCACATAGCCCGGCGGGGCCCCGATCAACCGCGCGACACTGTGCTTTTCCATGAACTCGCTCATGTCGATCCGCACCAGTGCCGTGTCGTCGTCGAACAGAAAGCCCGCAAGCGCCTTGGTGAGCTCGGTCTTGCCGACGCCGGTGGGGCCGAGGAACAGGAACGAGCCCAGCGGTCGGTTAGGATCCTGCAGGCCCGCCCGGGCACGGCGCACCGCGGCCGAAACGGCCTTCACGGCATCATCCTGCCCGATCACCCGCTTGCCGATGATGCTTTCCATGGCGAGCAGTTTTTCGCGTTCACCCTCGAGCATCTTGTCGACCGGAATGCCCGTCCAGCGGCTGACGATCGCGGCGACATCGTTCGCGGTCACCTCCTCGCGCAGCATCGCGCCTGCAGCTGCCCCCTGCGCTTCGGCAAGCTGCCGTTCGAGACCCGGGATCACGCCATATTGGAGCTCGCCCGCCTTCCCGAGGTCGCCCCCCCGCTGCGCCTGATCGAGCTGGAGGCGCGCCGCGTCGAGCGCCTCTTTCAGCTTCGCCTCGGCCTGGATCTTTTCCTTTTCCGCCTGCCAGCGCGTCGTCAGCGCGCCCGACTGCTCCTCGAGTTCGGCCTGTTCGCGCCGGATGTTTGCCAGTCGCTCCCTCGACGCAGCGTCGCCTTCCTTTTCAAGCGCAAGCGTCTCAATCTTCATCTGGATGATCCTGCGGTCGAGCGCCTCGATCTCCTCGGGCTTGCTTTCGACTTCCATGCGCAGGCGCGACGCGGCTTCGTCGATCAGGTCGATCGCCTTGTCCGGCAGGAAACGATCGGTAATGTACCGGTTCGAAAGCGTCGATGCGGCGACGATCGCTGCATCGGTGATCCGCACGCCGTGGTGGAGCTCATATTTCTCTTTCAGGCCACGCAAGATCGAAACGGTATCCTCGACGGTCGGCTCGCCGACAAAGATGGGCTGGAAACGCCTTTGAAGCGCGGCGTCCTTCTCCACGTATTTCCGGTATTCGTCGAGCGTCGTCGCGCCGATGCAGTGAAGCTCGCCGCGCGCGAGCGCGGGCTTGAGCAGGTTCGACGCATCCATGGCACCGTCGGTCTTTCCCGCGCCGATCAGGGTATGCATCTCGTCGATGAAGAGGATGATCTGTCCCTCTGCGGCGCGAACATTGTCGAGAACACCTTTGAGCCGCTCTTCGAAATCACCGCGATATTTCGCACCGGCAATCAGCGCCCCCATGTCCAGTGCCATCAGGTCGCGGTCCTTGATCCCGTCGGGCACGTCACCATTGGCGATGCGCAGCGCGAGACCCTCGGCAATCGCGGTCTTGCCCACGCCCGGCTCGCCAATGAGCACGGGATTGTTCTTGGTGCGGCGCGCAAGGATCTGGATCGTGCGACGGATTTCCTCGTCGCGGCCGATCACGGGATCAAGCTTGCCCTGTCGCCCTGCTTCCGTGAGGTCGCGCGCATATTTCTTCAGGGCTTCATACCGATCTTCCGCACCAGGCGTGTCTGCGGTCCGTTCGTTGCGCAGCGTGGCTATCGCCGCGTTCAGAGCGTCGGGTTTGAGCCCCGCCGCGGCAAGCGCCTTTCCCGCGACGGAGGCGGTGGAAAGCGCCAGCGCCAGCAGCAGGCGCTCCACCGTGACAAAACTGTCGCCCGATTTCTTCGCGATCTGCTCGGCGGAGTCGAGGATGCGGGCAAGATCATTGTCGATGCCGGGGGTCTGCTGGGCTCCGCTGCCCGATACGGCAGGAAGTTTCGCGAGCGCCATATCGATCTCGCGCAGCGCCGTGGCGGGATCGCCGCCTGCGCGACGGATCAATCCGGACGCCATGCCCTCGCTGTCTTCCAACAGCGCTTTCAGCAGATGTTCCGGACCGATGCGCTGATATGCGTTACGTATGGCGACGGTCTGCGCAGCCTGAAGGAAGCCCTTGGCGCGATCGGTGAATAGTTCGAGGTTCATGACCGCGATGTAGTGTTGCCAATATGCAACACAAGAGGGACTCTCCCGATCGCCGTTGCGCTCGGGCGGCGCAATGCTAAGACGGGCGCGCCATCGCCTTTGGTTGAGGATGTTTCGATGATCCGTCGTGCGCTGTTGCCTGCGCTTCCCCTGCTTTTTGCCGCTCCTGCCCACGCGGCCGACGCGGCCCCGGTTTCCGCGCTGGTTGAAAAGGTCGACATCCCCTTTGAGCAGTTTACGCTGCCAAACGGGCTCCGGGTGGTCGTCCACACCGATCGCAAGGCGCCGGTGGTGGCGGTCTCGGTCTGGTATCATATCGGATCGAAGGATGAGCCGAGCGGTAAAACGGGCTTTGCCCATCTGTTCGAACATCTGATGTTTAACGGTTCGGAAAATGCACGCGAGGATATCTTCAAGCCGCTGCAGCAGATCGGCGCGACCGACGTGAACGGTACGACGTGGTATGATCGCACCAACTATTTCGAAACCGTGCCGACGGGAGCGCTGGAGACGGCATTGTTCCTCGAAAGTGATCGCATGGGGCATCTGCTCGGCGGGATCGATCAGCAGAAACTCGATACGCAGCGCGCCGTCGTCCAGAATGAAAAGCGGCAGGGCGATAACGAGCCGTTCGGGACCGTGCCCTATATCGAAAGCGCCAATCTTTTTCCGCTCGGGCATCCCTATCGTCACGCGACGATCGGATCGATGGCCGATCTGAACAGTGCCAGCCTTGCAGATGTCAAAAACTGGTTCAGGGCGAATTACGGGGCCGGCAACGCCGTCGTCGTGCTGGCGGGCGATATCGATCTGCCGACTGCCAGGCGGCTGATGGCAAAATGGTTCGGTGGCATCGCGCGCGGCCCGGCCGTGGCGCGCCTCGCTGCACCGATCCCCACGCTTCCCGTTGCAAAAAGCGTCGTGGTCAGGGATCGCGTGCCCTATACGCGCCTGTCGCGCCACTGGGTTGTCGAAGGTGTGAATGGGGCCGATACGACCGCGCTGAGCGTCGGCGCATCGATCCTCGGCGGGCTGTCGTCGAGCCGCCTGAATAACGTTCTCGTGCGCGGCCAGCAGACTGCCGTCAGTGTATCCGCCGGGCTTCAGCAACTGGAAAAGCTGGGCCTTTTCGAAGTCAGCGCCAATGTGAAGCCGGGCCAGGATCCGGCGAAAGTGGCAGCGCAACTCGATGCGCTGATTGCTGATTTCGTCAAATCAGGCCCGACAGAAGACGAGGTGAGGCGCGCCGTCACCCAATCGCTATCGGCCACGATCGGCGGCTATGAATCGGTGGGTGGTTTCGGCGGCAAGGCCGTCGCACTCGCCGAGGGGCTCGTCTATTCGGATGATCCCGGCAAGTACAAGAAAGATCTGCGCGCGCTCGCCGCGGTCACGCCCGCAGGGGTCAGATCGGCGATGGCGAAATGGCTGGGGCGTCCCGTCCTGAACATGACGGTCGATCCCGGCGATCGTGACACATCGTCGGCCATGCTGGCTCTTACCGGTGACGATGGTGCCGCAGCCGCGCCGTCGGCACCCGCGCCGGCAACAGCCGCCAAGGCTGCGCCACCTGCCGCAGCTGTCGTGCCAACGCGGGTCGCCCCGCCGGTCGGGACGCTCGCCACGCTGAAATTCCCTGCCATCGAGCGGGCGACCTTATCAAACGGCATCAAGGTCTACTTCGCCCGCCGGTCCGAGATCCCGGTTACTCGCGTGTCGGTCAGCTTCGACGCAGGCTCGGCGGCTGATCCGGCCGACAAGCTTGGCCTGCAGACGTTGACGATGTCGCTGCTCGATGAAGGCACGACGACGAAGACATCGACGCAGATCGCCGAGGCGCAGGAACGGCTTGGCGCGACGATCGCATCGGGCGGCGGGGTCGATCGCAGCAGCGTCGGCCTCTACGCGCTGACGCCGAACCTGCCGGCGTCGCTCGATCTGTTCGCCGATGTCGTGCGCAATCCTGCATTCGATCCGGCGGAGATCGAGCGCCTCCGCAATCAGCAGATGGCGCAGATCGCCGCGCAGTTGACCGAGCCGACCGAGATCGCACGCTATGTTTTTCCGTCAAGAGTCTATGGCGCAGCGCATCCTTATGGCCGGCCAGCTGCGGGCCTCGGTGATGTCGCAACCGTAAAAACATTCACGCGTGATGACGTTGTCCGCTTCCAGCATGATTGGCTCCAGCCGTCCAAGGCCGAAATCTTTGTTGTTGGCGATACGACAATGGCCGCGCTGAAACCGCTGCTTGAGGCGCGCTTCGGCAACTGGCGGGAAGACAGCACAGCACGGCCGACAAAGAACTTCGCGGTGCCAATCCCGCCGACAACGGGTTCGCGCATCTACCTCGTTGATCGGCCGGGTTCGCCACAGTCATATATCTACGCCGGACAGGTCGCTGGCATTACAGGTAAAAACCCGGAATTGACGGTGCTCCGCCAGGCGAACGACGTGCTCGGCGGCAATTTTCTCAGCCGGATGAACACCGATCTGCGCGAGACCAAAGGCTGGTCCTATGGCGTCGGCAGCGGCTTCACGAGCCGGATCGACCAGGTTGCCTTTGTCATCCAGGCACCGGTGCAGGCCGATCAGACCGGCCCTTCGATCGCAGCCCTGCTACAGGATATGCGCGACTATCTCGGGCCAAGGGGCACGACGCCAGAGGAGCTTGAGCGCACCACCAATGGCAGCATCCGCGAGTTGCCGGGCAGTTTCGAAACCTCCGATGCCGTGCTTGGCGGATTGATCGGGATCATCCAGCTCGATCGCCCCGATAACTATTATGAGACGATCGCCGATCGCTTTCGCGCAATGTCGACGGGTGATTATGACAAAGCCGCGCGCCAGACCTTCAATCCGGACAGGCTGGCACTCGTCGTTGTCGGCGATGCCGCGCTGGTCCGCCCGCAGCTCGACAAGCTGGGCCTTCCCGTCGAAACCGTTCAACTGCCGGTCGCAAAATAAGCAACCGCACCATCAGGAGAAAAGACCATGTCAAATGTGACCGGCCGATACGACTGTGTCGTCAAGTCGCCGCTGGGTGACCAGAAATCGGTATTGAGCGTGACCGACAACGGCGACGGTACCTGGAGCGGATCAAACGACGGCGATCAGGGTTCACTTGCCTGCAACGACTGCACCGTTGACGGGAATGCGATCAGCTGGACGAGCGACATGACCGTGCCGATGCCGATGAAACTTGAATGCACCGCCACGATCGATGGCGATACGATCACGGGCGGCGTGAAGGCTGGAATGTTCGGCACGTTTCCGCTCTCCGGTACGCGCCAGGCCTGAAAGACTGTGAAGCCCGGCGCGGTGCCGTGCCGGGCTTCACCCCCGCTGCGACCCGAAGGAGGTCTGATCCCAATTCGACGCGTGGGAATTCAGAAGCGCGTGTAACAATGCAGAGAACTTGTCGGCTGCGACTGAAAAGCGGTGTTCGCAACCCGGTTCGGCGCGGTCAGACGATCGGCCGATGCCCAAGCCGCGTGACGTGCCCCATCTTGCGCCCGGGTCGCGATTCGAACTTGCCGTAAAGATGGACATGGGCGCGAGGCTCCGCGAGCAGCGTCGGCCACTGCCCGATCTCGTCGCCGATCAGATTGGTCATCGTCGCGCCGCCATTGACCGACCGGGTGCTGCCAAGGGGCAGGCCGCAGATTGCCCGGATGTGATTTTCAAACTGCGACGTCTCCGCGCCTTCGATTGTCCAATGTCCGCTGTTATGCACCCGCGGTGCCATTTCATTGAAGACCGGTCCGCCGGTGCCGACAAAAAACTCGATCGCCAGCACCCCCACATAGTCAAGCGCTGCGGCCATACGGCACGCAATGGCCCGCGCCTCGACGATCACGGCCCGGGGCGTCGCGACCGCGGGCACGGTGGAGGTAGTGAGGATCCCGTCGCGGTGGGTGTTTTCCGGCGCGTCCCAGATCGCGATCGCCCCGTCGCACCCGCGGGCGAGAAGAACCGAAAACTCGTGTTCGAACGACACGAAACTTTCGAGGATCGCCGGATTTCGTCCGATCGCATCCCACGCCAGATCGGCATCGTCCCCGGCAGTGATCCGCGCCTGGCCCTTTCCGTCATAGCCGAAACGTACGGTCTTCAGGATCGCGGGCATGCCGATCCTGGCAAGCGCCGTATCAAGCCCGGCACGCGACGAAACCGGGTGCCACGGGGCGGTCTGCGCGCCGTGTGCGGCTGCAAACGTCTTTTCTGCCGACCGGTCCTGCGCGACCCTGAGCGCGGCAAGCGGCGGCCAGAGCGGCACCACAGCAGCGATCGACCCGAGTGGATCGGCATCGATGTTTTCGAATTCATAAGTGGCGACGTCGATAGTTGCAGCGAACGCCGCCAGCTTTGTGCGATCGTCATAATCGCCCCGCGTCCAGGTGGCGGAGACTTCGCTGGCCGGCCCTGAGCTTTCGGGACTGTAGACGTGGCAGCGGTACCCGAGCTTTGCGGCAGCCATCGCCAGCATCCGCCCGAGCTGTCCGCCGCCGATAATGCCGATCGTCGATCCCGGTGGAACCAGCCTCAAGCGGGCACCATGGCGACGTCCGCAGATTGCGCCGCGCGCCACGCGCCGAGGCGTGCCGCCAGCGGATCGTCGTTCAGCGCAAGTATCGCGGCCGCCAGCAGCGCGGCGTTGATCGCGCCCCCCTTGCCGATTGCGAGTGTACCGACGGGGACGCCGCCGGGCATCTGGACGATCGACAACAGGCTGTCCATGCCGTTCAGCGCACGCGATTCGATCGGCACGCCGAGCACCGGAAGCGTCGTCATCGCGGCGGCCATGCCGGGCAGATGTGCCGCACCCCCCGCACCGGCGATGATGATTTTCAGGCCGCGTGCCGCTGCGCCCCTGGCATAGTCGTACAGCCGGTCCGGTGTGCGATGAGCCGAAACGATCCGCGTTTCGTGCGCGACGCCCAGTGCCTCGAGCACGTCGCGGCACGCTGCCATCGTCGTCCAATCGGACTGGCTGCCCATGATGATGCCGACCAGCGGCGACGAATCAGACATGCCTCACCATGGCCCCACCCTGTTCAAAGACTGCGAAGCGGTGCACGTCTAAGCGCAGTGTCTGCGGTGTGCAACGACGCACCTCGCGGCACGGCCAATAGAACGCTATAGGATGGGCGATGACCAGAACAGAGCCCGACCGGACTGGACTTGCCGATGAGCCGGATCAGGAAAAGCTGGCGCGGCTTCTCGATGAAATCGAGGTGCTCAAGGCGCGGATTGTCGTTCTCGAGCATCTCGCGGACACTGACCTGCTGACGCCGCTGCCCAATCGCCGCGCTTTCGTGCGCGAGGTTGGACGCGCGATTGCAAGGGTCGCGCGCCACGGGACGGGGATCGCGCTGATGTATGTCGATGTCGATGATCTCAAGGCGATCAACGATCGCTTCGGACATGGCGCCGGGGATGCGGCGCTCAATCATATTGCCGCGATCCTGCACGGCGCGGTCCGCTCCGGCGATCTCGTTGCGCGCGTGGGCGGGGACGAGTTTGGCCTGCTCGTCGAATCGGTGGATGAGCGTGCGGCGCAGGCAAAGGCCGATGCCCTGCGAGTTGCAACGCAGGCCCGGGTTTTCGAATGGCAGGGAAAGCCGGTGGACGTCGACGTTTCAGCGGGAGTCGCGATGATCGCCGATGGCGACAACGTCGACTCACTTTTGGCGCGCGCCGACGCCGCAATGTATGCCGCCAAAACTGGTCAGCGGTCGCGCAGATAATGATAGTCGCGGGCGCTCAGGTCTTCGTCGAGGTCATAGACGATGGGCTGACCGGTTGGAATTTCCAGCCCCGCGATGCTGTCGTCCGCTATCCCCGACAGATGTTTGACGAGCGCGCGCAGCGAATTGCCATGCGCTGAGATGATCACGCGCTTTCCCGCCCTGAGCTCGGGCGCGATGCGGCCTTCCCAGCATGGGAGCACGCGGGCGATCGTATCCTTCAGGCTTTCGGTACGGGGAACGGCGATGCCCGCGTAGCGGCGGTCACGCGTCAGGTCGAACGGGCTTCCAGCTTCGATCGGCGGCGGGGGGACGTCAAAGCTGCGGCGCCAGATCTGCACCTGCGCATCACCATGTTCGGCCGCTGTCTCGGCCTTGTCGAGCCCCGTCAGGCCGCCATAATGGCGTTCGTTGAGCCGCCAGTCCTTTTCGACCGGGAGCCATAGGCGCCCCATCGATTCAAGCGCGATATTCAGCGTCTTGATCGCGCGCGTCTGGAGCGAGGTGAAACACAGATCGAAGTCCATACCCCGCGCCGTCAGCAGTTCGCCTGCGGCGCGCGCTTCGGCGACACCCTTCTCGGTCAGATCGACATCCCACCAGCCGGTGAAGCGGTTTTCGAGGTTCCAGGTCGACTGGCCGTGATGGATGAGGACGAGGCTGAGCATGACGTCAGAGATCCAGATGCAAAAGGCGGTTGAACGCGTTGCGCCCGTAACCACAGAATGCCGGATCGTCTACAAACCCGCGGCTTTTGATCGCCCGACAGATCATCCCCGACGATGCGGATCACAGATCGTCGATCAACCCTGCTAGCGTCAGCAGGCAATCGCGCCCAAGTTGCGCCGATCGCTTCGGAGACCAGCCCCGCACCGGATCGGGGGCATTGTCATTGTCCTTGAACGGCATTTCGAGCGTCATCGAAACCGCGCCGAAACGTTCGGCAAGCTGGTTGGTCGACATGGCGAGATTCGCCTTTCCTGCCGCCGCAGCCGGATAGCCATGCTGTGTCTGAAAATCGACCGTACGTGCCGCAAGATCGCTGGCGAAGCGGGAATAAAGGTTTCCCTGCCGCTGGGTATATGATGGAATGCCGTCAAAACCGGCCAGAAACGCATAGGGAATCGCCTCGTCACCATGCACATCGATCGCGAAATCGACCCCGGTTTCGTCCATGGCCGCGCGGACGTGCCAGACTTCGGGTGACCGTGCCAGGCTGGGTTCGGCCCATTCGCGGTTGAGGTTTACGCCTGCGGCATTCGTCCGCAAATGGCCGCGCGCGCTGCCGTCGGGGTTCATATTGGGCACGACGTGGAACGTCGCCCGGTCGCGCAGCCGGGCTGATGCGGGCTCATCGGACACAAGCAGGTCGATCGCGCCATCCATCCACCATTCGGCCATCGTTTCGCCGGGATGTTGGCGCGCATAGAGCCAGACCTGCCGATCACCGGTTCCGATCGTCAGCATGTCGAGCGGGCGGCCGTCCAGCGTGTGCCCGATCACCTGATGCGCTACATCGGGGCTGGCCGCGAGACGTCCGATACGCGCTTGGTGACGCTGTTCGGGATAGGGCGCGAAATAGGCGAACCAGGTGCTCGCGGCATCGGCCCGATGGCTAATTTCGAGGATGCCGGCGTCATAGCGCGTCTCGGCACGGACCCAGTTCGCATCATCGTTGCTGACGCAGGCGCGGTAGTTGGGCCAGCCGAGCGGATAGGCTGCTCCCGCGCAATTGGTGATACGCAGCGTCAGGGGCGCACCTGACGCGCCGTCAACTCTGAAATAGAACCATTGATAGAAATCAGAGCCTCCGTCTTTGCGGATTGCCAGATCGGCACTGTTTTCCCCGATATGCAGAACCTCGATATTGCCGCCGTCGAAATCGCTGGAGATGCTGATGCTCATGGCACGCTGATAGTGCGCCCCGATTCTCCCGGAAACCCCCTGAACAGCGCCGCCGCCAGCTTTTGTGCCGCAAGGCCCGGCTGGGCCGCGGGCGTGTTCAGCCGGGCGACGGTTTCAGCGCGCCCTTCCCACAGTGTCGTGCCGGTTGCCCGATCGCTGATCCGCACATTGATCATGGTGACGACTTCGGCACGCCGCCGGCTGCCGCCAAGCCCGAAGCTCGCGCCAAGCCCGACGCCGCTGCCATAGCCACCGCTGCCACCGCCGATCCCGATCGAGACGGGCGGCCGTCGCGGCGGTCCCTCCCGCTCGTCCCGCCCGCTGCCGACGGACAGGAGATAGCGCGCTCCCCCGGCTGTCGCGCGAAACCCCAGCTTCTCCATTTCCGCGCTCACGGCGGCGCGATAACTGCCTGCCTCGAGCGGCACGTCCCCCGGTTCGATCGCATAGGATCCGGGAACAACCGGCTGGTCGAGATGGAACCGGGTGACCTGAACGGGCTGGACCGTTGCAGCGCAAGCGGCGAGCAGCAGAATGGGAGACAGGATGAGACATTTGCGCACGGGGAGAACTCCTTCATGCGCGTCAACGAACGGATGGCGATTACGGCGCATCCGGCTTGACTTCACCAGACCCCGCAAATAGTGGTGACGCCTGTTTTGTTTCACGCATCGTTGAAAAGACGCGCCATGAAGATTCGCAATTCACTGAAATCGCTCAAGGATCGTCATCGCGACAATCGCGTGATCCGCCGTCGTGGGCGCACGTATGTGATCAACAAGACGAATCGCCGGTTCAAGGCGCGCCAGGGCTGATCCGGTGACGGCGCGCGCCGGTGCGCGCGCAGTCGTCTTTGACGTCGGCAATGTTCTCGTCGACTGGGATCCTCGCTATCTCTACAACGAGCTGATCGCCGATCCGGTCGAGCGTGATTTCTTCCTGTCGCGCGTCGCGACGCGCGAATGGCATTTCCAGCATGACGCCGGACGTCCGTTCGCTGAGACGAGTGCGGAGCTCATCGCCCGGCACCCCGACTGTCGTGATTTTATCGAGGCGTGGGGATCACGCTGGCTTGATATGATTCCGCGCCTCGTCTGCGGCATGGCGGCGCTGGTCGCCGATCTGGCAAAGAGGGGCGTTCCACTTTTCGCGATCACCAATTTTTCGGGTGAGTTCTTTCCGCCGCTGAAGACCCGCGAGGCCGCGCTGTTCGCGCCGTTTCGCGATATCGTGGTTTCGGGCGACGAGAAACTGGTGAAGCCCGATGCGGCGATTTACCGGCTTGCGCTCCGGCGCTTCGGCCTCTCCCGCGGCGAGGGCCTTTTTGTCGATGACAATGAAGCGAATATCGAAGCGGGCGAGGCCGAAGGCTTTGTCGGACATCATTTCGTCGATGCCCAGGCTCTGCGCCGCGATCTGATCGGCCGCGGCCTGCTCTAGCGGCCGTCATGCTCTTTCAGCTCGTCACCGGTCAGCCGGACGACGTGCAGAACATTGGTCGATCCGGGCGTGCCGAAGGGAACGCCGGCCATCACGATCACCCGCTCCCCGCCGACCGCCAGGCCATGCCGCAGCGCCATGCGCCTGGCCTTGGCGACCATCTCCTCAAAACTCTCGACGTCGCGCGTATGGACCGCGTGGACGCCCCACAACAGCCCGCAGCGCCGCGCGGTTTCTGCATTGGGTGTCAATACGAGCAGCGGTACCGACGGGCGTTCGCGTGCGATCCGTCGCGCGGTCGAACCCGATGTGGTAAAGCAGATGATCGCCCGCGCGCTAACTGTGGACGCGATCTGGCGTGCGGCATCGGCCAGCGCGTCGGCGGTCGTCGGATCGGCCTTGGTCTCGGTGAAATGCAGCCGCGCGGCATAGCCTGGATCCGCCTCGACCGACATTGCAATGCGGTCCATCATGCTGACCGATTCGACCGGCCATGCGCCGGCGGCCGATTCGGCTGAAAGCATGACGGCATCGGCACCGTCGTAGATCGCGGTCGCGACGTCGGAGACTTCGGCGCGCGTCGGCGTCGGCGCGACGATCATCGATTCGAGCATCTGCGTCGCGACGACGACCGGTCGGCCATAGCGGCGCGCCGTTTCCACAATGCGTTTCTGCGCGGGGGGAACCGCCTCGGGCGGCAGTTCGACGCCGAGATCGCCGCGCGCGACCATCACCGCATCGGCGAGCTCGACGATCTCTTCGAGACGTTCCAGCGCGGCCGGCTTTTCGATCTTGGCGAGCAGCGCGGCGCGGCCCTGGATGATCTTGCGCGCCTCGGCGAGATCCTCAGGCCGCTGCACGAACGACAGCGCAACCCAATCGACACCCTGTTCGAGCGCAAAGGCGAGGTCCGAATGATCCTTGGGCGTCATCGCCGTCATCGGGATCACGACGTCGGGCACGTTCAGCCCCTTGCGATCCGACAGCACGCCCCCGACTTCGACGCGCGTCGTCACATGATCGTCCGCCATCTGCGTGACGCGCAGCACCAGCTTGCCGTCGTCGAGCAGCAGCCGCGACCCTGTTCTGAGCGCCTCGAAGATTTCATTGTGCGGCAGGCAGGCACGCCCCGCATCGCCCGGCGTCGGATCGCGATCGAGGCGGAATGCCTTCCCCGCCTCGAGCATTACCTTGCCGTCGGCAAATGTTCCGACCCGCAATTTGGGCCCCTGAAGATCGGCGAGGATCGTCGTCGGCCGGTGCAGCGCCTTTTCGAGCGTGCGGATCGCGGCGATCACCGGCGCATGATCGGCGTGCGTGCCGTGGCTCATGTTGATGCGGAAGGCATCCGCACCGGCGCGGTAAAGCCTTTCGATCATTTCCGCCGTCCGGCTGGCGGGGCCGAGCGTGGCGAGGATGCGTACCTTGCGGGCGCGGGGCGCAGCGATGCGAACCAATTCGTCTCTCCCGAAGGCTTGTTCGGACGCGCGGATAGCCGCTAAACGGCCGACGTCAAAGGAAACCGCAACAGTGACCGAAATTCCCGATGCCGTAGCGGCGGCCGCCTTTGCCCGGCTGGTCATGCACCTGCGCCACCGCGACGATGCATCGAACATCGATCTGATGGGACTGGCAGGATTTTGCCGTAACTGCCTTGCCGACTGGGTCGCCGAAGCGGGCGATCTGGATCGCGAGGCGGCGCGCGACGCCATTTACGGTGAGCCTTATGCCGCATTCAAGGCGCGCCAGCCCGAAGCGACGCGGGAGCAGCTCGACCGGATGGAAGCCAGCGTTGTGAAGAATGGTTGAGGCGCGCCCGCCGCTCGCCTAGAGCCGCGCCTTTCCATTTCTGCGGGGGTTTCATGAGCGACATTATTCAGGCCGATCAGCTGCGGCTGCTGATCGAACGGATCGAACGGCTGGAGGAAGAAAAAAAGGGGATCGCTGACGACATCAAGGATGTTTACGGCGAGGCCAAGTCGGTCGGCTATGATACCAAGACGATCCGCCAGGTCGTCCGGCTGCGCAAGATGGAGCGCCACGCCCGCGAAGAAGCCGAAGCTCTGCTCGACACTTACAAAACCGCGCTGGGTTTGGCATAGCGCCCGGTCATGGCAGGCCATTCCAAATTCAAGAACATCATGCACCGCAAGGGCGCGCAGGATAAAAAACGCGCGGCTGCATTTTCGAAGCTCAGCCGCGAAATCACCGTCGCGGCGAAATCAGGGCTGCCCGATCCTGCGATGAATGCACGGCTGCGCGCCGCCGTTATCACCGCGCGGGCAGGGGGGATGCCCAAGGACAATATCGAGCGCGCGATCAGCAATGCAACGCGCGACGACGGGGCCAGTTACGAGGAGATCCGCTATGAGGGTTTCGGCCCCGGCGGCGTTTCGCTGATCATCGAGGCATTGACCGACAACCGCAACCGGTCCGCGACCAATGTTCGCCTTGCGGTATCGAAGAACGGCGGAAACCTCGGGGCAGGCGGCTCGGTCAGCCATGCATTCGATCGGATGGGACTGATTTCCTATCCCGCCAGTGCGGGCACCGCCGAAACGGTGTTCGAGGCCGCGCTCGAAGCCGGGGCGCAGGACGTGGTTTCGAGCGGGGACGGCCATGAAATCTGGACTGAACAGGGATCGCTTCACGACGTTGCGAAGGCGCTGGAGGCCGCTCTCGGCGAAGCGGAGGGTACAAAGCTTGCCTGGCGGCCGCAGACGATGGTGACGGTGGGCGAGAGCGATGCCGCCACGCTGATGAAGCTGCTCGACGCGCTCGACGAGGATGACGATGTGCAGACCGTCTGGGGCAATTACGACGTGCCCGATGAGGTCATGGAGCGCTTGTGACTGACGCGGCGACCGGTGGGTGGATCCGGTGCGATGACGCATGCATCGCCTCTGGCGGTGCGACGGCGCGATGATCCTTCTCGGCATCGATCCCGGCCTTGGCACGACGGGATGGGGCGTGATCGTTGCGGATGGCAACCGGATCGGGCATATCGGCAACGGCCGGATCGTAACCCGGGCCGGTCAGCCGCTCGCCGAGCGCCTCGCATCGCTCGCCGAACAGCTCAATGAACTGCTCATCGCCAACGATGCAAAAGCGGCCGCGATTGAAGAAGTGTTCGTCAACAAGAACGCCCAATCGACGCTGAAGCTCGCCCAGGCGCGGGGGGCACTCCTCGCGTGCCTCGGCTTTCGCGGCATCGAAGTGGGCGAATATGCACCGCGTCTCGTTAAACAGGCAGTCGTGGGCACCGGGACGGCCGAAAAGGCTCAGGTTCATGCGATGGTCCGCCGACTGCTGCCCGGCGCGTCGATAAACGGTGCCGATGCCGCCGATGCGCTTGCCGTGGCGATCACCCACGCGCATCATCTGTCGAGCGCCCACAGGACCGGACGTTGATCGCAAGGCTTACCGGAACGCTTGCGGAAAGCGCCGCCGACCATGCAGTGATCGACGTCGGCGGGGTCGGCTATCTGGTGCAGGCCTCGGCGCGGACGCTCAACCTGATCGGGACGGTCGGCGGTCAGGTCATGGTATTTACCGAGATGCAGGTGCGCGAGGATGCGATGACCCTGTTCGCCTTTGGATCGGCAAGTGAGCGCGACTGGTTTCGCCTGCTGACGGGTGTGCAGGGCGTTGGCGGGCGCGTGGCGCTGGCGATCCTATCGGTGCTCGACGAAGTCGAGCTGTCGCGCGCGGTCGCGGGGCAGGACAGGGCGATGGTCGCGCGCGCGAACGGCGTGGGCCCCAAGCTCGCGGAACGGATCGTACGCGAACTGAAGGACAAAGTGGGGGGCGTGGCGATCGGCCCGGCGGGCACCGCGCTGGCCCTGCCTGGCTCTGGCACCGCGCCCGACGCCGTATCCGCACTCATAAACCTCGGCTTCCGCCCCGCCGAGGCAAGCGTTGCGGTCGCGAAAGCGGATGAGGAACTGGGCGCAGGCGCGGAACTTGACGCACTGGTGCGGCTGGCGCTCAGAAAGGCGGCGCGATAGGACGGCCGCAGAGCTGACAGTCAAATCGTTAACCATATGGCCCCTAAATGCCCGGCTGTCAGGGGGACCGCATGATAACAGGTACGTTGGACAGGTCGGCACCGTCAAAGTCTTTCCTGGACGGATTCGACCACCTTGTCATTGCTTGCGGCCTCCTGCTGTTCCTTGCCAATATCCTGACCTCGGGGCTGGATGCTCCCATCTGGCTGGATGAGAACTACAGCGCGACGATCGCGTAAACGGCTACGCAACGACGGTTTTGTCCTCGCGATCTGTTCGAACAAGCCGCAGCATCTGTGCGAAAAGGTGATTGCCGACGTCGGCCTTGCCGACTATTTTGCGGTTATCGTCGGCAGCGCACCCGGTCGCCTGGCGAAGCCTGCGCCGGATCTCATGCAACTGGTACTCACCCGACTCTGCACTTCGGTCAGAAACTGCCTTTACGTAGGGGACAGCGAGATCGACGCGGCGTTGAGCGAGGCGATCGGCGTACGCTTCGCCCTTGTCACATATGGCTATGCGACCGACCAACTGGACGCGGGCCAGCACAACAATTTCAGCCGATTTTCCGATCTTGTCCAATGGGTCACGACGGGACAGGCAGCAATCCTGCCGATGGGCGACGTTGCATGAGCGCTGCAGACGGAACCATGGCTCTTAACGCGCCTATCGCCGCAGCGTTACGGCAGGGCAGGGAACGGATCGTCGTGACTGGCGCTCGCGGGAGGATCGGCCGAACGGCAATCGCTATGCTGCACGACGCGCTGGGGGCAGAAGCGTTCGCGCAACGGGTGGTCTGTTTCGGCTCTACCGCGGGGACCGTCGATGGGGCGATCCGGCAATATCCATACTCGGCGCTCGGCGATCTGCCCCGGCACCCAACCCTGCTGCTCCACCTCGCTTTCCTGACCAAGGACAAGGTGGCCGCGATGGCGAAAGCCGATTACATCGCCGCCAATCATGCGCTGTCGTGCTCGGTCTTGTCCGCGCTCGATCGCATCGGCGTCGATCGCCTGTTCGTCGCGTCGTCCGGCGCTGCGGGTTTCGCGTTCGACCACACTGCTGCCGCCGACTTGCGGCTTTACGGCAGGCTGAAGCTCGACAACGAAATACGCTTTGCCGACTGGGCGGGAGCCGGATCCGCACGCCGGGCCGCCATCGGCCGGATTTTCAGCGTATCCGGGCCCTGGATAAACAAATGCCAGGTCTATGCCCTGTCCTCGTTCATCCTCGATGCCCTTGCGGGACGGCCTGTCGAGGTGACGGCGCCCCGCGCAGTGTTCCGCAGCTATGTCGCCGTGCGCGAACTGTTGTCCGTCGTCTTCGCGCTGTTGACCGATGCGGACGGCGAAAACCTGTACGCATTTGAAACCGGCGGGCATGCGCTTGAACTGGCGGACGTCGCCGCCGCCGTCGTCGGGGTCTGTGGCGGAACCGTGCATCGTCGGCCGATCACGGAAACGGATGCCAACCGCTATTGCGGAGACCATGCCGCCTGGCTCGCCATCCTGCAGGCACAGGGCTGACGCATCTGGCGCTCGATGCGCAAATGCCGAGACGGCGGCGTTCCTCGCGCGAGAGGGAACCATTGCACCGCGCGCTGCCCGATGGCTGCGCGAAATCCAGCATGACTGCTCCGCCCTGCTCCAGCTTTCTTCGGGGCCGACCAGATCGGCCTCATCGCCCGGCAACCCCAAGGATCACTATGCGTCACGTTCCTGAGCGCTGGCATGAGCTGACAATGGCTGACCCCAAAGCCGCCCTCGTGATCGCGCCCGAAGTTTCGGTCGTGATCGCCTGCCGCAACGAAGAGGACAACGCCGAAGCCATCGCCGGCACCGTGATCGCGGAGCTGGAGCCGGTGTGCGAAAGCTTCGACATCATCTTCATCAACAATGAATCGACCGACCGGACCGTGGCGATCATCACCGGCATGTGTGCCTATCCCGAAACATCTGCGCTTTCGTTCAGTCCGGGTCTCTCCGCGCGCAGCTGTGATTGGGTGGGGGCGATGGCTATTGTTGCTATTTTCGGTATCAACATCATCCTGACCCGGCGGATGTTTACCAAGGTCGATCCGGCAACCGCACCGATGCGAACGATCTGCGTCGCGATGGGTGCCCCGATGCTGTACGCGCTGGAGCGGGGAAATCTGGTTCTGATCACCTATACCTGCCTGTTGCTTGCGTTGAGCCCACTCCTCGCATCTGCCCGGTTGCGCTGGATATTCGCGGGGCTGGCGATCAACTTCAAGGTATACACAGTGGCCTCGGTGGTCGCGCTGTTGCTCAAGCGGCAATGGCGCCGGGTTGGAGGAGCGTTGACGGCGATACTGATCGTCTATCTGCTCAGCCTCGCTATATATGGCCAAGGCACGCCGGTGGAAATCTTTGCCAACGTGCTGGCTTTCTCCAGTCAGGAAGCAGGACAGAACGTCGACGGCTGGTTCCCGGCAACCTACAAACCGCTTTATTCCATTCTTGAAAAGGACGTTTATCAATTCTCAGACATCATCGGTTCGATCTGGGTAGATCGATTGATGATTCTTATTCCTGTCTTCAGCTGGCTGTCCCAGGGTCTGATCGTGCTGGCAGCTCTCGCGATCTGGCATCGGCCGCAATTTTTGCCCACCTATCGTGCGATCGCTCTTGGCACGCTGGCGGCGATCATCGCGAGCGAGCCGGGTGGCTATGCAGTCCTTTTCTTCATGCTCTTCGTTTTGATGGAGCCCTGGCGGGGCCTCGGGCGCAAATATGCCATTACAGCGTGCTATATCTTGGCATTACCGTTCGACCTGCCGATTTTGGCCCTGTCGGAATCGGCAACCAGTCTCCCTTTACAGGGCAATGCGGTGACGCTGGTTACGCTCTATCTGACGCTCGGCAATATGGTCAGACCCCTCATCGTCATGTCTGTTGCCTGGGCCATGTCTCTGACGACGTTGCGTGAATTCTGGTCGAGACGCACGTCAGTCAGCACCTGCCCGGTCTGATCTGTTCGCGGCTTCATGGCGCCGCAATCACAACGGTAAGGCCCGGAGCGTCGATTTCCGCATCAGCCGAGAGGGTCGCGTCGGCGCGTGCGCGCGCAAGAACGGCGGGGGGAACCGCGCCGTGAACGACGATCCGGTCCGCCTCACCGAGCCAGCGCGCGTGGCGCAGCGTCAGGTCATCGGGATCGTCCGATGTCAGTGCGATATGGACAGTCCGGGGCGGCGGTGCTTCGCTTGCCAGCCAGGCATCGATACCGGCCGTGCTGCCAAACGGATCGAGCGGCCTCCCCGCTGCCAGTGCGGCATCGAGCGCATGCCGCCTCTCGCGCGCGTCGGGCCAGCGCGTCCGCATCGCCGCCCGTGAGGCGCTGAGCATGGTGGCAAGGCTGCCGAGCGACGCCGGGAGCAGCGTCTCGAGCCGCTGCCGCAGCGCCTTGGCCAGACCCGCCGAGGCACCCCCGGTGCCGATCGCGATCAGGACGGGATCACGATCGACGATCGCCGGGAGCGTGAAATCGCACAGGGCAGGCCGGTCGACCGCGTTGACGAGCGTTCCTTCCGCTTTCAGCCGCGCGACGGCGGCTTCGGCTTCGTCATCATCGTCGATCGCCACGATCGCGATCTGGGCGGGGCCCTGAGTTACGACATCGGCACCCGCGCGCTCGAGCAGACGCCGCTTGGCATCGGCGGCCTCGCCCGTGCCGAGCAGCAAAACGCGGCGGCCACGGAGGCGGACGAAAAGCGGCAGGCTGTGCACGTCAGTCCATCAGCCAGTCGGGCACGCGCTCGGCGGCCATGATGGTCTGCGCCGGAATGCGATCCGCGACAACGGCATAGCGATCCCCATCGACCAGAACCTCGGGCACGAGATCGCGGCTGTTATAGGTCGACGCCATGGTCGCGCCATAGGCCCCCGCGGTCCGGAAAACCGCAAGATCGCCGTCTTTCACTTCCCCGATCTCGCGGCCGGTCGCAAAAGTGTCGCCGCTTTCGCAGACCGGGCCGGCGATGTTCGCGATCATCGTCTCGCGCGTTTCGATCACCGGCTCGAAATGATGATAGGCATCGTAAAGCGCCGGCCGCGCAAGATCGTTCATCGCGGCATCGACGATGACGAAGGGGTTGGTCGCGCCGGGCTTCACGCGGATCACGCGCGTCAGCAGCACGCCGGCATTGCCGACGATCACGCGGCCGGGTTCGAACATCAGGGTGGTGTTCCAATCCCGCGTCACGCGCGCGACCATCGTGCCATAGTCTGCGGGCCACGGCATGCTGTCTTCACGCCGATAGGGAACGCCGAGTCCGCCCCCCAGATCGACATGGCTGACCGTGCCACCCGCCGCACGGATCGTGGCGACAAGCGTACCGACCTTCACGAACGCCGCCTCGAGCGGCCCGAGATCGGCAATCATACTACCGATGTGCAGCGCCACGCCGCGCATGGCGAGACCAGGCAGTTGCGCCAGCCGTGCATAGATCGCGGCCGCTCCGTCAATGGCGACGCCAAATTTGTTTTCGGCTTTGCCGGTCGAGATTTTTGCATGGGTTCCGGCATCGACATCGGGATTGATGCGCAGCGTCGCGACCGCAACGGTTCCGCCCGCCGCCGCAATCGCCGCGAGCTCGCGCCCTTCGCTCTCCGACTCGATGTTGAACTGGCCGATCCCTTTCTCCAGGCCGTGCGCCAGTTCAGCCGCCGTCTTGCCCACGCCTGAAAAAACGATATCCGTTGCGCGCACGCCGGCCGCCAGCGCGCGGTCCAGCTCACCCTTGGAAACCACGTCGGCACCCAGACCGGCTCTTGCCAATACTTTCAAAACCGCGAGATTGGGGTTCGCCTTGACCGCGAAGGCCACGTGTGTCCGCCCCGCCGGCTTTACCGCTTCGTGAAATACACGTGCGTGCCGCTCGAGCGTTGCGCGGGAATAGACATAGACCGGTGTGCCGACTTCGGCAGCAATGCGTGGCAGCGCGACGTTCTCGGCATGAAGAATCCCTCGGCGATAGTGGAAATGATCCATCGGGCTGGTCCAGCAAGATCAGGAAGTGGGCGGCAGATCGAAAGGATCGGGCTGGCGAGTCTCCGATTTCCGTAAAGATTCGTCAGTGCGTTGCGGACGCGCCTGACTGTCGGGCGTCATGAGCTCATCGGGCGTCGGCTGGGTCCGCGCGGCGGCCGCCTTGGGCGGGAGCGTGGCTCCCGGGGCAGGCTTCAGTGCCTGAACCGACCCGCATCCGGAAAGAGCAAGCGCAAAAACTGTCAGGAAAAGCTTCATCGACCGGATCCCAGCGCGGTGCGTGCAGCCGCGATCGCTTCCCTTACGCGCACCGGCGCAGTGCCGCCATGGCTTGTCCGGCTGGCAACGGATGCATCGACCGTGAGCACGCCGTAAACGCGCGTATCGATCCGCATATCGATCGCTTTCAGCGCGTCGAGCGGCAGTGCGGCAAGGCTGCACCCGGCATCTTCGGCCACCTTGACGGCGCGCCCGGTGATATGGTGAGCCTCGCGGAAAGGGACGTCGGCTTCGCGCACCAGCCAGTCGGCAAGGTCGGTCGCGGTCGAAAAGCCGCTCTCGGCAAGCGCCCGCATGCGATCGGTCCGAAATGTCAGCGTGCCGATCATCCCGGCCATTGCGGCAAGGCAGATGCCGAGCAGGCCATGCGCTTCGAAGACGGGTTCCTTGTCGTCCTGCATGTCCTTCGAATAGGCGAGCGGCAGGCCCTTCATCGTGATCATCACGCTGGTAAGCGCACCGATGATGCGTCCGCTGTGGCCACGGACGAGCTCGGCCGCATCGGGATTGCGCTTTTGCGGCATGATCGAGCTTCCGGTCGACCAGCCATCGGGCAGGGCGACAAAGCCGAACGGTTGCGACGCCCAGATCACGATTTCCTCGGCAAGGCGGGAGAGGTGGAGCACGCATTGCGACGCCGCAGCCAGATATTCGATCGCGAAGTCACGGTCTGACACACTGTCGAGCGAATTGGCGGTGGGGCCATCGAAGCCCAGCGCCTCCGCCGTTGCGTGACGATCGATCGCAAAGCCCGTTCCCGCAAGCGCGGCGCTGCCGAGCGGGCAGCGGTTGAGCCGCGCGCGGGCATCGGCAAAGCGGCCCCGGTCGCGCGCGAGCATCTCGACATAGGCCATCAGATGATGACCGAGCGTAACCGGTTGCGCGCTCTGCAGATGGGTAAAGCCGGGCATGACGGCATCTGCGTGTTCCTCGGCCCGGTCGAGCAGCTCGCCCTGAAGCGCCGCCAGCGCGACGTCGGTCGCATCGATGGCATCGCGGACCCAGAGCTTGAAGTCGGTCGCCACCTGATCGTTGCGGCTGCGCGCTGTGTGCAGACGACCGGCGACCGGGCCGATCAGCGCGGCAAGGCGCGCTTCGGTCGCCATGTGAATGTCTTCGTGTTCGCCGTCGTCGGGGACGCCGTGCGCGTCATATTCGGCCGCCACGCGGTCGAGCCCGGCGTCTATGGCTGCAGCGTCGTGGCTGGACAGGATGCCCTGTGCACCGAGCATCGCGACATGCGCCTTCGATCCGGCAATGTCCTGCCGCCACATCGCCTTGTCGAATGTCAGCGATGCATTTATCGTCCGCATCGCCGCATCGGGCCCCTGGGCGAATCGCCCGCCCCACATGCTGTCGGAGGTCTGTTTGCGCGCGGTAATCGCCCTGATCCCATTTCTTGCCCTTGCGGCCTGCGATAGGCAAAGCCCCACTGCGCCGCAACCCAAGGTGAGCGCAGCTGCGCCCAAGGCAGACATTGCAGGAACGCTCGACACCGGCCAGCGTGGCAGCCCCCCGCCGAAGGACATGTTCGCCGCGCCGGACGGAAAACCCGTCAGCCTCGCCGCATTTACGGGCAAGCCGCTGCTCGTGAACCTGTGGGCGACGTGGTGCGGCCCCTGCGTCAGGGAACTTCCGTCGCTCGACCGGCTGGCCGGGCGCGCGGGCGATAAAATGACGGTTCTCGTCATCAACCAGGATTCGAAAGCCCAGGCGATCGATCCGGTGCCGGGCTGGTGGGCCGAGCACAGGCTTTCCAACCTCGCGCTTTACCGTGACGACAGGAACAATCTGGGCTTTGCCTATGGTGGCGGAATGCTGCCGACGACGGTGCTCTACGATGCAAGGGGCAGGGAAGTCTGGCGCATGATCGGATCGCTCGATTGGGACGGGCCGCGCGCGAAGGACTTGCTGAGCGGGGTGCTGCGCTAGAACCTTTCGCCACGTGCGCGCGTTGGGCGGCTTGTTGAACGGGAGCCCGACATGGACGACGCGCGCATCTGGGAATTCGAAGAGAGCCTGTGGAAGGCTGACGAGGGCCATTATCGGGCGTCGATCGACGAAGCCTATGTGCTCGTCGTGCCGACCGAACCTTATCTCATGGACGGCAAGGGTGCGGCCGAACTTCTGGCGAAAACGCCCCGCTGGAATGCGGTCCGGTTCACTCACACCCATGTCTCGCGCCCGCAGGAAGGGCTGATCGTCATCGGCTATCACGCCCATGCGACGCGGGGCGACGAAGCCTATGACGCATGGTGCACGTCAACCTATCGCCGCCTTGCCCATGAGGACTGGAAAGTGGTTCAGCATCAACAGACACCCAGGCTGGTGGCTGCCGGGGGATAAGGCGCATCAGTCGCGCAGCAGCTCGTTGATCGCCGTCTTTTCCCGCGTCTGCGCGTCGACGCGCTTGACGATGACAGCGCATGAGAGCCCCGGACCGGGCTGCCATCGGGCAGGGGCCTGCCCGGAAGCGTGCCCGGCACGACGACCGAATAGGCGGGGACGCGCCCGATGAAGATTTCGCCGGTCGCGCGATCGATGATCCTGCTGGTGGATGAGATGAAGACGCCCATCGAAAGCACCGCACCGCGCTCGACGATCACCCCTTCGACGACTTCCGAACGCGCGCCGATGAAGCAGTCATCCTCGATGATCGTCGGGTTCGCCTGAAGCGGCTCGAGCACGCCGCCGATGCCGACGCCGCCCGAAAGGTGAACGTTCCTGCCGATCTGCGCGCAACTGCCGACCGTCACCCAGGTATCGACCATCGTATTTTCATCGACGAACGCGCCGAGATTGACGAAGCTCGGCATCAGGACGACGTTCTTTGCAACATGAGCGCCGCGCCGCACGATGCAGCCGGGGACGGCGCGAAAGCCCGCCGCGCGAAAATGGCTCGCGCCCCAGCCATCGAACTTCGATGGCACCTTGTCCCACCAGTGCGCGTGACCGGGGCCACCGGCAATCTCGGCCATGTCGTTCAGGCGGAAGCTGAGCAGCACCGCCTTTTTAAGCCACTGGTTGACCTGCCAGCCACCGGGCCCAGGCTCGGCAACGCGCGCCCTGCCCGCATCGAGCAGGGCCAGCGCCTCGTCCACGGCGGCGCGGATATCGCCCTGCGTTGCGGGGCTTACCGTGTCGCGCGCGTCCCATGCCGCTTCGATGATTGCCTCGATCGTCATCCTGCCCCCGTGTTTTCCGCCAGCCACCCACCCAGATCGCCCGTCGCATAATCGACATAGCTCGGGCACGCCGCTCCACCGGCCTGCTCCGAACCCCCCGCCTGTTCCGAACCATTGTCGATCCAGAGCGTCGTGATCCCGATGGCCTTTGCCGGCCTGAGATTGCGAACCATGTCTTCGGCAAACAGCGCACGCGCCGGATCGATGCCGTGCGCCGCGCAAAGCGCCGCATAGCTCTCAGGCGCGGGCTTTGGAATGTAGTTCATCGCATGGATGTCGTGGATCGCCTCGAACGTCTCGGCCAGACCCAGCCTGTCGAGCACGCGCCGCGCATAGGCGACGTCGCCGTTGGTGAAGACGAGCTTGCGTCCCGGCAGGTCATTCAGCGCACGGGCCAGCGCGGCGTCATGCACCAGCCGGTCCATCTCGATATCATGAACATAATCCAGAAAGTGGCGGGGATCGGTGCCATGCGTCGCCATCAGTCCCGCAAGCGTCGTGCCGTGCTCGTGAAACCAGGATTTCTGCGCACGGCGCGCCTCGGCTGCATCGCAACCGAGCAGGCTCTGGATATACGCGCCCATTTTCTGGTCGATCAGTTCGAACAGATCGCATGACGCGGGATAAAGCGTGTTATCGAGATCGAAAATCCAGACGTCAATGTGCGCAAGCGCCGGGTTCACACCGTGAAGCTTTCCCCGCACCCGCAGGCGCCCTTGGCATTCGGGTTCTCGAATGTGAAACCGGCGGTGAAATCGTCTTCGACCCAGTCCATCCGGCTGCCGATGAGGTAAAGGATCGAGCCGCCATCGACGAAGAACGTGCCGCCCGGCGTTTCGATTCGTTCGTCAAAGGCATCGGCCTCGGCCACATAATCCACCGAATAGGCAAGGCCCGAGCAGCCCCGGCGCGGCGTGCTGAGCCTGACGCCGATCGTGCCTTCGGGAGCCTTGCGCATGAGTTCGGCAATGCGCTCTTCGGCGGAAGCCGTGAGCGTCAGGGCAGCGGGGCGGGGACGCGCCCTTGTCGCGGTCGTCATCGGCCGAACCCTCTCAGTCCAGAAGCGGCGCGCCCAGGTACAGCGCCTGTTTGCGCGATCATCACAACATCCCCAGTTCGAGGCGGGCATCGTCAGTCATCTTGCCCGGATCCCATGGCGGATCCCAGACGAGATTGACCTCGGCCACGCCGACGCCGGGAACGCTGCCGACCCGCAGTTCGACTTCCATCGGCATGGATTCGGCAACGGGGCAGTGCGGCGTCGTCAGCGTCATGGCGACGGTCACATGCCCTTCGTCGATCTCCACGCCATAGATCAGGCCGAGATCGTAGATGTTGACGGGGATTTCGGGATCGAAAATCTCGCGCAGGCAGGCGATGACCGCTTCGTACAGTTCCCCATCGGGCTCGTTCGCGGCGGGCTTTGGCGGCTCTGCTTTCAGGAAGCCGGCAAGATAATCGACCTTGCGGGCCACCTCTCCCAAAAGCGCAGCGGGGGGGGCATCGTCCCCGGCATCACCGACGCGGGCTTTCGGGGGGCTTTCGACTGACGTGACGTGTTCGACCTTCATCCAAACAGCTTCCCTACCCGTGCAAGCCCGCGCACCAGCGCCGCAATATCATCCGGCCCGTTATAGACCCCGAAGCTCGCGCGGACAGTCGCGTCGACGCCGAGATAGTCCATCAGCGGCTGGCAGCAGTGATGGCCCGCGCGCACCGCGACGCCCTCTTCATCCAATATAGTGCCGACGTCGTGCGGATGAACCCCTTCGACGTTGAAGCTGACGATGCCGGCAGCGTCCGCGGGGCCATAAAGCATGACTGAATTCAGCGATCGAAGCGCCTCGCGACACTGGCCGACGAGCGCCGATTCGTGCGCGTGTATCCGGTCAATTCCGATATCCTCGACATAGTCGATCGCGGCGTGCAGCCCGAGCGCGCCGACGATATGTGGCGTCCCAGCCTCGAACCGGAAGGGCGCGGGCGCGTAAGTGGTACGCGCAAAGCTCACGCGGTTGATCATCGCACCGCCGCCATGCATCGGCGGCATTGCATCCAGAAACGCGCCACGGCCCCACAGCACGCCGATGCCGGTGGGGCCGTAGAGCTTGTGCCCGGAAAACACATAGAAATCGCAGTCGAGATCGCACACGTCGATGCCGAGGCGCGGCGCGGCCTGGCACCCGTCGAGCAGCAGTTTCGCGCCAAACCTGTGGGCGATCGCCGCCGCGCGTTTTGCGTCGAGGACCGAGCCGAACACATTGGAGACATGCGCGAAGCTGACCATTTTGTGCTCGGGCGTCAGCATTGCCTCCGCTGCGTCGAGATCAATCTGCCCGTCGGGAGTCAGCGGGCAGACGTCGATCTCCCACCCGGCGATCTGCCATGGCACGATGTTCGAATGATGTTCGAGCTGGCTGAGGAGGACACGCCCCTTGTCCGGAAAGCTCTGCGCGACGAGATTGATCGCCTCGGTCGCGCCGCGCACGAAAACAATCTCGTCCTCCCGCGCACCGATGAATCGCGCCACCCGGCGGCGCGCCGCTTCATAGGCGATCGTCATGTCGGCCGAGCGTGCGTAGACGCCACGGTGCACGGTCGCGTAGGTTTCGCCGTAAGCGCGCGTGATCGCATCGATCACCGCCTGTGGTTTTTGCGCCGTCGCCGCGGTGTCGAGATAATGCCAGTTGGCGATTGCGGGAAAGTCATCCGCCACCGCAAGCGGCGACGCTTCTGGCAAATGATCCGTGCGCTCCATGACGGACAGAGGCTCAAAACCGGTTCCGCTCATGCCAGTTCCTCCAGCGCCCGCATCGCCGCATCCTGCAACGACGCATCCGCACCTTCCAGCACCGCCGCTACAAAGGCGCGCAGCAGCACCGTCTGCGCGATTTTTGGTGGCAGGCCGCGCGACGCGAGATAGAAGAGCGCGTCCCGGTCAAGTTCGCCGATCGCGCAGCCATGCGCGCATTTCACGTCATCGGCGTGTATCTCGAGTTCGGGCTTTGCATTTGCCGTCGCGCCGCGATCGAGCAACATCGCGCGTATCGCCTGTTCGCTATCGGTCTGCACGGCACCGCGTGCGACGGCAAGCTTGCCGAGATAGGTGCCGGTCGCCGTCCCGCCAAGGATGCTGCGTACCGTCTGGCGGCTGGTCGCGCCGGGCTCGGCATGGGTGACGGTGGTGACGATCTCGAGCGTCGTATCGCCGCCACCGATCTGCGCGCCGTTGAGCACGAACGCCGCGCCTTCGCCCAGTGTCGCCTCGATCGCGATGCGTCCGTAGCGGCGGGCAATATTCAGGACATTGAGCGTGGCCGATGCACCCTGCTCGAGCACGATCTCGAATGCCGCGATCTCGGTCGTGCCATCGACGATCCGGTCGAGACGCATGGTCTCGCCCGCCGCCACGACGATGCATTCGGGCGCGCTGACGGGCCATAGCGAGCGGACTGCGTCGATATCGCTATACCGCCACGCCTCGTCGCGCCGGGTGGGAAGCGCGCTCATGCGGCAAGTTCCCGATAGCCTTCGCGTTCGAGCTCGAGTGCGAGTTCGGGGCCGCCGGTGCGCGTGATGCGCCCCCTGTCGAGCACATGGACGAAATCGGGGCGCACATAATCGAGCAGGCGCTGATAATGGGTGATGAGCAGCACCGCCTTGTCGGGCTTTCTCATGATGCGGTTGATGCCGTCGCCGACGATGCGCAGCGCATCGATGTCGAGCCCGCTGTCCGTCTCGTCGAGGACCGCGAGCGCGGGATCGATGATGCCCATCTGCACCATCTCGTTGCGCTTCTTTTCGCCACCAGAAAAGCCGACATTCACGGCACGCTTGAGCATCTCCATGTCCATGCCGAGTGCTGCGGCCTGCGCGCGCGCGACTTTCAGGAATTCAGCTCCCGAAAGCGGTGCCTCACCACGATGTTTGCGCTGGGCGTTGAGGCTTTCACGCAGGAACTGCACGTTCGACACGCCGGGGATCTCGACCGGATATTGAAAGCCGAGGAACAGCCCGGCGGCGGCGCGCTCGTGCGGGGCGAGGGCGAGCAAATCTCGCCCGGCCAGCGTCACCTTGCCCGATGTAACCTGATACCCCGGCCGTCCGCCAAGCACATAGGCAAGCGTCGATTTTCCCGCGCCATTGGGCCCCATGATCGCATGGATTTCGCCTGCGTTGATCGCAAGAGTCAGACCCTTGAGGATGGGCCTGTCGCCGACGGTGGCATGGAGATTGGTGATATCAAGCATAGTCGGTTGTCTTCGGTTCAGGCCACCAGTCATCGGACAGCATGTCGTTCAGTTCGAAAGGGCACAGTTCCGGCGGCTCATTCATCATCAGCTCGACGAGAAGCCTGTCTGTAAAAACGCGCAGCGCATCCTCATGCGCTTCGGCGAGCGCTGCATCCAGATGCGGCCTCAGCGAAGGATTCTTGCGCAACAGCTTGGCCAGCGAATAGCGCTGCCCCCTGACCGAATTTTCCCACTGCCGCCTCGGCTCGCCCTTTGGTGAAAAGGTCAATTTCAAGAGGTGCTCATCGAGTTCGGCCAGCCGGTTGACCAGCTGGCTACGATTGCTGCGCCCCATGTCTTCGAGTTCCTCGGCGATGTTTTCCAGGTCGATGTCCAGATTGGCCCGCTCGGCCTGCAACCGGCGCAGCCTCGCGCTCTGTTCCTGCGTCCAGCCGTAGAAATCGGTTTCATAGAGTTGCGTCGCCATTACCGCCTCGCTTCGATATACAAATCCACCACATCGACTGGTGTCATGCTCCTATGAAATGGAATCCCCATCGGCTTCTGCGCCCTTATAAGCCACTCCCCTTCAGGGGAGGGGTTGGGGTGGGGGCTGTGGCGCGACGAACGGCCAGCGGCTGCAAGGTTTATCGCCGTCAGTACACCTTCGGCATTCCGCATCACCTTATCGTTTGAAACCCGCAGCACAAGAAACCCGAGTTGCTCCAGCACATCGTCGCGCTGCCGATCCCTGGCTTCGCCGTGCGTATCGCCGTCGACTTCGACAATCAGCGACCGCACGGGGCGCATGAAATCGGCAATGTATCGCCCAATCACTTCCTGCCGACGAAATTTCAGGCCATCGAGCTGGCTGTTTGAAAGGTACCGCCAGAGCCGCTTTTCCGGCTCGGTCGGGCTGCGGCGCATTTCAGCGGCGCGGTTTTGGAGCCAGTCGATTTGCGCGACTGACAGCCCCCACCCCAAACCCCTCCCCTGAAGGGGAGGGGCTTCAGGACGCCAGCCTTTGTCTGAACCCCTTCCCTTCAAGCGAGGGGACGGCGCGGCGGCTGTTTTCATCCGACCGACCCCTCAAGCGAAATCCCCAGCAGTTTCTGCGCCTCGACTGCGAATTCCATCGGCAGTTGCTGCAGCACTTCTTTCGCAAAACCGTTGACGATCAGCGCGACGCCCTCTTCCGCTGAAAGCCCCCGCTGCATCGCGTAGAAAAGCTGGTCGTCGCTGATCTTGCTCGTCGTCGCTTCGTGTTCGATCTGCGCGCTGGGGTTGCGCACTTCGATATAGGGGACGGTGTGCGCGCCGCAGTCGCTGCCCAGCAGCAGCGAGTCACACTGGGTAAAGTTGCGCACCCCTTCCGCATTGGGCGCGACGCGCACGAGCCCGCGATAGGTGTTGCTCGAACGGCCCGCGCTGATCCCCTTGCTGACGATCGTCGAGCGGGTGCGCTTGCCGTTGTGGATCATCTTCGTCCCGGTATCGGCCTGCTGCCGGTTGTTCGTGACGGCGACCGAATAGAATTCGCCCACGCTGTCGTCGCCGTTGAGCACGCAGCTCGGATATTTCCACGTGACCGCGCTTCCAGTTTCGACCTGCGTCCAGCTGACCTTGCTCCGCGCGCCCTGGCACAGCGCCCGCTTGGTCACGAAATTATAAATGCCGCCCCGCCCTTCCGCGTCGCCTGGATACCAGTTCTGCACGGTCGAATATTTAATCTCGGCATCGTCCAGTGCAACGAGTTCCACCACCGCCGCGTGAAGCTGGTTCTCGTCGCGCATCGGCGCCGTACAGCCTTCGAGGTAGCTGACCTAGGAGCCCTTGTCGGCGACGATCAGGGTGCGTTCGAACTGCCCCGTATTTTCCGCATTGATGCGGAAATAGGTGGAAAGCTCCATCGGGCAGCGCACGCCTTCGGGAATGTAGACGAAGGTGCCATCGGAAAAGACCGCGCAGTTCAGCGTCGCGAAATAATTGTCGCGCATCGGCACGACCTTGCCGAGCCACTTCTTCACCAGCTCGGGATATTCGCGGATCGCCTCCGAGATCGAACGGAAGATGACGCCCGCACGTTCGAGTTCGGCGCGGAAAGTCGTCGCGACCGAGACGCTGTCGAACACGGCATCGACGGCGACCCTGCGCGCGCCTTCGACGCCCGCCAGTACTTCCTGCTCAGCGATGGGGATGCCGAGCTTTTCGTATACGCGCAGGATTTCGGGATCGACCTCGTCGAGCGAACCCAGCTTCGGCTTTGCTTTGGGCGCGGCGTAATAATAGGCATCCTGATAGTCGATCGGCGCGATCTCGAGTTTGGCCCAGTCGGGCGCTTCCATCGTCTGCCACAGCCGGAACGCCTTCAGTCGCCAGTCGAGCATCCACTGCGGCTCGTTCTTCTTGGCGGAAATGAAGCGGACGGTATCCTCGGTCAGCCCTTTCGGCGCGAAATCGGTCTCGATGTCGCTCGACCAGCCATGTTCATATTCGGCGACGCTGTCAGCGGCTTCCCACGCGGCCTGATCCCTCGAGGCGATCTCGTCGGTCATGCCCGCCCTCCGGCAATTTGCGTCAGCGGCACGGCGGCAAGCGCGCCGCGCACGGCACCGTTGACGATGCCCCAATGCGGTTTGGCGAGACACTGCCCGTCGAGCGCACAATCGTCGCGCTGTGGATCAACGCAGGTGGTCATCGCAATCGGCCCCTCAATGGCTTCGATAATGTCGGCAAGATTGATCGCAGCGGCGGGGCGCGTCAGCCTGAAACCGCCCCCGGTCCCGCGCAGCGACGACAGCAGCCCGGCGCCTGCCAGTCGCTGCATCAGCTTTTGCGCGGTGGGGAGCGGAACGCCGGTCTCGGCGCTCAGCAGAGTCGCCGATAGCCGCGTGCCGCAACGGTGCCGGGCGGCTGCGCTCATCATGACAATGGCATAATCGGCTTGGGCGGTCAGTCGCATCAGTAATCGGATATAGTCGATCCGATTGAATTCGCCAGTCCTTTTCAGGTGCCCGTGACAAGCGAGCCCAGTGCCTTGAACTCCGAACGCTTCAGGGTGAGCCGCGCGAGCGTCGGCAGGTCGTCCACGATCTTTCCGGGCGTGACGCCGGTAAAGTGCTTGATCTCGCGGATATAATGAGACTGGTCGTAAAATCCCGCGCCGTCGATATCGCTTTCCTCTCCGCGCGCCAGCGCAATGGCGGCGCGCAGTGCACGATATTTTCGCGCCAGCAATTTTGGCGGCGAACCGTAATAGCGATTGCAGTTCCGTTCCACCTGACGGCGCGAAAGTCCCGCCGCCGCGACCAGATCGTCAACTCTGGGCGAAAGCGACGCCGCGAGCCAGTCATCGACCAGCCGCGTAAAGGCAAATGCCGCACCCTCACCGCGGCCGATCAGGCGCCCGGCAAGCGCATTGCCGATTGCGACCTTTTCTTCGAACGTGGCTGCCCCACGCAGTTCGTCTGCAATCTCGAGCAGCTGGGGGCCGAACAGTTCGGTGGCATCGATCACGCGGTTGACGAGCAGCGACGCTTCGAAATCGAGCAGATTGCCCCAGCCCGCCGGCAGCAGACCGACGCCAAAGATATGAACCGGCCCGTCGATGCTGACGTGCGTCGGGCCGGTAGACGGCCCGATGATCGTTACCGGCGATCCGGGCTGTTCCTGGCCGTCGGCGAATCTGTAAACCGGGTTGCTGCCCGACAGGATGAAACGGAACTGCGCAAGATCGGCACGTTCGACATCCTCGAATTTGGCGACATCGGCTCTAAACTCATAGAATACCGACAAATAGTCGCGAAGTGACTCATGCGGAACTGCGTAATCAAGTTTGACCGCACCCATGGTTGACCGCCAGTGTCTGCAATATCTGTTACTTGTCTATCATAGGCATGAAAAGGAGGTAAAAGAAAGCGGCCCGGACAGACGTTGCAATCCGGGCCGCAGGAAAAGGTTTTCCGGATTGATCCGGAAGCCCTTCGGGTCGCACGTTCGGCATTACGGCGTAGGTGACAATCGGTATTGGACGGAAACGACATCAGGCAGATTTTGATGGCAGACCCACAAAAGTCTGGACGTACGATTTTGCCGGCCTTGGGTGGATCGGGTTTTGACGGTCCGGCGGCGCGATGTTAGCCGTGCCCCATGCTGTTCGCGTTCGCCCGCCCCGCGCTGTTCCTGCTCGATCCCGAAGACGCTCACGGGCTGACGATCGCGGTGCTCAAGGCGATGCCGTCGTGCGCGCGGGCGTTTGCCCCTGTACTCGCCACGCGCGTCGCAGGGATCGATTTTCCGTCACCCGTCGGTCTCGCCGCCGGTTTCGACAAGGATGCCGAGGTCGTCGATGCGATGCTGTCGCTCGGCTTCGGCTTTGTGGAAGTGGGAACGGTGACGCCGCGGCCGCAAACGGGAAATGATCGGCCGCGACTGTTTCGGCTGGGGAGGGATGGAGGCGTCATCAACCGGATGGGCTTCAACAACAAGGGACTCGACGCCGCCTGCGCGCGGCTCGGCCGACGCAAACACCGCGGCGTCGTGGGCGCGAATGTCGGTGCCAACAAGGATTCCGCCGACCGGATCGCCGATTATGTTACCGGCTTCTCAGCCATGGCACGGGTGGCCGATTATGTTACGGTCAACATCAGCTCGCCCAACACGCCGGGGCTGCGCGGCCTTCAGGATCCGGGAGCGCTGACCGAGCTGCTCGATGCGATCACTGCGGTTCGCGCGCCGGGCGGTCCGCCGCTGTTCCTCAAGCTGGCGCCCGACCTCGAGCGCCGCGAGATCGATGCGATCGTCAAGGCAAGCGCGGACAAGGTCGACGCCCTTCTCATCGGCAACACGACGCTGTCGCGTCCGCCGCTGCGGTCGGCTGGTGCGGGGGAGAGCGGTGGCCTCTCGGGCGCGCCGCTCAGGTCGCTCGCTGCAGCCAAGCTCGGTGAATTCCGTGCATCCGCGGGCCGGACGGTCCCGCTGATCGCCGCCGGTGGCATCGACAGTGCGGCAGAGGCTTATGCGCGGATCAGGGCTGGTGCCTCGCTGGTTCAGCTCTATTCGGCGCTCGTCTATCGCGGGCCACGGCTGGCATCGAGCATTTCGGCCGGATTGGCGGCCATGCTCGCGCGGGACGGCTTCTCGACCCTCGCCGAAGCCGTGGGGGTAGACGCGGCCTAGCCAGCGGCTACAACCTGCCGTCATGATCCGCACATTCATCGCGCTCGTCGCGTTCGCCTTTGCCCAACCTGTGCTTGCCGCGGGCGGTGTCGTTTCCTCAGCCGATCCGCGCGCCACCGCTGCCGGGCAGGAAATCCTGCATGCCGGCGGGAGCGCGGCCGATGCCGCAATGGCGATGATGCTCGCGCTCACGGTGGTCGAGCCGCAATCATCGGGTATCGGTGGCGGCGGCTTTTTCGTTTATCACGATGCGAAAACGGGCAGGATTGTCACGATCGACGGACGCGAAAAGGCTCCGATGGCGGCGACGCCTTCGCGTTTCCTCGGCCCTGATGGCAAGCCGCTCGCGTTTATTCAGGCATGGCCCGGCGGCCTTTCGGTCGGCGTGCCGGGCAACGTGGCGCTGATGGCGCAGGTTCATAAACGCTATGGTGCGCTGCCATGGTCACGCGTGTTCCAGCCCGCGATCAAGCTCGCGGAGAGCTATACGGTCAGCAAAAGCATGGGGAAGTTCCTGACCGAGATCGCACCGCTGTGGAAGGATTTTCCCGCTGCGCGCGCGCTGTTCTGGGAAAACAATTCACCCAAGTCGGTTGGCGCCGAGGTCAAAAACCCCGCTCTCGCCAGATTTCTGCGCATGCTGGCCCGCAAGGGAGCGGATGCGTTTTACACCGGCGAGAATGCGCGCGCGATCGTCGATGCCGTTACAAAGACATCGCGCAACCCTTCGGACATGACGGTGGCCGATATCGCGGCCTATCGCCCGCAGGATCGTGACGCGCTGTGTCGCCCCTATCGCCAGTATAAAGTCTGCGGCATGGGCCCGCCATCGTCGGGCGCGACGACGGTGCTCCAGATGCTTGGCATGATCGAACGGTTCGACATGAAGGCGCTCGGCCCCGACAATCCCGTCAGCTGGCACGTGATCGCCGAGGCCATGCAGCTCGCTTATGCGGATCGCGAAAAATATCTCGGCGATCCTGATTTTGTGCCGGTTCCCGTCGCCGGACTGCTTGATCCCGCTTATGTCGCGTCGCGCTCGGCAAAGATCGCGACTGACAAGTCGCTTCCATCCTATGAAGCTGGCACGCCCCCGGGCGCTGCGCCGCGAACCGCCGCCATCTCGTCCGAAACGGGTGGCACGACACATTTCGTGGCGGCGGACAGCGCCGGGAATGTCGTTTCGATGACATCGACTGTCGAATCGATCTTCGGCAGTCAGCTCCTCGCAAACGGCTATATTCTCAACAACGAGCTGACCGATTTCACCTTCGCGCCGATGAAGGATGGCGCGCCGGTCGCCAATGCGGTCGCGGGCGGCAAGCGCCCCCTTTCGTCCATGTCGCCGACAATCGTCTATGACGCGCAGGGCAAAGTGGTGTTCGCGGTCGGTTCGGCGGGGGGAAAGCGGATCATCATGCACGTCCTGAAGGCGCTTGTCGGCAAACTCGACTGGGGTCTCAGCGCTGCGGATGCGATCGCTCTGCCGAACATCTATTTCGGCGGCTCGGCGATCCTCGTCGAAAAGGGCACCAGGCTCGATGTGCTGCACGTCGATCTTGCGCGGCTCGGGCAGACGGTGGTCACGACCGAGGTCGGTTCAAAGCTCAATGCCATCGAGCGCACGCCCGAGGGCTGGCGTGGAACCGCCGATCCGCGCAGCGAAGGCAATGCGTTTAGCGAATGATTGGCGCGCAGCGGAAATATCCGCGCCGCATGGGGGAGGGTGAATGCGAGAGTTCGAGACGTTTCCCAATCTGGTGACGATGTTTTTCACACGCGCGGCCGAGTGCGGCAGTGCACCCTTTCTGTGGCACCGCGCGGGCACGGGCTGGCAATCGCGCAGCTGGGCCAAGGTGGCGACGCAGGTTTCGGCCCTCGCAGCGGCGCTCGGGCAGCTTGGCATCGCACGGGGAGATCGGGTGATGCTCGTCAGCGAAAACCGGCCCGAATGGTGTATCGCCGATCTTGCCATCATGGCGGCAGGTGCGGTGACGGTGCCGACCTATATGACGAATACCGAGCGCGACCATACGCATATCCTCCAGGATTCGGGTGCCTGCGCAGTCATCGTTTCCACGGCAAAGCTGGCGCGGGCGCTGCTTCCCGCAGTGCTGCGCTCGACGCGCTGCAAAACCGTGATCGGGATGGAAGATCTGCGTGTCGGCCAGGCGGGCGAAGTCACCTTTCACGAGTGGGCCAAACTGGTGGCCGTCGAATTGGCCGACCCGGATGCCACGGCATCGGCGGCCGCGGGCATGACCCGTCAGGATCTTGCGTGCATCATCTATACATCGGGAACCGGCGGGGCTCCGCGCGGCGTGATGCAGCACCACGGCGCGATCCTGTGCAACGTGGCGGGGGCTATCGCCGTCATCAGCGAAGACTTCGGCTGGGACGACGAGGTGTTCCTGTCGTTCCTGCCGCTTTCGCACGCCTATGAACATTCGGCGGGGCAGTTCATGCCGATCGGGCTCGGCGGGCAGATTTACTACAGCGAAGGGCTCGACAGGCTCGCATCGAATATCGAGGAGGTGCGGCCGACGATCATGGTCGTCGTGCCCCGCCTGTTCGAGGTTCTGCGCGCGCGGATGATCAAGACGATCGAGAAAACCGGTGGCCTTGGCCCTCAACTGCTTCGCCGAGCGCTGTCGCTCGGCGCGAAAGACCTTGGCAAGGGGGTGCCCTTCTGGGATCGCCCGGTCGATTTCTTCATCAAACGCACGCTTCGTCCGAAAGTCCAGGCCAAGTTCGGCGGGCGGATCAAGGCGCTCGTATCGGGTGGCGCGCCGCTGAATCCCGATATCGGCGTATTCTTTCACGCGCTCGGGCTGACGCTGCTCCAGGGCTATGGGCAGACCGAGGCAGGGCCGATCATCAGCTGTAACCGCCCGCGTGCGGGCATCCGCATGGACACTGTTGGCCCGCCGCTGAAAGACGTGGAGGTCGAAATCGCCGACGATGGCGAGATCCTCGTGCGTGGCGAACTCGTCATGCACGGCTATTGGTGCAACGACGCGGAGACCGAACGCACGATCAGGGATGGCTGGCTTCACACCGGCGATATCGGCCATATCGACGAGAAGGGGCGTCTCGTCATCACCGATCGCAAGAAGGATCTGATCGTCAACGACAAGGGCGAAAATGTCGCCCCGCAAAAAATCGAGGGGATGCTGACTCTCCAGCCCGAAATCGTCCAGGCGATGGTTGCCGGAGACAAGCGCCCCCATCTTGTCGGGCTGATCGTGCCCGATCCCGAATGGCTGATGGAATGGTGCGTGGCCAATGGCGAAAGCCCCGATTGTTCGCGGCTGTGCAGCAATCCCGCCGTCCAGCGGGCGGTGCAGGCGGCGGTGGACCGGGTGAACGCCGAACTGTCCGTGACGGAAAAGGTGAGGCGCGTCGTCTTGACGCCCGATGCGTTCACGATCGACAATGAAATGCTGACACCATCGATGAAAATCAGGCGTCACAAGATCCGCGAAGTCTATGGTGCCAGGCTGGACGCACTTTATGGCTCTTGACGGGTAAGGGCGCGGTTGCCGCGGCCAACAGCAGGGCGGCTCAGCCTCGGAATATTGCAATCATAGGGAGTCAGCCCGTAGCGGCTGACAAGACCGTCGGGTGCATAATCCTGGCATTGATCGATTGACCCCGGTCTTTCTGGCGGGAACGAACCTCCCACTTCCCCGTTTCCTGCGCGGATCATGCCACGGAGGTAAGTATATGCGTAACAGTTCAGCTTGGGCGATTGCGGTGGTCGCCACCACCCTGGGGGCGGTGCCTGCATCGGCACAAAGCGATCCCGAAGAAAAGCGCTTCGACGGGCCTTATGTCGCAATATCGGGCGGCTATGATCTGCAGGCGAACGATATCGGCTCGAGGATCGGATTTGATCGGAACGGCGACGGGCAATTTGGTGACACCGTCACGACGGCGGCGGGCGACGATGCGTTCCAGCCCGGATTCTGCAAGGGCCGTGCCGTCGGAGCGACCCCGGCGGCGGGGTGCCGTAACGATCGCAGCACTGCCAGTTACAGCGGGCGGATCGGTTTCGACCGCCAATATGGTCCGTTCGTCATCGGCATCGTCGGCGAATTCGGAAAGTCCGGCGCTCAGGACTATGTGTCCGCTTTTTCCGTCACACCCGCGAGCTACAGCTTTTCGCGCAGCGTCGACTGGGAAGCATCGGGCCGCCTGCGCGCGGGCTATGCCGTCAACGGCGGCCTTTTCTATGCGACGGGCGGTATCGGCTATGCGCGTCTGAAGCATCGTTTCGAGACGACCAATAGTGCCAACAGCTTTTCGACGCTGACCGACGATCGCGACCGCAAGGGTTTCATCGTTGGCGGCGGGACGGAATATATGCTGACCCCGCATATCTCGATCGGGGCGGAATATACCTATCACGACTATAAGGACGATGGTTATCAGGTCCGCGCCGGGGCCGGATCGGCCGCCGCGACCAACCCTTTCATCCTGCCCCCCGATACGAGCGGCACGACGTTTGCCCGCAGCGACACCAATTTCCGCTGGCACGCACTGCGCGCGACGCTCGGCTTCCATTTCTGATCCGGCACGGCGGCGGGCGGATCATACCGTCCGCCGCTTTGTGGTCGTGACGTGCGACGACGGCAGCGCGGCCAAGACGCGCTGCAAAGCTGAGACGTGGGCGGGGCCAGTCGGATCGTCCGGATGACTGAAAGGGAATGGCGACTGACCACAATTCCATCAAAAACCAGACGCGACGATCTGGTTGCGCGTTGCGCTGCCCGTCTGACGTCGGGGATTGGACACGAAAAAACCGGCACTGATGCGCACCTGAGCTGTCGATGGTAAAATTGCGAGGAACGTGCCCGCCGCAGGATGACCCCGGGTTTCCCACATCGCGCGAAACTGCCGGGCACTGAACGTCCGATTGCCCAGCGATGGATCAGCCAGCAGGACGGTATTTCCATTGATCCCGCGCAACACGGAAAAATGATCGCTCTTGCGGACGCGCACATAGACGATCACCGGCATGCGCAATTCAGAGAGTTCGCGGAACGACGTCGCAACACCTACCGCGCGAAACCCGAACCTTTCGATCCCCTGCTGCATTGTCTCGAAATTCGCTCGAAGAGTGCCACGATCGATCGCTTTCAGAACCTGACGCTCGCTGACAGGATATCCGTAATATTCTGTCAGAATCGTAGCAATTGCCGCTGACCCGCATGAATAATCAAGCGCCTGCCTGGTTACACGGTCATCACGCAAGGCGCGCCATGACCTGACCGGGATTCTCACTACAATGTCGTTGGGTAGCGTGATGGCTGCTACACCGTCACGCGGAAATGCTGTCGTCGGCCACATCAGCGCGAACAAAGCGATAAATGCTTGCGTTAACCGGGACGGCATCAACGTTTGTGCCGCAAGCGGTAATCCCTGACGACTATGAGGTTGTTTATCGCTGTAAAAACCCAAGGAGCAATCATGGCAAAGTTGAACGCATCGTCATCAAGATACAGTGAAAGCACAAGGATCGCAGCAATACCGGCAAAATAAATTATCTGGAAAGAAAGCAGATTATGCCTGAACCCGTAACGCCATATGGGGTTGCTCTCGACATCTGGCCCCACACGCCGAACGACGTAACGGGTGGTGGCAACGTCGATAATCACCAGTCCAATGAACACTATCTGCGGCCAATAGCTCATCTCTGTTCTCCAGAAACAGCTTGCCGACGACCCGATTCGTTGCACCGTCGGCAAGCGTAGCCATCTTAATAATTCCGTATTTTCATCAACCGGCCCCAACCTCCGCCTACGGCTCCGACGCCTGCAGCATAGCCTACATTCGTCCAGTTCACATTTCCCCAATTGCCGCCATTGACGAAATGATGTCCGAGTGCCGCGCCGCCGCCAAGTACCGCTCCGCCACCAACACGGACGATGATGGGAAGGAAGGCTCCTTCGGTATCGCGCATTTCCTGACGATCAAGGACGATCGTTGTGGATGTACCTGCGGTTGAACGGAACAGCGCATCACGATCGGCGATACTGAGTGCGACAGGAGCCGACGCGACGGCTTGTGGTGCGATGCGCATGGTTTCAGCGATGGAGGGCGCAGAGGCAGCGAGGGTCACCGAGATGAGAGCGGTGCGAACGATCGTCTTCATGTCAATTTCCTTTCCTCTGGGAGCGCGAAGATCCGTTTGGCACCGGGCATCATAGCGGTTGGAGCCAATTCAGCCGCAGGTCCGCTCCCGAGCGACCCGAGGCATTCAGTTGAAGCGTCAAGTTGATCGAACTGTTGCCGGGAAGACCATAGCCCGCGCCAAGCACCACATCGGTGCTTGTCCTATCGAACGAGACCGCTTGTCCGTTGCGAATGTCGCTGGTGGCACGCGTCCACTGAAATCCGGTCGTCAGATTGATTCGCTCGTTGGCCGCAAAGCCGACCGTGGGACGAATTGTCAGAACTTCACCCGGATCATAGTCGTCGAGCCCGTCGCGCCGTGCCACCGATAGGCGGTATGCGGTGCTTGCCGCCAGCACGATCGGATCGAAGGCCTTGTAAACTGTAACGCCGACAAGGCCGGAACGTGCGGCCCGTGTATCGAACCGGCCGCGCTCCAACGCTGCCAGTTCGGCAAAGCCGATTATAGCGGGGCCAGTGGCGTCATCGGCAAACTGATGTGAAACCCCTGCCCACAGATCGGCAAAGCGCGTCGAGGATGACCCGAAACGCTGGCCAAAGCTTGACCCCCGGCTTTCGGTGTGGACGGCGCTGGCCCGCGCAAAGAGTTCGGTTCGACGGGCAACGCCGTGTCTCAGCCCGATCGATCCGACCAGAGTGTCGCTATTCTGCTCGAGGGGGCCTGCTGGTGGCGGCAAGCGAATGAATGATGTCGGTCCGGTAGGGATTAACAGTGGCTCACCAAATGTGAGGCTCGCCATATCGGTGTTTGCGTAAGCAACTGATATATCGAAGAGCGTGGCGCCCTTTTGTGTTATGACGTTCTCAACCGCCAGCGGCAGTCCGGCAGATTCCGGTATCGAAGCTGTTCGCGTTGACTGGGCGCGAGCTGGTGTGCCGCCTGCAGAAATCAGAAGAGTCAATGTGCCGAGCGATGTGACTCTCGTCAGTAAGCTTGCCATTGCCATCACCATGCCAATATGACATTTTATAACAACCCAGAGCTATAGTACAAACGATGACAGCCGCGATGCAAGGGGTTTATACTTTTACTTTAAAAATTGCCCAAGCACTTGAGAATATTAGGCTAACTTACGAAAATCCGATCGCTTTACGCTTGGGAGTCGACAGTCTAAGCCAGAATATCACGATGATCGTCATATTCCCCGATATATTGATACTGTGGTGCCGAAGCGCATGATCTGGTGACCCCTACGGGAATCGAACCCGTGTTTCAGCCGTGAAAGGGCCGCGTCCTAACCGCTAGACGAAGGGGCCGTCTGCACGGGTTGCGGGCGATTAGCAGAACTTGTGCCGAGGTCAACCGTTCGGCATCTCGACTTTCATGTTCGCGGCGGTCTAGGAGCCGCGCGTTGCACCGAAGGACCGACATGACCGACCTGCCGAATAGCCATCCCGACAGCCGCGCCGCAACGGTGATGGCTGCCCCCGATCTCAAGCTTTCGGTGCGCGATCTGTTCGGCATCGATACCGACATGCAGGTTCCCGCCTTCAGCGAGGCCGACGAACGCGTTCCCGATCTCGATCCGAGCTATGTGTTCGATGGCGATACCACGCTGGCAATCCTCGCCGGTTTTGCCCATAACCGCCGCGTGATGGTCCAGGGCTATCACGGCACGGGCAAATCGACTCATATCGAACAGGTCGCGGCGCGGCTGAAATGGCCGTGCATCCGCATCAACCTCGACGCGCATATCAGCCGGATCGACCTGATCGGTCGCGACGCGATCGTGCTGCGCGACGGGCAGCAGGTCACCGAGTTCCGCGAAGGCCTGCTCCCCTGGGCGCTGCAGACGCCGACGGCGCTGGTGTTCGACGAATATGATGCCGGCCGCCCCGATGTGATGTTCGTGATCCAGCGCGTCCTCGAGACGGAAGGAAAACTGACGCTGCTCGACCAGAACCGCGTCATCCGCCCCAATTCATGGTTCCGCATGTTCGCCACGGCAAATACGGTGGGGCTGGGGGATACCAGCGGGCTGTATCACGGCACCCAGCAGATCAACCAGGGCCAGATGGACCGCTGGAACATCGTCGTCACGCTGAACTTTCTGCCCGCCGCGGTCGAGGCCCAAATCGTGCTCGCCAAATCGGGCGACTATGATCACATCGGCGGCAGGGCGGAGGTCGATCGCATGGTGAAGGTCGCCGAACTGACGCGCCAGGGTTTCATGAACGGTGACATTTCGACGGTGATGAGCCCCCGCACCGTCATCACCTGGGCGCAGAATGCGCTCATCTTCGACGATGTCGGCTTCGCATTCCGCCTGAGCTTCCTTAACAAATGCGACGAGGCCGAACGCAGCCTCGTCGCCGAATATTACCAGCGCGTGTTCGGGAAGGATTTGCCGGAGAGCGTGGTGGGGCGGGGGTAGGATTGGGCGCAGCGAAAATTCGTGAGGATACGGCAAAGCAGGCCGAAGACCGTTTGCGTCAGTTGCAGCCCATGTCTGGCGACTTGGCAGCAATCCATAAAAGTTCAAACCGCGAAACAAGCGTGCACCGGCAATCGGGTCATCGGTCAAACGTCTCAAGCAGATTGTTAAGGTCAAAAAATCTGAAGGATGAAATTTGGATATTGGTCAGCGCGATTGATGAATTGCAAGCAGCCTAGCTGAGGAGAGCGGCAACCCCGGTCATCGGGCGATTGCCGCGCGAGCGGTAAATGACGCCAAGGCGCGTTACCTCAAGCAGCGTCACCTCAAATCTGCGATGCAGCGAATACTTGAACAATATGAAGCCAGGCTCCGCGAGCACCTCTCTGTCCGCTTGCCCTGGTCCGGATAGCTGCGGCGTGACTGCGTCGCTTGAACTTGAAATATCTGATATGGAATGGCCTATGCAAAACCTCGACCGCATTACCGTCAATCCCCAGATCATGGGCGGCAAGCCCTGCATCCGCGACATGCGCGTCACGGTAGGCATGATCGTCGGACAAATCGGGGCAGGGCAGACGATCGACTCGGTCCTCGAGGACTATCCCTATCTCGAGCGTGACGACATCATGCAGGCCCTTCGCTACGCAGCATGGCGCTCGGAAGAACGTGAGGTGACGCTGCGCCGGGCATGAAGCTGCTCATCGACATGAACCTGTCTCTCCGTTGGGTGACGATGTTCGAGGACGCTGGCGTTGCTGCGGTCCATTGGTCGGCGATCGGCGATGCGAACGCGCCCGATACAGAAATCATGATTTACGCAGCAACCTATGGTCGCATTGTCCTCACAAGCGATCTCGATTTCGGCACAATACTCGCGGTGACAAAGAAGGCTGGGCCGAGCGTGATCCAGCTACGGGCCGAAGACTTGCGGCCGGAGGCTGCTGGACCAGTGGTTCTCGCGGCTGCACAGCAGTGCCGCGACGAAATTGAAGAAGGTGTGTTGCTGACGGTTGATGCCTCTCGATTCCGGCTGACCTTGCTGCCATTGCAACGCTGATGCCTGACCAGACTCCCCTCGATCGCTTCCGGTCAGTCCTCACCGGTGCCGCGCGCGCGATCGCGCGGGAGCCCGAGGTCGAACTGGCCTATACCGCCGATGCGCCGACTCAGGCGGGGAAGAACCTGCGGGTGCCGATGCCCGGGCGGGCGCTGCCGCCTGAACAGGTGGCGGAGGCGCGCGGCTTTGCCGACGGCTTCGCGCTGCGCCTGCGGCTGCATGACGTCACCGCGCATAATCGTCGCGCGCCGCAGCCGGCGGTCGCGCGCGCGGTTTTCGACGCGATCGAGACGACCCGCGTCGAGGCACTCGGGAGCCGGGGCATGGCCGGGATGCGCGACAATCTCTCGCACGCGCTCGGCATGCGGATGCGGTCCGATCCCATCGTTCGCGCGCAGTCACGCGACGAGGTGCCGCTTTCGACCGCCATCGCGCTCATGTTGCGCGAACGCCTGACAGGCGAGCCGCCGCCTGCCGCCACCCGCCGGGGCCTTGGTTTCGTCCACGACTGGATCGAGGAGAAGGGCGGGGCGGATATGGACGCGCTCGCGCTGGCGCTCGACGATCAGGCGGCCTTTGGGGCACTGGCCACGAAACTGCTCGAAGATCTCGCGCTGATCGACGGCGATCCGGCTGCGGACAATACCGCCGATGAGAACGATGACGTCGATGAGGAGGGCGGTGAAGACGAGGCAGACACCGACGAAGCCGAGTCCGGCGGATCGTCGCAGATCGAGCAGCGCGGCGAGACGAGCGAGGCAGAGGACAGTGACGGTGATGGCGATGCCGAGGGGCAGGAGTCCGGCGATGAGGAAGCGTCAGAAGGTGGCGACGGCGAACAGGACGGAACACTGCCCGTCCGCCCGAACCGCCCCCCGGCCGAACTGACGCCGGGTTTCGACTATAAAACCTGGACGACGGCGCATGACGAGGTGATCGCCGCCGACGAACTTTGCGATCCCGACGAACTCGTGCGCCTGCGCGCCTATCTCGACCAGCAGCTGCTTCACCTGCAGGGCGCGGTAACGAAACTGGCCAACCGCCTCCAGCGCAAGCTGATGGCGCAGCAATCACGAAGCTGGGCGTTCGATCAGGAAGAAGGGATGCTCGATGCGGCGCGACTGGCGCGGATCATCGTCTCGCCCGGCCATTCGCTGAGCTACAAGGTCGAGCATGAAACCGATTTCAAGGATACCGTCGTCAGCCTGCTGATCGACAATTCGGGATCGATGCGCGGCCGCCCGATCAGTATCGCAGCGATATCGGCAGACATCATGGCACGCACGCTCGAGCGATGTGGCGTGAAAACCGAGATTCTCGGCTTTACCACCAAGGCGTGGAAAGGGGGGCAGGCACGCGAATCCTGGCTTGCGGCGGGTCGTCCGCCGGCACCCGGCCGGCTGAACGATCTGCGCCATATCATCTACAAGGCCGCCGATGCACCGTGGCGGCGCGCGCGCACGTCACTCGGCCTGATGATGCGTGAAGGGCTGCTGAAGGAGAATATCGACGGTGAAGCGCTGCTCTGGGCGCAAGCGCGGCTGATCGCGCGGCCCGAAGAGCGCAAGATCCTGATGGTGATATCGGACGGCGCGCCGGTCGATGATTCGACGCTCAGCGTCAACAGTGGAAGCTACCTTGAAAAGCATTTGCGCCAGGTGATCGGTTGGATCGAAACCAAGTCTCCGGTCGAACTGGTCGCGATTGGCATCGGCCATGACGTGACCCGCTATTATGCACGCGCGGTAACGATCATGGATGCAGAGCAGCTTGGCGGCACGATGGTCGAACAACTTGCGGATCTTTTCGATACACAGGGCTGATATTCGCCATTTGCCGGGCAATGCGTCGGGGCAGAGGATCGGCGCAGAGGATCGGCGCACGTCAGCACGCCGACCCTTCGCCGGATTTGAGCGCCGCGCCCGGCGGCTCAGCGGCAGTTGCCTTTTTCGATTGCGCGACCGGCGAGCGCTCCCGCACCCGCGCCGACGATCAGGCCGGTGCCTGACGGGCGATTGCGGTAGCCGCCCCGGCCAATCTCCCGTCCCAGCAAACCACCGACGACGGCACCCAGAATGGTTCCAGTCGTGCCCGAATTGCGGCAGTCGCGATACGGGCGCCGGTCATATCCCCGCCGGTCATATCCCCGCCGGTCATCGTCACGGCTGTCATAGCGGCTGTCTTCATATTGCCGGTCATATCCCCGGCGATCATAGTCACGCCGGTCATAACGCGGTTCATACCCGCCCCCGTAATAATAGTCGCCTGGCCGGTAACGGTCCGCCATGGCAGGGGACGCTGCAAAACCCGTCAGCGAGACACTGGCGAGAACAGCAATCTGGACGAGCTTTTTCATCACGCATCTCCTGTGGCGATCGCGCTGGTCTGCGTCGTCGCCTTGCATCGTAATGCTGCAATCCGGCTGGAGAGATGCTGAACGCGGCTGTTATCCCTCATTCAGGTCGCTATGGGCACAGCGATGCGCTTTCGGTCGCTCCTTTTCCTGCTTCTGCTCGGCCAGTGCGTCCGCGGTGCGATGCCGGAAGTCCTGTCGCCTATACGCGATGCCATGGTGGGTGTTCGCGCGATCCCCGTCGCGCTTTACCCCGATGATCCCGATCGGCACGATCTGGGGGCATTTTCTTATCTGGGTGGCTGGCAGATCATCGGCGATGTCGGCTGGTTTGGTGGCCTGTCATCGCTCCGCGCCGACGGCAATCACCTGACCGCGATCAGCGACGCGGGTGCCGTGACCGAATTCGATGTCGGGCGCTTCGGTCATGTCTCTGATGCCCATATCATGCCGATCCCTGCCGCGTGCGGAACCGGAGGCGACAAGGCCGACCGGGACAGCGAGTCGCTTGCCTATGACGTGGTGGATGGGGATTGGTGGATCGGCCTCGAAGGCCGCAATGCCATCTGCCGCGTCGATCATGATTTCCGACGAACGCAGCGCTATGCGCGGCCTGCTGCCATGGCGAATTGGCCGTTCAATTATGGCCCCGAAACCCTGCTCAGAATGGATGACGGCCGTTTCGTCGTCATCGCGGAAGGCACCCCGGGTGACGGTGCCACGCGCCCGCTGTTGGTCTTCACTAACGATCCGACCGACCCGAAAGCAGTTCCGCAGCGACTGTCCTATCGCCCGCCAGTCGGCTTCAACCCGACCGACGCAGCGCAACTGCCCGACGGGCGCATCATCGTCATCAACCGCCGCTTCACGCCATGGTCAATGTTCACGGTTCGTCTGACGCTGATCGATCCCCGACGCTTTTCCCCGCGTGCGGTGATCGAAGGTCGGGAGATTGCCCGTTTCGAATCCCCGGTTGTCACCGAAAATTACGAGGGAATTGCCATAACGCAGGACAACGACCGGTTGGTGATGTGGCTGGTATCGGACAGCAATTTTGCCGCTTTCCAGCGAACACTGCTTCTCAAATTTGCGATCGACCCGGCAAAGCTGCCTTAAGCCGCGGGATTTCCCGCCTTGGCGATCCTGCGCTTCAGACGCGCCGCCTTGAGACTGAGCGAACCGTCGCCTGCCTTGGCAAGCCAGTTATCGAGTCCGCCGACGTGCTCGACCGACCGAAGACCGTGCATCGAAACCCGAAGCTTAACCGCTTCGCCCAGCACATCGGAAATCAGGGTAACGTTCTGAAGATTAGGCAGAAACGTCCGCTTCGTCTTGTTATTGGCATGGCTCACATTGTGGCCAACCTGACGACCCTTGCCGGTCAATTCACAAATGCGCGCCATGGCGTCGTCCGTCCTATGTGCTTCGATCCTGGAAAGTGCATGCACCTAGCTTTCCGGCTATGCCCCGTCAACCACCAGGGCAAAGGGCGCCGGCGCGAGGCAACGATTTCGCCTGCGTTTCGTTACTTATTTTACAGATATAGGGGAGGAGTTGACCGTCATGCGCTTTTTACTTTCATTCATAGTCATTGTCGGCGTGGGCTTTGCCGCTGCCTGGGCGTTCGGACTGATCGCGGTTACCAAGACCGAGGACGGGTCGTTCCCGGTGGTCAAGGCAGAGGGCGGCCAGATGCCGCAATTCGACGTCAAGGCAGCGACCGTCGAGGTCGGTACTACCAACACGATTGTGGACGTGCCGACCGTGACGACCGAAAAACGCGTCGTCAAAACGCCATCGGTGACTGTTGAAAAGGCCAAGTGACGCAGCGCCTGTCCTGATGTAGCGCGCGGGCATGGGTTTTCCTCTTCCCGCGCCGATGCGCCTGGCGCTTGATACCGCAGCAGCCGCCGGTCGGCGGGGCGAGATTCCCGTCGGGGCGGTGATCGTGCGACATGGCGTTGTCATCGCGGTCGCGGGTAATGACACGCGTGGCAGCTCTGACCCTACCGCGCACGCCGAGATCGTTGCGCTTCGCGCGGCCGGCGCGGCACTCGGAACGGAACGGCTCCCGGATTGCGACCTTTGGGTCACCCTCGAGCCTTGCGCCATGTGCGCCGGCGCGATCTCGCACGCGCGGATCGATCGGCTTTATTATGCGGCGAGCGATCCCAAAGGCGGTGCCGTCGAACATGGCGCGCGCATTTATACTCATCCGACATGCCATCATCGGCCCGAAGTCATCCCCGGACTTGGCGCGGAAGAGGGGGGCGCACTTCTCCGCGACTTCTTTGCCCCGCGCCGCTGATCGCATTTTTACCGGTATTTCGAGCCAAGTTTCGCCTTATAACGGCCCGCGCGGCTTGACGAAGGCAAAAACCGCGCACATCCCGTGGTCAGCACCGTAACAGTGCGCGTCCTACAGGGAGGAACTACGATGGCAGAAGCCAAAAAACCCAATGCGCTCCAGACCCCGCTCAAGCCGTCGCCACAGCTTGCCGAGATCGTCGGGGCCAACACGGTGACCCGCGGCGAGATGGTCAGCAAGGTCTGGGAGTATATCAAGAAGCATAATCTGCAAAATCCGGCCAACAAGCGCGAGATTCTCGCAGATTCGAAACTTGAAGTCATATTCGGCAAAAAAGCCTGCTCGATGTTCGAGATGAACAAGCATCTCTCAAAGCATTTGAGCTGATCCCGCGGGTTCGCTTGCCTGTCGGCCAGTCGATGGGGGGCGCCCTTTTACAGGCGCTCTTCCGTTTCGTCTCGTCAGGCTGCTTTTGTATCGATCGCCCGCGCGCGGCGCCTTTGAACTGACGATCCCAGCCCGAGTGCCTCGCGATATTTGGCGACCGTCCGACGCGCGATGTCAAAACCCTTTTCGCGCAGCAGGTAGACGAGCGTATCGTCCGAAAGGATCGCGTCGGCCGACTCCGCTGCGATGAGCGCCTTGATTGCAGCCTTTACAGCAAGCGCCGATGCTGCCTCGCCGCCGTTCTCAACGGCCTGGATTGCGCTGGTGAAAAAATACTTCAGCTCGAACGTTCCCCGCGCGCAAGCAAGATATTTGTTGCTGGTCACGCGGCTGACAGTCGATTCGTGCAGATGTACCGCATCGGCGATTGTCCTCAGCGTCAAAGGGCGGAGGTGCGAGACGCCGTTCCGAAAGAAACCGTCTTGCGCCTTGACGATCTCGGTCGCGACCTTGACGATCGTCCGCTGCCGTTGATCGAGCGCCTTTACCAGCCAGTTCGCGCTCGCCATGCATTCGCCAAGCCATAATTTCGATGCCCTGTCATGCGCACCGCGGCTCAGTTCGGCATGGTATTTCCGGTCGATCAGCACACGGGGCAGGGTCGCGGCGTTGATTTCCACCCGCCAGCCCTGTTTCGTCCCGGTCACGAACAGGTCGGGCGTCACCGCTTCGACGGGGGCACTGCCAAAACGCAGCCCCGGCTTGGGATCATAGCTGCGCAACTCGCGGATCATATCCGCCATATCTTCGTCATCGACGCCGCAGCGACGCTGGAGTGCATCGATCCTTCCGGTCGCAAGCAGATCGAGATTGTCGATCAACAGGGCCATGCAAGGATCATAACGATCCGCCTCCTTCGCCTGGAGCGCGATGCATTCGGACAGCGTTCGTGCACCGACGCCGACGGGATCGAGGGTCTGAATGACGGCCAGCACGCGCTCGACCCGCGCGCGGGCGACATCCATCCGATCGGCGAGTTCGGCAATCCCGAGGGTGAGATAGCCCGCTTCGTCGATCGCATCGATGATCTGGGCGGCGATGGCCTGGTCTCCACTGTCGAGCACCTGGCCCGCCTGCCGCATGAGATGATCGGCCAAACTGTCCGTGGCGGCGGCAAAGCTGTCGAAATCAATGCCTTCGTCGCTTCCGCTCCCTGCTCCGCCACCGTCCGAGCCCCGCACGGTTTCGAACCGATCCTCCGACCAGTCGGCATCGTCGGCAAGCGGCGTCTCAATTCCTGTCTCGCCCGGCTCCTGCGCCGCGTCTGGCGCGGGATCGGCCTTGGCTTCGGTCGCTGTGTCAGGCGTATCTTCTCCTGTTCCGCCTTCGAGCAACGGGTTTTTCTCGATTTCCTCGGCGATGAATGCCTCCACCTCGAGGTTCGAAAGCGCCAGCAGACGGATCGCCTGCTGCAATTGCGGCGTCATCACCAGCGATTGCGACTGCCGCAGGTCGAGGCGCGGAGCCATACCCATCAGAGTTCGAATGAATCGCCGAGATACAGCCGCCTGACGTTTTCGTCGGCGACGAGATCGGCTGGAGAGCCGGCAAACAGCACGCGGCCGTCGTAGATGATGCAGGCGCGATCGACGATCTCCAGCGTCTCGCGCACGTTGTGATCGGTAATGAGAACGCCGATGCCACGACCACGAAGCTGGAGGATAAGATTTCGGATGTCGCTGATCGAGATCGGGTCGATCCCGGCAAAGGGCTCGTCCAGGAGCATGATCGACGGATTGGCTGCGAGCGCACGCGCGATCTCGCAGCGGCGGCGCTCGCCACCCGAAAGTGCTGTCGCGATCGAGTTGCGCAGGCCGTCGAGATGGAATTCCCCGAGAAGCTGGTCGAGCCGGGCAGCCCGCACTGCCCGGTCGGGCTCCGCCAGTTCAAGCACAGACATGATGTTCTGGGCGACCGTCAATCCCCGGAAGATCGACGTCTCCTGGGGCAGGTAACCAAGGCCGAGCACGGCCCGGCGATACATCGGCAGCGCGGTGATATCCTGTCCATCCAGCAGGACGCGCCCGCTGTCGGGCTTAACCAGCCCCATGATCGAATAGAAACAGGTCGTCTTTCCTGCACCATTCGGACCGAGGAGCCCGAAAACCTCACCCTTTGCGACCGAAAGCGAAACGTCCGAAAGAACGACCCGCCGGTCATAGCTCTTGGCGATCGAAACCACCGATAGCCCGTTCGTTCCCGCCGGATCGGGCGCGGCGTTAGCCGGACCATCCAGAGCTGCCCGGACGAGGGTCGACACATCGTTCATCAGCATTCCCTACTGCGCCGGGATGGTTACCGAAAGGTTACCCGCGCGGCAACTGGCAGGGTTTGTGCATGTCTAGCGATCAGGCGTGACCGATTACCGGGACGGCTTGATTTCAGGTGTGTCGCGCTTGGCGCTTGGCTTCGATACATTGGCTTTGGGCTTTTCAGCCTTGGGCTTGCGGGTTTCCTTGTTCGATTTCATCTGACCTTTGGCCATAACGCTATCCTTTCACAGAAGTGGAGAGTGGGTAACGCAACGCGCTGCGATCTGGTGCCCGCCCGATACGACGGGCGTGCTTCCCGTTACGCGCCGGGGCATCAGGCGGCCACGCTTTTCAGCCCGAGCAGGGGGGCAAGATAATGGCCGGTATAGGAACGTGGCTCCTTCGCCACCTTTTCGGGTGTTCCCACCGCCACGATCTCCCCGCCGCGCACCCCGCCTTCGGGGCCCAGATCGATGATCCAGTCGGCGGTCTTGATCACTTCGAGGTTATGCTCGATCACCACGACGGTATTGCCCTGTTCCACGAGCGCGTGAAGCACTTCCAGAAGCTTGCGCACGTCTTCGAAATGCAGTCCCGTGGTCGGCTCGTCGAGAATATACAGCGTCTGCCCCGTTGCCCGGCGTGACAGTTCCTTGGCGAGCTTCACGCGCTGCGCCTCGCCACCGCTGAGTGTGGTCGCCTGCTGGCCCACCGTGACATAGCCGAGACCGACTTCGGCAAGCATCGCCATTTTCTCGCGGATCGGGGGCACCGCCCTGAAGAATTCCACCGCGTCCTCCACCGTCATGCCAAGCACGTCGGCAATGCTCTTGCCCTTGAACTTCACCTCCAGCGTCTCACGGTTATAGCGCGCGCCGTGGCAGACGTCGCACGTCACATAGACGTCGGGCAGGAAATGCATCTCGATCTTGAGGACGCCGTCCCCCTGACAGGCTTCGCAGCGCCCGCCCTTCACATTGAAGCTGAAACGCCCGGGCTTGTAGCCGCGCGCCGCGCTTTCCGGGAGGCCGGCGAACCAGTCGCGGATCTGGGTGAAGGCGCCGGTGTACGTCGCGGGGTTCGATCGCGGGGTGCGGCCGATCGGTGACTGATCGATGTCGATAACCTTGTCGAGATGTTGCAGGCCATCGATCTTTTCATGATGCCCCGCGAGCATCCGTGCGCCGTTGAGCTGGCGCGCCGCGCTTGCGTAAAGCGTGTCGATGGTGAAGCTCGATTTGCCGCTCCCCGAAACGCCGGTGACGCAGGTGAACGTCCCGAGCGGAATGCTCGCCGTCACGTTTTTAAGATTGTTCGCGCGCGCGCCGCTGACCGTCAGCTTCTTGCCATTGCCCCTGCGGCGCTTGGCAGGGAGGGGAACGGTGCGACGGCCGCTGAGATAATCGGCGGTAAGGCTCGTCTCGCAGGCGAGGACGTCGGCGAGCGATCCCGCCGCGACGACCGACCCGCCGTGGACGCCCGCGCCTGGCCCCATGTCGATCACATAGTCGGCAGCGCGGATTGCGTCTTCATCATGCTCGACGACGATGACGGTGTTGCCGAGATCGCGGAGACGGCGAAGCGTGACGAGCAGACGGTCATTATCCTTCTGGTGGAGGCCGATGCTCGGTTCGTCGAGAACATAGAGAACGCCGGAAAGACCGGAGCCGATCTGGCTGGCGAGGCGGATGCGCTGGCTCTCACCACCCGAAAGCGTGCCCGAGGTGCGATCCAGGTTCAGATAATCGAGGCCGACATTGTCGAGAAAGCCGAGTCGTTCGACGATTTCCTTGAGGATCGGCGTCGCGATCTGCTTTTGCTGATCGGTCAGATGATCGGGCATCGCCCTGAAAAAGGCGAGCGCGGGTCCGACGGCGCGGCGCGTGGAGACGCTGATGTCTTCGCCGGCGATCTTGACCGCGCGTGCCTCGGGCTTCAGCCGTGCACCCCCGCAGGTTTCGCAAGGCATCGCCGTCTGATATTTCGACAGCTCTTCGCGCATCCATGCGCTTTCAGTGGCGAGCATGCGGCGGTCCAGATTGCCGATGACACCCTCAAAGGGCTTTTTGACCTCATAAGATTTGCGCCCGTCGATGAACTTCAGGACGACCGGCTGACCCTTTGTGCCGAAAAGGATCGCGGCCCGATAGGCGTCGTCGAGCTGGTTCCATTGCGTATCGAGCGAAAAGCCGAAATGCGCGGCAAGGCTACCGAGAACCTGCATATAATAGGGGCTTGGCGGGTTCGATTTCGCCCAGGGAACGATCGCGCCCTTCCTGATGCTGAGCGCTTCATTCGGCACGACGAGCGCGGGATCGAAATGGAGCTTTTCGCCAAGGCCGTCGCACGCGGGGCACGCCCCCTGCGGCGCATTGAAGCTGAACAGCCTCGGCTCGACTTCCGCTATCGTAAAGCCCGACACGGGGCAGGCGAATTTCTGACTGAAGGTGATCCGGCCGTCCGGCGCATATTCGCCGGCTTTCAGCTTTCCTTCGGCCACCACGCCGTCCGCCGGATCGACATAGGCGAGCCCGTCGGCCAGCTTCAGTGCCTGTTCGAACGAATCGGCGAGGCGCGATTCGAGCCCCTCCCGCACCACGATGCGATCGACGACCACCTCAATGTCATGCTTGATCTTCTTGTCGAGCGCAGGGGCCGCGTCGATATCGTAGAACTCACCATCGACGCGGACGCGCGTGTAGCCCGCCTTCTGCCATTCGAGCAGCTCACGGCGATATTCACCCTTGCGTCCACGCGCGACCGGGGCGAGCAGATAGGCGCGCGTCCCCTCTGGCATCGCCATTACGCGATCGACCATCTGGCTGACCTGCTGTGCGCTGATCGGAAGCCCCGTCGCCGGGCTGTAAGGGACGCCGACGCGGGCCCACAGCAGCCGCATATAGTCATAGATTTCAGTGACGGTCGCGACGGTGGAACGTGGATTGCGGCTCGTCGTCTTCTGCTCGATGCTGATCGCGGGGCTCAAACCCTCGATATGATCGACATCGGGTTTCTGCATCAGCTCGAGAAACTGCCGCGCATAGGCGGACAGGCTTTCGACATAGCGCCGTTGCCCCTCGGCATAGATCGTATCGAAAGCGAGGCTCGACTTGCCCGATCCCGAAAGCCCGGTGATCACGGTCAGCGTATCACGCGGTATGTCGACGCGTACATCCTTCAGATTATGCTCACGCGCGCCGCGCACGCTGATGTGGGTCAGCATCTGAGGGACCAGTCACTTTTCACCAAGTCCAGCATCGTCGATGCCTGTTCCAGATTTGTTCGAACAGGGCAAGGGTGCAACATCATCCGCGTGCATCGGCCCGGCGACCGGCGGTCACCTCGAGAAAAAAGGTCCAGCCTATTCGTAGTCGCTGCCCAGATTCTGGTTTCGCGGCGGCGCGGCGGCTGTGAGGCGCAGCGCTTCGGCCGACTGGGCGAGTGAGCCCATTTCGTCGACCGCATCATCTTCGTCGATCTGCACTTTCTGCATGATCGAGACAGCCGATTCACGCAGATCCTCCGGTGCGACGGTTTCCTCGGCAATCTCGCGAAGCGCGACAACCGGATTCTTGTCCCGGTCGCGGTCGATCGTCAGCTCGGCTCCGCCCGAAATCTGACGGGCACGCTGCGCTGCGAGCAGGACCAGATCGAACCGGTTTGGAATCTTGTCGACGCAATCTTCGACGGTCACGCGCGCCATGGACGCATTCCTTCATTCAGATTGTAAAAGGGGAAGCGCGACCGCTAGCAGCAGCCGCGCTCCGTGGCAACCTGCCCGGTCAGGAGCCCGGGTTGGGTGTCAGGTTTACCGCAGCATGTTTGCCACGGCGATCGACCTCGAGTTCAAACTCGAGCCGGTCGCCCTCGTTCAGGCTCGCCATGCCCGCGCGCTCGACCGCCGAGATATGAACAAAGGCATCGGGCTGCCCGTCATCGCGTTGAATGAAGCCAAAACCTTTCATGGCATTGAAGAACTTGACCGTGCCACTGGCCTTTTCACCGGTGAGCGTACGCTGCGGAGCACCGCTGAAGCCGCCGCCGGCACCGCGCGGGGCGCCCGGACCCGAGTCACGATCACGTGGCGGGCCGCGGTCGGTTACGGGCATCGGCTCTCCGTCGATCTTCAGATCGGTTGCCGAAATGCGTCCGCCGCGATCGACCAGCGTGAACCCGAGCGGCTGCCCTTCAGCAAGGCCCGTCAGCCCGGCCTGCTCGACTGCCGAAATGTGGACGAACACATCCTCGCCGCCGTCATCGCGGACGACGAAGCCAAATCCCTTCTGCCCGTTGAAGAATTTGACCACGCCGGTACCCTCGCCGACGACCTGCGCCGGCATGCCGCCACGGCCACCGCCACCGCCACCGCCGCCACCACCGCCAAAGCCGCCACCGCCGCCGCTGCGAAAACCACCACCGCCGCCGCCGAATCGATCACCGCCGCCAAACCGGTCACCACCGCCGCCGCCAGGGCCACCACCGAAGCGATCGCCGCCGCCGAAGCCGCCGCCATAGCCACCACCGAAGCCGCCACCTTCATCGCCGCCAAAACCGTCGCGCTTGTCGCGTCCGCGTCCGCCGCGATCGCCGCGGCCACCTTTATTGAAACCCATGCCTAGCCCGTACTCTTCATTGATATTCCGCCCGCAATTGTGCGTGAAACCCCATGCATCGGACGACGGCATGACGATTCCCGGCACGAATCCAATCGCCGCCAGACACGCACAGTAGATGAAAAAGGGAAAGTCTGCGAGCGTTTTTGAGTTTGTAGTGAAATTACCGCGGCGTGAGGTTGCGTCGGCATGATTGACTGTGCGAAGCCGCTGGCGATGACCGTTTATTTTCATGAAGAAGACCTGCCCGAAGGCGTGCTCGCAACCGGATCGATTGCTGTCGATACCGAGACAATGGGGCTCCACCCCGCGCGAGACCGGCTTTGTGTCATCCAGCTTTCGGACGGCGGCGGAGACGAGCATCTCGTGCGCTTCCGGCCGGGAAGCGATTATGCAGCACCACGGCTCAAGCGGCTGCTTTCAGACCGCGATCGGCTCAAACTCTATCATTTCGCACGTTTCGATCTCGCCTCGATCAGTGCCTATCTCGGCGTGACGGCAGCACCTGTCTATTGCACCAAGATCGCGTCACGGCTCGTGCGCACCTACACCGATCGCCATGGGCTGAAGGAACTGGTGCGCGAAATCCTCTCGCTCGAGCTGTCGAAGGCACAGCAATCGTCCGACTGGGGTGCGCCGGAACTCTCCGACGCCCAGCGCGAATATGCCGCGTCCGATGTGCGCTACCTTCACCGGCTGAAGGATGCCTTTGATATCCGGCTTGCCCGTGAGGGGCGAATGAACCTCGCACAGGCATGTTTCGATTTCCTCCCTGTGCGCGCCGCGCTCGATCTGGCGGGCTGGGGCGAGGTCGATGTTTTCGCTCATATCTGAGGGATGGCGGACATGGCCACGACGGCCGAGAAAGAGCGCGACGGGCGCCGGCGCTGGGCAAGCCCGGCAAGCGCGCACGATCGTCGCGTTCGCTGGGCAATGATCGGTCTGCCATCGGCGATCGGCGCGCTGGCCGCCCTGCTCGTGATCGCGCCGGCGCTGTCGCGCAACGAAATCAGCTTCACTCTTGCCAAGGACAAGGTGGAAAAGGCGCGCGAGCGCATGCGCGTATCGCGTGCCGAATATCGTGGCGAGGACGACAAGGGGCGGGCATTTCACTTATCCGCCGGCGAGGCCGTACAGGCCACATCGGCGACCCCGGTCGTCGCCCTTTCCGATCTCGCGGCGCAGATTACGCTCGATGGCGGGCCGACGCGCCTCACCGCGCCCAGGGCTGCGTACAACATGGAGCATGACAGGATCGACGTACGCGGGCCGCTGCTGCTCCGCTCGGAAGACGGTTACACGCTCAACACCGCCAATGTCGCCATCGATCTGAGGACGCGGCGGATGGCAAGCGACGCTGCGGTGACGGGCACGACCAGGCTCGGCGATTTCAGCGCCGGGCGGATGCGCGCGGATCTCGACGCGCGCACGGTAACGCTCGAGGGCGGCGCGCGCTTGCATATCATCCAGGGCGCGGCCAGAGCCCGATGATGCGTTCGCTCGCGATTCTCATCCTCGTCATACTTGCCGGTCCCGCCGCGGCACAGGCATTGAAGGGCTTCGATACGAATGCGCCGGTGGACTTCGCCGCGGACCGGATCGAGGTTCAGGATCGTGCGGGACGCGTCATGATCAGCGGAAATGCGACCGTGCGGCAATCCAGTCTGACGCTCAATGCGGCGCGCATGACCGTCAGCTACATCGGCGGCGTGACCGGCAGCCCCAGCGTCCAGCGCATCGATGCCTCGGGCGGGGTGACCGTGCGCAGCCCCACCGAAACGGCGAGCGGAGCGATCGCGATCTATGATGTGTCGCGCCGGTTGATCACGATGATCGGCGGCGTCACGCTGACCCAGGGCGCGAACCGGGTGAACGGTGCGCGGCTGGTGATCGATCTGACGTCGGGGCGATCGGTGATCGACGGCGGTGCAACGGGCGGATCGGCCGGTGGCGGCCGCGTGACCGGGCGATTCACCGTGCCACAGCGGAACTGATCGCCGCGGGCGATTGCGGGAAGGGCGGGCCTTCTTTAAGGCGCTGCCATTCGCTCCACCGGAGGCCATACGCCTGTGTTCATGCTCGTCCAGACCGCCTATATCCTGCTCGACGTGCTGTGGTGGATCATCTTCATCAGCGTGATCATGTCATGGCTGATCTCGTTCAACGTCATCAACACGCATAACAATGCGGTGCGCGCCGCATGGAATGCGATCAACGCGATCACCGAGCCGGTTTACCGTCCGATACGGCGCATTCTGCCTGATTTCGGGGCGCTCGATCTGTCGCCGCTGGCGGTGCTGCTGCTGATCGCCATCCTCGAGCGCGCGGTCCTTCCGCAGATCTTGATGTCGTTCAATTGAGATGATCATCGACGGCAAGGCTATTGCGGCGAGCCTGCGCGCCGGGATTGCAACCGATGTCTCGAGGCTGGCGCGCGCACCCGGACTTGCCGTCGTGCTGGTGGGCAACGATCCGGCAAGCGCGGTCTATGTGAGGGCGAAGGGCAGGGCCTGTCGCGAGGCGGGAATAGCGTCCATCGAGCATCGCCTTCCTGCCGATGTGCCCCAGGACGAACTGGTGGCACTGGTTTCGGCACTGAACGGCGATCCGGCAGTCGATGGCATCCTCGTGCAGTTGCCGCTGCCCGCGCATATCGATACCGGCGTCATCATCGCGGCCATTGATCCCGACAAGGATGTGGATGGTTTTCACCCCGTCAACGCGGGACGGCTGGCAACGGGGCTGCCGGGATTCGTGCCGTGCACGCCGGCGGGTTCGCTGATGCTGATCAAATCGGTGCGCGGCGATCTGACGGGGCTGAGCGCGGCGGTGATCGGACGTTCCAATATCGTGGGAAAGCCGATGGCGCTCCTGCTCCTGCAGGAAAGCTGCACCGTGACGGTCGCCCATTCGAGAACACGAAACCTGGCCGACGTCGTGCGCCATACCGATATCGTCGTCGCGGCCGTTGGCCGGCCCGAAATGGTGCGGGGCGACTGGATCAGGCCAGGCGCCACCGTCATCGATGTTGGCATCAACCGGGTTCGGGACAAAATCGTCGGCGATGTGGCGTTTGAAGAGGCCGCGGCTGTCGCCGGTGCGATAACCCCGGTTCCCGGCGGCGTCGGCCCGATGACCATCGCTTGCCTGCTGAAGAATACGCTGATGTCGGCGCAACGGAGACTTGCATGATCGCGGCTCGTCCTCGCGCAGAAGCGTGCTGAAGCCTCGTGACCGAGCTTTTCATCTCCGCGTTCGTCACGTTTTTCGTAGTCATCGATCCGCCCGGCTGTGCGCCGATCTTTGCGAGCCTGACGGCGGGAACACCGGCAGCCCACCGGCGTGCAATGGCGACCCGATCGGTGCTTGTCGCCGCGGCGATCCTGTTTTCCTTTGCGCTGGTCGGAAAACCCTTTCTCAAGGCGCTCGGCGTCAGTCTTGAGGCATTCCGCGTCGCGGGGGGCATCATGCTGTTCCTGATCGCGCTCGAAATGGTCTTCGAAAAGCGTACCGAAAGGCGCGAAAATCGCGCGGAGGAAGTCATCGCCTCCGAACATGACGACATCTCGATTTTCCCGATGGGAATTCCGATGATCGCCGGCCCGGGCTCGATCGCTTCGGCGATGCTGCTCTGTTCGCGCGTCGACAACTGGCCGGACCGCGGCGTTGTTCTGGCCGCGCTTGCCTCCATCCTCGTGCTGACGATGGCCGCACTCCTGCTCGCCGCACCGTTGATGCGGCTGCTGGGCAACAAGGTGGAAGCGATGATTACCCGCGTTCTCGGCGTCATCCTCGCGGCGCTGGCTGCCCAGTTTGTGATCGACGGGCTGAAAGCGAGTTTTGCGGTCCAGAATTTTTGATCCGCCACAAGAGCAGCGGCGATCCGGCCGGCAGTGGCACCGGTTCGAGCCAGGGGAATTTCTCACCAGCCGCAAGCCGTGCATAGAAACCCTTGGGACTGCGGGCACGATAGACGGTCGATTCGCTCATGTTCGGGCACGTCATGAGCAGTGTCGCCCCATGTTGGAGCATGATGGTCTGCGCGATCGCGGGATCGCCATCAAACGCGTGATGAACGTCGAGGATCGCCTCGCCATTGCGGTGATAGGGCCCGGCTATCGCCCTGTGATGCGTCACATTGATCAGGCGCGGGCCAAGATCGACAAATGTGAATATCGTGGTTGCGGGCAGCCGGGCGATCGGGGACAGTGCCGGAAGGGTAACGCAGCGCCTGTCCGCTTTGTCGATGGCGATCTCGCGCGCCGTGGGGCGCTTGCTGGATGACAGCCTGCCTGCGACGATCGGAACCGCGAAGCCCGAAAAAGTGAGGACGGCGGCTACGACGCCGAGGGTGCGCACGAGCATGGATTTGCTTCGGCGCAGATACGGCACGACCGTCCAGATCAGCCATGCCGCACCGGCTATTCCCATGCATTGCGCGGCCGGCCCCTGTCGCTTTTGCCAGAACACCAGCAGCAACGCGACGATGCTGACCAGCGCGACTGCGGCCCAAGCCTGAAACTGGGCGCCGTTTCGTGCCCTCCATGCGGCGCATATGCTGCCGATGACACTTGCGACGGGAAGTGCGATGACCGACAGCACAGCGTAAAGCGGATCGCCCAACAGTGGCTTTGCTTCTACAATATTGTCAAACCACTTGGCCGCGAGCTCGGGTGAAATCTGCTCGGGGCGGCCAACGCATTGCGGAAAGGCCAGCGCAAAAAAGGCGGTGAGCGCGACGCCGCCGACAACCGCTGGCGCAAGCCGAAGCTGCCAGTCGCGCGGTGATACACCCGCCAGCCCGAATGCGAGCGATCCCGCCGCGACCATGACGGCCAGCCATACCGGCGAAAGCACATCGCAGCGCGCCACCGCATTGTCATGGGATGCAAAGCCGAGATAGCCGAGCGCACAGCCGCCAGCGAGCATCAGACCATAAGCGCGCAGCCGCGGCTCCTGCCTGGCGTCGAATACCCAGCCAAGCACCGCCGCCACGCCGGTAATCACGAGAAACGGCATGAGTTCGAGGCCGATGGCCAGCGAAAGCGCACTCGAAGCGCCCATCGTCAGCCCGCCGCGTCTTGTGTTCCGATCGACCAGCCCTGCAACAGTGATCAGCAGCATTGCGAGCTGCCAGCCATGGTGATCGACGCGCATCGGCATGAACATCCGCATGGCAGTCATGCAGCATAGCAGCAGACCCGCCCCGAGAAGCGCAGCGCGGGGATCCACCAGCCGCCGCACGATCAGTCCGGCGCCGACCAAGGCAATCCACAAGGGCAGTAAGGGAGCGACGCCGGCGGCAAACTTCTGCGCGGCAGAGCCACCGACAAAGGGCCGTGCGATCAGTTCCAGACCAGCGATCGGCAGATCGACCAGGCGGCTCCAGTGGATGTTAAATCCGGTCGGCGGATTGAGCTTGTATTGCCGCAGATCATACCAGCCCTGCCCACCGAGCCATGCATGAACCTGCGCCATCCGAAGATTGTCATCGGTATCGGGCAGCGAATACCAATGGATCGCGCCCCAGCGCAGCCATATGAAAACCGCAGACACGGCCACCCAGACCATGGTCTGCCAGCGCAGCCAGTGGCGGCTCAGTTCGCTCGCGCCGTTTTTCATTCGACCGATGGCCCCCAGATCCCGGATAAGCGGCTGCCCTTAATATTTACCTTTGCCGATGCAAGGCTCAGTAAGGGATAAAGCGAGCGATGAGCACGATGGCCGATCACGTTATTCAGTCCACTTTCGAGGGTGATGCCGATGGGTGCGCTTTGCCCTGGCCGCACGCTGACGTGTACCTTGAACCTGATGCGATCGTTTGAGCACGGGCGTTTTTGGTTGCGGATGAAACGTCCCGTTTCAGCAGCCCCTGTTTCGCACGGCGACCGGGCGCAACCGTCCCGCAGCGCGCTGTGGCAGTTGCTCCGCTACGCCATCGTCGGCGCGGTGATCACGGCGGGCGGACAGACGATTTATTATCTGGGCGTCGAGCAGGTAGGGCTTGATCCGAATATTTCGATCGGCATTGCTTTTGTCATCGGCATAGCCGTCGGCTATTTCGCGCATGGCTGGATCAGCTTTGCCGGCCATGGCGAGCGAGATGATCATGGCCGGATGGGCATCCGCTTCATTGCGGTAAACCTGTTCGGCCTTGCGATGAACAGCTTTTTCGTCTGGTTGCTCGTGAAACATTTGCACGGCGCGACATGGTGGCCGATCGTGCCGAACATCGTCCTAACCCCGATCGCCACTTTCTGGATGCACCGCAAATGGACGTTCGGCGTTCGTCGTCCCGATTGATGCATTGATCCCGAGTGTCGCGCGCGAAACAGAGCCGCCCGCCACGCTCTGCACGATGTAAAGCGGCCGGTTTTTCGCCTGGGTGTAGAGCCTGCCGATATATTCGCCGATTACGCCCAGTACGAACATCTGAATCGCACCGAGCACCACGACAATGAGCATCAGCGAGGTCCAGCCCGGGATCGTCTGCCCGGTAAGCCATGACGCGCCAATATAGATGATCAACAACAGCGATCCGAGCGCGAGCCACAGACCTGCATGGCTGGCAAGCTTCAATGGCGCAGTGGAGAAACCGGTCAGCACGTCGAGCGCAAATCCGATCATCTTTGACAGCGGATATTTGGTGTCGCCGGCAAAGCGCGCCTCGCGGTCATAGGCAAACGGAACCTGACGGAACCCACCCCAGGCGACCATCCCGCGGACAAAGCGCGCCTGCTCGGGCATGGCCAGAAACACGTCGAGCGCACGCCGCGTCATCAAGCGAAAATCGCCGGCATCCAGCGGGATATCAACGTCGGTCGCGCGTTTCAAAAGGCGGTAAAAGGCAGCTGCCGTAGCTCTTTTGAAAGCGCTTTCGCCAGCGCGCTTCGTGCGCACGCCATAAACCACTTCGGCCTTCTCGCGCGTCATCGTCTCGATCATCGACGCAAGCAGTTCCGGCGGATCCTGAAGATCGGCGTCGACGATGAACACAAGCTGCCCGCGGCACAGGTCCAGCCCCGCCGTCAGCGCAAGCTGATGTCCATGGTTGCGTGACAGATCAAGGCAGGTGAGGCTTGAATCCTGCGCGGCAAGGCGTGTCATGATCGACCAGCTCGCATCGCTTGAACCATCGTTGATCAATATGATTTCATAATCCGGGCCGACCGCGTGCCGGGTGGCGGCGGCGACGCGCGCATAAAGCGCTTCGAGGCACGCGGCTTCATTGTAGCACGGTACGATGACGGAAAGTCTGGGCATGGTCATCGATTGATCCGGAAAAGCACATTGTTCCCGTCACGCCAGACGGGTGTCAAATCGGCCGTCAGGCGCCGGTCATAGGTGGGCGGCTCGAGCAGCCAGATGTAATCGAACGAACGACGCGGAAGGTTGGCAAGCGACCAGTTTAATGTTTTATCATGATTTGCCCGGCAGGCCGTAGCAGTCACAATCTGGGAATTGTCAGTCGAAAACCGGGGGGCGTCGTGCCTGGTCACCTTCATGAGCTGGGCGCCCGCTACATACCATTGATCGTTCGAAAATGCCTGTCGTCGCACCATTGCCAGCGCGCCGAGGTGAACCATTCGGCGCATCGACCAGTTGCCGCACTGGCCTTGGGTAAACCATGCAAGGCGGGCGGCCCTTGGCAGGTGGTCGAGCGCGACAAGGGCCCTCGAGTAGCGGTTTGATTCAATCGCAAGGCTTGCGGTCGTCGCCGTCAGCCGTGCCGCCGTAAACCCGATGGCAGCCAGGGCGATCGCCGCAAGAAACTTCGTTTCAGCCCTGGCTGTTGGCCGGATAGCAAGGACCGCTATGGCAAAAAGATACGGCGTCAGGCGCATATCGGCATAGGCCGAGCCGAAAATGACCCGCGGAAGCAGAAGATAGACGCCAAGCAAAACCACCGCACTTGCGAGGAGGTTTCGCGAAAATGTCAGACGGCGGCTGATGGTCGCATAGACGAGGACGATGATCAGTATGCCGAGGCAAAGCCCGTCCACCGGATACCAGCGATCGCGAAACGTCATGACGATCCAGCGCAGCTTGGCCCTCCAGTTGAACCAGTCGAGCGTTGCGGCGCTCGGATCGACCGTTTCCGCGCGCCAGATGATCATTAACACAAGCGGCGGGGCAAGGACGAGACAGTGAAGGCCGGCCCCGACCAGTGCCCGCAACCAGCTGAGGCCAAGGTCGCGCTGGCGGATGACTTCAGCCGAAAAGCACAGAAGGCCAAGCATGCCCCAGCCATAAGTGTGGCATACCCAGACGATCGGCGCGATCAGGACGAACAGCAAGGCGCGAAAGCGCAACATGCCGCGCCGCCCCAGCCGAAGCCATAGCGCGAACGAGAGCAGCGCGAGCGCCATCGACAGGGAAAAATTGACGAAACCGAACAGAAAGGGATGACCCAGCATCAGCGGCAACGCGAAATAGGCTGTCGGTGTCACCCGCCCGTGAACCTCTTTTGCGATCCAGAGCAGGCCAGCCGCCGACATAACCGGAATGCACATGACGATCAGCTTGGTCGCGGCTTCGATGCCCAGCAGCGGCCCCAACAGTTCGATCAGAAGATCCACGCCGAGATTGCCGATCACATGCCATTCGAAGCGATACCAGTTGCGAAGCGGACTGTCCGGCGCCGAAATCTGCACGGCATAGCGCCCCATGTGCCCTGGCAGATCGACAAGCGGCGGTACCGGTGGCCAGACAAGCGGGACTGCCATCGCCAGGATAAGCAGCAAAGCGGTGCCGCGCCGTTCCCACCATGCCGCTGCGCCCCGCATTACGACAGTTTTAGCCCGCAATGGCAAACGCGGCAAGACGGGACAGTCTCACGCCCTCGCGGGCACCTGTAATCGATACGCCATTTCGCTCGCGCGTGTTTCCTCGATCCATCCGCCGCCGATCACGCGCGACCCGGCATAAAGCACGGCCGCCTGACCCGGCGAGACGCCATATTCGGGCGCGTCGAAGGTGAGCCACGCGCCATCGAGCCGGGCAGGGACGGGCTTTGCAAGTGACCGGATTTTGGCTGTTACCGGTCCGTCAAACGCCGCACCGATCAGATTTACCCCGGAAAGTCGCGCCGCATCGACCGCGAGCGCCCGTCGCGGTCCGACGATCACGCGCCGCGCCGCCGCGTCGATCCGCACGACGTAGAGTGGTTCGGCGAGCCCCCCGATGTCGAGCCCCTTGCGCTGGCCGATCGTGAAGCCGACGATGCCGCTGTGGCGTCCAAGCACATGCCCGGCCAGATCGACGATATCGCCACCTTCGCCCGCTTCGGGTCGCAGCGTGCGGACCAGTCCCGCATAGTCGCCATCGGGAACGAAGCAGATATCCTGACTGTCGGGTTTCGCCGCGACGCCAAGCCCGAGCGCGCCCGCCATCGCACGTACCGCGGGCTTTTCCATGCCGCCGAGAGGAAAGCGCAGGAAATCGAGTTGGGCCGTGGTCGTGGCAAAGAGAAAATAACTCTGGTCGCGTGTCGGATCGATCGCGCGGTGCAGTTCAGGGCCCTGTGCGCCAACGACGCGCTGCACATAATGGCCGGTGGCCAGACAATCGGCACCGAGTTCGCGGGCGAGGCGGAACAGATCGGTGAACTTCACGCCCATATTGCAGCGCACGCAGGGGATTGGCGTCCGCCCGGATAGATATTCGTCGGCAAAACCGTCGATCACTGTATCCCGAAAGTTCGACTCGTGATCGAAGACATAATGGGCAATTCCCAGCCGGTCGCAGACAGCCCGCGCGTCCCGGATATCCTGCCCGGCGCAACATGATCCCGTGCGCTTAACTGCCGCGCCGTGATCATAGAGCTGCAATGTGACGCCGATCGTCTCGGCACCGCTCTGCGCAGCGAGCGCGGCGACGACGGACGAATCGACGCCTCCCGACATGGCGACCACGATGCGCCTCTTTCGGGCGCTGCAAAGCTGGAACGGATTGTCCATATCGATGCTGTGCATAGCTATTAACGTCTTCCTACGCCACGATTTACGGGCCTTTCATGCCTTGGCGGCTAGAAGCGCTTGATGGACATGAGTTTTGCCTTTCGCAGCCGCCAGGCGTCCGACCGGTCGATGCCCGATCTGCCGGCGCTGCTTTCCGCTGCGGCGGCGCGCCAGGCGATGACGCCGACTGCGCGCGCACACTGGCATCGGGACACGCCATCCGAAGCGGTTACCGATCCGAGGATCGCCCTGTTCTGCGGGATCAGCAATGCGCCGGGGCCGGATTCCGCGCGTTTTGCCGATCTGCCGACAGAATCCGTTAATCGTGGTCAATCATCATGACTGCCGCATTTACCTTGGCATTTCAGCGTTCCTTCAATGGCTTCGGAATAGGAGCAACGTTTGGAAATCAATACTTTGCTGCCAATGGGCGGCGTGAGGACTGAATGATCGCAAATCAGAAAATACGTCCTGCCCAGGTTATCGGTCCGCTCGGTGAGTCGCTGACGCTTGACAGCCTGCCGCCTCCGGGAACCACGCGTTGGGTCGTCCGCCGGAAAGCCGAAATCGTCGCGGCGGTAAATGGCGGATTGCTGACCGTCGACGAAGTCTGTGACCGTTACAATCTTACGCTCGAGGAATTTGCCGGCTGGCAGCGCGCCATCGATCGCTCGGGAATGCCGGGCCTCCGCGTAACCCGCATCCAGCAGTATCGATCGCTTTACGAACGTCAGCAGAAATACTGAATCCGGAACCGCTTGGCCAATCCAAGCGTCCTGTACCTGTGAAGTGGCCATGGCCATAACAGGAAGGGATTAACATGATCGGATTCGTCCTCTGGATTGTCGTGGGCGGTATTATCGGCTGGCTGGCAAGTCTCGTCATGCGTACCGATGGCCAGCAGGGGCTGTTCCTAAACATCGTGGTCGGGATTGTCGGTGCTTTCGTCGCAGGTCTGATTTTTGGTCGCGGCGAAATGAACAACAATGATTTCAGCCTGCCGTCGCTTCTTGCAGCGTTTGTCGGCGCGATCATCCTGCTCGCGATCGTCAATCTTGTCCGACGCGGTAGCGTGCGCTGATACTGGCCCAAACGAAATACTGGCCTAAACAAAAAAAATGGCGGTTCCCTAAGGGGAGCCGCCATTTGTCTGTCCACGTCTTTCTGATAGCATGTTCCGGTATTAATTCAGCTCGAAACTGACTGAAAGCGTGACGCCGACCGTCTGCTCGCCAGGCGCTATCTCGGTTTTTTCTGCCATTGCATCGCGCCGTGCGGTCATGATTGCCAAGGGTCGAGGGCCCGGTCCATCGTCAGCCTCGCTGACAGAAACGATCCTTTTCACCGTCAGACCTGCCGCACGTGCATAGAGCTCTGCACGCGACCGGGCAGTTTTTATTGCCGATGCCCGCGCCTCGTCGAGAGCAGCTTCGGGCCTGTCAATCGTCAGGCTCGGGCCATCGATGTTATTTGCGCCTTCCCTCACCAGCGTGTCAAGGATCGTTCCGCTTTTGGAAATATCGCGAAATCTTATGGTGACGCTGTTGTTTGCCTGATATCCCGTGATCACCGGCGGCTGGTTTTCGCTGTACCGGTATTGCGGCGACAGTCCGACGCTTGATGTCGAGACGTCTCTGGCCTCGATACCGGCGTCTTTGAGCGCAGCGAGTACCCGGGTCATGCGCGCTGCATTGGCGGCCATGGCACTGCGTGCATCGGCAGACTGGGTGACGACGCCCGCGGAAAGGACGGCGACATCGGGCACGCGCGTCACCTCTCCCCGCACTGAAAGATCAAGCCTCGTCCCGTCGAGCTTTACCGCATTTTGCGCGTATGCTCCCGTCGGCGCTACCGCCAAAGCCAGGACTGCTGCCGCAACCAGATTGTTCATGATATCATTTCCTCCGCTCGAGTGCGCAACGAAAACCACGGGCTGCCTGCATCGATGCTGAACGCCGTCGCACCGCGCGCCTGATGCCGGTTGCCCTGCGGCCGAAACGGGTTAAAAGACTCGCTTGAGGCAACTGACTTATCCATGTAATACAGTCGTGTCCGTCCTCTGCCATCAGTGAGCAAGCAATGAACTACGAATCGGGATTTTCGCGCGATTTGTCCGACGTTGACGAGCAGCCGATGCCCGGCGTTGCGAGCCGCCGCCGCTTGATGATCATCGGCGCGGTTGTCGTGCTGGCCCTGTTGGCTGCCGGCATATGGTATGTGGTCGGCGGCAGCAGCAACGATAAGGCGTCCGCAGGTGCAAACGGCGATGCCAAGCCCGCTTCTGTCGTGACGGTGATCGTTCCGGGGCGTTCGACGGTAGACAACGTCATCTCGGCCACTGGAAATCTTGCCGCACGCCGCGAACTCCCGGTTGGTATCGCAGGCGAGGGTGGCCAGGTCGTGAGCGTTCTCGTCGAGCCCGGCCAGTGGGTTGCCGCAGGGCAGACCCTTGCAACGCTCGACCGTCAGGTCCAGTCGCGGCAGGCAGCCTCGCTTGGCGCGTCGGTCGCCGTCGCCGATGCCGATGCACGGCTTGCCGATGCCAATCTCCGCCGTGCCGAAGCGCTCGTCGGGCGCGGATTCATCTCAAAGGCCGATATCGACCGGCTGTCGGCGACGCGTGATGCCGCACGGGCGCGTGTCGGTGTTGCCCGCGCCCAATATCAGCAGTCGATCGCCAGCAACGCGCGGCTCGACATCCGCGCTCCTGCCGCAGGGCTCGTTCTCGAGCGTCGTATCGAGCCGGGCCAGGTCGTCAGCGCGGGATCCGGTGTGCTTTTCCGCCTTGCCAAGGGTGGCGAGATCGAACTCCTCGCACGGATGGGTGAGAGCGATCTGGCCGGAATGCGTGCGGGGCAGGCGGCCATGATAACCCCCGTGGGGAGTGCAAAGGCATTTCCGGGGACGTTATGGCAGGTGGCACCGATCGTCGATCCGCAGACGCGCCAGGGCATTGCCCGAATTGCGCTTGCCTATGATGCGGCGTTGCGCCCGGGCGGGTTTGCCGCCGCAAAAATCATCAGCGGGGTAGCCGATGTGCCGATGCTGCCCGAATCGGCTGTGCTGAGCGACAGCAGGGGCAGTTATGTCATGGTCGTGAGCCGGAACAACAAAGTCGAACGCCGCAGTGTGAAGGTCGGCAGTGTTTCTGACGCTGGCGTTGCCATCGTTTCGGGATTGTCGGGCCGTGAAATGGTCGTGCGGAGCGCTGGCGCCTTTCTGAACCCGGGTGAAACCGTCAAGCCCGCGCTCGACAAGACCGCCCGTAACATGACGTCGTGAGGTGACGGCATGAGTTTTCGCAACATATCGGCCTGGGCGATCCGCAATCCGGTTTCGCCGATCGTGTTGTTCGTCGCATTGCTGCTCGCGGGGATCCTGTCATTCAACCGGATGAGCGTGAACGACTCGCCCGACATCGATTTCCCCGCGGCCCAGATCAGTATCACGCAGCCGGGCGCGGCCCCGAGCGAGCTCGAAACGCAGGTGACGCTCAAGGTTGAGGCGGCGGTGCGCGGTGTCGCCGGGATCGACGAGATAAACTCGAGCGTGCGCGAAGGTACGTCGTCGACATTCGTCCAGTTCGCAATCGGCACGCCGATCGACAGGGCGGTCAACGATGTGCGTGACGCGATCGCCAATATCCGATCGGACCTTCCCGAGGGGATCCTCGATCCGCAGGTCGAGCGGATCGATGCGACGAGCGGCGAACTCGCCATTTATTCCGCGCAGTCGAAAGACATGACGCTCGAAGAGCTGAGCTGGTATGTGGACAATACCGTTGCAAAAAAGATCCGGTCGATCAGCGGCGTCGCATCGGTCGAGCGTTCGGGCGGCGTCTCGCGCGAGATCCGCGTCGTGCTCGATCCCGTCCGCCTGCAGGCCCAAGGACTGACGGCAAGCGAGGTCAATGCGCAACTGCGCTCGGTCAATCTTAACGCTGCGGGCGGGCTCGCCGAGATCGCGGGCGTCGAGCAATCGGTGCGTGTTCTTGGCAATGCGCCGAATGCCTTCGCGCTGAGCCAGGTCAATATTGCCGTTGGCAACGGGCGGACGATCAAGCTCGCCGACATCGCCGATGTGCGCGATGGCTATGCCGAACAGCGCGCGCTTGCCAAGATGGACGGACGCCAGGTGCTCAGCTTCGAGATCATCCGGGCAAAGGGCGCATCGGACGTTGGCGTCTACAACGAAGTGCAAAAAGAGCTTGAGGCACTGACGAAGTCAAATCCGAAAGTCACTTACACCGAATTGTATACAAGTGTCGGTTATACGAAGGAACAGTATAAATCTGCCATACACGCAATGATCGAAGGCGCGGTACTTGCCGTGCTCGTTGTGTTTCTGTTCCTGCGGGACTGGCGCGCGACGATGATATCGGCGATCGCGATACCGCTTTCGGCAATCCCGGCTTTCTGGTTCATGGACCTGATGGGATTTTCGCTGAACTTCCTGTCATTGCTGGCGCTGAGCCTCGTCGCGGGCGTCCTCGTCGACGATGCCATCGTCGAGATCGAAAATATCGTGCGCCATATGCGCATGGGCAAATCGGCCTATCAGGCATCGATCGATGCGGCAGACGAGATCGGCCTTGCCGTGCTTGCGACGACCATGTCGATCGTCGCGGTGTTCCTGCCGGTCGGATTGATGCCCGGCATATCGGGGCAGTT
>JANPGY010000014.1:0-65270 GCA_031424175.1 Sphingomonadales bacterium
GCAACCGCCGCCTCGCCAAGGACTTCGAACAGACCATCGCCTCGGCAACCGCATGGCTGTTCATCGCCTCGATCCAGCTCTTCGCACGCCGCATCGCAAGACCACCAATTCACACCAGATAATTATGAATCAGACTCTAAGGCAATAGACATCACCTACGACCCGGAGCATGGTCAGCCAATATTCGGCATGGATTGGAATCCGGGTGTCTTTGGCTACGATGATGACGCGCTGACCAAACAGTGCATCATGAGCGACCTGAAATCGAGCAAATGGGTTTTACGCAGCGAACTCGACTGGAATGGGGCACAACGTGATACCTTTCGATACAAAGATTATAATATCTTTGTCGATATGAAGGGAACGACAGTATACAGAATTGTGCTTGGGGCAATTACTAGACCATAAAATAACGCGATCGATGCCAGTCCATTAGTTTCAGTAATTTCTACAGGAGGATGCAATGCCGAATTCTGTTCCGAATGCTGCGCTGCAGCGCCTGCCAGACAGTCTGCGCAGGGAAATGGGTCCGGCAAACGCCGCAAGCTATGATCGCATCTACGCAGCGATCACGGCCTCACCGACCCTGACCGCGACACTCGACCAGCACGCCGCTGCCAAGGCCCGGCCTCACGCGGCGACGAGATCTTCGGCGGTGGCGTCGGCGAGGCTCGTGCCGTCGAGGATGCGCGCGGTATCGTCGCGCACGCGCAGCATCGCGCGGCGGATCGCGCAATCGGCTTCGCTGCGGCAGTCCGCGCACCGTTTATAGGCCGTCCGGCTGACGCATGGGACAAGCGCCAGCGGCCCCTCGATCGTGCGGATAATGTCTCCGAACGAGATGAGGTGCGCGGGCCTTGCGAGGTGGAAACCGCCCGATTTGCCGCGCGTCGAGATGACGAGACCGGCGTTGCGCAAATCACCAAGGATGATCTCGAGGAATTTTCGCGGAATCTGCGCCCTTTCGGCCATCCGGCTCATCGGGACGGGCGGCGCGCCGGGGCGCTCGGCCGCGAGCACGAGCATCGCGCGGAGGGCGTAGCGGGATCGCTGGGTCAACATGTCGCGTATCCATAACGATCTGTCGTTTAACCTCAAGCAACCGGCAGCGGATCGCCCCTGTTCATAAGCGATCGCCGCACTATATTGGTTGGGCCGGACCTGTTCCGGAGATGGCGATGAACGATGCCGTGAAATAGATGCAGCGGACCCGGGGGCGGTACCCGGCGGCTCCACCAGAATTCCTGCCGTGGCAAGGATCCTGACGGGGCCGAACTAGGATCGACGTGTATTGAAAGACGGTATTTTTGCCAGGCCTGAATGCGCCTTAAAACCGTTCAAAACCAATAGGTGCCAACGATAACGAGGCCCTCGCGATTGCTGCGTAAACCGGTCCTCACGGATTAGTTTACAAAGCCTGAGCGCGGTTCGGACCACACCGGGCAACAGAAGTGGAAACCAGCGGCCGCCGGAGGGCCGGGCAACAGAACCTCCGGCACCTTGGCGCGCCATTCCATACGGCGGCGGAACAATTCGATCGTGCGTTCATTTATTCGATCTTGCAAGGCGTGCAGCTTGTGCGCCCGACGGGAGGATTTTATGACGAAGCGTATTCTTGCGGCCACCGCGATTGCCGGACTGTTCGCGCTTGGCGCATGCAACAGCGGCACGAACAGTCAGCAGGCGATGGGTGACAATATGGAAGACCGGGCCGACAATATGGAAGCGATGGCCGATAACGCCGCGACTGCCAACTCGGCGGAAATGATGGAAAACAAGGCCGATATTCTTGAAAATGGAGCCGATGAGGCCGGCAACGGCAATATGGAAGCCGCGAACATGGCGAATAAGGCAGCGCAGAACGCCAGATAAGGCACATATTGAGCCGTCAGATTGACTGAAGCGTCGTCATTTTTGATGAACGGCGCCACGCAGCAAGTGACATATAAGTTTACCATAGTACCCGTTGGCGCTGGGAGGGTTGACGAGTTTTAGGACGATTTGGCGATTTCGGGGTTAACTGAATCGGCGGGTAAGGGAACCGGGCGCGCTGTATCGGATTTTCCTGGCGTTGCTGATTCTGCAAAGCACGCGGTTCATGTTTTCCATGATCACGTTGCATGCTTGTAGCGCCGACTACGCGATGTTCGGGGCAAGAGATGATTTCTTCGCGGACTCGCTCAACAGCGGGCTCGCGCAGAGACCAATCTCACACAACCTGCTGACCGATCCTGCGGTGCAGAACTGGCCGGGGATCTTTCGGCATCATCTGTTCGATAATGACTATCTCCACCCAGATTTTTCGATTTTCCACTCGCCGCCGCTCAGCATGTTGATGCTCATGGGTGTGGCGACGTTGCTTCTCGCCACGTCTCCGACAGCCGTGATCGCGCTGCTGAGCACCGCCTATGCGGCCGGAACAGCGGGAGTCGCCCACGTCGTACGCAGGGCCACGGGCGAGCCGATCGGCTGGATCGCATTTCTCCTGATCCTGCTTGCCTATTCCTCGTTGTTCATGATTGATCGTGGCAATCTGGTTTCGGGCCTGACCAGCCTCTGTGTGATCCTTTATGTTTTCAGTGTCGGCAAGGGTGGCTGGCAGCGGTCAAGTTGGTTTGCCCTTGCGATCGCCGTGAACTTGCGACCGAACGTTGCGATTTTCGCCCTGCTACCATTTGCTCATCTTCGTCCGCCCGATGCTGTCATTGGCTGCGGCCAGGCCGGAGGCAGTCAGCCCGCTGCGGCTGGCGCGCGCGGTCGGATATCTCATTCTGCTCCAGTTTTTCTGCTTCTTGCAATGGAACATGCCGGGTCCGTTGCTATTGGCCGTAGTCGCGCTCGTGGCGCTCGCCTTTCCGGTGTTTATCTTGCACGGAAAAGATGGAAATGCTTACGGCGAGGCGGTGCCGATCCTCGTCAGCCTAGCCGCCCTGTCTCCGCCTGGCGGCCAACTGACCCACGGCTATGCGGTGGCGCTGATGCTGTTTTCGTCCCTGATCTGGCTGGTATGGCATTGCGTCACTGTCCGCCTCGGGCAGTCGGCTATGGCGGTCGTTGATCACACGGCGCTACCGCAGCACTGATGAACCTTCCGCAGCGTCGTGTGGCAGACGACATGAACCGTTCCGCGGCTTCCGCTTGTTACAAATTGCTGAATCAGCGCTCTGGGTGAGCGTAATGCTGTCACGCTGTCGCGCCGATATCGCCACCTGCTCGTCGGTAACATTCGACAAGACCCGTCGCAAAATCGACTTCTCATGCCGTTGAGGGCGGCGGCGACGAGCCGATGCAGCCGCAGGCTAGCGCAGAAACGATCCGGTGCGCCACAGGAGCGTGATCGAAACGCGGCGGTTGCGCGGGTCTGTCGGATCGTTGGCAATCATCGGCTCGCGGTCAGCCACGCCTTCGATCCGGTCGAACCGTGTTTCGGGCGTCCCGCCCGCCGCCAGCCGCCGCCGGGTCGCCTCGGCGCGGCCTGCCGAAAGCATCCAGTTGTTCATGTTGTTGGGGTCGCCATAGCCAAGGCTGTCGGTATGGCCGCGGATCATGATCGGGTTCTGCGTCTCCTGGACGGTCTTTGCGATCAGCCCGATCAGCGCTTGGGCCTCGGGTACCAGTTGCGTCGTCCCGAGCGAAAACATCGAGTAATTGGCGTCGTCGACCAGGTCGATGCGCAGCCCTTCACGCGTGCGGACGAAGCGGACATGGCTGGCAAGGCGCTGCATCGGCGCAGACCGCATCGCCGCCGTCAGCCGACGCTTCATCCGGTCGAAATTTCTGGCGTCCTCAGCCGCGATTTGCTGGTTCTTCATCGATCCGCTGTCGCCCGACCCCTCTTTGGCACCGCCGGTTGCGCCGATCGGGATCGTCATGGATCGGGTGCCGGTCTGCGTCGCGCGATTTGGGTAACTGTCTTTGTCGGTAATGGACGAGCCGCCGAAAATGCCATTCGAGCCGGCGCTGTTCTGTTTGAGCTCGACCAGGGTGGGAGAAAAATAGTCGGCAATCGACTTGCGCTGCTTCTCGGTCGTCGCGCCGAGGATCCACAGCAGCAGGAAAAAAGCCATCATCGCGGTCACGAAATCGGCATAGGCGACCTTCCACGCGCCACCATGATGCGCACCGTGACCCCCGATATAGACTTTTTTGTAGATGATCCGCGGCGGCTGATTGGAATCTTGCGGTGCCTTTCGTGCCATGGCCTATCGCCCGCGCAGGCCGTCGAAGACTTCGGCAAAGCCCGGCTGGTTGCTGTGCGCAATCCCCGATCGAGCCGCTTCGATCACCAGCGGCTGCGGATGCCCGTGCAACGAAGCAATGATGATCTGTTTCACGACATGATAGATCGCGGCGTCGGCGTCGATAACCTGCCTGAGGCGGCTCGCCAGCGGGCCGACAAGGCCATAGGCTAGCAGCACGCCGAGAAACGTGCCGACCAGCGCCGATCCGATCATCGCGCCGAGGATGGCCGGCGGCTTGTCGATCGAGCCCATCGTCTTCACGACGCCGAGCACCGCCGCGACGATGCCGAGAGCGGGCAGGGCGTCGCTCAGTGATTGCAAAGTAACCTGAGGCCCCTCGACCTCGTGATGATGGGTCTTGATGACGTTATCCATCACTTCTTCCACCGCGTGCACGTCGAGCGTGCCCGACGAAATGCCAACGAGGCGCAGCGTATCGGCGATCAGATTGGTCAGCACAGGATCGGCCAGCAATCGCGGATATTCGACAAAGACCGGGGAGGATCTGGGATCTTCGACATGTGGCTCGAGCACGATCGGCCCATCCATCCGCAGTATCTTCATGAGCTTCGAGACTAGGAAGATGACGTCGAGATAGTCCTGTTTTGCGTATTTCGGACCCTTGAATACCTTCACGACCCCGCCACCCAGCGCTTTCAGCTCTTTTGTGGAATTGCCGATGATCAACGCGCCGGTCGCGGCACCGCCGATGATGAGCATTTCATGCGGTATCGCCTCGACGACCGGTCCCAGCGCGCCACCTGTGATGGCGAATCCCCCGAACACCATCGCCAGCAGAACAACGAGGCCGATTACCGGAAACATCAGTGTCAAAGTCCCCCTATTCCGCAGTCAGGCTGAGCGGAGCCCTGCAAACCACGTAATCGGCTTTGGTATTCAACCGGTTAACCCACCCCGGAGACCGCGTTTCGAATCGGTCACTTCAGATAGTTGAACAGCGACAGGCCGGATAACTTGCTGAAGCTCGACTGTGCGGCGGACAGGATCGTCATCGTTTTCTGCAGCTCGGTGATCACCTGTGTTACGTCGAGATCCTCGATCGCCGATCGGGTGATCTCGCGGTCGGTGGCATTGGCCGTCATCCGCGTCGATTCGATCTCGACGCGCTGTGAGCGTGCGCCGAGCGCGCCCTGAACGCCGGCAATCTGATTGTTCGACGCAGAGAGCTTGTCGCCAGTGGCGGCCGCGATCGCCGTGACGTCGCCGGGCGCGCGCAAAGCGGCGGCCAATGCCGAAACGTCGCTCAGGATATTCCCGTTGCCCGCATCGACGAACAATCGTGATGCGGCCTCGCCCGGCGTGGCGCTCGACATATCGCCGATCGGAACTGCAACGGGGCCGGTTGTCGCGAAGGTGAAACTGCCATCGCTTTGCGCGACAACGGCTTGGCTCTCACCCGCCGCAAAGATCGATGCGCCGCGCGAATCCTTGGCATTGGCGAGGTCGACCAGACCCTTGACGATCGAATCGAGCTCTGCGGCGATGATCGAGCGGTCGCTTTGCGAAAGCGTGCCGCTGTTCGCCTTGATCGCCAGTTCCTTTGCGCGCTGGATGTCGCCGGTCATCGATTTCAGCGCAGTATCGGCCTGGCGCAGCACGGCCTGTACGATCGTAATGTTGCCGACATAGGCGGCATCGTTGTCGCCGTCGCGCGCAAGTCCCTCCAGCCGGCGATAGCTTGCCGCATCATCGGACGGCGCGTTGAGTTTCTTTCCCGTCGAAATCTGCATTTGAAGGGAGTCGGCCGCCGCGGTCAGCGCCCGGAGGTTGCGTTGATTTGCGGTGTAGAATTGCTGGGTGCTGATCTGCATGGCGCTCACCGGATGTCGATGATCGACTGGATGGTGTCCCGCGCGATCTGGATCACGCGGCTGGTCGCGGCATAAGCCTGCTGAAAGCGCATCAGATCGACCGCTTCAGTGTCGAGATCGACGGCGGACGAAGCGTCGCGCGAAGAGACGGCGTTGTCGCGGATGGTCTGCTGCGCACTCGCGACCGACTTCCGCTGCGCCAGCGCCGCGGCATTGATCGTCGTCATATCGACCACCCTGCTCTCATAGGCACCGCTGGTCCGAGCATTTGCAAAAGAGGCGAGATTGCCGTTGTCGCGCGCACCACCCCCGACCGCCGCCGCGGCAATGCCGCGGGGGTCGGTGAGCGTCACCGACATCCGGGCGGTTCCCCCCGTCACGTCGATCGCGAAGATGGCCTGGCCCGCCACATTGTCGAGGTCGCGGCCCTGCGCCTGTACCGCGTTGACGCCATCGACGAAGTTCTGGGCGATATCCTGAAGCTGTTCGCGCGCGTCGGCGATGCGCTGCGTGCCGTCGATGATCCCGGCCAGTGCACCACCGACTGGCGACATGGCGCGCTCGCTGGTGCCCGTCAGCACGCGGAAAGCGATCGTACCGCTGGCGTTCCGCGAACAGCCGACGGTGCTATTATAATTGCCGTCGACGAGGAGCGGCCCTCCGCTGCCGCCCGCCTTGACCGACGCGCGACCGGCATCGTCGTAGCTGACGCTGACGTCGACAAGCGCGCTCATCGCCTCGAGCGTCTGGTCACGCTGGTCGAGCAGCGCAGCATTGCCTGCTGTGCCCGGTGCCGCGCGCCCAAGCCCCTGGTTGACCCGCGCCAGCGTGACCGCAAGCGAATTGAGCGACGATACGGCATCGCGTGTCGTGGTATCGAGGTCTTCCGACACGCGGTCGAGCGACGCGCCGGTTTCGCTGAATGCGCTGGCGACGCCGCCCGCTGCCTCGAGCATGGCTGCCCGCGCCGCGATCGAGCTGGGGTCGCCCGCTAGGGTCGTCGCCGATGTGAAAAAACGCGACAGCCGCGTGCCGAGCACGCTGCTGCTGAGCGACGTCTCGATCCGGTCCAGCCAGTTCACGCCGGTCGTCGTTTTGCCGAGGTCCGCGCCCGACGAAAGTACCTCCGCCATCTTGAACATGTCACCAGCGCGCCGCACCCCGGTCACGGCGGCACCTTCGCCACTGCTGGCGGACAGCATATTCACGCCGCCGATCGCGACGACTTCCCTGATATCCGTCGTCCGGCGCGCATAGCCTGCGGTGCCCGCGTTCGCGATATTTTCCGAGATCGTGTTCAGCGCGATCTGGTAGGCGCGAAGGCCGCTTGCCCCGATCGCCAGCATATCGCTCATGACGGGGTGTTCCCTTTATCCGGCATGGCCGGTGTGCGGAGCGCGGCCTGGCTGCGCGCCAGAAAGTCGGTCATCGCCCTGCCGATCCCGATCGGCTGGTGCGCTGCCATGCTCTCGGCGATCTGCTTGTCCTGCATCTCGCGAAAAGTGTCCGAATGCTTCGAATCGAACAGCCCGTCTCCGAGCTTTGCCTGTCGCATCGACTTCAGCATGAGGCCGATGAACACCGACTCGAATTTTTCGCCCGCCTTTTTCAGGTTGGCGGACGATGCGAGGCGGCTTGTATCGAGCGAAATTCCGGTCGTCGGAACCGCTGCGGGTGTCTTTGCAATGTCGGTCACAGGACGATCAACTCCGCCTTGAGCGCGCCAGCTTCCTTGAGCGCTTCGAGAATGGCGACAAGGTCTGAAGGCGTGGCGCCGATTGCGTTGACCGCCTTGACGATGTCGGCGAGCTTTGGCCCCGGTGCCAGCAGAAACATCGGTTTTTTTTCTTCGCTGATCTGCACGCCCGATTTCTGTTCACGTGCGGTGACGCCGTTCGAAAAAGGGGCGGGCTGGACGATGGTCTGCCGCTCATCGATCCGCACCGTCAGCTTGCCGTGCGTCACCGCGGCAGGTCCGACGCGGACCGCCGAATTGATCACGACCGTGCCGGTGCGCGCATTGACGATCACTTTCGCCGGCGGCTCGGCCGATACGACATCGAGATTTTCGATTCCGCTCATGATCAATGCGCGGGTATCGGCACCGATCGGCGCATTGACGCGGATCGAGACGCCATCGATCGCTTCCGCCACGCCGGTGCCGAAACGGGTATTGATCGCCGCGGCGACGTTCTGCGCGGTCGTGAAGTCCGCACGCGCAAGGTTGAAGGTGAGGGCGGGCGACGTTTCAAAGCCCGTCGCAACCGTGCGTTCGACCGTTGCGCCGTCGGGAATACGTCCGGTCGATGGCACGTTGACCACGACCTGCGAACCGTCCTTGCCCTCGATGCCAAGACCGCCGACCGCGAGATTTCCCTGCGCCATTGCATAGATCTGGCCGTCGGCCCCCATCAGCGGCGTCATGATCAGTGCCCCGCCCCGGAGCGACTTGGCCTTGCCCATCGACGCGACGGTGATGTCGATCTTCTGCCCCGGCTTGGCGAACGCAGGCAGTTCGGCGGTGATCAGCACCACCGCGGCGTTCTTGAGCCCGGGATTGATGTTTGAAGGCAGGTTGAAGCCGAAGCGCGAGGCCACCGCCTTCATCGACTGGATCGTATATTCGAGATTGTCGTCACCCGTCCCCGCAAGGCCGACGACGATGCCATAGCCGGTCAACTGGTTCGACCGGATGCCCTGAAAGCCGCCCAGATCCTTGACGCGGTCGGCCGAAGCCGGGGCCGCGATCAGGCAGGCAAGCAGGATGGGCAATGCGCGGAACACCATGAGATGCCTTTCAACGGCCGGTTGATCGCCACTGTGCGTCAAGGAGGGTTAAAGCGGCGCTAACCATCAGAACGGGCTGACCACGGAGAAAAAGCGGCCCAGCCAGCCCTGCCGCCCGGCGCGGGCGACGTCGCCCCTGCCGGTATAGGAAATCCTGGCGTCGGCGACGCGGGTTGACAGGACGCGGTTGTCCGCGGTGATGTCCGCCACGCGGACAATGCCCTTGATCTGGACGAATTCATCGCCCCGGTTGAGCGTGACGCGTTTCTGCCCCTGAACCAGCATCGTGCCATTGGGATAGACTTCGACGACGGTGACCGAAATTTCGCCCGACAGCGAGTTCGACTGGTCGGCGGTGCCCTTGCCGTTGAAATTGCGCGTCCCGCTGGCACCAATATCGGTCGGCCTGAACAGGTTGAGCGGGCCGGTCGGCGGCGGCGTGATGCCAAAGCCCCCACCCGAATCGAGTTTCGATGAAGACGATTTCGATGCCGACATGTTTTCGACGAGCACGATCGTCAGCGGATCGCCGACGCGGCGCGCGCGCGTTCCTTCGTAAAGCGCGGCATAGCCATCCTGCACCTGGAAGATGCCGCCATTCGCCTGCACCGGGGGCGCGGCGCGCGGGCGTGGCGCGGAGAAATCCTCCACCACCTTCTTTTTGCCGAAAAGTCCGGCTTCGGCCGGGCCACCCGTCGTGATGGCGAGGGCGACAGCGGCAGTCATGGCCACGATCCTGAAGGGACCGCGCATCACAGATTCTGGTTCACATATTTGAGCATGTCGTCGGTGGACGAGATCATCTTCGAATTGACCTCATAGGCGCGCTGGCACTCGATCATGTCGACCAGCTCCTCGACGACGTTGACGTTGGATGCCTCGAGCATCCCCTGGCGTATCGTGCCGCGCCCGTCCTCGCCGGGCACGCCCAGACTGGCGGTGCCCGACGCGGCAGTCTCCGTCATGTAATTGTCACCCTTCGATTGCAGGCCGCCGGCATTGGCGAAGGTTGCAACCTGCAGCTGGCCAAGCGTGGAAGGCTCGGTCTGCCCGGCGACGGTCGCCGAGACCGTCCCGTCGGTACCGATCGTGATCGCGGTCGTGCCCTCAGGCACGGTGATCCCCGGCATTACCTGATAGCCTTCGCTCGTCACCAGCAGCCCTTCGGGCGAGCGTGAGAAATTGCCGGCGCGGGTATAACCGAGCTGGCCGCCTGGCATCTGGACCTGGAAATAGCCGTCGCCGTCGAGCGCCATGTCAAGGCTGTTGCCCGTGGTCTGCATCGATCCCTGCGTATCCATCCGCGCGGTGCCCTGGATGCGCACCCCGGTGCCGAGGTTGAGCCCGGTCGCATATTTCGTCTCGCTCGACGAGTTCGCACCGGCGGCGGTGACCGTCTGGTACGAGAGCGTCGCGAACGAGGCGCGGTCCTTCTTGAATCCCGTCGTGTTGACGTTGGCCAGATTGTTCGATATCATTCTCATCCGCATGTCTTGGGCGTCGAGCCCGGTGCGGGCGATATGCATCGCGGCGCTGCTCATCGTATAGTCTCCACCTTGTGAAATTCGTTTTTGCGTTCGCCATGTCCAAAGCGACCGACGCATGGATTTGTCATCATGACGGCATACGCATGAGCGATGCGCCGCCCTCATCCATATCCTTGGCCGATTTCATCAGATTTGCCTGCACTTCATACGCACGCTGGTTCTCGATCATATCGACGAGCGACTGCGTCATGTTCACGTTCGATTGCTCGAGCATTCCGCTCATGCACGTCGCCTCCTCGTCGGTCGGCAGTACGCCGCCGCCCTTGACGCGGACCAGATTGTCCAGTCCCTTTGCCGTCTGCGATCCTTTGGGGCTGGCAAATTTGATCCGGTCGATGACCTGCGGATCCTTCGCCTCGCCACCAGCCGGAATGATCGAAATCGTGCCGTCCGCCGCGATCGAAATTGAACTCGCCGGCGGAATGGTGACGGGTGCGCCTCCCGATCCCATCACCGGAAATCCGTCGCCGGTTTCCAGCACGCCAGACGCGGCGACATTGAGATCGCCGCGGCGGGTGTAGGCTTCGCTGCCGTCACTGGCCTGGACGGCCATCCACTGGTCGCCGGGAATGGCAATGTCGAGGCTGCGACCGGTTGAAATCATCGCACCCGATGAGCGGTCAAAATCCTTGACCTCTCCCGATGTCGGCTGACGACTGTCGAACCCGTCACCTTTGAGCAGCAACGCGTCAAAATCGACGCGATCGGCGCGAAAACCGATCGTCGCGGCGTTGGCCATGTTGTTGGCGATCGCTGCCTGCGACGCCATATGCGCCTTCAGCCCCGATGCCGCCGTGTAGATCAGCTTGTCCATTTCAGCGTTTCCCTGCCCCGGCAGTCATCAGGTGCGCATGTTAAAGATGGTTTCGGAGATCTGGCTGGCGGTATCGAGCGCCTTTGCATTGGCCTGAAAGTTGCGCTGTGCCGCAATCAGATTGACCAGCTCTTCGGTGATATCGACGTTCGATCGTTCGATCGTCGAGGACATCAGGTTGCCGAAGCCGCCGACTCCCGCCGATCCGAGCTGCGGCTGCCCCGAAAGGCCGGTCGCCGCCCATGTGGAATCGCCAAGCTGGCGCAAGCCGGCGGGATCAGTGAAATTCGCCATGACGACTTTGCCCAGCGTCTGGATGTCGCCGTTCGAAAAGCTCCCCTTGACCATGCCGTCGCTGTCTACCGTGACGCCTTCTATCTGGCCGACTGCCTTCCCGTCCTGCGTGCGGGACGAGATGTTGAATGGCTGCGCGAGCTGCGTCGTTGCGGTGCCTAGGTTGAATGTCGCCGTCTGTGCACCCGGTGCTCCGGCGGGGGTGAACGCGTCGAACGTCGTCGCTGTCGTCGGCGCGACAAGGGCGCCTGACGAATTGAAGGTCAGCGAGATCTTGTTGCTGCCTGCCGCGGTGAGCTGAACGTCACCGACATAGTTATAGACGTCCCATGTCGAATCCACGCTCGCGCCGCTCGAAGCACTGGTGCGCTTGAAATAGGTCGTCATCGTTTGCGGACTGCCATCGTTGTCGTAGATCGTCGTCGAGGTCGACGTGTTGTAGCTCGACGGATTGAAGCGATCGAACGTTGCGCCCTGAACCGGCCCGGCCGATGGCAGATTGACGGTCATGTTGATCTGGCTGGTCGGCACTGCGGAGCCGCTGGTCGCCGGGAGTTGCAGGCTGCGGGTCTGGTCGATTCCGGTCGCGACGACCGCGCCCGATCCATCGACCGGATAGACCTGGAGGAAATTGCCCTGAGCATCGGCGACATAGCGGTCCTGATTGACTGAAAATCCGCCGTTACGGGTGAAATTGACTTTCGATGCCCCAAGCTGCGGCTTGACCAGGAAAAAGCCATCGCCCGAAATCGCAAGATCGAGGCTGGATGATGACTGGATCAGATTTCCCTGCGAGAACTGCTGGCGGCTGGCTTTGACTACCACCCCCGATCCGACCATCTGCGTCGGCGAAACGCTGACGCTCGACGCGATCACATCGGCAAATTTCGTGCGGCTTTTCTTGAAGCCGTTGGTCGCGACGTTGGCAAGATTGTGCGAAATGGTGTTCATCTCGGACTGCGAGGCCTGAAGGCCCGAAAGCGAGGTATAGAAAGACATGGTGGTTAACTCCGAAAGTGTTTGATCAGCCGACCTGGCGGACGTCCGAGATATCGATCGCGCCGAGGCCGGCGACGTTCAGCTTGGGGTGCCCGCTCGAAAGGTCGGTAACCGAGGTGACCGGTGCCCAGACGAGCGGTTGCGTCGCGACGGGCTTGCCGCCGTTGGTCGCCGTGGCGATGACCGTGAACGGGCCGTTGCCGGCAGCCTTGCCGCCGTCGGTCGTGCCGTCCCAGTCGAACTCGGCTGTGCCTTTGCCCGTCTGGCCAAGATTCAGCGTTTTCAGCGTGGCACCATTGGCATCCTGGATCGTGAGTGTCAGGTCGGTCGCATCGTCGGCGAGCTCGATCGCTCCGGCGACGCCGCCCGTTGTTCGCGCATAGGCGGTGCTGCCACTGGTCAGGACGGTCTTGCCGACATAGCCCATCGCGTCGGCACCCGAGGTTCCGGTCAGCCTGGCGGCGATCGTCTTCAGCGTCGAAGACATTTCGGTGATGCCGGACAGTGACGAGAATTGCGCCATTTGAGCAACCATCTGGGTGTTGTCGACCGGGTTGAACGGATCCTGGTTCTGCAACTGAGCGGTCATCAGCTTCAAGAAATCGGCCTGGCCGAGCGACGGGGACGCGGATGACGCCGGGGCCGATTTTGCCGCCGCGCCACTGCGGTTGATGCCAAGGCCGGCAAGCGTGGTATCGAAAGTACTGGTCATTTATCTATTTCCCGAGCCGGAGCGTGTCGACGATCAGAGACTTGGCCGTCTGCATCACTTCGATGTTGTTCTGGTAGCTGCGCGACGTCTCCATCATGTCGACGAGTTCACGCGTCTCATCGACGTTCGATTCCCAGACATTGCCGTCCCTGTCGGCCATCGGATTGGTCGGATCATAGCGTTTGGTCGGATCGCCGCCCGCGGTGACGATGCTTTCCACGTCGACCGTGGCCATGCCGCTCGACTTGTCGAGGCTGGTGCGGAACACCGGCTTGATCGTGCGATACGCGGCCTCGGGTGAGCTCGCGATCGTCCCGGCATTGGCCAGGTTGGAAGCAGTGGTATTCATCCGGACCAGCTGTGCGCTCATTGCGCGGCCCGATATCTGGAAGATCGAAAGGGGTCCGTCGGCCATCGCTTACTCTCCCCGCAACGCGCGCGTTATCTGGTTGATGCGTCCGTTCAGGAAGGCGAGCGTCGTTTGATACTGGACGGCATTTTCGGCAAATGCGGTCTGTTCGGTCGAAAGGTCGACGGTATTGCCGTCGAGGCTGGGTTGCAGTGGCACGCGATACATCGTCGCGGCGGCTATCGCACGATCGACGTTGCCCACGGCCGCAGAACGCAGCGCCTTGTCAAAGTCGACATCGCGTGCTTTGAAACCTGGCGTAGACGAGTTGGCGATGTTCGACGCCAATATACCCATCCGCTGAGCGCGCACTTCGAGCGCCGCTCCGTGTACCCCGAACAGATTGTTGTCGGCCATGCTGGTCCTCGCATCAAATCCTGCCCGAGTGTTCAGCAAAGGGTGTGCCAACTGCGATTGCGGACGGATTCATTCCTCATGTGCATCGAAACCGGCAATCCCTTGCCGGTTAGCGGCAACTGCATTGCCGGTTTGCGACCGGGGTTGCCGAAGCGCGGCGGACCCTTAGCCGCGGCAGCGACGTCATCGGCGATCTGGCCCGCGCCTTGCAACGCCCGGCACATGATCATGCTCGAGGCGCTTGGCCCCTATATCGATCCCCCCGCAATGCTCATCGTTGTCGGCGGATCGTTCTTCGCAACCGTGTTGCGCACGCCAATCCGTGACATTGTCAGGGGGTTTGCGGCACTGGCCACGCTTCCGGGTGCCACGGTCGATGCGACGCCGCTGATCGACCAGATCGCGGCTTTTGGCCGCATTGCCAGGCGTCACGGTGTCCACATGCTCGATCGCTCGGTCATCGCCGATCGTGACGTAGCCGCCGCGGTCGCCGCGATCGTCAACGGCGCACCGCCTGCTCACGTCACCGGCCTGCTCGAAGAGCGTCGTCGCGCGCGCATCCTGCGCCACGTCGCCGCCGCCGATATGTGGGCGGGAATGGCGGAAGTCGCGCCCGCGATGGGCATGGTTGGCACGCTGATCGGGCTGGTACAGATGTTTCTGGCGATGGCAGACCCCACCGCAATTGGTGGGGGGATGGCGGTCGCCCTTCTTGCTACACTTTATGGTGCGCTGATCGCCAATCTGGTCGCGATGCCAATCGCTGTCCGTCTGCGCCATCGCGCACGGGCCGAGGCCGAGGAACGTTTGCGTCTGGTCGCACCGCTTGTCGCGCTGGCTGAGCACGGCCAGTCCCGCGGACCCAATGTGCAGGCGGTGGCGGCATGAACGCGGATGCCCTGCTCGATCCGCCACCGGTACGCCCGCTCTGGCTGTGGACACTGGCCGATCTGGCATTGCTGCTCATCGGATTTTTCGTGCTGGTCCAAGCAACCGACCGCCGGGCCCTGGCCAGGGGGTTGCGCGAAGAGTTCGGCGGCCCCGTAACCGAGGCTGTGGTCGCGCCGATCCCGCTTGCGGCGGTTGCAGTGACGTTCATCGCGGGCTCGGCGGTGCCGGGGGAACCCGACAGGCTGGCTGTTTTCGCGGCTGCACATCTGCGCGATCCGCGTGCAAGCCTTCGCGTGAGCGGTGCCACTGCGGGCGCGGGGGACGTGGATCCCGCAACTCGCAGCGCCGATCTGCTTGCCTATGACCGGGCACGCGCGGTGGTATCCTATCTTATCGGCCGCGGTGTTCCCGCCGAACGCATCGTCATCGCATCTTCGGGCACCGGCCGACGGACAGCGCTCGTCACCGTCAACTTTGACGGCGACCGCACTAAAAGGACAAGACCATGATCCGCGTCTTATTGGCGCTTGCCGCCGTCATTGCTGCCACGCCTGCGGTCGCGCAGAGCTTTCAGAGCACCACGCTTATCGACAAGGCCGTCGCTGAATTCACCGGTCACGCGACGGGCGACGACGGCGGTGCGCGGACCCCGGTCGATGCGCGGCTGAAGCTGGCAACATGCCCGATGGTGACCATGAGCTGGCGCACCCCCGCGCATGACTCGGTTATAGTGGCGTGTCCCGATCCCGGATGGCGCATTTACGTGCCGATCCGCGCCGCAGCATCGGCTGTCGGCCGACAGGCACCGCTTGCGCTCACGTCGCCCTCGGCCGCAGGTCCGGCCATTGTCATCAAACGGGGCGATCCGGTGTCAGTGAGTGCGGGAAGCGCCGGGTTCGAGATCATGCGCGACGGCATCGCGCTTGGCGACGCTGCCGTCGGCCAGCGTCTGCTGATCAGGGTGCAGGAGGGCAAGCCACCGATCCAGGCAGTCGCGGCAGAACCCGGTAAAGCCCTGATTCCGGGCGGCGAGTAATTTTTGCTAAATGTTTTGGGCGGGCAGTCGTTAAATGATCCGAACCAGCAGCAAGGTAGACAATGGTCGATCCGATCAGACCGAAGGGCCCAACGCAAGGCGATCTGCGCGTTGCCGCTGTCGCCCCCGCGGCGTCAGCAAAGATCGTGTCCGGAGCCAGACCAGAGCTGGAGGTGTCACCGACTGCCCAGTTGGCGAGCCAGCTGGCTGCAACGCCACCGGTGGATGCGGACCGTGTGGCAAGCGTCAAGCAAGCGATCGCGCACGGCACTTTTCCGATCCTGCCCGCGACGATCGCCGATCGCCTGCTGGCGCTCCGCTACGACTGGATGGTCAATGACGCGGCGTGACGGTCTGATCAGCGTGATCGACGCGCTTCATGCCGAGATAACGGCGATGAAGGCAAATGATGTCTCGGCGCTCGATCGCGCAACACAGGGAAAGCTGGCCGCCATCGAGGCGCTCGCCGCGATCAAGAGCGGCACGCTCGAACCGGGGGTGCGCGAACTCGCCGAAGAAGCGCAGCGGCTGAACGAAACCGCGCGGATCTATGCCAATTTGCTGGCGGCAAATGTTCGCCGCAGACTGCAAATGCTTGCCGGTGACGCTGGCAGCTATCGCCCGAACGGGGGGGTTGCGGCCTACGCCTGAGACGCAGTTTCCCCAGGGTTGCCGCTGGCCATCAGTGTTCACCCAATTGGCATGGACCTTGCTGAGCAGGTTCCTGAAATAGGACAACCAGCAAGGCATCGGTGAGCGTCGAAGCAATCTCGGGGAATATCGGCACTGTTCGTTCGGCGATCGCAAAGGCGAGCCGGGCGACGGGCATCGATTTCAATTATCTGCTCGGTCAGGCACAGCTCGAAAGCGGGCTGGATCCCGCCGCGCGCGCCACCACGTCGTCGGCGACGGGGCTTTACCAGTTTATCGATCAGTCTTGGCTTGGCGTCGTCAAGCAGCACGGCAGCCAATATGGCCTTGGCTGGGCATCCGACGCGATTACGCGCTCGGGGAGTCGCTGGGTGGTCGACGATGCCGCCATGAAAAACGCGATCCTCCATCTGCGCAACGATCCCGATATTTCGGCCGCGATGGCGGCCGAGTTTGCTGCCGACAACAAGGACGCAATCGAGGAAACGCAGGGCAGGGGAGCAACCGGCACCGATCTCTACATGGCGCATTTCCTCGGGTTGGGCGGGGCCCGTGCTTTCCTCCGGACGATGAAAGTCAATCCGGCCGGGTCGGGCGCGGCGATGTTTCCCGCCGCGGCGCGTGCCAATCGTGCGGTCTTCTACGACGCGGGCGGGAATGCCCGCAGCCTTGCCGACATCTACCAGCGCTTTGCCGCCAGGCTTGACAGGGGGGCGGCGCAGGTCGGCGCGGTCGGCCTCGCCTCGAACGCGCTCAGTGGTGGTGGTGAGGGTGGTGGTGGCAGTGCTGACTTCAAAACCGCCAGGGCCAGTTTTGCATCGCTTGTGGGTGCGACCGAAGACGCGACTGTCATCACCGGGCCGGGCGACAGTGATTATTCCGCCGCGACCTGGGCAAAGTCGGTGCTGGCACGCGCCGGCGTTTCCCCGGCATCCGGCGCCACACCGCCACCCGTCGGTTCGGTCAACCTTCTCCGCCCCACGCCGGACACTGCCCGGCTGGCGTATATGATGCTTGCCAGCCTCGGGGCTGACCGCGCGTGAACGCACTGAACCGGCTTTTCGGCGGCAACATCCGTCACAGCGTCCTGCCGCTCGCAATCCTGCTGCTCGTCTGCGTCATGGTCGTGCCGATCCCGGCTGTTCTTCTCGACGTCTTTTTCGTCGCCAATATCGCGATCAGCCTTGCGGTGCTGATGGTCGCGCTCAATGCACAGAAGCCGCTCGACTTCTCGGCATTTCCGTCGGTGCTCCTCTTCGCGACGCTGTTTCGGCTCGGCCTCAACGTCGCTTCGACGCGTGTCGTGCTCGTGCACGGGCATGAGGGCGAAAGCGCGGCAGGTCATGTCATCGAGGCGTTCGGCACGTTCCTGATCGGCGGTGATTATGTCGTCGGCATATTCGTGTTCGCGATTCTCGTCATCATCAACCTGATTGTCGTGACCAAGGGCGCGGGCCGCGTGTCCGAAGTGTCGGCGCGCTTCACCCTCGATGCCCTGCCAGGCAAGCAGATGGCGATCGACGCCGATCTCAATGCCGGTCTGGTCACGCCCGAGGAAGCCAGGGCGCGGCGCGTCGAGGTATCGACCGAAGCCGATTTCTACGGATCGATGGACGGTTCGTCGAAGTTCGTGAAGGGTGACGCGATTGCGGCGCTGCTGATCCTCTTTGCCAATATCGTCGGCGGAATGATCCTTGGCCCGGTCAGCCACGGCATGTCGCTGAGCGACGCCGCCCATACTTATGTTTTGCTCGCGATCGGCGACGCGCTCGTCGCGCAGCTGCCGTCGCTGATGCTGTCGATTGCCGCCGCCGTGATCGTCACCCGCGTCACTTCCAGCCACGATCTTGCCGGCCAGATCGGCTCGCAGTTCGGCTCGGCGCGCACGTGGACGCCAGTCGCGGGCATCCTTGCCATTCTCGGGATGTTGCCGGGAATGCCGCATTTCGTGCTGCTGCCTGCGGCCGGGATCGCCGGCTTCAGCGCATGGAAGCTGCGCCAGATCGCGCGGCGCCCTCCACCACCCGCTCCAGCACCGCCCGCGCCCGATCAGTCGAAGATCGGCTGGGATGAAGTCGGGGATGGCATGCAGATCAACCTCGACATCGGCTATGGCCTCGTCCCGCTCGTCGATGAACGGCGCGGTGCGCCGCTGATGGGCCGCATCACCGGCGTGCGCCGTCAGCTTTCGAAGGAACTTGGGTTCGTCGTGCCGCAGGTCCGCGTCCGCGACGACATCAATCTGCCGCCGCATACCTATCGCATCGAGGTCGGCGGCGTCGTCGTCGGCGAGGATCAGGCGTCCGCCGACGATATGCTTGCGCTCGACACCGGGCAGGGCTTTGGCGAGCTTCAGGGCAAAAAAGCCAAAGACCCGACCTTCGGACTCGAAGCGACCTGGATCGCACCAGGCGATGCCGATGCCGCCACAGGGCAAGGCTATCTCGTCGTCGATTCAGGCACTGTCATGGCAACTCATCTCAATCACCAGCTGCGCCAGAACGCGGCCGATCTGCTTGGCGCCGACGAGGTTCAGGCACTGCTCGACGGCCTCAGGGAAAGGAGCCCGCAACTGGTTGCCGCGCTTTGCCCGGCGCCATTGCCGCTGACCACGCTGACCCAGGTGCTGAGGGGCCTGCTCGCTGAAGGCATCCCGCTCAGGGAATTTCGCCGCATCGCGTCCGCAGTCGCAGTCGCCGCGCAGAAATCGACCGACGCCGAGGACCTCATCGAGGCGATCCGGCCCGAGCTCGGCGGACTGATCATCGGCAAGTTGTGCGGCGTGCATGAGCCGCTGCGCGTCATGACGCTCGAAGGGCAGCTCGAAGGACTGCTCGGCCAGGCCGTCCGTTCAGACCCCTCGCGGCGTCACACGATCGAGCCCGATCTTGGTCGCCGTATCGTCCAGGCGCTTCAGCACGCGGCCGGACCCCTGATCGCCGAAGCCAAACCCTTTGCGCTGGTCGTCCAGCCCGCGATTCGCCTTGCGATTCGCAAGCTGGTCAGGACTTGCCTGCCCGATACGCCTGTCATGTCGTTTTTCGAAGTGCCCGAGGAAAAGGCGGTCGAAGTCGTGGCCGTGATCGGCGCACCGCAGGCTCTCGCCGCATGAGCGCGCGGTCGGTGAAAACGGTCTGCGCCGACGCCCAGCCGCTTACCTATGGACGGGCGGGCACGGATGTCGATCTGCTCGTCCGCAAATATGCCCCCATGGTTCGGCGTCTCGCGTGGCATGTCCATGGCAGCATATCGGGCGTATGCGAAGTCGAAGACCTCGTCCAGATCGGTCTCATCGCCCTTGTCGAGGCAATTCATAGCTTTGAGGATCGTGGCCAGGTCACGTTCGAGCAATATCTCGCCACGCGGCTGCGCGGTTCGATGATCGATCAACTTCGCCGCCAGGCAACTTTGACCCGCGGCGCGATGCGGCGGCGCAAACAATATCAAGAGACCGTCGCCATGCTGACCGCTGATCGCATCGCGCCCAGTGAGGCTTCGATTGCCGAAAAGCTTGGCATCACCATCGAAAAGCTGCGGGTGGATTATGCCGCCGCGCAGGCGGTCAAGTTTGAATCGCTCGATCAGGTCTACACCGATGCCGGTCCTTGGTTCATGTCCGGCGACCCCGATGCGTTCGAGCAGCTCGCCGAAGCCGATCTGCGCGACAGACTTATCGCCGCAATTGCCAGCTTGCCCGAGCGCGAGGCACAGGTCATTCAGCTTTATTATGTCGAGGAATTCAACCTCGAGGAAATCGGTCAGGTTCTCGGCGTTGGTGCGGCGCGCGTCTGTCAGATCAAGGCGGCGGCGCATGCCCGGTTGAAAAAGGCGATGATGCGCGTTGTTTAGCATCTGTGCGGGAACCGATGATGACGTGGAGCGGATTGCCCAGGGCTCGGGCGCGCGGTCGGGGCTGCGGTCGGAGCATTTGTTCTGAATTGAGGGCAAGGCGGGCCGTGAATGATTGCTTACCTCGAACCAGTGCCGAACCAGCTTGCCCCATCGGGCAAAACAATGAAGGGTAGCATCCGAATGGCGAATCCGATCGCCAGATACATCCCGTTTCTTCTCGCCGGTCTGGCGACCGCGTTGATCGGCACTCCCGCCCACGCCCGGAACGACACCCAGGCCTGGGGCTCAGTAATCGCGACGGGACCGGTTCGCGGCAATCTCTTCGTCTGGCTCGAAGCGCAGGCGCGCGGAACCGATGACGTCGGTGGAGGCAGCCAGTTCATCGTACGGCCCGCGATCGGTGCGCGGATAGCCCCTGACGCTCATGCCATCGCAGGTTACGCCTATATCCGCACCGATCCGGAGGGAGGCCGTATCACGAACGAGCACAGGCTTTGGCAGCAGGTTCAGTCTGCGGTCGTGCGGCGCAATAACGGCACCCCCCTCGTCATCAGTCGTACGCGGCTCGAACAGCGCATGCTGGAGGGGCAGGATGATACCGGGTGGCGGTTGCAGCAGTCCGTCCGTCTGCAAGTACCGATCGCGCGCGAAGGCACAGTGCAGGCGGTCGCCTTCACCGAAGGATTCATCAATCTGAACTCGACGCGCTGGGGTGCCCGTGACGGTGTGGACCAGTGGCGAACCTTCGTCGGCATCGGCGTGCCGGTCGCTCCCCGAATGCGATTGGAACCGGGCTATCTGAACCAGCATGTGTTTCGGCGCGGAGAGGACTGGACCAACCATGTGCTGAGCGTCACGCTTTTGGTCAGACTATAGTCGGCCGAAGCTTTTCCACGCTGCTGGACGTTACTGGTGCTGCCAGCACGCGACCCGATCGTTTACCGTTGGCGGCATGCTCCAACTCGCAAAGCGCGACCGTCTGAAGGAAACATCATGCTTTATCTGGCGATCAAGGCCCTGATTTCGGGCGTCATCATCGCCGCGGTCTCGGAAATCGCGAGGCGCAGCCCCGGCTTCGGCGCGCTGGTCGCGTCGCTGCCGCTCGTCTCGGTTTTCGGCATGATCTGGCTATGGCGCGACACCCACGATCCGGTCGGCATGGCGGCACACGCTCAGTCTACCTTTTGGTTCGTGCTGCCTTCGCTGCCGATGTTTCTCCTGATCCCGGCGCTCCTCAACCGCGGACTGCCATTCTGGGCTGCGCTGATTGCCGGCTGTGCGCTCACGATTGTGCTTTACTTTGTGATGCTGTGGGCCGCGCAGCGGATCGGGCTGAGGCTCTGATGACCACGGGTCTCGCCAAGTTCATCAAATGTCGTAGTGGCTTAGCGCTTCAACGGCGGCGAAAGGTCAGATACCACACCTCATGGCCCAGTCTGCGGGCTTTGCGTTCGTAGCGTGTTTCGGGCCAGTCGGCGGGGCGGGTAAGGAAATCATCTGCTTTCGTCACCTGCCAGTCGAAATGCGCCGCCTGCGCCTGCATGATCATCATGGCGTGCGCGACATAGACCGGGTGATCGGTCCCCAAGCGGAATTCCCCGCCCACCTTCAGTTTTCGCGCCACGAGATCGATCGGGCCCTTGTTCATGAAGCGCCGCTTGGCATGGCGCGCCTTCGGCCAGGGATCGGGATGAAGCAGATAAACCCGGTCGAGCGACGCCTCGGGGAGCCGTGCCAGCACATCGAGCGCGTTGCCCATGTGAAGCCTGATATTTTCCAGCCGGTGTTCGCGAATGTGGCCCAGCGCGCCGACGACGCCGTTGAGAAAGGGCTCGCAGCCGATGAAGCCATGGGCAGGCTCTAGCGATGCCTGCGCGGCAAGATGTTCGCCGCTGCCAAAGCCGATCTCAAGCTCCAGCGGGCGGGTGTCACCGAACAGGGTCAGCGGGTCGAGCGGCCCATCTGGCACCAGCAGTTGCGGCAGCAACTCGTCGACAAGCTGCTGCTGGCCGACGCGCAACTTGTGCCCGGCGCGTCGGCCGTAAAGACGGCCTGTCGTCAAGGGATCGGTCGTGACTGCCACTGTTCTGCCTGTCAGCCGCGTCCTGCTAAGCCAGCGCAGCCTTCAGATCGTTAACCAGATCGGTCCGTTCCCACGGGAAAAAGTCCCCGTCCGGCTTCTGGCCGAAATGGCCATAGGCCGCGGTCCTGCGATAGATCGGCCTGTTCAGCCGCAGATGCATACGGATTCCGCGCGGCGTCAGCCCGCCGAGCTTATCGATTCCCATGATCGCCGCTTCGATCCTGTCATCGCCGATGGTGCCGGTTTCGTGCGTATCGACATAGAGCGACAGGGGCCGCGAGACCCCGATCGCATAGGCCAACTGGATCGTGCAGCGCGTGGCAAGTCCCGCCGCGACGATGTTTTTCGCCAGATAGCGGCTGATATAGGCGGCCGAGCGATCAACCTTGGTCGGATCCTTGCCGCTGAACGCACCGCCGCCGTGCGGCGCTGCGCCGCCATAAGTATCGACGATGATCTTTCGCCCGGTCAGCCCCGCGTCGCCATCGGGGCCGCCGATTTCGAAGCTGCCCGTCGGGTTGATATGATATTCGGTCTCGCGCAGCAGCACGGGCGGGATGACGTCTGCCACGACGCGCTTCACATAGGCATGAAGCTCGGCTTTCTTCGCGCCCTCGTCATAGCCCGCTGCGTGCTGCGTCGAGACGACGATGGCCGTAGCCGCAATGGGCAGACTGCCTTCGTAACGCAGCGTCACCTGGCTTTTGGCGTCAGGCTCGAGAAAGGGAGCCACGCCCGAATGCCGGTCTTCCGCCATGCGTTTCAGGATCCTATGCGCGTAATACAGCGTCGCCGGCATCAGATCGGGCGTCTCGTCGGTTGCATAGCCGAACATGATGCCCTGATCGCCCGCGCCTTCATCCTTGTTGGCGCTCGCATCCACCCCTTGCGCGATATGCGCCGACTGGCCGTGGAGGTTGTTCTTGAATATTAGTGTTTCCCAGTGAAAACCCGATTGTTCATAGCCGATCTCGCGAACCGTGCGGCGTACCGTTGCCTCAATCTCCTCCTTTGCGCCGGGGACCCATTGTTCATTTTCAAACACGCCTTTGCAGCGGATTTCCCCGGCGAGCACCACGAGCTGCGTCGTCGTCAAGGTTTCGCATGCAATTCGGGCCTCGGGGTCCTTGGCGAGGAAAAGATCGACGATCGCATCTGAAATCTGGTCCGAAACCTTGTCGGGATGGCCTTCCGAGACTGATTCGGATGTGAAAAGATAATTGGCACGCATGCGTGGCTCGCCTCGTTCGGATATAAAGGATGCTTTATATGTTAGCATAGCGCCGGTGGCGCGCCAGAGCAACGCCTGCAATCGCGAGCATCAGCGCGAACAGCAGAGGCAGCACATTGCCCCAGCGCGCAAAGGGCGGCGGCGTCAGCGCGGCCGGCAGTTGTGTCTCGATGAAGCCGGATTTCCCGGAAGGAACCGAGGCGAGAACCGTGCCCCGCGCATCGATCAGCGCCGAGATGCCAGTCGGCGTCGCACGCACGATCGGCAAGCCCTCCTCGATTGCGCGAAGCCGTGCCTGCGCCAGGTGCTGCGGCGCGCCCCAGCTACCGAACCATGCATCTGTCGAAGCGTTGAACAGAAAATCGGGCCGGTGGGCACGATCGGTCACTTCGCCTGAAAAGACGATCTCATAGCAGATCTGGACCCCCATTCTGCCAACGCCCGGCACGGTGAGCGTGAGCGGCCCAGGCCCGGCCCTGAAATCCAGATCGCCGGGAACGAGTCGCGCAAGGCCGAGCGGCGTGAGCAATGGCCGCATCGGCAGGTATTCGCCATAGGGAACGAGGTGCGCCTTGTCATATCGTGCGACAAGATCGCCCGCGGCATCGAGCGCGAACACGCTGTTCGTCGCGCCCGTCGCCCGTCGTTCGGTGCCGATGCCGTTCGGTGCGCCTTGCGCTTCATATTCGATCCGGGTGGCACCCGTCAGCAGGACATCACCGGGGCTTAGCAGGGTTGCGAGTGCGGCGCGCAGGCCGGCGTCATAGGCGATCTCGTAAACATCGTTGATCGCTGCTTCAGACCAGAAGACGAGGCGCGGTGCGCGCCCCGGCGGCCCGCTCAGCCGCGCGAGCTTTTCAAGGCCCTCACGCGCCGCGAACGGATCGCGCGTCTCATCAAGGTTCATGTTCGGCTGGACGATGCGGACTTCGGTCGCGGTCATGCCGGGCAGGGGAAAGAGCAGCGCCCATCCCCCGGCAACCGCCACGAGCGCGCCCCCTTCCAACAGGGCCAGTTCCCGCCGATCGCGCCACAGCATGGCTGCCAGACCCGCGCCAAGCACCGCCAGTCCCGAGAGCCCGTAGGTGCCGATGATCCGCGACCAGCCCGCAATCCACGTCGGCACGAAAATTGCGCCGAGCGGATTCCATGCAAATCCGGTAAACAGCGTCGCGCGGCCATATTCGGTGACGATCCATGCTGCCGCGAAAACCAGCGCGAACGCTGCGCCACCACCGGGTGCGGCGCGTCTGGCAAGCACCCCCGCGAGCGCCGGATAGACCGCGAGATAAAGCGAGAGCAGAACCACAGCGCCATAGCCGAGCCAGTGGGGCATGGCGTCCTGATGATCGAATGCCCCGGCGATCCAGTTAAGCCCCAGTGTGAAATGCCCGACGCCGAACAGCCAGCCGATCAGCCCGGCGCGCCTCACCGTCGGCGCACGCTGCACCAGCCGGGCCAGCACTGCCAGCGATCCGAGCGTGAGCGGCCAGGCCCCGAGCGGCGCAAAGCCGGTGGCGGCGACGATGCCGGCGGCCAGCGCGAGAAGGCGGGGGTATCGGTTCACGAGGCGCGATATCGCCGTGATCGTGCCGCCGTGCAACCGGCACGACTTTGCGCTAACGGCCCGGGACAGGCAGTCGTGCGGACTGACAGTGCCTGTCCCTGACGATCATCGGAGTGAGTGATGAGGCCGTTCCATTTTGCGTTTCCTGTCGACGATCTCGATGCGGCGCGGGCATTTTACGGCGAGATTCTGGGCTGCCCGGAGGGACGAAGTTCTGATCGCTGGATTGATTTCAATCTTTATGGTCACCAGATCGTGGCCCACCTTGCCGAAGGGGCCGGGCGCCTGGCGGGCAACCCCGTTGACGGCCACGATGTTCCCGTGCCGCATTTCGGCGTCGTCCTGACGATGGATGACTGGCACGCGCTCGTTGCCAAACTGAAGTCGGCAGGCGTTATCTTCGGTATCCCGCCGCATGTCAGGTTTCAGGGCCAGCCCGGTGAACAGGCCACGATGTTCTTTCACGATCCCAGCGGAAACGCGCTTGAGTTCAAGGCTTTCGCTGACGATGCGATGTTGTTTGCGCGCTGATGTCAAAAGGTTGAAGACTGGCAGTTCTTGCCGCGGCGGCCCTGGCGCTCACCCGCCAGATCGTGTTGCCGACATCGTCTGCCACCAGCAGCCCGCCCTTCCGATCGATGATCACGCCGACGGGACGGCCCCGGGCGCGGCCGTTTCCGTCAAGAAATCCGCTGAGCACATCACGCATCTTCCCGTCCGGAAGGCCGGCGTCGTTGAAGGGAACGAACGCCACCCTGTATCCGGAAGGCGGTTTGCGGTTCCACGATCCGTGCTGCCCGATGAAGGCACCCTTGCCGAACGGCCCGAGCGATCCGAATGCAAGCCCGAGTGAAGCGGTGTGCGGCCCCAGCGCATATTCGGGCCTTTTGGTATATTGCAGCAGATCCGGGCGCGGCTCCTTGATCCGGGGATCGGCATAGCCCCCCCAGTAGCTGTATGGCCATCCGTAGAAAGCACCGAAATCAGCGACCGCGAGATAATCGGGCGCGAGATCCGATCCAAGCATGTCGCGTTCGTTGACGACCGTCCAGAGCCGCTGGCCTGCTGGTTCCCATGCCATCCCCACGGGGTTGCGCAGTCCCGCCGTGAAGATGCGATACCGTTTCGTGGTCAGGTCGAGCTCGAGAATATCGGCGCGGTTCTTTTCCTTCGCGAGCCCCCCTTCGGCGATGTTCGAACTCGAACCCACCGAAATATACAGCAGCTTGCCATCGGCGCTCGGCACGATATTTTTTGCCCAGTGCATCCCGCCTCCCGGCAGCGCGACGATCCTTTCAGGAGCCGCGGTGATCTTCGTCTGGCCGGGCGTGAAAGGATAGGCGACAACGCCATCATGGTTGGCAACGTAAAGCCTGGTCCCCACGAGCGCCATGCCGAACGGCGAGTTCAGCCCCGTCAGCAGGGCCGAGCGCATGTTGGCGACGCCATCGCCATCGGTATCGCGCAGCAGCGTGATCCGGTTCGGCGAAGGAACGCCCGCGCCGGCATAGGACATCAGCCAGTCCATGATGACGCCGGTAAGGCCGCCCCCTTCGCGCGGTGGCGAATTGGTCTCGGCGACGAGGACATCGCCGTTCGGCAGCTCATACAGCCAGCGCGGATGATCGAGGCCCCTCGCAAAGGGTTTGACCGCAAGACCGGCGGCAGGCACTGGCATCGCCCCGTCCTCCCAGCCGATCGGCCGGGCGATATCGACGGTCGGGATATATTGCACGCGTGGCGCGTCGATCCGAGGCCGCGGCCCGGTTACCGACTGAAGCGGAAGCTGCGCCGTGTCTCCCCGGGTCAGAGCGAACCATCCGACCCCGAAAACGACCGCAAGCATGGCAAAAATGATGACGAAACGCGACTTGAAGGTCATCGCGATAACATAGGGTGTCGCGCCGCAGCGGGCAACGGCGGGTCAGTTGCCGGCGGGGGTTTCGGGCGGATGCAGGCGCACCCGGCTGACGAGGCGGGCATCGCCTTCGATCACTTCGATCGTCCAGCCGCTTTCATGGCGCAGGCACTCGCCAATCTGCGGCACATGCCCCGCGAGCACGAAGGCGAGACCGCCGATGGTATCGACATCGCCATCCACCTCGGCGAGCCGGGGGTCGATCGCCGCCGCAATGTCTTCCAGCTCGGCGCGCGCATCGGCTTCCCAAAGGTCGTGATCGAGGGCGACGATCATCGGCACTGTCGCGTGATCGGTCTCATCCTCGATATCGCCAACGATTTCCTCGATCAGGTCTTCGATGGTGACAAGGCCCTCGGTCCCCGAATATTCGTCGATGACGATCGCCAGATGCACGCGCCGCGCCCGCATCTCGGCGAGCAGATCGAGAACGCCCATCGACTGGGGGACGTAGAGCGGCTGACGGATCAGCCCGTCCATGTTTTCGGGATAGGGCGCACCGCTTGCGAGGATCGCAAAGGCATCCTTGATGTGGATCATGCCGATGACATGATCGAGGCTGTTGCGATAGACGGGCAGGCGGCTGTGTGGCGCATCGGCGATCGCGGCCACGAGATCGGAAAAGCTGATCGTTTCGGGAACCGCGATGATGTCCGCGCGCGGCACGCCGACATCGTCGACGGTCCGGCTGCCGAACTGGAGGAGGTTGCGGACCATCTGCGTCTCGATGGGAGAAAGGTCTCCTTCGGTGGCAGGAGCAGGATCGTCTTCATGCTCGTCGATGACCTCTTCGATCTGATCGCGAAGCGTCGGCTCGCGCTCCCCGCCGAAGAGCATGGCGCGCAGACCGCCGAAGATGCGGCCGTCGCTTCTACTTTCGCCTTCCTTCATTGTGGGGGGTGCCAGTCCTCGACGGGATAGGGATCGTGCAGCCCCATCGCGGCCATCGCGGCCTGCTCGATTGCCTCCATGGCCTCGGCTTCGGCGTCGTTCATGTGATCATGTCCTAACAGATGCAGCGTGCCATGCACAATGAGATGCGCCGCATGGTCCGCCAGCGTTATGCCACGCGCCGTTGCTTCGCCTGCACAGGTCTCGAGCGCGAGAACGATATCGCCAAGAAGAAGTTCACGCCCCACGTCACCTTCCAGCGTCTCGAGGAGGTCGGGATCGATCATCGGAAATGAGAGGACGTTCGTAGACATGTCCCTGCCGCGATACTGCCGGTTTAGCGTCCGGACTTCGACATCGGAAGTCAGGCGGACGGAAATCTCGGCCGTGATCCCGGCACCGGCAGCAAGGTTGGCCTGCGCGCTTTCCACTACCGCCCGTTCCGCCGCCCGCTGGGCGATCACCGCCCAGTCGATCGCCAGCGGCCAGCCCTCTTCACTCAGCTCGACAGTTATCATCGGCCTCGATCAGGGCGCACGCGGCCGCTACCCTTCATAAGCCTCGACGATCCGGCCGACCACCGGATGTCTCACGACGTCGCCGATGCCGAACCGCACCATCGCCAGACCCTCGACATTTTCGAGCTTCGTGACGGCATCGTTCAGGCCTGAAATCTGGTTTGCCGGCAAGTCGGTCTGGTTCGGATCGCCGCACACGACCATCCGGCTTCCTTCACCGAACCGGGTAAGAAACATCTTCATCTGAGCGGGCGTGGTGTTCTGTGCCTCGTCGAGGATAATGAACGCGTTCGCGAGCGTCCGGCCGCGCATGAACGCAATCGGCGCGATTTCGATCTCACCGCTTGCGATGCGCCGCTCGACCTGTTCGGCTGGCAGGCAATCGTTCAGCGCATCATAGAGCGGGCGAAGATAGGGATCGACCTTTTCCTTCATATCGCCCGGCAGAAAGCCCAGTTTCTCGCCCGCCTCGACTGCGGGGCGTGACAGGATCAGGCGGTCGACCGAGCCGGTGATCAACTGTGAGACGGCTTGCGCTACCGCGATATAGGTTTTGCCCGTGCCGGCCGGGCCCAGCGCGAAAATGATGTCATTGCGCAGCAGCTCCTGCATGTAGCGGGTCTGCGTTCCCGAACGGGGAACGATCGTCTTCTTGCGCGTCCGGATCATCACTCCGGGCGGTTCGGACACATCGTGGCGAATAATGCCGTCGAGCACCGGCTCCGCTGACATGGCGATCACTGCCTCCACCGCGCCCGCATCGATATCCTGCCCCTTGACGATACGGTTATAAAGGCCGGTCAGAACGTCGCGCGCCCGTGCCGCGGCCGCCGCCTCGCCCTCGATCTGAAGCTTGTTGCCTCGCGCCTGGATATAGACGCCCAGCCGGTTTTCGATGGCGACAAGGTTCTGGTCGAACTCGCCGAACAGCCGCCCGAGCAGTTGCGGCCGATCGAACACGACGTCGAGGCGGCTGGGGTCGCCGGGCTGCGCGGGCATGAGCTTACGCGGCATGCACGATCGGTGCGGGCAAGACTGCTTCTCCTGCAAGGCTGTTCGGGCCGGCCTGCGCCAGTTTCACGTCGATCAGATCGCCGGTTTTCAGCGCGGGATCGATCATATGGACCGATTGCAGCCACGGCGATTTGCCGATCCACTGGCCGGGAAGCTTGCCCCGGCGTTCGATCATGACCGTCGTTTTCCGCCCGATCGTCGCCTGATTGAACGCGAGTTGCTGCACGTTGATGACCGACTGCAGGGCCTGCAGTCGCGCGTCACTGACATTTTTCGAAACCTGACCGGCCATCGTGGCCGCCGGCGTGCCCGGGCGGGGCGAATAGGCAAAGCTGAACGCCTGGGCGTAACCGGCTTCGCGAACGATGTTCAGCGTCATTTCGAAATCGCCATCGGTTTCGCCTGGAAAGCCGACGATGAAGTCGCCCGACAGCGCAATGTCGGCGCGCGCGGCGCGAACCCGGTCGATCAGGCGCAGATAGCTGTCGCGCGTGTGGCTGCGGTTCATGGCCTTGAGGATGCGGTCGCTGCCCGATTGCACCGGCAGATGGAGGAACGGCATCAGCTTTTCGATGTCGCGATGCGCATCGATCAGCCCAGGCAGCATGTCGTTCGGATGGCTCGTCATGTAACGGATTCGCGCAAGGCGGGGCAGGCGATCGAGTGCGGCGATCAGCGTGTGAAGGCCGTGCGCGCCGTCTTTCCAGGCGTTGACGTTCTGCCCCAGCAGCGTGATTTCCCTCGCACCGCCATCGACCAGCGCCTGTGCCTCACTGAGAATGGCATCGATCGGCCGGGAAACTTCGGCTCCGCGCGTATAGGGTACGACGCAATAGGTGCAGAATTTGTCACAGCCTTCCTGAACGGTGAGGAACGCCGATGGCTTTTGAACGCCCCGTCCGGGCAGCGCATCGAATTTCGATTGCGCCGGCATATCGGTGTCCACGCCCCCCCCGGCGCGCACCAGTGCGGGAAGCCGGTGATAGGCCTGCGGACCGACGACGATATCAACGTCTTTCGTGCGCGCCCGTACCGCGGCGCCTTCTGCCTGTGCGACGCACCCGGCAACCGCGATCATCGGGCGCGACCCGTCCTCGCGCCGCAGCGTGCCGATTTCCGAATAGACGCGGTGCACGGCGCGCTCGCGGATATGGCAGGTATTGAGCACGACGAGATCGGCAGATGCGCTGTCAGCCGCCGCAACCATGCCATCGGCAGTTAGCGCCTCAGCCATGCGTTCGCCGTCATAGACGTTCATCTGACAGCCGAACGATTTGACGTGGAATGATTGGGGGTGGGTCATCATTGCCTTATAACGCCGCGCTGATCGCAGGCGAGGGGTCCCTGTCGGGCGATGCCGCTGCCCATGCGTCATGCCCGATGAACAGCGGGACTGGGTGGCCCAGCCGTTTGCCCAGTGCGTCGGCAATCGCCGCGCGCGCGCGTTCGGCGATGGCCTTGCGGCCGCCGATCACGACCGGATCGAACGGCTGGAGCGCCGTGATCGTGATCCTGAAGGTGCCACGACGCGCCAGAACCCTCAGCGCATTGTCGCTGCCGCGCTCGACGCCCAGCCAGGCGATATCGGGTCCGACGTCGCCGTAATCGAGCATGAGCGGCTGGACCATCATGCCCGCGGGCGGCGGCTCGAGGATCTTGAGCAGTGATGATTTGAATGGCAGCAGCGACTTGCCGTCATCGGTTGTCCCCTCGGGAAAAATCGTTACCGACCAGACGTCTGCCAGCGCTTCGCGAAGCCGGTCGATCTGTGCGCCAACGCCCGAACGATCTTCGCGGACGATATAGACGGTGCGGTTCAGCGAGGCGAGCCAGCCGACGATCGGGGCCGTGCGGATACCGTCCTTGGCGACAAATGCGCTTCCGGTCCGGCCTGCGATTGCCAGAATATCGATCCAGCTTACGTGATTCGAAAGAAACACGACGTTGCGGCGCAGCGGTGTGCCGATCAGGGTGACGCGGCCACCCGCGATCCGCGCCGCGGTGCGCAGAAACAGCCGGGGCCACGGCGATGACTGGCGCAGCGCACGCCAGAAATAGTGGGCCGGAACGCAGATCAGAAGCGCGAGGCTAAGCCCAAGCACGCGCACCGCAAGGCGCACCCACCCGGAAAGCGCGATCGCCGGGGGCTGTCCCGCCGCTGCGGCAAGGCGCGCCGGTGAACGAGCTGCCTCAGCCCTTGCGGTCGAGCGCGACGCCATAGAGCTCCATTCGGTGATCGACGAGGCGATAGCCGAGCTTTTCGGCAATGATCTTTTGCAGCGCTTCAAGTTCGGGATCGACGAATTCGATCACAGTGCCGCTTTCAACGTCGATCAGGTGATCGTGATGTGCCTCGGCAGCGGCCTCGTAACGCGAGCGGCCATCCCCGAAATCATGCCGTTCGAGAATGCCCGCCTCTTCGAACAGGCGGACGGTACGATACACCGTTGCGATCGACATGCCGGGATCGATCACGACCGCGCGGGCGTGAAGCGCCTCGACATCGGGATGATCGTCAGCCTCGCTGAGTACGCGCGCAATCACCCGACGCTGCTCGGTGATGCGCAATCCCTTGTCTGCGCAAAGCGCCTCGATATCGATTCTGCGGTGCATTGCGATGACGCTAGCGCAATGCCCGCGTCATCGCAAAGCCACTTTTACTTGACTGTCCGGCGACGCTTGGTTCCAAGTCCGATTTTCTTGGCAAGCGTGCGCCGCTGCTCGGCATAATTAGGGGCCACCATCGGATAGTCGGCAGCCAGACCCCATTTCGTGCGATATTGCTCGGGAGTCATCTGGTAATGCGTCATGAGATGGCGCTTCAGCATCTTCAGTTTCTTGCCATCTTCGAGGCAGACGATGAAATCAGGCCGGATCGACGAACGGATCGAAACCGCCGGCTCCTGCCTGACTTCGGGTTCCGCCACGGGCGCGTCGAGCTTGGCAAGCGCGGCGTGAACATTGGCGATCAGCACCGGCAGATCGTTGACTGCCACGCTGTTGTTGCTCACGTGCGCTGCAACAATGTCTGCGGTGAGTGTAATGAAGGTTTCCTGCATTTCAGAAAGGTCGGCCATTTTAACAGTTCCTCTAGTGCCCCGTCAGTATCAGAGTAGCGTGGAGACAATAACACATCGGGGCTCAATACGCTGTTTCCATTACAGGAAAAGCTCCAATTTTTAAATCAGCAAAAGTCTGTGCGTCTCGGCGTCAAATTGTTCACCCCCCCCGCCACGATAATAGCGCGGCCGACTGCCGACTTTTACGAAATTGCGGGCGCGATAGAAATCGATTGCGGAGTTTCCGCTGCGAACTTCAAGATATACGGATTCGGCCTTGTGCCCGATCGCGTCTGCGATGACCTGATCGAGCAGCATCAGGCCGATGCCCTGGCGTTGCATTGCGGGCAGCACGCCGATCATCATCAGTTCGCAATCGCCGGCGATCGTTCGGCTTAGCGCGAATCCCACCGGCCCGCCGCGCCGCGCGATGAAAAGCCGCGCACCGGGCAGCGCAAGCAGCGCCAGGCACTGTCCGCCGGTCCAGCTCTCGCCGAAACGCGGATCGAACGCAGCACCCATGATCGGCATGACGGCGGCGATATCCTCCGCCGAACCCTCACGGACCGATAAAGGTATCAAACCATCGGCCTTGCATCGGCACCGCGACCATAAATGGGTCTCGGGCTGAGCGCGGCAAAGCTCGAAGGAAGCAGCACTGTCCGTCGCGCGTCGAGCGGCGCGATGACAAAATCCACCCTGTCGGGCGCGGTGATCATGTCCGGTGTGAGCGAGCGGAGCGCCGTAGCTTCGGCGAACGGACTGCGTTTGAACGCCTGTGTGAACAGCTCGCCATGACCGCCGGGTATCGTGAAGGTCGCCGATACGTCATCATGATCGGCGAACCAGCCAGCGGCAAGCAGTGCGAGCGACGAGTAACCCGTAACCGGAACGCCCCAGCCAATACCGAGACCGCACGCCGCCGCGATGCCAACGCGCACGCCGGTGAAGCTTCCCGGGCCGCAATCAACGAGAATCCTGTCGGCGCGACCGCCGCCGGGCAGGCTGGTGATCATCGGCAGCAGCGCTTCCGCATGACCCCGACCGACATCTTCATGGATCGCCGCCACGATATTGGCATCAATTCGGGCATCGTCGATCAGCGCGACCGAACAGGCGGAACCGACGGTCTCGATAACGAGCCGCATCAGATGATCGTATTGAAGCGCCCGAATGGCGGACGCGGCAGCCTGCCGAAGATCGAGGCAGGATCCCCGGTCCCCAGCGTCGCGATGAAGTTTGACCGGATCGCCGTGCCCGCGAAAAACTCGGCATCGACGGCGGCATTGTCAAATCCCGACATCGGGCCGGTATCGAGGCCGATCGCGCGCGCCGCCATGATAAAATAGGCACCCTGCAGCGATGCGTTGCGCATCGCGCTTTCCTCGATCAGCGCCTGGTTGCCGACAAACCAGCTTCGTGCGTCGGCAGGCGGGAAAAGCTCGGGCAGCAGTTCGTAGAATTCCAGATCCATGCCGATGATCACGGTAACTGGCGCACCAAGTATCTTGTTCTTGTTGCTGGCGCTGGAACAGGTGGCCAGCCGTGTCTTGGCGTCTTCGCTCCCGCACCAGACAAGACGCGCGGGTAGCTGGTTCGCTGACGTCGGGCCGAATTTCATCAGCTCCCAGATCGCCTCTATCTGCGCGTGCGTTACGCGATCGTCAGTGTAGCCGTTGTAGCTTCGCGCGGAGCGGAAAAGCTGATCAAGCGCGGGATCATCAAGCGGCGCGCGGCTCATACCGCGTAAACACCGGTCACTTCGGGGACGTAGTGTTTCAGCAGGCCCTCTATGCCCTGCTTTAGCGTCGCGGTTGACGACGGGCAGCCCGAACAGGCCCCCTGCATCCGCAGATAGACATTCCCCTTGTCGAAACCCTGATAGATGATGTCACCGCCATCCTGCGCCACGGCGGGCCGGACGCGTGTCTCGATGAGATCCTTGATCTGGTCGATGATGTCCGCATCCGCCGGATCGTCATTGAACTGGCGGTCTTCCGCCACGGAAAAACCGGCGGCGCTTGCGGGCCGGAACAGCGGCATGTTGGCAGCGAAATGATCGAGCAGCACGGCGAGCACGTCGGGCTTCAGGACGGACCAGTCAGTCCCCGGAGCAGCGGTCACCGAGACGAAGCTGTGGCCGAAGAACACGCCCGTCACATCGCCCAGCGCGAACAGTTCCTCCGCCAGCGGAGATGCGGCCGCCTCTTGGGGAGTGGCGAAGTCGCGCGTCCCCATGTCCATGACGGTGCGGCCGGGAAGGAACTTCAGGGTTGCGGGGTTGGGCGTGGTTTCAGTCTCGATCAGCATGACGTCCATGTGGCCCCGAAGTGCGTTGCGATCAACCCGGCACAGTCCCTCGTCGGGCCATGATCCGGCGCGGGGTGGGACGCACAAAATCCGATGGAGCCGTTACGCCTGCCGGGCGTTCGCCGCCCCATGGAAACGATAGCGCAATGGGTTGCCCCGATTGCAACCATCATCGCGGCGATGATGACCGCCGCCAATGCGGGGGCGCGGATCACGGGGTGGGGATTTGTCGTCTTCACGCTGGGGTCGATCGGCTGGGTCACGATCGGCTTGGCGAGCGGCCAGCCAAGCCTGCTCTATGCGAACGGCTTTCTGACGGTGGTAAATCTGGTCGGCGTGTGGCGCTGGCTTGGTCGTCAGGCCAGATATGAAGACGGCGGCGCAAAGGCCGCCGAAAAGAGTGCAGGGCGGAACGCGCCGACGCTTCGGCAGGCGGGATCGCTTCCCGGCGCAAAGCTCATCGACAGACAGGGGAATGCGCTGGGCGAGGCTGTCGAGACGATGATCGAATGCGAAAGCGGGCGGGTGAACTATATCGTCGTCAGCATGGGTGGTGTCGTTGGGGTGGGCGAAACGCTTCGCGCCATTCCCTTTGCCCGTCTCAGTTTCAGCGCAGACGGCCTGTCGACCGATCTGAGCCGCGCTGAAATCGAAGCGCTTCCCGTGCGTAATCGCGATGACTGGCCGGCCGCGCTGGCGGCGTAGCGGCTCCCGCAGCGGCGGCTGCTTGCTTATTGCGCGCGTTGCTGCCATTGGGATGCGCAGCGCAGCGAAGCGGTACCCCGCATTCGCACGGTCAGCCAGCGTGAGTGCCCGTATCGCCGTGTAGGTGGGGTCGGGACGGGCGAGGCCAGCATGACGCTCCAGCCATCCGGCTACCCATTCACGCGGGTTGTCAAAAACTCCCGCCTGTCCGGCGCGTGACGTTCGTCATGCGCGGGCCTTGCACATTCGAAAGCCTTTCATGACTCAATTTTCAGACCTCGGCCTTGCTCCGCAGATTCTTGCGGCACTCGAAGCCAAAGGCTATACCACGCCCACGCCAATCCAGGCACAGGCGATTCCCGCGCTGCTCAAGGGCAAGGATCTGTGTGGCATCGCACAGACCGGCACCGGCAAGACGGCAGCGTTTGCGCTTCCGTCGCTGATGCGCCTCGCTGCGTCAGGCAAGACGCGCATGCCCGGCAGCTGCCGCATGCTTGTACTTTCGCCGACGCGTGAGCTTGCGGCGCAGATCGCCCAGTCGTTCACCGATTACGGGCGCGGCATGGGCCTGATCGTCGGCACGGTTTTTGGTGGCATGCCCATCGGCCGCCAGATCAAGATGTGCGGGCAGGGGCTGGATATTCTGGTCGCGACGCCGGGGCGTCTGATGGATCTGACCGAACAGCGTGCCGTCCACCTGCGCAATGTCGAAATCTTCGTACTCGACGAGGCCGATCAGATGCTCGATCTTGGCTTCATTCACGCGCTGAAGGCGATTGACAGGCTCCTGCCGAAGGTGCGCCAGTCGCTGTTCTTCTCAGCGACGATGCCCAAGGCGATCGCCGATCTTGGCGCGAAGTTCCTCAACGATCCGGTCCGCGTTTCGGTCACGCCCGTTGCATCGACAGCGGAGCGGGTCGATCAATATTGCACCTTCATCGACGGCAAGGACAAGCAGGCCCTGCTGACGATCGTCCTCGGCAACGAACCGATCGATCGCGCGCTCGTCTTCACGCGCACCAAACATGGCGCGGACAAGGTGGTGAAGCATCTCGCCGCGTCGAATATCCGTTCGGCGGCGATCCACGGCAACAAATCGCAGAATGCGCGAACCGATGCGCTCGCGGCCTTCAAGCGCGGTGACATCCGTATCCTCGTCGCGACGGATATCGCGGCGCGCGGGATCGATGTTTCGGGCGTCAGCCATGTGTTCAACTTCGATCTGCCGAACGTTCCCGAGCAATATGTCCACCGGATCGGCCGGACGGCACGCGCGGGTGCCTCGGGCATCGCCGTCAGCTTCGTCTCGGGCGAGGAAAAGGGATGGCTGCGCGATATCGAGAAGCTGACGGGTGTCCGCCTCGAGCCCGTGCCGCTGCCGCCCGGTTTCGACGAGCTGCGGGCCAAGATGCCCAAGGTGGTCATTACCCGTGAGCCAAACCGTCATGATGCCGGACGCGGTGGTGGCCGCGCCGCCGCGCCGCGCGACAATGCCCCGCGCCGCAACTATGCCCGCCCCAAGGGCGCCGTTGGTGCGCATAAAAATGCGGTTCGGCATACCGGGGGCCGGTAGTCGCCGGGCACTGGGCGGTGCTGATCTCTGCAAAGGGGCCAGCCCGTCGCCATCATTTACCAATCCACGTGGCGACTTCGGCCGCTACGTTATTGGCCGCCTGATTGAGCGGAAGCGCGATATTTGCGGCATCGATCGCAGTCACGGCGACCCGCGATTCAAAGCGGCGCGTTTCGATGCCGCCCCGCTCGCGGGCAATGACTGCGTCATAGGTGACCACAGCTTCGTTGCGCGTCGCGTCTATGCCAAATTTCTGAAGCTGGCCTGAAACCCGCAATCCCGGATCGACTGTATACTGGCGCAGATCGAGGACGATCCTGCCCGTCTTTGCCGCAACCGTCTCCATCAACAGGCGCTGGAAAAGACGGACCGGCGTGTCGTTCCATGCGATATCGGAAACATAGCTCAGCGGCCCGCTGCCGGCGTAGACGGGTATGCGCGTGCCAACGATAGCGACCGGTGCGGTAGGGTAGAGAATAGTGATGGTTTGCCCCGGGCCCGCCGTTCGGGTGGCCCCGACTGTGACTGTCGTGGCCGGGGTCAGCGTGACGAGCGATTTCGGCGGTTTGGGGCCGAAGCTGACACAGGCGGAGAGCGCGGACGCGATAACGGCCATTACGGCGAAACGAGCAATCATCTGGAACCTCCGCCGGGTTTGTAATCGGGCAACCTGCCGCCGCCGATAATACTGCCCGCCCCACCCGAATCGATCTTGGCGGCGACTGTGCTCAGGCTTTCGGCCATGACGCGCAGATCGCGGACGAGCTGCCCGACCTCGGGCAGCGTTGTTTTCGAAAATGCCTGGATGCCGGGGCGTGCATCGCCCAGTGTCTTGTCGAGCGTGTCCATGCTTTTCTGCGCTGATTGCACCGCGCGGCGAAGATCGGCGACCAGCGGCCTGCCATCGTCGTTGAGCGTCCTGTCGATCGAACCGCTGAGCCGTCCGATCTGCTCGAGGGCGTCGCCCGCCTGTTTCAGCGTTATCCGGGTCTGCACGACAGTCTGGCGAATGTCAGGCGCCTGTTTCGCGAGCGAATCGGTCAGCCGGTTGGTGTTGGCAAGGATGCCCGCGATCGAATTCTGGTTCCTGTCGGACAAGAGTTCGGTCAGGCGTTCGGTCAGCGTCGAGAGCCGCTCGAGCAATTGCGGCGCGCTGTTGAGCAGAGCACCGATGCCCCCCGCCTTCGTCGGGATCACGGGGCGACCCGCCGGCCCTGCGTCGGTAATTTCGGGCGCGCCCATCACGGCGCCGTCGAGAACGACTGTCGAAGGCCCCGTGAAACTGCCGAGGATAGTCGCTGTCGTCCCCTGCAGAACCGGTGTTTCGTTTTTCAGCTGGATCCGGACGCGCTTGAATTCGGGATTTTTCCGCCAAAGCTCGATATCGACGATCTGGCCTGAGGGGACGCCGCCGTAAGAGACGCTGCCGCCTTTCGCCAACCCTTCGACCGACTGCTTGAAAAATATGTCATATTCCTTGGTATTCGTTCCCGATACGCCGGACAGCCAGACGAGAAACAGCGCGATCGCGACGATCATGCCGAGCACGACGCTGCCGACGAGCACCTGGTTCGAGCGGGTTTCCATCAGTCGACACTTTCGGTTGTTTTGTCATGGGCGGTTGACTGGTCGTTGGCGGCAACCGCGGCAGTCGCTGCGCGTCCGCGCGGACCATTGAAATAGGCCTGGATCCAAGGATGGTCCAAAGCCAGCAACTCGGCAATCGTTCCAACCGCGATCACTTTCCGGTCTGCCAGCACCGCGACCCGGTCGCAGATCGCGTAAAGCGTATCGAGATCGTGCGTGATGAGGAAAACCGTCAACCCCAGCGTTCGCTGCAACTGGGCGGTGAGCGCGTCAAAGGCCGCCGCGCCGATCGGGTCGAGCCCCGCCGTAGGCTCATCGAGAAACAGCAGCTCTGGGTCGAGCGCGAGCGCACGTGCAAGGCCCGCGCGCTTTTTCATGCCCCCTGAAAGTTCGGCCGGATATTTCGGGCCGGCATCGGCGGGCAGTCCGGTCATCGTCACTTTATAGGCGGCAATCTCGTCCATCAGCGCCTGTGAAAGCTTCGGGTAGAATTCGCGAAGCGGCAGCTCGATGTTTTCCGCCACCGTCAGGGTGGAAAACAGCGCGCCCCCCTGAAACAGCACGCCCCAGCGCCGCCTGACGTCGGTCGTTTCCGCCTCATCGCGATCGAGCATCGATTCGCCGAACACGTGGACCTGGCCCGCCTCGGGTTTCTGCAGCCCGATGATCGAACGCATCAGCACCGACTTTCCCGTTCCCGATCCGCCCACCACGCCCAAAATCTCGCCCGGACGGACGTCCAGATCGAGGCCGTCATGGATGGTCGCATCGCCGAAGCGGTTGACGAGCCCCCGTACGCTTACAATCGGATCGATACTTTCCGTCATCGCCAGCCGATCGATGTGAAGAAAACGGCGAACATCGCATCGAGCACGAAGACGAGAAAGATCGCCTGCACGACGGCCGCCGTGGTGCGCGCGCCCACCTGTTCGGCATCGCCTTCGACCAGCAGCCCCTGAAAACAGCCCGCAAGGCCGATGATTAGCCCGAACACGGGCGCCTTGATAAGCCCGATATACACATCGGTCATGGGTACGACCTCGCGGATGCGGAAAACATAGGTGATCGGCGGGATGCCCAGCGTGGTCCAGCAGAACAGGCCGCCGCCGATGATCGCGACGATCGATGAATAAAAGCCGAGCAGCGGCATCATCATGACGACCGCGATGATCCGCGGCAGAACCAGCGCCTCGTTGGGCGATACGCCGATGGTGCGCATCGCATCCACTTCTTCCGTCAGCTTCATCGTGCCCAGCTGCGCGGCAAATGCCGATCCCGAACGGCCCGCGATCATGATCGCCGTCATCAGAACGCCCAGTTCGCGAAAGGTGATCCGCCCGACGAGGTTTATCGTAAAGCTTTCGAAGCCGAACTGCTGCAACTGCACGGCACCCTGCTGTGCGATGACAAAACCGATCAGCAGGCTCATCATGCCGATGATGCCGAATGCGGTAACGCCGACGACTTCGAACCGCTGCACGACGGCGTTCAACCGAAAGCGGCGCGGGTTGGTAACGACGTTCCAGAGCGCGATGCAGACCGAGCCGAAGAAGCCGAGCAGCCCGTAAAGCGTCCGGGCCGCCGTGATTGCTGCCTCGCCGATTTCAGAAAGAATACGGACACCCGCCGATGGGGCCGGGGGGCGGACGCGCATGTCAGCATCGCCACGGGCTACCGCCTCGATCAGTCGCCGGGTGTCCTCGCTCGCGCCGGTGATCGCCGCGTCGCCGGTGCGCGCGACGGTGTGAACGAGCCAGGCGCCCACGGTATCGATGCGCTCCACATTGGAAAGATCGACGCTGGTGACGGGTCCGGCACCCCGGGCGTTCAACTTGTCAGGCAGCGTGCCAAGATGCTTCAGCGTGAGCCATCCGGAAAAGGCAATCTCCGGCGCGCCGTCGCGTATCGTTTCTGTGAAATCGGCAGGCGAACTCATCGCGTTATGACATGCGGCATTAAGTCCGCGACGGCAAGATGTGCAGCGCGTAAAGAGCAGCGATGCAGACCGAACCGATCCGCCTGGCAATTTACGACATGGACCGGACGCTGACGCGTCGCCCGACCTTTACCCCTTTTCTCATTCACGCTGCCCTGACGCGCGCGCCATGGCGTCTGCTGCTTCTGCCTTTCGTTGGCGTGATGACCGTGAGCTATGCGCTCCGCCTGATCGACCGCGCACGGCTGAAAGAGGCGATGCAGACGATGCTGGTCGGACGAGGGATTGCGCCCGCATCCCTTGCCCCCATCGTCGATGCGTTCGCAGGGAAAACCGAACGGGGCAATTTGCGTCCCGGTGCGCGGGCCCAGCTCGCGAACGACCGGGCAGAAGGCTATCGGCTCGTGCTCGCCACGGCCTCCTACCGCCTTTATTCCTGCGCCATCGCGCGGCGGCTCGGCATCGACGACTGCATCGCCACAAACACGCTTGTCGGCCTCGATACCCGCATCATGGCGCGAATCGATGGCGAAAACTGCTATGGGCCGGACAAACTCAGGATGATCGAAGCATGGCTGCGGACGGAGGGTATCGCGCGCGAAAATGCCCATATCCGTTTTTATTCGGATCATGTGAGCGACGCGCCCGCCTTTTTCTTCGCGGATGAGCCTGTGGCGGTCAATGCACACGGGCCTCTCAGAAAATTGGCGCGCAACATGAAATGGACGATCGTCGACTGGTAGGGCCGGGCAGCGACGGCCCCGGCGCAGAGCATGTTCCGTTCTGCTGCCGGACCTGCGGCGGCTCGCGGCTGTCGACGGCTCTTGGCCTGCGGCGCATCTTGTCATAAAGCGCTGGCATGGTCGCGCCGCTGACGCCTGAGACGGGAAACAAGGTTGCATCGTTTCGGGGACGCGGATCGACCGATCGAGTCCGCACCGGCGTGACCGGGCTTGCTTTTATCGTGCTCCTCGTTGCGCTGGCGACCGCCGTGGTGAGCGGCGTGCGGCGCACCGCGAATGTGAGCGATTCAGCGGTGCCAGTCACCGCTGATGCACCTGGGACCAACAAGACCGGACGGACCGATCCGCTCGGACCGCTCGGGGTAACCCCGCCGGTCGAACAGCCGGTGCCAGCGAACGGCGCGGCGACGCGCTGAGACCGCTGCCTGCGCTGGCCGGCACAGGACTGACCGCCGCCACTACCGCCGTGCGTGCGTACCCTGCTTGCCGCCGTGCCGCCGCGCCGCCGGGGTGGAAAAAGGGTGTCATACCGATGTGCTGGGCTTCCTCGCCGGACCGATCACGGGGCTGGGCCTGCTCCTGTTATATCGCCAGGACTGCGTGCCTGTTTCGGAACATAGAATGAATCTATCTAAATTGGTGATCAAATCCCCATTTCACCCGTTAAAAACCGTTGTGAACCGCATAATCCCCTGATACGCTTCAGCGAATAATAACCGGGGTTTTCGCACGCGTTTCACAGGGACGGTAAATGTCAAAACGGCATTTCCGGGCGTGGCGGAGCCTTGTTTCGGGCAGGTGGACGGGAACAAGGGTGGCGGAACGGAGTGTATTCAGGGGCTATGCGCTACAGGCGATCGACGGCAAGGGCCGCGTTGCCTTGCCCGCCGCGATGCGTACCGTGATCGAGCGGCAGGCCGGCGAGCGGCTCCTCCTCCTGTCTGACGATCAGAAGCGCGGCTGCCTTCGCGCGGCCGATCAGGGCTGGTCCGATCGACTTTACGATCGTCTTTCTGTCGATGCCGAACGCGCGCTGGATGCAGGACGCGAGATCGATCGCGAAGACGTTGGCGCTGCCGTATTCGGTCAGTTCGACGAAGTGCCGTTCGACGCATCCGGACGGTTCATCCTGCCCCCGTTCCTGCGCGGCAAGGGAGCGCTGACCGATCTTGCCTTTTTCTGGGGCGCGGGCGACACGATCGAAATATGGGATCCGCGCACATTGCTGGGCGACCCGAAAGCCGATGTCGGCAAGAAAGAACGCTGTCAGTATCTGATGGGCGAGCGTGGCGCGAAATGAGCGGAGCCGCGCATATCCCGGTCCTGCTGGTTGAGGTCATTGCCGCTCTTTCGCCAGCGCCCGGAGAACGCCACATCGACGGCACTTATGGTGCGGGCGGCTATTCGGACGCGATTCTCGGCGCCGGAGCCGAGGTGGTCGCGTTTGACCGCGATCCCGATGCGATTGCAAATGCCAGGGCGCACCCCCGCCTGACGCTGATTGCCGATCGTTTTTCGGGGCTCGACCGCACCGGGCCCGCCGACGGTGTGGTCCTCGACATCGGAGTGTCGTCGATGCAGATCGACAGGGCGGAGCGGGGTTTTTCGTTTCAGAGCGATGGTCCGCTCGACATGCGGATGGAGCAGGCCGGGCCGAGCGCGGCCGATTTCGTGAACACCGCGGACGAGAGCGAAATCGCCGACGTGATCTTTCAACTGGGCGACGAGCCGAAGTCGCGCCGCATCGCCCGCGCGATCGTCGACGCGCGCCCGCTTGCGACGACGCGCGACCTGAGCCGGGCAGTCAAAAAGGCGATCGGTCACAAGCCGGGCGAAAAGCGCGATCCGGCGACGAAGACGTTCCAGGCGGTGCGCATGTATGTGAACCGCGAGCTTGGCGAACTGGCCGACGGGTTGGCGGCGGCCGAACGCGTGCTGAAGCCAGGCGGACGGCTGGCGGTGGTCACGTTCCACAGCCTCGAAGACCGGCTGGTCAAGCTGTTCCTGCGCGAACGGTCCGGAAACGCTCCGGCGGGCTCGCGCCACGCGCCCGAGACCAGGGCCGGGCGCGCGCCGACATTCGAAGCAGTCGCCAGGCCGGTCCGCCCGTCCGAGGACGAAATCTCGCGCAATCCCCGCGCGCGGTCTGCGACGCTTCGATCCGCCCGCCGCACCGCGGCACCCCCCTGGTCGTCAACAGAAAGTGTAGCGTGATGATTGCCCAACGTTTCCGTCCCCTTGGCTGGGCCGCCGGGGTCGCGACTGCGGCCTGCGGCCTTTACCTCGTCTCGCTCCAGGTCGCGGCGGAGCGCGGCAAGCTCGAGGCGGTCGAGGCGCAGATCGCATCGACGAGACGCGACCTGCGTCAGCTGCAGACCGAACTCGGGACGCGCGCCTCGCTGCGTCAGCTCGAGGCTTGGAACGAAGAGGTGCTGTCGCTGCCGGCACCAACGGCCGCACAGTTCGTAAACGGGCCCTCTCAGCTTATCGCGCTGAACCTCGATACCATGGGCGAGGCGACCACGCCCCCCGCAATGCTCGCAGAAAATACGACTGCAACCCCCGCCCCGGTCGAGACCATCAGGACGGCGCCGGCAAAGCCCGATACGGGCAGGACCGCTCCCTCGCCGGTGCGGACCGCCGCTCTGAAGCCGAAGCCATCGCCCCGGCAGAAAGCGGAAAAGGTGACGCGGGTCGCCATGATCGATCAGGCGACGATGGCCGATCTGGGTCGCGCGGCTTCAACGGAGCGCCGCACCAGACCGTGACCACGCTTGTCGCCCAGCCGCCGCGAATCCGCCACCAGGGCCAGCGGCAAGCGTCGCTTGCCCTTGCACATCAGCGTCTGATGATGCTGATGCTGCTGTTCGGCGCGGTCATCGCGCTGATCGCAGTGCGATTACTGTGGCTTTCGGTCATGGGCACGGGGGTTGATCGTGCCAGCCCGCTGTCGATGCTGCCCGCGCGCGGCGACATCGTTGATCGCAACGGGGCGGTTCTTGCGCGAACGATCGATGCGTGGTCGATCGGCGTGCACGCGAACAGACTGCTCAACCGGCCTGAAGATCTGGCGGGCAGGCTCGCCGCACTGATGCCCGAGAGAACCGAAGCTGAGTATCTCACGATCCTCAGATCGGGTGTCCGCTTTACCTATCTCCGTCGCCGTGCGCTGCCCGATCTCGTCGCGCAGGTGAACGCGCTCGGCGAGCCGGCGATGGCCTATGCCCGTGAACCCGAGCGACTTTATCCGCAGTCGACGCTCGCCGCGCACGTGCTCGGCTTTACCGATTTTGACGGGCGCGGCGTGACGGGCATGGAGCGCGCGCTCGAAGGCGAGCTGACCGACAGACAGGGGCGAGGGATCACGGTATCACTGTCGATCGATTCCCGCGTGCAGGCGATCATGGAGACCGAGCTTTATGCCGCGATGGTCGATCAGCAGGCAAAAGGAGCCACCGGGCTGGTGCTTGACGCCCACACCGGTGAAGTGATTGCAATGGCTTCTCTCCCCGTGTTCAATCCGAACAAGCCGGGCGAGGGCGATGCCGAAGCGCGGCGCAACAACGTGACGCAAAGCGTTTACGAGCTTGGCTCGACCTTCAAACCGATCACCTTTGCCAACGCGATCGATACGGGTGTCGTGACGTCGATGAGCAAACGCTATGAAGCGACCGCGCCGCTGAAAGTCGGCAGCTTTACAATCCATGACGATGAGCCGGCAAAACGCTGGCTCAACACGCCCGAGGCGCTGATCCTGTCATCGAACATCGTGACGGCGCGCGTGGCCGATGAACTCGGCGAGGCGCGGACTTCGGTGCTGTTCAGGAAGCTGCACTTCGACGCCGCGCCCGACATCGAGCTGAAGGAGCGCGGACGTCCGCTCTGGCCGACCTATTGGGGTCGCACGACGGTCATGACGATCGGCTACGGCCATGGCATGGCGGTGACGCCGCTGCATCTGGCAACCGCCTATGCCGCGCTCGTTAACGGCGGTATTTTCAGGCCTGCTACCCTGCTGAAGGTTGCGCCGGGCCAGGCACCGCAGGGCACACGCGTCTTCCGGCAATCGACAAGCGACCGGATGCGCCAGCTCCTGCGCCTGATCGTTCTCGACGGCACGGGGCGAAAGGCGGACGTCCCAGGCATGCGCGTCGGCGGAAAAACGGGCACCGCCGAAAAGCCGAGTGCCGGCGGCTATGCGAGACATTCGATCGTATCGACCTTTGCCGCAGCCTTTCCGATGGATGCGCCGCGCTATGTCGTGATCGCCATGCTCGACGAGCCCAAGGGCAGCGCGCAATCCTATGGCCTGCGCACCGCCGCCTGGACCGTCGCGCCGGTTGCGTCACGCGTGATCGCGCGCATCGGACCGCTGCTCGGGGTAAACCCCGATCTCACCCGCGATGTCGATATTTCCGAACTGATGCCGCTGATCTGGAAGCCGAAGGTCGAACGCTGATGCGGCTCGGCACGCTCCTCGGCACTGACGCGCCGGACACGGTAACCGGCTTTGCCATCGATCACCGCAAGGTTGCGCCGGGCACGGTATTCGGCGCGTTCAAGGGCACGCGGTTCAACGGGGAGGATTTCATTCCTGCGGCGATCGCGCGCGGTGCCGTGGCCGTGGTTGCCCGCCCCGGCATCGCAATCGAAGGCGCTGCGGCCGTGATCGCCGCCGAACCGCGGCGCGCCTTTGCACTGCTTGCGGCCAGATTTTTCACACCCTTTCCCCCCACGGTGGTCGCGGTCACGGGGACGAACGGGAAGACATCGACAGTCGAGCTGGCACGTCAGCTCTGGCGCATGGCGGGTCATCACGCCGCAAGTATCGGAACACTGGGGGTGACGACAGCCGACGAGAGGGTGACGACGGGGCTGACGACGCCCGACATCGTCACATTCCTCGCAAATATGGCCGGGCTGGCGCGGGAAGGCGTGACACATGCCGCTTTTGAAGCGTCGAGCCACGGACTGCATCAATATCGCGCCGAGGGTTTGCCCGTTGCGGCGGCGGCGTTCACCAATCTGAGCCGGGACCATCTCGACTATCATGGCGACATGGCGGCGTATTTCACCGCCAAGCTGAGGCTGTTTGCCGAAGTCGTCGATGACGGGGGAACCGCAGTCGTCTGGCAGGATGACGAGGCGTCGGACCGCGTGATCGACCTGGCCCGCGCGCGCGGATTGAAGCTGATCGGCGTTGGCACGCGCGGTGCCACGCTTAAGCTTGTCGGGCGTGAGCCGACCCGGCTCGGACAGGTGCTGAGCGTCGTCCATCAGGGCAGCACATATACCATCAGGCTTCCGCTGATCGGGGCCTATCAGGCCGCCAACGCCCTGATCGCGGCGGGGCTGGTGATCGCGACCGGCGGTGACGCCGCCACGGTGCTCGCCGATCTCGGGCGGGTGCAGGGCGTGCGCGGGCGGCTCGAACGTGCGGTGATCCTGCCCAACGGCGCGCCTGTCTATGTCGATTATGCGCATACGCCCGATGCGCTGGCGGCGGCGATCTCCTCGCTGAAGCCGCACGCCGTCGGGCGGCTGATCCTCGTCATGGGTGCCGGCGGCGATCGCGATGCGGGCAAGCGCCCCGAAATGGGGCTGATCGCCGAGGCCATGGCGGACCGCGTGATCGTGACCGATGACAATCCAAGGGGCGAAGACCCGGCGGTGATCCGCGCGGCGATCCTCAGCCGCGCTCCCGAAGCGACCGAGATCGGAGACCGGCGCGCGGCGATCGCGGCGGCAATCGCCGAAGCGGGGCCGAACGATATCGTGCTGATCGCCGGCAAGGGCCATGAAACGGGGCAGACCGTGGGCGCGGGTGGTGACGAACGCATCCTTCCGTTCGACGATGTGCAGGTCGCACGCGAGTGCGCGGCATGAATGCTCTCTGGACATCCGCCGCGATCGCCAGCGCTACGGGCGGGCGGCCGTCGGCGGAGTTCGCCGTCACCGGCGTCGCGTTCGACAGTCGCGAGATCACGGCAGGCGATCTGTTCGTGGCCATGCCCGGAACCGGCCATGACGGGCATATGTTCGTCAGCGAGGCGTTCACGCGTGGCGCGGCGGGCGCAATCGTATCCCGCCCCGTTGGCGGACCGCATGTCCTCGTGGACGATACGGCGGCAGCGCTGAATGCGCTTGCGGTCTCCGCCCGATGCCGGATCAATGGAGCACCCACGGCGAAAATAGCTGGAATTACCGGATCGGTGGGCAAGACCGGTACGAAAGAGGCGCTGGCGGCGGCGCTGGGACGCTTGCCGCATGTCCGCGTCCACCGCTCGGTCAGGAGTTATAACAATCATACCGGCGTGCCGCTTTCGCTCGCGAGGATGCGAGCCGACAGCGATTATGCCGTTTTCGAAATGGGCATGAACCACGGGCGCGAGATCGCGGCGCTGACGCGGATGGTGCGGCCTCATGTCGCCTTGATCACCGCCATTACCCCCGCGCATATCGAGAATTTCGATGGCCGGATCGAAGGGATCGCCGATGCCAAGGGTGAAATCTTCGAAGGGCTGGAGCCGGGCGGAACCGCCATCATACCGTTCGATACGCCACATCACGCGCGACTGCGCACCCGGGCGCTGCTGCATACCGACAGGGTGATCAGCTTTGGCAAAGGAGCGGGAGCTGACGTCCGCGCGCTCGATACGGTGCCCGGGCCGGACAGCACGATGATCACGGCGGCGCTGCCGGGCTGTACGCTGAACTTCAGGGTAGGCCAGCCGGGCGATCACTGGGTGTCCAACGCACTGGCGGTGATCGCGGCGGTACAGGCGCTCGGCGGTGATCTCGGCGCGGCCGGGCTGGCGCTTGCCGACCTCGAGGGGATGAGCGGCCGCGGGGCACGGCTCTCCGTCAGGGCGGGCGACGGGACGGCGACACTGATCGATGAAAGCTATAATGCGAGCGCAGCTTCGATGGCGGCGACGTTGGCGGTGCTCGGACGCGAACCGGGGCGCAAGATTGCCGTGCTCGGCGAGATGCGCGAACTGGGACGGGCAAGCGATGAACTGCACGCCGGCATTGCCGCGCCCCTGCTTGCGGCCAATGTCGATTTTGCAATCCTCGTCGGCGGCGCGATGAAACCGTTGGCCCGGGCGCTTGAGGGGCGCACTGAATTGCGCCATGTGGCTGACGCCCGCGCGGCCCGCCTCCTGCTTCGTTCGATCGTCTCCCCCGGCGATACGATCCTGGTCAAGGGATCGAACGCCGTCGGCCTTTCCGCGCTCGTGGCCGAAATGGGGACCGACTGATGCTTTACCTGCTGGCCGATCACCTCGGCTTTCCCGGTCTCCTCAATCTGCTGCGTTATCTCTCGTTCCGGACTGGCGGCGCGGTCACCACGTCGCTCGTGATCGGGCTGATCATCGGCCCGCGTTTCATCGGATGGCTGCGCGTGCGCCAGGGCAAGGGCCAGCCGATCCGTGACGACGGCCCGCAATCGCATCTTGCCAAGCGCGGCACGCCCACGATGGGCGGGCTGATGATCCTGACCGCGCTCGGTATCTCGAGCCTCCTCTGGATGGATCTTGCCAATCCCTATGTCTGGGCGTGCATCGGCGTGACCTTCGGCTTTGGTGCCATCGGATTTCTCGACGATCGCGACAAAGTGCGGAAAGCGAGCCACAAGGGCGTCTCGGGGCGGCTGCGGCTGTTAGGAGAATTCACGATCGCGGGGCTCGCCGCATGGCTGATCGCGAGCAACAATGGCACTGAACTTTATGTGCCTTTCTTCAGCTGGTTCCATCCCGATCTCGGGCCATTCTACATTTTCTTTGCTGCGTTCACGATCGTTGCGTTCGGCAATGCGGTGAACCTGACCGACGGCCTCGACGGATTGGCGACGATGCCCGTGATCATCGCCAGCGTCGCGCTGATGCTGATCGTCTATCTCGCCGGGAACGAGAAGTTCGCGACCTATCTCGGTATTCCGCACGTAGCCGGCGCGGGTGATCTGGCGATTTTCTGCGGCGGTGTCGTCGGCGCGGGCCTCGCATTCCTGTGGTTCAACGCGCCGCCGGCGGCGGTGTTCATGGGCGATACGGGCAGCCTGGCACTCGGTGGCGCGCTCGGCACCATCGCGGTGACGGCGCATCACGAAATCGTGCTGGGGATCATCGGTGGGCTTTTCGTCGTCGAGGCGATGTCCGTCATCATCCAGGTGTTTTTCTACAAGCGGACCGGCAAACGCGTCTTTCGCATGGCCCCGATCCACCATCATTTCGAACAGCTCGGCTGGGCGGAGGCGACTGTCGTGATCCGCTTCTGGATCATTGCCTTTGTTCTTGCTCTCGCCGGGCTCAGCACATTGAAGCTGCGGTGATCACAAGCCCAATCTGGCGCGGCAGACATTACGCGGTGCTCGGTCTCGCACGGTCGGGCCGTGCGACTGTCGATGCGCTGATCGCCAGCGGTGCCGATGTGGTGGCCTGGGATCGTGACGAACAGGTGCGCGCTTCGATCGAACCTTTTGCCTCTTCCGAAGGAGAGGGGCTTATGTTCGCCGATCCCCTCACGCTGAACCTTGCGGGCTTTGCCGCTGTCGTCGTCTCCCCCGGCGTCCCGCTGAACCGCCATCCGGTCGCTGCCCATGCGGCGCAATTCGACGTTCCGGTGATCGGCGATATCGAACTGTTCGCACAGGCGCGGGCCGCGCTGCCGTCGCACAGGGTCGTCGGGATCACCGGGACCAACGGCAAGTCGACGACGACTGCGCTCGTCCACCATATCCTGATGATTGCCGGCGTGCCGACGATGATGGGCGGCAATATCGGGCTGCCGATCCTCGCGCAGGAGCCGCTGCCTGCGGGCGGCGTCTATGTGCTCGAACTGTCGAGTTTCCAGATCGACCTGACTTTCATACTCGATTGCGATGTCGCGGTGCTTTTGAACATCACGCCCGATCATCTCGATCGGTATGCGAGCTTCGAAGCCTATGCGGCCAGCAAGGCCCGGCTTTTCGAAATGTCTTCGGGCGCCCGCATCGGGGCGGCGGACGCAGTGGGGCCCCTGTCGCTCGGTCCTGCGTTGAAGGGGGCGCACAATGCGCAGAATGCCGCCGCCGCCGCCTCGGCTTGCCACGCACTCGGCATTTCGCATGAGGCCGTCGAGCATGGCTTGATGACCTTTCCCGGCCTTCCACACCGCATGGAAAACGTGCGCACGATCGGTGGCGTCCGCTTCGTGAATGACAGCAAGGCCACCAACCCCGATGCCGCCGCGCCGGCGCTCGCGGCTTACCCGAACGTCCGCTGGATCCTCGGTGGCCAGGCGAAAACCGCAGACCTCGACGCATGCCGACCGTATTTCGGCCATATCCGATCGGCGCATACGATTGGAGAAGCAGGAGCGCTGTTCGTCGAACTGCTCAGACCGCATGTGAAAGTGGAGGAATGTGGTACGCTCGCAGTCGCTGTGAAGAATGCAGCGCAAGCGGCTGACGACGGTGATACGGTGTTGCTGTCGCCCGCCTGCGCATCGTTCGACCAGTTCAGCAATTTCGAGGATCGCGGCAATGCGTTCCGAACGCTCGTGGAGGCTTTATGAGCGCGAAAGTGACATGGGTGCGGGGCGCAGTCGGCGCCAGGGTTTCGGGGCGGCTGGGACGTTCGGATCGCTCGGCGCTGGGGCTGTGGTTCTGGGAGATAGACCGCGTGCTCCTGCTCCTCGTCTTCGTGCTGATATCGATCGGGCTGATTGCGGTTGCCGCGGCTTCACCAAGCGCCGCACAGCGTTACTCGGGCGGAAATGTAGTGATTCCACCGCTCTACTATTTCTGGCGGCAACTGGCATGGGTCGCGATCGGATTGCCGGTCATGCTCGTGATTTCCATGCTGCCGACCGCGATGGCGCGGCGCTTTGCCATGGCAGGCGCGGCATTTTTCTCGATCATGCTCGCGGCCGTCCCCTTTATCGGTTCGGAAGCGAATGGCGCACGGCGCTGGATTGGAGTCGGTATCGCCCAGTTTGAGCCAAGCGAATTCCTGAAGCCGCTTTTCGTGGTAGCCATCGCCTGGCTGCTGAGCCTGCGCGCGCAGGACAGATCGTTGCCGGTCGTTCCGCTTACGGGGCTGCTGACGGCGATCGTGGCGGTCTTCCTCATGAAGCAGCCGGACTTTGGCCAGACGATCATCTTTTTGAGCATCTGGCTCGCGCTGCTGATGCTTTCGGGCATTTCAGCACTGGTCATGGGCGGGCTTGGCGTCGCAGGTGCGGTGGGAATTGTCCTTGCCTATCTGTTTTACCCGGTCGCAACGCAGCGGATCGACAATTTCCTGTTCGCGCGGGGGGATACCTATCAGGTCGACGCGGCTTTCGCGACGCTGACCGCGCGCGGCTTTCTGGGGACAGGGCCGGGTGGGGGGGAAGCGAAGTTCCACCTTCCCGAAGCCCATACCGATTACATTTTCAGCGTGATCGGCGAGGAATTCGGTCTGATCGCGTGCATCGGCATCGCAATCCTGTTTCTGGCGATCGTCATCCGTGTTTTCGTAAAGCTGCTCGACGAGGAAGACCCGTTCATCGTGCTCGCCGCGGCGGGGCTGACGATGCAGTTCGCGGTCCAGGCGATCATCAACATGGCGGTCAACGTTAACTTCGCGCCATCCAAGGGGATGACGCTGCCGTTCATCAGCTATGGTGGATCATCGATGCTCGCCGTATCGATCGGCTTCGGGCTTCTGCTCGCATTCACGCGGCGAAACCCGTATCTGACCCGCTCGCCCTATGTTGTCAGGTGGAGCGGCCGGTGAGCATCTCGAAGCACTTCGTTCTCGCCGCGGGTGGAACCGGGGGGCACATGATCCCCGCCCATGCGCTGGCGGAAGAACTGATGCGCAGGGGACACAGGGTCATGCTCATCACCGATGCGCGCGGTGCCCGGATTCCGGGCCTGTTCGATGGCGTTGCGGTGCATCCAATCCCGGCGGGGCGGCTGACAAAAAACCCGTTGAGCTGGGTGCCCGCAGCGCGGGGAATCTATGTGGGCCGTACAATCGCAAGGGCGCTTTATGCGGGCTTTGCGCCATCGGCGGTGGTCGGCTTTGGCGGTTATCCTGCTTTTCCCGCCCTGCTCGGCGCATTCTCGATGGGTTTGCCGACAGCGGTGCACGAACAGAATGCCGTTCTGGGGCGGGTCAACCGGCTGGTTGCGCCGCACGTCGACGCGATTGCGACGTCCTATCCCGATGTCGGGCGGCTCAAACCGGCGTGGCAAGGCTATACGCGGCTCGTCGGCAATCCAGTGCGCGAGACGGTGCTGAAACTGCGGAGCGAGGAGTTTCCTCCGCTGGACGAAAACGGGATTTTCCGTGTGCTCGTGACCGGCGGATCGCAGGGGGCCAGCGTGCTGAGCCGTATCGTCCCCGATGGCCTGTCGATGCTGCCCGAACATTTCCGGCGGCGTCTGCAGGTGACGCAGCAGTGCCGTGCCGAAGACCTGCAAATGGTGCGCGCGCGCTATGACACGCTGGGCATTCCCGCGGATCTGGCGACCTATCTTCCCGATCTTCCCGAACGCCTCGGCTGGTCGCACCTCGTCATCGCGCGTGCCGGGGCATCGACGATTGCCGAGCTGACGGCAGCCGGGCGGCCGGCGATACTGATCCCGCTTCCGGGCGCGACCGACGATCACCAGAGTTTCAATGTCGCCGAGATGGTTGCGGCCGGCGGCGCCCGCGCGATAGCCGAGCGCGATTTCACCGCGGTGGAACTGGCCAAGCAGATGCAGAAGCTGGGGCTCGACCCCCAGGCGCTGGCCAATGCCGCAAAGCGCGCGTGGAATTGCGGTCGGCCGAATGCCACGCGCGATCTTGCCGACCTCATCGAAAATCTTGGCCCTGCCGCGATTCCGCCGGATCGGGTCAAGGCCAGAGCCACTCCCGCGATGGCCAACGGATGAGGGGCGTCGCGACCGACATCGGGACGATCCACTTCATCGGGATCGGCGGCATTGGCATGTCGGGCATTGCCGAGGTGATGCACAATCTCGGGTACCGGGTGCAGGGATCGGACATTGCCGAGGGTTATGTGATCGAAGGGCTGCGCAGGCGCGGCATTCCGGTCGCGATCGGGCACGATGCCGCGAATCTGGGTGACGCGGCGGTTGTCGTCACATCGACGGCGGTCAGCCGCAAGACCAATCCCGAAGTCGAAGCAGCCTATGCAAACCGTATCCCCGTGGTCAGACGGGCAGAGATGCTCGCCGAACTGATGCGGTTGAAATCGACCGTCGCGGTGGCGGGGACGCACGGCAAGACGACGACGACGAGCATGATCGCCGCGATGCTCGACGCAGGCGGCATCGATCCGACCGTCATCAACGGCGGGATCATCAACAGCTACGGATCAAACGCCCGTCTGGGCACAAGCGACTGGATGGTGGTGGAAGCCGATGAAAGCGACGGCTCGTTCCTCCGCCTCGACGGCACGATCGCTGTCGTCACGAATATCGATCCCGAACATCTCGAACATTACGGCACTTTCGATGCGGCGAAAGACGCCTATGTAGAGTTTATCGAGAATGTGCCGTTTTACGGTGCGGCAATCCTGTGCCTCGATCACCCGGAAGTCCAGGCACTGCTGCCGCGCATCCGCGACCGGCGGATCGTGACCTATGGTTTTGGTGCCCAGGCCGATGTCAGGGGGGTGAATGTGCTGCCCGGCGCAGGCGGCAACCGGTTCGATGTCATCGTCCGCAACCGCGACGGCTCAGTGCGAAGCATCGCGGATATCGCGGTTCCGATGTCGGGTCGGCACAATGTCCAGAATGCGCTGGCGGCGGTGGCCGTCGCGATCGAACTCGGCCTCGACGACCGGACCATTGCGCGGGGATTTGCGGGATTTGACGGGGTCAAGCGGCGATTTACCAAAGTCGGTGAGACGCGCGGCGTCACGATCATCGACGATTATGGCCATCACCCGGTCGAGATCATCGCAGTGCTCAGCGCGGCACGCGAGAGTGCGACGGGCCGGGTGATCGCGGTTTGCCAGCCGCATCGCTACTCGCGGCTCGGCGGCTTGATCGACGAGTTTTCCCAGGCTTTCAACGAGGCTGACCTGGTTTATGTGACGCCGGTCTATGCGGCGGGTGAAACGCCGGTGGAGGGTGTGTCGGCCGAGGCATTGGTGGCACGGATGACGGAACGCGGCCATCGCGCCGTTGGCGTCGTCGGGGATCCGGAAGAACTGGCGCGCGCGCTGGCTGGGGAGGCACGCAGCGGCGATGTAGTCATATGCCTGGGTGCGGGGGATATCACCAGATGGGCGGCAGGCCTTGCCGCGGCGATCGACCGGGTGCGCGGATGAGCGCGCCGACAGTTGTTGCCATCCCGGATGGCGCATCATTCCGTTCTGGCGACACCATGACGCCCGGGCCACCCATCCGGGGCAGGCTCACCATCGGTGCACCGCTCGCGCCGCTTACCTGGTTCAAAGCGGGTGGCGCGGCGCAATTGCTGTTCGAGCCTGCCGATCTCGGCGACCTGCAGACCTTTCTGCGCCAACTCGCGCCGGATACGCCGGTCCTTCCGCTCGGGCTCGGATCGAACATGATCGTACGCGACGGCGGATGGCCGGGGGTGGTCGTGCGGTTGGGCAAGCCGTTTGCCACGGTCGGGCGGATCGATGCGCGATCGCTGCGCTGCGGCGGGGGCGCATCGGGCATCCTCACATCGTCCACGGCGCGCGATGCGGGCATCGCCGGGCTTGAGTTCATGCGTTCAATCCCCGGTACGGTCGGCGGGTTCGTGCGGATGAACGGCGGGGCCTATGGGCGCGAGGTGAAGGATGTGCTGATCGAGGCTGACGTCGTGCTGCGATCCGGTGATCTCGTGACGCTACCGGTCGATGCCCTCCGCTATGGCTATCGCCACAGTGCCTTGCCCGAGGGAGCGATCGTGACGAGCGCGGTATTCCAGGGCGTGCCCGGCGATCGTGCGATGATACAGGCCGAGATGGACCGTATCGCCGCTGCGCGCGAAACATCCCAGCCGCTGCGGTCGAAGACGGGGGGATCGACCTTCAAAAATCCGCCCGGTGAAAAGGCGTGGGTGCTGATCGACGCGGCGGGCTGCCGGGGTCTGCGGATCGGCGGTGCCGAGGTGAGCGAAAAGCACGCGAACTTCCTGATCAACACCGGCGACGCGACGAGCGCCGATATCGAGCGGCTTGGTGAAGAGGTGCGCAGCCGCGTCTTTGCACAAGTCGGCGTCATGCTCGAATGGGAAATCCAGCGTCTGGGCCTGATCGCACCGGTGCCGCCCGAAACTGCGGGTAAACGGTCGTGAAGGTCGCGGTCCTGATGGGTGGATGGTCCGCCGAGCGCGCGGTCTCGCTGATGTCCGGCGCCGGGGTTGCGGATGCGTGCGAACGGCTGGGTCATGCGGTGACGCGTATCGACATGGCGCGTGACGTCGCGCTGAGACTGGCTGAGGCCGCCCCCGATGTCGTCTTCAACGCGCTTCACGGAACGCCGGGCGAGGATGGATCGGTCCAGGGCCTGCTCGATCTGATGGGGCTGAGATATACGCATTCGGGCCTTGTCACATCGGTCATCGCGATCGACAAACAGCTTTCCAAACAGGCACTTGCGCCCCATGGTATCCGGATGCCTGGCGGGCATGTCGTAAAAAGCCAAAGCCTGTTCCTCGGCGACCCCCTGCCGCGCCCCTATGTGCTCAAGCCCGTCAACGAAGGGTCGTCGGTCGGCGTTGCCATCGTAACGGCGCAGGGAAACTACGGCGATCCGATCGGGGCGGGGGCGGCAGGGCCGTGGCATGATTTCGATCAGCTCCTCGCCGAACCGTTCATTCGCGGGCGCGAACTGACCACGGCCGTGCTCGGGGACCGCGCGCTCGGGGTTACCGAGCTCAGGCCCAAAAGCGGCTTTTACGATTATGACTCGAAATACACCGAGGGGATGACCGAGCATATCTGCCCCGCAAACATCCCCGCGGCGATTGCCGAGGCCTGTTGCGATATGGCGATCAGAGCGCACCGTGCACTCGGCTGCAGGGGCGTGTCCCGTGCCGATTACCGATGGGATGACGAAAAGGGTGTTGAGGGTTTATACCTGCTCGAGGTCAACACCCAGCCGGGCATGACACCGCTGAGCCTGGTGCCCGAGCAGGCACGGCACAATGGCATTAGCTATGATGAACTTGTCGCACTGATATTGGAGGACGCACGATGAGCGGCGCAGCGACACTGAAGCGCGGAGGGGGTGCCGCCAGGCGACCGAAGGTCAGACGGGTGACGAAGAAAAAGCCTCCTTCTGTGCTGGCCCGCGCAATCATGGCGGTGCCGGGTGGCGCGACGACGATCCAGCGTTTCATAACCGTCGTCATTCTCGGGAGCGTCGGGGCGGGGCTGATCGTCATCGCGACGATGCTCGGCATTCCGGCTTATGCCCGCCAGCAGATGGCAGAGGCTGTGGGGCAGGCCGGCTTTGCGGTGCGCAGCATCGAGGTAACCGGGATCGACCGGATGGACCGCCAGACCGTCTACGCAATCGCGCTCGACCAGAAGAGCAGGGCCATGCCGCTCGTCGATCTGGACCGCGTGCGTGACGAGCTGATGCGCTATGGCTGGGTGGCCGATGCCCGGGTCTCGCGTCGGCTGCCCGATACGCTGATGATCGACATCGTCGAGCGCACGCCCGCCGCGATCTGGCAGCACGACGGCGCGCTGTCGCTGATCGACCGGGACGGCGTGGTGCTCGAGCCCGTGTCGGTCAGCGCGATGCCCGATCTTCCGCTGGTGATCGGGCCCGATGCAAATCTGCAGGCCACCACGCTGACCGAACTGATGGACAATGGCAAACGCCTGAAACCGATGCTCAGCGGCGCGACCTGGGTGGGCAACCGCCGCTGGGATCTGCGTTTCCAGTCGGGCGAAGTCCTGGCTTTGCCCGAAGGCGTAGCGGCAGCGGCGGCGGCGCTCGCGAGGTTCGACACGATGGATGCGCAGCAGCGGCTGCTCGGCCGCGGCTTCGTGCGCTTCGACATGCGCGATCCGGCAAAGATGTTTGTCCGCGTGTCCCGTGACAGGCCGACGATCGACGCCCCCAGGGCCGCGAACGACGAAGGCGCGGCCGATAATTCGCCTGCGCCGAAGAAGGCCGGCGAGGCACGAAACAACGGCATGACAGTGCACCCTGAAAGGAGCGCATAATGGCCCAGCCACGCCGGGAAAACCTGATCACCGCGCTCGACATCGGATCGTGGAAAGTATCGGCATTGATTGCGGAGCGCGCCGAAAGCGGCGACCTGACCGTGCTCGGCACCGGACAGCGCGAAAGCCGTGGCGTGCGGCGCGGCTATATCGCCGACATGGATGCGACTGAAAAAGCGGTGCGCGAGGCCGTCGAGCAGGCGGAGCGGATCGCAGGGCTCAATATCGAGGATGTATGGACGAGCTTTTCCGCCGGTGGCCTCGTCAGCGACATCGCCTCGGTCGAGGTTGAGCTTGGCGGTCACCGGATCGAGCAGGAGGATATTGACGAACTTCTGGCGGCCGGGCGCGGATCGATCGATCCCGACGGGCGGATGGTGCTTCATGCCCAGCCAACACTCTACACGCTCGACGGGCTGCGGGGGGTAAAAAAGCCGCTTGGCCTCCATGCCGATACGCTGGGTGTGGATATCCACGTCGTGGCCGCGGACGGATCGCCCGTGCGCAACCTCGATCTGTGCGTGCGATCGGCGCATCTCGAGGTGAATTCAATCGTCGCGTCGCCGGTGGCGACGGGAATGGCGTGTCTGAGCGACGAAGAGCGTGAACTTGGCGTGGCCCTGGTCGAGATGGGCGCTGGCGTAACGAACGTTTCGCTCTTTGCGGGTGGCGTGCTCGTCGGGCTCTCGTCGATCCCGTTCGGCGCGGCCGACATCACCGACGATATCGCCAGCGCATTTGGCACAAGGCGCAACCAGGCAGAACGGCTCAAGTGCTTTTTCGGCTCGGCGACGCCAAGCCCGAAAGACAATCATGACATGATCGAGGTTGCGCCCCTGTCGGCAGACGAGGAACCGGGCGAGAGCGCGCGCATTACACGTGCCGCCCTGATCGCAGTGATCCGTCAGCGCCTCGAACACCTGATGGGTGAAGTTACCAAAGCACTCAGGAATCTGGGATTTTCCGGCCCGGTCGGGCGGCAGGTGGTGCTGACCGGGGGCGGAGCCGAACTGAAGGGGATCGCCGACTATGCGCAGGGAACCCTGGGCCGCGCGGTGCGCATCGGTCGCCCGCGAGGTCTGATCGGGCTGCCCGATGCCCATTCGGGGCCAGGGTTCGCAACGCTTGCAGGGCTTGTGCATTATGCAGCATCCGATCCCGTCGACCTGCGATCAATCGTGCCAAGCGGACAAACGGTCCATCGCGTGCCGACGGCCGGTCTGATGCATCGGCTCATCGCGGCTTTCAAGACAGGATACTGAACAGATGGCACAGAATTTGATCGGGTCGATAAGTTTCGCTGGTATCCGCGCACTAAATAATGCAGAAGTACCAAGTTATTTCGTTACGCAAGCGGTCTCAGTTAGGGGAGTTTCGCGATGAGCATTGAATTCGTGCCGCCGAATGTCGACGAGCTTCGCCCGCGTATCTGCGTGATCGGTGTAGGCGGGGCAGGGGGCAATGCCATTGCCAATATGATTGCGAGCCAGGTTCAGGGTGTCGACTTCATCGTCGCCAATACCGATGCCCAGGCGCTCAATTCGAGTGCGGCCGAACGCCGCCTGCAGCTGGGCCTGAAGATCACGCAGGGGCTTGGTGCAGGATCGCGACCCGAGATCGGCAAGGCGGCGGCGGAGGAGACTCTCTCCGAGGTCGAGCGTGCGCTCGAGGGATCGCATATGTGCTTCATCGCAGCCGGCATGGGCGGCGGCACTGGTACGGGGGCCGCCCCCGTCATTGCAAAAGCTGCGCGCGACCGGGGTATCCTGACCGTCGGTGTCGTGACCAAGCCATTCAGTTTCGAAGGGTCGCGCCGGATGAAGGCGGCGGATGCGGGCATCGCCGAACTTCAGAAGCACGTCGATACGCTGATCGTCATCCCGAACCAGAACCTGTTCCTGATCGCCAATCCCAACACGACGTTCAAGGACGCGTTCAAGATGGCCGATGAGGTGTTGCAGCAAGGCGTCCGTGGGATCACCGACCTGATGGTGATGCCGGGTCTCATCAACCTCGATTTCGCCGATGTCCGTTCCGTGATGGGTGAAATGGGCAAGGCGATGATGGGCACCGGAGAAGCCGACGGTGACAATCGCGCGATCGAGGCAGCGGAAAAGGCGATCGCCAATCCGCTGCTCGATGGCGTTTCGATGAAGGGCGCAAAGGGCGTCATCATCTCGATCACCGGCGGCGAGGATATGCGCCTGATGGAAGTCGATGAGGCTGCCAGCCACATCAAGGAACTCGTCGATCCCGATGCAAACATCATCTGGGGCTCGGCCTTCAACAATAATCTCGAAGGCAGGATCCGCGTTTCGGTTGTTGCGACGGGGATCGAAGCCGAAGCTGTCACGGCGGCGGAACCGGCGCGCGTCTTCGCCTTCCCGGGCTTCAGAAAGCCCGAGGTGGCGCCCGCCGTCGCGCCTGCGGCAGAGGTGGCCCGGGCTGACGTCGCGCCCGTCGTGCCCACTGCGCAGCCCGAACCGGCGGTCGGCGCGCAGGGAGCGGCTGAAGCTGAACCCGAGTCGGCTTCAGAAGCGGTGAGATCATTTACCGACGACGCCGTCACCGATACGCCCGACGAACTTCTCCTCGATGAAACGATATTGTCCGATCCGCTTGCCGCCATTGTCGCCGAGCCTTCGCGTGCGGGCAGCCTCTGGCTCAAGACCGGCACCGCTCCCGAAAAGACCGTGACCGATCTCAAGCCGGGTGGCGGCACCCTGTTCGAGCGTATGTCCAACATTGCGCGCGGCGCGGCCAAGGTGGAAACGGCCGAGGATATGAAGGATCCGCTCGATATCCCGCGGTTCCTCAACCGGCAGAACAATCAATAGGTCGCGCGACCGGGGGAAGATACGGCGCACTCGTCGCCCGGTCGAACCGGATCGTAGGGTTTGCCCATACAGCGCTTGAAACACATCCCCGGTACGTCATATCACAAGCCATGGTTTTTTATGGTTTCCGGCGCTGGGCTGCGTCTGCGGTTCTCGCTGCCGCGCCCTTGACGTCGGCGCTTGCCCAGGATTTTTCACCCCCCGCCACTCCCGCCGTTCGCTTGCAACCAGATCCGATCGAAACCCTGTCGGCATATCTGCGGACACTCGCGGCCACCCCGCGTGATTATGCGGCGCTGATCGGAGCGGGAAACGCCGCGCTTCAGGTTGGCGATCCCAATGCCGCGCTCGGTTTCTTCGCGCGGGCCGAACAGGTCGATTCGAAAAGCGGAAAGGCAAAAGCGGGTCTGGCATCGGCGCTGGTTGCGCTTGAGCGGCCCAATGATGCGCTTCCCCTTTTTGCCCAGGCGCTGTCGCTGGGGGTAAGCGAGAGCGATATCGCGCGGGACCGCGGCCTCGCCTACGATCTGCGCGGCGATACGGCCTTGGCGCAGCGCGATTATGCGCTTGCAATGACCCGGAGCGCCGATGATGAAACGGTCCGGCGTTACGCCCTTTCGCTCGGTATTTCTGGCCAGCGGGCCGAAGCGATGACGCTGCTTGCGCCGCTTCTGCTGAAAAAGGATCAGAGTGCGTGGCGCGCGCGCTCCTTCATTCTTGCGATGACGGGCGATCTTCCCGGTGCCAACGGGATCGCCCGGCAGGTGATGCCTGCAAATCTTGCCGCTGCGATGACGCCGTTTCTCAACCGTCTGGCGACCCTGAACCCGGCGGACCGCGCGCATGCCGTCAATTTCGGCACGATACCGACGAACGGCGCACAGATGGCGACTGTGCAGATCGGCGATCCTTTTCTGACAACCCGCGAGTCGGCCACGGCATCACGCAACGCGGACGCGCGCGGATTTACGAGGCCGGGAACCGGGCAGCGGATCGGCACGGGCCTGATCCCCGCGGGTGAGGCGCTCGGGCCACGGCCTGCCGGTACGAACCCGCCGTCGGCCGGCGGCTCGCAAACCGTCACTGCGGGCACCAGCGCCATGGTGGCGGCGTCGCCTGCGCCGCTCCCCCGGGCGTCGGCCCCGACATTGGCCCTGACATTGGCCCTGACGGCGCCTTCGGCCACGACTGCTCCGATGGCGGCTGCCGGGCCACCGGCGATAGTTGCGGCCCGTCCTGTGCCAATCGTAACGGCCGATCCGGCAACGCGCGTAGCCGAAGCAATCGGCGGGCCCTCACCGTCGATCGCTGCTGGTGCAGCCGTCGCCGCGCGCGCGCCGGCTGCCCGACCCAATCCTCTTGCCCCTGCATTCGCGAACGAGCCGACACGCGCTCCGGCTGTCGCCGCACTGCCTTCTCCGCTTGCGCGTTCCATGCCCGGCATGGCCACTGATACGGCGTCCGCACCCCCGGTGACGGCGCGATCACCGGAGCCTGGCCTGATCGGTCCTCCGGTCAGCAGCGCGACAGTGAAGACAGGCCCAGCGGTGCCGATCGTTACCGCGCCGGTTGCCGTGACGACGCCAGGACCTCAAGCGCCTTTGCCGCAGCCCGGGTTCACCACCGTCGCTTCCGATACACCACGGCTTGCATCGGTTCTGAACGGCGTAACACCCGAAAGCGAACCGGCTGCCGTAGCCCTGCCCAGCCCTGAGGAGATCCGGGCTCAGCGCCAATTGATCGAAAAACGGAACAGGGCCGCGGCCGCGCGCGCCGCCGCTGACGATGCTGAAAAAGCCAGCCGGGCTGCGGAAGCGGCGAAAGCCAGCACCAATCCGGCGCGGCTGTGGGTTCAGGTGGCGACCGGAAACAATACAGCCGGCCTTGGCCGGACGTGGGCGCGCATCCGCAGCGGCAATGAACTGGCGTTCAAGGGAAAGACCGCCTATTCCGTGCCGTTCAGGGCAACGAACCGTTTGATCGTCGGGCCGATGAAATCGGCTGGCGATGCACGTGCACTCGTCGGGGCACTGGCGAAAAGCGGTTTATCGGCGACGACGTTCAGCAGCGAGGCGGGGCAGGAAGTGGCGCGCATTTCGGCCAAGTGAGCGCACGCCATGGAAGCAACCCCGCTCTCAGCCGGGGACGGCAGCATGTCGAAGCGACAGGGGAAACGCGCGGGCCGCGAACCGCCTATCAGCGTGACCGGGACCGGATCATTCACTCGATCAGCTTCCGGCGGCTGCGCCACAAGACGCAGGTGTTCCTTGCCCCCGATGGCGATCATTATCGTGTTCGCCTCACGCACAGCCTCGAGGTCGCGCAGATCGCGCGGACAATGTCGCGCGCGCTGGGGCTCGACGAGGATCTGACCGAGGCGCTCGCACTCGCGCATGATATCGGCCATCCCCCATTTGGCCATGCTGGCGAAGACGCGTTGAATGACGCCATGCGCGGCGCCGGCGGATTCGATCACAACGGACACACGCTGCGCGCAATCATGATGATCGACAGCCCCTATCCGCGCTGGCCAGGCCTGAACCTCAGCTGGGAAGTTCTCGAGGGGCTGGCCAAGCACAATGGCCCCGTCGCCGCGCCCGGATGGGCGCTGGCGGAAGCCGACGCGGCCTTTCCGATGGCACTCGACAGCCATGCCTCGCTCGAGGCGCAGGTCGCGGCAATCGCCGACGATATTGCCTATGACAATCACGACATCGACGATGGCTTGCGGGCAGGGCTGCTCGATCCCGACGAGCTGCTCGCCGAACCGATGGTCGAACAGGGCTGGGCGGCCGTGTGCCGTCGCTTTCCGGACGTCCCGCACGCGCGGCTGCTGCCCGAACTGATACGGAGCCAGATCGGAACGATGGTCAACGATGTGCTCGTGGAAACGCGGCGCAGGCTGGCCGGAGCAGGGATCGAAACGCCCGATGATGCGCGCGCCGCGGGGAGGCAAATGGTCGATTTTTCGGATGGCATGAAAGCAGCCGAGCGCGACCTGAAGCGTTTCATGTATCGCAAGCTCTATCACCATCCGCGCCAGATGGCGGTGGCGGAGCAGGCGAAAGCGATCGTGGCAGGACTCTACGCGGCCTATGACGAGACCCCTGCCGCGCTGCCGGAAAAATGGGCCATTGAACGCGATGGCATCGCCAAGGCACGGAATATCGGTGATTTCATCGCCGGGATGACCGATCGATATGCCGTTGCGCGTTACCGTGAACTGGTAGGGCCGGTGGAAATTCCCGATTGTATCTGAGCCGCCCGGCAACCGGGCGGTATCTCACCTGATGATTACAGACGCCGTCGGCGGAACAGCGCGACAGGCGCGGCGTCGAACCAGGCGAACCGCTGAGGAATTCTGCCATGCAACCCTATTTGTGGATCTGGCTGCTGGGGACGCCGATCGTATACGCCGTTATCGATTTGATGAGGATGGGCCAGGGTACGCGCCGACAAACGGGCAATGCTGCGCGACTGGCTGCCGCCCAGCGATCGTCGGGTCGCTGAAATATCGGGACGGCTAAACCTTGTAGTCGCCTGATTGTGCGACGAGCGCGACCCATTCTGTCTCGTCGATCATCTTGATGCCGAGTTCGGCCGCTTTTTTGAGCTTCGATCCGGCACCTGGCCCTGCAACCAGAAGATCGGTCTTGGCGCTCACCGAGCCGCTCGTCCGCGCGCCAAGCGCTTCGGCCTGTGCCTTGGCTTCGTCGCGTGACATGGTCTCAAGCGTGCCGGTAAAAACAACTGTCTTGCCTGTCACTGCCGAAGCACGGACCGTTGAAACATAGCGGGCCGGATTAACCTCGGTCAGCAGATCGGCCCATGCCGCGCGATTATGGTCCTCGTGGAAAAAGTCGATCAGCGCCCGCGCCACGACGGGACCGACACCTTCCACTGACGACAGCTCGGTAAACGCCTCGGGTGATTGCGCGATACCAGCAATGAGCTCGACCGAGCCAAACGCGCGGACGAGATCCTTCGATGTCCCCGCGCCCACGTGGCGGATACCGATACCGAACAGGAATCTGACGGGATCGGGCGTGCGACGAGCCTCGATGCTGGCGAGAAGGTTATCGACCGATTTCGCTTTCCATCCCGCGCGTGTCAGCAACGCCGCGCGGTGACAATGGAGGCGAAAAATATCCGCCGGGGCATGGAGCCAGCCGATGCTCGTGAACTCGACAATGGCCTTGTCGCCCAGCCCCTCGATGTCGAGTGCGCCGCGCGAGACGAAATGCTTCAGCCGCTCCACGCGCTGCGCCGGACAGATGAGGCCGCCGGTGCAGCGGATATCGACTTCGCCCGTTTCCGCATGCGCTTCGGAGCCGCATTCCGGGCAGACGGCGGGGAAGACGAACGCAGCACGGCCATGATTGGGTGTCAGATTTTCAAGCACCTGCGGGATGACGTCGCCAGCGCGCTGGATGCTCACGCGGTCACCGGGCCGCACGCCAAGCCGTGCAATTTCATCCCTGTTGTGCAGCGTTGCGTTGGTGACGACGACACCACCGACGGTGACGGGCTCCAGGCGTGCGACAGGTGTCAGCTTGCCGGTTCTGCCGACCTGGATGTCGATCGAGAGCAGCGTCGTCTGCGCGCGTTCGGCAGGGAATTTGTGCGCCAGACCCCAGCGCGGCGCACGGCTGACGAATCCCAGCCGCGCCTGCCAGTCGAGCCGGTCGACCTTGTAG
>JANPGY010000015.1:0-36941 GCA_031424175.1 Sphingomonadales bacterium
GGGGCGAAGGGCGGTGGCCGACGGGGGGCTTGGCGCCGCCGCGACCACTCCCGCCCGCTCCCTGATTATCAGCGAACATGATCGATCCCGATCGTGCTGCCATTTCCTGCCGGATGGCCATATCGCGCGCTTGCGCCGCCCGTTGCTCGGCCGGGCTGAGCTGACGCTGTGGAGGATAGCCGCGCGCCGTGGCGCCGGTAGCGGCTGGCGCGTTGGGATCGGTGCCGGGCGGCGGCAGGTCGGCGCTGCCAGGCATTAGATTCGGTTGCTGCGTGCGCGGATCGCTATAATTCGCCGGCAACGCTGCGAGGTCAGGGTTGGCGACCTGGACCGCACCTTCCTCGTCTTTCTTCGCTTGGTCCCTGCGGGCGGGAAGCGCAAACGCGAACACGATCCCGACTGCGAAGATCAGCACGAGCGTTGCCACGATCCCGATCACGACGTTTCGGTTGTAGCGCGTGACGCCCGGGCGCGAAGTGGCTAGCATCGATCTGGCTGGCTCCTTCGCTTCGGGGGTGAAAACCGGATCGTTGGCGGTTAGTTCGGCTGGCATGTCAGCGCTTCCGGGTGTCGTTGCGCGTAATGCGGACGACCTGTTGTTTCTTTTCGCCAAGTCTCAGTTCTGCGACGGTGATGAGCCGATCGACGACGTAGTAGCGGCCCTGGACACGGTAGTTCACCAGCTCCGCCTGATTCTTCTCGCCGATCACGAATAGCGGTGGCGCCTCGGTCGTGCCGAGATTCGGTGCAAACTGGATGTAGGTCTTGCTGCCATCGTCAAAGACCCGCTCGGGGAGCCAGGCGGGGCGGCCCTTGCCGACGCTCTTGATCTTATAATCGAAATTGACCTGGTCGAGCGCCACATCGCCGATGGTACGGTCGGCCTGGTCAGCAAGCATCCCACTGGCAGTCGATAGTTCGGCGAGCTGATCGCGGGGATAATTCCACGAAATGACGCTGGTGTAAGCATCGCCGGGATGGCTGATCGCCTCCAGCATGTAGGTTCGCTGGTCGGTGGTCAGCACGATGTTGGTACGAAGATCGCCCCGGATGGGCTTTACGAATACGAGCGTCTGGGCGTTCGCGCCGTCACCTTGATGGGTCTCGCCCATCACCCACCGAACCGTGTCGCCTGCGGCTTTGGAGATCAGCTTTTCGCCCGGTCGAAGCGCGATCGTGCTGATAAACCTTGGCGATGTGTGCAACTCGTAGATCGCGCCCGGCATGAAATCATAGAACATCGCTGAATTGATGAATCCTGCGGGCGCTGGGGTCTGCCGCGACAACTCGTTGGCGTTCCGGATGGCAGATAGCGACCCGCGCCCCCTAGACGGCCTGCCGGCGGCCCTGGAAGCTGTCTGGCGTGGCTGCGGCCGGTCGATCGGAATGACGCGCTGGGGCGGGGACGAGCGCGTCGGCTCGGCATAGATTGGAGGCGGAGGAGGCGGGAGCGTCGCCTGGGCGGGGATCATCTTCGTCTCCTTCTGCGCCGCAATGGCGGGAATCGACGGCATAACGACCGCAAGGAGGCCGACGCTGATGGCCGATGCGGCGAGGATGCGGACATGCTGCATTAGAGTTCCCGACTCCATTGAAAGGACGTGATGTAGATTCCGAGCGGATTGGCCCGAAGCTGCTGTTCGGTTTTGGGAGGTTGGATGCGGACGGTAAAAAGGCCAGTCCAGCGAACGGGCGGCATCGGCTGACCGCCGGTGAAAACAGTTTCCCGCCACGTCACCTGATAGGTGTCCTTGGTGCGGGGAAGAACCGCCTGCACCTCCACGGTGCGCGCCTCTTGCCCGACGTTGGCGAAGGGGTCGTTTTCCTTCGCGTAGGAATTGAGGGTCTGCTCGGCTTGCGCCGAGATGAAGTTGTAAGCGCGTGTCCAGTTCTGTCGGATTACGACGCCATCGGTGCTTTTCGAGCGCACCAGGCCGACCCAATCGGCGAGAAAATATGCTGTTTCGGCGTTGGTCGGCTGATAGGTGTCGCCGGCGAGAGCAATGCGGCCTGGCTTTCCATATTCGTTCACCGGCACGACGTAGGTGGCGATGTGGGTGGTGCTTTCCGAGACGATAAACGCGATCGTCGAAATCGCTGCGAGGCCAAGCGATCCGAAAGCCATCAACCGCCAGTTCTTCGCTTGGACACGCGAGCTGCCGATCCGGTCATCCCATTCCTGGGCGGCACGCGCATAGGGTGAGTTCGGCGGAGCGGAACCGCCGTAACTCGGCACTTTCCGTCTAAACAGGTTACGCATGATTTAATCCTCGTCGTGTTCGATGGTGGCCGTCATGCCCGCTCCACCTTGGGCGCTGGTCGCTGCCACGGCCGCTTGGGCGTGGCTCGTTGGCGTGACGATGCGCCGACGCGCCTCCGCCCGTCTGACCGTTTCGGAAGCTGGGGGTGCGCTGCTGGGGGCCGGGGTCGCAGTGGACTCGTCATTGGCGGCCGGTCTCGAGGAAACTGCCGGGGCGGCCGGGACTCCCGACGTCGGCTGTTCCGGCGCTGGGGCGGCGCGATCGGTCGTCCCATTATCAGTGGGTGCATCGTCCTGACGCGGGGTGCCGGCAGCGGCTTTGGATGCACGAGGAGCGCCGCTGGTTCCGGCGTCGGTGATATTGCCGCCGCCGCTGGGAGAATTTGCGGGCTGCATTCCGCCGCCCGCAGGTCCGCCACCACCGGCGCTTCCACCACCGCTTGACGGGGCGGCTCCCCCGCCCCCGATAGCTCCCGCTGCGGCTTTGGCTTTTGCGGCGATTGCGCCCGGCGCGCCAATGGCAGCTCGACCGGTAAGGTAAGCCGCACCGGCCCCGGCGGCGACGCCCGCCGCTCCTGCAAGGGCGGCACCAGCGCCGATCTGCGGACCCCCAGTAATTAGGGCGGCGGCGATCGACGGCACGACGAGCGCCAGCATCATAAGGACGACGGATGCGATCAGGATCGAAATCGCGCTCTCGATCGACGGCACGGGAGACAGGGTCAGGGTCTCGAAGGTTTTGCTTCCCACCGATACGATGAGTGCGATCGTAAGCACTTTGAGGCCAGATGAAGCGACGTAGCCCAACGCACGATCAGATAGGAAGCTCGTCTGCTTGAGGATACCGAACGGTATCAGGATAAACGCCGCCAGCGTGACCAAGCGAAACTCGATGATCGTCACGAATACCTGAACCGCCAGAATGACGAACGCGATTATGACGCCGATGATTGCAATCCCCAGCACGAGGATCATGGCAAAATTCTCAAAGAAGCCGATCGGACCGCTCAATTCCTTCATTTGAATCGACATTCCCGTGACGAGCTTCATCCCCATGTAAACGAGGTCCGACGGGGAGCTGAGGAACGTGTTCACGTTCACGCCCGCGCCGCCAGCTTTCAAACCGAGCTGCGCGAAGCCAAGCACGATGGTCTTGGTCAACCCAGACCAATCATTTACCAGCCAAGCGAAAAAACCGATCAGCAAAATCTTCCGAAACAGAGCCGCTGTGACATTGTTGTTCTCGTCCAGCGCCCAAAAGACAGCGGCTAGTCCAATCGCGATAACAATCAGAAGCGACATGACATTAAGCACGTCGGGTCGAATGAGGCCGAAACCGCTATCGATCGCATTAAGATAGGCCGCTAGAAAGCGGTCGATGACGTTATAATCTGCTGGCACTTGCGGTCCTTACCGAGCTGCTGCGGCTACCAATTGCGCCCGACGTTGGGCTTCCGCGGGCTCATCTTGGTCGCTTCGTTGAACATTTCATCGGACCTGATGCTGGCGATCGCCTGTTGTGCGGTGGAGCATTCCTCGCCCGTAGTCGCCGCCTTCTCGCACTGCGCGACCACGCTCCGGGCTTCTTCAATATGCGCTTTGAAGTAATCCACACCTCGCGCGGGCCGGTTGGGGCTGCACCCGCAAGCCGCGATGGAGAGGCCGATCGCGAGCGCGTTTCTCACGGGCAACGGCTTACCTCCGCTCACCACTGGCGGCCGACTTGGTTCTTCCGTGTCGATACTGCGGTGCCGTTTGTCATTGTCGCATTGGCCGCTGCACGAATCCCGGCATTCTGTGCCTCTGCGGTCTGGGCTGCCCGCATCTGCGTGATGAGAAGCGTCTGAAGCCCGGTAAGCTGCGTCGACAGCGCCGCGAGCAATTGATTGGTCGCCTGGATCGCGCCGGTCTGCCCCGCCGCAGACTGCGAAGCATCCACCGCCCGGTTCACAGCACCCTGGGTGCGGCCTTGGCTATCGACGATAGCGTTCTGCGCCTCCAGCGCCTCGCGGCGGGTGTCGCGCGAGCGCGTCTCCCAATCGGCCTGCCGGGACAGCACCTGTTCCCACGATTGCCCCATGAGGTCTTTGGGGTAGATCGTGTCGAGCTGGCTCGTCAGGCTCTTGGCGTTGTATCCGATCCCGGTCGCCGATCGCATGATCGATGTGGCATCGCCAACGATCCCCGCCAGCTCGGGTGAGATATTCGATCCGAGCTTCGCCAGCATATTCTGCTGGGCGCTGAGCTGCGCCTTGAGTTGGGCGACCTGCTGGGTGGCCTGCTCGACCTGCTTGAGCATCTGGGCGATCGAGCGAACGTCCACCACTGCCAATTGCGCGCGCGCCGGCACGATCGGCGTCAACACGGTAGTCGCGATGCCCGCCAGCGCGACTGCGCCGACAATATTATGCCGATTCATTCCTCATCTCCTGCTGCCGACGGTGTTTCGGGTTCTGACGGACGCGGCGGATTATGCGGCGCGTAGCGCCTGTAAATCCCTGCCAAGGTCGCCATCCCGATCACGCCCGCGAACAGCGCGATCGGGGCGCGGAACATCCAACCCAGGGCAAAGGCCAGATAGAAGGGCGCGAGCGCGCCGATCAGCGCGAGGCGCTGGCAGCGTCGTGTCGCGGTCAGCTCCGCAACGAGCTGGTCCATCGTCATGGCGCTGCCGTTTCTGGTTCGACGAAGGCGGCGACGTCAGGCAAGCCCTTCGCCTGGAAGAAGGCGGGCTTGAACGGCCTCCCCTCGGCGAGAATGCGGTTCATCAACTTGTGGTCCTCGGGCGAACTGGACGCCACTGTTGCAAGCGCGACCGGCCCAAGTCCAAGCTCGAACAGCCGGTTGCCGCTGCGGCTCTGATAGTAATATTCCCGCTTCGGGAGACCCTTCGCGATAATGTCGATCTGCTGGATGTTCAGCCCGAACCGCTCATAGACCTCGGCGATCTGCGGCGTGCGGGCGTCAGGGTTCGGCAGGAACACGCGCGTCGGGCAACTCTCTATGAGCGCGGACGCGATCGACGATTTGGTCACGTCGGTCAGGCTCTGAGTGGCGAACACGACCGCGACGTTCTTTTTCCGGAGCGTCCGTAACCACGCCTCGATCTGCTTGGCGAAGCTGCCCGAATCGAGGAACAGCCACGCCTCATCGAGAATGAGCAGCGTCGGGCGACCATCGTTGAACCGCCGTTTTTCGAGGACATGAAAGAGATAGGTCAGCACCGGCCCGATTGCCGTCTTGTTCTCCATCAAGGCTTCCATTTCGAAAGCCTGCCAGTTGCCGCCAACGCTGAGCGTGTCCTTCTCGGCGTCGAGCAAATACCCGTGCGGCCCGTTCAAGGTGTAGGGGGTGAGCGCATCCTTCACCGTCTGATCCTGAATCGACGCGGCGAGGATCGTCAGTGTGCGTTGACTGACCGGACCCGCGGCGAGATTCTGCAGGGCGGTCCAGACCTCATCCTTCACCGTGGGGGTGACGGAGACGCCTTCGGCCGCCACGATGTCCTGAATCCACTCCTGCGCCCATGCTAGGTCGTCCTTGGTGTCGAGGCTGGCGAGCGGCTGGAACGCCAGCTCGCTATTCTCGCCGCCAAGATAGAAGAACGATCCGCCCGTCAGCAGCGTCGCCGCGCGCGACGACGCGCCCTTGTCGAAGATGAATACCTGCGCGCCCTCGTAGCGTAGCCATTGGGTCGCGATCGTGTTCAACAAGACTGATTTCCCGGCGCCGGTCGGGCCGATGATCATCGTATGCCCGACATCGGACTGGTGGAGGTCGAAGCGGAACGGCGTGGTTCCATCGGTCCGGGTGTGCATCAAGGGCGGGACCGGCGACGCCGCGCCGCGTTTCGCGGCCTCTTCCGATAGATGGCCATTGGTGGTCGGGCCGGACCAATTGGCGCTGATCGGCAGCATATCGCACAGATTGAGGCTGGTCACGAGCGGTCGCCGGATATCAGCATAGGCGTGGCCGGGCAGGCTCCCAAGCCATGCCTCAACGGCGTTCACGTCCTCGATCTTGGCGACGAAACCGGCGCGGTTGATGACGGATTCCACCTCGCGCACCTTGTTCGCCAGGCGGTCGGGGTCGGGGTCGGTCAGGGTGATCGTGGGCGTGTAGTAGCCGACGCCGGCGCTGTCGCCGCCGACGACGAGCATCGCGGCCTCGGCGTCCATCGCCTTCGCCATCGCGTCGCTGTCCTCCAGCAACGAAGGCTCCTTGGTGATGGCCTCCTTTATCATCGCCGCCACGCCTTTGCGCTTGGCGAACCACCGCTTGCGGGTGGTTTCGATCGTCTTGCGGGCATCTTCCTTGTCGAGCGGCAGGAAACGGCAGACCCAGCGATACGACACACCCAACGCATTGAGCCGATCGAGCATCCCCGGCGTCGATGTCGAGGGATAGGAGCGAACGGAGATGGTGCGAACGAAATGGCTGCCGAGTTTCGGGAACAGCCCGGCCTGGAAATCATCGTCGGTCAGCATGGCGTCGAGATAGAAAGGCACATCGGGGCGTTTGACCGGGTGGCGCTTGGTCGAAATGCACGCGTGGAGGTAGGTCAGCGTCTCGTCATCATTGAGCTCGCGGATCTCGGGCATGAACCCGGCGAGGATGTCGCCGATCTGGCGCACCAAGCCTTGGAAATCGCGGAGCGCGATCCGATACATGCCGTCCGCCCCCTGCCCCACCGGCGCATTCTCGATAATCAGGCTCGTGGCGCGGCCGATGCTGTCCTCGGGCGGCAAGTAGGTGAACGTGATAAAATAGCGGCTCTCGAAATGCGCCTCTTCGGCCTCGAACGCGGCGCGACGCTCCTCATCGACAAGCTGCGACACAGGATCGGGATAAGCGCTTTCCGGGTAAGTCTGCGACGGCGCGCGCAAAGCTTCGACGTGGATGCACCACCGGGAGCCGAGCCGGCGAAGCGCGTTGTTGAGCTGGGCGCGGGCCGATGCCAGTCCCGACTGCGTAGAACTGGCTAGATCGGGGCCGCGGAACGTGAGCGTTTTCTGAAAGCTGCCGTCCTTGTTCAACAAGACGCCCGGTGCAATGAACGCCGCCCACGGCAGATGATCCATGAGGCGATTGGCTTTGGGCCGATATTCTCCGATGTTCAGCATCAGGCGTCCCAATATGGCTTCTGGCGAAGGTGCCGATTGAGCGTGCCGAAGAAATAGGGATCGCGTTTGGTGAGGGCGTAACCGACGACATGGACGATAAATCCAACCGGCAATCCTAGCCACCATACGCCCATCCCGAGGCACAGCTCGGCCGTGAAGACGAAGTTGGCGATGGCGTAAGTGCGCGGAACCCCGCCGAGCGTGATCGGCTCGGCAAGACTATTGTGGAACGGCACCTCGAAGCCGTCTAAATCCTGGCCACGGTCCATCGGTCAGAAGCCCGCGCCGCCCGAAAACCCGAAAAACGTGACGAAAAACGTCGAGGCGCTGAACGCGATGGCGAGGCCGAAAACGATGCCGAGCGCCTTGCGCATGACACCGCCACTTTCGGCGAAGGCGAAGCCCAGCCCTGCCAGCGCGACCGCAAGAATGCCCGCGATTTTCGCCACCGGACCCGTGATCGAATCCGCGATTTTCTGAAGCGGATCTTCCCACGGCATTCCCGAGCCGCCCGCAAATGCGGGCGACGACATTGCCATAATGGTGAGCATGAAAGCGGCGTCGCGAGTCCGCCTGATGAGCTTGCTGTGACGCATGGGGGCGCTCCTTATTGCATGACAATTCAATGACATACAAAGTATGTCCCTGACATACGTAGTAGGCTGCCAGTGGATTCCTTGTCCACCCCCCAGCCGGAGGGTGAGCTCTTTGATCGCGTTTTGTTCACAGCAAAACAAGCCTGCCAAAGCACCGTTCACCCCGTTTTAGAGGCGATCGACCCGACGCTTGGCGATCGGACTAGTGACCGATTTCCTCAAGCCGATAGGTGTCGCCCATCCGCTCGACGAGACGTGCGACACGCTCGATCCGGCGCCCTTCCTTGGTGCGCCGGATATAGACGATGATGTTGATCGCCTGGGTGATCGCACGATGCGGGATGCGCTGTGTCACTTCGCCGATCAGATCCTCGAGCCGGGTAAGCCCTTCGAGCGCGTTGTTGGCGTGGATCGTCGCCAATCCCCCAGGATGGCCCGTGTTCCAGGCCTTCAACAAGTCCAGCGCCGAACCGTCGCGGACCTCGCCGATGATGATCCGATCGGGACGGAGCCTGAGACTGTCGCGCACCAAATCCGTCATCGTGACCGGCGGGTCGCTCTTCTTGGTCAGCAACTCGACCTTGTCGATCGCGGAACATTGCAGCTCGGCGGTGTCCTCGATCAGAAACACCCGGTCCCGCGCGAAAGCGGGCTCGGCGAGGATGGCATTGGCAAGCGTCGTCTTGCCGGAGCCGGTGCCGCCAACGATCAGCATATTCTCGCGCGCCTCGGCCGCCCCCCGAAGGATGGCGGCTTGGGCCTCGGACATGATCCCCTGCTCGATATAGTCGGCGAGCGTGAAGATGATCTCCGGACGCTTGCGGATCGCGAACATCGCAACAGCGGACACCGGCGGAAAAATGCCTTGAAACCGCTCGCCGGTCTGCGGAAGGGTCGCGCTCACGCGCGGTCGATCGCGCGTCACCACTTCGCCGGCGTGGTCGGCCAGCAAGCGCAAGATGCGCTCGGCATCGGCCGGGAGCATGTCGTGGCCAGTATATTCCCGGCCGGTGCCGATGCGATCGACCCAGATTTTTCCGTCCGGGTTGACCATCACTTCCACGACAAGGCGTTCGGCGAGCGCCGACGCGATCACCGGGCCGAGCGACTGGCGAAGCGCCGCGGCCTTGCGGTCGATCGCGATCGGATTGAGCTGGGGCATGTCAGCGCGCCGTTAAGCGCGCTGCGACGACGACAATGCGAAGCATCATGCAAACTCATCCTCGTCATGGTCGGCGGGAAGCGCCAGGTCATCGGTCGATACGTCCGCCGGCGGCAAGCCGGTGGCAACCCCCTCCCCCAACGCTGCTTGCTCCCCTGCTCGGCGCGCTTCCGCAACGATTGCCGGATCGGTCGCTACGGTCGCGATACTTTCCGGCGCGACATAGGGTTCAACGGCACGCGTGCCGATCCAGTCGATCGCCACCTTTGCGCTGGGGCGGTCCATCGTCGCCTGGGTCTGCTGGAACCGGGCGCGCTGCTTGCCGTAAAAATCGACGGCGACAGTTTTGTAATAGGGATCGGCATAATGCCTGATCTTGTCGGCGATCAGCGGCTTGGCGTTGTTGACGAACACGAATTCCTTGGTCGTGTCGAGGCCGCGAACGTGCTGCTCGCCGAGAATATATCGCTCCTGCTCGGCGATCGACGTGCTGCGGTTGCCACGATGAAACAGGGTGCGCGGGTCACTGAAGCTCTCGCGATATTCGAGCCATTTGCCTGCGCGCTCGATGATGCTGCGGATCGACTTGGGCTCGCTGGTCGCAAAACAGACGGTGATGTGCATATTGTCGAAAATCGACGTGTGGACGCCGTATTTTCCGAACACATCGTTGAAGCTCTGGCAAAAAAGCTGGCAGGTGATGCCGTAGCCGGCCATCTCGCCCAGCGCGTTCTCGAGGAACGGAAGGCCGCCTAGTTTCGGAAACTCGTCGAGCATCAATAGCAGCCGGTGACGCTTCGCCCTGCCCCGGCTGTCGAAGTCGATGTCCTCCATCAAGCTGTTGATCGTTTGCCGCAGCATCACGCGGACCAAGAAAGCGAGCCGATCGGCGTGGGCCTGGGGCGTGATGAGGTAGAAGCTGACCGGATGCTCGGTGCAGACGAGATCTCCGATCGCGAAGTCGGACCAGCTCGTCGCGTGCGCGACCAACGGGTCGGCAAACAGCGTCAGCGCGGCTTGGGCGGTGCCAAGCACGCTCGATCTAACCTTGACGTCCATGCTCATCAAGGCAGTCGCACCTAGCAGCACCTCGGGATGGGTCACGGCGCGCTGCTCGGGCTTCCCGTCTTCCCCGACGGTGCCGCCAGGAGTGTCCTCCAGATAATGTTTGGTGTGCATCATCGCGTCGATGGTCGGCGCGATGTTGATGAGGAGCTGGCGGACATGCGCCAGATTCTTGTCCTCGTCGGCCGCAGTATAGAGGATATGGAGGATCAGCCCGACGAAAAACTGGCTGGCCGACAAATCCCAAAAATTGAGGTCGCCGGCCTTTGCCCCCAGCGGATCGACCATGACACCGACGATATTCTGAATGTCGGCGATTTCCATCGGCCCTTTACGAACCTCGAACAGCGGGTTCCAGCGCGCCGTGTTGCGGTCGGTCGGGGAGAAGTAGATGACGTGGCTAAACCGCTTTCGGTGGTCGGCGGTGATGTGCCAGATTTCACCTTTGCGGTCGTAGGCGAACAGGCTGCCCTCCCAACTGAGCGCGGTGGGGACAACATGACCGACGCCCTTCCCCGACCGCGACGCGCCGACCACAAGGCTGTGTTCCACGCCCCGATACGTCAGTCGCTGCCCCTCGAACATGCCGAGCACACGGCCGCGCGGCTGCTGCTTCGGATCGACCAACTCGGCGCGCTTGGCATCGTCCAGCGTTCCCCATGCTTCTGCACCGAACGGCTTGACCGTAGGAGTCTGGCGGCGCGAGAGACCGACCAGAATCATGATCGGGAACAGTCCGACCGCAAAACCGAGCGCCTCGGAATAGCCGAAGGCGGCGCGATACCGTGCGCCATAGGCTTCCTCCCACCGGACGATCTGCCACGGCGCGTAGATGCGGCGCGGGCCAGCGTCGAACCAGCCCCGGCCGAACTCGTGCGGATAGTTGAACGTCGCTGCGAGATGCTGGGTAGCGACGGCCATGCCGAGCACCATGACGACGAGCGCGCCCGCGATGATTTTCTTACGATGCCTGCGAATGTCCATCTGATCCCTAGCGGGTGAACCCGCGGGTCAAGCTAAGGCTCCGCGCGGTCTGCCGCGCCTGCTGCAATTGTTGCGGGGTGGCGCGCGCAAACACCTTCATCGCCGCTGCATCGACATGGCGAACGAGCTGCTCGGGCGCACGAACCCGGACGGGGCGGCTCATCGTCGTCACACCGAGCTGCTCAGCGACGCGGATACGCTCGCGCACCTTCTCGACGGTGCGCACACGCTTTTCCACGCGCCGGATTTTCCGGTCGAGGGTGCGTGCCTGCTGCCGTGCCGGCGCAGCCGCGCGCGTCGATTGATCGACCCGGCCAACGACATAGGCTTGGCCCTGATCGCTCCGAATCCAGCCCTCCCGCACCCCGACCTGGGCGCGTGCTGCCGCTACGTCGCGGCGGGCGCGATCCATCGCGTGGACCTCTTTGATCTTCGCCCATATCGCGCGCTGCGGATCGCGAATGAAGCTGGCGAGCGTGGTGCGTTTCGCGGCGATCCGCTGCGTCCGTTCCCGGATGCGCTCAAGCTCGCGCTCCGCGTCGCGTAGCTGCGTGCGCGCAGGCGACACAACCGCGCGGCGCACATCGGTCGGCCGCACGACGACCGGTGGCTTTGCCGACACCTGCTCGACTTTCCACAACGCCACCTGCCGGCGAAGCACTGCATCGTAATCGGACAGTTCTTTATCGAGGCTGTCGATCGACGAAGGTGTTTGCGGCGAGGCTTGGGCGTGCAAGTCGTGGTCAGCGGTAATCGCTTTGCCAGTGGCGCGCCGATCATCATTGTCGGCCGCGACCTGGCGGTTGGTATCGCCCCGCTCGCTACGCTCCCCCTTGCGCTCGATCGCGCTGGCGGTCGGACCAAGATGCACCGTCGCTTCGCGCGCCAGCCCCTGATCCTCAAGGCTCTTGTGGGTTACGGTCGGCGCGTCTGGCCCGAGTGCTTGAGCCAGGTGGCGATTCTGCACCACCGCCCATTGCTCGCGCCACTCCTGAAGCTGCTCGCGGCTATTCCATTCCCGCGCCTTCGCGCCGAACCCTCCGGCATCGACACGGCGCGTGGTGAGCATGACGTGGGCGTGATAGTTGCGCTGATCGCCCTCGGTATCGGGGGCGTGCATCGCCACGTCGGCGATCATGCCCTTATCGACAAATGCGGTTTGAACGAAGTCACGGACCAATTCGCGGCGTTGCTCGAACGACAGTTCGTGAGGAAGCGATAGCTGCACCTCACGCGCTACCTGAGCATCCGCGCGCCGCTCGGCCGCCTCGACCGCGTTCCACAAGGTCGAGCGATCGGCGAAGTCGGTCGGCGCGCCGTCCGGCAGCATCGTTTCGCGGTGTTCGACCCCACCCCGGTTGCGATAGTCGAACGACATTTCCAGCCGCTCGTCGATCATTTGCTCACCGGCACGGTAAGCTGCGGCCGCGACCGCACTGCGCCCATCGGATCGTTTGATGACCTGTGCCGAGAACCGATACTGCGCCAACTACCCCGTGGCCTTTCCAATCTCTCTCGTGCCACCGGCACCGGATCGCTAAGGGGCTCGCCCCTTGGCTCAAACGCGCCCCGCGGTTGATGGGTGCCGGGCTACGCCAGGCCGCACGATTGCGAAGCAACGTATAAGTGCGCCATTTGCATGGAGCTTACAAGCCTTCTCGACTTCTCATCGCGCGGTCTGCTACGTCCGACTGGCACAACAAACGGTGGAACGCGATGCCGATCGACCTTGAACCGATCGCCGAAATCGAGCGGCGCATTGCCATCAACGAGGCGCGCGCCGATCGCCTCGAAGCTCTCGCGCGCAAAGGTCGTCGTCGGCGCGCCACCCGCTCGCGTATCATCCTGGGCGGCGCGATCATTGCCGAGATACGCGACAATCCCGATGACACGGCGTTCCTCCAGCGCATCGTTTCTCTGCTCGACGATCGCGTATCCCGCGGGCGTGACCGGGACGATTTGCGCGAGTTGCTGGACCTGCCTTTGCCGATTGCACCGAGCGAGAACACGGCCCCCTCGCCTTCGGCCGAGCTGCCGGATTTCGATGCGATGGCAGAAACGGTGATGCGAGTGCCACGCTCGATAGCGGACACCGACCCAGCTTTCGCCGATGTCCGCGCATTGATAAAAAAGCCGAGCTGACCGCCTGCACGTCAGTTCGGCGCGGCGCTGGTCTTCCCGTTGGATCGCACGAACATCCCACCACTGTCGTCCGGGGCTGCACTCGCCAAAGCCTGCCTCCCATTGGCTCGATCGGCGACCAACGGCGCCGACCTCCGGCCTCGCTCTCCGTCGCCGATCGCGTCCGCTTTGTCGGCACTCACCGGAGCGGCGATGCTCGATCGCGCGTTGTCGTCGGTTGTCTGGGCGGCGGCGGGATCGAACGCGGTTGATGTCGCGCGTCCGAAAATGTCGCCGCCAGCTGCGATGAAATCCGTTTGCTCGGCGGGTGCTGCGCCTGCTCGCAATGTGGGTTGGCGAACATTCGCCATGCGCGCTCCGGTATAAAAGCTGTGATCGCCGATTACCGCGCTCGGCCGCTGCCCGCCGAAGTTGGTAAGGCCCCGCGAGACAGCGCCGACGCGCTCGCGCGCGGCCACGATCTTCGGGTTTTGGAAGTAGAGCGCGCCGCCGGTTTCGTCCGCCAATTCGCCGCGCAAGGCCAGCCCGACGATCGCATCGACACGGGCGCGAGCGGCAGGCGGTGCGGGCGGTAATGCCCGCCAGCTTCCCCCTGCCCGCGTCACTGGCTCGAACTGGCGCGGCGCATTGAGAACATCGGAAACGCTGCGCCCGAAACGCCCGCTGCCGACGCGGTTGATGATCGTATACACGACCGCGGCGATCCCCCGATCGCCCTGATTGGCGGCCTCGGCATAGGCCACGCGACCGATTGCCTCGCGGTCGCTCTCGTCATCGACGCGGGTGTTCGCGCGTGCGGCGGTTGTGCGGCTATCACGCACAATCGCAGCGCAATTCGTGCCGGGCGGGACGGCGGTGATCGCGGCTTCGTTTTTCAGGATGAGGGTGCAGATGGCGGCGACGGTCAGCGGGTCCATTCAGCTCTCTCACTCACGTTCCAGGCGGCGTGTTGTCGATCCAGAGTGGAAGGAACGTGCCGATGATGTCGGATTTCGGCACGGGACCGTAATAGCGACTGTCATAACTGTTGGGGATTCGGTCCGAAAATACAAAGAATTCACCGCGCTGGAGCGACCGGCAGCCCCGCCAGTGCGGTAACTCGATCCCCTGCCGATCGCGGGCCACGATCGGTCCCCGGACAATGCCGTTAATCGTCAACCCATCGGGGCCGGTGGTGCAAACCTGGTCGCCGCCGACAGCCGCGATCGGCTTGATGATCCCTTCGCGGATTAGATAACCGACATGGGCGGCGGCATAATCACGGCCGGGCGCGGGAACGCGGAAAGCGATAATCCGGCCAATCGCTGGCGGCTCGGCGCTGCGCCGATAATAGCCCGTGGGGATGCTTGGAGAAGGATTGTGAATGACAAGCGGGCGAGGCAACGCCGCAGCCGCGACGGCGACGATCATAACAGGTGCCAAGCCCCACAGAACAGTCCTGACCGCCCTGCCCCGTCTCGGGCGATCAATCATTCTTGCGGCCGTCCTGCGCGCGCTCTTGAACCTCGGCGAGATCCAGTAGCCGGGTCATCGCCTCACCTTTGCTGAGGCGGTGCCGATAGGCAAACTCCTCGAACCGCTCGCGGTCCTCGGGTTTGGTACGGATATGGAAGTTGGCGGTAAACACCGCCGGTCGGCCGTTGCCGCCGATCCGGGACTTTTCGGGAACGGGCGGAGATCGCTCCGACTTGAAGCCAAGCCCCTCCCCGCTCGATTTCGCGGCCGCGATCTGCGCGGCCGTCGGGAGTGGCAAGTCGTCATCTTCACCAAAGCTCGCCATCCCGGCGCGACGATCCCTGACAGGCGTGGTGTTCATGTGACAGCCCCCTTCCCGAGCATGGCGAGAACATCGGTGCGGAACGCGCGGGCGTTGGCCTTGGCGCTCGCCAGCGATCCGACATCGGCATCGGTCATGTCGGCAAGCGTTCCGCCCATGCTGAACATGGCCCGGAACGCACCGCGCTCGGCGAGCGCCGTCTTGATGATCGGGATATTGGCCTCGGTCAGATTCGCCGCGACCGCTTTCAGATCGCGCGGCCATAGTCGCGCTGACGCTGGCGCGCGGGTCAGAACCGCTGCGAACGGCAATGGCCGTTCGCGTGCGGTCGCGGCGCTCCGCACGCTCTTGAAAGCGCGCGCCGCTTCGTTGGCGTCGAGTGCCGATCCCTGAATCGGCACGAGCGCCAGGTTGGAAAGCATCAAGGCGTTGGTGGCGCGCGCGGTCGCCCTGCCCTCAAGGTCGACGATCACGAAGTCGGCCCGCTTGCGGGCGGCGTCGATCGTCGTGATAATCTCGTCTTCGTCGATCTCCTGGACGACCTCGATATTGTCCGGCTTGCCGTCCATCGCTGCCCATTTGGCGAGCGGGAAATTGGGATCGGCGTCGATGATGACGACGCTTGCGCCATCGGCGGCAAGCTCCGTTGCAAGGATCAGCGCGGTAGTGGTCTTGCCTACCCCGCCTTTGGACGACAACATGGTGATTACCGGCATCGGCCTTGGCTCCCTCGTGCTGGCTGCCCGCCTCACGCTGGAGCGGCGTAACCGTTAGGAGACATGTAACACATTAGAGTATTTGCACAAGTGCGTTACGCTGCTCATATATGTCGCGCGTGAGTGTGCAGTTACGCTTATCACTTGCGGCATATGCGCCGCATTTGTTCAGTGCGTTATATGTGTCGCCTTAAAGCGACTGGACACAGGTAACGTGCGTAACCGATGCGTCTAGTGTAACCGCTAACACCTTTTGACTTTAACAGCATGGCGGTCCCGCCACGCCGCGCCCGGACCTGCAAGGGACGGGCGCGAGACCGCTCGACGATAGGAGAGACGGGCGAGCCGACGCCCGCAGGGCGGCGGCGCTGGCGTGGCGTGTACTGGAAGAAAAAGCGTCTTCACACAGGCATTGAACGGACCGGACCGCGCAAAAAAGCGGCGCGCCGATAAACTGCGCGCCGGGGGAAGGGGAGGGGACACCGCTCTCACGGCGTCCCCGGTAGGTCACTCTGCTGCGACGGCAAACTCCGCGTCGTCATTGGACGGATCGTAGATATAACCCTCATCGTCGCCGTCCACGTCGTCGTTGTTCCCGAAGTCTTCGGTATAGTCGTGGTCAGGCTGCGACTCGATCTCGGGTGTGAGAAGGGCAGGGGGCAACCACCCGCGACCGGGGATGCGGTCGGCACAGGCCAGCGCAAGGTCGCCGCGCTTCAACTTGGCGCAATTGTCGGCAGCGGGCATCCCGCAAGCCTCGGTCAGTCCTGCCAGCAACGCCTTCTTGCCGAGCCGGTCGAAAAAATCGATACCGCCTTCCCAATGCTGGCGCATGTCGAGATTAACGGCGCGGGCGATACGGTTGGCCGAACTCAACCGGCTGCAGTCGGCGAACTTGCCTTCGGTCGCGTCGATCAACCCTCCGGCGCAAGCCGCAAGCAAGCGCGCGGTCGCATCCTCGTCGAGCGAAAGAAGCCAGTCGAACCGCGCCTCCGCCTGATCGGGCATGTCGGCAAAGAGCGTCGCCACCCCGTCGAACGGCGATGCCATTTCAAGGCTGTTGGTATCATAGATCTGCACCGGCTCCTGTATGCCGCTTCCGCTACGAAGCTGCACCGCATGGGATGGCGCGTAACTGCCGCGAAGCATCGGCAACAGCGCGTCGAGCAACACGGCGTGGGCAACGCGGGTATTGCGCGCAACCTCGGATTGAAGTGCCGTCGTCCTGATCCGCGAAAGCTGCTCGGTGGTCTTGGCATCGTAGATCGGGCGGGGGAGGGGGCTGCCGTTCGACCCGCTCGCTGCGTTGCGCTTGGCCTTCTTGGTATAGGCGACCGTCGCCGGGGTGCCGTCACCCGTCACGGTAATCAGCAACACCGCGCCCGCCTTGGCCCCTTCCGAAAAGCCCTCGCCATCGTCCGGATAGAGCCGGTGCCACTGGTAAGTTTCATATGGAGTCTGCTCGGACGCCAGCACCTCGCCCCACCCCGCTTCCTCGGCCTCGGCGGTCAACGCCTCGAACTTTGCATCGGCAAGCCGCTGAACCAATGCGGGGTCGTCGGCATACCCCTCGCCGTCCTTGGCGAACAGGTCACGGGTGAAGCCGCCGCCAGCCTCGGCATAGGCATCGGCACCGATGAAGCGGAACAGCTTGTGGCCGGTCGTCACCTTGGTATCGGTCAGCAATCGCCGGACCTCATGCGCGGTGCGCGCGACCCGCAACACCTTCTCCTGCCGGTTTCGGTCATCGGTCAGCGTGAACGCCTGTGCGGTCGCCACGTCAATCTTGTCGGCTGCGAGCGCGTTCAAAACCTTCGGGCTAAGGCTGGCGAGCGCCAACATCCTGCGGACCTCGCGGGGGTCGTAGCCGTAACGGTTGGCGATAGCGGCCTCGTTATGACCTTCACTGGCGAGCGTGGCGAAGGCGCGGATGGCGTCGGCGGGGTGCATGGCGACGCGCTGTGCGTTCTCGGCATAGCTGATCGCGGTGGCATCCTCGTCCTCGCAGACCTCGCACGGAACGACGGTGCTGCGTTCCCATGTTCCTGCCCGCACCAACTGGAAGATCGCACGGCGGCGGCGCTCACCGGCGATTACCTCGAACTTGCCATCCTCGCGCGCGGTCACGGCAAGGTTATGAATGAGGCCATCGGCGGCGATGCTGGCCGCGATGCTCTCGATCCCGGTCTTGACCTTCCGCACGTTGCGGGGGCTGGCGACAAGGTTGCTCCAAAGGATGTGCTGCATGGTCATTTCTCTTCTCCGTCTAGGTCGCTGCGGGTTGCAGGCGCTCCTGCAACCCTGCCTCGTGGCGAACAGCCGGAGGTGAGGGGGGCAGCGAGAATCCGACGGGTTGGTGCGGGCGCAGCGAGGCGCAGCCGAGTGAGCCACGGCCCGGCTGATTGTCGTTGCTGGGGAGAGGGGGCGGCGCGCCCCTTTCCCCGACTAAGCAAATGGATCTCGCCGGCGTCGCCGGCGTCATCATGGGCGGGGCCTGGCCCGCCCTACGCGCGAGCGATCGTCACCCGGCAGGGACGAGACGCAAAGGCGGCTCGGTCGGAGCGAAGCGCAGATAGAGCGCGGCCCCCAGGGCGCGCAAAGCCCGCACACCGCAAACCCGATGACAAAAACCGGATTCGTGTTATATAATGGTCATGGCGACGCGACTGAAAACACCGATCGACCCTGACGACGAGCTGGCGGCGATCCTCGAGAACGCCGCGCTCAACGATGACGGCGCGGTCGCGCGGTCGCATCTGGAGGCCGGTTTCCCGATCTATTACAGCGAAGACGACACCCCGGCCGACGCGATCATCAAGGAATATCCGGGCGGCAAGCGCGAGCTGGTCAATTTCGACCGCAACGGCGAGCATTTCGTCCAAGCGTTGGCGTGACGCCGCGGCTCTGGGTGTTCGCCGGCCCCAATGGCGCGGGCAAATCGACGATCGTTGATCATTCCGTCGGCGGCAGAATCCCGATCATCAACCCCGACAATATCGCGCGCACGCTCCCGGCTGACCTCAGCGACGGCGCGCGCGTCATCCAAGGCGGTCGGATCGCGGTGCGAGAGCGCATGGCGCTAATCGCCCATCATCAGACGTTCGGTATCGAAACAACGCTTACGGGGCGCAGCGAAATCGATCTGATGCGCGCGGCGAACGCCGCAGGCTATCAGGTCAACCTCATCTATATCGGGCTGCGCGATGTGCGGCACTCGATCGGGCGCGTAAGCGAGCGCGTCAGCCGGGGCGGGCATGACGTGCCGATGGCCGATCTCTGGCGCCGGTTCGATCGCAGCATCGCCAATCTGCGAACGGCGATGACGATCGCCAACCACCGCGTGCTGCTGATCGACAATAGCGGCCAGCGCCGGCGACTGCTGTTCTCCAGCAAAGGCGGCCGCATCAAATATCGTTCACCGATGCCGCCCGCCTGGGCGGCGTCGGTGATCTAATCGGGCCGGACCAAAGCCGGGGTTCTCTACGGCGCTATTTGGGAGCGCGTTCACCCCCGGCTTTGGCCCGACCCGATCAACCGAGAATGTCGGTCGGCGTGTGCGCCTTGTCCGCCCGGATTGCTCCGGGCGGGGCGGTCGCGTCCTATCGAGGCAACGGGCGCGACCAAATAAGGCTGTAGGTTTCTTCGCCTTCGTCGTCGAACAGGTTGGCGTAGATCGGACCGGTGAAGCTCGGATCGTCGAGTTTGATACAGAGATAGTCGCGGCCTTCGTTGGACGTCTTGGCCCAGGCGGCGCCGATCGCGGCACGGTCGACATAGACCCGGTGGCTGGGAGCGTTGTCGTTGCTGCGATTGGCTTCGGGAACGATGCGAACGCCCTTGGTCTGGACGCTGAGCGTGATGATCTCGCCGGTGAACTCGTCGCCCGACTTCGTGAAGATGCCGATGGTCGCCATGATTGTTTTTCCTCGGTTTCGAGCCCCGCGCCCATCGCGGCCTCGATGGCGATCGACAGGCCGGGGACGACTGACGCCGCACCCGCAGGGCCGCAGCGCAGCGAAGGATGCCAGTCGGGAAACTTTCTTGCTGCGCGAGGAATGGGCGAAGCCCAAGGGAAGAAAGTTGAGCGACGGCGTTGCGGCTAGGGCAGTCGAGGCGAAGCCGGTCCTCGGCTAGATCAGCACATCAAGAGGCCGTGGTGGGTGCGGTGCCGTTAACCCGAGCGATGGAGGCATGGCGACCCGTCGCGCAATCGCACCCGGCTTTGACATTCAATCGGATGGGTCGCTCGCCGCTCCATCACGGTCGTAAGTCGTTTCGGCAAATCCGCGGGTTGCCTCGCCGCATGTCGCGAGTAACGCCGTAGCCTGGTCGTGCCGTTCGTTCGGGAAAAAGTCGCGCGCCTTGATCTTGGCGAGCCACACGGTCAGCTTCTCAAGGTCGTCCTCGATCTCCTCCAGCTCGGCGAAGCTGAACTTGCCCGCCGCCGTCTCTTTCGCGATCTCCGCCAGCAGCCCGTCACCGCGCGTGGCGAACTCGTCATATTCGCGGGCGCGATCGGCGCGGAATCGTGCCACGACCTCCTCCGACGTTGCCCCGTCGATCTGACGGCCGGAGAATAGCGCGGCCGATCCGCCCTGACCGCGCACCGTGTCGGCAAGCTGCCCAAGCATCGCCGCGTGCGCCTTCCGCGCCGGCAACACCCACGTCCCGGTCAAAAGGCTGGTCGCGCCCGCTGATTTCAGGCGACGCCACATCGCCACGCGCGCGCTCGACGGCTCGGCCGGGAGCTGCGCCATGAACAACAGCCATTCCCGATCGGCGTTGTCCGTCACTGAAACACCTGTTGCATCGTTCCGACTCGGCCCTGTATGGCGCAACCCCTGTTTCATGCCGCTCGCGCGGCCATACGCCAAGGGTGCGCCATGCTGCCAGTCCGCGACCGTCCGGCGTGCTTGCCACCCCATCATAGGAGCGATCATGTCCGATAGTGAGCGAACGGGTGCGAGCGGCCCGGCTCGGCCGAAAAAGGGCTGGCCTATCCTGATGCGGAAATATCATCGCTGGGTCAGCGCGGTCGCCGCGATCTTCCTGCTGTTCGTGTCGGTCATACCCGCGATATTCGCGATCGGGTGTTCACGCTCGCCACCGCGATCGGCGCGAAGCCGCTGGGCGGGGTGGCGGCGACGGGGAACAAGCTCACCGGCGAAACCGACATCGCCTACACCTTCCCGCTGCTCGGCCATGCCACGACGATTGAAGGCGAGGCGATCTACTCGCGCTTCTCGGGCAGCGATTCCGACGTGGGCGGCGGCTATGCGATGGTTCAGTTCTCGCTCTTCGATGCGCCGCATACGGGCGATCTCGACCTGTTCGCGCGGCTCGACGTGGTGAGCCTGGGGATCGCCAGCGTCGCTGAACGCGCCACGCAGACGGCACTCCGGGCCGGGATCAACTATAACCTGCCCAATACGAAAAAGCTGACGAGCCTGCACCTCGAATACGCCCACAACAGCCTCTCCGGGCCTGCCGCGATCGTCACCGATCGCAGCCCCGGCGACGAGGTGCGCGTGGTGCTGCGGGTGAGCCTGCAACGCTACACCCGCCATTGAGGTCATCGGCATGGATTACCTGATCGTCGGCCTGGTCGCCTTCTTCGCCTCGGGCCTGACGCTCTATTCGGGGTTCGGGCTGGGAACCGTGCTGCTGCCAGCGTTCGCGATCTTCTTTCCCGTGCCGGTCGCGGTCGCGGCGACGGGGACTGTCCACCTGCTCAACAACATCTTCAAGGGCGGGCTGCTGCACCGGCAAGCCGACTGGCGCATGGTTGCCCGCTTCGGTCTGCCCGCCATCCCTGCGGCCGTCCTAGGAGCCTGGCTGCTGGTCGAGCTGGGCGACACGCCGCGCCTGTTCGCCTGGGAAGCGGTCGGCCGCACGTTTGGCCCGACCGCTGCCGGCGTCACGATCGGCACGCTGATGATCGTGTTCGCGGTTTTGGAGCTGCAACCGTGGTTCCAGCGGCTCGCCGCCCCGCCGCACCTGCTGCCGCTGGGCGGCGCGCTCACCGGCTTCATCGGCGGGCTGACAGGGCAACAGGGCGCATTCCGCGCCATGTTCCTCATCAAGTCCGGCCTCGATCCCGCGCGCTTCATCGCGACGGGGGTGATGATCGCCATCCTGATCGACGTGTCCCGGCTCCCGACCTACGCGGCGGGGTTCCACGACGCGCATCAAGGGCTGGGCGGTCACGGCTGATCGGCTGAGGTAGCACGGGTGTAAGCGACGGTCAGACCGTCTGCTCTGGAATACGTCCGCATATCAGCAGACAACTCCGTGCCCAGACCTGCCCAACGCCCCATAGACCAGCGCCCCGGATCCGCGGTTCGGGCATCGCCAACTTTCCGACGCCTCTCGGCGTCCGAAACTCTGAACGCTTGCCGCCGGTCCGCTTCTACGCCCGAAAGCCGCTGATCCGCTTTCGGCGGTCGGATCTTCGGATCAGCGAGATCAACGGCGAAAGTGGGTGGAAAGCGAACCTTCTCCTCTGTGCGCTACAGGGTGCTAAATTGCCGTTGCGGGAGGCTGACGCTGTCAGCCCGACGGCTACCGGCAAGAACCGATCGAAGCGGTGGCTGCCTCTGTCGCCCGAATGGGCTAGGTGATTTTCCGCAATAGGGCGCATGGTCGAGAGCTCACGGACGCCCACTAGCGCGCGCGACCTGAATCGAGGCCTGAAACGCGCCGCCGGGGTGCTCAACGGTTTGCATTGTGAATTCGAAGCTGCTGACGGCCCCGGGTGCCGTAATGTTATAGATTAGGGTGCGCACTTTGCCGCTTGGGCTCGGTGATGTCAGGTCCTTGTCGACCGCAAGCTTCAGTCCCGGCCGCGCTACGCCTTGGATCAACGTCTTGAAGAGAGCTTCAACGGCTTCCGGGTCTGCGGCCTGTACCCATACCGCACAGGCCATTGTCGTACCGCGAACGGAAAAGAGCGTAGTTGCCCGAGGCCGCAGGCACCGCCCAAGCCGCCCCTCGGTCGCCGGACCCGACGAAAACATCGAGCGCGGCAGTGCTGCTGATCTGATTGAGGTGGTGATCTTCAGCCCAAGCCCGAATCTTGGTAGGCTGACTCATGTTTGGAACACAGGCATCGATGAAGAGCTTTGTGACAAATCCTGCCTGAGCATCCGCAGCAGCCGATACGGGTAATCCCGCCGCGAGCATCATAGCGCCAACGGCGATTTTCGCCGAGCGAGCGGCCGTTCTTCTGATCATAAGCCGTTACTCACCCATCGCCTTTAGCTGTGCCCCAGAGCTTGTAGACACCGGCCGGCTGCCTGCAACTCGCCGGCGCAATGTTTCGTCTCTTTTTCGAGGTCTCCGTTGGGTGTCGCTTTCAGCGTCTCAGACAGCTTGGGGGCCACCGTTGATCGTGCCACTGGTGGCGAGCGATGCGATCATGAGGTCGGTCGCGCGACGGTCGGCGGCATTGCGGTCGAGTATGTCAGTCATCGGAAGAGCCTTTCGAAAGGCGCAGACGTCCATCGTCTGCTCGAGACTTCCGCTCCCCTTCCCTTTCAATGCTTCAGTCGGCCTCGGCCCAGTCGTTCGGCGGCGGATGACCGGCGTTACGGTCGCGATCAGACGATCTACGATCCGTGGCATTACGTGCGGGTGCTGACGAAGAAGCCGGGCGCGCTGAGGAACGGTGCACGGTTCAAGCAGCTCGCGCTGCCGCTAGGACTGGAGCGTCAAGCCTTCGGTCGATGAACGTGAATCGAAGGCGCGGAATGATCGAGGCGGTGCATGCCGATCTGTCGATCTCGGATCAAGCTGCGGATTCTTTTAAAAAAACCTAAACTTTATTCAAAAGCTGCGGACTTAGAAAACAGGACAAGCCTGCAGTGCGGGCGAAAGATGGGGGCGGCTATGGTAGCGATCGTTGCAGGGGCAAGTTTCGGTCTGGGCCAGACTTCGTCGCGCACCCTGGGCAGCCAAGGACTTTGGGGCAACCCGTCAGCTGGATTGCTGGGCAGCAATTTCTTCGTCAACGCGACGAACGGTAACGTCATAATCCAGCAACAGGACGAGGTCCTGACCGGGGCCGGGCATGATATCATTTTGTCACGTACCTATAACAGCCTTGGTCGTTTCAATGACGACAATGGTGACAACTGGCGGGAAAGTTCGCAACGGTCTGTCTCGGGCCTGAAAGGAACCATCAACACGGCGGGCAGCACGATCAGGCGGATAGACTGGGACGGCAGTGAGCAGGTGTTCACCTATGATGCCGGCAAAGCTGCATATATTTTCAAGGATCCTGCCGGTTCCATCGACAGGATTATATTTGCCTCCAACCAATGGACTTGGACTGATGGCGACAGTCGGGTAAGTGAGCTTTATGATAGCCTGAGTGGTGGCCGGATCGTTTCCAGCACCGACGCAGACGGTCAGGCTATTCAATTTACTTACACAGGGAAAAACCTCACACGAATTACCGATGCGAATGGCGAGTATATGGCGCTCAGATATACCGGGAGCAATCTGACGCAGATTGCGACCTACAGCTCGGCCGATGTCATCATGGGAACCCGTGTTCGCTATACCTATGACACATCCAATCGCCTGAGCACGGTAACTGTTGACCTGAGCCCTACGGACAACGCGGTAGCCGACGGCAGCGTCGTTACATATAGCTATACCTATGATGGAGCCAGCAAGCGGGTTGCGTCGATTGCGGAAACCGGTTCCAATGCGCTCGTAGCGTTTCTTTACGATGCCGCCACGGGAAAGGTGATCCGGGTTACCGAGACCGCGGCGAGTGGCGATGTCAGAGTTACGAATTTCGATTACAGCGTTGCCAGGCGTACGCGCGTTACCGATGCGCTCAACAATATCACTGACTATATATCGGACGATTCCGGACGCATCGCATCGATCGTCTATCCTCCCGCCGTGTCGGGTACAGCCTGGGGCGGCGCGGCAACGAGTCAGACGGTTACCTACGCCTGGGACGCTGCCTCGGGTCATATCGCTTCGATAACAGACCCGCTCGGACGGGTGACGAGGTACACCTATGATGCCAACGGCAATCGTACGCGCGACAGGGATGCCGCCGGAAACGTCATCTACCGGACTTTCGACGCCAGGACGAATGCGCTGCTCACCGAGACGCGTTATCGCGAACCCGATCCCGATGGTTCTGGTGCCGGTGTTCCGTCAAGCCCTGTTACGACACGCTATGTGTATGACGGAAGGAACCATCTTCGTTTCATCATCAGTCCCGAGGGTAACGTTACCGAATATCGCTATAGTACCGCCACGGGATCGACATGGCGGCTGCTCAACACGTTCCGGTACACCGCGAATAGTTACGATGTAGCCCCGCTCGCCGACAAATTTGCGCCCGACGAGGCGAAAATGATGGCCTGGGTCACCGCGCTTACCGACAGGAGAACGGTCGAGCGTACGGATATGGTCTATGACTTCCGTGGCAATCTCTCGACGGTAACGACCTACAGCGCGACGGATAGTGCCGGTGTCGGTCTTACGACCTCGTCCTATACCGTGATGACCTATGTTTACGATCAATTCGGGCTTTTGCTCAGTCGGCAGATAAGCGGACGGACTGGTGCCGAGGTGTTCACATATGATGGCTTGGGGCGCCTGATCACCTCGACTGACTTTGCCGGCAACAAGACTAACGTTGTGATAAATCACGGTACACGTCAGACAGTCACCACCCTTGCCAACGGTGAACAATCGACGGCAACTTATAACGGCTTCGGTCAGCAGCTGACGGCAAAGGTCAGTGGTGCGGGTACCACGAGTCAGGTGGTCAGCTATAAGTATGACGCTCTTGGGCATTTGCGTGCGACGGTCGATCAGCTGAATGCCAAGGATTATGTCTTCTATGATGTGGCCGGGCGGAAAACCGGCTATATGGATCGTCGCGGCTATCTAACCGAATATCGCTACGATGCCGCAAACCAGCTTGTTGCAACCATCGAATATACCAATGCGATCACCGCCGCTGCCCTGGCAACCTTGTTCGATGCGAAGGGCAATGCGCTCAACGTCGCTTTCTCGGCGGTGCGACCGTCGGCCGATCAGGCAGATCTGTGGTCTTGGAACGTCTATGATGCAGCAGGACGTCTGACCGAAACGATCGCGTCAAATGGTGCCGTCGTCAAATTTGCCTATGATGGCCTTGGCCAACTGATTTTCAAAACCGCGTATGTCAACCTCCTGAGCGCCGCAACGGTGGCTGGTTTCAGATCGACGCTTCCGACCGTGCTCACGGTCCCGACTTCCAACGCCAATGATCGCGTAACGCGCTTCTTCCATGACAGTGCGTGCCGTCAGATCGGCACATTGGACGCCGATGGCGCATTGACGCAGATCAAATACGACAAGGCAGGCCGTGCGGTTGAAACGCTGCAATACGCATCGTTGACGACCGTGGAGCTCCGGGCGGCGGGAAACTGGGCCAGCCTGCTTGCGAGCGTCACCGCGAACCCCAATAGCGCGGATCGCCGCCAGATAATCGTCTATGACGGCCAAGGGCGCATTCGCTATACCCTGGATGCGAATGCCCGTCCGACGGAATTTGTTTATAACAAGGCCGGCGACGTTGTTCGGACGATCAGCTATGGATATCCGATCACGGCCGCTGACAGTTACGCGCTGGGCTATGTGCAGTCGCAAATCAAAGCGCTTGGACTTGCAGCCCGCGACACGACCCGTACGACGAGAGCGATCTATGATTCAGCTGGCCGTAAAGCGTTCGACATCGACGTGGCCGGTGATGTTATTGCCTATACGTATAACAGTCTCGGCTATATCGTAAAGCAGACGTGGTACAATACCGTATTTACCGATACGGGCGACCAAAGTTTCAAAGCGATGCAAAGCTGGGTAAAGACGAACGCCAGTGCAGATTACGACCGGGTTAACAGAGCCGTTTTCGACGGACTGGGTCGGCTCGTTTACGAGATGGACGCTGAAGGCTATGTAACCGAGCATCAGTATGACGTTAAAAACCGTATCGTCAAAGACATCCGTTATGCTGCGATCTATATCGTCGCCGATAGCGTTACCCAGTCTAGCCTGAAAACGCAGATCGGCGAGATTCAAGCGAATGCAGTCGTTACCCAATATGCATATGACGCTGTCGGCAATGTCACGGATGTCACCGATGCAATGGGCATCGTTACACATTATGATTTTGATTCATTCGGACGTAATGTAACGATTACAAATACAGGTTCTGGTTCGATAACCAGAATCACTTATGATACGCTCAGCCGGATCATCGAAAAGACGACAGGCCTCACGTCAACAAACACAAATGCCAAGGCCACCGTCAAATTTGCCTATGATGGCGTCGGCAATATGGTGTCATCGACTGACGCGAGGGGGGCAACAGCGCTTTACAGCTATGACGCTTCTGGCAACCAGTTAACTGTTCAGAGTCCGCTTTCGGATACGTCAAGCTCTTACGCAACGACAACACGTGTCTATGATGCATTTGGAAACGTCGTAAAAGTGACCAACCCGCTTGGGTTTTCGACCTTCTTCTATTACGACAAGCTGGATCAGGTCCGATATCAGGTCGATGCGGAAGGCTATGCTACGGAGACCTCGTACACGATCGGGGGCGGCGTGGAGAGCGTCCGCCGGATGGCCGCCAAGCCTTCTGGTACCGGATCGGTCACGACCTTACCAACGTTCAGCTACGCCATGAGCGATGCAGTTACCAGCTTTACCCGGGACAAACTCGATCGGGTAATCTCGGTAAAGGATGCCGAAGGCTTTCATGAAGATTATGTGCTCAATGCCTTTGGTGATCGCACAAAGGTCACCAACAAGCTTGGTGGCAGTACCTTCAATGATTATGATAAATTGGGCCGTCTCACAAAAGAAACCTTGCCCGTAGGATCGACACGTCCCGACGGAACCGTCCAGTCAACCACGATAGCGAACAAATTCGGGTATGACGCGAATGGCAACCGCACCAAAATGATAGAGGCTTTTGGCCTCGCCGAGCAGCGGATTACGACATACACTTATGACAAGGACAATCGGCTGACGTCAAAGACCGGTGATCCGGTGCTCTCGACGAACCCGTCGGATCTTTCGGGAACGCTGATTACCCCGGTCGAAACCTATGTTTACGACGCAAATGGCAATCTGATCGAGGTGAAAGACGCGGCCGGCGCACGGACGCTGAGCTATTATGATGCGGGTAACCGCAGGATTGCGCAGCTGAGCCCGGTCGGAACGCTTTCGACCTGGACATATGATGCCAATGGCAATGTGGTTTCGGCGCGCATTTACGGCGACGCACTGGCGCTTCCCGCCACCAGCTACAGAGCGACGCCGGTGCCGATCGATGCCGCCAATTACCGCGAGACGAGCTTTACATATGACCGTAACAATCGCCTGCTGACGACGTCCGTCGCGGGCGCGACGACTGGAAGCATGAAGGCGGGTAAATATATTACCTCATCTAAAGCCATTACCGTCACCAATGTCTATGACGCGGCGGGCAATGTCATTCAGCAGACCGACGGCAACGGCGGAACGATATTCATTTATTTCAACAAGCTTGGCCAAAAAACGGCTCAGGTCGATCAGGGCGGCTATCTGACGAACTTGACGCTCGACGAAGACGGAAATGTTACCCGCCAAACCCGTTACGCCAATCGATATGTCGGCGCAGCGCTGACCGCGGGCGGGAACCCACCCAGCGTTACGGGCGATGACATAAACGACCGGACGACCACGTTTACCTATGATAAAAACGGACGCCGCCTGACCGAGTCACGCCTCAATGTTCAGGCCTCCACCGTTTCAGGCAACGGGCTTGTCACCGGGTCCGTCACGGCGACGATCACCTATGCCTATAACGGCCTTGGTCTCGTAACCTCCAAGCAGGAAGCGACGGGTGACATGACCAGCTATGGCTATGACAAGATGGGCCGTCAGACGAGTGTGACGGGGCCGGCCTTTACCGATTATAGCGGGGCCTCCGTCACCAACACCCAGCTGACAAGCTATGATGGCCTGAACAATGCGACGCGTACCGTCGAAAACGGAACGCGCGTAACCACCTTTAGCTATGGCGCTGGCGGGCGTCTTGCCAGTTCGGGCGATCCGGCCGGAAACCGGCGCGATTATTATTATGACATCATGGGCAGGCTCACGGGGACCAGCGGCTATCTCCTCAAATCGGATGGCAATGGCGTCTTGCAGTCGCAATCTATCCAGTACGACATTGCCGGTCGCCAAGTGGCTCAGAAGGTACTCGCTTACAGCGGCAGCACCTGGGCACAGGTCGGGGATACGACCGAGAATTTTTACAACTGCTATGGTGAAGTTGTCGCCCGCGGGACGAACGGCGGTGGCAACATCGCCAATGCGCAGGAGTTTGCCGCATATGACAAGGCGGGGCGGGTGTGGCGCACCAACCTCAACGACGGCATCACCAAAGCCTATATGTATGACGCGAATGGCAATGCGACATTGCTGTTGCAGACCAAAGGCAGCGTCGATCTTGGGAGCGCATCGTTCAAGAGCGCCAGCGCGATGTTCGCCGATTCCGGCATCACCAAAACGTTCAGCGTCTACGATGCCCGCAACCAGTTGATCGATACGATCCAGGTCAGCAGCCGGAATGCCGGCGCGCCGCCAATCCATGCTCAACAAGACACCAACAGCACCGACGGCGTCAACTATTTTGACAGTAACGTCAGCGTCGATCCAAACACATCCGCACCAACTGGAGCCAGCGCTTATACCTTCGATAGCGAGGCTCGGGTCCTTGGGTCAGGCGGCGGATACACGAACATAAGCACGTATGTTGAAGGAAATACTATAAGGTCTATTTATATCGGAGGCGATAACTTTTCAAATAATGGTGCGGGAAATATCCATGTCATATTGGAAGGTAACCGGTTTATTCCTGGCAGGCGCATTGGCGGCGGTGGTGGGGGCGGCCATGGTCAGCTCCCAAAACAAAACTACCCAGCATATTCAACAGATGCCGGAGAATGGATACCACCTAAAATAATCGACTACTCTAACGAATTGGCGGTCTACTCGGCAAGTCAATATACAAATTATATTGGGGTAAACACCCAACTCGGCTATACCTATTCCCGTATTTCTGTCTACCAGGACGCGCCTGGTGGCGGACGTATATTGCTGGCGCAGACTCAAGTCTCATGTTCCAATGGCACCCAGAGTGGTGGCAACCTGAGTGGGGCGCAATGGAGCCCTGCGACAATTCAATTCCAGAACGAAAACCCAAACACTTCGGTCATCCGTATATTGGGTCGGCCGTCCGGATCAACCGGTCCCTATCAATATGTCGGAACAGCAGCCCAAATGACGCGCCAGGATGGGTCTGCGATTGCTGGCTGGTTTAATTTCGATGCATCCGGCATCGTTGGTAACAATTGGGAACTGAAGTCTTTTGTTTATGATGCCGATGGCAATATCATTGATATGAAGGGTTCATTATGGGTTTATTGGAACGGTATTTTTACTCTAGGGGATCGTCCTCCCGTCTACGGCCCGGGACAGGCGATGCTCACGCGCGAGGGCGGGACGGACTATCTTATCCTTTCCGGCCTCCCCAATACGACTGCCTCACTCTATATACATTATCGCCCAGTCGGCTCGTCGACATGGAGCGGCGAGTTTATTGGTAATGGTGGTTATTGGCAAAACGGATTCTGGGTAAAGGATGTGACCGGCTTTTCCGGGCCCTATGAATATTGGATTGAACCGCGGGACGGCGCCGGCACTCTTTTGGGAGGGAAATCCTCTGGAACCTTTACCGTCAGCGGGCAGCCATCGGAACTGACGCAATATTACGATAAGCCCGAAACGGTGACGTTTCACCCGCCGGCTGGCGAAACGGTCAACTTTCAGCGTCTCCGTTATCGCTCGAATGGAATCTGGTCCGACTGGATCAGCTACGGCGCCGGCGGCAACTGGGATTATGATGCGTCAGGCCTCGTTCCGGACCGGTTCGAAAGCTACGGTTACACATTCGAATATGAAACCTATAGTGGCGCGGATGCGAACTCGGCCATTGTCTCCCAGGCAAGTGGTTCGATGCAACTGGGCTATGGCACGCAGACCGTCAGCTATACCACCAAGAGCAATCTTCCTGCCAAGGTCGTGTTCGATCCCGAGCAGACCGCGGGCACCGAGCTGCGTCTTTACTGGCGCGACAAGGGCAAGACAGACCCGTTCCAAATGGTCAAATTGCCGAAGGTGGATGGCCGATATGTATGGGACGTATCGGAATCCAAGCTGATTCCAGAATCCGAGGGTGAACGATCAATCGAATTTTATTACGATCAATATGACGCCAACGGTAAACAGCTCCCCACCCTTGTCGGTTCGGAGCATGTGCAGGGAACGCTGGCGTTTTACAATAAGGGCCTGCGGGGCAACGGCTACAGTTCATCGACGCAGCAGAACGAGATCCGCTGGATCCTCGACACAGCTCCGGTTTCATCCTTTCTGATCCACCGTAAGCAAAGCCATAACGCCTTTGGCGACATCGACAGCGAGACCGACGGCCGCGGCAACGTCACCAATTTTCTCTACAACACCATGGGCAAGCTGATCCGGAAGCTGGATCCGCTGGTGGACGCCACCGACGAGGCGGGCGTCACGACCAAGGCGCGACCTGCGACAAATTACTATTATGACATATCGGGCCGTACGGTGGGGGTGCGCGATGCCAACGGCAATCTCACGACGCAGGCGCTCCTTGCGGGCAGCGGCTATGGCGACAGCAAGGCATTGGCAACGGCCGAATATCGCGTCGGCAGTACGACGACCTATGGCTATGACGTGTTCGGCGATCTGCGCCAGGTCACCGATGGTCTCGGGGCCGTGACCAACAACTTTTACGACGCCAATCATAACCTGATCGAAGTCGATCATGCGATGCGGGTCGGTGGCAATTCTAACGGGATGCAGCTCAAGGATTATTATGCCTATGATGCCCTTGGTCGGCGCATCAGGCATAGTTCGTCCTATGTAACGGTAGGTGACCAGACAGATTCTTATGCAGGCCAACTGTATCGCATGTATGATGCCGCATATGGACGGCAGCCCGATCCTGACGGCTTCGCAAATTGGCTGAGGGCGCTGGCGAGCGGAACGACGCTCGCCCAAGCATATCAGAGCGCATATAACGGCGCGGAATATCAGACACGTGGCGTCGCTTCGATGACCAATAATCAATATGTGGATTTCCTTTACAGGAGCGTCTTACATCGTGATGCGGACGCGGCAGGCAAAGCGAGTTGGCTCAATCAGCTGAACCGCGGACTCAGCCGCGCTGCTGCTTTGCAGGGTTTTGCTGAAAGCCCTGAGCATAGAGGATTGAAGGGGTCAGTCTCCCTGACTGAAACCACCGATTATGACGCCATGGGCCGGGTGACAAGTACCAGATCCTTTGGCGGCCAGACGACGAACTACAGCTATGTCTGGTACGATAAGAATAGCATTTCGACTTCGGGTCTGGGCGCTTTTGGAGGCTGGCAGACGACCACGACCACGTCCGCGGGCGTCTCTCAGGTTGAGAACGACGATCTGTTCGGCCGGGTCGTTTGGCGCCGCGATTATGGTGCGCACGACTATGGTTACAGCTACGATCTGGCGGGTCATTTGAAAGGGCAGACGAACACAGCGGGGCAGCGGATCAGCTATACCTACTATGACAATGGCTATATCAGGAGCGTGACGGATAATGCACGCCATATGAAATCTACGTTCGAATATGACAATGATGGTAACCGCACGCTCGAAACCTATAACAGTACCGATTCGAGCCCAATCTACTATCAAAATGCGGCGATCAGCTATGACGCTTTGAACCGCATCGTGGAGTTCAAAGACGCCAAGGCGGTCATCACCTATAAGTATGATGCCAACAGCAATCGGCGCAACGTGAAGAGCGTTTACCAGGATGGCGTCGGCGGCAGCGGGCAAGTCCAGGACTTCTGGTACAAATATGATGCACAAAACCGCTTCGTGCTGACGATGGGCGCGCTTACAGGCGGAAAGATCGTCGCCGGGCGCGACGGTGTTTCGATCGAATATGATGCTGCGGGCAACCGGGCGGCTGCGACCTATGGCTATGACGGCCATAAGGAGAGCTACAGTTATACCGCGGATGGTTATCTCGAGGACACGTATATAAGTGGCGTCAGGCGTTCCTCCCGCACCAGTGATGCGCTTGGCCGGGTGACGCGGTACATGGAATATGCGGCCAATGGGACGATCAAGCTGGACCGCACGTCCGCCTATGACAATGACAACCGCATCACCAGCGATACCACCGTCGACACCAATAAGACGACCACCCAGATTTATGACTACAGGCTGTGGAACGGCAGCGCTTATGCAGGCGCGGATCAGGGCGTCGTCACCCATGTGAGGACGGTCGAGGGCAGGGTCACTACCGAGACCAATTATCAATATGTCTGGTGGGACGAGGCGAAACAGTCGAGCATCACGATCAACGCGACGAACCCTGCCAATCCGAACACGGGGCGCTGGGCGCCGGGGCTGTCGCAGATGAGCTATGACGTGAACGGCCATCTCAAGACGCTCACGGACAGCGAGGCGGGCCGGGTGGTGAGCTTTGCGAGTGATGCCTATGGCCAGGTGCTGGTGCGTGAGGAACGGCTGAAGGGGGTGCTGGGCCCGCGCCAGCTTCATTATTATTTCAACGGCCAGCGCATCGGCGACGTGGGAAACAACGGGCGCAGCGCAAACCTCACCGATTATGCAGCGCAAATGGCGGCGAGCGGCACGGGGACGAGCACGGGTCGCGGTGGCTTCCGCTTCGGCCGCCCGGTAGCGAGCGCGGATTTCGATCAGAACTACCAGCCGATCAATGCGGGCTATCCGGGCCCGGCGGCGACGGCCTATACGGTGCGCAGCGGGGATACGCTGAGCACGATCGCCCAGGCGGTGTGGGGCGACGGAGCGATGTGGTATCTGATCGCCGAGGCCAACGGCCTGTCGGGGAGCAGCACGCTGACCGCGGGGCAGCGGCTGATCATCCCGAACAAAGTGACCAACATCCACAACACGTCGGGAACGTTCCGCGTCTATGATCCGGGCGAGGCGATCGGCGACACGCTGCCGACGCTGCCCACCGAACCCGCGCCGCCGCCGCCACCAGCACAAAAACACGGCAGCGGCTGCGGCGGCTTTGGCGCGATCCTGCTCGCGGTGGTGGCGATCGCGGTGGTGGTGGTTCTCACGGCGGGAACCGGGGCACCGCTTGCGGGATCGAGCGTTGCGAGTGCTCTGGGCCTTGGCACAGGGGCGACAGCGACAGCGGTTGGCACGGCGGTCGGCGGCGCGCTTGCGGGCGCAGCCGGCTCGATCGTCAGTCAGGGTGTCGGGCTGGCGACGGGGCTGCAGGACAGGTTCAGTTGGGGAGCGGTGGGCATGGCCGCGATCGGCGGTGCTGTGGGCGGGGGCCTTGCCAAGTTCAACCCGCTCGGCAGCGCGGCGGGGAAGGTTGCGAACGCGGTGGTGCGCGGAACGCTGTCGAGCGCCATCACCCAGGGGATCGGCGTTGCGACGGGGCTGCAGGACCGGTTCGACTGGGCAGGCGTCGCATCGGCAGGGGTGACCGCGGGCGTGGGCAGTGCATTGGGCGGCAGCAAGTTTGTCGGCTCGCTCGGCAAGACCGGAGGCCAGATGTTCACCAACGCCGCCGCAGGCCTCGCCGCATCAGCCGCCGAAAGCCTCGTCACCGGCCGCGACTTCGGCGATACCCTCATCGCCAACCTGCCGTCGATTATCGCAAATACGGTGGGGAATATCGTGGCGGATGAGCTGACAAGGGGGATCGCTGGGGGCGAACGCAGTCGCCTCAGCGATGCGGGGGACGAGGCTCAGAGCACGGGCAACGGTGGCAATATGGGTGACAGCCCGGCTGGTGATTTTGAGATAGGCGGTGCCTTTGGGCTGTCGGACCTGCCAAGTTTAGTGGACTTTCCGTCCGTCGAGTCCGTTCTTGATACATTCAATCCGATTGGAACTGCCCATGCGGCGACGCTCGACGTGAATACAACCGCGCTGTCTATCAACAGTGGCGACATGAGCGTCAACGATCCGGCATTCACAAATATGCTTGCCGATATCGATCAAAACTTCGGAAATGAGATTGTTGTTACGGCCCCTCGTGTGCAGCTCGTATCTGCGAAGGTGGGAAGTAGCAGACCGCAAACGTTTTCCAGCCGGGCTGAATTTATCACCTATGCGGCTCCATATGCCGTTCAGTCTGAAAAAGAAACTGGTGTCCCTGCTGCGATTACACTGGCACAAGCAGCAATCGAATCTGCAAACGGCAACAGACATATTGGCTCAGCAAATAACTACTTTGGCATAAAAGCGTTCAAAAGGTCTGGTATTGTCGATTTCGGTAGTATTGCTAATGGTTATGTAACAATGCCGACAAGGGAGGTTATCAATGGAAAGCCGGTGATGATAAATGACCGCTTTAGAAGCTATAGCTCTATAGAAGACTCCTTTATCGATCATGGTTTATTTTTGACGAAGAATCGAAGATATTCACGATTCATACGGAATTATGCGACCAATGGGGACACGAAGGCATTTGCGTATGGCCTTCAACAAGCTGGGTACGCTACGGACCCAAATTACGCGAATATGATTATTTCAATTGTAAATAAGTATGACTTAAATAAGTACAATGTTACTCGAATGCATGGGCACTAGTTGAGTTATGGTGGTAAGCAAGATGACGCTCTCGTGTTGTATGAGAGCCACTGCGATATTATCTTTATTAATATCATGGGTTGCAATCCAAGATCCTCTGCATGCTAAATCGGGTCATATGGCTCCCGGCAAGAATGTATATGCTAAAGAAAAATGGAAACGCATTATGGATAGGCGGGGGTCGTCGGTGCTGGTTCCTTCTCGTGCGCAAATCTATCACGATAACGAGGTCGTAATTTTACGTATTGACGAATTGTCGGTTAGGTTCTGGACGATGACAGAGGGTAGGCGTGGCTTTCCAGGTAATAACCCGGAAGGAGACATAGATTTAAATCGATCAGACTGCGACGAGCTGCCGCCAAAATATGTGATTATTAAAAAGTACGTAGCGGTTTTTTCGTGCGAAAAAAAGCAAAACATTAAATACTATTTTTCTAGATATAGCAAGTATGGAGGTGTGTTCCTTTTTTTCGAATATCCAAAGCAGAATAAGAAAAAGTTTGACTTGATCGTGGCCCGCATATCATCTTCGATTTTGCAGGTCGCGCGGGTCGCTCAATGGTGATGGCATTACTCCGATAGTGCGGTTGGGGATTTGTGGCGCGCATTTTTTTGGTGTCTGGTGGGACGAGGCGAAACAGTCGGGCATCACGATCAATGCGACCAACCCCGCCAATCCGAACACGGGGCATTGGGCACCGGGGCTGTCGCGGCTGAGCTATGACGTGAACGGCCATATCGCGACGCTGACGGATACGGCGGCAGACCGGGTGGTGAGTTTTGCGAGCGATGCCTATGGCCAGGTGCTGGTGCGCGAGGAGCGGTTGAAGGGGGTGCTGGGTCCGCGCCAGCTTCATTATTATTTCAACGGCCAGCGCATCGGCGACGTGGGGAACAACGGCCGCAGCGCGAACCTCACCGATTATGCCGCGCAGATGGCGGCGAGCGGCACGGGGTCGGGGGCGACGCGGGGCGGCTTTCGCTTCGGCCGCCCGGTGGCGTCGGCGGATTTTGACCAGAACTACCAGCCGGTCAATGCAGGCTATCCGGGCCCGGCGGCGACGGCCTATACGGTGCGCAGCGGCGATACGCTGCGCACGATCGCCCAGGCGGTGTGGGGCGACGGGGCGATGTGGTATCTGATCGCCGAGGCCAATGGCCTGTCGGCGGGCAGCACGCTGACCGCGGGGCAGCGGCTGATCATCCCGAACAAGGTGACCAACATTCACAACACGTCGGGAACGTTCCGCGTCTATGATCCGGGCGAAGCGATCGGCGACACGCTGCCGACGCTGCCCGCCGAGCCTGCGCGTAAGCGTGTCCTGCGGGCCGCCTTGCGTTTAACGTGACGGCGGCGATGCTTG